>RFGC01000041.1 GCA_003697135.1 Acidobacteriota bacterium
GGTATGCACTGGATGAAGGAGGTAGAAAAAATGTTCCTCGGCATTTTACGACTTTTCTTTTTATGAGTGATGACGGTGTTCCGATGGTATTTAGCCGAAACGGTAAAGGAGGACCTTTTGAATATGGAAAGGCTTCCGACTTTGTACGAGAAAATTACGGAACCATTCGCGGAATAGGAAAAGACCCAACAGGTTACTATGGAAGGAGGTAAGCCAATGCGGTATTTATACTTTGCTATTCTTTCTATAATTTTAATTAGCCATTCTCAATCCTTATTTGCACAGAAATTGCAACTTACTGGAAAAATAAGCAACTTGAAAATGACTGAGACACCGAAAACCGTAGAGTTTTCCTATGATGTGGAGTTAACTTTCACCAATATAGGCAATGTTCCTATTTTGTTATTGAAGTCTGATTTCCTTTTGCTATGCATCGATCGTGAAATATACGGAATTCCTGCCAATGAGAAAGATGAGAGAAAACTTTGGTCTTTTTCTACCTTTCCTTCAATCGGCGTAACTCCTGACTGGCGAAATATTAAAAAAACTCTTGATGCTAAAGCTCCACCATCGAGCATTATAAAAAGAGTCAATGTTGGAGAGAGCATTGTTTTCTATGGTAAAGAGTGGTTTTACTTCAATAAAGAAAAAGATAAATATTTTAAACCTGAAAACTTTACTTGGAATGAAATTAAAGACGCGAAATCCTTATCGCTTCGACTTACATATCGTATTTGGTCATTAGACTTTGAAACTTCTTCTCCGAGAGAAGAAAAAAAGTTTGGCAAAAAACTTCAAAAGCGATGGAGGAAATACGGTTATTTGTGGCTTGATGATATTGTTTCTGAGCCGGTTCCGCTCGACTTGAGTTCTGTGGTGATAAAGACTGATTCTCAACCTTGAATTACTAAAGAAAGTTAGTTAGAAAATGGGCGTCGCCGCTTGACAGCTTTTTTCGAGAGGCTGTCTTTTTTTTCTTTGGAGTTAGCCGTAATGCTTCTAACCGGAAATCAAAAAATGAAAATTGCGCTTGGCAGCTTGTTGCTGTCTTTTTTTATTGGCTTTTGTCTGACAGCGAGTTCGATGCCTTGTTTGACAATCATCGTTGAGATGATTGTCTGTAAAAAGGCTTGCTCATCGCTGTCGGGAAAGTTCTCAATCTTGGTGAACTTCGAGACGAGGCTATGTTTGTGATTTATCGGGCAATCTAATCACGGACTCGGAAGGCAGAAGTTTCGCTTACGATGCTGAGAACAAACAGCGGGAAGTCCGAGATTCACAAAACAATGTGATTGGACAATATGACGGCGATGGACGGCATGTCAAAAAGTTTGTGCATTTGACCGAGGAAACAATAAGATTCACGTATGACGCATCTGGTAAAATGTTGGCTGAGTATTCGACGGTTATAGCGTCGGTAGAAGAAGCAAAGATAAGTTATTTGACGAGTGACCATTTAGGAAATCCACGGGTGTTGACGGAGCAGAGTGGGAAGGTATATTCGAGGAGAGACTTCACGCCGTTTGGAGAGGAGATTCGCACGCCGCAGAGGACTGAGCAGTTGGGTTACAGTGTTGATGCAGTTAAGCAGAAGTTTACGGGGTATGAGAGGGATAGTGAAAGCGAGTTTGACTATGCCAAAGCTAGATACTATTCAAATCAATACGGGTAAAGCATCAAGGGTTTCAGAGGAAACGGCGGTCCTTACAATGGCACACGAGCTATATGGACACGCTTTGCTTTTTAGGCAGAATAACAAAAATTGGAGTGGACATGGACCGATATTCGATAAAATTGAGAAGAGGACTATAAACAACTATAGGCTTGGGAAGCAACGATGGCTTGCAGAACCTCTAACCAAAACAATAGGAGAGAAAATAGGAGGAAAGAAAAATGTTACTTAAAAAGCTGAAATTCCTTGAATCAATTACTGCGCTATTAATATTGACTCTAGGGTTGCACTTTTTGGCTTATCTCCAATCAAAGCCAGAATTACAGAAAAAAGAAGTACAAACTACAATAACTTACTGTAACTTTGACCTCTCAAGTGGTTGGAAACTGGCAAATCTAACTTTTAACTCACTATATTCATTCAGCGTGAATGAAAAGGGCGAAGTAGTTGATATTAAAAAGATACGAGACGACTTTATTGGAGAAGAAGCCGTAAAATCTTGTCTTTCAAAATGGAGGATCACTGGAGTTCCTGAAAAATCTTCTTTTGTTGTGTATTTCAATTGGCAACACGGTAAGGGTTGGGTTGAGCAAACAATTTTTGGAAAGGGTTTTAAGCAAACTATGAGTGTTGAAAATGTTGGCTATTAGCAACAGTCAAACCAATCAAACAATCAAGAAACGTGCAAGGGAACATGCAAGAAGCACACAGCGCTTTGAAAAAGCAAGTCGCAGAAAAATTCTCGCAACCACTTTGCGCCTTCAAACGAAAACAAATGATGGCTGAACAAACTTGGAAAGGTCTTGAAAACATACCGATTATTTCAAGACTTTATGTTAGAGACAAAAAACGCACTTTTGTTAGAGGCAAAAAGAGCATTTTTGTTAGAGACAAAGAGAGCAATTTTGTTAGAGGCAAAGAGAGCGCTTTTGTTGGGCTGAAGAATTTTTTGTTAAGATAAAAATTTAACTTGAGTCTTCTTTCAGGTGACCGTGAGTTCAGAACTTTCGATTCTATTTGCCGTAGGCATCAACCATAAGCTTGCGTCAGTCGAGGTTCTTGAAAGGCTTTTCATTCAAAAGGAAGAAATACCAAGCCTTCTACAACAACTCAAAAGAACCGTTGACGAAGCGGTCGTGGTCTCGACCTGTAACCGAACGGAAGTTTATGCAGTAACCAAAAGAACAGATATTCCAATCAACTACTACAAAGACTTGCTAATAAATTTCAAATCTGCGGCTGATGCAGTTTCTCATGAAAACTTCTTCGGACTATCTTCTTGCACTGCCAGCAGACAGCTTTTTCGCGTGGCAACCGGCGTTGACTCAAGCGTTATCGGCGACATGCAAATTCTCGGCCAAGTGCGTGAGGCATACGAAATAGCACGAAAACACGGCTCCGTCGGCAAAATCCTGCATCAACTTTTCCAAAGAGCTTTGAAAATAGGCAAAAAAGTTAGGACAGATACAAATTTCCAAAGAGGTGTGATCTCAATAAGCTCCGCATCTGTTGATCTTGCTTGCCAGATGCTTGGAACGCTGAAAAACTCTATCGCCTTGGTCATAGGCGCTGGCGAGATGGCTAAACAAACTGCCGAGATGCTAATCAAAAAGCGAGTCGGCAAACTGCTCATAACCAACCGAACCGAACGAAACGGCCTGAAACTTATCGAAGAACTGAATTCACTTATCGAAAAACTAGGCTCAAGCAGTAAGGTTTATATTGAATTCGTCCCATTCGACGAATACAAATCTCGCTTGAATGAAGTTGATGTTTTATTCACAGCAACAAGCGCGCCAACAACAATTCTCCACAAGGAAGATTTTATTTTGAATCCCATTCGTGGCGACCGGAAAATCTTGTTGATAGACATCTCGGTTCCACGCAACATTTGCCCTGAAGTTGGTAGTTGCGAAAACGTTATTTTGAAAAACATTGACGATTTGAAGAAAATTTCCGATGAAAATTATCAGCGTCGAATTGCTGACTTGCCGTTAATTCATGAAATCATCGGAAAAGAGCTATCAGAATTTTTGGTTTGGTATTATTCACTTCCCTTTTTGCCCAAAAACCTAGCCGATGGCGCAAGGCCAAACACAGATGAAGAACTTCAAATCATTCAGACTAGAAAATTCCTGCTTGAAAACATCGAGCATATTCACAAACTCGCCATGCAATATGACTCTGAAGACTTACTCGGTCAAATTGAAATCGTCAACAGGCTCAAATCAATGAGAAACTCAGCATCGAGGATTCGGGCAAATGCGTGAATTCGTCATAGGTTCAAGAGGTAGCGATCTTGCTCTTTGGCAGTCGAATTTTGTCAAAAATGAGCTTGAGAAACGTTTCCCCGATGCTCGATTTGAAATCCGTATCATCAAAACTAAGGGCGATAAAATCCTTGATACCGCGCTTTCCAAAATCGGCGACAAAGGACTTTTTACGAAGGAAATAGAAATAGCTCTTCTCAAAGGAGAGATTGATTTAGCCGTTCATAGCTTGAAAGATTTGCCGACAGCCGAACCAGAAGGATTGAAAATAACCGCATTTAGCGCCAGAGAAATGCCGAATGATGTTCTCATATCGAAAAAATACAAATCAATTGATGAACTGCCGAAAGGCGCGAAAATCGCTACTGGAAGCCTGCGTCGTAAAAGCCAGCTTCTCAATTATCGCCCTGATTTGGAAATTCACGAAATTCGCGGTAACGTCCCGACAAGGATTGAAAAATTTTTCAAGTCCGATCTGGACGCTTTGATTTTGGCATTTGCAGGTGTGCATCGTCTAGGGCTTGATAATCTAATCAGCCAGATAATCCCGACTGAAATTCTACTTCCCGCCGTAGGGCAAGGGATTATTGCAGTTGAGTCTCGATGCGACGATTTAGAGATGGCATCAATGCTGGAAAAAATCAACAACAAAACGTCCGAAGCCTGCGCAAGAGCTGAACGTGCCTTTATGCGAACGCTTCAAGGCGGCTGTCAAGTTCCCGTCGGAGCACTGGCAACTTTGGAAAATGATACGTTGACCTTGCAGGGCTTTATTGGAAGCCATGATGGAAAGCGTTTCTTGAGAGAAAAAATGAGCGCAAAGGTTATAGAGGCCGAGAATTTAGGTATGAGTTTAGCCCGCAAATGTCTGGAAAAAGGAGGTTCGGAAATTCTGGCAGAAATTCGTAAAGAGTCTAAGGCAAACTCGCAAAAATAACCTGAAAGAAAGGCTTCCCAAATGCGCAAAATTTTGGTTGTTAGAAAATTCGATAATTTCAGCCGACTTCTTCAGAAAAGTGGCTTTGAAGTTGTGAACTGCCCGACGATTGAAACCGTTACAAATCAAGATTTGAGCGATTTTGAAGCGAAAATATCATCGGGAAAATACGATGTTGTTTTCCTTACAAGTCCCAAATCAGCCGAGATTTTCTCGGCAAAAGTTTCTTCTTTCAAAGGCAAAATCTATGTTTTCGGAAAAAAAGGATTTGAAAAGCTGAAAGAAAAGCTTTCAGAAAATCCTAAAACTCAATTTGAGCCTGAATTATACTTTGATGAATCGGCAAATACGGTCGAAGAAATGCTCAAAAAGATTCCGCCAGACAGCTTGAAACACAAAAAATGTCTGTTCGTCAAAGGTGATAAATCATTGGGCGTTGTAAAGGATTTTTTGAAGGGAATAACCGAAGTTGATGAAACGGTTGTTTATACAACCAAAAAAATTTCTGTTGATGAGCAAACCAAAACATTGATTTTGCACGATTTGAGCGCTGGGAGAATCCGTTGCGCTTGTTTTTTTAGCCCTAGCGGAGTAGAAGGTTTTATTGAAAACTTTGGCTTTACAAGTCTAAAACACACCAAGATCAGCGCCTTTGGTCAAACCACTGCGGATTTTTTACGTCAAAACGGATTTCAAGTTGACTTTGTGCCGAGCAAAACAAGGCTTGAAGATTTTGCTTTGGAAATTAAAAATTTTCTCGAAAAAATTGAAACAAGAGAGTTGAAATAATGGAAAATTCTCTATTCATCAAGGCTTGCAAAAGGCAATCTGTTGAAAGAACTCCGGTTTGGATAATGCGGCAGGCTGGGAGATATTTGCCTGAATACCGTGCGATTCGGGAAAAGTATGATTTCTTGACGATGTGCAAAACTCCCGAAATTGCGGCTGAAGTCACAATCCAACCAATTGAGATTATCGGCACGGATGCGGCGATTCTTTTTTCCGATATTCTCGTCATTCCCGAAGCAATGGGAATGCATCTTGAGATAATCGAATCGAAAGGGCCGATTTTTAGAAATCCGATTCGCAACGCCGAAGCAGTTAAGTCTCTACAAACCGCAGGCTTGTTTGAGAGACTTCAATTCGTGATGCAAGCGATAAAGCTAGTCAAAGAAAGGCTAAATGGTAAAGTCCCGCTCATCGGGTTCGCAGGAAGTCCTTGGACTTTAGCAACTTACATGATTGAAGGCAAGGGATCGAAGAATTTTGAGATCGTCAAAAGCTTTATCTACCAGCAACCAGAAGCCGCTCACGAACTACTTCAAAAGCTGGCAGATGCAGTAGTTGAATACTTAAATGCAAAAATTCAAGCTGGATGCGATGCCGTGCAAATTTTTGACACTTGGGCTGGAATCTTGTCACCTGCTGATTTCGAGGAGTTTTCGCTGAAGTATATCCGTTACATTTGCGAGAATCTGCAAACCAATGGCGCACCTGTTATAGTTTTCGCAAAGGGAATTCGGTATTTCAAGCGGCTTGCTGACCTGAAATGCGATGTTTTAAGTGTTGATTGGACGCATGAACTAGGACAAGTGCGAGCGGAAATCGCCGATAGAAAAGCACTGCAAGGAAATCTCGATCCAACCGTGCTTTTCGCTCCAAGAGAAAAAATTAAAATGGAAGTAGAGCGAATTTTAAGAAGTTATGGAGAAGGTTCAGGGCATATTTTCAATCTCGGACATGGGATTTTGCCGAATACGCCTGTGGAAAATGTCAAATATCTTGTGCAATGCTTGAAGGAGTTGAGCGCAAGATAAATTGAAGGAGTTGAGTGCAATGAAAAAGATGAACGAAGAAGATTTTCGCTTTTTGGAAAAATACAACAAACCGGGGCCAAGATACACTTCGTATCCGACTGCTCCGATGTTTTCAGAAAACTTCACGGCAGACGATTTTATTTCGGAAATCATCGAGACGAATAAAGATGAAAACGCAAGTCCGATTTCTCTTTACTTTCATTTTCTCTTTTGCGCCAAGCTTTGTTACTTTTGCGGATGCAACATGCGCATAACGTCCGACCGCAATTTGATCGCAAGGTATAACGACTATCTAAAGCGTGAAGTTTTGTTGATTAAGAAATTTCTTTCTAAAAAACGAAAAGTTGCCCAAATGCATTGGGGCGGCGGCACGCCTTCTTATCTTTTGCCCGATGAAATCAAGGATTTCGGGGAATTCATCAGAGCAAACTTCGAGTTTTCCGCCGATGCGGAAATCGGCGTTGAGATTGATCCGCGCGGGCTAACAAAAGAGCACATGGAAGCTTTTCGCTCCGTCGGCTTTAACAGAATTTCGATGGGTGTTCAGGATTTCGATCCGAAAGTTCAACGCGCAATCAATCGAATTCAAACAGAAGAAATAACAAAGCGCGCAATTGATTGGGCGCGTCAACTGGGCTTTGAAAGCGTCAACATTGACTTGATTTACGGACTACCACATCAAACACTTGAAAGTTTTAGCATCACCGTTGACAAAACAATTCAGATGTCGCCCGATAGAGTTGCCGTCTTCAACTATGCTCACGTTCCTTGGCTCAAAAAGCATCAAAAGCTCATCAAAGCCGAAGATTTACCGAAAGCAGAAGAAAAGCTGAAAATCCTGAAGATGACAATAGAAAAAATGACTTCGGCCGGATACGAATATATCGGCATGGATCACTTCGCAAAATCAACCGATGAACTCGCAATTGCGCAGAAAAATAATTCCCTGCATCGGAATTTTCAAGGTTATTCCACCAAGGCCGGATGCGATGTTTATGCATTTGGAGTTTCTGCAATCAGCCAATTTGAGAACATTTATGCACAGAATACAAAGGATTTGAAAGAGTATTTTGAAAGAATTGGCGCTGGACGCCCGGCTACAAAAGTCGGCTACCGAATGAGTGCTGATGACCGTATTCGCAAAGAAACGATTATGCAACTGATGTGTCACCTAAAAATTGACAAACGCAAAATCGAGCAAAAGTTCGGAATTCGCTTCGATGAATACTTTGCCGATTCAATCACGCAACTTGAAACATTCATCGCCGATGGTCTCGTAGAGAACAAAAAAGATGAAATCCGAGTTAAGGAATACGGCAAATTCGTTATCCGCAATATCGCAATGTGCTTTGACGCATATTTGCAAAAAATCATGGCTGAGAAACCTATCTTTTCTAAGACCGTTTAAGCAAACACAACACTTGGCCAGCGGTTTGGAATCACCTTAAAGTTTTCTTCTGACTTAACTCTGGAATCGTCAACCTTTTTAAGGAACTATTGCTTAGCCTTTTTCCTAGAAGAGTTTTTAGTTGGCTGTTTAGTTTTGAATGACTTTTTCTGAGATACTTTTGTTTTTTTGTTTATGGGATGAGATAATGTCCAGTAATTTTTTTCATCATCGCCTCCGGGCAAGCACGTCCAATCGTTAACCTTTTCCCCCAGTTTTACATTGTTTCTGCGAATCAACACAACTTGTTGTGAAAAGGCAGTCTCTTCGGCACATCTCTCTTTTTTCACTTCGCCACCTATTGCTATAACAGTCGCTTCAATATCATCGTAGTAGTAATGAACAACTTCCCCGCTCCCAATTTCTCGGACTACTTTACACTTGGGTAAAATATCCATCACCAACTCTTTGCTCGCGTCACCTTTGGTGTATCTCAAAACACATTTACCATCTTTTTCCAACAAAACGAAAGAATAAGGCAAGTTCTTTATCTTGAAACTATCTACAATTTCCTGACCTAATGACAATGCAGGTAAGAACATTATCATCAAAGCACATAACACCTTGCTAACCTTCATGTTCTTATCTCCCAAAACCAAACTTGATGAGAACGCATAATCCGATTATAAACACTCAGATTTCCACCTGTTACTCTGTTTCCATCCCAAAGTTTTTGAAACTGAATTATGATCGGCATAAAAAATAACAAAGCCAAGGATAACTTATCAACACTTAAACCTAACTTTTATCGAAATCCACTCCCCTAGGGTTTCTACCGATGTGTTGTGTTTTCTGAGTCTCTCTTCTATCGCTTTCCTTTGCTCTCTCAGAATCCCAGAAAGCACGAGAAATTTTCGGGATTTTTCGATAAGCAAAGGTAGAATCGGCAATATAGTTTCAAGAGTTAGATTCGCGCAAACGAAATCAAACGAAGAACTTTCAGCCGAAGTTTCGGGAGCATCATTAACAGAGCCAACATAAAACTCGATGTTGTTCGTTCTGTTCAGTTCTGCGTTCTTCTTTGCTTGCGCGATAGCCTCTTGATCAATATCACAAGCAACGATTTTCGAGTTCGGAGAAATCTTCGATGCGGCAATTGCTAAGATTCCTGTTCCAGTTCCAACATCGAGAAAGCTCATGCCGGGCGCGAAAAATTGCTCAATGGCTTTAAGGCAAAGCTGAGTTGTCTCGTGAGTCCCAGTCCCGAAAGCCATTCCCGGTTCGATATAAATTACCTCTTTGGAAGTAGCAGTTTTCCCTCTTCTCCAACTCGGCATGATGATAAATTTTGCTGTTTCAACAGGCTTCCAATGCTTTTTCCAAACTCTAAGCCAGTCTTTATCGGCAATCGAAAAACATTTAACACTTTTAATCAATGAGCCTTCATCAAAGCCGTAAATCTTCAGTGCTCGTTGAATGAACGGTAAAACGGCCGCTTTTCTAATGGTTAGGTCTTGAAAATACGCCCTAATCGAAACAATCTCACTTTCTGATGCTTTCAATGATTTGCTTTCAACAATTTCAACAGAAGGTAGATTTCCAAGAATTTTAGTTACTTCCGTTCCACATGCTCCTGCTTCGTTCAAGCCAAATTCGACTGCTTCAACTGCTTCTTCAGATGCCTTCACTTCGACAACGCGCCAAAGTTTCTTAGCCTTCGTCTGCATCGTTGTAAAATCTCTCAAACCTTGAGATCGAGATTTCAACCGCCGATCCCTATTTCGTCAAGTTTATATTCAAGGTTTCGCCAGTTTTCATAGACCTTCACGAAAAGTTCCAAATATACATGTTTGCCGAGTAATCTTTCGATTTCAAGTCTCGCTTTTGTGCCGATTTCCTTTATCTTTTTGCCATTTTCGCCAATGATTATTCGCTTTTGTGAATCTTTTTCGACCAAAATGGTGCAATAAATCTTTGTTACTTTTTCATCTGATTCGTCAAATCTTTCAGTAATCACTGCCGTGACGTAAGGAAGTTCATCTCTGGTTGATTCAAGAATTTTCTCTCTCACGATTTCTGCAACCAAGATGCGCAAAGGCTGATCGGTTAATTCATCTTCCGCAAAGATCGGCTCACCTTCAGGCAAGCGCCTGATTATTTCCTTGAGCAAAATATCAACCTGAAATCCCTTACGAGCAGAAATCGGGATTATTTCCTCGAAGTTGTATTCCTTTGAGTAAAACTCTATCAAAGGCAAAAGTGTAGCTTTATTCTTGAGTTTATCAACCTTGTTAAGAGCCAGAATAGCCTTTTTTCCTGAATCTTTTACAAGTTGCAGGACAAACCTATCGCCATTGCCAGTTGTAACGGAAGCGTCACGAATTAAAACCAACAAATCCACCGATAGAATCGCATCCATAACAGCAGTCATCATGCGCCTATTGAGCAAGTAACCGGGTTTGTGAATTCCGGGCGTATCAACAAAAATTATCTGTCCTTCGTTTGGAATCGTAACAATACCTTTTATCTTATGCCTCGTAGTTTGTGGTTTATCGGAAACAGCGGCAATTTTTTCACCGACCAGATAATTCAAAAGCGTGGATTTACCTGCATTGGGTCGCCCTATCAGGGCAACATAACCGCAACGAAAACTTTTCTCGCTCATAAAAAGCATTATACTCTCGGAACAACCAAAAAGCACTGAATCGTCTTAATTTGCTTCAATAAAAGATTTCCAATGATTTCTCTGCTTTAATGTGTTCGCAATAAAAACGGAACGGTTTTAAAGCAGTGATACCAGCTATTCGTTATCAGACGCAATGAGTCTTTTGCTCAAGGTGCTTTCAGAGCAATGCCTTTTCTTTGACTTTCAAATAAGTTTCAATCAATCTGGGGGCAAGTGTTGGGATAGTGACATCGAGAGCCAATCCGCCAATTGATTCAACCATTTTAAGTGCGGTTTCTCTTTGAAGCACGATTTCTTCAGCGGCAGATTGGAAAAACAGTTCGTCTAAAGTTGTTGGTGTCGTAGCCAAAGCAGAATGAAGGTCTCTATCGCCAACCGTCACGACTAAAGGCAGATGACGTGGGCGCAAGAGTTTCAAGGCATTCAATAATCTCTGAGAAGCATCCTTATCAATCAAATCTGTAAGCACGACCACCAAGGCACGTTTTTTGATGTTTGAGGTGATAAATCTAAAAGCTCTTGAGTATGAAGGTTCAATGATCTCAGGCTCTAAATCATACAGAGCTTCTAAAGCTGAATCTATATGCCTGATGCCTTTGCTTGGTGCGATAAAACGTTTGATTTTTCTACCAAAGACCAGAAGGCCCGAATTATCACCGACGCGAGCAGCCATCAGCATTAAAGCAAGGCTGGCATGAATGGCAATGTCGAATTTTGTTTCGTTCTCTATTCTGCCAGTCATCAAGCGTCCTGAATCTACAGCGATTAGCACGGTTTGGTCTCGTTCGATCTGGTATTGTTTTGTTATGAGCTTTGCTTTTCTTGCCGTTGCCGTCCATGATATGTGCCTTAACTCATCGCCTTGAACATAATCTCGCAAAGATTCAAATTCTCTGCCCTCACCTCTTTTGAGGATTTTTCGCTCGGTGACAACAAGATTTTGTCTTCCTAAGGCTTTATGAAATATCTCTCTTGCACGCAAGATGCTTGGATAAACTTTTACGGATTCTTGCTTGTTCAGGTAAGTTTGACACCACACAAGCCCAAGATTCGATAAAAAGCGAACCGCAGTTAAACCAAACTCATACCGACCACGCTTAGGTGAAACTAGTTCGTAGCATACTTTTGCGTATCTGTGTGGTTCTATCCTCAACTTTGCTTCCCTTTTGCCGATTAGCTGCATTTGCGGTGGATATTCATCTTTGATATGAACAAATAGAGTTCTGCTGGAATCGTTCTCTACTACAAGGTAAACGGTTGTTTTCTCACCGATAGCAAAGCGCTTTCCGAATTCCCGATGGATTTTCACACCTTTAATTTTCTTTCGGCTAGTGAAGTAATCAACAAAAGCGGCGACAAAGAGCAAAGCATCGTAGACAAAAATCGTTGTTTTGACAATCGGAAATTGCCAGAAAAGTAGTGGCAAGATCAATCCTAAACAGAGAAGAGAGTAGAAAAGATTCGAGAAAACAAACTTCATGATTCATCTAATAAAACTGGGAGTTGATTGTGAAGCGTCTGAGCTTGGCGATTGTGGTTCTAGGTTGTTGATGTAATATACTTTCAAATCTCTTTCACTAGCTATTAACCACCTATTGTTAGTCTTTACAAGCTTCATCTCTTGTTGCACAGCGCCAGTAGAAATTTTTTGCGGACTTTTCATTACCCACATCTTATCAAAAACAACCATGGCAAGCTGTTCAGAATCGAGCGATATTTGCAAATTTTGCACTTGAATTGAAATACTATCGTATTTCTGGTAAGCCCTGATTCTATCGGCTCTGACGTGATTTTTGTCCTTGTTGCTTTCGGTATAGTAAATTTCTAGAGTATCGGTGTAAAAAGCAAGATGAGCTTCTAGGTTTTTATTTGAATTTGTTGCGGCCCAATTCGCTAGTGTTTCAGCAATCTCATTTTTTATCTTTTCCATCGTTTCTGGACTTATGGAATTATCATTTCGTTTGGTAGAAATACCAACCTGCTTTGGAACAACGGCTTGCTCGGATGGTGATTCTGACCTGCTACGTAGAAGGACAAATGCTCCAAGAACCAAAACTGTTAACCCAATCAGACCTAGAAAGAGAAATTTTCTATTGGAATTTTTGATGGCTTGAGTCGGCAAGGCGGTATGCGCTTTGTTTGTCAACTCTAAATTAAGAATGCTCAGATCAACAAGCGTAGCATCTTCAGGATTTGTTGTGTCAGAAGCCTTCTCCCGAAGAACTTTAGCATCAACCAGTGCAGTGCCATCTGTAAGACAAAAATTCAGTGTTTCATCTGAATAAGAAGAGTAGCACTTCGGGCAAACCTTCATCGCCGAGTATTATATCAAGAAATTATGACTCTAGTAAGCACCTCTTAGAAAAAAATCCTAAATCGAAATGTCAAAGTGCTGAAATTTTTTGCTTGTGACGGAGCAAAAGCTATGCGGAAACAAAAAATGGTGGCGGGGGGGAGACTCGAACTCCCAACCTTGGGGTTATGAATCCCACGCTCTAACCAGTTGAGCTACCCAGCCAACCAAAAACCTATTATAAATTCAGCACCGAAAACGTCAAGTCCACACAAATACTACTCACAACAAATCCAAAATAACTAAAAACGTAGCATAAGCCTGCAGTTTCAGCATTAGTCAGTGATCACCTCGACCGCCTAAAATGGTTAGAGATGTTGCACACACAAAACAACAATAACTTTATTGTTTGGAAGTTCCAGCAACAAACTTGGAAGCTCCAGCAACAAACTTCCTGTCCGGCCTGCTGTTTCGATAAAAAGTTTCCTTGTTTACTTCTCGTTTACTTCTTGCTTGATTCTTGTCTAAGTCGCTGTTTCAATGGAAAAAGCATCATATAAAGCCTGAAACGTTATCAGACGCGCTTTTGAAATTATGTATTTGATTTGAAACGACCTCCAACATGAAATTTGTCCTAGCATCAAGTTTGACATCCAACCTAACACTTAGGACTATCAGACACAACTTCACCTAACACTCGTTATCAGACGCAAATCAAAGTGGTGGGAAAGTAGAAAATAAAAGCTTCTAGGCAAAATTACTTAAGACCTCTGAAGACGTTTCAGCAAAGGCTGTTACTGAATCAGCACTCTTCTGGTAGCTATTTTGTTAATTCTATCTTCTTTAATTCGGAATCCGATGCCTGCTGATTCGGGAGCTATTATCGTTCCTCTACTTGTGACTTCTACTTCTGGCTCGATTATGTCTTCGTGCCAGTATCTTTTGCTCGCAGAGACATCTCCGGGTAAGGTGAATCCTTCCAGTGTGGAAATAGCAATGTTGTGAGCACGTCCGATGCCAGATTCTAACATACCACCACACCAAACCGGAATGCCTCGTTCTCTGCAAACTCTTTCAACAAGCTTTGATTGTGTATGCCCACCAACTCGCCCGTTCTTGATGTTGATTATCTTGCAAGCACCTAATTCAATCGCTTTGCAAGCATCTTCAGGCGAGCGAATTGACTCATCGAGGCAAATCGGAGTTTTGATCTGTTTCTGCAATTTTGCATGATCGAGCATATCATCGTATGCAAGAGGTTGCTCAATCATCATTAGGTTAAAATCATCTAGTTTCTTGAAAAGCTCGATGTCTGAAAGTGAATATGCAGAATTCGCATCACCCATCAAGTTGATTGAACCAAATCTCTCACGTATTTTCTTTATAATCTCAAAATCCCAACCGGGGGCGATTTTCACCTTGATTCGCTGATAACCTGCTTGCAGTTCTGTCTCTATCTTTTCAAGGAGTTTCTCCACAGAATCTTGAATTCCAATTGAGACTCCGCAAGGAATTTCTTTTCTAACACCGCCCAGATGTCGCCAAAGAGGCACATTCAGCATCTTTGCTTCCAAGTCCCAACAAGCAGTTTCTAGTGTTGCCTTCGCCATGCGATTTCCTCGAACTCGCCTCATCAAGTCCCATACATCAGCGGCTGAATTTATTTCTTTACCGATGAGCATTGGAGCTAGAACCTTTTCAATTACAACCCAACAAGACTCAGTCCATTCTTCACAATAAGAAGGCAACTCACCAGCAGTGCATTCGCCCCAGCCCTCTGTTCCGCTTTCATCAACAACGCGAGCCAAAATAATTCTTCTCTTTTCGGTTCTACCAAAACTTGTTTGAAAGAAATGCACTAATGGAAGTTCTATCTCGATTAGCTCAACCTCGGAGATTCTCATCGCAACCAAAAATTTAAGAGTAATTTAACAAGTTTGAATTTACAAAAGCCTAAGTGAGTTTTTTGGTCATTTACCTTAAAAATGATGCTTTTTC
Organism: Acidobacteriota bacterium; assembly: GCA_003697135.1. GTDB lineage: Bacteria > Acidobacteriota > Blastocatellia > Pyrinomonadales > Pyrinomonadaceae > J014. Next base: position 15,061 of record RFGC01000041.1, read on the forward strand.
GATTGAGATTCTAATAGTTTCGTGTAAAATAAAGGTCGGTTTAGAAGGAGCAACAAACATGAAACCGTTTTGCTTCGCTTTTGCTTTAGCAATTTTTATGTCTTTTCTTTTTCCGCAAGAATCTCTAGCACAAAAGATAAGACTGCGCGGTAAAGTCACGCCGAATTGCCCAGCTACGGGAAATGCCAACTGGAAGTTTGCCGATCTCTACGGAGAAGGCAACATAGCAGTTCAGGGAAGCTACAACTGCAGAGGTGCTTTTATTTACGACATATCAAATCCCGACGCTCCCGTGCTTGCTTCATGGTATAACCCAAATAACGACCAGCAATTTTTAGAAGCGATAATCTTCAACGGACGCGGCTACTTCGGCAGTGGAAACGGTGGCGGCGTTCACATCGTTGATTTGTCCAATCCTTACAGTCCACAACTTTTGGGAATCGTGAATTCCTCGAATGGCGGCGGTTACGACCGCATTCATGAAATCGTAGTTTTTGAGCAAAACGGGAGAACATACTTGATCGAAAACTACAATAGTCTATACTCCACGAAGATTTTGAAGGTGATAGACGTAACAAATCCCGCCAATCCAACGTTTGTTCGAGACATCAACCCAACTGAAGTTCAATGGGTTCACGCTGTTCACATAAGAGGCAACAAGCTCTATACATCAGGTTGGGGCAATTCTACGACTCGTGCGAGAACGGAAATTTATGATATTTCTAACATAGCAAATCAGGCTCCGACACTACTTGGATACATAGAAGACCCAAGCTCTTCGGTGACAAACGGTAACAACATGCATAGTTCATGGACAAGTGAAGATGGCAAATATCTCTACAGTTGCCGCGAAGTAACCAACAGCAATGGTCCAAGTCCGGGAGATGTTCGTGTTTATAACGTCGAAAATCCAGCTCAACCGCTGCTAGTTAAGAGATTTACAATGACCGATCTAAACCTGAATGCCGTAACACCACACAATCCCGTAGTGATGGGTAATCTGCTTTTCGTGTCTTGGTATCAAGCCGGGCTTCAAGTTTTTGATATAACAAATCCTGCAGACCCAAAACGCGTCGGGCAATACGATACATTTACTCCTGCTTTCATGCCTCCTGAGCCTGGTGAGTCTTCCATTCTAAATGAACCATGGGATTTGGTTTGCGGAAGTAGCAATCTTCAAAATACTCTCCCAACCAATTATGACGGCAATTGGGCAGTCTATCCGTTCTTAGGATACGATAAGGTTTTGTTAGGAGACTTAAAGGAAGGACTTCTAATAGTTGATGTAACAGGAATCTTTGCGCCTCCCAAAAATCTGGTTTCGGACTTCGATGGCGACAGAAGAACAGATTTTTCCGTATTTAACCCAACAACGAGAACATGGAAGATTGAGAAAAGCTCAAACGGAGCATTTGAAGCTTATCAATTTGGTTTAAGCGACGACTTAGTCAAACCCGCGGATTACGATGGAGACGGAAAAACGGATATAGCAGTTTTCAGACCTTCGAGTGGAACTTGGTATGTTTTGGGAAGCTCAAGGGGATTTTTCGCCGCTCAATTCGGTTCAAACGGTGATATTCCCGTTCCGGGAGATTACGATGCTGACGGAAAAGCAGATTTTGCTGTATTCAGACCTTCTAGTGGTCATTGGTTCGTCATGCAAAGCACTCTGGGATTTAGAGCTGTCCAATGGGGAACCTCCGGAGATAAACCGATAGTTGGAGACTTCGAGGGCGACGGCAAAGCAGATTTTGCTGTTTGGAGACCTTCAAACGGCACTTGGTATGTAATGCAAAGCTCTTCAAGCCTTCCGATTTTCATACAATTCGGCACGCAAGGCGATCGTCCTTCGTCAGGCGATTTCGATAACGATGGAAAAACTGACATAGCCGTTTTTAGACCAAGTAGTGGACACTGGTATATTCTAAACAGCGGTAACAACTCGCTATCTGTTTATCAGTTTGGCATATCTTCGGACTTGCCAATTCCGGCAGATTACGACGGCGATAGTAAAACCGACATCGCTGTTTTCAGGCAAGCAGACAATGCTTGGTATTACCTAGCGAGTGCAAATAATTCTTTCAATATGAAAGTATTCGGTCAGTCGGGTGAATTCCCGCTTCCGGCCTCGGCACAACCTTAACTGATTATTGAACCGTCTTCTTGAAAAATAAGACCCAGAAAAAGGTTGCAATATAACTGCAACCTTTTTCAGCATTTGAGGAGGTTGAAAAGATGGAAAAATTGACACTTCATATTCAAAACGGCTCATTAGCGGGCAAAACTTTTGAACTCCACTCGGAGCGAATGTTGATAGGTAGAGACCCCAACGCTGATTTGAGACTTCAACCAGATGAAAGAATCGTATCATCAAGACATGCAGTAATCGAAGTAAAACCTGACGGCTTCTATCTTACTGACATGAACAGCACAAATGGAACTTACATCAACGGAGTTCCTATAAAATCACAAAGACTTGCTGACGGAGATTTGATTTCCTTCGGCAAGAATGGCATTAAAGCACTGGTCAAAATCGAGCCGGTTCCTGAATCTGCTCCTGTGTCGCCATACATAATCGAGCAACAAGAAGATTGGAGAAAGTCTGTATCAAAGATAGGACTAGCAGGTTCGTTAGAAACAGTTGAAAAGAAACCTGTCCAGCAAAAAGGTAAGTATATTGCCGTAGGTTTCACCATTTTTGCCGTAGTGTTTCTTTCCTTGATCGTTATTGCAATCCTTGTTCTTAATCTTGGAATCGTAGCGGCGTCTGTAGCGGCAGTTGTAGCTTTCACACCGGCTTGTCTTTACATTCTTCCTCTGATATGGCTTGACCGTTACGATCCCGAACCTATATGGCTTTTGGCTTTAGCTTTCGCATGGGGAGCTTTGGTAGCAGTTATCTTTTCAATAATTGTCAATACCATTATCGCTTCTCTTTTCGGTCCTATAGTAGGAGCTGTAATTTCTGCTCCAGTGTTTGAAGAAGCTTCTAAAGGCATGGGCTTGATAATCTTGTTACTCTTCTTCCGCCGTGAATTCGACGACATTCTAGACGGTATAGTTTACGCTGGTGTAATAGCTTTGGGTTTTGCAACTGTAGAAAATGTCCTCTACTACGGGCGTGCCTTAATCCAAGGTGGTCTTGGTGATCTACTGATAGTGTTCTTCCTTAGAGGAGTTTTATCACCTTTTGCTCATGTAACTTTTACGGCCATGACTGGAATAGGCTGTGGGATTTCGAGAGAGTCTCACAATACGCTGGTTAGAGTCTCAATGCCGATAATAGGATATTGCTTGGCTGTCTTTCTACACGCTCTTTGGAATGGTATGGCTACATTCTTAGGTCCAGGATTTCTGATAGGATATTTCATCGTAGAAGTTCCTTTCTTTCTCATTTTCGTCGGATTCTGCATCTATGTAATGAGACGGCAAAACAAAATTCTGCGTGATGCTCTAGCTATTGACATGGCAAGAGGACTCATAACAAAGGAGCAATACGAAACTGCAACTTCGGCCATAAAAAGCACCTTATGGCTTCTGTCAGGCATCGGACAAGGGAAACTCAGGAAGCGCTGGCAGTTCCTTCGTGCTGTTGGAAAACTTGGGCTTAGCTACTGGCATATACAGAGAGCAACGGCCGCACAAGGTTACACGGGAAGTTTCCAGCAAAACCCGATTTTACGAGATGAGGTGTTAAGGCTTCGTAGCGCTATTTGACTTTGAAAATACAAACAACAACCTTAAACAATAGTGAAAGCCGAAGTTTATCTTGCTCTAGAAAGGTAATCTTCTCATCTGTGGAGGATTTTTTTGAATTTGTATTTCCTTGCGAGGCTGTGGTATTGAGCTTGAGGGATTTTGTTGAGGTATGCTGGTTTGAGGTGCTGACTGCGATTTAGCTTGCTTACCTGGTTGAGTTCTCTGTTCTGCTTGCTGCGACTGTGTAGAAATCACCCTAGAAGAGGTTTGCTGATTTTGTTTTGATGGAATTTCAGCGACATTCACATTATTCGTCTGCCCGACAATGTAGCTATTTTTTGCTCTCACCACAACGTTTGGTCTCGTTACCCTAACCTTTATTCGCTTTCTTTGACCAGGTCTTCCGATATTTTCGGGATAATAACCCAGAGTATATTGCCGTCGAAGCTCCTCAGCTATCATCATGAAAGCATTGTTAAGATTGGTCGTCGTAGCTTCGTAAAATCTGCCGCTTGACAAAAAGGCAAGTTCCTGTAGATACTTCTTTCCTCTCTCATATTCTTGGCGGCTTGTTCCTGGGATTCTGCTGCCGAAGATTATGTCCATAAGAACACCAATAATACTCCCATTGCTTGATGGAGGATAAGAAGAACCGCGGGAAGCCTCTGCATAAGTATCATACCAAATCGCATAAATCATGGTGCTCGACTCTTCAGCTCGCTTGAGCGTCATGCGATCACTGCTTTTTCTAGAACCCGTATCAACTCCGTCGGTGAATAAAACTATCGCTTTCCGTCCATCAATTTTTTCTGCCTCTGCTAAAGCCATCATTACAGCATCATAAAGATTCGTCCCACCGGAAGTTCTGGCTTGCATAATTGCGGATCGAAGAATACGCCTATCGCTGGTTGGTTGACACAAAACATCAATATATTCGCTAAATGTCCAGACACCTACCTTGTCATCGCTTCTTAACTGATTTGTAAAGGCAATCGCTGTTTGCTTGATTTGATCCATTTTTTCTTGAGTGGAACCACTTACATCAATCAGCAAAATAACCGTGAAAGGCTGTTCAACAGAAGCAAAATACTCTATCTTTTGAGGCACATCATCTTCAAAGACCTGAAAGTCCTCTTTTCTTAAATCACTAATAAACCGCCCGTATCTATCAACTACACTGACCGGAATTGTTACCAAATTCGTTTCTACTCTAATAACTTCATCTTCTCCTACATCTTGAGAGCCTTGCTTATCTTCGCTACTGATTTCCGTATCAGATTTATTTTTGTCTATTAAAACTGGCGGACGACGGCTTTCTGGAGCAGGCACTTGAGAAAAAGCACTTGACGGAAAGAGCAGAACAAAAAAGATGGCTAGAAAAATAAGGAAAGATTTCATAAGGATTTTACTCCTCTGGCCAGACTTCGCTATTTCCGATTATACATCACCTTCATTGGTTGCCAGCAGAATTAAGCTCCTCATTAGCCAATCTGTGAAACTCTCTTCTAACAGCATTTATGTTTGCAAACGGTGGTTTACGAGAGTGAGTGCGATTTGTGAAAAGGATAAAAATCCTTTCTTTCTCTGGATCAATCCAAAGACTCGTGCCTGTGAATCCCAAATGCCCGAAACTACTCTTTGAAAGTGCGTCTGAAGCGGTAGAATCTTGAGTTTCTGCAAGCTGAAATCCAAGCGAACGAGCTTCATTCAAGCCTTCGGTGAGATTTTCGGAAAATCTTGCACAAGTTTCAGGCTTTAGCAAACTCGTGCTATCCGGTAAAAACTGCTGTGCCAGAATAAAGGTTTCTTCTACATTTGAAAACAGACCTGAATGCCCTGATACTCCGCTCATAAACCAACAATTCCCATCATGTACTTCACCCCAGATTACATAGTCACGCCATTGCACCTTCTCAACAGAATAACCACGCTCTATGCAGACACTCTTCTCGTATTCATTCCCTTTCTCGCTTGCGGCAATCTCTCTTAAAAGACTTTTTGGCGGATTATAAAAAGTTCTACATAGCTTCAAAGGCTTGAAAATCTCCTCTTCGGCAATCTCATCAAGACGCCTTCCGAAGATCTTTTCGAGTAGAAACGTAAGGACTAGAAAATTCAAATCGCTGTAAATTACTTTTTCACCTGGCATTGCTTCGGCAGGACTTAAAGCTATAAATGACAAAATTTCTTCTCTCGACTCAACCAAAAGATAAAAAGGCATCCAGTCACATAGTCCAGAATCATGCGTAAGCAGATTCTTAACCATTAGCTTTCGGTCTTTTGAAAATTCAGGAAAGTATTTTGCCAAGTTATCTTCTAACGAAAGCTCGCCCGTTTCCAGCAGTTTTGCACAAATCAACCCGACAACTAAAGGCTTTGTTAAACTAGCCAAATCATAAATAGTATTGACCTTTGCTGGTATTTCTTCGGGTTCTACGACAGCCGAACCAATGGCATCTGCAAAAATTATTTCTCCTTTTTCAGCAGCAAGATAAACAGCCGAAGGAAAAAGTCTTTTCTCTACTTGCTCAACTAGAAATCTCGATATTCTCTCGTTCTTCAATGTCTCCTCAACCATTTAACCCAAAATTCACTCACAAACTAACAAATCTTTCAACTATCTGAAAAACAGCAAAAACGGAAATTTTACAAAAAATACACTTTCTTTCAAATCATAATTAGTTGCGCTTGACAAAATCTAAAAAACAATAATAATTTCTTAACGTAAAGTTAAAATCCAACCTGAGAGGAGATAAAGATGAAAAAAAGACTTATTTCTTGCTTTGTCCTTTTGCTACTTTGGTGTAGCCAAGCTATAGCGCAAGGAACAACTTCGCGTGTTACAGGCGTAGTCACAGACACCGCAGGTGCAGTAGTTCCAGGTGCAACTGTGACCTTAACAAACGAAGGCACTGGAACAAGCGTTTCAATTGAGACCAATAACAATGGCGTTTATGTTTTTGATCTTGTTCAGCCTGGAAACTATACCGTAACGGTTGAGAAACAAGGTTTCAAAAAGTTTGTGTCAAAAAACAATGCAGTTTTTGTCAATCAGCCTGCTACGGTGAATGTAGTTTTAGAACCCGGTGATATTGGGGTTACAGTAACCGTCGAAGCTACCGCTGAACTAGTTCAAACGAGCACATCTGGGAACGTTGGTGGAACGGTTGAGCAAAGAGTTGTTGAAAGCCTGCCGATTGTAGGTTTGCGCGGTCGAAACCCATTGGATATTCTGATATATCAGCCTGGATTCGTCATAGGTGCAAATACTGGTGGCGGTGTCCATGTTCACGGCTCACGTGATAGAGCGTTTAATTTTACACTCGATGGCATTGACATCAACGAATCCAGTGCTGGTGGCTCTAATTTCACACCGCTACGCATCAACCCTGACTCAATCCAGGAATTTCAATTTGTCTCAAGCAACTTCACCGCAGAGCTGGGCAGAAGTAGCGGTGCTCAAGTGACCTTCATAACCAGAAGCGGAACAAATAAACTCAGAGGCAATCTCTTTGAATACTACCAAACCCCCGATCTCAACGCTAATGAATACCAAAATAATCTAAATAATCAGCCCAAAGGACAATTTGTCCAGCACATCTTCGGGGGAAGTCTCGGTGGCCCGATAATTAAAAACCGAATGTTTTACTTCTTCAACTTGCAGCTTCTAAGAGCATACGAAACTAGACTGGTAACCAGAACCGTTTACACTCAAACCGTCCGCAACGGTATTTTCAGATATGTGCAAGGCGGACAGAATTCACCAGCAGGAACGGTAAACGCTTCAGTAGATGCTAACGGAAATCCGCTTCTACCGAACTGCGGTGGTTCTATCACAACAAATTGCATTGCCACTTACAACATTGCCTCCAATCCAACAGGCATTGGGCTAGACCCAACGCTTATGAGATTCATTACGGCAATGCCGCTACCGAATAACTTCTTTGTAGGTGATGGACTTAACACGGCGGGATTTAACTTTGCGGCCCCACAGCGCGAAAAACAATACGACTTGACCTTTAGAATTGACTACAAGTTTTCAGAGGTAAATTCACTTTACGTCCGCTGGGCACAAGGTAAACAAGATACGATCTGCGACAGTGTCAACGGCGGACTGCAAGCTTTTCCTGATACACCATGCAAGGTTAATACCGAAAGAGACCCGAAAAATATAGCCATAAACTGGAAATACTCACTCAAACCAAATCTTATCAACGAGTTCATTTTTGGAGTTAATTACTTCAAGTTCTGGTTTGGAAATCCAGCTGTTAGAACAGATTATCCTTATGTTTTCAATCTAGTCACCGACCCCTTCAGCAATTTCACTTACAATGCCAGAGCTTTGAGAACTATACAATTCGTTGACAATCTAACTTGGGTAAAAGGCAATCACACCGTAAAGGCTGGGATAAACTTCCGTTTTGGACGTCAAGTTGACGATAGGTCTTCGGTTGCTGGTGCTGATATAACACCTCTTGTGAATTTCAGTGCATCGGTTAACAGCAATTTCACAGGATTCAACCTACCTACAACTGGGGCAACCGGAATAAACTCAAATGACTTGAGCAGACTAAGAAGCGTGATAAACGATCTCTTAGGAAGAGTTGGCACTATCAGTCAAGCATTTGTTGCTGATCCAACTGGAAGTTCGTTCGCACCAGCAGGAACACGCTGGGATTTTCGTCACTACTACCCTGAATACGATTTCTATATTCAAGATACTTGGAAATTCCTCCCTAATTTAACCCTTGATTTGGGAATGCGATATGAAATCAAGTTTTCTCCGAGTTCAAAGGGAAGACCTATACTACGTCCCGACAAAGTAGTTAATTATGGCGCGGCTCCCTCTAACACAATTAAATGGGTTGAAGGAGATATTTTCGAGAATGATTACGATAATTTCAGCCCTTCAATAGGCTTTGCTTGGGATCCTTTCAAAACCGGAAAAACTTCTGTCAGGGCTAATTTCCGCATTAGCTACGATCGCTTCCCGACGTTCCTTTTCGGAAGCAGCATATTCCAAAGCACTCCAGGGAACAATATAGGCGTTTTCAATTCTTCTTTCGGCCAAGGTGGTGGATTGCTTAGAAATGGTCTGCCGAGCTTGACACCTACTTCGACGCCAAACGCACTACGTCAACCACCTGCATTTGGAACCGGTAGCATAACGGTAGTTGATCCTGACTTGAGATTCCCGGAAGTTTACTCCTGGTATGCTGGATTCCAAAGAGAACTTTTCAACCAGATTGTGCTCGAAGTCAATTACATCGGCAAACGCGGTGTTCATCTTCTTGGTGGATACGATGCAAATCAAGTTGATATAAATGCAAGAGATCCTCGCTTCAACACCACATTCTTACAAGAATTCATCGCTATCAGAAACAATCCAAGCTACAACAGCCCGTTCATAAATGCCCTCTACACAGGCGACCCGAACAACAATTCTGGAACCGCTACTTTCCGCTCTACGAATGCAACCAACATTTCCCTCGGTGCAGTTGCTTCTGCTGCGCTTTCAGTTTCACAAAGAACTGTCGGCGGACAGCAAATGATCGTAGTGAACGGATTTAGCCCCTTCCTTTTCCAGAAATTCCCACAATTCACCGGTGCAATGAACGTTATTGATAGCAACGATCGTTCTCTCTACAACGCTTTAGAAATAATCTTCAAGCGTCGAATAAAAGATGGATTGGGCTTTCAGCTTAGCTATACTTTATCTGAATCAAAAGACACTCGCTCTTTCGATCCGACCTTTACAGTGGTTGCGCGTGGTAACGCTCAATCCGCTTCCAGCACTCCGTTTAACATATACGACCGCTTTGCTAATTACGCATGGTCAGACTTTGACCGCAGACACGCTTGGCAAGGTTATGTTCTCTATGAATTGCCCTTCGGCAAAGGCAAAATGTTTGCCTCAGATGTTCCTACATTTGTTGACTACATAATTGGCGGGTGGCAAGTTGCGGCCATTTTGAACTACGCTTCGGGACGTCCCTTCACAGTTTATTCTGGCGTAAACACTTTCAGCAATGCTGTTCAATCAACAGCAAACTGCAACGGATGCACTAGAAACATGGGACGCTTGATTCAAGAAAGTGGCACTAATTTCTGGTTCAGTGCTAGTCAAAGGGCTATGTTCAGCATTCCTGAGCCTGGCTCTATCGGAAACACCGGAAGAAACTTCTTCATCGGGCCGAGACGTTTCGATTTCGATCTTTCGGTTTCCAAAGACTTTAGAATCAGCGAAAGAATTAAGTTTAGCCTCAGGGCCGATGCCAAGAATTTCTTCAATGTCCCAAGTTTCGGACTCCCGGTAGCCGTAGCTAATTCAACTGCATTCGGCCGCATTAGGGATAGCGTCATCAGCAACGCAAGAAGAATCCAACTCTCAGGTAAGTTGAGTTTCTAAAGCTTACCTGAAATTCTCAACAAAATCTCTCCTGTCTCTTGAAGGCAGGAGAGATTTATTTTTTTGAATAACAAATGGTAACGTCCCTGTTTTTGGTTATTTCTTGCGAGTAAGAACAAAATCGGCTATTTCAACGAGAAGGCATGTATCTTTGCTGATTTTCTTTAGAGCTGATATAGACTCACGATGGACTTGTTTAGCTGACTCAAGCGCTCCATCAATACCATAAAACATCGGATAGGTCGCTTTCTCTGCTACTAAATCCTTCCCTGCTGTTTTGCCTAAATTTTCGCTTGTTTGGGTTACGTCTAACAAATCATCGGTGATTTGAAACAGAAGCCCCAAGTTTGAGGCATACTCGGTAATTGCCTTCAGTTCCTGCTCTGACGCATTTGCAATTATAGCCCCAGCTCGTGCCGAAAAACTTATCATCGCACCGGTTTTGTTTCTGTGGATTTTTTCCAATTCTTCAAGAGAAATCCTTTTGCCTTCTGCTTCCAAATCCATCTGCTGGCCGTTTGCCATTTGTGCGGCTGATTTTGCAAGCTCTGCAATCAACTTGGTTCTGGTTTCATAGCTTAAGGATTCATCATCAGCTATAGCCTCGAAGGCAAGCACCTGCAATCGGTCGCCTGCAAGTATCGCTGTTGCTTCATCAAACTTCACATGACAAGTTGCTCTACCACGCCTTACTTGATCGTTATCCATTGCGGGCAAATCGTCGTGTATAAGTGAATAAGTGTGAATCATCTCGACTGCCGCCGCAGTTCGCAGTAGCTTTTTCTCCTCTACTCCAAAAACATGCCCAACCGCAAGAACTAAAGTAGGGCGAAATCTTTTCCCGCCTGCAAATACACTCCAACGAATCGCTGCATGAAGCCTTTTAGGCTCTTCTTCTTCAGACGGTATAAGCTCATCTAAAGTGTCATTTACAATCTGACTAGCTCTCTCCCAAAATTTCCCTAGCTCGCTCATTTCACTTTCTTTAATTTTCAACACAAATCATTGTAAATTTCAAACCTTGATCAAAAAGCTAACACCGCAAGGCATAGTGAGTTTTGTCAAAAGTCTCCCAATAGGCTACAGTTTTTAATGTATGCCTGTTAGCAAGGAAGAGTTTCGTGCCGCTCTTTCGAGATTTGCAAGCGGTGTAACCGTTGTCACTACAAAAAACAATAAAGGAAAACTCTTCGGCATAACTGTTAGTGCTTTCTGTTCGGTTTCGCTCGAACCGCCTCTGGTGTTGATTTGCATAGACAAAAAAACTGGGAGCCACCATGCATTTCACGAAGCTGGGCGTTTTATAGTGAATTTTCTCAGAGAAGATCAGCAAAATCTTTCAGAACATTTTGCCTCACCTCTCGATGATAAATTTTCAATAGTTCAACACTACATCAGCGAAAGCGGCTTCCCTGTTCTTGAAAACTCGCTAGCGAGCCTAGAGTGCAAGATAGTTTACTCATACGAAGGCGGAGATCATACAATTTTTGTTGGTGAAGTCGAGAAAACAAGAATTAGTGAAGGAAATCCGCTTATCTATTTTCGTGGTAGATATAGGCAGATTGCCGGTCAAGATGCCTGATCTTTTCCATAACTTCGTGCAAATCAACTTCAGAAATATCTTTGATTTTCGCACAAAGCTCCATCAAAAACTTATCTTGCGCATTTCCCTTGTCTCTTGCCACTGAATAAGGCAAATCTTCTCTGAACGTAACCATTGAGTATTTTGAAAAATAATCCGGAAATTTCTGCTCCAACAGCGTTTCGAGTTGCCGTTTCCGCTGAAAAACCGGGTCTGTTACAGCATCGCGCATTTCGTAAAAATTCTCTTCAGCCATGTCAGCTATTGCATCAGTATTCGGCTTGCGCGTCTTTGCGAAAATGCTGAAAACCCTCTCCCAATCTGTGCCATATTCACCGATGAGTTGATTCAGTATTCGGCAATCTTCAAACGCACAATTCATGCCTTGCCCATAAAAAGGCACTATTGCATGAGCTGAGTCTCCCAAAAGCAATGCCTTGCCTTCGACGTTCCAAGGAAAGCATTTCACAGTTCCCAGATTACCAGTCGGGTTCTTGAAAAAATCCTCAACAAGTGTCGGCATCAAAGGCAAAGCATCAGCAAAATGCGTTTTGAAAAATTCAATCAGAAACTCTTCATCTCTCAGGCTCTCGAAACTGTTTTCTCCTTTGTGAGCAAGAAAAAGCGTGCAGGTGAAACTACCATCAGGATTCGGCAAAGCAATCATCATAAAAGAATGCCTTGCCCAGATGTGCAAAGCGTTTTTTTCTATTTGAAAGTTACCTTTTTCATCAGGCGGTATATGAAGCTCTTTGTATCCGTGTTCAAGCCACGTCTGCGAAAAGTTGAAGCGCTCTACGCCGCCGTGAAGCATTGAATTTCTCACAACCGATCCGGCACCATCGGCGGCAAAAAGCGTATCAGGTTTGATTTTCCATGTTTCTCCATTCTCTACATCTTGAATTATCGCCTCGCCCGTCTTGCAATCAAACTGAACACATCTTTTGTTAAAATGAATCCGAACGTTAGCATACTTTTCTGCTTCGTCCATCAAAGCGCAATTCAAACCGGCACGAGAAATCGAGTTGATATATTCTCCTTTCCTACCCGAATATGGCAAAAATTTCATCTCGCCTTCTGGAGTATGAACCATTCTGCCATACATCGGGATTGCCTCACGAAGCATGTATTCATCAAGCCCAATTTCACGCAAAGCAACAATACCGCGATTTGACAATGCAAGATTTATCGAGCGCCCTGCAGGAATCTTAACCTTTCGCATGTCAGGACGCGCCTCATAAACGTCAACTTCAATCCCACGCTTTGCCAAATAAACTGCTAAAAGCGATCCAGCTAACCCCGCACCTATGATTGCAACTTTTGACATTCTAAAAACCCGAATCTACCCAATTTTAAGCCTTTCTCTGTATGAAGTTCGATTATATCAACTTCGAGCAAAGGCTGAAACTCGCTCGCATAGCTGTAATTATTTAAGAAAGCTTCAAGTTAGCTCCGGGAAATGGCATGGAAAATGCTTACTTGACGAGATGGTTGACCTAGCTATTTGCCAAAACCCGCCAAACAACCTTTCGTTTGAGCGCAGCATGTTGCTACGCTTGGCAAGCCTTCCGGGCGTTCTCTTAGCTTTACCTTCCCTTCGGCCTAGTCACTTCTTGACTAGGCTTCTCTCCGACTTACTTGCTCTAGCTTTTTCTTCTCAATCAGTGGTCTCCAAATCATTCTGCTTTCTGCTTTTTCATTCTGACAAATCAAACAAAAATTTTCCTTCAAAATACCAAAAATTGTTATCAACACATAACAAAAAGTGTTCTCTTCCCACACACTTTTTATCTTTTAGACTGAAAACCATTTATTTTGACATAACAGCATCCGAAAAGCTAAAGTTTTCCGAGCAATACCGATTTTGGTAAACTTCAATTTGTTGGTGCAAACAACAGATGAGCATTTCAAAGGACTTACCGATGCAAGCAAAAATATCGAAAAATCTACTTTTCGTATTCCTCTCGGCCATTTCCCTGTCACTTGCTTTTCCTGATTTTGAGCTTTGGTTTTTAGCTTGGGTGAGTTTTGTGCCTTTCTTTTGGGCAATTTTCGATACTTCTAGACGAGAAGCCTTCGTTTTAGGTTGGATTTGGGGAATCTCCTTCTTCTTCGGCAGTTGTTGGTGGCTAGCTCATGCTCCGATTCACTATGGCGGCATTCCCGCGCCAATTTCATATTTTCTCATTCTTTTAGCATCAGCCATCGTTGGTATTTTCCCAGGTGTTTTTGCACTTTTGCTCTCTCAAGCTTTCAGTAAATTCGGCGTGAGAGCAGTTCTAATCGCTCCTGTTTTTTGGACAGCGCTTGAGTATGCGAGATTCTGGATAACTGGAAATAACTGGAATTCAATAGCTTATTCTCAAGCCTTCAACTTAAACGTTCTTCAAATAGCTTCGATTGGCGGAATTTATCTCATCGGCTTTTTGATAGTCGCCTTCAATGCCTTTTTATTCTTGCATCTCAAACTTGCTATAGAAAAGAAACTCAGACGAACCGATTGGCTTGCTTTCGTTTTGTTTCTGCTCGCTGTCTCTACAGTTTTGTTCATCAGCAAAAACACTAACGAAGAACTGAAAAACACGGAGAAAGCAGGAAAAATCGTAGTCGTTCAACTAAATGTGCCAGGAAAAGACCTCAACGAAGAAAAATGGCTTGCGTTGAGAGAAAAGCATATTCAAATGGCTGAAACCGCCTTGGAATCATCAAAGATTGAAAACACTCAAGAACCAGAACTCCCAATTCTAGTCGTTTTCCCTGAATCTCCAATGAATTTTGCATACGGTAGCGACCCGGAACTACAAAAGGTGTTTGCAGATTTTACAAGAAGAAACCGGGTTTCATTGCTTTTCAACTCGGCGGAGCTAAACAAAAGCAAAGGCAACTACTTCAATTCAGCGGTGATGATTGATGAAAAAGGCCAAAAGATTGGGCAATACGACAAAATTTTCCTTGTGCCTTTTGGTGAATATGCGCCCGTGCCTGAATCTCTCGAAAAATTCGTCCCAACTGTTGTAGGACATTTTGAAAAAGGGCGTGAATACGATATGTTTGCCTTCGGCAACTTAAAATTTGGCATTATGATCTGCTTTGAATCGCACTTTCCGAATCTTTCAAGAGAATATGCAAAACAAGGCGCAGATATTTTGATTGAAATGACAAACGATGGCTATCTCGGAAAGACTCCTGTTTTAAGACAACATCTTGCAAATGCGGTTTTTCGTGCTGTTGAAACTAGAAAACCCGTCATAAGAGCAACAAACGTTGGTATTACAGCTTATATCAACGAAAAAGGCGAAGTCCTCGATGAAGCAGAATCTTACGCAGAAGCCATAAGAGTTTGGAGTGTTGGTAAGTCTCAAGATTCGCAAACATTTTATGTAAAATATGGAGATTGGTTGGCTATAATTTGCCTTATTTTCACCTTGGTTTTCATGGCTTATGGATTTAGTAGAACTTAAAGAAAAATACGAAGACATCAAAGCTAGAGCTGAACAACTTGGGAGGTTTCTTTGACCTTCCGAAGAAGCGTCAGGAACTTGAAAAACTCGAAGTAGAAATCGCCGATCCGAATTTCTGGAACGATACGGAAAAAGCGCAGAAAATACTGCGCCAGCGGAGTCGTCTTGAAAAGGTAATCTCACGACAGGAAAACTTTGAAAAAGCTCTATCCGATGCGGAAGTTCTGTTTGAATTCGCAAGTGAAGATGAAGAATCCGCAAAAGAACTTAATGAACTCATCAAAAAACTCGAAAAGGAAGTTGGCGAAGCTGAAGTTGAAATGCTGCTTTCCGGAGAAAACGACTCAAAAAATGCAATCTGCTCGATTCAAGCTGGAGCTGGTGGAACCGACGCTCAAGATTGGGCAGAGATGCTTTTGAGAATGTATCTGCGTTGGGCTGAAAGAAAAGGTTTCAAGGTAGAGATAATCGAAGAGCAACCGGGAAGCGAAGCTGGTATAAAATCGGCTACTTTCCGTGTTGAAGGTGAATATGCATACGGGCTTCTTTCGTGTGAATCAGGCGTTCACAGACTCGTGCGAATATCTCCTTTCAATGCAGGCGCAAGTCGTGAAACCTCATTTGCTTCTCTTTTTGTCTCGCCCGAAATAGATGACGACATCGAAATTGAAATCAACGAAAAAGACTTGCGGATAGATACCTTTCGTTCTTCAGGAGCTGGAGGCCAGCATGTAAACGTCACTGATAGTGCCGTTCGCATTACTCATATTCCAACTGGGATCGTAGTAACTTGCCAAAACGAGCGTTCACAAATCCAAAACCGCGCTACTGCTATGAAAATTTTGCGATCAAAGCTCTATGAACTCGAACTAGAAAAACGAAGAGCAGAAGTAGCACAGCTAGAAGCTACAAAGCGTGATATTTCTTTTGGCTCGCAGATTCGTAGCTATACGCTCCATCCGTATCGGCTCGTAAAAGACACTAGAACAAAATATGAAAGAACCGACGTTGAAGCAGTTTTAGATGGTGAAATTGACGACTTCATAAAGGAGTATCTTATTTTCAAGAAAAAGAACGAAGTTGAAAAAGCAAGCGAGCAAGCACCGCTTGGGACTCGATAACAAACAACACCACCTAGACTTGGAAATTTGTTGAATATGGCGACAAAGGTGGAAAAAAGTGAAGGCAAAACCTATCTGGCTGAAGTAATTGCAATCGCTCTCTTCGCTATTGCTGTTTTAGTCTTTTTGTCACTTTTTTCGTATCACGAAAGCGATCCCTCAATTATCACTTCAAGCACTCAAAAAACTAGAAATTGGATAGGAACGGTTGGAGCAAACACAGCAGCAGTGATCTTCAGCGTTATCGGCTATGTCGCATACGTCCTACCATTTCTGCTTGCACTAAGCGCTTGGAAGATTTTTCAATCAAAAATCATTCTGCCAACAAAAGGAAAAATTTTAGGATTTCTACTCTTTCTTTTGTCTGCTCCTACGCTTTTAACAGTCTTTGATGTTTATGGAGCCATAATTGGAACTTTTCTCGGTGAGATTTTGATAGAGTTTCTCGGCAAAGTTGGTTCTAGCGTAGTGCTTTTTGCTTGTGTGATAATCTCGCTTTTACTCATCACGGATGCATCTTTTAGCGGTGTTTTTGACGGCTTCAAACAAGCCTTCGCTACTCTTCTTTCCGGCTTCAAAAGAACTGTAGAACGATATAGAAAATGGAAGGAAGAGCAAGAGAAAAAAGCAAAAGAACGTTTAGAGCGAAGAAATAAAATGCGCCTTGAAAATAAAAGAGCCATTTCGCTCGATGTTCTTCTTCAAAATGAAGAAATAACCGAAGAATCAGCACCTTCCGCTGAATCTGAAACTCATCCGCCAATAATCCTTTCAGGTAGCGAATTGGAAACGCAAGAAGCAACTGAAAACAAAGCCGAAAATAAACCTGAAATAGAAAACACCGCAGTTACAAATGACGAAAAAGCCCTTAAGACAAACGAATCAACTACCGAGCAAAAAGAGCAAGTAGCAAACAAGGCTCTATCTCAAAACAGCGAGATTATCAAACAAAGTGAAACTTCAAAGGCAAAAGCCCCGCAAAACAAAAAAGCAAAGCAAAGTTTTGAGAATTATGTTTTACCTTCAACAGAATATCTAACCTTGCCACCGCCGCATCTTGAGCAACGGGAAGAAGAGCTTTTAGAAACAGCGCGGCTGATTGTAGAAAAAGCAAAAGAATTCAACGTCACAGGTCGCGTGGTTCACATCTGCCAAGGTCCTGTTGTAACAACTTACGAATTCAAGCCTGATCCGGGCGTTAAGTATTCAAAAATCGTAAGTCTTGCCGATGATTTATGCCTAGCTCTCAAAGCCGAATCCATAAGAATCGATCGAATTCCGGGCAAAGCATACGTTGGAATCGAAGTCCCAAATAAAAAACGCGAAGTAATTTACTTGCGTGAAATAATCGAATCGAAAAAATTTCGCGAATCCGAATCGCTTTTGACAATTGCACTTGGCAAAACAATTGACGGAGCAAATTACGTAACCGACTTGGCAAAAATGCCGCATCTTTTGATTGCAGGAGCAACAGGATCAGGGAAATCTGTCGGTGTAAACGCTTTGATAGTCTCGATTCTTTACAGAGCAAGACCTGACGAAGTCAAATTCATAATGGTTGATCCAAAAAGATTAGAGCTTGGAGTTTATGCAGATATTCCGCATCTTGCAACGCCGATCATAACTGATCCAAAACGCGCTTCGGTTGCGCTGAAGTGGGCGGTTTCTGAAATGGAGCGGCGTTACAAGTATCTAGCGGGTTGGGGAGTGCGAAACATTGATGGCTACAACGAAGAAGTAAAGCGAAGGAATGAAGAAGGAGATTTCAACGAAAACGGAGAACCGTGGAAACCCTTGCCGTATATCGTAATCATAATAGACGAATTCGCCGATTTGATGATGGTTTCTGGCAATGAAGTTGAAGAAGCCGTAACACGCCTTGCGCAGATGGCGCGTGCTGTCGGCATTCATCTTGTGCTCGCTACTCAACGTCCTTCAGTTGACGTCATAACAGGCTTAATCAAAGCCAATTTTCCTGCAAGAATCTCGTTTAGAGTTTCTTCAAAAGTTGACTCTCGAACAGTAATAGACATGAACGGAGCGGAGAAATTACTCGGTAGAGGCGATATGCTCTTCTTGCCGCCAGCGACTTCGCAAATTGTTCGTGTTCACGGAGCATTTGTTGAAGAAAAGGAAATTTTCAAGATCGTCGAACACATAAAAGCTCAGGGCGAGCCTGAATACGACGTAACCATTACGAAAACAGAAGAAGAGTTAGAAGAACAGGAAGGACTACCAGGCAAAAACGATCCTCTTTTCTGGGATGCTCTGCGCGTAATCGTAAATGCGAGGAAGGCTTCTACTTCGCTTTTGCAAAGACATTTGCGGATAGGTTATGGTCGCGCCGCCGCTATTTTAGATGCAATGGTGCGTGCAGGCTACGTTGGCGAGATGGACGCAAGTGCACGGGCACGCCCCGTTTTACCTTCGGCATTTCAAGCTCTAGAAGAATGGGAACAGCAAGAAAACTAAAGAGTGACTGCTCTTATCGAAAAAACAGCCTTAACTTGAAAAACGGTGCAAACAACTAGCAAGATTGGAATTTAGCAAGTTTCCGAAGGACTTATGGAAAATCTAGAAAAACCACTGGTTTCGGTGATAATGGGAAGTGTTTCCGATTGGGAAACCATGAAAAATGCCTCTGAAGTTCTCAGTGAATTCGGTGTTCCGCACGAATGCAAAGTTGTTTCGGCACACAGGACGCCGGATTTGTTGTTTGAGTTTGCAAAATCGGCTGAACAAAGAGGAATCGAAGTTATAATTGCAGGTGCGGGTGGAGCAGCACATTTGCCTGGCATGTGTGCTTCGCAAACTGTCTTGCCTGTGCTTGGCGTTCCAATCCAAAGCAAAGCTCTGAACGGGCTTGACTCGCTACTTTCTATTGTTCAGATGCCTGCCGGTGTGCCTGTTGGAACTTTAGCAATCGGCACAGCCGGAGCAAAAAATGCCGCACTTCTCGCAATCTCGATTCTGGCAAACTCAAGACCACAACTGAGAGACAAATTGCGCGAATTCCGACGCAAACAAACAGAGCAAGTTTTGAATTCAGAGCTTCCTTGATGATATTCTCGATTGAGATTTTGTTTCAGTAATTTTAACAAATTGCTTAAAACTATCGGAAAAAATTAACAAACTAGTGAGTGCTTATGATTCTTCCGGGTTCGACAATCGGCATTTTCGGAAGCGGACAGCTTGGACGAATGTTTGCAATAGAAGCAAGAAAGATGGGCTATCGCGTGCATACTTTCTCGCCCGATACAGACACCCCGACAGGCCAAGTCGCAGACATCGAAACAACGGCTGACTATAACGACTTGGACGAGGTGAGAAAGTTTGTCCAGAAAGTTGACGTGGTAACTTTTGAGTTTGAAAACGTTCCTGCTGAAACTATACGCGTCGCTGAAGAATTTGTTGAGGTTCATCCAAAAGGAGACGTTTTGCACACAACTCAAAACCGTCTTCGTGAAAAGAATTTTTTGAAAAAACACGGATTTCCTCATGCTCGTTTCCGCCACATTCAAACTCTGGAAGATTTGAACCAAGCAGTGGAAGAATTGGGCTTGCCATGCGTTTTGAAAACCGCAGGTTTCGGATACGACGGCAAAGGACAAACAAAAATAACAAGTCCTGAACAAACGAAACAAGCCTACACAAATCTCGCAGGGCAGGAAGGAATTTTAGAAGCTTTTGTTGATTTTGCAAAGGAAGTCTCGGTAGTTTGCGCTCGTAACAAAAAAGGCGAGTTTGTTCATTACGGAGTAATCGAAAATAGCCATCATAATCACATCTTAGACATATCTTTCGCCCCGGCTAAAGTTTCTGACAAAGTTCGACGTGAAGCTATCGAAATAACCCATCAAATCGCCGATGTTTTCGGATACGTTGGGACTTTGTGTGTCGAATTTTTTTTGACAAAAAAAGATGAACTTTTAGTCAATGAAATCGCACCGCGTCCGCATAATTCTGGACATTTAACCTTCGACGCATGTATCACTTCACAATTTGAACAGCAACTCAGAGCGGTTTGCGATTTACCACTTGGTTCAACGGAGTTTTATAAGCCCGCCGCAATGGCTAATCTACTCGGAGACATCTGGCAATTTGGCGAACCTAGCTGGTCAAAAGCTCTGGAAACTCCGAATGTGAAACTTCATATTTACGGAAAATCTGAAGCCCGACGAGGGCGCAAAATGGGACATATAACAGCTCTAGCAGATTCAACTGAAGAAGCCGTTGAGCTTGTAACAACCGCCAGAAGAAAACTCACTGAAAACGCTTCGGCTATTTTGGTCAGGTAAATTTTCAGAACAAAATGCTAAAGGCTTTTCTCAACCTGTTCCTCTTTTTGCTCTCCCTTTGGCTCATCCATACTCAAAAGCCATTTTTTAGCCTCATCCACATCCATGAAAATCTTGCCCTTTCCACCACGATTCAGCATTATTGTTTCAGCAAGTGCATTCAATGCCGAATGTTCAATTCGGTGATCTACATAAGCAACCAACAATCCCTCTAAAATCTCTGGAAGGTGAGCACCGATTTCATAGGCATCTGTTCCAGATATGTTCCCTTCTATGTTTTCTTCAACCAGAACTTTTTTGTAACCTCTCAATCGGCATTCTTCAGCTATTTCTCTCCAAAAAGAGAGTGAAATCTCTGTGCTATCTTCTTCTCCCTCGACCAAAGCATGAAGATATTCTCTACAATACCTAAACTCAAGCCTATAAGGCCTGGACGCATCCTGTTGATCCTGAACCATAAGGCCTCTCGAACAGTATATTTACGCTTTACTATAACTTTTATATTTACGCTTTACTATAACTTTGTCAAGCATACCTAAGCCCATGCAAAAAATGACTTTGCAATCAAAAATGCTGAAGCGATTTTTTGTTTCACAGGGCAATTTTTCCCAATTCACAAGTTGGTAACAGCAAAAAGTGTTTTGCTTGTTAAATTGTAAAGTCTTCCTCAAGGCTATGACAGCAGAAGTTATTTTTTTCGCAGTTTCACCACAGATTCGACATGATGCGTTTGCGGAAAAAGGTCTAGTGCGATTACAGAAACGATTTCGTATTTTTCGTTGAGCTTTCTCAAATCTCTTGCTAAAGTTGCTGGATCACAAGAAACATAGCAAATCTGTTTAGGTTCTAGTCTTATCAACTCTTCCACGACTTTCTTTTCCATTCCCGTTCGCGGCGGGTCTAACAATACGAAGTCAAGGTCTTTCAGCTCTTTTACAAGATTTCTAGTTTTTTCTCCCAAAAATTCGCTTACCTTTCTTGCAAAAAACTTTACATTCTTAATGCCTTGAATTTCAGCATTTTTCACTGCAAACCTTACGGCTTCTGGACTTTCTTCAACCGCAATCACGCTTCTAAATCTTCTTGCTAGTGGCAAGGTGAAAAATCCGACTCCGCAATACAAATCCAACGCCATTTCGCCCGAAAAATCGTCTAATGCTGTTTCAATCAATCTCTGAAGTAGAAAACGATTTGCCTGAAAGAAAACTCTGCTATCGAAAAGATACTCTTCTGCTCCAACTTTAATTGAAAGCTGATCTGTTTCGCTTGGAAAATCTTTTGAAAACACGGAAACATTTTTCCCGTCTGTCGCTACCTCAACATGAATTTTCCCTTTTGTGAGAAGGCTTTGACGAATTATTTGCGAACGGAAATCGCAGAGAAACTCCTGCAATCTCGGAGTTAATATAGGGCAAGTCTCAACGTCAACAACTTCGTTGGAGTTTCGCTTAAAATAGCCTATTTTTCTGCTTTCTAAATCTACGTGCCATTGGGCGCGCAGTCTATAGCTCCATTCTTGTTCACTCTCAATAATCGGTATTTCGTCAAGATGAATTTTACCTATCCTTTGCAAACAATCGCGGACTATTTGAACTTTTTTCTCTAGCTGAATCGAGTAAGCAAGATGCTGAAAATCGCAACCGCCACATTCCCCAAAATAACGGCAAAGCGGCTCTCGACGTTCTTTTGATGGCTCAATGATTTCAACGATTGTTGCGAAGGCCGTTTGAGCATTTCTTTTATAAATTTTCACTTTGAGCCTATCACCTTCAGCGGCTAACGGCACGAAAATCGTCAACTCTCTTGCATAAGCCAAGCCATAACCGCCCGGCACAACCTTTTGTATTGTAACCTCTAAAATCTCTGAATCCGACATTCTCAAGCATTTATCTTAAGTTTCTTTATCAAATCATCAATTTCAACACCCTCTCTGACAGCTTCCGCCGCATCTTCAGGGGATTTTATCGAATCTTTCTTCGGCACAATCCCGATAACTTGCTCGCCGCATAACTCTTCTATCATCGAAGGATTGGTAATCTCGGCAACATCGGTTGTATTTCGATTGTATCCAGATATGATTATTCCCAAAATCTCAAGCCCGCGACTTCGGGCATAATGAACGGTTAGAAAAGTATGGTTCAAAGTGCCTAAACTAGGACGTGCAACAATCAAAATGGGCAGACCTAGATCGAGAGCCAAACTTGCCATATCGTAAGACTCCTTGATAGGCACAGAAAGCCCACCTGCTCCTTCCACAATAACCAGTTCATATTTTGAAGAAAGATAACACCACGCTCTTTTGATGACATCGAGATCAACATGCCTTGAAGAGCGACGCGCAGCAACAAGCGGAGCAAGTGGTTCTGCGTATGTAAACGGAACAATCATTTCGCGTTTTTCTTCAATGCGCGCCGCCTGTGCTAAAAAAGTCCCATCTGAGATGGCGCCTTCATAAGTTATTGCGTCTGAATCTGAAGGACTCAAAACAATGCCTGTTTCAATTGGCTTCATGACACCAACTTTTAAGCCTTGTTCAACCAGCAAACGGGCTAATCCTGCCCCCACAACCGTTTTACCAACGCCTGTATCGGTTCCCGTGATGAAAAAGCTCTTCCACATCTTTTTCAGCAGTTTCAATCAACCCTTTTTGAAAACTTTTTGGATTAGAAGCCAGCATCACCATTTGAAAAAATCAGTTTTTGGCGAGCTTCGCAAGTTCATCTCTTGATGCTCGAAAAGCTTCACATAGAATCTGAACCATATCTTCTAGCTCATCAAGCGTGGAAACCAAAGGTGGCATGAAGATAAGAACATTCCCGATGGGACGCACCAGCAAACCGTTGTTTCTTGCCATATCGGCAACCTTCCACCCGGCTTGGTCTCTGTAAGCAAAGCCTTCTTTTGTTTTTTTGTCTTTAACAAGCTCGATTCCTACCATAAATCCTGCTTGTCTGACTTCTCCGACGAAAGGCTCATCGGCGATTGGCTGTAGCCATGACGAAAGCTTTTCGATTTTTTCGGGCATTTGCGGCATGAGTTCTTCAAGCAAATCTAGATTTACCAAACTTACAGCCGCACCGAGCGGATTTCCAGCGTAAGAATGTCCATGAAAGAAGGTTTTGCCCGAGTCAACTTCGCCTAAAAATGCTTCAAAGACTTTTTCAGTGGCAAGAGTAGCCCCAATCGGCAGATAACCGCCCGAAATTCCTTTACCTAAACACATCAAATCAGGCGTGATTTTTTCAATATCACAAGCAAACATCGAGCCTGTGCGACCAAAGCCTGTTGCTACTTCATCAACTATCAAAAGCACTTCGTATTGATTGCACAGTTCACGCAAACCCTTTAGAAACCCGCGCGGCGGAACTATGATTCCACCTGCGCCTTCTACAGGTTCAACAATAACTGCTGCAATTTCATCTCGCCGCTGGCGTAGCAATTTTTCTGTGGCTTCAAGGCTTTCAGCCAAAGGATCAGAGCTTTGGCTTCTATACGGATAAGGATATGGCACGCGAGGATGCGGTGGCAAAAGACTCAAAAATGCCCAATGAAACATATCGTCTGGAGCAACACCAACAGCACCTAGAGTGTCACCATGATAGTTATTGTAGAAACCAAGAATGAGACGCTTATTTTTCGCACCTTGATTTGCCCAAAATTGGACAGCAATTTTGATTGCGGCTTCCACAGCTCCAGCTCCGTTGTCCACATAAAAAACACGCTTCAAACCTTGCGGAGCTATTTTTACAAGCCTTTCTGCAAACAGAATTGCTGGCACGTTGCTCATTCCTAGCAAAGTCGAATGAGCGATACGCTCTAGTTGCTCTACAATAGCGCGGTTTAGTTCGGGAACGCAATGGCCGTGGACGTTCAGCCAAATCGAAGAAGTGCCATCGTAATATGCGCGTCCATGCACATCGAACACACGAACTCCTTCACCACGCTCAATGATAATCGGCTCACTTGCAATGTATTGCTTCATGTGTGTAAACGGATGCCACAAGTAAGCCTTATCAAGTTCTGCAAGTTTTTCGTAGCTAATTTTTTCTTTGAAAACCAAAGATTGCCTTGCGTCGTTCATCTTCATCATCGAAATTTGATTGAAATTTGATTCAATTATACGGCGTTTTTTCTTTGCTTCTGAAATGAGCCGAATTTTAGAATGACCCCGGCTTCTAGCATTCCAGCTCCGACAGCCGTAAAAAGCAAAAGATTACCTTCACGGATTCTGCCTTCTGATCTTGCCACATCAAATGCAATTGGAATCGTAGCGGCAGAACTATTACCACAACGAGCAACAACATCAATCGTTTTATCAGCACTGATGCCAAGCAGTTTCCCTGCTTCTCGAATCAAACGACGATTAGCTTGATGCGGAATCCACCAATCAATGTCTTTCAGTGCAATCCCAGCCTTTTCAAGAGTGATGCGTCCGACTTCAGCCATTCGACGCACGGCGTGGCGAAAAAGTCCCGCACCATCTTTCATTCGCATTAAATGTTTTCCTTCAGCAACAGCTTCAGGCGTTAGCGGCTCTCGGCTACCGCCAGCCCAAACAACGATTTCATCCCAATGCTCACCGTCCGATCCGAAATGCACACTGAGTATTCCTTCGCCCGGCACTAACAAAAATGCACCCGCACCATCGGCAAATAAAGATGCGGTAGACGGATCACTTCGATCAACACGGCGCGAGAGGACATTTGCCCCGATTACCAAACATGCAGTCGAGTTAGCTTCTCCATAAAAGTTCGCAAACGCCAATGCGTAAAGAAATCCAGCACAAGCGCCTGCCAGATCAACAGCTCCAGCGCGTTTGAGTCCAAGTCTATGCGCTACTTGTGGCGCTGTCGGCGGCAAAGGATAGTCAGGCGTGCTTGTTGCCAAAATCAGTAACCCGATTTCATCAGGACTTATCTGCGCGTCAAGCAATGCCCGACGGCCGGCACATACAGCAAGATCGGACGTCGCTTCTTCAGGCAAAGCAGTCGGCAACACTCGCACACCGGTTCGTCTTTCTATCCAACCCGGCTGAAGACCAAGATGTTTTTCTATTTCCTCGGTTTTGATGTGCGTTCGAGGTATTGCCGAACCTATGCCAGCTAACTTCATGATTTTCCATGCGACAAAAATCTTGAAACCTTCAAAACGTGCTATTACGCTTCGGAAAAGCGTCAATCGCTTTTTCGATTTGCTCGACAGAATGCGTTGCCATTGGAGCAAGACGAATTCTGCTTGTTCCTTGTGGCACTGTCGGTGGCCTTATTGCAGGTGCAAAAATACCTTTTTCTTCAAGCTTTGAAGAAAGCTCTAGCGTTTCTGCCGCTTCGCCGATCATCACAAGAATCATTGGCGCGTCTATCTCACCTTTGATTTCGTAACCTTTTTCTTGAAGTCTTTCTTTCAAACACAAACGATGATTTCGCGCCGTCTGCCTTCGCCAGCCTTCTGTTTTGACGATTTCAATAGCGCACAAAGCCGTCGCCGCCAAAATAGGAGAAATTGCAGTGCTGTAAATGAAAGAACGAGCGCGATTGATGATGAAATCAATAAGCGTTCTACTTCCAACAACAAATCCACCTTGCAAACCGAAAGCTTTTGAGAGCGTGCCTATCTGAACAGGAATACGCTCTTCGACCTTGAAATACTCCGCAGTTCCCCTGCCGTTTTCTCCGACAATTCCAGTTCCGTGAGCATCATCAACAACCAAAATTGCGTTCATTTCTTCGCAAAGTTCGATAAGTTCAGGTAGCGGAGCAAAATCACCATCCATGCTGAAAACGCCGTCAGTAACGACTATTCGCTCACCACGAACGGAAGAAGTGGAACGAATAAGCCTCCTCAGGTCTTCCAAGTCATTATGCCTGTAGCGGCGAACTTCTGCTCCTGAAAGCCTTGCGCCATCGTGTAAACTCGCATGAACCAAAGCATCTAAAAAAATCACGTCACGTGGCGTAGCTAGTGCGCTCAAAACGCCGACATTTGCCGCATATCCGCTTGAAAAAACAAGCGATGCTTCTGCACCTTTGAATTCAGCAAGTTTAGTTTCCAGCATCTCATGAACTTCAAAATGTCCGGACACCAAAGGCGAAGCACCAGAACCCAGTCCGTATTTCTCAATCGCATCTTTAGCAGATGATAAAAGGCGCGGATCGTCGGCTAGTCCGAGATAGTTGTTCGATGCAAGATTGATGAGTTGCTTGCCGTTAAGCGAGACTATGGGTCCCGAACGATTGAAACATCGAAGTTCACGACGCAAACTTTGCGCCGATAAACGAACAAGTGTTTCAATCCATCTAGGACGCATCGTTTCAAGTATTCTCATCCTTTTCGCAAGTTCGTTCCAAGATAGGCTCAAGCCCTAAATCTCTTAACATGCTCCAGTCGGCTTCTGCCGCTTGTCCCTTTTCCGTTAAATAATCGCCCAAGAAAAGACTGTTTGCAATTAGCATTGCCAGCGGCTGAAGAGAACGAAGATGAATCTCACGTCCCGCCGAAGCTCGTAGCTCAGCCCTAGGATTTATGAGCCGAAAAACAGAAAGAACACGAAGACAACGCCAAGGAGTTAGATTCTTTACGGTATGCCCATCGCCTAGCGGAGTGCCATGAATTGGGATCAGAAAGTTTACAGGTATCGAATCGGCTTCGAGTTCCCGCAAAGCATAAGCTAATTCAACGATTTCTTCATCGGTTTCGCCCATGCCAATAATCACGCCCGAACAAAGCGAAATTCCGGCTTCTTTTACTGCTGAAATCGTTTTAATTCGGTCAGCGTAGGAATGCGTTGTGGTTATTTCTCCGTAGCGAGCGGAACTGGTGTTGAGATTGTGATTGTAAGCATCAACACCGGCGCGCTTGAGTGCATGCGCTTTTTCCGGATCGTCAATTAGTCCCAAACATGCGCAAACTTCCATCGGCAGTTCTGCTTTAATGTGCTTTGTGGCTTCAGCAACTCGCTCGATGTCACGCCACGTAGGTCCGCGTGTAGCTGTAACAATGCAGAAACGATGTGCCCCAGCCTTGTAAGCCTCACGCGCTTTTTCCACCATTTCCATTGGATCAAGCATCGGATAACGAGCAATCTCGCTCGAAGCATGTCGAGATTGCGAACAGTAACCGCAATCTTCAGGGCAAAAACCGCTTTTTGCATTGAGCAAAACGTTAACCTTAACTTTATTCCCGAAAAAAGCCCTGCGCACGCGCCATGCCGCATCAATGAGCGGTAAAGTTTCTTCATCAGGAAGACCTAAAAGCGCAAGCGATTCGTCTTTCGTAGGTGGTTTGTTACAAATTGCATTTTCGACTAATAGATTCCAGTTCATCAGGATTTCTCCAAAGTTTTGTGGATTTTCAGACTGCACGAGCAAAAACTGCGAACCTGCGCCATCTGCGTAAAAGAATTTTATATCGCTCAATTGCTCTTCAGGTCAAGCATGTTTCTAAAGTCAGTTTTTCGACGCAAGTTGCCAAATGCACGATTTTCGATTAGATTTTTGTAATCATGAAAAGAGCTTTTCTGTTAGCGTTTTGGATTCTTTCTGCATTGATTCTTTCAGCCGATGCACAAAATACTTACGTTCTTCAAAAAGGAACGATAATCTTCGCAACAGTTGAAAGCCCTGTTGGTTCGAGATTCTCAAATGCAAATGACACTTTTACGGCTAAAGTCTCAAAGCCGATTTTAGCGGGTCAAATAGAAATCCTGCCTGTTGGCTCGCTCCTGCAAGGGCGCGTTTTGAAAGCAAAACCAGCTTCCATTAACGGCAGAAACGGCGAGCTTGACGTTAAATTTGAATATCTCGTTTTGCCCGACGGAAGCCGCAGACAGATAGATGCAGACTTGATAAATTTTCCCATACCGAAATCCGAAAAGCGACTCGGCTTATTTGCTTTCGTCTTTGGCGGGTTGGGCGCTTTAATTGGCTTTGTTAGTGCGGAAGGAAAGGGCGCACTAATCGGCGCAACAACTGGAACGGCTGTCGGAGTCGGAGCGGCAATCCTTCAAAGGGGAAAAGAAATCAACATCAATCTGAATCAACAAATTGAAATCCGATTGAACCAGGATGTAACAATGCCTGCAGCGGATTTTTGAGAAACCAATCTTCAACGAGAAAATCGGCAAAATTGCAAATCGGCAACTGACTGTGGGAAAATTTCGTATGAAAGGTTTGAATCACAAAGATTCGTCCTGAAAAAGGAGATAGAAAAATGTCCGAATTCAACCAGATAGACGAGAAGAAAAATCAAAGCCTAGTGCCCGTTAACTCTTCTCAAGAAGAATTTTCATCGGGCTACAGCGCGCAAGACTATCAACAAAAAATTCAGGAAGTCGCCTTAAAAGCTAAAGAATTCTTGAATGAAAAGTTCGCGCAAGCAAGCGAGAAAGTTAGGGAAATTTCTAGCAAAGACCCGCAAGAATTGATTGAAGATGCTAAAGAATTTGCCCGAAAAAATCCGGGACAAGCGATTTTAATATCCGCTGCGGTTGGATTGGTGCTAGGAATTTTAATCAGAGGCAGAAGATAAATTCAAGCAAAGCATTTACGGGATTTTTATGAAAGTAGCCATAGGCGCTGATCATGCAGGATTTGAAGTCAAAGAAAAGATAAAAAAGCTCCTTGAAGAAATGCAAATTCCCTACGAAGACGTAGGGACCAATTCGACTGAGCCTGTTGACTATCCTGATTTTGGTGCAAAAGTTGGCCAGAAAGTAGCTTCAGGAGAAGCTGATCAAGGCATAGTTGTTTGTGGTTCGGGAATAGGCATTGCAATTGCCGCAAATAAGATCAAAGGAATCAGAGCCGCTCAAGCGTGGAATGAAGAAACAGCGCGTTTAGCTCGCCAGCACAATAACGCAAACGTTCTTGCAATCGGTGCAAGGGTTTTACCTGAAGAAGAAATTCCGAAAATCGTTCGTGCATGGTTTAGTGCCGATTTTGAAGGTGGAAGACACGAAAGAAGAGTTGAAAAAATCAAAGCATTGGAAAGCGAGGACAAAGCGCAATGACAAATCTTTTTAATGCTCCACTAGAAGAAGTTGACCCAATTATAAGCCAAGCCATTGATGACGAAGTTAGAAGGCAAACAAACGGACTTGAGCTAATTGCTTCAGAAAACTTCGTTTCTGAAGCAGTTCTTCAAGCAATGGGTTCGGTATTTACGAACAAATATGCCGAAGGTTATCCGGGAAGGCGATATTATGGCGGCTGTGAGTTCGTTGATATTGTCGAACAAACTGCCATAGATCGAGCCAAAAAACTCTTCAACGCTGAACATGCGAATGTTCAACCTCACTCCGGCGCTCAGGCGAATATGGCGGTCTTCTTAGCATCGCTTCAACACGGTGACACAATTCTGGGCATGAATCTTTCTCATGGCGGCCATTTAACGCATGGACACCCTTTGAATTTCTCCGGAATCAACTACAAAGTCGTAACCTACGGAGTTCACCCGGAAACTGAACAGATAGACTATGAGCAATTGAGAGTTTTAGCTGAAGAACACAAACCAAAACTTATAATTTGCGGAGCTTCTGCATATCCACGCATAATTGATTTCCAGAAAATAAGCGAAATAGCTTCTTCTGTCGGTGCAAAAGTGCTTGCTGATATTGCGCATATTGCGGGACTTGTTGCTGCTGGGCTTCACCCTTCACCGATACCCTACTGTGAATTCGTCACCACGACAACCCACAAAACACTGCGAGGTCCGCGCGGCGGTTTGATTTTATGCCGTGAAGAGTTTGCAAAGGATATTGACAAGGCAGTTTTTCCGGGTGTTCAAGGTGGACCTCTAGTTCACATAATAGCGGCAAAAGCCGTTGCATTCGGCGAAGCTCTGCGAGAAGATTTTAAGGAATATCAAAAACAAATCGTAGCTAATGCAAAGGCTCTTGCTGAGGAACTCTCGAATCAAGGATTGCGTCTGGTTTCCGGTGGAACGGATAATCATCTTTTGCTAGTTGATGTTTTCCTTAACGGAAAAGGCATCACAGGCAAGGAGGCTGAAAAAGCGCTGGAAGAAGTTAATATAACGGTCAACAAAAACACGATTCCGTTTGATCCTAACAAACCAATGATTGCTTCCGGCATCAGATTAGGCACTCCTGCACTAACAACACGCGGAATGAAAGAACCACAAATGCGACAGATCGCTAGAATGATAGCCGAAGTTATCCGAGAGCCGAAATCCGAAGAGGTCAAAAACAAAGTAAGAAAGGAAGTTGCAGAGCTTTCAGCTCAATTCCCGCTTTATCCAAAACGCTACAAAGAGAAAAAAATCGAATCAATACGGGCAAGCTAAACCTCGAAAATCCAAAGAGTTCATAGCTGGCCGTGCAAAAACTAAATCAGCAAACTGAGCGGATTTGAAACTGATGCCCAAAAAATCTTTCACCAAAAAGAACGTTTTATCATCTCAAGCGACTTTGCGTTGTCATTAGATAGCCATAGATTCAAAGTTCTACAAGCTTCTAGCGTTGCTTCAAACATCGAACAAAAAACTTTAGATCAACACATTTCGAGCATTAAACAAATCTTTTCGCATAAAAACCACAAAAAAGCTTCACCTTAGCTTGACAATCGTTAGAATTAGAATTATTCTAATTACAGATTCGGTGAAAATGGCACAGGTAGCGCAGAAAAATTTGACGAAGCAAAGAGCGGTTGTCCTGCAAGTTATTCGGCAAGCGGAACAGCATCTGACGGCTAATGAGGTTTATGACAGGGCAAAGCAACTCTTGCCTACCATAAGCTTTGCAACTGTCTATAACTCATTAAGATTCTTGAAAGATGCTGGATACATTGCCGAGATAGAGTTTGCAGGAAGTGCAAGCCGATTTGATAAAAGAGTAGAACGCCATGATCATGCTCTTTGTGTAAAGTGTGGGAAACTTATTGATATTGATTTAGAAATACCACAAGAGCTTGTTCAGACGGCGGCTATTCTTTCAAATTTCAGACCTGATTCAATAGAAATAACTCTGCGCGGCTTGTGTCCAGATTGCACCGAGTAAATCAAACCAAAATCCAAAAAATCACAAGGAGGAAAATATGTCAACAAAAACGGTTACAGTCGCGGAAACACGACCTGAGATTCAATTTGCAAAAGTTGGCCAACCGGCACCAGATTTCGATCTACCTTCAACCAAAAACCTAGAAACTCTGGCTGAAAACGTAAAGCTTTCAGATTATAAGGGCAAATGGTTAATCCTGCTATTTTACCCGCTTGATTTTACGTTTGTTTGTCCTACCGAATTGACAGCGTTTTCAGACAGAATTGATGAAATACGCGGTGTCGGTGCAGAAGTTATAGGAATTTCAACCGATTCTGTTTTCTCGCATCGCGCTTGGCTAAAGACTCCACGCGAGCAAAACGGAATCGAAGGTTTGAAATTCCCATTGGCTTCCGATGTTGGTGGAAGACTTGCGGCTAAGTATAACATCTTGGTTGAAGACAAGATGGTTGCTTTGCGCGGTCTTTTCATCATTGACCCGGAAGGCATTCTTAGATACGCAGTCGTTCATGATTTGAACATCGGACGCTCCGTTGATGAAACACTGCGAGTTTTGCAAGCTCTGCAAACAGGCGGCTTGTGCGCAGCTGACTGGAAACCCGGTCAGGAAACTCTGAAGGTCTAAAAACCAAAAGTCAGGTAGGATTTCCTCCTACCTGACCGTTTCTTTTTGGAGGAAAAGTTTATGATGAGAATAGGAGATAAAATCCCTTCATTTAATGGTGCAACTCAATGGCTTAACACATCGGAAGATTTCCGAATTGAAGATCATCTGCAAGGCTCACCTACTCTGGTTTACTTCTGGGCGGTGAGTTGCGGTATCTGTAAAGAAAATCTTCCTAAACTCAAGGAACTGAAAGAAAAATATGAAAAACAAGGACTAAAGTTTGTGGCTGTTCACATGCCACGCTATGAGGCAGATACTGATATTGAAAAGGTTCTGCAAATTATAAAGGAATTTTCGATAGATGATGTTTGCGCGATTGACAATCTCCACAAACTTCGCGAAGCATTCCGCAACGAACAGGGCTGGGTTCCGGTCTATTACCTGTTCGATGCTGAAGGCAAACTCAAAACAAGAGCGGCAGGTGAATACGGCATCGGCATCATAACGTCCACATTAGAGAAAATGTTCCCAGAAGCAAAACAAGCCAGCGCTTGATTGAGAATCTTCTTCTTGCAAAACTTCGGTTCCAGCTTTTGGTTTGCTATTTCGCCGCTCTACACTAACAAAGCCTGAGTTCTTTTCTGAAATAAAGCATCTTTGGTAAATATCTTAGGCAAACGCCGAAAGTTGGAACCGAAAAAAAACACCCTAACCAAATATCCCACAAAACGTTATCAGACCCAACCCATTTCATAACACGGTTGATGCCACCAAAAGCCACAGCATTCTCTAACCTAACGTCATCAGACGCAGATAAATCTTTCCCCATTCCTTAACAATTTTCAAAATGCAGATTAGTGTTCGTTATCAGACGCGTGTTATAGACAATTAACATTGAGATCTTGCCTGACTTTAGTATTATGGCGCTATAATAGCTTTGAAGGTTTTACAAAAGCAAATGGGTTTTTAGAGAGCTTTTAGCAAAGAAAGCCGAAGATGATAAAAAGCCTGTCATCTCAGACTTTGAGAATTATTTACTTTCTTTTGGTTATTTCTCTTCTGAGTCTTCAAACAAGCTGTTTGTTGTTTCCAAAGAAAGTGCCGCCTTTAGACGTAATCTTTGCCAAATCCGATAAAACTCCTGGCAAACGCCCGATAATAATAATCCCCGGTATTTTAGGAACAGAGCTTATTAACAAGCAAACTGAAGAGAAGGCTTGGTTTAATCGTTCAGTTGCCGAGACTGATTCGCTTGCACTCCCGATCTCACCTAAACTAGAAGAAAACACTGATTCGTTGATTCCAACTCGAATTGTAGAAAGAGCAAAAGTGTTTCGCTTCTTCCCAGAAATTGAAATTTACGATGCTTTGATAAAAGCAATTGAAACTTACGGAGGCTATAGGGAAGGCGATTGGGACAACCCGCCAAAAGATGGCTTCCAAGACACTTACTACATTTTTGCATACGATTGGCGCAGAGATAATGTCGAAAATGCACGCTTGCTTATAAGAAAAATTGAAAAACTAAAAGAAAAGCTTGGCAAAGCAGATTTGAAATTTAATGTTCTAGCTCATTCAATGGGCGGGCTGATAGTGAGATACGCCGCAATGTATGGCGACAAAGATTTGCCACAAAGGATTGAGGATATAAATCCAAATTGGGCTGGTGCAAAGCATTTCAACAAAATTTTCATGTTTGGAACACCTAACAAAGGCTCGATGTCCGCATTCGTGGGGCTTCTCGAAGGATACTCCGTTAAAACCTTGACTGGAAAAATCGAGTTTCCAAACCTATCGCCAGAAGTTCTATTTACCTTCCCTGCCGTGTTCCAACTAATGCCCGCTCCTGACAACGCAAAGTTCTATGATGAAGATTTACAGCCCTTGAAAATTGACCTTTACAACCCTGCAACTTGGAAAGAATACGGCTGGAGCGTTTTATCGAACCACAAAGCACTGAAAAGACTAAATGAAAACAGTGAAAACACGGAAGACCAAATGAAAGAAATTAACGATTATTTAGAAGTTGTGCTTCGTCGTGCTTTCATGTTTCACAAAGCTCTAGATGCAGAAACCTCTCCTCCGCCTAACCTGTTGTTTTTTGTTTTCGGAAGTGACTGCTCGAAAACACTCGACGGTGTGATTATCAGAAAGAACAAGAAAAACGGTAAACCTTTCGTTTTTTATAGAACCAAAGGCTACAAGACATCAGACGGAAAAAAGATAAAGTCAGAGGAAATTAAAAAATTGCTTTTCTTGCCCGGTGATGGACGCGTCACTCGTCAATCATTACTCGCACAAAACTTATTCGGTAACCCTCCTGCAAGGCGTTTTGCTCCAAATTTCATAAATTTTTTTTGTGAAGAACACGGCGATTTAGTCAACAACAAAATCGCTCAAAATAACTTTTTGACAGCCTTACTATTTGAGAGACTAGAGGAATCCGGTTTCTAAAAATAGCTGTGTCCGAAACGCATTCGGTTCTAACGCCAAAGTGCCATTGTTATTTCTATTCTCTCCTAACCCGCCAAGTGCCATATTGAGTGTTTGGCTGCAAGTAAGGATTCGAGGTAGTAGCTGTGTAGGAACCTTCCATGGAATTTTTCTTTATCCTTCCTTCCCAATAAATAGTTATATCGTTCTTACTGTCATAAGAGACAAATGAGATATTTTTTCCATCAGTGTAGCCAGAAATTATATTTCCAGACCCCAGTGCTGGTTTTGATACGTTAACCCGCCCACCTATGGTTGAACCATTCTGCGATATTCGTATTGACAAGCCTGTTGTTTGATTGAAAGTTAAATTCGTAGCACTGCCAACATACTTCCCTTCCAGTGAATTAGTCTCGTTCTTATCTTCGTCTTCAACCAGCTCTTTCTCGGTTTCGATAGTATCTACATCAGCCTTTTCTTCATTTGCTTCATTTTCAGCCTGCTCGACATCTGAAGAACGATCATCAGAAGAATTTTCATCTGACGCAGCCTCTTCTTGCTTTGAAACTTCCTCGTCCGCAAGCCGATCTTGAGTGTTATTGTCATCAGATAAACGGCTATTAGATGGCTGTTGTGCTTTTGGTTGCCGAGTGTTGGAAATTCCTGCTCCAGTTCCATCAGCGGTAGAAGCAAAATAAAAGAGCAAAGCTCCTACGCCGACTACAAACAAAAGAAAAACTGTAGCTAGAAACCCTACAAGCAGGATTATTTTTGTTTTATTACTTGTCTTACCAATAGAAGAACCAGAAGCATTCAAGCCTGAAACCACGGTCATTTGAGTTTCTTGAGATACCGCAGTTTGAGAACTTGAAAAAAGAGGTGTGCCATCATCAAGGCAGAAATTTATACCTTCATCGTAATAACTGCGACCACATTTCGGACACCGCTTCATAAAACTTCAGCCCTTCATCACCTTGAGCAATCTTCGCCAATTCACAGATTTTAACCAGATTCTAGACTTACCTCAAGATATTGTCAGAAATCTGCAAGAAAAGTGGCAAAAGAAAACCATGCATTTTTATCAGACACAATAGGTATAACCAGATTTCCACAATTCCAGTTTCCTCCATGATTACTACCTAGCTATTATCCTGCTTCGTCTTCCGCTTCAATACTAAACCCCACGCGCATCGGCTCCCCAGATATATTTGTGAATTTGCAAATTCAGCCGAACCTTCAGCCCGCTTTCTGCAACCGCTCTTGCTATTTCTAAAAGAGAAGACGCGCCCCAAACAGGTGAAATCAAAATTTCCTTTGCTCGATCCTGAAGTGAATAGTCTTCTATAACCTTCTTTGCAAACTCCCAATCTGCCAAATCCGCAACCACAAACTTAACTTCATCTTTGCTTTTATCGAGCAAGTATAAATTCTGCCAGTAGTTTCTTTCACTTTCCCCTGAACCGGGACATTTAACATCAAGTATTATCTTCGCTCTCTTATCCACCTTCTCGATTGAAAAATATCCGCCCGTTTCTAGCAACACTTCATAACCTCTGTCGCAAAGCTCCGAAATGAACGGAAAGACATTCTTTTGAGCCAAAGGCTCTCCGCCTGTGATTTCAACTAGTTTGCAGTTGTATTTTTCAATTTCCTTGAAAATCTGCTCGAAAGTCATCCTTGTTCCGCCTGTAAAGGTGTATTCTGAATCACACCAAACGCACCTCATCGGACATCCAGTCAAGCGAATAAAAGCACAAGGCCTTCCAACATGTGAAGATTCACCTTGTATGGAAAGAAAAATCTCTGTAACCCGCAAATCCATCATCAGCAAGTTGACATTATAGCCGATGAATAACCTTGATGCTTATTCAAGAAACTCTTATGAAAACCTCAAACTATCAATCCAAAATCTTGACAAAAGTAGCGTAAGGCAATATTCTCTTGATCAAAAGCATTAGGCAATCAATAACGCAGGCTGTTCGTTTGACTTTAGATTTTTCATCTCAGATTAGGGGGCTGGTTATGGGATCAAGACCAACAAATACCTTGAAAAAGTCACTAACAGTGCTTGGCTTTCTTTTACTCGTAGCAATATCACTTGAGGCAGCAACTTACACAGTTACAAAAACAGCAGATACAAACGATGGAATATGCGACTCCGACTGCAGTCTTCGAGAAGCAATAGCAGTAGCAAATGGAACAAACAATGACGACACAATCGTTTTCAATATACCAACAAGCGACATAGGTTGTTCCGGCGGAGTTTGTGTGATTACCTTAAGTAGCCAGCTTACTATCAACTCTGCTTCAACATCAGGCACACTTACAATTACCAACGCAAGTGGAAATCAAAGAATAGAAATCTCAGGCAATAATTCTGTCAGAGTTTTTCAAGTTAATCTTGGAGGTAATCTCACTGTTGAGAGCCTAACGATCAGAAACGGTGTCGGTGACGGTGCTGGTATTTTGAATCTTGGAACATTAACTGTCCTGAATTCAACGATAAGAAACAACTCTGCTGGAGCCACTAACTTCGGTGGTGGTATTCTTAACGGTACCAACTGCACAACTACAATTATCAGCTCCACTATCAACAATAACTCTGCTGGAATTAACGGTGGCGGTATCAACAACGGACAATCAGCTACTATAACAATCATTAACTCGACTATCAGCAGCAATTCTGCTGGAGCAGATGGAGGTGGAATTATCAATGATACAAACGCAACAGCTACAATCATCAACTCAACTATTAGCAACAATTCTGCTCAGCAAGAAGGTGGAGGTATTTACAATAACAATGGCACGGTAAACGCTCGCAATACAATCATTGCAAATAACAATGCTACCAATCAAGGTCCTGATTTTTGGGGCACTCTCACGTCACAAGGTCATAACCTAATAGAAAACACTTCCAACACCACAATCACGGGAACAACTACAGGAAACATTCTGCATCAGGACCCCAATTTGTCGCCATTAGGCAACTACGGTGGGCCAACTCAGACTCATGCTTTACTGCTAGGCTCACCTGCCTTGAACGCAGGAAACAACTGTGTATTGACTCAAGGCGGCTGTGGCACTAGCGATCCTCCTATCGCTGTCAGCTCG
Organism: Acidobacteriota bacterium; assembly: GCA_003697135.1. Taxonomy (GTDB): domain Bacteria; phylum Acidobacteriota; class Blastocatellia; order Pyrinomonadales; family Pyrinomonadaceae; genus J014. The sequence goes on from RFGC01000041.1 coordinate 52,796, forward strand.
GATCAAAGAGGTAATTCAAGAACGACAAGTGCAGGCAGTAGCGTTGACATTGGCGCCTATGAACAAAGATACGGAGTAGTTATAAATACAAACGACAGTGGCCCGGGTAGCTTGAGAGATGAAGCCACATCAGATTTTGGAGGATTCATTACTTTTAACATCCCTACATCGAGTTGTCCAGGAGGCGTTTGTATCATCACTCTTTCGAGCCAAATAGACATCAACCGAGTTGTCATTATAACAAACGAAGGAGAAGCCCAAAGTATTGAAATTTCAGGTGGCAATACGACTAGGGTCTTTCGCATAATCAGTGAGGGAAATCTTACTATCAATAGCCTGACAATTAGAAATGGAGACAGTTCTGGTAGTGATGGAGGTGGTATTCTTAACGATATAGGCGGCACATTAACTATAATAAAATCCACTATAAGGAATAACTCCTCTGGGACTTTTGGTGGTGGCGTTAGTAGCTACGGCACAACAACGATTATAAACTCCACAGTAAGTAACAATTATGCTAATTTTGGTGGCGGTGGAATTGATAGCAGCATCGGCTCAGCCACAATTATCGGCTCAACCATTAGTAATAACACTGGAGGCTACGGTGGCGGTATAAGTAACTATGATGTAACAACAATCATTAACTCAACTATTAGTAATAACACTGGAGACTACGGTGGCGGTATAAGTAACTATGGTGTAGCAACAATCATTAACTCAACCATCAGCAACAATAGTAATAGTAGCAATGGGGAAGACGGCGGTGGCATCTGGAATTCTGGAACACTAACACTTATCAACTCAACCATCAGCAATAACTTTGCTCAAGAAGACGGTGGTGGTATCTACAACGACGTATCAGGGACAGTCTATGCTCGAAATACAATCATTGCAAACAATACTCTTGGCTTCGGCGTTTTGGGACCCGATTTTTACGGCACAATCAACTCTCAAGGAGATAACTTGATAGAAGATACCACCGGAACTTCGGGAACAGTAACTACCGATATTACAGGACAAGATCCGAGTCTCGGACCTCTTGGATACTATGGAGGTGGGTCAAATGGGCACTGGTTGAGAACACGCCCGCTGCTTTCCGGTTCACCAGCAATAGACGCAGGTAACAACTGCGTTACAACTGCAGGCGGTTGCGGAATCAATGATCCGCCGATCGCAGTCAACACTGATGAGCGTGGAGCTTCAAGACCATCAAATGCAGGAGTTGATATTGGAGCTTATGAAGAAAACTCGGCATACGTAGCCGCTTTGCCCAACGGAACTCAAACCATCAGTTACAGTTTCGAGATAACTTCCAACAGTGAAGGATGCACAATGAGCATGACAGGACTTCCTTTGGGTTTATCTCTGCAGCAATCAGGCGCTGCTTACAACATAGCAGGAATACCAATTCAAACAGGAACCTTTACACCACAGCTTACCATCACCTGCGGCTCGAATCAGGCAACGGTGAATTACTCGTTGTTCATAGCGGCGCCCTCAGCGGCATCGGTGACAGTCAGCGGGCGAGTATTTGCAGGAAGCAGCAAGGGATTGAGAAATGCATACGTAGTTTTAACTGATGATCAAGGTATAAGCCGAATAGCTCGAACTACTTCGTTCGGATACTATCGTTTTGACGAAGTAGAAGCTGGAAGAACCTATATCTTGACGGTTCAATCGAAACGTTATGCTTACGAACCAAAGGTTCTGTTCGTGACAGAAGACATGACTGACGTAAACTTCCATCCTTCAGAATCGAAGACGGAAGAAAACAGGTTTTACCAAAGCCCGTGAGAAGATGAGGATTTGCAGAAAAACCGAAGGTATAGAATCCAAAAGCGGCTTTGACTTTTGAGATTCTATGCCTTCAGAATCTGCCTTGCTATAACTAATCTCTGTATCTCGCTTGTGCCTTCTCCGATTGTGCAGAGTTTTGCATCACGCCAGTATTTTTCTACTGGGTAATCCTTCGTGTAGCCGTAACCGCCATGAATTTGTATCGCTTCTTCAGCAACTCTGACAGCAACTTCTGATGCGAAAAGCTTTGCCATCGAAGATTGTTTGGTGACTTTCTTGCCAGCATCCTTCATCGCTGCCGCTTGCAGCGTCAAAAGCCTTGCGGCTTCGATTTGCGTTGCCATATCTGCAAGCTTGAACTGAATCGCCTGAAATTCTGCTATCGGACGTCCAAATTGCACTCTTTCTTTGGCATACTTCAAAGCCGCTTCGTATGCACCTTGCGCAATTCCTACAGCCAAAGCCGCAATCGAGATTCTACCACCATCAAGAATCTGCATTGCTTGTAAGAATCCTTCGCCTTCTTTGCCAAGCAAGTTCTCTTCAGGGACATAGCAATCTTCAAAAACAACAGATGCGGTTTCTGAGGCACGCATGCCGAGCTTGTTTTCTTTCTTTTCTGCTCTGAATCCTTTCATTGTCTTGTCGAAAATAAAAGCCGATATGCCTTTGTTTCCTTTCTCTCTGTCTGTCACGGCAACTGCAACAAGCGTATGGCAAGAAATAGCATGAGTTATGAAATTCTTCGAGCCGTTGACTATCCAACCCCCGTTTGAGCGAACTGCGGTTGTCTTTGTTCCCGAAGCATCCGATCCTGCCTGTGGTTCGGTTAACCCCCAAGCTCCAAAATGCTCACCTCTTGCCAAAGGCACAAGATATTTCTGCTTTTGTTGCTCGTTGCCGAACATGAAAATGTGATTCGAGCAAAGCGAATTATGAGCCGCTACAGAAAGTCCTATCGAACCATCAACTCTACCTAATTCTTCGATAATCGTTGCATATTCAACATATCCCATGCCGGCTCCGCCGTATTCTTCTGGAAAAATAATCCCCATCAGTCCAAGCTCGGCAAGTTTAGGCAGTAGCTCAACCGGAAAATGCTGTGTTTCGTCCCATAAGCTAACATGCGGACGAATCTCGCTTTCAGCAAACTCCCTAATGCTATATTTTATTTGCAACTGCTCTTCGTTCAACTCGAAAATCATAAGCTTTGCAAATGTAAAAGTTTTGTAATCTCTATAATTCAGATTAACCGAAACAGCCGAAAAACGGAAATCCGCAAAGACGAGTTTGCATTTATATCGCTATCAGACGCAACAAAAATTTAGAAAGTCTTTCGTTATCAGACGCACGAAAGCTCTCTAAGATGCTCATTGCGTTATCAGACGCAAGTTGTTGATTTGTCGTTATCAGACGCGTGTTTACAGTTCGCGTGTTTACAGTTGTTAATATCCGCATCAAGCGGAGTTTTTCTTACCTGATAGAATCATTTCTCTTCCGACATAGTAAAGGAAAAGCGCCAGAATCCACAGAGGGATTAGAGCCAACCAATCAGAGTTGGGGCCTTCAAAGAATGGATTATGCGCTTGTGACCATTTTAGCGTGCTTTCCTGAATGTTTTTCAATGTTTCCACGACTGCAAACAAAGCGATCAAGATTCCTGCTATTGCTCCGCCTGCGATATAGCCTGAAGCCAACAGCACACCGTTTGACTTGTCGGTTTCTGCTATGATCTGCTCTTGAGTCAAGTTTCTCTTGGCAAGCTTTTTCTTGAGATAAAAATCAACAGCCCACCTAACAATGCCGCCGACAAAAACAGGAGCTGAAGTCGAAAGCGGTAGATAAAGCCCAACTGCAAAAGCCAGTGCCCCTATGCCGGAAAGCTCCAAAACTATGGCAATCATTGCGCCGATGATCACCAATCCCCAAGGAAGCTCTCGACTTAAAATCCCCTTAATTATGTAACTCATTAGCGTTGCCTTTGGAGCATCGTATCTTTCAAGCTTGTTGCCTTCTTCATCTTCTTTCAGCACACCGTTGATGCCTGGATCAACAAAATACACTGGATGCCCGTTCTTACCAACCAAGTATTTTCCGACCTGCCCAATCGAAGGATCGGTATTATGCCAGACTCTGTATGTTTCAGTATCAGTCAAAGCATGTTTACCACCGGGCTTTTCACTTCTAAATTCTCCACCTTCTCTTGCAAGTTTATCCTCTGTAACGACTATTTGTGCCTCTATCGAGTTAGGATCGAGTTTTTTGTAGTAGGTTCGAGAATCGTTCAAAAATATCAGAAGGCTTCCCAAAATCAAGGCTGAAGACAAAGCGCCGATTAAGATTGCAACTTGTTGCCTCCAAGGCGTTCCTCCAACCCAAAAGCCTGTTTTCAAATCCTGCGATGTTGTGCCTCCGTTAGACGCTGCTATGCAAACAATCCCACCGATTGACAAGGCAGTAACAAAGTAAGGATCAGGATTAGTCCATCCTAAAGCAAGGAAAATTAAGCAGGTTATCAAGAGTGTTGCAACTGTCATTCCTGAGATTGGATTTGAGGACGACCCTATTTCGCCCGTTAACCTCGATGAAACCGTGACAAATAAGAATCCTAAAGCCACTATCAGAAGCGCTCCGAGAAACGAAACCAACGGATCGGCAAAAACATAAAGCCCTAATCTGGGTGAAAGCATTATTGCCGCTATCAAAATTATGATTCCGACCACTACCCATTTCATAGGAATGTCGCGATCAGTGCGTGGCAACGTAGAATTCGATTGTTGCGAGCTAGCTCGCAAATCCGATAGCCCTGCCCTGATACCGTGCCAGATTATCGGTGCGCTACGAACCAGTGAAATTATACCTGCCATTGCGACGGCTCCTGCCCCGATGTAAAGAATATAAGCGCTGCGAATCTCTGAAGCCGACATCTCTGCAACTGTTTTGCTGAGTTCAGGAGCAATAGGACGTGCGGCGCTCTCGCCGAAAAACTTTATCAATGGGATAAGAACCAAATAAGAAAGAATACCTCCCCCAATCATCAATCCCGCAATGCGCGGACCAATTATGTAACCAACTCCAAGCAAAGTCGGATCATTATCAATCTCGAGTTTTCCGCCTTTCAGAATGTTACCTAAATCCCTTTCTGGCGTCGGTTTCCAAAGATTAAAAACCTTCATCAAGGTATTGAAAGCTACACCAATGAGAAACCCTATTGTTATGATTTTCCCACCCTGCAACGCTGAATCTGTAGAAGCGCTTGTTTCTGAGGAAAATCTTCTTGATTCTTCTGAAGCACCTGCCTTAAGAACTTCTGCACATGCGGTTCCTTCGGGATATTTCAAATAGCCGTGTTGATCTCTAATCAAAGCACGCCTTAGCGGTATCATCATTAAAATCCCCAAAAGTCCGCCCAAAACAGCAACCAAAGTAGCACGCCAGATTTCGAGATCGAATCCCAAAATCATAATTGCTGGCATCGTTACACCGACACCGAAAGCGATTGATTCGCCTGCACTTCCAGCTGTTTGCATTATGTTGGCTTCCAAAATCGTTGCATCTCTAAATCCAATTTTAGAGAGGAGTTTGAAAAGAGTTATCGCTATAACTGCGACCGGAATTGACGCCGAAACTGTCATGCCGACCTTCAAAACCAGATAAAGCGACGAAGCCCCAAAAATTATCCCAAGCAAAGTTCCAACAAGTAACGGAAACGGCGTAAGCTCTCGAATTGAAACTTCAGCGGGAATATACGGCTTGAAATTCTCAAGGAATGGATTCTTCTGCATTTTTCCTCCCTCCAAAATTCTGATAAAAACAACTTTGTAATTTTACAAATCCCTCACCTGATTAGAAAGTCCAAACCTTCAATTTTCTACTATCAAAACCTATTGACAACTCTCACCACAAAACTTAAATTAAAGGATAGCTTCATTCTTGAAGGGGTTGGTCGCAAAACAAGAGGAAAGTAAAAGCACAAAAAGGAGGCAAATCCAATGAGACAAATGGTTTATTTGTTGAGTATGATGTTTCTTGTAGTTAGTTTAAGTTTTTCTCAAACCACAGAGTTTACCTATCAGGGACGGTTGACAGACAGTTCTGTAGCGGCAAACGGAACGTATGATTTTCAGTTCAAACTCTTCGACGCACAATCAGGAGGAACTCAGCAAGGTTCAACACAAACCGTGACAGGAGTTCAAGTAGTCAATGGGATTTTCACTGTTGTTTTGAATTTTGGTGCGTCTGCGTTTTCTGCTGGTGCAGACCGTTGGTTGGAGATAAGCGTCAAGAAGCCGACGGATACTACATACACAACGCTTGCACCGAGGCAGAAGATAACAAGTGCGCCGTATTCAGTTCGTTCGCTACTGGCAGATACAGCAAATACCGCTACGAATGCAATCAATGCTGTAAACGCAACTAATGCAACAGATGCAGCGAATCTAGGTGGTCAGCCGGCATCGGCGTATGTTTTGACAACAGACACAGTGACGTTCATAAGAAATCAAATGACACCAACGCAAACAGCTAATTTCAACATTAGCGGGACAGGAACTGCGGATATCTTTAATGCTCTTACTGAATACAGAATAAACGGTAGCAGAGTTTTAGGAACTTCAAGCTCATCTTTATTTGTTGGAATAGGAGCAGGTTCAAATAATGCCGGGATTTCAAATACCTTTGTCGGCAATAACACCGGTAATGCTAACACCAGCGGAAGCAATAATGCATTTTTCGGAGCAGGAGCAGGAGAAAAAAATACAACCGGTAGTGATAACACATTCATCGGGGTTCAATCTGGTTTTAATAACACTGCAGCATCGCAAAACACTTTCATTGGTTATCAAGCTGGCTACTCTAATGACGTAGGCACAGGTCTTAACACAGGTATTTTCAATACTTTTGTTGGTTACCAAGCAGGATATAGTAATACAGGAGGAAGCAACCAAGATGAAGGTTCTTACAATTCTTTTTTTGGTTACGGAGCTGGTAGAAACAATACATACGGCAGCGGAAATTCCTTTTTCGGCACAGGAAGTGGATTTAGCAGCACAAATGGCTTTCACAACTCCTTTTTCGGCGCATGGAGTGGCCAACTGAACACAACTGGTGGTGAAAATGCCTTTTTCGGTGCAGGTGCTGGTAACAGTAACACAACTGGCTCTTACAACTCATTCTTTGGTGCATGGGCTGGTCTTAGCAACACAACTGGAGAACAGAATTCCTTCTTTGGCACGTGGTCTGGTTGGAGTAACACGACTGGTTTATACAACTCTTTCTTCGGCGCAAGCACCGGTTTTAGCAATACAACTGGTGGCGAAAATGCTTTTTTCGGTACAGGTGCTGGTAGTAGTAACACAACTGCTTCTTACAATTCATTCTTCGGAACATGGTCTGGACTCAAAAACACAACCGGAGATCGAAACTCATTTTTCGGAACATGGGCTGGTCAGAACAACACGACTGGCGCTACCAACTCCTTCTTCGGTGCCCAAACTGGTTTCGACAACACAACTGGCACAGGGAACTCCTTTTTCGGCGCAAGAGCTGGTGCCACTAATCAAACCGGAAATAACAACACGCTAATCGGCACAAATGCCGACGTTGGTAGCGATGGCCTAACATACGCTACAGCAATTGGCGCTGACTCGGTTGTCAACTCAAGTAACACGATTGCACTAGGACGCCCAAGTGGATCAGATACTGTGTTGGTTTATGGTGAGCTGCAGGTTGATACTCTAAGCACAATTGGCACAGATACACTCTGTCGTAATACTTCAAATCGAATTGCTCAGTGTTCATCTTCATTGCGCTACAAAAAGAATGTAGTACCATTTTCACTAGGCTTAAGTTTCATCAAGCAACTCAAGCCGATTTTGTTTGAATGGCGAGACGGTCAGCAAAGGCGAGACATTGGATTCGGAGCAGAGGATGTCGAAAAACTCAATCCGTTGTTTGTTACCTACAACTCAAAAGGTGAAGTCGAAGGTGTTAAATACGAAAAGTTAACAACCGTGCTGGTCAATGCAATTAAGGAACAACAAGAAGAGATAGAACGACAGCAAAAGCAGATAGAGACTCAGCAAGCTGAGATAAAGCGGCTGAGTGAAATCAACGGAAGACAGCAAGCTCAGATTGAAGAGCAAAAGAAACAACTACAAGTTCAAGCAAGTCAACTAGCCGAGCAAGCAAAAGCAATAAGACAGTTGAAACTTCTGGTCGAGAGAAAACTAAAAACTCGTTCAACCAGAAAAAACAAAAAATGACCTGAGAAACCTCAAAATTCAATCCCTAACAAATCCGCTTCAATGACGGTTAGGGATCAAAATCAAAAAAAGGAGAAGCTTATGAAAAAATCACTCATGTTTGTTTTTGTGCTGATTTTATTGACTACATTTACGAAAGCACAATTGATGAGTGGAGGAAGTTATGCCTTGTGGCAGTCGGTTACGGCAAATGGAGGGTTGCAGAATTCTGCTGGAGGAAACTTCGCTGTTGATGGAACGGCGGGTCAATCTGCGGCAGGACAGAACA
>RFGC01000042.1 GCA_003697135.1 Acidobacteriota bacterium
AAAAAATCTTCCGAAACCGAAATGAAAATATCTTGCTTGGGCAAAATCCAATCCCGATTCACTATCCCTCTCATACCCCGTAAACTTCTGCCTAACTGCGTCAGCACCATAACCCAACTGCTCAGTCCTCTGTAGTGTGCGAATCTCCTCTCCAAACGGCATGAAGTCTCTCCTCGAATATACCTTCCCACTCTGCTCCGTCAACACCCGTGGACTCCCCAAATGGTCACTCATCAAATAACTCACCTTCGCTTCTGTTGGCTGTGCAACTTGCGTCGAATACTCTGCTATCAACTTGCCAAATGCATCATACACAAAGATTGTTGTTTCACCCGTCGCAGGCACTTCCTTCTTCACTCTCCGACCTTCGCCATCATAGTAATACCTCCCAACAACTCCATTTGATGCATCTCTCACCTCTACCTGTTTGTTCTCTCCATCGTAAATAAACCTCCTCCTCTGTGCATCTCTTGTGAGATTGCCTGTTGTATTGTGAAACTTTGCCCCGATGCAACAAGATTCGTCGTCAGGTCAGTTTGCGGATTTGTCATAAAAGCAAATGGCACAACTATGTCGGTTTAACCAAACTTACGTCTGCCAAGACGATCAGACTTAAAGTTTTTTCCACAATTGCATTTGACTGCTGCCTGTGTTTTCTTTTAACGTTTGTTTGGTTGATTAATGCTCTCGCTAAATCCAGCGATGGATGTTATCGAGCGGGCGGTAGCTACGCTGACAGTGTCAGTGGCAGAATTTCTCGGCGGTAAACCAAATACAGCTAAAGCCAAACCCGAACCAGAATCGCAGATGCAAAAACTTCAAGAGGTTAAGCTGTTTCTAAAAGAAAAACAACTAGTAAAAGCAAAAGACGTAAAAAACTCATGCCTTTTTAATTTGACTGCCCTATTTTTTAGGGCTTTCATCCTTGTTAACCTCGTTAACCTCAACGATTATCACAAAGCGGCCAAACTTCAAATAGTAAATATAAGTTACTTTCTCATAACTTCTTTCCGGGTTGATATTCTCTGTCTCAAATGGCTTGTAGTCTACACCGATTTCCCAATCTGACTTAAAGCTATTCACAGGCACTTCGTCAAAGTATAGGTCGTATTTGTCAGAGACAAAACGAACACTGACAAACTCATGCCTTTGAATTTCAAGTGGCACAATGAAACTGCTGTCGCACATCTCTGGCTCTATAATTGCTCCGTCAACATACAAAAGAACTTTGAACTTTTCCTTAGTTGGCTTTGCATCAACCTCAAAGCTAAACTTCACCCTATTTTGCGCTGTGCTTTTATCAGCAAACAGCGCAAAACAAAAAGCTAGTAGAACAACATTCAATAAATAAACTTTCATCGTCGTCTCCTTGCTGTAATGGTGATGAACTTCTCAAGTGGGAAAGTCGCTCTGATACCTGTACCGTCGTAGATATAGACCGTTTTATTTCTTGCACCTACAACAATGTGCATTGTGTTCGGTAAAGCTGCGGCAATCTTTAAGTCAATGGCTGAGGGTTCTTGCCTAAAACTGATTACTTTTTGACTTCCGCCAATAGTGACAGTTCCTAGCGACGAATTGCTTCCAGTAACAATCTCGCCTTTTGGATGAACGTGCACCATAACAGTTATATTTGCCAGAATGCCTTCTTCTTTTGGATTGGCTGGAATGGTGGTATCTATGCTTGCCTCATCAGCAGTGCGCGGGTCAGAGTATGGACCTGAAGCAGCGACAACAATTTTCTCCTGCCATCCATCGAGCGATGGTCCTGCTATAAAGCCTTCCTCGTGAAAACCGCCTTGTTTATCATCTGCCGTTGGTTTATTGCTTCTCTCAACCGCCGCTCCAACCGCTTGTCTGACTAAAAGACTTGGTAATTCAATTTCTGATGAAATTGCGCTAGTTGGTGTTGTGCCACCCTTCTTCTCAGTCTTACGAATTTGCTCGACTTCTTTTTCGTCTGTTACAACGTAAAGCTTACCATCTTCTACGCCGTCCCAACCTATGTATTCTCCATCTTGATTGTAGTAATCGCCAGGAATCATTCCGTTTGGGTCAGTGAATCGAAGCGGATTGTTGTAAGAATAGCTGTAACGATTCCAACTTTGCGGATGGAATGGATTTGCGCTTGCGGCTAACGGGTCCGGGCTTGTAAACCGCCCGTGATTGTATGCGAACATCCTTGCTTGAGTAAAGTCTAGACCTGATTCAACGTCTCTTTCATACCCCGTAAACTTCTGCCTAACCGTATCACCACCATAACCCAACTGCTCAGTCCTTTGAGGCGTGCGAATCTCCTCTCCAAACGGCATGAAATCTCGCCTCGAATATACCTTCCCACTCTGCTCCGTCAACACCCGTGGACTTCCTAAATGGTCACTCGTCAAATAACTCACCTTCGCTTCTGACGACGGTGCAACTTGCGTCGAATACTCTGCTGTCAACTTGCCAAATGCATCATACACAAAGATTGTTGTTTCACCCGTCGCAGGCACTTCCTTCTTCACTCTCCGACCTTCTCCATCATAGTAATACCTTCCAACAAATTGATGCATCTCTCACCTCTACCTGTTTGTTCTCACCATCATAAATAAACCTCCTCCCTTGCGCATCTCTCGTGAGATTACCTGTTTCATCATACTCATACCCTTGCCCATCCATGAACCTATTATTCAAAGGATTAACCATAGGATTGCAAACTGCAAGGGTGAAGTTTGAGAAAATCATGGGCGCTTTTCTTAGAAAATCCCTGAAAATTTCAAGGTTCTTGAGAAGTTGTTTGTGCGAATGCAATAAGTCGTTTCGCATTAGAGAAAGCATCAGCGCATTGTGCTGGGTTGTGTTTATGCTGCTGGTTGTTAGCAGGGAAATTGTTTGACTCCAAAAAAGCAATCGTGTATCAAATAAATTGTTCTGCCGAATTTTTGGGAGGGAACGACTATGAGATTTCTGGTTTTGTTGATTTTGTTCACGCTTTTTGAAGTCAGCTTAGGAGCTACCAGAACGTGGAGTGGCGCGGGCAGTGACAACAATTGGCAAACACCTGCAAATTGGGTCGGTGGGGTTGCCCCATCGGCAGGCGATGACTTAATCTTTCCCGCTAACGCCTCGCAATTTTCAACCAACAACAATTTCTTCTTCCTAACAACCTTTCGCTCCATAACTTTTGAAGGCGGTAACTACACCATAAGCGGGAATCCATTTAGGCTCACAAACGGCTTAATCGTAAACGGCGGTTCGCAAACAATAAACACAGGAATAACCCTTGCATCTTCTCAAACATTCTACTTTGCACAATCAACACTCACAACTCTCGGTTTGTTGTCTTTGGGAAATTTCGGATTGACAATAGACGGAAGCGGAAACGTAGTGATAGGGATAATTTCGGGTTCCGGCACTATTACTAAATCAGGTCTTGGAGCTGTTGTTTTAGCAGGTGCGAATGGGTTCAACGGTGCTATAAACCATAATGGCGGTATTTTCATAGTAGATGCAAGCATTCCGAATAGTCCCGTCACCGTTAACAGCGGGAGTCTCGGCGGGGAGTTCGGTTTCAGTGGTTTTGGTGGAACCGGAACTGTCGGAGCGGTGAACGTTGTTCGGGGAATTATAAGTGCAGGAACTTTCAACTCACCTACGGGAATCTTGAACACAGGAAATCTTGCGTTTACGTCTGATGGCAATTATCTTTGTAAAATTGCCGGCACCGTTGCAGGAAGCGGTCATGATCAAATAAACGTTACAGGCACGGTAACGCTTAATAATGCAAGGCTAATCCCGCTTCCACTTAATAACTTTCGTCCTCCTATCGGCAGTGCATTTATAATCTTGAGAAACGATGGCACTGATCCTGTAAGCGGAAATTTCCTTAACGCGCCTGAAGGGGCAACGTTTGCAGGTGCTTTGAATACGGCTTTTCGCATAACTTATCAAGGTGGTGACGGCAACGACATAGCCATTACGCGCATTAACAAAGCAATCTCAGATTTCGACGGTGACGGACGTTCGGATATAGCTGTTTTCAGGCCTTCAAGCGGCACGTGGTATGGGATTTTGTCGAGTAACAACTCATTTTTTGCTAATCAATTCGGAGTCTCGGGTGATATTCCTGCACCGGCAGATTTCGATGGGGATAATCGCGCTGATATTACGGTATTTCGACCTTCAAACGGCACTTGGTATTTGTTGAGAAGCTCGAATAATCTTTTCAGTGCGGTGCAATTTGGCGCGGCAGGCGACTATCCTACGCCCGAAGACTTTGACGGCGATGGAATGAGCGACATCGGGGTTTTCCGTCCTTCCGATGGCGCATGGTATAGCCTTAGAAGTCTTACCAACCAACTCTCTGTTCAACAATTCGGCTCAGTAAACGATAAACCGGTTTTCGGAGATTTCGACGGCGACGGGATTGCTGACATCGCCGTATTTAGAAATGACGGGAATTGGTATATCTTGAAAAGTTCAGATAGCACCTTCTACGGGGTTCAATTCGGTATTGGCGGCGATTTGCCGGTTCCGGCGGATTACGATGGCGACGAACGCACCGACATAGCTGTTTTTCGACCTTCAGATAATCCTTCAGATGCCGATTTCTTCTATTTGCAAAGTAGCGATAATTCTTTAAGAGCAATCTCTTTCGGTTCGATTGGTGACGTTCCCGTTGTTGCCGATTATGATGGTGACGGGCGCAGTGACATCGGCGTTTTTCGTCCGACAACCGGAACATGGTATCTTTTGCGAAGTTCAGCAGGCTTTACTTCGGTAAATTTTGGTCTAAATGGAGATATTCCAATACCGAGCGCTTTTGTCAGGTAACTGTTGCAAAACTCTTACAATTCTGCGAGTCAAAACCTGCTACACTAAAAATAGCGTGAAAAACGCTATTTTTTGTTAATGGAGAGAAGTTTTGAAAAAAGTTGAAAGTTTGACAATAAATTGGTCAACCGTCATAGCTGTAGGAATTTTTCATTTGCTTGCGGTGGTTTCATTATTCTTTTTTAGCTGGCAGAATCTGTTGATAGCCGGTGTTTTGTTTTGGGTTTCGGGGAGCTTGGGAATCGGATTAGGTTATCATCGGCTTCTGACGCATCGCGGTTTCAAGACTCCGAAATGGTTTGAGTATTTTTTAACTCTTTGTGGAATGTTGGCATTGCAGTCGGGAGCAATAAGCTGGGTTACGACGCATCGGCTCCATCATGCTTTCACCGAAACCGAAAAAGACCCGCACACAGTTACGAAAGGCTTGTATTGGGCGCATATCGGTTGGATTTTTCAAGGAACAGGACAGGGGCATGATGAAACAATCATGAGACGCTATGCACCTGATTTGATGAAAGACAAGGTGCATGTTGCGATGAACAAATACTATTGGCTTCCTTCGGTGATACTCGGACTGGGGCTTTTGTGGTTCGGCGGCGTCGGAGCAGTGCTGTGGGGAATTTTCTTGCGCACAGTGCTTGTTTGGCAAACAACGTGGCTTGTGAATTCGGCTACTCATGCTTGGGGTAAAAGACGCTTTGAAACGTCCGATTCTTCAACGAATAATGCAGTCGTTGCGCTTTTAACTTTCGGCGAAGGCTGGCATAATAATCACCACGCTTTCCCGCGTTCAGCAAGACACGGGCTAACATGGAAAGAAATTGACATCAACTGGCTTCAAATCCTACTACTTGAAAAATTAGGACTTGCAAGAGATGTTTACGCATACAAGCTCAACGAAACGACCATAAAGACGACTTGAAAAAGGCATTAACTCTATGCTCATCGGAATTTCTTAACGCTGTGTTCATTAAAGCGATTCACGAGTTTATAAACCAGATTTATCGGTAAGCCAACAACGTTCCAGTAATCGCCTTCGATTGATTCTATGAAAAGAGCGGCTTGAGCTTGGACTGCGTAAGCTCCGGCTTTGTCGAGAGGATTGCCTTCTCGGACTAAAAATTCGATTTCTTCTTCCGACATTTCGTCGAATTTTACTTTTGTTTTTTGAAGTCCTTCTCGTAGATTTTTGGAGCCATTTCTTTTTTCAATGAGCGCTACGGCGGTCAGAACCTCATGCCATCTGCCAGAGAGCATTTTTAACATTTTGCGGGCTTCGTCTAAATCTACTGGTTTTCCAATGATTTCACCGTTAATGACAACCGTAGTATCAGCTCCTAAAATGAATGCTTCATCATAATTTCGAGCCACTGCCTCAGCTTTCATCTTTGCAAGTCTTGCAACGTAGTCTTCAGGTTTTTCATTAGGCAAGGCAGTTTCGTCAACGTTGGCAATGCACTGCTCGAATTCCCAACCGACCGCTTTCAAAATCTCGGCTCGGCGCGGACTTGCGGAAGCCAAAATCAACTTCGGTAATTTCTTAAGTTTCAGCAATTCCATAGGTTGCAGTGGTTAAATTTTTAATTTATCATTTTCAAGAAGCGAAATCATAAGTCATGGATGAGCTTTTCGATACACTATGCCGAATGATGGAAGAAAAAGACGCAGATGAAGATTTCCGTCAAGCAGTCGTATTTGCGGCGTGGGGCAGAGCAGTTGGTGATCTTCAAAAAAAGGCTGTGCCTGTTCGGCTGAATCAAAAAAGCATTCTTGTTGCCGTTGTCAATGAAGATTGGAAAAAATACCTCGAAAGCATCTCAAGCAAACTTGTTTTCAAGATCAACGCCTTGCTTAAACAACCTTTGATAAACTCGATAGATTTTTACGTTGATTCAACAAAAGTCACTGGTTTACAAGAACCGAGTTTGCCAGAAGAATCTGCAGAAGCTTGTTTTGATTATGTGAGTGCGGAGATTCGCAATGCTGCTGATTGCATAGAAGATGAAACTTTGCGTTATAATTTCTTGCTCGCTGCGGGGGCTTGCCTCAGACGCAAGGAAAGATTAGAAAAGAAATGAAAAAACCTATGAAAGCCTTTTCTACAAAAATCTTTTCCTGAAGGTTTCGCATCGTGGCACCTTAGAAATTATAATTTTCCTTTTTATGAGACAAAAAACCTCATATCCGCGCGAAAAGATAAAAATTTTACTACTTGAAAACATTTCCGATTCTGCCATTGAAGAGTTTAAGCGCAGTGGATATACGAATGTTACGAAGCTACAAGGAGCCTTGGATCAAAAACAGCTAGCTGATTTGATAAAGGATGTTCATATTCTTGGCATAAGATCAAAGACTCAGATAACGAAAGAGATTCTTGAAAATGCCTCGAAACTTCTTGCAGTTGGCTGTTTTTGTATTGGAACAAATCAAGTAGATTTGCGTGCAGCGATGAAAAAAGGAGTAGCCGTGTTCAATGCGCCTTATTCAAACACGCGCTCGGTAGCAGAATTGGTTATAGGCTTGTGCATCATGCTAATTCGCAAAGTGATTGACAAACAAAATGCCGCTCATCGCGGTATTTGGCTGAAGGAATCTAAGGGATGCTATGAAATTCGCGGCAAGACGCTCGGCATCGTAGGCTATGGCAACATTGGTTCGCAAGTCTCGGTTCTGGCAGAAGCAATGGGAATGAATGTGATCTACTACGACATAGCTCCGAAACTTCCTCATGGTAACGCGAAACCGGTTCGCACTTTGAAGGAATTATTAGAACAATCTCATATTGTCACGCTTCATGTTCCATCGAATCCAACGACGAAAAACATGATAAACGAAGAGACGTTAGGATATTTCAAAAAAGGTGCGATTTTGCTCAATTATTCTCGCGGCGATGTTGTTGATTTAGATGCTCTAAAAAAACGGCTTGAAGATGGCACTCTTTCAGGCGCAGCGATTGACGTTTTCCCAGAAGAACCTGAAAAATACGGTGATCCATTCAGTTGCGTTTTGCAAGGAATGCCAAATGTGATTTTAACTCCTCATATTGGCGGTTCAACGGAAGAAGCACAAGCTAATATCGGTGTTGATGTTGCCACAAAGCTCATAAAATACCTCGAGCTAGGTTCTTCCGATGGATCGCACACAATACCTTCGGTTAATCTTCCACCACAGGCAGGCACTCATCGAATTTTGCATATTCACGAGAACATTCCGGGCGTTCTTTCCGAAATCAACTCGAATCTTTCTAAACGCAATATAAACATACTCGGACAATATCTGAAAACCAATGAAGAAATCGGATACGTTATTTTGGACGTTGATACGAGTATTTCAAAAGAAGCATTTGAGCTATTGAAAAAAGTTAAAGGCACGATAAAAACAAGAATTGTTTATTGAACTTCAAGCAGTTTCAACCGAAAATGGATTCGGATTTTACAGATTTCAAAATAAACAATCTTCGACCCAAATTCACAGTTTTGGAGATTTAGGGCTTATGAATCAAGAATCGGTAAAAACGAGAATCGAAAAAGATTCGATGGGAGAGATTGAAGTTCCATCGAACGTTTATTGGGGAGCGCAAACTCAAAGGAGTTTACATCATTTCAATATCGGTTTTGATACGATGCCACGCGAGATGATTCGCGCTTTTGGGATTTTGAAAAAAGCGTGTGCAATCGTTAATTGTGAGCTTGGGAAATTGCCGGAAGAAAAAATGCGCTTGATCGTGCAAGCGGCAGATGAGGTGATAGAAGGGAAGTTGGACGAGCAATTTCCGTTGAGAGTTTGGCAAACTGGCTCAGGCACGCAAACGAATATGAACGTTAACGAAGTTATATCGAATCGTGCCATAGAGCTTGCCGGTGGAGTTTTGGGAAGTAAAAAGCCAATTCATCCAAACGATGATGTGAACATGTCTCAATCTTCAAATGATACTTTCCCAACCGCAATGTATATCGCCGCCGCAGAACAGATGAATAAACTTATACCTGTAATCGAAGAACTTGCCAACACGATAAACGCAAAAGCGAGAGAATTCTGGGATGTTGTCAAAATCGGAAGAACTCATCTTCAAGATGCAACACCGCTAACGGTTGGGCAAGAGTTCAGCGGTTGGGCAAGTCTTTTGGAAAGAAACATAGATCGTTTGAAGATGGCTCTTGATGGCTTGTATGACCTGGCTATTGGCGGAACAGCCGTTGGAACGGGGCTTAATTCGCATCCTGAATTTGCCGAAAGAGTTGCAAAGAAGATAGCAGAACTAACTGGGCTTCCTTTTCGGTCTCATCCTAACAAATTTGCCGCTCTGTCGGCTCATGATGAGTTGGTATTTGCTTCTGGAGCTTTGAGAACGCTGGCTTGTAGCTTGATGAAAATTGCAAACGATATTCGCTGGCTTGCTTCGGGACCACGATGCGGTATAGGCGAACTCATATTGCCCGAAAACGAACCCGGTTCTTCGATTATGCCGGGCAAAGTTAACCCGACTCAGTGCGAAGCGATCACAATGGTTGCAGTGCAAGTCATGGGCAATGATGCCGCTATAGGTTTTGCTGGCTCGCAAGGAAATTTTGAGCTTAATGTTTTCAAGCCCGTGATGATTCATAACTTTTTGCATTCAGTCAGGCTTCTTCACGATTCCTGCCGTAGCTTCAACGAATTCTGCGTTTCCGGAATTCAACTAAATCGCAAGCAAATTGAAAAATACGTCAACGAATCGTTGATGCTCGTTACGGCGTTAAATCCTCATATTGGATATGACAACGCAGCGAAAATAGCTAAAAATGCTTATCAAAAAGGCATAACTTTACGTGAATCTGCTATCGAGCTTGGAATTCTTGATGGTGAAACTTTTGATAAATTAGTTAGACCTGAAGAAATGGTGCATCCATAGCTGGAAAATGCTGTAAGGTAGATGGTTTCTAAATGAGAAAGGAACGGCTAAAAACCGTTCCTTTCTCGCTTTGTTTTATTATGGAGTTTCTTTTGTTGCGGTAAAGCTAACTGGCGGTAGTCCTGCACCTTCAAAAGTTCCCGTCATTTTTCCCTTTTCATCAATGCTTCCTTCCATGCGGAATTCAAACGATTGGCCCTGCATCTCTGTTTTAAGCACGGCAGAAAAACTCTTTCCACTTACTTTTCCGTTTTCTATAACGCCGCTTCCAAGTGCAGAAGTCATTTTTCCATTGAAGGTTGCGCCTGTTTGCGTTATCTCAACCACAACGCCGAGAGTTTGTCCACCTGCGTTCAGTTCCATATTCCATTTTCCACTGATGTTGACTGCAGGTGCTTCGTTCATATCAGGCTTTTTCTCAATAGCAACGGTCTTAACATCAACGGTGATTTCCTTGAGTCTTTGCATCACTTCGGGCGAACCGCCTTGTTGATAACGCCCGCCGAGATATTTCGCCAAAAATTCTTCAGCGCGAGCAAACATAGCCATATTGTTAACAGGCCGCAGGAAACCGTGCCCTTCATCGGGCGCAAGAATATACTCAACCGGATAGCCTCTATCACGCAAAGCAACGACGATTTGATCGGCTTCTCGTTTTTTGACTCTCGGATCGTTTGCTCCATGCACTATAAGGAGCGGCGTTTTGATCTTTTCAACGTGAGTCAACGGTGATTGCCTTATCAATTGAGCCTTGCCTTCGGGAGTCGAAGGATCACCCATTCTCTCATGGAAAATAGTTCTTACAGCTTCCCAATAAGGCGGAATTGATTCGAGAAGAGTTATCAAATTTGAAGGAGCGACGATTGCAACTGCTGCTGCATAAAGATCAGGCGTGAACGTAACGCCTGCCAGTGTTGCATACCCACCGTAGCTTCCGCCCATTATGCCAACTCTTTTGGCATCGGCAATTCCTTGTTCAATCAGATATTTTACGCCCCAAGTTATGTCATCTTGCATCAAGTCGCCCCATTGTTTGTTTCCTGCATTCAAAAACTTTTTGCCGTAGCCGGTCGAACCTCTGAAGTTCGGTTGCAAAACGGCATAGCCGCGATTTGCCAAAAATTGAGCAATGCTGTTGTAGCCCCAAACATCACGCGACCAAGGCCCACCGTGCGGAACTACCACCAACGGCAACCTTTTAGGCTCGACACCTTTTGGCAGTGTCAGATATGCCGGAATTTCAAGCCCATCAGAAGACTTGTAGCGAATAACCTTCATCGGCGCTAAAGCTTCGCGCGGCAGTCGCTCACGAATTTTGTAAAGTGTTGTAACAGATTTCTTTTGTCTATCAAAAAGCGCAGTTATTCCCGGTTCAGTGTCACTGAAGGCATTTACTATCCAGATATTTTCATCTTTCGTGCTTGAAACGAAGGAAATTTCCTTGTCTTCACCAAAGTTCTTTTTGAGAAACTTGTAGTCATTTTCATAGTTTTTGTCCTTGAAGTAAACTCTGGGTTTGTCATCCAAGTAGGTTGTCGAAATTATCTCTTTTGTTTTTTCTGAAATGAGAATTCCACTTAAATCAACCTTACCGAGCGGGTCTCTTTCGACAACTTCTTCTTTACCGGTCTCTGGATCGAATAAAACTAGCCCGATGAGATCAACATTATCGCCTTTGTTGGTTTGAAAATAAATTCTTTTGTCGTCTTTGTGAAAGGCAATCGGGTTGCAAGTTTCAAAGACGTTGCAGGAATAAACCTTCCTCATTTTGCCGTCCGTGCCGATATAAAGAAACTCGGTTGTGCCTTTTTCGTCTATTCTGGTCGCACCTCGCAATTTGTCTTTGTTGTCGAAAAAGTAGCCTGTGATTCGATCTTTGTTTTCGTAGATTAAAGTTTTCTCGCCGGTTGAGATTTTAACTTTGTAAAGATCGTGCCATGCCGGATCGCGCAAATTTAAGCCAACATAGATTGCATCAGGTTCTGTTTCGGGTAGATTGTAAATAATTGCTCTTGCCTTTTGTGCTTCGGTGATATTTCTGGCTACAGGAATCTTGCCTTCAGAAGCCTCTGCGGGATTGACTGCATACACATTGAAATTCTCGTCGCCATCGTTATCTCGGACGAAAAGAATGTATTTGCCATCTCGACTCCAAAAATAATTCGTAATCGGGCGCTTTGTTTCAGCAGTCACAACACGGGCTTTCTCAAAGGGTTCATTGATACCTTTGACCCAAATGTTTCTTACATCTTTGTAGGGTTTGATAAAGGAAATGTATTTTCCATCAGGCGAGATTTGGGCACTTGCGATTTCCGGGTTTCCAAAGAAAATTTCTCTATCAATCAAAGGCGGTAGCTGAGCTGTGGCTTCCGCTTTGAAAAACGTCAAAAATAGCGAAAATAAAAGAATCGTAGCAAACTTTTTCACCATAGTTTTCACCTCGTTTATTAGATTTTTTGCAGGTTCGTTCTCTTGATACGATAAGACTCAAAAGTAAGTTTCAGGAAAAATCCACCGTTTTTGTTTGAATTTTTCCTCAGTAAAAAAATTCTTGAAGAGTTTTATTTGAGGCTTATCCGCTTGTAAGATTACTCCGATAGCATCGTAGCGAAAAGGTGGGTTTTGAAGATAGAAGATTCTTCTATAAACTCTTGCGGTTCTAATTATCTGCCGTTGTTTTCTGAGATCAACAGCGGAAAGTGGCGAAGCGAAGCTATCAGAAGACCGTGTTTTGACTTCGATAAAGCAGAGAGTGTTTTCATCATAAGCCACAATGTCAATCTCGCCCGTAATTTCTGCGCCTCTACGGTTTCTGCCTATCGGAGCTTTGAAATTTGTGCAAACTATTCTGTAACCTTTTGCTTGCAAATACTTATAGGCTATCTCTTCGCCAATCTTGCCTATGTTGATTTCGGTTTTGAGACTGAGAAACTCTTGGCTCATTTTGTAAACAACGACTCAGATATAAGATAATCAAAATCGTGAAAGGAAGTCTAAAACTTGTGGTGATAGTTCTGTTTTTGGTATTTGCAACTTTGCAGGTTTTCCGTCCTGATTTTACTAATCCGCCGGTTGTTGAATCGAAAACGCTTGAAAGCGAATTAAACGTTCCCGAAGAAATAGCCTCAATTTTGGAAAGGTCTTGTAGAGATTGCCACACAAACAGAACTGTTTATCCGTGGTATGCGAATATCCAGCCAGTTGGATGGTATTTGATGAATCATATTCGAGAAGGCAGGCGAGAGTTGAATTTCTCAGAATGGGGCAGTTTCTCTAATCAGAAAAAAAGGCGCAAACTTAGGGAAATCTGCGAACAAGTTGAATCAAGAGAAATGCCTCTACCTTCGTATTTGCTTATTCATCGTGAAGCTGTGCTTTCCGATGAAGATATAAAACTTTTATGCCAATGGACTGAAACAGAGATTGAAAAAATCCCTGAGGAGTAATTTTCGAGTTTCGTTTGAATTTTGATTTAGGCTTATGTCTGATAAACGAGAAATTGCGTCTTTTGATGAAAGTTTCATGCTCCACGCCATAGAGCTTGCAAAAAGGGGAGTTGCCTCGAATGCTGGAGGACCTTTTGGTGCTGTCATAGTTAGAGATGGCGAGATCGTGGGTGAAGGATGGAATCAAGTAACATCAACGAACGATCCAACTGCACATGCCGAAATCGTGGCTATCAGAGATGCTTGCAGAAGATTGGGCAGGTTTCATCTCGATGATTGCGTTATTTATACTTCCTGCGAGCCTTGCCCGATGTGTTTAGGAGCGATTTATTGGGCAAGACTAAAAAAAATCTTCTACGCTTGCGACAGAAAAGATGCGGCAAATATAGGCTTTAGTGATGATCTGATTTACAAAGAGATAAACATTTCGCCACAAGATAGGCTAATCCCAGCCGTAAATTTCCTGCGTGAAAAGGGATTAGAAGCTTTTCAAGCATGGGCAGAAAAGCAAGACAAAGTGCCTTACTGAAAAGCTGAAATCTTTATCTTTGAAAAGCCTGTTGAATCTTGAAACTTCAAGTTTCACCCTTTGCAGGTTCGGCTTTCGGATTTGCTTTTAGTCTTTCTTTGAATTCATCAAGCACTTCAAAAACTTGCAGTGCATATTTCACATTTCCGAAAGGCGCTGAGACTTGCACGCCTTGAATCAGATCGCGAATTTCTAGCAAACACTCACGCGCAATTTTCAAACCTTCTTCCCGTGCCGCTTCTTTCGATATGTCAGATGCTTTTCTCATCCTTTCCAGTATCTCGGGAGTTACGTTTACGCCGGGAACTTCATTGTGCATGAATTCAGCGTTTCTATAGCTTACCAAGGGGAAAATGCCTGCGACTATGGGTATTCTGCAATGTTCGATTCTTTTCAAAAAATCACGCAGTTGTTTTGTGTCGTAAACAGGTTGCGTTATTGCGTATTCTGCGCCTGCTTCAACTTTCCATTCAAAACGTCGAATCTCTTCGTCTATGTTAATCGCTCCGGGATTGACTCCAACGCCGATGGAAAAGCGGGTAGGCTTACCTATCGGATTGTTTCCTAAATCCAAGCCGTGATTGAGTTTGTTAACCATGTTCGTCAAGCCTATTGAATCTATGTCAAACACTGCCGTTGCATCGGGGTAAGGTCCCATTTTTGGCGGATCGCCGGTTATTATCAAAAGATTGTTTACGCCAAGAGCCGCTGCGCCGAGTAAATCGGACATCATGCCTAGAAGGTTTCTATCGCGACAGCAATAATGCAAAATTGCTTCGATTCCGACTTTCTGCTGAACCAGAACGGCTGTTGCAAGTGCGCTCATTCTGGTTTGAGCGCGAGGCCCATCGGGAATGTTAACCGCATCAACGCCTGCATCAACTAAAAGCCTTATTGCATCGAGCGTTTTGCTTGCATCAATTCCTTTTGGTGGTAATACTTCAACTGAAGTAACGAATTCGCCAAGAGCTATTTTCCTAGCCCAATTTGACCGTTCTTCAGGAGGCACAACTTGAACATCGGGTGGAGTCAAGTCTTCCACTCTAACGGTTTCTTCGCGTTTTACGTAGAATTTCTGGGTGCGCGGGCTTAATGCTCGGACTACGTCGCAAATCATCTTTATATGCTTCGGAGTTGTGCCACAACAGCCACCTATAAACGACGCACCTGCTTGGATAAATCTTTTTGCGAATTTTGACATGTATTCGGGCGAGCACATATAAAACTGCCTGCCTTGAATATCACGAGGCAGACCAGCGTTTGGTTGAGCCGATAGTTTCTTGTCGGTTACCGGACGCATTTTCTCTATTGCGCTCAAAATGTGGGTTGGGCCAACTCCGCAATTTAAGCCGATTACGTCAGCGCCATATTCTTCAAGTCGCCTTGCTATCATTTCTGCGTCCGCTCCGAAAACGGTTTTGCCATCGGTTTGAATTGTCATTTGAGCAACTATCGGCAGATCACATACTTCTTTGACGGCTCTTATTGCTTGTTTTATCTCGCTCAAATCCGAGAAAGTTTCGATTACGAATAGGTCAACTCCGCCTTCCAGCAAAGCCTCGACTTGCTCTTTGAACATATCTTTGGCTTCGTCAAACGAAGTTGGGCCGTAAGGTTCTATTCTCAAGCCGAGCGGGCCGATTGCGCCTGCAACGTAAACTTTGTCGCCTGCCGCTTTTCTTGCTATACGCGCCGCCGCAATGTTGATTTCACGCAGTTTATTTTCGAGGCTGAAAAGCTGGAGTTTGTGTCTAGTAGCGCCGTAAGTATTGGTTTCAATGATTTCAGCTCCTGCTTTGACATACTCTTGATGCACTTCAAGAACAAGCTCAGGAGCGCTTAAACAAAGCTCATCAAAGTTTCGGTTTATGTAAACGCCTTTTTCGTAAAGCCTTGTGCCGATGGCACCGTCAAAAACGTGAATACCGTCTTCTTCCAAAAGTTCTCTGAAAGGTTTCATCTTTTGCTTGAATAAAAAATTAGTCTGTCTTTAGTTTCTAATGATAGCAAAAAGACGGCAGAAAGTAATCACAAAACTGCTTTTGAAAATAGGCTTTTCTCGACAAAAGGCAAGTGAATTTTTGCCGGTATCAAGAGTAAGGCTAGAACTATTTAGGTTTTGTGCGTTAGAATGATTCGTTTGATAGCTTTCGGGCAGGATTTGTGATTTAAGACCAATTTTGATGGAAAGATGCAAAAAGATTTTTCAGAGTTAATCCGTTTAGCAACTCGTGCAAGAGAATATGCGCATTCATCTTTTTCAGGTTTCAAAGTTGGGGCGGCTATCTTGACGAAAAAAGGGAAGACTTACACGGGCTGTAACATTGAATCGGCTAGCTACGGTTTGACCGTGTGCGCAGAAAGAGTTGCCATTTGGAAGGCAATTTCCGAAGGCGAAAGAGATTTTTCAGCGATTGCCGTCGTAGCCGATACAAACGAGTTGACACCACCTTGCGGAGCTTGCAGGCAGATAATTTGGGAATTCTGCGGTGATATTGTAGTTGTTTTAGCGAATTTACAAGGGAAAACAAAAGTTTTCAAAATGTCGAAACTCCTGCCAAATCCTTTCGACTCAAAATTTCTAAATTCGTAGTTTTCAATAATCGCCGATTTTAGATTTTGGGCATTAAGACAAAAAGCTATTTTCCGAAGATATTGCGTATCTTTTTGGTAAATGAAGATTCTTCTTGACTTTCTATTTCTGCCAATCGCTCAAATAGCTGTCTTTGTTCTTTCGTGAGATTTTTAGGAGTTACTAAAGTAACTCCCACGAAGAGATCGCCTCTTCCTTTTCCGCCGAGAATCGGCATTCCTTTGTTTTCTATGCGGAAAATTGTTCCGGTTTGAGTGCCTGCAGGAATTTTCAAGGTTGCCTCTCCGTCTAAAGTCTCGATTTTCAATTCTGCTCCAAGGGCGGCTTGGGCAAATGAGATGGGAATTGAAACATAGAGATCGCTACCTTGTCGTTTGAAGGTCTCATGTTCAGCAACATGAATGACCACGAAGAGGTCACCCGGAGCGCCGCCGTATTTTCCTGCTTCACCTTCTCCAGCAATTCTTATCCGTGAGCCAGTATCAACGCCTGCTGGGATTTTAACGTGCAGAGTTTTTTCTTTCTCGATTTGGCCTGTTCCTCTGCATGACTTGCAGGGAGTTCTTATGAATTGTCCGGTTCCTCTGCAATTCATGCAAGTTCTGCTGACGGAAAAGAATCCTTGCCTGTAAGTTACTTGTCCTGTTCCTCTGCATGTTATGCAGGTTTCGGGCCTAGTGCCTTTTTCCGTGCCGATACCACCGCATTCTTCGCATGTTTCTAAGCGTGGTATTTTGATTTTCTTTTCTACACCGGCGAATGCTTCCTCTAGCGAAATTTCTAAATCGTAACGAAGATCGGCTCCTCGTTGAGGATTTCTAGCGCTTCTGGAGCGTCTTCTGTGGCTACTCCCAAAGGGATCGCTATCGAAAAAGCTAAAGAGAATATCTTCGAGATCATTGAGCGGAATGTCGCTAAATCCGCCACCGAATCCCTGTCCGCCTATTCCTTCTGCATGTCCAAATCGGTCATAATAGGCTCTTTTTTCCGGGTTAGATAGCACCGAATAAGCTTCTTGAATTTCTTTGAACTTTTCTTCTGCTTCCTTATTGCCGGGATTTTTGTCGGGGTGATATTTAATAGCCAATTTTCTGTATGCGCTCTTTATCTCGCTATCGGTTGCGTTTCGTGAGACCCCTAAAATCTCGTAATAGTCTCGTTTCATAGGGCATTTAGGCTTTTTCGTTATTTTTCAGCAAGTTTCTATTTTGCGACAATGCAAGCGCATCTTCAAGCAAGGTGACCTTGGAAAATTGGCAGATTAGTTAGAGCTTGAATTTCTGCGAAATCTTGCTTGATGCCTAAATTTTGCTTTGGGAAGTGTTGATTTTTCTTTTCAAATATGCTTGATTTATGATTTACACCGCTCAAGCTTTGCTATGCAGGAAAAACGATTCAGGGAGAGATATGCGATTGTCTTTCCTGTTGAAGTTAGGTGGAAAGACGAAGATGATAGAGAAGTAATCGAGAAAGGGCAAACCGAACATATTGGTCGCACTGGGGTTTTAGTTCACTTGAACCGCAGACTTCCAGAAGTCGGTAGTGAAGTTGGGCTGACTGTTTTTGAAGATATGGATAAGCTGGTAGAAGTCAAAGCCCAAGTTTTAAGACTTGAGAGAAATGCTGCTCATCCGCAGTGCATGTTGCTACTAACGGAAGAGACAGAAGAATGGGAACAAAAGGTTTGGCGACGTGCCGCTGAATTGGCTTCTCTAGCTGAAGAAGGCTTGGAAGAAGATTGGTAAGTTGAAACTTGCAGATTCAATCATTTTGAAAGCAGCAGAAAGAAGGGAAATTTATTCGATTCCCGCAGTTCATCTTTTAATCAAAGTCGGTAGCGGACATTTCTTCGTAATGTTTCATCTTCGACTTCGTAGTTTTGGAGTTTCATCATTGGATTAGCGGTTATCGAGAAATCTGCTCTCTCACCACGTTCGAGATGAAATGTTCCCGCTGCTGCAATCATGGCTGCATTGTCTGTGGAAAGATGACGCGACGGAAAATAAATCGGGACTCCGATTCTTTCAGCTACTTTCGCAGATTCTTTGCGAAGAAGCATATTGCAAGCCACTCCGCCTGCTACAATCAGAGTTTTCGGTTTCAGTTCGAGAGCAAGCCTTTGCATTGGTTCAACGAGGGAACGGATTGCAGTTAACTGAAAGCCTGCACACAAATCCTTTACTTCTTGCGGAATCTCTTGACCATGAGTTACGGGATTGATGCCTTTTTCTTTGATATATCTCGCTACGGCTGTTTTTAGACCGCTAAAGCTGAAATCCGGTTTTCCATCTGAAATTTTTGGTATCGTGAATTTAGCTTTTTGGGGATCACCTTCGAGTGCGATTTTCTCGATTATAGGTCCACCCGGATAACCTAGTCCAAGCATTTTAGCTACCTTATCGAAAGCTTCGCCTGCCGCATCATCGCGGGTGCGCGCAACAATCTTGTATTTCCCCGGTTCTGGAACAAAAAATAGATTCGTATGTCCACCAGAAACAACCAGTGCAAGAGCAGGATATTCGATTGGTGGGTTATCAAAAACTACCGAAAAAATATGGCCTTCGATATGATTAACACCGATGAAGGGTTTATTTAGAGAGAATGCAAGTCCCTTAGCGAAACAAATCCCAACTACTAAAGAACCTATCAGTCCCGGTCCTTGAGTGACTGCTATTGCGTCAATCTCTTCTAGATTTATTTTCGCTCTGTCTATTGCTTCTTGAACTATAGGTTCTATTTTCTTCAGGTGTTCTCTTGACGCAAGCTCAGGCACAACACCACCGTATGGCTTGTGAAGCTCTACTTGTGAAGAGATCACCGAAGAAAGAATTTCTTTGCCATTGCGAACCACTGCTGCGGCTGTTTCATCGCACGAAGTTTCTATTCCTAAAACTATCATTGCTTTTTGCTCCCAAAAATTTCTATACCAGCGGATTCTAAATTTTCCTTGACTTTCAGAGCCACCTCGTCAAAGACTTCCAATGGATTATGCAAATCGGTTTTCACCCAAAAAAACGCAGAAATAATTGCTCCGCTTGTTGATAAATCGGTTATGAAAACTTTGGGCTTTTTTTCTTTTGAGACGCCTGAAACTTGGGAAATGGTTTCTTCAAGAATCTTTTTTGCTTTGATTAGATCAGTGTCATGCTTTACGTCCAACTTCAAGGACATTCGTCTTTCTGAGCCGGAACCTCGAATGGTTAGGGCTGTTGAATACATATCGCTGTTTGGCACAAGCACTATCTCGCCATCGTCTTTGCGTAGTTGAGTTACTCTGATACCGATATGTTCGACTAGACCTTGGTTGCCGCCTACAAACACATAATCTCCGATCTTGAAAGGTTGACGCCACAAAATTAAAACTCCCGAAAGAAGATTATTCAGGATGTCTTTTGTGGCAAAGCCTACAATGAAAGAAGTAAAGCCAAGCCCTGCCACTAAATCACCGAATCTGAAGTTTGGAATTATCACCATCATTGTGGCAAAGATTCCAATAATGAAAGTCGAAATGAAAAGCATTCGACTAAAAAGCAATCGCAAGCGATAATCGAGTTTTGTCTTTGCAGAAACTGTCCAGAAGAGATGTTTGACTCCTTTGGAAAGAAGCCAAAATATCAGTAAAACAAGAGTCCCTGCAAGAACGTAAGGCAAACGTTCGTTTATGGCTTCCAAAATTTTGTTAATCGTTCGCCAGGTTATGTCGCTAACTGTCCAAACACTTTCGGCAAGCTTCATAAATTAACTTCGAGCTTTGAAATCCTCATTTTAACACGGCTAGAATACTTTCAAAATCTAACTTGACTTTGACAGATTTTAGAATTAGAATAATTCTAAAATCGGAGGTGAAGAAATTATGAAATTGCATCAAACAAAGAATGATTTACCACAGGAAAAACGTGAGAAAGTTATAGAGATATTGAATCAACGGCTTGCTGATGCGATTGACTTAAGATCGCAAGCTAAGCAAGCACATTGGAACGTTAAGGGAATGAGCTTTATAGCTCTTCATGAACTTTTCGATCAAGTTGCGACTGAAATTGAAACGCACGTTGACAACATTGCGGAAAGGGTAACTTCTTTGGGCGGGACTGCTCTAGGAACGGTTCGAGTAGCGGCGCAAAAATCTTCGCTCAATGAATATCCGCTTGAAATAACCGAAGGTCCCGCTCATGTTGAAGCGCTTTCAACTGTGCTGGCGGACTTCGGTGCGAAGGTGAGAAAAAACATTGACGAAACTGCGGAGATTGGCGATGCTGATACAGCCGATCTTTTGACAGAGGTTTCCCGTTCCGTTGATAAACTTCTTTGGCTTGTTGAGGCTCATATGCAATCCTAAAAGAGAAGAGGCGAGCGGCGAAACAACGGCTGAATTCGGTTTAATCTTTATAAACTTTGTGAACAGCGTAGGAGGCTATTCTTTGTGCTTTCTGCCGAAAAGCGCGCCGCTCGCTTTTCTTTTCAGACTTCAATAATGGTGGGAACTATCATTGGTTTTGAGCCGATTTCTTGATAGAAAAACCGTCTAAGCTCATTGCTTAAAATCGCTTTAAGCGAATTCTTATCTATTGTTTTCCCCCTTGTTAGGTTTCGCAAAGCGTCGGTAATTTGTTGGCGTGCGGTTTCCAACATGCCATTTGTATAGTCAATGCCTGCAACGCCTTGGAAATTTATTTGTGGGTCTGTTTTCAATTCACCATTCTGCTTGTCAAGAACCACAACCAAAGTTACGACACCGCCGTAGGCAAGCTGTTTGCGCTCTCTAACGATGTCGTAGCCGATTTCTGTTGATGTTTCTTCGTTTATGAAAATCTTTTCGAGTTCTCGATGTGCGATTATGCTTGCTCCGTCTGAGCGTAGCTCCAAAATATCGCCGTTTTCGATCAGAATAATTCTTTCTGGGTCGTATCCAAGATGATTTTTGACAAACTCTTCTTGTCGGAAAAGCATTCTGTGTTCGCCGTGAATTGGAATTACGAATTTCGGTCTAGCGGTTTCGATTAGAATTCGCATGTCTTCTTGTGAAGCATGGCCTGAAACATGAATCAAGCGTCTTTTTTCTTCGATGATATTAGCACCGCGCTTATAAAGATGCCCGATGAGCCTTGAGATAGCCTTTTCATTCCCCGGTATGATTCTTGCCGAAATGACCACCGTATCACCGTTTTCTATTTTCAATCCTTTATGATTCGCAGTTGCCATTTGCCACAACACAGCTTTTGTTTCAGCTTGCGAGCCTGTTACTAAATAAACAATCTCATCGTAAGGAAGGCGTCTTGAGTCATTGATTGCTACTAGAGTGTTGTAAGGAATTCTTAAAAGTCCAAGTTCTTCGGCAATCTCGACATTTGTTTGCATCGAGCGTCCCAAGACACAAACTTTTTTGCCGAACTCATAAGCTAAGTCGAAAATTATCTGTATTCGGTGAATTGAAGATGAAAACGTTGAGATTATTATTCTCCCTTTTGCTTGGGCGAAGATTTCTCTCAATGCTGGGATTACGGCGCGCTCTGATGGAGTTCTGCCGGGAACGGTAGCATTCGTGGAATCCGAAAGAAGTGCTAAAACGCCTGCATCGCCGTATTTTTTTAACGTTTTCAAGTCGTAGGGCTTTCCGATAACTGGAGTTTCGTCAATTTTGTAATCGCCACTGTGGATTATAGTTCCGACAGGCGTTTGAATTGCTAGCGAAAAACAGTCAACCAGTGAATGTGAAGCGTGAATGAATTCAATCTTGAAGCTACCGATTTCGATTATGTCGTTTGGGTAAACCAGATTGAGAATAGCTTTGTTGAGCATTTGTTTCTCATAGAGCCTGCGTTCTGCTAGTGCTAAGGTAAAGCGTGAGCCATAAACGGGAATGTTAAACTTTTCAAGCAAATACGGCAAAGCCCCGATGTGGTCTTCATGGCCGTGAGTTAGAATCAGTGCTTTCAGAAACGGGCGATATTCTTCAAGGAAACTAAAGTCAGGAACGGAAAAATCAACTCCGTAGGCAGTTTCTTCTGGGAAGCCCATTCCGGCATCAACCAAAATCATGCAGTCGGCATGGCGAATTCCCATGCAGTTCATTCCGAATTCGCCAACACCACCAAGAGGAATTATCTCAACTCTGTTCATTCAGCGGGCTTTTGAATTTAGCAAACTTCGGGTAAAACACAGACTTTGTATAAGCCTAACAAAAATAAAATTGCTCCCGATTGGACTCGAACCAACGACCTACCGCTTAGGAGGCGGTCGCTCTATCCATCTGAGCTACGGGAGCGCATCCTTTACCGATTTTAACCTTCGATTTGTCAATTTGTCCAGTGAGCTAGATGCTCTCGGTGAGCAGGGTTGTTTTATGTTATTTTTTAGCTAGAACTTTGGAGGAAATTTTTAATGAACACGTTAACTGAAGAAACAAGAAGACGTTTGAAAAACTTAAGCCGTGCAATGATCAGGTTTCATAAGATTCTACTCGACGATGCGAAGGCTGAATATGAAACCAGAAACGGCAAGATCGAAAATGTTTACGTTTATTATCAACTTGTCTTGGAAGATAAACACTTTGCATGGCTTCGCAGGATTTCATACATGATTGCTTTGATTGATGAAGCCACATCTTCGAGGCATCCGGCTACAGAATCGGAAGCTCAAGAGCTTTTCAACAAAACGCGCTTGCTTTTGAGTTTTGAGGACGAAGATGAAGATTTTAACGATAAGCTTCAAGCGGCGCTAACGAGAAATTATCTTGCTGTTTTAAGCCATAACGAGATTTTAAGGCTTTTTGAGTAACAATGGGCGGTTTTGTCATCAGGAAAGCTGTTTTGAGTGATGCGACAGTGATTGCTGATATTGCACGTTTGGCTTTTTATCAGGCATTTGCAGGGCATCCTGCGAATTCACCTGAAGATATGAAAGCTTACACCGAAAAAGCATTTGCGGTCGAGACAATTTCCGAAGATTTGAAAAACGAGCTTGTGCATTATTTCATTGCGGAGCTTGACGGAAAACCTGTAGGTTATGCAAAGGTCAAGCAAAATTCGCAGATCGAATGTGTGAAGGCAAAAAAGCCTATAGAGCTTTGCCGATTGTATTTGCTCGAAGAATATATCGGCAAAGGATTTGGTGGAAAGCTGATGCGTCATTGCTTGGAATTTGCAATTGAAAACGGACACGATGTTATGTGGCTCGGTGTTTGGGAGTATAACTACAGGGCGCAAGGGTTTTATAAAAAATTTGGATTTAGAAGAGTCGGAGAGCATATTTTTCAACTCGGTAGCGACCCACAAATTGATTGGGTTTTACAAAAAGAGCTTTCCTAGCAAGAAGTTGGATTTTCAGAACTGAATCCATTCTGTAGGTTGATGCGGATGTGAAACGATAATTTTAGTATCAATTCTCGACAGATGATTTTTGCTTAAAAGAGCTTCCTGAGCCATCAGTAAAGCAAGGTTTGGTTCGTTGGCACGTTGCGAAAGATGTGCAAGCACGATGTGGCTCGCATTTCCGTCAAAATCTTCTTTGAGCCACTTGCAAAGGTCTTCGTTTGAAAGATGTCCTGTTTTTGACATGATTCGTTGTTTAAGTGTCCAGCTATAAAGAGAGCAAGCTTTGAGCATATCCAAACTGTGGTTTGATTCGATTATGATTCCATCGCATCCTTTCAGATTCTGTTTTATCGAATTCGTAATGTATCCAAAATCCATTAAGGAGGCTATTCTCACGCCTTTTGATTCTGCAACGAAACCAAAGTTATCAACTGCGTCGTGAGGAATTGAGAATGGGTAGAAATCAATTTGGCCAATACAGAAATGACTACCTGTTTCTATTTTGATGACTCGATTTTTGAGAGTTTCACGGCGTCGCTCTGATTCTTTGGAGTTTTGAATGTTAAAGTAAGCTTCAAGCGTTAGCTCAGAGATAAATACGGGACATCGAAGAGTTTGGAGCAGAACGCGAAGTCCGCCTGCATGGTCAGTGTGTTCGTGCGTTATCAAAACTGCATCAATTTTTTCATAATCCACTCCGACAAGACTAAGTCTTTTGAGAACTTGAGTTGCACTGAGTCCAGCATCAATCAGCACATTTGTTTTGTCGTTTGAGATTAAAATTGCATTTCCGCTCGATCCACTTCCTAAAACCGTAAATTTCATAAGCTGCCTTCGTTTTAGATTTTGCGTTATTTCTGCAAAATTGAAAAGTCAGGTTTAATTTTTCTTGGATGTCGGCTAAAATCTTTATGAAACCTAGCTTAAAATTTTTACATCTCTGAAAGTTTGGAGGAATCTGAAAATGAATACTCGAAGATTTTTCTTTCTTGTTGTTTTAGCATTATTGATGGCTAATTCGGTTTTGGCTCAGACTCTTCCAGTGCGCGGAAAAGTGGTTTTGAGAAAAGCTGATGGCACAACTGTTCCGGTAGCAGATGCCTTGGTTGAACCTTACAGGACTGACATATCGAAAGGCAAACTTCCTTCAGCAAAAACTGACAAAAAAGGAAACTTTGCATTTGCGGGTTTGCCGCTTGGTCAAACGTTTGCGCTTGTGGTCAGTGCCCCCGGCATCAAGCCCGAAATTTTCCCGAACGTTAAAGCAGGAATGGAGGACATAACAATAACCGTTTTTGAGGGCGATGGCAAAAGATATACGGAAGAAGAAGTCCGTGAAGCTTTGAGTAAAGGATTGACGGCTACGCCAGTTACCGGCCAGATGAGTGAGGAAGAGAAAAAGAGGCTCGAAGAGGAAGCAAAAAGAAGAGCTGAGTATGAAGAAAAAAAGAAAAAAGTTGAAGAGGCAAACGCCGCTATAAAGAGAGCATTAGACGAAGGCGTGAAAGCTTTTGAAGCGCAAAACTATGATTTAGCGATAGCAAAATTTGAAGAAGGAATAATGGTTGATCCGGAGTTTGAAGGTTCGGCGCCGATTCTCTATAACAATAAAGCTCAGGCTTTGATAAGAAGAGCGGTTGGCAAATATAATCAATCTCTTTCTGAGAAAAACCCGAGTGCCAAAGCAGAAATTCTGGCACAGGTAAAGCAAGATTTGCTAAATGCGCTTGATTCTTCGGAGAAAGCCATTCAGATTCTCAGCAAGGCGACTTCAACAGATGCAAACGTGCAAAAAAGTTATGAGCAAAGCAAGGCAAAAGCCATTTCTACACGCGTTGAGGTTTACAGACTTCTTTTCAAGACCAACACAGACACTACCAAAACAGAGCAAGCAATAGCGGCCTTACAAGAATACGAAGCAATTGAAAAAGACCCAGCTCAAATCTTGAAAACAAGACTTGGTTTGGCCGATGCTATAAGAGAGTCTGGCGAATCGCAAACACCGATAGCAATTTACAGAAAGATTCTGGAAACGAACCCAGATAACTTTGATGCTATGGCCGGATTGGGTTTGTGTTTGGTGAACCAGGGTGTTATTTCCCAAGACAAAAACATGATGCAAGAAGGGCTAAATATACTACAGCAATTTGCCGATAGCGCTCCAGAAAACCATCCCCTAAAACCAAGCGTTAAAAGTGCAGTTGAGTATTTGAAAACAGAAGAGAAACTTACACCGCAAAAGACTACAAGACCTACTAGAAGACGCGGTCAGTAACTTCTTCTTACTTTTGGAAAAGGCCGTTGAGCTTACAATTTATGAAGATACGGCCTTTTCTTTTTTAAGTTCTTTCGGAGTTAACTTTCAGCAGTGGAAAGCTTGCATTTGACGAAATTTTTATTTGTGCAGGCAAGTTGCCCAAATGAGGATGGTGAATTCCCGTTTTGTAGCTCGATAAACCTTAAGGTCTCTTATTGCCTCAAATTATCAGTCTTTTAATCGCTCCATAAAAAATCCGCTGCTTCAAAATTTTCGGTGAATGACAAATGGCTTTGAACAGATGTTTCAAAGCGTCAATTCGATCGGTCTTTGCTAAAGCTAAATGTAGGGCGATATAAGCATCGTTATAGGCTTTAATGCGAGGAAAATCCTTTCCAAAAACTTTCATAAACTCTTCGTCTTTTGCTAGGGATTCTTCCAAGATTCCTATCTGTGAAATTAACTTCTCTTTGTTTACTTTAGTCACACTTCTTGAATCGTGTTGAACGAGAACTGAAGTAACTTTGTTATCACAATACAAAGGATAACGGCTGGCAAGTCTCAGCCATAGTTCGTAATCTTCTGAACTAGAAAGCTTAGGGTTAAAGGGATTTTTAAGTGCAATATCCTTTCTAATGAAAACACCACGACAAGAAAGATGATTTCCTTCGATCAACTTCGAGTTAGCGATTTCAGGTAAAAAATTTATCTTCTTACACGTTCCGTCAGCTAGATTTTTAATCTCATATCCTAGGTGGAACCATTCGGGTTGGTTGTATTTCTCGACCATTTCAAGGGCTGTTTGCAGGTGGTTTTCGTAAAGCAAGTCGTCCGAATCGAGGAAGGTCACATATTCTCCACGTGCCAACTTGACACCGGTATTTCTGGCAACTGAACGTTCTTCGTTTCTTTTGTAGTGATAAACGATTCTTTCATCCTTAATACTTTCAACGACTTCTTTCGTATTGTCAGTGCTACCATCATCAACGACTATGATTTCAAAGTCGGTGAAGGTTTGGTTTAACACGGATTCGATTGTTTGTTTGATAAATTGTGCCCGGTTGTAGGTTGGAATTATGACTGAGAAATATGGCATAACAAAACCTTTTTCCTTGTCCGATACTTGATGAAATGCACTTGATTTTTTGGATTTTTAGCTGTTCATTAGCTTTTGGTAGCATTTAGTATATTGTTCAGCAACCTTTTTTGCATCCATATACTCCATGATATGTTTTCTACCACCCTTAGCTTTTTCTCTAGCTACGTCAAGATTTTTGATTGTTTCTTCTAGTGCGGCTCGAAATGCGTTGGCATCGGCTGGTGGAACTATAGTGCCATAATCGCCGTTATGTAGTGAATCTCTAACACCGCTGATGTCTGTTGCGATAATCGGTTTTTCAAGCATTAACGATTCGATTACGGCCGATGAAAGTGCATCTTCCAAAGAAGGATGAACAATAATATCTGCACATGCCATTATTTCCAAAGCATCGTCACGCCAGCCTAGGAAGTAAACATAATCGCTAATTTGCAAGTCTTTTGCCATCTTTTCTAGCTCAGCTTTGTAGGTTCCTTCGCCAACTAAGAAGAGTTTTATTTTCAAGCCGTTTTTGGTCAAGGGAGCAATCGCTTCAAAAAGGTATTTGTGTCCTTTTCTATGATAAAGCCGAGAGTTACAAACAAGCGTTAGATGGTCTTCTCTGATGTTAAGAGCCTTTTTGGTTTCGTTTATTTTCTCAGGAGTGACTCGGTCGAACCGCTCCATTGTTTGCCCATACGGAATTACTGCAATTTTATTTTCAGGCACATTTTCCCATTTGACCAAGATATCCCGAACCATTTGTGACGGTGCAATGATGAAGTCAACGTTTTTGTTAATGTAGTTTTCAAGCATCAAGTAAAATCTCTTTTTCATTGGTGGAAGTTGATGAATAGCATCTGAGTGATGGCGTGTCAAGATGGTTTTGCGTTTTTGAAGCTTGGCTAAGGTTAAACCGATAACCGTCGGATCAAAAAGATGCAGGTGAACAATATCGGGATTTTCAATCTTTAGAATCTTCCAAAGTTTTTTTATTGCCTTAGGGTACTTGCTTCGTTCCATTGCATCAAGTGCATAAGAATTACACCCGCGTTTTTCTAAATCTTCAACAAAACCTGCTCGCTTGGCAAAAGTCACGAATGAAAAATTTATAAGCTTCCGATCAGTGAAATCACAGAGATTGTTGAGGTAGTAGTTTGATTTTTCAATGTTTGAGATGTGCATGACTTTTATTGGTTTCATCTTTTCTTTATCTACACGCAAAAATTCAACGAAAAAGCTAGATTATAACCTTTTTAACCTAACAAATTCGACCGTGTGGATCAAGCTCTTGTTTTTCCTAGAGTTTCAGAGACCCTCTTTTGAAAGTTCTTGAAGGTGCTCTTCAAACTACTCACTAGTTAATTTCAACGATAAGCAATCGGAAGACCTTCGTCTGATTGTGAGTTTTCTGGGGCAAAGATACAAGCTTGGGGTTTTGAGCAACCTTCGATCATTGAAGTAGGAATAAAACGAATACTTCTAAAAATAATCTTGACACAGAGGGTGTTTCCGATTATATTTTATACAACGGGCGGGTCGTTCCCGTTATAAACAAAGGAAATTTGAATTTGAGAGATGTCGTTGAAGTTAGGAGAGATTTTAGTTCGTGAAAAGCTTATAACACCGCAACAATTGCAAGAAGCGATCGAGCATCAGCGCAAGAACGGTGGGAGATTAGGAACAAGTTTGGTTAGGTTGGGGTTTGTATCTGAGGAAGTTATAGCTGATGTTTTATCACGTCAATACGGTGTTCAGACTATCAACCTTGACCTCTACGAGATAGAAGAAGATGTTCTTCGGCTAGTTCCTTACGAAGTTGCGAAGAAGTTCATGGTTATCCCGGTTAGCAGAAAAGGGGCGACACTGGTTTTGGCAATGGCCGATCCTACAAATGTTTTTGCTTTAGATGACATAAAGTTTATGACAGGCTTGAATATAGAGCCTGTTATAGCTATGGAGGCTTCTATAAATAAGGCTATTGAGCGATATTACGTTTCAAAAGAAATCCAGCGTATTGAAGAGTTTGAACTCGAAAAATTTGATTTCAAACCAACTGAGGCTTTAGATGTCAGCCCTAGAGGAAATGGAGCGAAGGAAAGCGGAATTTCCGAAGAAGAGCTAGGAGTATCTGTTGACATACTTAGATTTGAAGGTCAGGAAAAAGAAAGTCTTGAATTTGTGAGTGATGAGAACGAGGAAATAGATGTAACGAAGCTCATGGAGGAAAGTGAAGATTCCTCAATCGTCAAGTTGGCAAATGTATTGATAGTTGACGCAGTCAGAAGAGGAGCTTCGGATATACACATTGAGCCTTATGAGAAAGATTTAAGAATTCGCTTTCGCATTGATGGCGTTTTGCATGACATAATGCATCCGCCACTAAAGGTTAGAGACGCTTTGGTTTCAAGATTGAAGATAATGGCTAAGCTCGACATATCTGAAAAGCGGTTACCTCAGGATGGAAGAATCAAAATAAGAATGAAAATTGATAATCGTTCTCGAGAGCTAGATTTGCGCGTCTCTACCCTTCCAACTCTTTTCGGTGAAAAAGTAGTGATGAGACTACTTGATAAGAGTAAGTTGATGTTAGACATGACTAAATTGGGGTTTGAGCCGCAGAGCCTAGAGATTTTCAAGAGAAACATACAAAAGCCTTACGGAATGGTACTCGTAACAGGGCCCACCGGGTCGGGAAAGACAAATACTCTTTATTCAGCTTTGCAAGCTCTAAATACGCCAGAAACTAACATAATGACAGCAGAAGACCCTGTTGAGTTTAATTTGCCCGGAATAAATCAGGTGCAGATAAAGGAACAGATAGGGTTAACCTTTGCATCTGCTCTAAGAGCGTTTTTGCGTCAAGACCCAAACATTATATTGGTTGGTGAAATCCGTGATTTTGAAACTGCTGAAATAGCGATTAAAGCCGCGTTAACAGGCCATCTAGTTCTTTCAACTTTGCACACGAATGATGCGCCTTCGACTATTTCTCGACTTGTTAACATGGGTATCGAACCTTATCTGGTGGCGACTTCTATAAACGTAATTCAAGCCCAGCGTCTTGTCCGAAGAATTTGCACAAATTGTAAAGAAGAAGCTAAAGTTACACCTGAAGTTTTAATGAGTATTGGATTTTCCGAAGAAGAAGCACATACCATAAAAGTTTATCATGGCGTAGGATGCAAGGTTTGTAACGGAACGGGTTACAAGGGACGTATAGGACTTTACGAAGTGATGGAAATGAACGACGAGCTTAGAGAGTTGGTGGTTATTGGTGCTACTGCTATGGAACTGAAGCGCAAAGCTATCGAGAATGGGATGATAACTCTGCGTGAATCGGGGCTTTACAAAATAAGAGAAGGCATCACAACTATAGAGGAAGTTGTGCGTGAAACTGTTCTTTAAAAACAAATCTCAAAGGAGGCGTTGGTATGTTACTAAGAGCAATTATTTTGTCATTAGCCCTGCTTGTGTCAATGGGAAGTGTAATTTCCTTGACCACAGAATTTGCAGAGGCAGGACCTAAGAAAGGTTATTACAAGAAGAAAAAGAAGAAAAAGAAAGTGAAAAAGTATTCAAAGGCTTGGTGGAAGTGGTATAAACAAAAGCAAAAACGTCAACGTCAACTTGCTTTGCGTAAGAAAGCCCTTAAGGCTAGACAGGCAAAGCTAGCAAAAGCGAGGAAACAGAGAACCGTTGCGAAAGTTTCTAGTGGCACAATAAACTCAAAATCCACGCCTACAAATTTTGCTGTTGTTCCACAGCTTCTGCCGAATGGTGATCCTCTGCCAAGAGGATGGCAAAGAACTGTGTCTAGCAACAACAATGAGATTGTCTATATCGTGGGTGATGAGACAGGAAGCAATTTCGGAACGGCATCTTTCACCTTAGTGGGATTTGCTAAACCGGAAAATGGTTGGAAAAGAAACAAAACCTTGGCAGGAGTTGAACTGAGCGCTTTGAGAAGGATAGTAATCGACCGAATGATGCGTGAACAAGGCTGGATAGTCAATGACTACCAGAAAGAAATAAATGGTAGGAAAGTTTTTGTAGTGGTGGCACAATCTGAAAATTCCAAAGGAGCATCTTTCTCAAGAATGTTTTACTTTACTGAAGTTGATGGAAAAATTTACCAACTAGCTACTACTTCACCTCTTGAAACTTCGGATAAGATAGCCGAAGCAACTGAAAAGGTTCTGGCGAACTTTGGTAGATCAGAAAGGGCAGGGTTGAGATAATTCTGCTCCAGAAGAAAGTTTCTTGCAGCATGCCGAGATGTTGATCGGAAGCATCGGATAAACTGTGGGTTTGCAATTAAAGCCAGTTTCGTAAAAATTCAAAAGATTCTTTAAGTTGAGGTAGTGTTATGATTGAAAACAAAACAGATGTGAAAGTGTCGGTGGAAAGCCAGGTTACCTTGCCTGAGCTTTTGAAGAAATTGCTGGAAATGGGAGGCTCAGACCTTCATATAACAACGAACTCACCACCGCAGGTTAGGGTGCATGGTTCTTTGAAGCCTCTTACCGAGTATCCACCCTTGACTGCGGCTCAAACAAAGGCACTAGCTTATTCTGTTCTAACAGACGCTCAGAAGCACAAGTTTGAAGAAAACCTCGAGCTAGACTTTTCATTTGGTTTAAGAGGGCTTTCAAGATTTAGGGTCAATTTGTTTAATCAGAAAGGCGCAGTAGGTGCTGTTTTTCGTGCCATACCTTATGAAATTAAATCGTTTGAAGAGTTAGGACTTCCGCCTGTTGTAGCAGACCTTTGCAAGAAACCGAGAGGGTTAATTCTCGTAACAGGACCGACTGGCTCTGGTAAATCAACAACTCTGGCGACCATGATTGACAAGATAAATCGTGAGCGCCATGAGCACATTTTGACAATCGAAGACCCAATAGAGTTTTTGCATACACACAAAAATTGTATAGTCAATCAACGTGAAGTAGGTTCTGATACGAAAAGCTTTGCAAATGCCTTGCGTTCAGCTCTTAGAGAAGACCCGGACGTGGTTCTCGTTGGCGAAATGCGTGATCTTGAAACTATCGAGCTTGCATTGAGGATTGCAGAAACCGGGCATCTTACCTTTGCCACTCTACACACAAACAGTGCCGCTTCTACAATCAACCGTATTATTGATGTTTTCCCAGCCGAACAGCAAGCGCAAATCCGAGTTCAGCTTTCAATGGTTCTGGAAGGTATTTTATGTCAGACGTTGCTGCCGAAGGCGAGTGGTGATGGGCGAGTTCTTGCTCTTGAAATACTTGTGCCTAATTCCGCTATTCGCAACCTTATCCGTGAAGATAAAATCCACCAGATTTACTCCATGATGCAAGCCGGACAAGAAAAATACGGCATGCAGACTCTCAATCAATCTTTAGCGACACTTTATCACAAACGACTCATTACATTAGAGACAGCCATGTCGCGTTCATCAAATCCAGATGAACTTAAAGAGCTTATAGAGCGTGGTGTTGGTGTGGTTCAATCTTACGGAACGCATCCTTCACCATACGCCCAACCCCGGCCTATTGGCGTGCGTCCACCTATAAACAAAACATAAGGGAGGAGAAACATGCCTACATACGTCTATAAAGGTCGAAATCGCTTAAATGAATTAGTCACTGGTGAAAGAGAAGCGCGAGATCAAAATGAACTCCGAGCTATTCTTCGTAGAGAGCAAATAATCGTAACACAGGTTTCAGAAAAGGGACGTGAATTTAGCATTCCGAAACTTGGCACAAAAAAGAAAGTAAAAGGAAAAGAGTTAGCGGTATTTACAAGGCAGTTTTCAGTGATGATTGATGCTGGACTTCCACTGAATCAGTGCTTGGAGACTCTAGCAACACAACAAAAGAATCCGTTTTTCAAAGAAGTTATAAGTCAAGTTCGGCAAAGCGTAGAGGAAGGTTCAACGCTTTATGCCGCAATGGAGAAACACCCCAGAGTTTTCGATCAGCTTTATACTTCGATGATAAAAGCGGGCGAAACAGGCGGTGTTCTAGACATAATTTTGCAACGCTTAGCAACGCTGATCGAAAAGGTCGTAAAGCTGAAAAGAAGCATTATTTCGGCTCTGGTTTATCCTGCGGCAGTAGTGGTTATAGCAATCGTGGCAGTTGCTATAATCATGATCTTTGTCATACCGCAATTCGAGCAAATCTTTCTCGGCTTGTTAGGACCTGGTGAAATGCTTCCCCTACCAACCAGAATAGTTATAGGCATAAGTCGCTTTCTAGCTGGTTGGGGCGGTTTAGCTTTGCTACTTTTGTTGATTGCTAGCGTCGTAGGTATTCGCTATTACTACAAAACCCCAAAAGGACGCTGGAATATTGACTCACTCCTTTTGAAACTTCCCATTTTTGGCGAGGTTTTAAGGAAAATAGCCGTAGCAAGGTTTTCAAGAATTCTTTCGACACTTCTAGCTTCCGGTGTGCCTATCCTTCAAGCACTTGACATAACTGCAAGGACAACGGGAAACGTTGTGATAGAAGATGCAGTTATGAAAATCCGTAGCGGCGTAGAGCGGGGTGAAACATTTACCGATCCCATGAGAGCTTCTGGGGTTTTCCCGCACATGGTAGTTCAAATGACAGAAGTTGGCGAAAAGACAGGTGCTTTGGATGCAATGCTGACGAAGGTAGCAGATTTCTACGAAGAAGAAGTTGACGCCGCTATAGCTGATATGCTTTCTTTGATTGAACCGCTTTTGATAGTATTTTTGGGTGTTACGATTGGCGGAATAGTTATCGCAATGTATTTACCATTGTTTACATTGATCGGCAAACTTGCTGCGGGAATAAGCGGACAAAGGTAAAATCCCACCTGAAAGACTGCCGTTTTTGGAAGTTTGCGATCCTTCATCTCCGAAAACGGCAGTCCTTTTATTTTTGTTTGAGCTTTCAGTAAAAGATTTCTCTTCAGATAAAGCCCAACGTCTTCAGATAATTCACTGAGCAATGTGTCAAAGAGTTTTTCTGGTTGAACACCAGGCAAAAGTATCGGCTTGCAAGAATTGATGATACAATCAAGGTTTTAGAAAGATGCTAGACAGAAAAGTTTTTCTCTGGAAATTGGCGTATCTTTTTGTGGCGTTTGCTGTATTCATGCTCGATCAGACGACGAAGGCATGGGCTGTTCGCAGGCTTCGTTTTGGTGGTGACATGGAGGTTATTCCGGGGTTTCTAAATTTTAGTTATGCTCAAAATACCGGGATTGCTTTTTCCATGCTTGATGATTATGGCGAGACGGGAAGGTGGGCGCTTTCGTCGGTGGGCGTTCTAGCCGCTACTTTGGTTTTGTATTACTTTTGGCGCGTTCCTCGTTCAAATGATCGTTTACTCGGTGCTTTGGCGTTAATTCTGGGCGGAATCGCTGGCAACGTAACCGATCGAATTAGATTCGGTTTTGTGATAGATTTCATTGATTTCTACATCGGCTCGTGGCATTATCCAACTTTCAATGTTGCCGATACTGCTATCGTTGCGGGAGTGATACTTCTAATGATAGACACAATCTTTTCTAACAGGCAGGAGCTTAAAAACAATGTATCCTGAATTGATTCGCATTGGGAATTTCCCAATTCACACTTACGGAGTTTTGCTTGCTGTAGGTATTTTACTTGCGCTTTTTGTAGCGGCACGGCTTGCTTCAAAAGACGGTTTACCACGTGAAAGAATTTACGACTTAGGGCTTTGGACGGTAATCGGTGGTCTGCTTGGCTCAAAGATTCTAATGATATTTGTTGATGAAAACTTCAGCCGTGATTTTTCTTCAATATTTTCGCTTGATTTTTTGCGTTCTGGCGG
Organism: Acidobacteriota bacterium; assembly: GCA_003697135.1. Taxonomy (GTDB): domain Bacteria; phylum Acidobacteriota; class Blastocatellia; order Pyrinomonadales; family Pyrinomonadaceae; genus J014. The sequence goes on from RFGC01000042.1 coordinate 34,734, forward strand.
GGTTTACTACGGAGGTTTTATTGGTGGCGTATTAACTTTAATCTTTTTGATACAACTTTACAAACTGTCGTTTTGGAAAGTTGCCGATGCTTTTGCACCTGCTGTTGCGCTTGGGCAGGCAGTTGGGCGACAAGGATGCTTTGCGGCTGGTTGCTGTTGGGGAAAAGCTACAAACCTTCCTTGGGGAGTTCACTTCGGCGAAAAAGCTCACGAATACACGGGAGTTCCAATTTATGGCCCTGATGGTTCTGATTTGTATTTGCATCCTACACAGCTCTATGAATCTTTCGCAATGCTTTTAGTTTTTCTGTTTTTGCTATGGCTTCATCGAAGGAAAAAATTTGATGGCCAAATCCTTATTGCTTACGCAATCCTCTATCCGATTGTTCGATTCACAATAGAATTCTTCAGAGACGATCCACGCGGCGATCTTTTCGGATTGACTACTCTGACTGGTCTTTCGACTTCGCAAATCATAAGTCTTATTGTTGCTTTAGTAGCGATTGCCTTTATGATTATCAAGATAAAGTCATCTGAAGCAAGATGAGACTTTTGGAAGAAAACCACATCATTCTTAGTCCGGAAGAATCGGATGTAGGAAAACGGCTTGATATTTTTCTGGCTGATAAAATCGAAGGTTGGTCACGAGCGAGACTTAAAAAGCTGATAACCGAAGGCGATGTTTTGGTTAATTCGTCTGAGAGTAAGCCTTCTTATAAAATTCGCAAGGATGACGTCATTGAAGTTGAACTAACGGAGCTTCCTGCTACTTCATTTAAGCCAGAAGCTATACCGATAGAGATTGTTTTTGAAGATGAGTTTCTTGCAGTTGTGAATAAACCTTCAGGAATGGTTGTGCATCCGGGAGCAGGTGTTCACAGCGGAACGCTTGCAAATGCGATTGCGTGGCATTTCAACCTTGAAAATGTTGATGGTTCAAATAGAGTCGGAATTGTTCATCGTCTCGACAAGGAAACATCGGGTCTTATGGTTGTTGCAAAGTCACAGGAAGTGCAGGAAAAACTCTCAGCGCAGTTTCAAAATCGTGAGGTTTTCAAACAATACATTGCATTGGTTCACGGAGCGGTTGAGCAGGAATCAGGTAAAATTGATGCGCCGATTGGGCGCGATAGAAAAAATCGGCTAAAGATGAAGGTTACAACACAAGGTGGTAGAAGTGCTTTATCGTTTTGGAGAGTTTTGAGAAGATATGAGAAATTTACACTTTTGGAGGTTGAGCCTAAAACAGGTAGAACTCACCAAATCAGAGTTCATCTGGCTTACATTGGGCATCCGATTGTTGGTGATAGGCTCTACAACTCAGGGCGAGATAAAACGGTTGCAAATCAGCAAATAAAACAAGCGATTGCAAAGCTCAATCGTTTCTTTTTGCATTCGGCGAGATTAGAATTCAATCATCCTGTAACAGGGCGCAGGTTAAGTTTTAGTTGTGATTTACCAGCAGAACTATCCGAATTTCTTTCTTTTTTGCAGAAGGCGACTTTGACGGTTTCGTGAGGTGTCTTGAAGTTTTATTTCACAGCGCTCTACTTTGTTTTCAATAATCTTTCGTATTCACCGCTTTCAGTCCACTTGAGAATCTCAGAGACACGCCAAACAGGGAATGGATGAGTAAGACCTGCATTGATGACGTCAGCCCAGAATTTATCAAGCCATTTTTCGTCGTAGTTTTTCTGAAATTCTCTAGCTTGTTCGAGAAAGAGATCGTAATCAACTTTTGAGGCAAATGTGCCGCCGCAGAGTTTCATCATCGTTCGTCCAATTACATGAGGATTTTGAGTGACCAAAAGCGCTGCTCTATCGCATGAAAGCTCTGCTCGTCGCATCCAAGCCAGAAGAGCACCGCGCATAGCGGCAGTTAGAAGTTCTTTGATAATACCTGCGATTGGAAGCGAAGCTAGCGGTATTTGCGCCGCCGCCATGATTAGTTGAGCGGCTGTTAAGTAAAGAACGTGCTCAGCGTGTATATGCCCGACTTCGTGAGCAATAACTGCCAGCACTTCTTCGTCGTTCAGTCTTTCGATCAAACTCGAATGAAGCACTATTATCGGTTTCTCGACACCACCAGTGAAAGCATTTGCAACAGGATTCTGTTGAATAAAAAGCTCAGGCATCGGAACGCCTAATGTTGTGCAAGCAACTTGCAATTTTGCATACAAGTCGGGGCATTGCTTGGGAGTGACTTTGATTGCGCTTGCTGTAAATAAAACCCTGATCGCTGATTCACCTGTAATTTCAAGGAGTTTTTTTAGCGCTGAATCTATGCCCGGAATTGCGCGCAGGGCGGCGAGAGCGCGGCTATCAAGCGGATGAATGTAATCGTGTTTGCTAAGGTTTGCAAATTTCTTGTGAGGTTCATTCGACAGAGGCAATCTACAACGCCCGCAAATTGCCTGATTGTTTTTGTAATCTTCACGAACTTGGTTTTTCTGTCCGCAGTAGCGACATCGAACGAAGAATGTTTTTGTTATTTCAGTGCTTTTTTCTTCCATAAGTCTAATTGCTCTTTCTAAGAGAATTTGGATCAGGTAACGAAGGAACGCTTTGTGCACCTTCTTGCGCTCGGAAAAGAGGCTCTTCTTTGAACCCAAAAATCTTCGCTGTTATCAAGGTCGGAAACTGGTTTAACGAAGTGTTATATTCTTGAACCGCGTTATTGTAGTCGGTTCTAGCAACTGCTATTCTGTTTTCTGTTCCTGCAAGCTCATACTGCAAGTTCATGAAGAGTTCATTTGATCTTAGTTGAGGATACTGTTCTTGAAGCATCAAAAGTCTTCCGATTGTCCCGCCGAAGGTATTTGCCGCTTCGATGACAGCTTGCTTTTGTTCGGGAGTTTTTTCTTCGCTTGGTGCCGCTTGAAGCGTATTCAGAAGCTTAGAACGTGCTTCTGCTATTTGCCCAAAAACTTCTTGTTCTTGCACAGCCGACATTTGAGCCGCCTTTACCAGATTCGGAATTAAATCGGCTCTTCGCTGGAGTTGAACCTCAACATTACTCCATTTAGCCTTAACTTTTTGCTGTTGAGCAACCAGCGTGTTATAGCCACAACCACTAAGCACTGAAGCCAAACAAAACAAAGCAATCAGCAAGAATAGTTTCTTCATAAATTGTAACCCTCGAAAACGATTATATCTGTTCGCATGAAAAAAAAGAAAAAGCTTTTCGATCCTTCAGGCTTTGTCAACTAACTCAATGACTTTCTCGATCTCAGCTATGTATTGTGTAAAAAGTTCATTAGCTTTAATTGCGTCAAAATTTGATTGGATGCCATTTTCCCTGATTTCAAGAATTTTCATAAACGGATTTGGATTTATTTTGAAATGTTGCGCCATGCTATTGATGACGGCTGATTTTGTTTGAGGAGTTTCTATTTTGTGGAGAGATAACACGGCGCGAAACAGTGCTATAAAGTTTGAGAAACTCTTAACCATTATCTCGGAGAGTTTCTCAGCATTGTTGCAAGCGGGTATGTAAAGTCTGCGAAGTCTTATAAGTTTTCCTCTAAGTTCATATTCAATCTGATGTCGTAGGTTTTCATCAGAAATTTGAACCTCTGACAAGATGTCTTTGCCGAACAGGACGATATGGGCTTTCTTCATCTGGTAATACTCGATTGGAAAGACGTCCGCCGCATCTTTAAGCTCAGAAGCGGTTAGATAAACAGGGAGACGATGTCCCATTTTTTGCCATTCTCTTGCCGCTACATAGGCATCTGTTAAATCTTTCGGAGTTATATGGCGCAAAACAACAAGAAGATCGTAATCAGATATGTTTTCCTGAAAGTCTCCAGTAGCGGCTGAGCCGTAAAGAATCACGGAAACCAAATTCTCCTTGTGAGCTTTGGTTAAGTCTTCGATGAAAGATTCAAGTTCTTGTTTTCTTGATGTCATTTTTGAATGTCCCTGTTTATGATTTTAGAGCTTTGTAAAATCACCAATCACCGCCGGCACCACCGCCGCCAAAATCACCGCCACCGCCGAATCCGCCCCAATCTCCCCACGAAGAGCCTCCGTCGCTATCGCTCCATGCTGAACCACTTGACGAACCACCACCCCAAAAAATTATTGGAAAGGGTGGTAGGTCATCGCTTTTTCTGTAGCCTCGCCTTTTTTTCGAGTAACCTCTGCTTGCGCTGGCAAGCGATAATAGAAAGAAAATCAGCGGTAAAAAAGTGCATACAAAAAATGCTATGAGCGAAGGGCTTATCCTGAAGGAAGATTGGTGTTTTTCTTGTTTCCTTTCTTGGGTTAAGTTTACTTGGCCGCTTTGCTTGGATTTGATAACTGCCATGTAGGCTTCTATTGTGTCAACAATGCCTTTTGAGTAGTTTTGCTGGCGAAAAGCAGGCACTAACTTTTGGCGCTGAATCTGTCCAACAAGACTGTCGGGAAGTTCATCTTCTAGGTCCCTGCTGATTTGGGTGAAGTATTTACGATCATTGAACGCAATAAAAAGCAGAAGTGAAGGATTATCATCTTCTTTAGAGCCGATTCCCCAGCCTCTTGCGACTGCTAAAGAGTATTCAAAAATATCGCGACCGCCAGTTGTAGGAACTATGCAAACAGCTATCTCCACGCTTGGATTTGTGCTGTCTCGGAATTCGATTATGCGTTTTTCTAGTGATTTTTTCGTTGCTTCATCAAGAATGCCAACATAATCCATTACAGGCGAAGTCGGTGGTGGTAGTGGCGATTTGTCTATAGAAAAATCCGACTGCGAAAGCGCTGTTCCTACAAGGAGAAGCAGACAAATTATTTTCAGGCTTAGGATTTTCAGAAATAGCTTCACATAAACATTTTGCCAGATGCCGATATTGAAGAGAAATCTCTGGTTCAAGATAGAGCTTTGGGAAAAACTTATGTAACGGCGCCACCGTCAATGATGACAACTTCGCCATTCATGAAGGAGTTTCGATCACTTACCAAAAATGCGGCGAATTCAGCTAGCTCAAACGGATTTCCCATTCTGCCTTTAGAAACCCAGAAATCATGCATTTCCAGCAATCTTTTTGGTAAAGCATGAGCTAATTCCGTATCGAAGATGCCAGCAGCGATTGCATTAACCGTAATTCCGAAGTTAGCGGCTTCGCGAGCTAGGCATTTCGTAAATCCTATTACTGCCGCCTTCGATGTTGCGTAGTGAACCGATGTAGGTAGTGATCGAATTGCTCCCACAGAAGTTATGTTCAAAATCGAGCCGACTCTTTCTCGAATCATCTGTTTGTAAAACGGCTTTGTTACGGCAAAAAGGCTATTAACGTTTGTATCTATGATCCAATCCCACGACTTATCAGTTGTGGTAGCAAAATTGTCTGCTTTGTTAACTGCGGCATTGTTAACCAAAATGTTTATCGCTCCCCATGCTTCTTTTATCTCTCTTGCAATTCGTTTCATTCCGACTCTATCGGTAACCGATACCTTAAAAGCCATGGCTCGGCGACCGTAAGATTCTATCTTCGCTTTTACTTTTGCCGCTAGATCGTCTGAAGAATGATAGTTAAAAGCTACGTCCGCTCCTTCACGTGCAAATACTTCACAAATTGCTGCGCCTATTCCTCTTGTTCCACCTGATACGAACGCTCTTTTTCCTTCTAACAACAGACTCACGTTGAAGTCTCCTTCGAGAGAGTTTTAGAGCAAAGAATAAGGTTAATAAAAATAAGAAAAACAGACAAGTTACGAAATGCGATCTTGCTTTAGGAAGCAGTTGCTTTTGTGTTGACTTGAGTAGAGCGATTTTCTGGTAGAAACGAAACTATTTCCTCGATAATCTTTTGAGTCGAGTTCTGAATAGAAAGTTTTTCAGTTGCAAGTTTCATGGCAGCGTATTTTTTTGAGTCTTCTAGCAGTGATTTTATTGTCGGGACAATGTCAGAAGCCCTTCGTAGCAAAATCCCAGCACCTTTTTGAGCGATTAGTTTAGCAGTCCCGGCTTCTTGAGGCATCGGCGGGGTTATTGCATCTGCGATTATCGGAAGGCGACAAGCAAGCGCCTCGAATGTCGTTAAACCGCCGAGCTTGCTTATCATCAAGTCGGCTGCCTGCATCAATTTTTCGATTTCATCTGAATAACCAATGACCTTTACTGGAAATTTAGCTTGTTTTGCCAGCTTTTCGGCTTCTTGTTTGAGTTCCTCGTTCTTACCTGCCAGAAAAACCGCCTGGATGTTCAATTCTCCACGCACAAGCTCTCGAAAAATTTTCGGGATATTGCCGCCACCTATCCAACCAGCGTTTACGAACACCGTAAACTTGTTTGGGTCTAAACCAAATGTTTTTCTTACTTCTTTTGCTTCTTGTTCGGTGACTTCGTGAAATTTCGGATGAACCGGCATCCCAACGATTTTTATTTTTTCAGGCTTAATGCCGTAATCAATCAGTTGCTGGCGAGCATCTTCATTGGCGACAAGATAAAGAGATATGTCTTCGCAAGCCCAGCCTTTCCAAAAACCATAGCACGGATCAGTGACAACCGTTACAATCGGGATTTTATCAATCAAATTGAATTCTTTGAGAAACCTAACCAAAAAATGCTGTGTAAGCGGATGAACATTGATAATCAGATGCGGACACCATTTGTCAAAAAGCTGTTTGATGTAATTAAAACAGAGCTTGTAGAAAAAATCTCTCGTTTCAGGACGGATTTTGTTGACTGCCCAGTAGAGATATTTAACCCAATGCTGTTTGTTTCTTAAAAGCCAATTATAAAGCCTTGCGAGTTTTTCCGTAACATGATGAGCTTCTTCTAAACCTCTGATTATGCGTATAGCAAAAGATTGGCTATTCCAAAATCTCTCCAAACCATCGGCTATGGCTTTTGCCGCGGAGCGATGCCCGCCACCTGTATCTGAAGAAACTATCAGGATTTTAGGTGCTTTCAGCGAATCCATCTCTTCACGCATATTTACGAATGAAGCTAACATGCCTTAGCCGTAATTGTTTCAAGCTTATGCTCTTCGAGCTTTGAAGCCGCTTTTTTCATTTGTCTTTCCAGTCTCTTTATTTGAACCAAATGCTTCATGTTGAAAGGTAGGCTTGGATAGTAGCAATTTGATTCATGAGTGCAGAAGCATCCGTTTGCAACTTCTTTCCGCCGCTCTTTCATCAGTTCAGATTGCCATGCAGCTTGAAAGTCCCAGTCATAGTCACGCAAGTTCAGCACAACTGATTTATTTTCGCAAGACGAAAGATCGCCATTGTCGTAAATCACAGCTCCTGCGCTTCCCGCGTAACAGCGAAGTTGAGCTTTGTTTTCTTCTTTTGTTTTGGCTATAAGATCGTGCATGTAAATATCGACAGCCGCTTTGAAAAACCCGGCTTCACCGACGTAGTTATTCTTTATTACTGCGTTTTTTGTATCTTCCAGAATCATTTTTGCGAGTTTAGCATAGCGTTCATGGTCGAATTCTAATTCGCTTGGATCGGCTGAAGGCGGACGAATGTAGTTGATATTGATTTTATCGGGTTTTAGCTCATACTTGAGGAAATCATACCACTCGAATATCCGGTCTTGATTTGATCTCATAACGCATGTGCAGGTTTGAATATCAAGCCGCGGGAATTGTTCTCGCTTCATTTGCTGTAGTGTTCGTGCTGTGTGGATTGCCTTATCCCATGAGCCGGGCTTGCGTCGAATTTTTTCATGTTCTTCCTTCAAACCGTCAATTCCTATTGCAACTGCAACATTCAAGTTCGGACAATCTTCTAGAATTCTCGTAACGTCGGGAAAGATTCTTTGATGAATTTGTCCGTTGGTCATCAGATAAACTGATTCAAGCCGATTGTTTTCATAAAAAGCACGCACTATTTCGGGCAAATCTTTCCGTGTGAAAGGTTCTCCACCAGCAATAACTAGCACGCCTAAATTTCCACCTAGAGTTTCGGAAATTTTGATGATTTCTTCGGTTTTCATTTGGAATTTTTTGCGGGCGCGGTCGTCGAGTTCTTCAGTGAAAAAGCAATGCGTGCATCGCATGTCGCAAACGCTTGTAACGAGAATATTCAAAAATATTGGCGAAATCGGTCTCCCGACAACTAGTTTTGCATATCTTTTCAAAATTTCTTTAGTCGCAAAATCCATGACTTTTGCTCCAAATTGGTCTTATTTCCAATTTACTCTGCCTGCAAAGCTTAAGCAAGTCCATAAAGAAGCTATCTATTTTTCTGGATTTGTGATTTTGAGAAACTATGTTTGGTTGTGCTATAAAACGTTTGTGAAGGTCTTAAGGCGTGTTTATCTAGATAATTCCGCTACAACTCCCATAGACAAGGAAGTTCTCGAAGCGATGATGCCTTACTTTTGCGAAGATTTTGGAAACGCTTCGAGCATTCATTTTTTCGGACAGAGAGCAAGGGCAGCGGTTGATCGGGCTAGGCATCAAGTAGCCGAATTGATAAATGCACATCCTGCGGAAATAGTTTTTACATCTGGCGGGACAGAAGCGAACAACTTAGCCATTCGTGGTTTTGTTGAAGCCAATCAACAATACGGCAGGCACATAATCACAAGTCAAATTGAGCATCCAGCGGTCAAAGAAGTTTGCATTGACTTAGAAAGCAGAGGCTACGAAGTAACATATTTGCCGGTTTGCAGTGATGGGATCATTCGGCTGGAAGACCTGAAAGAGGCAGTCCGCAATGACACAATTTTGGTAACAATAATGGCGGCAAATAACGAAATCGGGACAATTCAGCCGATTGAGCAAATCGGGAATTTTATAACCGAATTGCGACAAAGAGGACAAAAAATTTGGTTTCACACAGACGCAGTGCAAGCAGTCGGCAAAATTCCGATTGATGTTGAACAGATAAAGTGTGATTTGCTTTCCATTTCAGCCCATAAAATGTATGCTCCGAAAGGAGTTGGCGCGCTTTACATTCGGCGCTCGGTGCGGATAAGAAGGCAAAACATAGGCGGGCATCAAGAAAGAGAAAGACGAGGCGGAACCGAAAATGTCCCCGGCATAGTCGCTTTAGGCAAGGCTTGTGAAATAGCAAAGCGGGATTTGCCACGCAGTTATTTTCGTCTCAAATCTTTGCGCGATAAGTTTGAATCGCAGTTAAAGGAGAGAATCCCAGACATAGTTTTCAATGGTTCGAGGGAAAACCGTTTACCACACATTTCAAACATCACTTTTTGCGGAGCTTTGGGAGAGGGACTTCTGATAAATCTCGATATGCACGGGATAGCTGTTTCTACGGGATCAGCTTGCAGTTCAGGCAGAGTCGAACCGTCACCAGTTCTTCTAGCTTTAGGTAGAAGTGAAACCGAAGCCCGCGAGTCTTTACGCTTTAGCTTTGGTAAATTCAACACAGAAGAAGACGTAGATTATGTTCTAGAAATTTTGCCTGAAGCGGTTAAGAGCCTTCGTCACGCTGCGTCGCTGTATAAATAAAAGTCTTTTTTGCTGTTGCTTCAACGTTTCTAGCTTCGTTACGCTACACCACTGTAAATAAAAAACTGCTCAACAACGAAAAAATTGGATTTTCTCGCCGCAAGTGGTGTATCATTGTTCAGAGCGACAATCAAAATGCCTTGATTCATGAGCTTTCGGTTCTTATGCTTCAATCCGAAATCGGAGAAAAGCTACTAAGTTTGTTTTGCTTGATTTGTCTTGTGCTTATAACTGTAAAGTCGTTGTTTACTTATCCTTTAGTGGATTACATTTTATTTGCTCTTTTATTCCTTCTTTTTTCTAGTTTGGCACTTGTTTTTATAAGTTTGTTTCGGAAAAACAGCAATCTCAAAGAGGAACGGGATGCAAGACTTAAACTTCAGGAAAATCTTGATGAATTGAAAAAAAAGCTTTCCGCAATCGAGTCGGAAAATAATAAATTGATTTCTGAAAAGTCCAATTTAATTGCCGAAAAGGCACGTCTTGAGGCAAAATTTTCGGAGTTTCAGAGTGAGATTCATCGGCTTGAGTCGGAAAAAAACGAATTGTCAAACGAGATAGAATCACTCCAAAAGCTAAATGAGGAAATTCTCATAGAGTCAGACAAATTTCGCAATGCGTCGCTTCATGATCCGCTGACAAACCTTTGCAATCGAGCATTTTTAGTCGAGAAATTAGATTTTCTTTTACAGCTTTGCCGAAATAATCCGCGGGCAAAGTTCTATGTTTTGTTCATGGACTTGAAAGATTTTAAGAAAATCAACGACTATTACGGACACACCGTAGGCGATAAGGTGTTAAGGCTGGTTGCAAGAAGAATAATGAGAGTTGTAAGCCTTGAGGATACGGTTGTCAGAATTGGTGGTGATGAGTTTGGTGTTATCATCAGTGATATTTTATCGGTTGAAAAGGTAAGAGAAATAGCTCTTAAAATTCACGAAAGCTTAACACAATATCCGTTTCGTATTCGTCAAGGACACAAAATACAAACGAAATTACACATAGGTTTTGCGGCATATTCGCCCGATCACCACACGCCTGAAGATATTTTGCGCGATGCTGATATAGCAATGCACGAAGCTCGTGAAACAGGCGCACCGGTTGTGTTTTTCGATTCAGACCTTAGAGAGAGGTTTTTGAGAGAGGCACAAATAGAGAGAGGTCTTAATGTTGCTCTTGAAGAAAACCAGTTTCTTTTGTTTTATCAGCCAATAGTTTCCTTGAAAAGCAAAGAGATAGTGGGCTTTGAGGTTCTTTTAAGATGGCGTCATCCGAGCGGTTTTATTTCGCCTGCTGAGTTCATCCCGATTGCTGAAAAAACCGGCTTGATAATCCCAATGACGAACTGGATTTTGGCGGAAAGTTGCAGTCAGCTCGTTCGATGGCAGGAAAAAGGGTTGGTCAAAAAGAATGTTACGGTTAGCGTTAATCTTTCTGCGATGCACTTTGCGCTTGAAACCTTACCAGATGAGGTAGCTGAAATACTGAATAAAACCGGTTTGAATCCTTCTAATCTGAGACTGGAAATAACAGAAACAAGCGCCATGGAAAGCCCGGAAAGTTCAGCATCGGTTTTGAATCGCCTAAAACAGACAGGCGTTTTGCTTGCGATTGATGATTTCGGCACTGGATATTCCAGTCTTAGCCAGCTTTATCATTTGCCATTTGACAACATAAAAATAGACCGCGCGTTTATAGTCACAGATGCAGAAGATACAGAAAGGTTCCAAATTCTGCGAGCTATCATTGGATTGGGTAAGAGTTTGAAAATGAGCTTGACCGCTGAAGGAATCGAGCAGGATTTGCAATTTCTAACCTTGCTTTCTTTAGGTTGTGATTATGGGCAGGGATATTTGATCGCAAAGCCGATGCCAAAAGAAGAAGTAGAAGCCTTTATGCTTCGTTCCGGTGGGATTTTGGAGTTCTTGCCTTCCGCTGAGACTGTTTCACTACCGACAACAATTCTGTGAATTTTTCAGTGCTTTTTGATTTTTGTTTTCGTCATTCGTGAGGCTAAAATGCCTTTGATATGAAGTCATTGAGGTTCATTTTGCTTTTTGTGTTTGTTTCTACAACTGCCTTTTCTCAAACACAGAATCCCAAAAAGAGTGAAATTTCTAATCCAATAACTTCTTCGCCAGCTTATGCTGAAGTTCTGCTTCGCAAAGTTGAGCTAGAGTCGTCTTTGGAAGATTTGCTCGTTGAGTTTACCGATGATTCGCCAAAGGTTAAAGAAACTCGCTATGAGCTTGAGTTGATGAATAAAGAACTCGAAAAAATTCGTGCAATGAACCCGAACGATGCATCTAAATTAACGCTTGCGCTCGGAAAATTGATAATTCGCAAGGTTCAACTTGAAGTTGACTTATGGCTTTTGTTACAGCGCTACACCGAAGAATACGAAGGTGTTAAAAGAGCTAGGAAGAAACTTGTTGTGTTTGAAAATGCGATAAAGGAGATTTTGGGCAAATGAGGATTGGCATTTTGATTTCAGGGCGCGGGTCAAACATGGTTGCTATAGTTGAGGCAGTCAAAAGAGGTGAAATACCGAATTCAGAAGTAGTGGTCGTAATAAGCGATAAGGCGAATGCGGCAGGAATAGAAAAGGCTAAAGAGCGTGGGATCGAGACTCTGATTATCCCAAAGGCAAAACAAACTCGTGAAGAACACGATGCAAGAATCGTGGAAGAATTGAAGAAAAGAGAAGTTGATTTGGTCTGCCTTGCAGGTTACATGCGGCTTTTGTCGAAGGTTTTTATTGATGCTTTCCCGAATCGGATAGTTAACATTCATCCGAGCTTGCTACCAGCTTTTCCCGGTTTAGAGGCGCAGAAGCAAGCCGTTGAATATGGAGTTAAAATTTCGGGATGCACAGTTCATTTCGTTGATGAAGAACTTGATCACGGACCTATAATTTTGCAGAGAGCCGTTGAAGTTAAGCAAGACGATACACCCGAAACGCTTGCCGATAGAATACTTCAGTATGAGCATCAACTTTATGTCGAGGCCTTAAAACTTATCGCAGAGAATAAGCTTGAAATCAAAGGCAGAAGAGTTTTTCTGAGACAAGAATTTCAAAAAAATGCCTGAAAAAGCAAAATCAGCTAGAGCCTTTGATGTTAACTTGCAAGTATTTGGTCAATTGCTTGTTTTAAGCATTTCACAGCTTGGTAAGGTGTCATGAGCCTGTCTGAAAACTTTTGTGCCGCTATTTCTGCGGCTAATCCGGCCACGTAGAGAGCTGATGCCACGGCTTCAAACATATCTTCGAGGCTCGGAGATTCAACTACTGCGCAAGTTTGCGCTACGAAACTTGCGATTATACCTGTCAGAGTATCGCCTGCACCAGCTCTTGAAATCCCTGCGTTTCCTGTAGGATTGATAGCTACAACTCCATCAGGACGAGCAATCAAATTGCGCTGACCTTTCAAAACCAAAATAACTTTGTGTTTTTCGGCAAAATTTGCGGCTGCTTCAATTCGTTCGTTTTCCTGCAAATTTTTCCCGACGAGTCTGCGGAACTCTCCAATATGCGGAGTCAAAATCAAAGGCAATGTTTCATTGCCTTGAATCTCGAAAGGCGAAAGAAGATTTAATGCTTCAGCGTCCAAAACGACGGGCGTTTTTCGATTTTCTACAAGCTCGATCAAAAGGTTTTTCGTTTTTTCGTCGTTTTTCAGCCCGCATCCAATGGCTACGCAATCCAACTCTTCCCAAGTGACGGCAGGTTTGAAGCCACTTACTTCTTCCAGAGTTCTGATTATGACTTCATCTCTTACCTTGGAGGCAATTGTTTCTTTGGTGCTTTTCGGAACCGCAAGCCAGACCATTCCAGCACCGGCCATAAAGCAAGAATTAGCGGCAAGAGCGGCCGCTCCGGGAAAGTCGTCTGAGCCTGCAACTATAAGGCATCTGCCGCGACTTTTCTTGTATGAATTCGGACGAACTTGTGTCTTTTCAAGCCATTTTTTAACATCTCTTTTTTCAGTTAAGAAAATTTGCGATTGCGCTGATTGAATCAACTGGCTTGGGCTTCCGATATTTGCTACATAAAGCCTTCCGCCGTAATTGCAAGCTGGTGGAAACACATTTGCTAGTTTCGGTGCAGTGAAAGTTACCGTTAGGTCGGCTTTTACGCAATCTCCTATCGGATAGTGTTTATCTGCATCCAGTCCTGAAGGTAAATCAACCGAGACAATCAGTTTGTTTTTAAGCGTTCCAGAAGTTTTCGATTCAAGCAAAAAGGAAACTAGGTTTTTCAAATCGCCTTCCACAGGTCTTGAAAGGCCCGTGCCGAAGAGAGCATCAACGATGACATCAGGTTCATCAAAAAAAATTTTGCTTAATACGGCTGAGTCATGAAACTCGATTGTGTTTCCAAAGTCATCATTCTTGAGACCTGAAAGTTTTGCTAAAATCTCGAAATTGACTCTAGCATCGCCTTTAGTTTCTTCGATTTTGCCGAATAGAAACGCCTTGACCGATGCTCCCTTCATCCAGAGAAGTCTTGCGCAAGTTGCACCGTCACCGCCATTATTGCCCTTGCCACACAAAATCAAAATTTTTTTGTTTTCGAGCGTATCTAAATTTTCTTCTATCGCTCTGACGACTGATGTGGCGGCATTTTCCATCAGCAGAAGTGAAGGAATGCCGTATTCAGAAGTTGTGAGCTTGTCAACATTATACATTTCTGCGGCCGATAAAACCTTAAGCATAGAAAAAATTTTGCCACGAAAGCGTAGAGAGTAGAAATTCTAGTGGTTTGTAAAAATCTACCAAAAAGTTTAGGAAGTTCTTGCAGAGAGAGACTCTAGGACCTGTTTCGCAGTTCGTGTGCCGTGAAAGAATGCTTCTTCAAGCAGTGCGACTCCGCTTAAGTCTGAATGGGCAAAATAAATTTCTCGGAAGGGTTTTTGAGCTTGCTTGATAAAGCTAGAGCGCACAAAATTCGGGTAAGGCGAAATCATTGCATGTCCCCAGCGCATGATGTCAATTCTTTCGACAAGCGAGTAAATATCTTCGTGTGCTCGCGCCATGTCTGTTAAGATTATGTCTGCTAATTCTTTCCAATCTAGCGCAAATAATTTGGTTCGTCCGTCTTTTTCACCGCACATCGGGTAGTAGTAAGTTAAAACCGTTGGCCCGTAGTCCATGCCTTTTTGGTGAGTTGCGCAGACGTAGCCGAGTGATGGGCTTTCGTAAAAAACATTATCCCAAGCAAGCGGAAAGTCTCTCGGAGAGCGAAGTTTCGGACGGTCTTTCAAGACCAAGTTAGCGACAAACCAGGCATTGTGCGTGAAATGCCTTAAATACTCAGGCTCGTTCTGTTTGAAGTCGCGAATTAAATACTTTGCCGTGAAGAGCGGAGAAGAAAATATGACCTTCTTGGCATGAATTCCGCGCAGTTGTTTAAGTTTAGTGTCAAGATATATTACGTCAACGCCGTCTGTTTTAGGTATTATTTCAACAACGAGCGAATGTAGCCTTACTTTATCGGTAATTTTTGAGTAGAAGTAATCAACGAACCGACCATTGCCTTCTGGGAAAACAATGAGAGGTTGTGAGTCGTGTCCGCTTTTGCGGATTCTTGAACAAAAATAAAAAAGCCCTGCCCATGCAGAAGTTTCATCAAGTTTCAAGCCGTAATCATCTCGACAGGCATAATCGCAATACCAAATCAGTCGTTCTGATGAAAAACCTTTTTTCCTGAGCCATTCGCCGAAGGATATTTTATCCAGATCGTTAACTTCGGCATCATCTGAACAATCGGCTATCGGAAGCGTGAAAGCTCTTTTTCCTTTTGAGTCGCGCCAGTCAATCCAAAAGTTTATTTCTTGTTGGAATCGTTCAAGTTCTTGTTTGTCGGTTTCGCTTTCGCCAGCATGTAAATAAAGCCCTTCATACCATCTGCCCATGTAGAAAATGCGTTCTTCAGGTTGACGGCAGAGAAACTCTTCCTTGATTAAAATTTCTCCATTTTCATCTCTACCTTCGACTAAATCCATTTCTTCAAGAAGTCCTACAAGTTCTTGGTTTTCTTTGAAAGGAACGGGTAGATAGTGTGCTCCCCACGGATATTTTATGAAAGAATTTTCACCGCTCTGAGATGTTCCACCAATTTTTCCTTCTAGTTCCAAGAGCAAGAAATCATCAAATCCTAACTTTTTCAATTTCCATGCCGCGCTCAAGCCTGCTATGCCACCACCTACTATAACAACGCGCTTTTGCTCCCAGTTTTCTAAAGCTGGATTAACACCTTTAAGACCTTCAAGAATTAAGTGTCCTGATGAGACATCAGCACCGACGATTTCGCCTTCTATTTTGGATAAGTTTAGTTTCGGACGATTTTCGCAGGCTCGAAGTGCGAAGGGCAAACCTAAGAACGTTGCAAGAATTTCTCGACGAGTGAATTTCATCTGAAAGAGACAACTATATTTTCGCTTGAGAGTACTATTTTCCAAAATTTATGCTTTACGAGGACAAGAACGCTGTAGAAGAGCTTTGAATTCTGGCTTGATTACTGAGAAAGCTATAATATCGCTTGTGGATTATCAGAAAACACAAAGTGAAAATTCGCTTGAGAAATTGATTTCAGCAGTGGCTTTTGCGGCGCGCAAGCATAAGAATCAAAAGCGAAAAGACGAAGTAGAGCCTTACATAAATCATCCCTTAGAAGTGGCAGAAATTTTAGTGAAAATTGGTGGCGTTAAAGACGAAAACATACTCATAGCCGCAATTCTACACGACACGATCGAAGACACCGACACAACTGAAGAGGAAATAAGGCGTCTTTTTGGGCAAAAAGTTTGTGATTACGTCAAAGAAGTTACCGACGATAAAGGTTTACCTAAAGAGTTAAGAAAGAAACTTCAAATCGAGAAGGCATCGAAACTTTCCGTAGGAGCTAAACAAATCAAAATAGCCGATAAGACAAGCAATCTTTGTGCAATCATTGAGTCGCCACCGAAAAATTGGACACTCGAAACGAAAATTGAATATGTGAACTGGGCAAAACAAGTTGTTGACGAAATGCGCGGAGTCAACGAAAGTCTTGAAAAATACTTTGATGAGATTTACGAGAAAGCTAAGGAGAAGCTAGGTTATGGATGTTTTTGAATTGACGATTGAGTTGATGAAAATACCTTCTGTTTCGGGACAAGAAGAAAGAATCGGTTATTTTTTGCGGGACTATTTGAAATCATTAGGTTGGCAGGTTGAGCTTCAAAGCGTTTCGGAGACTCAAAACAACGTGATTGCCTATTTAGACGAATCGCCGAAGATTTTTCTTTCTACTCACATGGACACTGTGCCGCCTTTTATTCCGCCGCAGGAAGATGATGAAAAAATTTACGGACGCGGCGCTTGCGATGCTAAAGGAATAATTGCATCTCAGATCATTGCGGCAGAAACTTTGCGAAAAGAAGGCATAAGAGAAATTGGACTTTTGTTCACGGTTGATGAAGAACAATCCTCTACGGGAGCTAAAGCGGCAAACCTTCATCCGATAGCGCAAAAATGCGAGTATTTGATTAACGGTGAGCCAACCGACAACTATTTGGCTATAGGGTCGAAAGGTTCTCTTAGGCTTTTCATAAAAACAAAAGGCAAAGCGGCTCATTCAGCATATCCCGAAGAGGGTGAATCAGCGATAGAAAAACTCTTGGATATTTTGCAGACAATTAGAGACACCGAGTTTCCAAGTGATGAATTCTTTGGCGAGACGACCGTTAACATAGGCACGATTTCGGGTGGCTTGAAAACCAATATCATTGCGCCTTTTGCAGAAGCAGGCTTGCACATTCGTTTAGTGACTGATGAAAAGCCCATTTTGGAGATTCTAGAAAAAGCCGTTTGTGGACGAGGAGAAATCGAAGTGATGACCGTAGCAAGACCAGTAAAGATGCTTGCTCTAGACGGCTTTAGTCAGAAGGTTGTGCGTTTTACAACCGACATACCGCATCTGACGAATTGGGGAAAGCCCCTGCTCTTAGGACCTGGCTCAATCTTGGTTGCGCATACGGATGGCGAGTATGTCATGAAGAAAGATTTGCTGGAAGCCGTAGAGCTTTATATCCGTATGGTGAAAAAATTAAGCAATCTCTGCTGAAGGAGCTATTTGTTTAGCCTGTGTTTCTTCTTCAATTTTCTCTCTGATTTTGCTACAGATAAGTTCAATTCCTATCTCAGTATTTCCGCCTTCGGGAATTATTATGTCCGCATGTCTTTTTGAAGGTTCGACAAATTCAAAATGCATCGGGCGAACAGATGCAAAATACTGCTCGATTACAGATTCGACGGTTCTGCCACGCTCTTTTATGTCTCGCTGTAAGCGGCGGATGAATCGAATATCGTCGGGAGTGTCAACGTAGATTTTCACATCAAGAAGTTTCAGAATTTTCGGCTCGGCGAAAATCAGAATTCCTTCGACTATGATAACTGGTTTTGGTTCGATTCTTTCGGTTTTGTCGCTTCTTGTGTGAGTTTTGAAATCGTATATGGGCATTTCTATTGGTTTGCCCATTCTGAGCTTTTTTATGTGATTAGCCAGCAATTCACTATCAATTGAATCAGGATGATCGAAATTTACATGATGCCTTTCATCTAGCGGCATGTCGGCAAGATTCCGATAGTATGAGTCTTGAGCTATCAAGGCGACTTTGTCACGCCCAACTGTTTCTATGATTTTCCTTGCTATGGTCGTTTTTCCCGATCCAGTTCCACCACAGATTCCGATTATCATTTTCTTTTCAACTCGAATTTAGCCTTGATCGAACAATATTTTTAGATTTCAGATTACCTGTCTTTGGAAATGACAAAATCAGCAGAAAAGCAAAAGGCTTACGCTATTGCTCAATTATATTTCAGCGCTTTTTCTGAGTCAATGAAATTTCCCTAAAACTACAGCGAGGATTAAGTTTTTAACTTTTCTTTAGCAATACTAATTCTGAAGTATTTGAGCCTCGCGGTGTTTCCAATTCTCTTTTGATTATCAAGGTTTTGCCGTCTTGAGAAAGTTGCCATGTTTCCTTCAAGGTAATTGTAACTTCTCCCATCGGTGAGTTAATCGTTCTTTTTTGGGTAAGTTTCAGTTTTGATTCTTTTTCATCGAATTCGGCTTTTAAGATAACGGGCATAGCGCCGAAAGGAGTTTCTTGTTGAGTGCTTGTTTCTTTTCCGTCGAGTGAGTAGGTGAAATTCATATCGCTCATTGCTCCGAAACCACCACCTGCACGGTTTCCCATCGGCGCACCGGGATTGTCAATGGCTTTACGTTTGGTGTTTGTTTCAACTTTCAATTCTTTCTGTGTTTGGGAAACTTTGATTGTCATCGCTTCGATTCTGCTTCTTGCATCGAGTTTCGACTTTTGAACGTCCAATTCCCATGTGCCAGAGAAGTCCGGTATTTGCTTTGCTTGCGAGAAAGCAGGAATTATCGAAGTCAAAACCAAAGCTATTGTAACGAATATTTTTTTCATAAATTTTTGCTCCTTCGATTTCAAACTTACAAACACATAGACGAAACCAGTGCTGGAAAAGTCACATTTTTTGCCAAGTTTCGGTCTATTTTTTTAGCCTGATTCTCAAACTTATTCCAAAGCCGTTTGTTTCCTTTATTTGCCCTGATGAGAGATTTTGCTTTATGTAAAAGAAATCAGCGGAGAGCTTTTTGCTGAATGTTGTTGTAATTCCTATGAAAATGTCGTTTCGGAATAATCTTTTCGTGCGGAAGTCGTAATAAACTTCGTCAGTGATGAACGGCGCGAAAAGCTCTGATTTGTTTTTTCTGATGGGAAAGGAAAATTGAACTCGGTTTCGCTGAACAATTAGGTTCGAGTTCGATTGGCGGATTTGATACATCGTCATAAGGCGGTTTCTGAGTGCAAAGTGTTTCCATTTTCTTTCAGCGAGTAAAGCAAAAGTTAAACGATGTTCAAGTTGAGATGGCCTTTCAGTTGGGCGGGAACGCCTGTAAAGGTATCCGATACTGGTTGAGAAGTGTTTGTTTATTCGATAGTTCAGATTAGCACCTATGCGTTTATCTATTGGACGTTTTAGATTTCTACCGATTCGTAAAACTCCGCTGAAGGTTATCGAGACTTTATCGGCTTCTTTTTCTTTGATTAACGGCAAGATGAGATTGACGTCATTCCAATTCACAATATCGTCTGTGTCTCTATTCTGTGCTTGCGAGCATTCCACGAGCAAGACCAAAAGAGCGAGCGAAATGAAAAGAATTTTTAGCGAATTTATCGGGGTTTTCATTTTACAAAAAACTAACAAAAGTGTAAATTCTCTAACATTTTGCCCTATTTGTGCAAGTTCATGGAGTTAGTTTTACTGCATGACTGTGGACCTGATGACGAGATTCCAGGTTTCGATACGAAACGGCGTGATTCATCCTTTAACACATACAACTTGTTTTAGTTCGGCAACGATTTCCACAAGATCAGATTGATTTCGCATTATTTCATCAATATCTTTGTAAGCGGCTGGTATTTCATCTAGAACGCCTTTATCCTTGCGGCATTCAACTCCCAGAGTTTGCATTTCTAGGTCTTTAACGGAGAATTTCTTTTTTGCTTGAGCGCGTGACATTTTTCTTCCAGCTCCGTGAGAGCAAGAGTTATAGCTTTGCGGATTGCCGAGACCGCGAACTATGTAGCTTTTTGTTCCCATAGAACCGGGAATTATGCCGAATCGCCCAGCTTCAGCATTTATTGCTCCTTTGCGTGTAATATAAACCTTTTCGCCGAAGTGTTTTTCTTTTGCACAGTAATTATGATGGCAGTTAACAATTAGCTCGGTTTGAAAAGGCTCGCCTTTGTTTACGACTTTGCTGAAGACTTCTATAAGCCTTTTAAGCATGATTTCGCGGTTTTTCATTGCATAGGCTTGTGCCCAATCGAGGTCGTGCCAATAATCTTTGAATTCTTTTGTCCCTTCAATGAAATAGGCCAAATTCTTATCGGGTAAGTCACTTAAGCGATGAAGTTGCTTTGCTGTTTGAATATGACGTTCGGCAAGTTCTTTACCGATATTTCTCGAACCGCTGTGAAGCATTAGCCAAACATTGTCTTCTGTATCGAGGCAAACTTCTATGAAGTGGTTGCCACCGCCCAGAGTGCCGAGCTGTTTCATTGCTTTATCGAATCGGTCTTGAACGCCTTTGTGAAGCTTTTTGAAGGCTTTCCAACCTTCCCATTCTTCGGCTTCCTTTTGTGGGCGTTTGTGTTCATCGAAACCTACAGGGATTGCATCTTCAATTTCTTCACGGAGTTTTTTCAGTTTGCCTTCTAGCACGATGCTTTTGAAAGGAGTTTTCACAGCCGCCATTCCGCAACCTATATCAACTCCGACAGCGGCTGGAATAACAGCTTTTTTGGTTGCTATAACCGAGCCAACCATCGAACCTATGCCTAAATGGGCATCAGGCATGAGCGCAATATGCTTAAACACGCAAGGCAAGCGCGAAACGTTGCGTAGCATAGCCTTCTCTTCGTCGCTCAATTCATGGCTTACCCAAGACAAAATTTCAGTCTGCGCTCCGGAAATGTTCAACCGTTTGTAAGGCATATCCAACCTTAAATTTTAGTTAACAATCTGGAACTCCCCAAATATGCGTCGTTCGTTCTTGCGGTAAGCGTTTTTTGTATTGGACGTTGGAAGTTGTGGATTTCGTTCAGTCAGGCATGTTCTAACAAGGCTTCTTCGGATATTGAAATTTGGTTTGCTTCCTTGATACCTTTTGAAACGTCGGTGAATATCAAGATAATTCCGCCTACGACGAAGAAAAATATCAAAGCTAAGATTGCTTGCCTATAAGAACCAGTTGAAGCAACAACAACAGCAAAAATAAGCTGTCCTAGCCAGGATGTGCCTTTTTCGGAGATTTCATAGAGTCCGAAAAACGATGATTCTTTGCCAAGTGGTATCATTTGAGAATAAACAGAGCGGGAAAGTGCCTGAGTGCTTCCCAAAACCAATCCTATTGCTACGCTCATTATCCATGCTTGAAATGTGTTTGTCAGAAATCCGTATGCAAAGATCACGACTCCGCACCAAATGGACAAACAAACCAAGATAGTTCGTTTTGCTCCTATTTTTCTTGAAACTCTTTCAAACAGAAGTGAACCAACAAGCGCCGCAACTTGTGCCACGAAGAAAATGGCAAGCAGAAAAGATTGATTCGTTTTCCTTCCTTCTTCATCGAAAAGTTCTTGCGAGAGAAAGACTGAAGAATTCAAAATGACAGTTTGAATCCCGTCGTTGTAGAACAGGTAAGCGATCAGAAACATCATTGTCCATTTCAAGCCCTTTAGTTCTTTGCAGGTTTTCCACAGTTCACTAAAGCCTATAATCAAAAGTGGCTTATTTTTCGGAGCATTTTTGGCGGGTTTGCGTGGTTTTATCAAGTAGAATGTAATCAATGCGAAAACTCCCCACCAAAGTGAAGCCAGTAGCATTGAAATCCTGACTGCAAGGCTTTTTGTTATTCCGAGTGTTTCTGCATAGCTTATAGTTGCGAAATTGACTATGAGCATGATTATTCCGCCAATGTAGCCTGAAGCAAATCCGTAGCTGGAGATTTTATCCCTGTTGTCTTCAGTTGTGATGTCAACTAGGAAGGCGTTGTAAAAGACGTTTGCCGCGGCAAAGCTTATGTTTGCGATCATCATCAGAACGCATCCCCAAATATAGTCGTGTCCTTCGGAGACAAAGAATAAAAGGCTGCTTGCCGTTACACCAAGATAGCAAAAAAAAGCCATCATCGGCTTTTTTAGGTGTGTGTAGTCAGCAATTGAGCCGAGAATCGGGAGCAGAAAAACCTGAGCGCCAACGGAAATGGCTAAAGCTGTAGGCACAAGTGATTCTGCTGTTATGCTACCGAGAAAACCGAGATCAAAGATAACGCCTTGTTCGCCAACATCAGCTTGTGCGAGAGCAGTTAGATAGGGACCGAGCAAAACGCTTATAACGGTTGTATAGAAAGCAGAATTTGCCCAATCATACATCAACCAGCCGAAAATTTCCTTGCGATCATTTTTTGGTAAAGGATTTTTTGATTGCTCGCTGTTTTCCTGTAGGAATTTTTCGCTCCTTTCATTCATCAGTTAATAACTCCAGAATCGTTGGCGTAATATCAGTCAAATCCTTGATTTTACTAGCAACTTCGTTTTTCTTCCTGCCCCAGACGATGGTTGGAACATCGTTCAATGTATGGTTGCGGATAGACAAATCTTCTATGTTTCCGTGATCGCTTGTCAAGATAACGGTTGTTCTTTCGAGATTAACTTTTTGTAAAAGCTCTCTTACTAATTCCGCAAGTTTCGGTAAATGCTCTTGAGCCTTTTGAAAATCTTGAGCATGTCCGATTTTATCAGTTATAAAATGCTCATAAAGCACAAATTGATGAGATTCAGTTAAATCAGCTAAAATTTGTGCCGCTTCTTGCACAGAAAAGGCAGGCACTTGAAAGCCTTTTTCTTGCAGTGCTCGATTGGTGAAATCGTGATATAAAGCTTGACGACCGAGAAGGTCTGAGAGTTTTCTGAAAGGGAGCTTTGCCGCTTCAACGGCGAGAGTGGTTGCTGATTTCCATCTCGGCGTTGACTGAAAGAATTGCGGTGTGTAGGCATTTGCAAAAGTGATTCTTTCAATTCTTCGATGCAAGAGTTTCAAGAATATAGAGTTGTTTTGTAGAATCTCTCGTAAATCTTCATTTGGAAATCCTTGCTTGTGGTATCCGATTTTAGCGGGAGCGTTCACACCGGTTAGTATTGTGGTTTGTCCAGACGCGCTTTGAGGTCTTCCTTCCACGCCCAATCGAGCATCTGTCGGAATCATCACTCCATCGGCAAAAATCTTTCTATGGTTTTCATTCTTGAAGTAGGCAAGCGGCTCGACTCCGCTAGCTATTGCAAGCGGATTGTGTTCGTTTCGCTCGCCGATTCCGAGTCCATCTATGAAAAAAAGTAAGACCGAATGCTTCATGGTCAAACGAAATATCTTGGACTAAACCCTTCTTCTTCAAGAGTGCGAAAAGTTATTTCATCTACTGCAAAAATTCTAGTTTCAGCAAGCGCCTGATGCAAATCGTCCTGAAAAAACCACTTCAAGGCAACAATTTCATGCGGTGAATTCAAAATAAAATTATCAACTGCACCGCCTTTTATCAGCGTTTTCAGCATTGTTAAATTTTTGGTTTCATCGAATCTGAACTCGTAAATTTGAATCTCCTTGGCTTCAGCACCTTTTTTGCATAGGATTTGTTTCAAGCCGAAATCACCGAATTTTGGAGTAATTATCAAAAAACGCAGATTTTCAAGATCGTTTTTTTGAACATAATCGGCTATTGAATCAGCTACTTTGTTCGGTGAGGTGATTATATCGCAGTGAATTTCCTCATGCCGCAGTCTTTCAGCCACTGCCTCACCTATGGCGCAAATTTGCAAGTAGTCTAAATCATAGAAGTCAAAGCCTTCTGAGGCGATTTTTTCTAGAAAAACTTCAGTTGCAATTATGTCATTGAAGATGAGCCAATCGTATAGGGAAATCTCGAGTTTTTCAGTGAAAGCATCGGTTTTATGCAGTGTGGGTTTCGGCAAGAGAATTACTTTGCTTGCTTTTGAAAGTTTTTCGATTATGTGTTGATTTTGTTTATCTTGAAAGATCGCAAAAGTTTCTAGCATAAAGACAGATTTTAGCTCAATTTTTCGGTTTGAAAAGTTTTAATCGCTTTTACAAGCGGGCGACTTCTCAAGGCTGGCTTCTGACGAACTAGCAGAGAATGCTGTGGAAATGAAGAATTTGCTGGCAGGTAGGGCTATGTAGATGCATCCAAACGCATTTGCATAAGCTTTCTTCGATTTGCTTTTGCGTGATGAAACTTGTAATTTTGATGATTGCATGTATTTGAAAAGCTTATGAAAGTAATGATTTTGGCAGCAGGTTTCGGGACTAGGCTTTTTCCTTTGACGATTGATCGCACAAAGCCTGCAATTCCTTTTTTGGGGAAACCATTGATTAGGCATGTTGTTGAATACGTTGCAGGGTTTGGTTTCAGAGATATAGTCATAAATCTTCATCATCAGCCTGAGTCAATTACAAGGGCATTAGGCGATGGTAGCGATTTGGGCGTGCGGATTCATTATACTTTAGAAGAACCACACATTTTAGGAACCGCAGGGGCTTTGGATAATGCAAGGCATCTTTTGGGAGACGAAACTTTTGTTGTGGTGAATGGTAAGATCATTACGAAAATTGATATAAGAAAAGCGATAGAAACGCATCGGCAATCGGGAGCGATTGCTACAATGGTGTTAAAGCACAATGTTAAGCGAGAGAGATTTACCGAAGTTTATGTTGAGAATGGTTTTTTGAAGGGATTTGGTGGTTTTGCACGCCCGTTAACGATTGAAGAAGTTAAAGATACAACAAGAGACCTTTCCGCTCCGCTAATGTTTACAGGCATTCAAATACTCGAACCACGCGTTTTTGATTACATACCACGTGGTAAGTATTCAGACATTGTTCCCACATTTTACAATCCTGCACTTAAAAATGGAGAAAAGATAGCTGTTCACATCACAGATGAGCTTTGGTATGAGCTTTCCACGATTCAGCGGTATCTGGACGTTTCGTTGGAATTGATGGACGGAGCAAATATCCAAGCTGGTAAAAACTGTGTTATTTCAGGCATGGCGTTTGTGAAAGATACGATAATGTGGGATAACGTAACGGTTGGTGAAGGAGCGCATCTTTACCGAACTGTTATAGCTGATAATGTCGTTATTCCGCCGGGCGAGCATTTTGAAAATGCCGCCGTTGTGAGAGCTGATATGGTTAGAAGGTGCGAGCAAGTTCCGGAAAAAGCGCCCGCAGGTTACATACAGGGTGAAAATTATGTTGTCCCATTGATTGATTATGTCTGAAGTCTAAGCATCTGGGTTTTTTGCAGTGTTTATTCTCTGTAGTTTCGGCCAACAACTATCTTATCGTAGAGCCAGGCAGGCATTATTTTCCCAAGTCTTACGAGTGTTGCAAGTTGCCACGGGAAGGCATAAAACTTTCTTCGTTTCTCGATTGCTTTGATGATTTTTGAAGTTGCTACGTCTAATTCCATCAAAAAGGGCATTTTTCCTTTTCTTCTGGCAGTGAGCGGCGTTTTGATGAATCCGGGCTGAATTATCGTAACATCAATTCCGGATTTCAATAGATCAATTCGCATGCTTTCAAAAAAGATTGTCATTGCGGATTTACTGGCGCAGTATGCGGCAGATTTCGGAAGCCCACGAAAGCCAGCAAGGCTCGAAATTGCTACTAAATGTCCGTTTCTTTTTGCATACATATCGGGCAAAACAGCCGCAACTGAATTCACTGCACCGATTAAGTTGATTTTTATTACCTTCTCGAAATCATCGGTGTTGATTTCCCATGCGTTGGCAGTTTTTCCAGCAATGCCCGCATTTGCGATTAACATATCAATTTTGCCGAATTCGTGCCTTAAAGTTTCGGCAGCCGAGCTTACAGCCGCAAAATCCGTCACATCAATAGGGAAAATGCGCACCTTTGCGCCATGTGTTTCTGCTTGGTTTTTTACTTTTTCCAGTTCTTCTAATCTTCGGGCAAGCAAGCCTAGAATTGCACCTTTTTTGGAAATCTGCCTTGCAAGCTCGGCACCAATGCCACTCGAAGCACCTGTTATCAAAACAACCTTATCTTTCCAAAACATAACGCTAATAAAACGGTAGAAATTATAAAACAGTGAATCATGAATCAAAAAATGCTACTCATCACTACTTCTTAATAGAATTTTTGCGTCTGATAATGTTAGGTTGGTCGGACAACTTCGCCCACAATTTCATTGCTTCTGATGACATTAGATTGATTCTCAGTGACTCCTTTGCGTCTGATAACGAAATGATTATCACAGCTTTGGTGATAGCTTTGTTTTTGGGTCTGATAACATTGTAGATTTGTAACTAATTTGGGTCTGATAACGCTATGATCTTGACAATGATTCGATAAGATCCGATAAGATTCAATAAGATTCAATAAGATTTGATGATGACTCGATAACAACAGGCATGTTGAGTCTGATATTGTTAGTTGTTTTTTTGATTTTGGGGGTGATGGTGAGTTTTGGGAGCGTTTGCGTTTTGGTTGCTTTGTGCGAAGCGATTTTTTATGCCTTGCGGTATTGGTGTTAAGAGCTTTGAAAGAATTTTTGTGGTAGAGAGACGGTGAAGATAGAATCATCGGTGCGGACGCTTAGTTTATTTGCGATGCGTGTTGCTACTGCGAATTTTAATTTTTGCGGATATTCTATTATTTGTCTGCCGTTTAGCCAAAGTTTCTTTCCGTCAATGAGAATGTATTCCTGCGGTATTTGGTCGTTTTGCAAACTTCTAGCCCATAAGAATCTAAAGTCTGAAAAGAAAGGTTCGGCAAATAAGGGAATTTCGCCATCGCTGTAAATTAGAAAGTCGCTGTAGTTGCGAAATTTTATCCAAAAAGCTCGCCCACCAGTTATTTCAAGCTCTGTTACGTGCGGTTTTTCTTTATCGTTGTTGAAATCAGGCAGGACAAAAGTAAAAAATTCTTGTGAACCTATACCGATTGAAAGAAACTGAAACACTGGAACTTTTCTTTTGTTTGCGTAGCAGTCAGAAGCCCAACCTTCGCTGAAATTCCAATCTCCATTATCACCAAAGCAGAAAATTCGCAAAATAGCCGTATCGCTTTTTTCTTCGATGAAAGGCATTCCTTCTGCGTCTTTCTTGTAAAAAAGAGAATCAGCATCGAAGTTAAAATGAAAGTTTAGTTGATAGTCATGCTTGCCAGCAGTTTGCACGAAGTCGCGGATAATCCAATAGTCGTTTTTGATAAAAAGAACACTTCTCTTGTGCAGTGCTGGTGGGGTGATTTTCAAATAGCCGTTGTGATGCGCTTCAAGGAAGTCAAAACGATCTTCGACGATGCAGAGATCAATTTTTGATAAAGCTTTTGTCCGCCAACTAAATTTACTACCGAATTCTGATGAAGACTTTTCATCAATGGAAAGCGTATTGTGGGCTAAGGTAGAGCGAAAGTAGTTGCGAATAGGTTCTGAGTGAAAATAGCTATAGTTACCTGAGTCAATGAGAGTAGTTTTTCCTAATGGTGAGAGTTCTATTGAGAGGTTATCTGCATGAGAGTGGGTGTTAGCTGTTTTTCCTGTTGAGCCGATACGAATAAGCATGTAATTACTGGTTGCATTCCAACCATCGCGCATTATGAAATATCCACCATCTTTGAAGAAAACAGATTTTTGCTTTGGTTCTTGAGCTTGTAAGGAGTGGAAAATTTTTATTCCTTCGATGCTCTTAAGCCATAAGATCTCTTCGCCTAATTCTCTTGCGGTGAATTTGTAGTCACCTCTTCGGAAGAGCACAGACGCAACCGAAAGAGTGCCTCGAAAGTCGTCAGGCTTTCTTTGAGATAGAGGAAGCATCCTGCCACCGTCAAGATCACCAATCAAAGGTGTTGTTCCATCAGGGCGGGTTGAGAACATCAAGAAATCCAAGAGCCCCTGTAGTTTCTTTTGTGTTTTTTCTATCTCTTTCTTGTCTCGGTCAGGTTCGTTTAGTTCGTGTAAAATCAAAAAGTGGATATAGAAGTCTGCTGTGTAGCGGGCATACCATGAAGAATTTTCAAAATAGGTTCCATCATTCAAAATTTGAGTTTCCAGTTCCTTAAATAAAGTTTTTTTGGCTACTTGACGCCATTTTTCTGATTCATTGAAGAAAGGCATTTGAGTGCTGAGATAATAAAGACCTAAAGCCTCGCATGTTGTATTTGGGTTGAAAAGAAGATAGTTTTCTATTCTTTGAGCGTGTAGATGCAAGAACTTCAAAGCCTTTAGGAAAATTGCATCATTAAAGCTCGGTGAATTTTCAAAAAATCTGAATGCCCATAACCAAGAGATTGCACGGAGTGATAGCTCGAAATTACTTACCCAGTTAATTCCTAATCCCGGTGGATTCTGCGACATCCAGCTTTCAAGATGATTGAAGAAAGTTTCTGCAAAAATCTCGTCTTCTGTTATCCAATAAGCTAGTCCCAAAGTAAAGAAATGCTGATGACGGTTGAACTCCCAGATAACCTGAACATCTATGTTTTCCAAGGTGCTGAGGTCACTGAATTCATCCCAAGGTTTCAGCTCTAGGCGCTTAGCCGAAAAAGGTTCATAATGCCAGTCTATTGGCGAGCCAAAATCTAAATTCTCGTGCCCAAACAAGCTTATTTTTCCTGCTAAAACTCTCTCAGCTCTTTCAACGATTGATTTAAGAATTTCCTGACCTAGAAATTCGTCATAAGCTCTTAAGAACCTTTCTTTATCGGCACAAGAGAAGAAAAATTTCGATTGACTGTAAAATGCCTTTTTGATTTCTTCCGCACTTTGGAGATTTTTGAGAGTGTATGAAAAAAACTCTTCATCTGGCGGAAGTCGTCTGAAGATATTCTCGGCCTTGTTTGATGATGAATTGTAAGATTTTCTGGTGATTTCAGAGGATTCAGACATAGAGAGCTAAATTATTTTATATTACACTCAGCTTTTTTGAAAAAACAGTTGTGGACAGGTTTTTGTGTTTGCCCATGTTAGTTTTCTCGGTTTGATTGAGGTCTGCTAAAATTGAGTTCGTTATGAAGAAGATAATAGTTTATGAAAAACCTACATGCACGACTTGTAGGAACCTAGCAAAGTGGTTTGAAGAAAACGGCATTGATTATGAGAAGGTGAATTATTACATCGAACCTTTAACAGAGGAAAAGCTGAAGGAACTCTTGAAGAAGGCGGGACTTCGTGCCTATGACGTGCTTCGCAAGAAAGAACCGGCTTTTAAGAATTCGGGAATTACCGAGCAAACGCCCGATGATGAGATAATCAAGGCAATCATAGCCAATCCTGATCTTTTACAAAGGCCAATAGTCGAGGTAGGAGAGAAGGCTGTTTTGGCAAGACCGATTGAGAAAGTCAAGGAGATTCTATGAAATACAGCATGAATGGACATCATCCGAAACCGAAAAACGTTTTGGGCGGTGAGCTTAAATGTTGCTGTCTGAAGCCTTTAACAGGTTTTTACCGCGATGGCTACTGCCGAACAGGACCTGACGATTTAGGCAGACACACGGTTTGCGCTGTTCTCACAGATGAGTTCTTGCAATTTACGCTTTCAAAGGGAAACGATTTGATAACTCCGAGACCAGAGTTTAATTTTCCGGGTCTCAAAGCGGGCGATAGATGGTGCTTGTGTGTTTTGCGCTGGCGTGAAGCGTTGGAAGCAGGAGTCGCTCCGCCTGTCATTTTGGAAGCGTGCCACGAGTCAGCTTTGGAATTTGTCAGCCTCGAAGACTTGCAGAGGCATGCTGTCAAATGCTAGCGGCCTTTTTCATAGTAGCCTTGTTCAACCGAGTTTAGTATGCTTTAGGTCAAGCTGGCGATTTTTTTTCTTATGACGCAAGAGCTTGAATCGCAACAACTGAGTTTCGATTTTCATGTTAAAAAGGCGGAAATTCTGGCAGAATCTGAGCAAATTAAGCTCAGACTGGGCGAATTTGCTGGTCCTTTGGACCTATTGCTTTTCTTGATCAAGCAAGAAAAAGCGAACATATTTGATATTCCAATTGCGAAAATTACCGATGAGTATTTGCGCTATGTGCGTCTTATGGACGAACTTGACATCAAGGTTGCAAGCGATTTTTTGGTAATGGCGGCAACGCTTATTGAAATCAAATCTAGAATGTTGCTTCCTCAACCTGAGTCAATTCTAGAAGATGAAGAAATCGAAGACCCACGCCAAAAATTGGTTGAACAGCTACTCGAATACGAAAAATTCAAAAATGCGGCTCAGATGCTTTGGGAAAAAGCTACTGTAGAGCAATCTATTTTCAAGCGAGGCAGAACGGAATTCGACGAAGACGTTTTGGCGGACGTCACAGTATTTGAGTTGCTCAGTGCTTTTCAGAAAGTTTTGCGACGCTACGAAGAAAAAGAGGCGATGGAAATTGAGCGTGAGGAGATTTCTTTAGCCGAAATGATAAAGAGGCTCAGAAAGGAACTTTGGCGGATCGGGAAGTTAAGTTTGGAAAAGATCGCCATGCAGTTTCACACGAGGAGAGCTTTGATAACAGTTTTTCTCGCTATTTTGGAAATTGTGAAAACAGAAAGAGTTTTGCTGATACAAGAAAAACCCTTCGGAGATATTTTGATTGTTAGAGCCAAACATGCAAACAATCACTGATTTCTGGCATTCGGCATGAGGAGTTGGCTATGGAATGGATTTATCTGATCTTGGCGATAGTTTTGGAAGTTTCAGGCACCACGTCAATGAAGCTATCTGCAGGCTTTACCAAAAAGCTTCCATCAGTGTTGATTTTCGTTTTCTACGGGTTAAGTTTGACAGCATTAACTTTTGCTTTGAGAAAAATAGACATCAGCATTGCTTATGCCGTATGGTCAGGTTTAGGGACAGCACTTATTGCTACGATTGGTATCTTGTGGGTTCGCGAACCTGTAACTATCGTCAAGATAATCTCACTCAGTCTCATAATACTCGGAGTTATAGGGCTACATCTTGAAGAAGGAAGATATTAAGCGGTGAAAACACAGCAATCCTACCTACTTTGCATGCGAGAGAATGCACTTTTTAATTTTCCAGAGCTTTGTAAGCGTTAATTCTACCGCCTGATTTAACTTTATCTTTCAACGAGTCCAATTTGTCAACAGCTTCGAGAAGCTTCTTTTTAAGTTTTTCAACGGTAATGTCTGGATTGAGCGAGACTATTAAAGCGGCGATGCCCGATACGTGTGGAGCGGCCATCGAAGTCCCTGAAGCTTCTTTGAACTCGTTATCAAGCCATGTTGAAATGATGTCTTTGCCCGGAGCCGCAACATGAACTGTTTTGACTCCGTAATTTGAGAACGAAGCGAGATTGTCATTTCTATCTAAAGCGGCAACGCTGATAACATTTGGCAGGTTGTAACTTGCTGGATAATGTGGGAACTGGTCATTATCGCTTGAATTATTTCCGGCCGCGGCAACAAACAAAATTCCGGCTTCTCCTGCCGCCCTGATTGTGTCTTCTAGTGCTTTTGAGTAAAAACGTGAACCCCAACTAGCATTGATAACCCGGATGTTTACACCCTTTTGTTTCCGATCTATTGCGTAGTTTATAGCCTCGATTGCATCTTTAGTAGTTCCAGAACCGTTGCGGCTCAGGAACTTCAAAGGCATTATTTCTACTTGCCAGTTGACTCCTGCAATTCCTATTTCGTTGTTGCCTTCAGCGCCGGTAATTCCGGCGCAATGCGTTCCGTGTCCGTTTTCGTCCATAGGATCGGCGAGATTGTCAACTGCGTTGAAGCCATAGGTATCATTTATCAAACCGAGTTCATCGTCTTCGTATGGTGGAATCTGATCAGGTCTAATCCAGATATTTGAAATCAAGTCTAGGTGTTGATAGTCAACTCCACTGTCAAGAACAGCAACGACTATTTTTTTGCTACCTTTTGTTTTTTGCCATGCTTTCAAAGCGCTTATGTCTGCGCCAGCTTTTCCTCCCATTTGCCCTGTGTTGTTCAAAGCCCATTGTTCACCGAAAAGAGTATCATTTGGGAAAATATCGTTTAGGAAGGCGCCACTAGGAGGACTCGATTGAGGCTTCTCGAAGTCAATGTTTATCTCGTAGTTTGGTTCTGCGTAGATCACTAAATCGGACATTTTTCTATATTCTTCAGCTACCTGTTCGGCGTTGAGTCCGTCAAGATCGTCAATTGCAACCAGGTTTTCTACGGATTCAATTTCATCTTCAACTCGGTCGTTTAGTTTTGCCGTGATTTTCTTTATATCTGACATTGAAATTTCAGGACGAAAGCGAACTAAAACTTCAGGCTCGCTATCTTTTTTCGTGCGATTCAGCTTTGTAGGTTTTGCTGTTGGCGATTGTTTGAATCTTTCAATTTCTGATTGCCAACGCCTGATCTGACCTAAAATAGCTGCTGCTATTATCAATATCACTGCTAAAGTTAGATGAATCCAAAAATTCTGGCGATTCATAAGCCTCAATCTCCGAAAATAATTTGATTTTCCCCTTTGAAGTCACAAAGCCTTATTTGATTGCTGTCGGCTCTGTATTCATAAGTTGAGCCTTTGACCTGGAGTTTTATTTTCCAGCCGCTGGTTATGATCTGCGCCGCCATCTCATCTTCAATCGGTGCACCTAAAGATGCATCAGGGAATTCAACGTCTTCCACCGACTTTATTGCGATTTCAGACTCGGGAATGCCTAAACGGCTGGCTAAGTCTTTTTTGGCGTGATTTAGAGCTACTTCTTTGTTAAGTTTCATCATTAGACATTACCATTTTCCTTCTGTTAGCTGTAATAGTCAAGACGACAAAAGGCTAGATTGATGAGTAACGGCTGACAGGAATTTACTCTTTCGTTTATCTATGAACTATCTCGTTGAACTCTAAAGTGACGTAAACATAACTGGTAAGATAACTAGAAACCCTGTAAATCCTTACTGTAAAGACCTTATTGTTTTTACTTTTTCAAGTGGCATAGAGATTGCTGAAGTTAAGGTTGCTCAATTTTAAGAGAAAGGAGAAAAAAGTTTATGAGACGACTTGAAAGAATTTTGGCTGTTTTGGTGTTTCTGATGATGATTTTGGCGTTTATGCCTGCTTCTGGTTTTGGACAAGGGCGTGGGAAAGGAAAAGAGAAAAAAGATGAGTATTCACGTGTAGAGCGGAAAAGAGATGATGATTCGCGCATAGAGCGAAAAAAAGATGATAGCTACAAAGAAGAACGCAGAAAAGATGATAAAGAAGATGACAGATATACACGTGGTGAAGTAATGGCTACTATCACGCGTCTTCAAAATCGAAGCAGGGAATTTGAAAGAAGACTAAACAGAGAGTTGGACAGAACGGACAAAAAAATCTTTGAAAATCTTTGGGGTAAAAAAGATTATGTTCTTTTGTTAGCAAGGGACTTTAGGAGAGCAACGGATCGCCTTGAGGATAGATACCGAGCCACTAGAAGCCTGAGCAGAACCTATTACGAAGCCCAAGAAGTATTGCGATTGGGGCGAGAACTTGAAGGTGCGCTCCGCACCTACGATCTGAACCGAAGGCTAGAAAAAGACTGGGATAGGATTCGTCGAGATTTGAATAGACTGGAAGACATCTACACTCGATACGATGACGACAGAACGCGCCGCAATCGCAATTACCCGAAACTACCTCCTTCGGTTCCTTTTCCTTTCTAGGTGAGAATCATCAAAAGCCTGAGTGTCAGTACTCAGGCTTTTGAGTTTGTGATATGCTTTTTTGGAATGAAAGGAAATTTATATTTGGTTGCCACACCCATCGGCAACTTGAAAGATATATCTTTTCGTGCGATTGAAGTTTTGAAGGAAGTTGATCTCATAGCTTGTGAAGATACGAGACAGACAAAGAAGTTGCTCACGCATTACGGAATTCGTGGTAAAAAATTGATCAGCGTTCATGATCACAACGAACAGGCAAGAGCAAAGCAAATTGCTGAAATTCTTGTTCAAGGAAAGTCAATAGCCTTGGTTTCTGATGCTGGCACGCCTGGCATTTGCGATCCAGGTTATAAAATCATCAAGAGTGCTATCGAATCGGGGGCGAAAGTCATACCGATTCCGGGAGCAGTAGCATTTGTCAATGCGGTTATAGCTTCTGGATTTCCAACCGATGCGATATTTTTCGGCGGGTTTCTTCCATCGAAGAAAAATCAAAGGCGCAGTCGCTTGCTAATGGTAAAGAGTCTGCCAGCTACATTGTGCTTTTACGAATCACCTCACCGGCTTCTAAAGAGCCTTCAAGATTGCTTTGAAATACTCGGAGATCGGCGTATTGCTGTTGTTAGAGAGCTTACGAAAATATACGAAGAGGTTATTTCAGGGAATATTCAGGAAGTTATAGCTCATTTTTCAAACACGACGCCGCGGGGAGAAATTGTCTTGGTAATTGATAGAGAATCCTCTTAAGCCGTCTAACAGAAGCAAAGCGCTGAAGCCTCATCTTAAAGAACGCGTCTGATAACACCTTCGGTGTTTTGCTAATTTTCTTTTGTTCGTTGTTTTGGGGCTATATTATTTTGCTTTTCAGCTCAATCAGCAATTGCTTTGCCTCTGCGTCTGATAACGTTTCAGGATTTATTTGTCTCAATTCCTCAACAACTTGTTCATTGACGATTGCAAATAAGCTGATTTGGCGTGCTATTTTGCGTCCTACGGCTTGCTTTAGTGCTTTGTCGCTTTGGTTTGGAGACGTTTTATTTTCTGAGTTTTTTTCTGTTTTGCTTTCGGAAGTTTTATCTGATGTTTTTTCATCAGCGAGAACAGCGAGTTCATATTTTTCAAGTCTATTCAAGACTTCGCGAGCGCGTTTTATGACCGATTGAGGCAGACCTGCAAGTTGAGCTACGGCAATTCCGTATGATTTCGATGCTTTACCTTTTTCGAGTTTGTGAAGAAAAATGACCTTACCGTCTTTTTCTACTGCTGTGATTTGATAGTTTTTTGCTCCCGGTAAGATTTCAGCTAGTTCTGTAAGTTCGTGATAATGAGTGGCGAAGAGCGTTTTAGCCGAGTGCTCGGGTGAATTATGAAGATACTCTGCAACCGCCCAAGCTATGGAAAGCCCGTCAAAGGTTGAAGTGCCACGTCCTATTTCATCAAGTAGAACCAAACTTCTCGGCGTAGCATTGTGCAAAATGGTTGCCGTTTCCGTCATTTCAACCATAAAAGTTGATCGTCCCGAAGCTAAATCGTCCGAAGCTCCGACTCTTGTCCAGATTCTATCTACGATAGGAAGCCTTGCCGAAGAAGCTGGAACGAACGAGCCTATTTGAGCAAGAATCTGTATCAGCGCAACCTGTCGGAGAATTGTTGATTTACCACCCATGTTTGGGCCTGTGATTATCAAAAGTCGGTCGGTAGAATTGTTCAAATAAATATCATTTGGAACGAAGGGTTCATCAGAGAAAACTTCCACAATTGCATGTCTGCCTTGTTTAATTTCGATTTCGTCGCCTTCGTGAAGTATTGGCATTACATAGTTTCTTTTCACAGCAGTTTCTGCCAGCGATTGTAGGGCATCGAGCGTAGCAAGTGCGCGTGCGGTGGTCTGAAGTGTCTTTGTATATTTTTGAACTTGTTGACGGATTTGCGAGAAAAGCTCTACCTCTAGCTCTTTGATACGTTCTTCTGCACTCAAAACTTTCTGTTCCCACTCTTTTAGCTTCGGTGTGGTAAATCTTTCAGCATTCGTCAACGTTTGCCGTCTTTCATAATCGGCCGGCACTTTCGACAGGTTCCCTTTTGAAACTTCTATGAAATACCCAAACACATTGTTAAACTTCACCTTAAGATTCAAAATTCCCGTTCGTTTTCTTTCTTCTTCTTCAAATGAGGCGATAATTTTCTTGCCGTCCAATGATATTTTTCTCAGTTCATCTAATTCCGAACTAAAACCTTCTTTTATTACGCCGCCTTCAGTAACATTTGCGGGAGCATCCTCATTTATCGAATCGAGAATCAGCCTTTGTATTTCCGGCAACGCATGAATGTTTTCTGCCAGCACCGTGAGCAGAGAACTTTGCGCGTCTGATAACGCATGGGAGATTTTTGGGACTTGTGCAAGCGACACTGCTAAGGCTCTCAATTCGCGAGGTGTTATCGTTCCCAAATTAAGTTTCCCGATCAGCCTTTCTAAATCCGAAATTTCTTTGAGCGCAGAGCGGATTTTTTCTCTTAGCATCAAATCCGTAAGCTCGGAAACAGCTTCGAGACGAGTTTCTATTTCTGATTTCTTAATACATGGACGCAAAAGCCATGACTTGAGAAGTCTAGCTCCCATGCCAGTTATTGTCTGGTCAATCACTGAAAACAAGGTTTTTTTGTTTTGCTCGCTTCGGCTCTCGATGATTTCGAGATTGCGTAGCGTGATTGTGTCCAGAACCATGTAGTCTTTTTCTTCAAAATATTTGATTTCAGATACGTGATCGGCCATTGTGCGCTGTGTTTTGTGAGCATAATCAAGCACTGCACCAGCTGCGCGTATTGACTGAACTTTATTCTCTATCTCAAAGGCGCTAAGTTCACGAACTTGAAATTGTTTTTTGAGTAAGTTCTTACAATCTTCCAAGTGAAAAGCCAAATTGTCTAAGGCTGTAAGCGTTATGTTGTTTTGAGGATTTTCTGACGAGCTGAACCTTGATTCAACAAGTTTTCTTAGAGACTCTGGAAAAAGAAGTTCGCGAGGATCGAACGACTCAATTTCTTGGCAGATTCGCTCCCACGCATTTTCTGCCTTTATTTGGGTTGTTAGAAACTCTCCGGTTGAAATTTCTAAAAAGGCCGCACCGAAACAGTCGCCTGCACCACATACAGACGCCAGCCAAAGATTTTCACGAGGCTCTACCAACGCAGAATCAACGGCGGTTCCAGGTGTTATAACTCTAACAACTTCTCTACGAACCAGTTTCTTGTTTTTTGTAGCTTGTTCGACTTGCTCACAGATTGCAACTTTGTAGCCTTTTTTGATGAGTTTCGCAATGTAAGTCGAAGCGGCTGTGTAGGGAACTCCACACATCGGTATAGGATTGGGTGTGTCTTTGTGTCGTGCAGTTAGTGTAATTTCAAGTTCTCGTGAGCCGATTATTGCGTCCTCATTAAAAAGCTCATAAAAATCTCCTAGGCGAAAAAACAAAAGTATTCCGGGATATTTTTTCTTTATCTCCAAATACTGCCTAAGCATCGGAGTTATGTTCGCTACATTTTGCATAAGCGTCTTAAACCTTGCCAGTTTCGTTCTTAGACTATGATACGAAAATACGTTCTATTCAACAAAATTCCCGATTTTCCGCAATCAAAACCCATTTTACTGTCTAACTTAATTGCGTCTGATAACGAAAGCGCTCGAGTTGAAAAATTATACGCGTCTGATAACGATTAGAGGGCACTCGGATTGAGTAGGGAAAGGGTGAAGTTGAAAGCTGTTGGGTCTGATAACGTTTAACTAGACTTGGTTAATGCATCTCGTCTCATTTACTTTGTGAGTTTGTTGTACTGCGGATAACGCTTAACTGATTAAGTTTTAGAGTTTTCAAGGGCATGGCTAATTTGTCCTATGCGTTGAGCATGAACTTCAGACCCAAGTTAGCTTCTTTTTTTCTAATTTCTTTTCTAGGTTTATGAGAACAAGTTCGGCTTTGCACTCAAAGCCAGACCGTTAATTTTTCATTTTCCAATTTCTCCGTTCATCTTGATAGATTAGGATTAAGTGTTTTATGTTGTTAGTTTCGTTGAAATTTTGCTTGTGTTTTCTCGAACGGTGAAGATTCTTCTATGGTTTTTTTAGTTCTCCTCAAATACCTCATTTGCGATTAAGTCCTCGAAAGAGTCTCTCTTGCGGGCTACTTTGACGTTGCCGTTTTCTTCTACTAAAAGCACACAAGGCAAGAATCTACCGTTGTAGGGAAACATTTGTGCAATCGAATAAGCGCCACAGTTGAGAATTGCCAACAGGTCACCCGGTTTAGTGTTTGGTGGTAAGAGTCTGTAGTCAGGCAATCTTCCTTCACCTTCAATGTCAAAATAAACGTCGCCACCGTCACAAAGCGGGCCACCGATTTTGTAAGGATAAGAATGCTCTTCACAAGAGCGCTCGGCATGAATCATTTGGTAATACCATTTGTAAGTTTCCATCGAAAGCAAGATGTTAAATCCTGCGTCCGTCAAAAGCCATGTTTCGGTTGTTGTAGAATTCAAAGTGTCTTTGTCTTGAGAATTCTGCGGTCTTTCCTTTTTGTTTCTGACAGTCGTGAGACAAATGCCAGCATCAGCGATGATGCTTCTGCCGGGTTCGAGAAGTAAAGTCAAATCATCAGTTTTAACTTCTGGAAAGTTTCTTTTAGCTTCTTTCCAAGCTTCACCGACGGCTTCGTAAGGCTCAAAATCCGCTGAAAAAATTTGCTTGACGGAAGGCGCAAAGTCTTTTTCTTGTGTTTTATCACGCAGGTAATTTACCGGAAATCCGCCGCCTAAGTTAAGGTGCTTTAGTTTAACATTGGCTTCCTTTTCTATTCGTAAGAGATTCTCAAACAAAAACAGCATAGCATTGGTGTATGAGGACTTATCAGGATTTTGCGAACCAATGTGAATATGAATCCCGCAAAGATTCAAAAAATCGCATGACTTGTAGTTCTTGAATGCAAAAAGAGCTTCATCAGGCATCATGCCGAATTTTGAAGTTGAAAGCGCTGTTTGCAAGCCTGAATGAGTTTTCGTTTCAACTTCAGGCACAAGTCGCAGGCTAACATTAGCTTTTTTGCCCATTTTTCGGGCTATTTTTCCGATTAAAGACAACTCATAAAGCGAGTCAACCTGTATTGCGTAGATTTCAGCCTCAATAGCTTTTTCTATTTCCCAATCTTCTTTGCTAGTGCCGTTGAAGATTATTTGCTCACCTTTGAAACCTGCTTTTAATGCTTTCCAAAGCTCACCGCCGGAATTGACTTCAATGTCGCATCCGATTTTACGGATTGACTGCAAGATAGCCATGTTGGAATTAGCTTTCGCCGCATAGCAAACCTTTAGTTTGCAGTCTATTGCTTCTTCGACTTTGTAAAGCCTCTGAATGTTCTGTCTAATCCGCATTTCGCTGAATACGAAAAGCGGAGTGCCGAATCTTTCAGCAAGCTCTTTTGCGGAAAATTTCCCGATAAAAAGCTGATTGTCTTGCGCTCTTAAAAATCCTTCCAATTCCCAAGCTTTCGTCATTTTTCGGATTGCATGTTTTGAGATTTTTTTAGACTGATGCCAGTTCCTTTCGGAAATCCCGGCATTATTGTAATCGGAAGTTTCCCTTTGAAATCTATCTCACCGATAATCGCTCGTGCCGTTGCCGCTTGCAAACTCGGCATGTCACCATAAGCTACAATATAAGTCCCAAGTGATGGGAAATCTCTCAATAGATAAGGATTTCCAAAACTGATGCCCACGATTTTTTTCTTTTCCGCGATAAGGCTTTCAATCAGTTTACGCCCTTTTTCCGGCATCTCGATAGAATTTCTTGCCCCAGAACGGACTCTAACGAAAAATCCACCCAGCACAATATCGCTTTCGGCGATTTCTTTAGTGATTTTCTCGAGTTCATCCTGAGTAGTTCTATCGTTTATTTGACCGATTTTTAAGCTGGCAAAGGAATTTCTGCGCAGTGTTCTTACAAATTCTTCGCCGATATATTCGGGGGCTTCCTGATTTGTGATGGCTAAAAAGAAAATCTTTTTGTCTTTTGCCAATGGCAGGAGATTGTCATCGTTTTTGACGAGCGTAATTGCATTTTCGGCGATCTCGGTTGCTAGTTGTCTTGAAGAACGATTTGAAACGATTCGATCAATCGCATCGAGCGGAACTGTTTTTTGTTTTGTTAGTCCGAGATAGTATTTCCATGCAAGTTGTTTGCGAACAGATTCGTTGATTCTCTCTTCGCTTAATCTGCCTGATTTTACAGCTTCACGGATGCCACGGATTGCTTCATTTGCATTTGTAGGTTTTAAGATTATGTCTGCACCTGCCTCAATTGCCCGAACTGCCGCTTCATCTTGAGTAAAATAAATCGTCAAGCCGCTCATGTCCATTGCGTCGGTTACTATCAAACCGTCAAATTTCATCTCATTTTTCAGTATATCGGTTACGACCTTTTTCGACAGAGTAGCTGGTATCGTTGCGTCTTCGACTATCACTTCTTCGTCCGTATAGGTGGCTCTGTATCTGTCTTTGAGTGGTGTAACTTTTTCTGAATCAAGTTCCGGTAGTGAAATATGAGAAATCATTACCGACGCAACGCCAGCTTTTATGGCTTCACGAAACGGATAGAGTTCATACTCATCAAGTCTTTTGCGTGAAACTTTGATTACAGGCAAACCTCTGTGCGAATCAATGTTCGTATCGCCGTGGCCGGGAAAATGTTTTGCAGTAGCTATGACACCGCCACTTTGCAAGCCTTCGATAAACGCAATTGCAAACTTTGCTACTTCTTTAGGGTCTTCGCTGTATGAACGAACGTTGATGACGGGATTTTCGGGATTATTATTGACATCAACGACGGGAGCGAAAACTTGATGGACGCCTAAAGCTCTTGCTTCTCTCGCTATTATTTCACCTTGTTTTCGTGCAAATTCTGGATTTCCGGTTGCGGCAACTGCCATATTCCATGGGAAAACAAGAGTATCTTCAAGTCTCATCCCAACACCGGTTTCAAAGTCTGCCGAAATCAATAGCGGAATATCTGCAAGCTCCTGCATTCGATTCATCAGGTGAACCGTTTCGTAAACATGTCCGACGAAAAATATAATTCCACCGATTTTGTTTTCGACCACCTGGCGTTTTAACTGCTGAAATTCCCAACTATCCTGTGGGAGAAACCTTGCATTGATTCCGATATGGACCAGTTGGCCGACTTTTTCGTCTAAGGACATCTTTTTGAGCTTTTCATCAGCCCATTTCCAAGCATCTTCCGAAGGACGGAACTTGCTTTGTCCTAAAGCTTGGAAATCTCCAGAAACCGAACTTAAAAAGAATGTTCCGAAAAGCATAAGTTTCAGAATTGCTGAAATTTGCTGTAAAGTTGGGCTTTTCATTTTCCCTTGCTCCTTGTTTTGTTATATTGCTTTTATTTGGTTGACCGAGAGCAAAACAGCAGTGAAATGATGTTGAGTGTGTCCACCAAAAAGCGTTCCCTTTGCTTCAACAAGCTTCCCAACTAATTTTTTTGCTTTTCTGTAATCACTCAAGGCTAATTGGATTCTTTGAACATTTTTTTGCTGAAGGTTGAATTCGTTATTTAGGTCTTCGTTAACGCAAATGGGCTTACTAAGTTCCAGCAAGAAGACGTTTTCCCGTTTGTTTGAGGCATTGATAAAAGTTCGACGCACAAGACGTCCGCGCAAGCTAACTATTTCAGGTTCATAGTTTAAGCATGACCGCGTTTGTCTGAAAATTATACCACTGTTGGTGTTTGGTTTTGCTATTTCATTTTCCAGATCAGCAATTTGCAAAGTTTGAAGTCCAAACGTAGCAGGCAGTTGAACAATTGCTTCTTGGGCTTTTACGTTGTTTTTTCCTTGCCAAAGCATAAGCCCGAGAATGAATAAAACTGATAAGCACGCAAAATATGAAATCTTCATGATTGTTTTCGTCCTTTAATCGAGTATGTTTTCCGAATGCTTCTTTTGGAAGAAGATTAAAAATCCTAGGGAGCATTTCGGAGAATTAAAATTTTGAAAAAGCTTCCTTTATTTTTTCGTAAGCCTTTTGCAAATTTTCCATTGAAGTTGCGTAAGAAAGCCGCAAGAATCCATCTGCACCGAACCCTGCTCCATCTGTGACGGCAACATGCACTTCATTCAAAAGAAAACTTGCTACATCTTCCGAAGCTCGAAAGCCATTTTTGCCAAGCATTTCTCGAACATCAACCAATGCATAGAAGGCACCTTCAGGTAAGTTACACTTGATTTGCTCGATGGTTTGAAGTTTCGGTATAAAAAAGTTTCGCCTGCGGTTGTATTCGGCGAGCATTTTTTCGACTTCTTTCATTGCAATTTCAGATGCTTGCATGGCTTTAGCGCAAGCGTATTGAACGAAGCTTGTAGGATGAGTTGCCGAATGGCTTTGGAGTTTCGTCATCGCCTTTATCCAGCTTTCATCGGCAATCACAAAGCCTATTCTCCAGCCTGTCATCGAGAAAGTCTTTGAAAAACTCCCAGCAATACAGACAAATTTTCTGAGTTCTTCAGGTAAAACGGCGCAAGTGAAAACTTTAGACGGTGGATATACAAAGAAGAGATAGCATTCATCGGCAATTACATAAATGTTTCTATCTGCACAAAACTCGATTATTTTGATGATCTCATTTTCGGGAATTACTCGACCTGTTGGGTTGTTAGGTGAATTCAAAATCAGAAGTTTAGTTTTGTCGGTTACTGCCGCTTTGATTTGATCGAGTGTGATGACAAATTCGGTTGCTTCGGTTTCGATAAAAACGTTTTTTGCTCCACAGAAATTCACTATTTCGGGAAATGTCACCCAGTAAGGTTTTGGAATCAAAACCTCATCGCCAGGATTTACAAGCGAGCAGATGGCATTGAAGATAGCTTGCTTCCCACCGCAGGTCGCCGCTACTTGATTTGGTGAGACTTTTGCTTTGAACTGCGATTGAAAAAATTCGGCAACCGATTCAGTGAAAATTTTCAAACCTTCCGAAGGTGTGTATTTCGTAAAACCTTTCTGCAAGCCTTCTATTGCGTATTCCTTTATGAAATCCGGTGTCGGAAAGTCAGGTTCGCCAACTGTGAGGTCAATCACTTCAACGCCTTTTTCACGAAGTTTTGAGGCTTCTTTCATCGCCCTGATCGTCGGTGAGCCTTGCATTCGAGCCACGCTTTCAGAAACCGGAAAATTCATACAAAACATTTTGCCATAAGTTATGCTGAATGAGAAGAAAAAGAAAATAAGATTTTGCTATGCAAGTTTAGCCGAAAGAGAATCCCAGTTTGATGCCTGCAAGCGTTAAGCCGATAATTGTTTTCGCATCTTCAAATTTTCCGCTTTTGATCATTTCAAAAACGGTAGGGAAGTCGTATCTTTCGACTTCTAGAATTTCATCGAATTCTGGTTTTTGTTTTGTTTGTCTAAGTTCTGTGGCGAGAAAGACAAACATTTTTTCCGAAAGGAAACCGGGAGAGACAAAAAATTCGGCTATTTTTTCAAGCTTGTTTGCCATGAGGCCAACTTCTTCGAGTAATTCTCTTCGGGCGCATTCTTCTACGGATTCGCCTTTTTCGATCGAGCCTGCTGGAATTTCGAGAAGATATTTCCCAGCGGCGTGGCGGTATTGCCGAACGAGAGTTACTGTCATATCTTCAAAGACAGGGACTATCACTGCGCTTCCGTTGTGGTGAACGATCTCGCGTTCGTAAACTACATTCGATTCGCGGATTTTGGATAGCAGAACATCAAAAACTCTGCCCTGATAAATTAACTTGCTTTCTATGATTTCGGGTTTCATATCAGCTAAAATCTAAACAACAAGAAATTCTCTCAGAAAAAGGCAGAAAAACGAAAGATGAAAACGCTTGAAGAGCAAACGAGAAGTTCACCTGAAAGAAGAAGGTATATGTTGGTAGCGTTTCTATTAGCGACTTTGATTGTTGGTGCAGGTGTTTACGTATTTCTTTCGATTCCTACAACGGAAGAAATTGAGCGGAGAAGTTTAGAGGGAGCAGTGCGGGAAGGCTCACCGGAGTTTGAAGTTTTGACGCGCAAAATATCAATAAGCACCGACGAAGAGAACACAAAGGAAGCTACTACAGCGCTAGGGACAATTGTGATGTTTATTGCTGGAAAAATCCGCAACATGACGGGGAAGAACATAACTGGTTTAGAAGTGAAAGTTGCAGTGGTTGATCAACTGAATAAGCCTGTTAAAGAAAGAGTTTTAACAGTTGTGCCGACACAAAAGGAGGTTCTCAAGCCAGAAGAAGTTATGCCTGTTCGGGTTATGATTGATGGGTTTAGAAAAGACGATGATCGTGCAAATGTTCGCTGGAAGGTTACTGCAATAAAGGTGCAGGATTAGCTTTTCAGGTAT
The DNA here is from genome assembly GCA_003697135.1 of Acidobacteriota bacterium. Lineage (GTDB taxonomy): Bacteria > Acidobacteriota > Blastocatellia > Pyrinomonadales > Pyrinomonadaceae > J014. Next base: position 78,877 of record RFGC01000042.1, read on the forward strand.
TTGAGCTTCTTATTTGGGCTGAAAGTGAGCGGATATTGTGTTTATCAAGCAAATGCCTAAAGGAGCGAACCGGCATTTTCAGTAGTTGTGCGGCTTTGGTTTGGTTGCCGCCGGTTTTTCTCAAGGCTTCTACGACGTATGTTTTTTCTAGGTTTTCGAGATGCGCAAATAAGTTTATTCCTTCTTCAGGCAAGATAAATTCGGCTTTAATTCTTTCGGGATTGTAGTTTGTGATGTGTTCTGGCAGCGATTCGGGTTGAATTTCATTTGTTTTTTCGAGTGCGACTGCTCTTTCTATTGTATGCTCAAGCTCCCGAACGTTGCCGTGCCATGAGTAATTTTCAAGCAATGTCATAGCCTTTTTGCTGATGGTTAGTTTCTTTCCTGTTTGCTCGCAGTATTTTTTGATGAAATGTTCTACGAGGAGCGGAATATCTTCGCGTCTTTCGCGAAGTGGTGGAAGATTGATCGGGATTACGGATATTCGATAATAAAGGTCTTCCCTGAAAGAGCCTTCTTCAACCAGAGTTTTTAGGTCTCTGTTGGTTGCGGCTATAACTCTTGCGTCAATTGGAATTTCTTCGTGAGCACCGACAGGACGAACGCGTCGCTCTTGCAAAACTCTAAGGAGCTTTACCTGCATCGCTGGTGACATTTCGCTTATTTCGTCCAAAAATATCGTTCCCTTATTTGCGGCTTCAAAAAGTCCTTTTCTGTTTTGAGTTGCGCCGGTAAAAGCACCTTTGACATAGCCGAAAAGTTCTGATTCGAGGAGTGTTTCGGTAAACGCACCGCAGTTGACCGAAATAAACGGTTTTTCAGCTCTTGGTGAAAGATCGTGAATAGCGCGTGCAACCAGTTCTTTTCCTGTTCCCGATTCTCCAGTAATCAAAACGGTTGATTGAACTTGAGCAACAGTTTCGATCATTTGAAAGACTGCTTGCATTTTCGGCGAAATGCCGATTATGTTAGTTAGCTTTCCTTTCTGTCTTTGAGAGCGCTTAAAAGCTTCGTTTTCGGCTATCAGAGCTTGCTTTTCGAGAGTCTTTTTGACGATTATTTGAAGTTCTTCTATGTCGAAAGGCTTTTGTATGAAATCATCTGCTCCGAGTTTGAATGCTTCGCGTGCGGTTTCGACGGTGGCAAATGCGGTCATCATGATAATGCCTATGTTTGAATCCAGTTCGCGAACAGCTCGAAGAAGTTCTATGCCGTCCATGTCGGGCATTCTTACGTCGGAGATTATGACCTGCACAGGCTCATTTTGCAGTAACTTCAGCGCCTCAGCACCGGAAGCGGCGGTGCGGACCTTGTTTCCTTCAGCCTCAAACACGAGTTTCAGTAGTTGCCTATAGCTTTGTTCGTCATCAACTATAAGTAAATTCGCCATTTCTCACCGAGACCTAAATTTTAATCTGCTTTTATTTTCGCTGAAAAAACAAGGATTTTTCAAGATTTTTAAGGCTTGTTTTTGTTTGGCAGGTTTTAACTCAGGGTATTACTCGACTAAGTGAATCGGAAATGGCGTAAAGCTGAGAATGAAAATTAGAAGAACCAGCAGAGCAATGAATTTTCTTTTCACGTCGAGTGGTGTTTCATCGGGGAGAGCGGGATGCGGAATCATCATCATCACTCCAAGAAGAAGCGCAAACAAGAATCCTGATGGGCTGTTGTAAAGATAAAAGCCCGTTATTGCCAAGAAAGACATTGCAACAAAACTAATAAATCCTGTGAGTTTATGAATTCTTTTGCCGAAAAGAGCATAGATCGCATGACCGCCATCAAGTTGACCAGAAGGAAGCAGATTTAGAGCTGTTACGAGCAGACCCAACCATGCAGCAGCATAGTAAGAGTTCATTTTCACCAAGCTAGTGCTTTCCAAATCAACACCGAAAAGCCACGCTAAAATTTTTATCAATAATGGGTCTGAAAACTCTAGATCAATGACAGGTTTTGATGTAGGAGCGACTTCATAAACATTCATGATTCCCAAAACAGCTATAGGAAGAAGTGCTATAAAGCCAGCTATGGGACCTGCGACTCCTATATCAAAAGTTGCTTTTTTGGAAGGTATGAGAGAACGAATTTTGATAAAGGCTCCGAATGTTCCGGCAGGTCCCATCAAAGGTGGTGCTGGAAGAAAGTAAGGCAAAGTAGCTTTAACTTTGTAAAATCGGCATGCAAAATAATGTCCAGCTTCGTGAGCTGAGAGAATGAAAAGCAAAGATATAGAAAATTTTAACCCTGCAGTCAGGACTTCTTCATTCGTAAGAAGCAGGTGCAATGCGCTGATCAAGAACCAAAAATAATCAACGGGAAATCGTAGGTAATCCCAAAAAGTTATAGCCTGTTTTTCTTCTGCAAAAATCTGGACAGGCCCGAAGGGATAAAGCGAACCTGCTATCGTTGTAGTGGCGAAAGTCAACAAAAATAAAAGCAGATGCTTCCCGTTGATAATCCAATACGTTTTTGTTTCAATTTTTTGCATGAGAACCACGTTTTAGGTGAACGTTTGTGGTTCTTTAATCTTTTGGTTCTGGAGAGATTTTCTTTCCCGGTTTGAACCTAATCGCTTTTCCTTCGGGAATAGGGACGCTTTCACCTGTTCTAGGGTTTCTTCCCACACCTTTTTTGCGCGGTTTCACGGAGAAAACTCCAAAACCGCGAAGCTCTATTCTTTCGCCCTTTGCTAGTGCTTCTTTCATAGTTTTTAGAACAAGGTTTACGACCTGTTCCACTTTAGTTTTGGATACGCCTGTTTTTTTAGCTATGTTGCTGACGATATTTGTTTTTATCATTTTACCTCGCTGTAATTTAGTTTTTCAGAAATTCCCAACCTAGGGAGTTCACAAGAGAAAAACTTTGAGTTTATCTCTTGTTAGGCACGTCCGAAAAAAATTGACTTTGCGCTTTGTTAGAACAAGGTTGCTTTTGCAATCAACCTTGATGCGTGTAAATGATATTGTATCAACGCTTTTTTTGTGTTTGTCAAGTTAGGGTATCAATCAGGCTGTCGAAATCCTTGAAATTTGCTATTTTTGGTTTGTGTTAGACTCAAAAAAACCGATCTAGAACTTCTTTCAAGGTCTTAACACCGATGAGTCTAAGTCCTAAGAGTTTTTCGAGTCCTTTTTTATTGTAGGCAGGTAAGACGACATATCTAAAGCCCAGCTTTTGTGCTTCGCGGACCCTTGCTTCGGCTTGAGAGACGCTGCGGATTTCGCCTGCTAAGCCTACCTCTCCAAAAAATACAGTATCAGACGGCAAGGGAATATTTCTGTAACTTGAAAAGATAGCTACTAGAACTGCTAGATCAACAGCAGGTTCTTCGATCTGCAATCCACCTGCCACGTTTATAAAGATGTCTTCGCGAAAAAGCGGTAGCTGAAAGCGTTTTTCGAGAACTGCCGTTAAAAGTGCGGCTCGATTGTAGTCAATACCTTGAGTCATTCGGCGTCCTAAGGCTTTGAAGTTTTCTTTAGTTTCTGTCACAAGAGCTTGAATTTCTACAAGGAAAGGGCGTGTTCCTTCCATGCAAACCGTGATAGCGGAGCCTGAGACGTTTTCTGGTTTTTCTTGCAAGAAAACTCTTGATGGATCGGGAACGGGAATCAGCCCGAATTCAGTCATCTCAAAAACGCCTATCTCATTTGTTGCTCCGAATCTGTTCTTTACAGCTCTTATGATTCTATGGTTATGGTAGCTATCGCCTTCAAAGTAAAGAACTGTATCAACTATGTGTTCAAGCGTTTTTGGCCCTGCTATTAAGCCTTCTTTTGTGACGTGACCGATGAGAAAGCATGTAGTCTCTTTGGTCTTGGCATGAAACATCAGGCTCGTTGCTGCTTCTCGGACTTGACCGACAGAGCCGGGAAAAGACTCCAATCGAGAACTGTAAACTGTTTGAATGGAGTCAACTATGATGTAATCAGGTCTCATTCTTTCGGCTTGTTCTAGGATATTTTCGAGGTTTGTCTCGCAAAGTATGAAAAGACCTTCAGCCGTTACTTTGAGCCTTTCCCCGCGCATTTTTATTTGTTCTGCCGATTCTTCGCCGCTTACGTAAAGCACCGTCTCGCCCCTTTGAGTTAGTCTGTCGGCGACTTGTAGTGTCAAGGTAGATTTACCTATTCCGGGCGTTCCACCTATAAGCACGAGCGAGCCTTTGACTATTCCGCTGCCTAAGACTCTGTCGAATTCTTCTAAACCGGTTTGAATGCGTTCATTATCCCAAGATTCGATTTCCGAATAACTGATAGGTTCGCTTTGTCTGAAGGTAAATTCTCTTGATTTATTTTCTTTTGCAATGATTCTTTCTTCAGTAAGAGTGCCGAATTCTCCGCATTCGGGACACCTGCCGAGCCACTTCTTTTCGTGTCTTCCACAGTTTTGACAAACGTAAATGATTTGCTCTTTCTTTGCCATTCTTACGCCTTTAGCTTCGTCAATTCTGTTCTTATATCGGCACTTCTCATGAAAAGCTCTCCGATCAAGAAACCCGAAAACCCTAGTTCCTTTAGTTCGATGATTTCTTCTTTTCTTGATATACCGCTTTCCGAAACCATTAAAACGTCTTTTGGAGCTTCTTTTATCAAGTTTCGAGAAACATCCAATGAGACGCTGAAATCGTGAAGATTGCGGTTGTTAATGCCGATTATTTTAGCTCCGATTTTGGTAGCTGTTTCGAGTTCTGCTTTTGTGTGAACCTCAACCAGTGCATCGAGGCCCAAGTTTTCGGCAAATTTATAAAGCCTTCCGAGTTTTTCTTCATCGAGCATTGCCACGATAAGCAGAACCGCATTGGCACCTGCCTGTTTTGCCTTGTAGATTTGAAATTCATCGAAGATGAAATCCTTGCACAAAATAGGCAATTTCACGGTTTGACGCACCTTTTCTAAATCGCTCAAGCTACCACGGAATTTATCTTCTTCCGTAAGGACGGAGATTGCACAAGCACCGTTCGATTCGTAAATTTTGGCTGTTTCGACTATGTCAATTCGGTCGTTGAGTGTTCCTTTTGAAGGAGAAGCTCTTTTTATCTCGGCGATTATGTTGATTTCGTCTCTTTTCAATGCTTCATAGAAAGAGTATGGTGAAGGCGTTTTTGCGAGTGCATCTAGTTTTTCGGCCCAATCGGGTTCTTTTTGTTTGTTTTCGCGGATGCGCTTTTGTTTAAGTGTTAAAATTTCTGCAAGGAAATCCTTTGACATAACTGAAGATTTTCACGCAAAATTTTTATGAAAGCAAATAAGACGGGAAAAGGTGAGTTATGGCAGTTCAGAGACCTTTCAACTTGAAAAAATGGATTGACGAACACAGGCATCTTTTGAAACCGCCTGTGGGGAATCAATGCGCCTACGATGCTGAAGATTTTATCGTAATGGTTGTCGGTGGCCCAAATTCGAGGAAAGATTATCATTATGACGAAGGCGAAGAGTTTTTCTATCAACTCGAAGGCGATATTGTTGTGAAAATTCAAGAAGGCGGAAAGCCGGTGGATATTCCGGTGCGGGAAGGGGAGGTTTTTCTCTTGCCGCCGCGCGTGCCTCATAATCCTGTCAGAGGACCTAACACGATTGGGTTAGTTATCGAACGAAAGCGCCGTCCCGGTGAAAAAGATGGGCTTCTTTGGTTTTGTGAAAACTGCAACGAGAAACTATACGAGGAGTATTTTGAGCTTACGGACATAACAAAGCAGTTTCAAGAAGTATTCAAGCGTTTTTATGGGAATATAGAGTTGCGGACTTGTAAAAAGTGTGGCGCTGTTATGGAGCCGCCGCCAGTAGTTGCTTAAAGATTTTCGTTATACTTCGTTTTTGTGGCATTGACACTTATTTCAGGCTTTGAAGCAATGCATTTTTCCCAGTTGGGCGAATGAACAATCTAGTTTATGTCAACGAAGAATTTTTCTCAACGAACGTTTCCGCTGAAAGGTTAGATGCGCTGTTAGCAGAAGGGTGGCGACACTTTGGCGTTTATTTTTTTCGCTATAGTTTCTCGCTTTATAACGGAAAAATCTATCACGTAATACCGCTTAGAATAAGGTTGGAGCGTTTTTCTTTGTCGAAAAGTCAGAGAAGAGTTATCAGAAAAAATAGCGATTTGAGATACGAAGTCAGACCCATAAAAATTGACGCTGAAAAGATTAAACTTTTTGAAAAGCACAAAAAAAGATTCAAGCAAAATGTGCCTGATTCCATATACACCTTTCTTTCACCGACAAGGGGAATTCCTTGCGAGACGATGGAGATAGATGTTTTTTTGGGAAACAAGCTACTCGCGGCGTCATTTTTCGATATTGGAAAGGAAAGCGTATCAAGCGTTTATGCTATTTTCGATCTTGAAGAAAGCAAGCGAAGCTTGGGGATTCTGACGATGCTTTTGGAGATAGATTTTTCCACAGTGACAAGAAAAAAGTTTTACTACCAGGGATATGCCCACCGAGAAAATTCTTTTTACGACTACAAGAAGAGATTTCAAGGCATCGAGGCATACGACTGGAACAGCGGGAGTTGGAAAGCCTTAAGTTGAGTTTTTTCAAAAATGGGGCAGAGTAAGTTTCTGGACATTTTTTTTGTTTCATAATTCACGGATTGACTTTTGAAAATATCTTGAAGTCTGACCAAAATTTAGTTTTTGGAGATTTTTGAGTGATGGTAACGATAAAAGCTTTTCGTGCTTTAAGGCCGGTGCCGGAAAAGGCAAAATATGTTGCCAGCGCGCCTTACGATGTGGTTTGTGAAGTCGAAGCTCGTAGCATAGTGTCGAGGAATCCCTTAAGTTTTCTCAGGGTTTCTCTTTCAGATGCGATGCGAGCAAGTTTCGAGCCTACGGGCCTTTCAGCAAGGCAAGTTCTAGAAGGATTTATTGCCAATGGTGTTTTTATTCAAGAAGAAGAGCCAAGCATTTATGTTTATCGTCTTCAAAGCGGAGAAGGAACGCAAACGGGCATAGTTGCTTGTTGTAGTCTCGATGAATACGAAAAGGGTTTGATTAAAAGGCATGAAAACACGAAACCTGAGAAAGTAGAGGAAAGATTTTTGCAAACCTTGAGTTTGCGAGCTGATACGGGATTGATTTTTCTCGCATTTCGTGACGATGAGACTGTTAAACGACTTATTTTGGAGGTAACGAAAGAAGAACCGATATATGATTTCGTGTGTGATTCTGGTGTTAGGCAAATTATTTGGCGTGTTTCGAGGCTGAGTGAAGAATTTATTGAAGCATTTGCAAATGTGCCGGCCCTTTATGTTGCTGATGGGCACCACAGGCTTGAAAGTGCGTGGCGAGTGAGAGAAAAAATCAGATCGGAAAATCCGAGCCATCAAGGGACGGAAGAATACAATTACGTTATGGCTGGAATGTTTCCGGCTTCAGAACTTCAAATTTTGCCATATAATCGAATGGTTAAGGATTTGAACGGTTTATCGGAGCAGGAGTTTTTAGAAAGCTTATCTGAGCGTTTTCTGATACTTGAAAATTCTGGGGCTGAGAAAAAGCCTAGTCAAAAGGGCGATTTTTGCGTTTACTTTGGAAATGGTAGATGGGTGAAGTTAAGATTCAAAGCTGAACGCAAACTAGACTTAATTGAGAGTTTAGACGTAAGCATCTTACAGAATTTTATTTTGGATCGAGTTCTTGGGATAAAGGATCAGAGAACTGATGACAGGGTGATTTTTGTAGGTGGCAGGGATTCGATTGAAAAGATTGAGAGAGCGGTTGATGCTAAAGAAGCAAGAATCGGGTTTTCGCTCTATCCAACTTCGATAGATGAACTTCTTGAGGTAGCCGATCTAGGCGGGCAAATGCCACCAAAATCAACTTGGTTCGAGCCGAAACTAAAAGACGGATTGTTGGTTCATCTGCTTTGATGCTTCTTCAATTATCCGCGTCTGATAACGTATTGAGAAGTGTCGATTAGAGAGAGTGCGCGTCTGATAACGAAAGAAGCAACAACGGAAAATTGGGTCTGATAACATCTTGAGCTTTGTATAATCACTGGGTTTGCAAGATAGAATAGATTGCAAGTATAAGTTGCAAATTAAAGAAAATTGAGTTTGCGTCTGATAACGCTATAGGATGAGTTTGAGCGATGCAAACAGGATTACGGGCTGGGGTTTTTGAGGTTCTACGAAAAATAGATTTCGTGAGATGAAAAGGCGGTTTGGAGTTTGTGATGCAAAGAGGTTGTAGTGTGAAGAGATTGGTTTCGTAAAAAGAAAAATCTAGCAGTTAGGAAGATTAAGGTCTGTGGAAATATTGGAAAGACAAGTGATTTTTCAAAACAATAAATGGCTTTTGGTTAGGTGTTTGTTTATCTTTCTTGTTTTGGCTTCAAGTAGCATCCTTTATGCACAGGCACACGAACAACCGAAGCTGCTTAAGTTTGAGGAATTCACGGAGATGGAGAAAGAGAAATCTCTAATCGTTGAGAAGTTTTATCCGATTGGGTGGTCGAAAGATGGCAAGTTTGCATATTTGGTCGAGCCTGCTGATGAGGCTTGTGGATGCTATTTTGCAAAGGTTGTAGTTCAGGATTTGCGATCTGATAAAAAGCTCTGGAGTTATTCCTATGTTGGCAAGGAAGGCGCAAAAGAATCAATTGACACTTTTTGGAAATCAAACAAGAAGAAAATCTCACAGAAGCTAAGGAAATATGGGATTATCGCACTTTCAACGGGAGGCTTTGCTTTGATCAAAGGGGATATAAGATGGCGAGATAATCTTTTGAGGGCAGAGCTTAAGGTAACGAAAAATCCCGATATAGAGGACGATTTTAACAAAATAAGTTCAATAGTTCTTGAGCTAATTTCGGAGCGTAAAGGAAGAAAAACAATTTATGCGGAGCGTTTTGGGCCAAAAAGTTACAGCGGCATACTTGATGCAAGAGTAGTTGGCTATTTGAAAAGCCCTTTTGAGGCGCGAGTTGCTTTCATACTGGTAAAAGTTCGCCGTGGATACGAGGGCTTGCCGCATGTAACCGTAAATGAAGTGATAGGAGCGGATTTAATCAGCGGATTCAAGAAGTGAATTTGAGTGCAATTTTCGGTGGAATGAGATATGTCAAAGCATGTTCGTGAGCTTTTCGATCTTACGGGAAAAGTGGCGATTGTGACTGGTGGCAGTCGTGGACTAGGCAAAGAGATGACTGAGGGATTGGCTGAAGCTGGTGCGAGCGTGATGATTTGCGCGAGACGCAAAGAATGGCTTGATCCTACTCTGGAAGAATTCAAGCTAAAAGGTTTTCAAGTAGCGGGAGAAATAGCAGATGTTTCAAAGCCAGAAGACGTGGAAAAATTAGTTGAGAAAACTCTGGAAGCTTTTGGTAAAGTTGACATTCTGGTGAATAATGCTGGGATTTCATGGGGTTGCATGCCTGAGGAAATGCCGCTTGACAAGTGGCAGAAAGTTTTGGATGTGAATCTAACGGGTTGTTTCTTAATGGCGCAAGCAGTTGGGCGTGAAATGATAAAGCAGAAAAGTGGCTCTATCATTAACATAACTTCTGTTTCGGGAATTACTTCAAGCGCCAATGGGCCTTTTTATGCCGGATATGTTGCCAGCAAAGCGGGCTTGATAGGTTTGACAAGAGAACTAGCGGCGAGTTGGGGTAGGAGAGGCATTCGAGTTAATGCCATTGCGCCTGGATTTTTCCACTCAAGGCTTGCCGATCCAGTCATTGATATTTACGAAAGCACAATCCAAGCGAACAATCCAATACCCAGAATCGGGCGTGAAGGAGAGCTTAAAGGTGTTGTTGTATTTTTAGCAAGTGAGGCTTCCAGTTACATTACCGGCCAAGTTATAGTTGTTGACGGAGGTTTGACGATTTAGCCTGTTTGGTTTAATCTTTCTTCGGAATTTTAATGCCTGCGATCTTTTGAGTCTTACGTTGAAAAGCTTTGAGAAAGACTCAGGGAGTTGAGGGATTTTGATTTTTCAAATTCGGACAAAAAGATGAGGAGGATTTTTGAGTGATGGGACATAGTGCAACTTCTTTGAATTTAGCTTCGATAATAGAACACAATGCGCGCCTAACTCCGAACAAAGAAGCTGTGATTTGTTTCGATAAGAGATTAACCTATGGAGATTTGAATAGCGCCGCTAATCGGGTTGCGAATGTCTTGAGGGAGCTAAACATTGGTTATGGAGATAAGGTAGCGCTTTCTTGTCCTAACGTGCCGTTTTTCCCGATAGTTTATTACGGCATTTTGAAGGCTGGGGCAGTTGTTGTTCCACTGAATGTATTGTTTAAGCCACGTGAAATCGAATACCATTTGCGAGACTCAGATGCGAAAGCGCTTTTTGTATTTGAAGGCACGGCAGAATTGCCGATGGCACAGATGGCAAAAGAGGCTTTTGAAAAGGTAGAAACCTGCGAGCATTTAATCATCATGACTCAATCGGGCGAGAGTCCGTTTTCGGAGTATCCTAGCTTGCTGCAGCTTATGGCGGCGGTTTCTGACAAGTTTGAAACTTATCCGACTGCGCCAGATGATACTTGCTCGATCCTTTACACTTCTGGGACTACAGGGAAGCCGAAAGGGGCGGAGCTTACGCATTCAAACGTTTGCATGAATGCGATAGCGGCTTGGGAACTTCATGTTGCTTCTCTAGAATTCAAAACAAAAGAGCAGTTGGTTTGTTTGATTACATTGCCGCTTTTCCACACAACCGGGCAAACTGCTCAAATGAATGCTCAACTTTATGCGGGCAATAAGATTGTGTTGCTACCGCGCTTTGAGCCACAGGCGTTTTTGGAAACAGTGAAAAAAGAGAAGGTGAATTTTTGGACTGGCGTTCCAACGATGTATTGGGCAATCTTGAAATATGTGGAAGAGAACAAGATAGATGTTGCGCCCTATGCAGAAAGCTTGACGGTTTTGAGTTCTGGTGGGGCTCCGATGCCGGTTGAGGTCATGAAAAAATTTGAAAAGATTTTCGGCGTAAGAGTGCTTGAAGGATACGGACTTTCTGAAACTTCGCCTATAGTGAGTTTCAATCATCCACAGCTTCCTTCAAAGCCAGGAACTGTGGGACAGCCGATTTTCGGGGTTGAGATAAAATGTGTTGATGAAAATGATCAAGAAGTGCCGCGAGGAGAACGTGGCGAGATAGTTGTTCGAGGGCATAACGTGATGAAAGGCTACTACAAAAATCCTGAAGCAACGGCAGAGGCAATGAAAAATGGATGGTTTCATACTGGCGACATAGGCGTGATTGATGAAGACGGATACCTTTCGATTGTTGATCGCAAAAAGGAGATGATTTTACGTGGCGGATACAACATTTATCCACGTGAACTTGAAGAAGTGATAATGACTCATCCGGCCGTATCGCTTTGCGCCGTTATAGGTGTGCCTGATGAACGTTTGGGGGAAGAAGTGAAAGCCTATGTGGTTAAAAAACCGGGTGCTCAACTTACTGAAGAAGAGTTTATAGAGTGGTGCAAAACTCAATTTGCGGCGAATAAATATCCGCGATATGTTGAGTTTCGCGAAAGCCTTCCTATTGGTGGAACAGGCAAAATTCTAAAGCGTTTATTGAAAGAAGAATTGATGAACAAATGAAACGAGAAATCTGCATTAGAGTAATGTTTTTCGCCTCAACTGCAGATGTAGTTGGCAAGAGAACGATAGAAGTTCTAGTTCCTGAAGGCTCGAAATCGAAAGAGCTTTTCGATAAGTTAATTGCTGAGTTTCCGGAATTGAGTGACAAAAAGCTGCTTTTTGCGGTCAATCAAGAGTACGCAAATGGCAACGAGGTTTTGCGAGATGGTGATGAAGTAGCAATTTTTACACCTGTCAGTGGTGGTTAATTTTTCCGATTTCGCGTCTGATAACAAAAGATACGCGTCTGATAACGTTTAGGGAATAATTTGGGGCTGAGCGAAAGCCTTAGCGAACTTCTGTGGAAAAGGTAGCTTGAGTTTTGCAGAGTAGAGAGGCATGGAAAGCCGAAGCGTTGTGAATAAGAAGGGAAAGGTGGACTTTTGGGCGTTGACGACTGAGCCTTTGGATGTTGGCAGGATAGCTAGAAGGATCGTGCCTGAGACTTGTGGAGCAATAGTTACCTTAGATGGATTCGTTCGGCGATTCACGAAGGGGAAGGAGACGCTGTATTTGGTTTATGAAGCTTATGAGGCAATGGCTTTGAGAGAAATGGAAAAGCTTATTGAGCAAGCTCATGAAAAGTTTGATATAGAAAGCGTCAGCATGGTGCATAGACTTGGCAAGCTTGAGATAGGCGAAACAAGCGTCGTTATATCTGTTGCCGCTCCTCACAGAAAGGCTGCTTTCGAGGCTTGCCAGTGGCTTATCAAGGAACTTAAAAGAACTGTCCCTATCTGGAAAAAAGAGGTTTACAAAGACGAAGAAATATGGGTTGAAGGCGAAGAGAATTTTAGTGAAAATGCGTCTGATAACGATCAACCTTGATGAAAGTTAATACTTGCGTCTGATAACGTTTGAATTCGAGAGCTAACGCGCTTAGATGACCTTGAACGGGCTTAAGGTGAATGCGCTTAACAAGGAGATAAGAAAAAATGAGGTATGGTATTGTAGTTTTGTTAGTGATTCCTTTAGTCTTTCCTGTAGCAAAAGCACTGCGTGAGGATTCAGTCTTCGGCAATACCAATAGAAAACCAGCGGCAGAGCTATCTGAAACGGTGGTTTTGGCAGGATTGAATGAAAATGTGCAGAAGAGTTTGGATGTTAAACTCACTTTGCCTGAGAGAATTTTGGAAGGTGAAAACTTTATCGTCGAGATAAAGGTGAGTAATACTTTGAAGAATCCCATCGCTCTAACGGAAGTAGTGTTAGAAAAACTACCAGCTCAATCGTTTCGTGGCATGAGTGATATTACATACTATGAGAACATCCGTCCTATGGAAGCACGAGCGCCGCAAGTTTATAGCAGCGGCTATTCAAGTGTTGAAATTTTAATGCCTGGCAAAGCAAAAGAGATTCGGCTACGCGCTAAAGGCATGATTGGCGGTAAGGCAGTTGCAAAAGTTTACTGGATTCCGATCAATCGAGATATGATTTACATTAGCACTGCTAAGGAAGGCATTCCATCGGTTAGCACGGTGCCTCCAACTTTTAGAAAACTTAACAGCGATGAAGCTATTCCAGAGAATGCCACGCTGAAAAACAATGAGATTCCACCAAGAAAGATGGTTACAGCCGAAGCAAGTTTTGCCCCTTCTCCTCGCGAATATTCTTTGAAAAAGGCGAGCGGAGATGCCAATTTGAACCCTTTATTCACAACCTTTTACGTTCCTTCTGGACATTGGGTTATCTCAGATGGTTTGGTTACAGCATTTTGCCGTTCAGGGGAAGTTCATAAGGTTAAAGGAAACCATGTAAGCTTTCTGGAAGATTTAGACTTGAGTGATACAGACTCAAAAAATTTTTCTGGGATTTTGAGCAATAAAGATAAGAAACTACGCAAGTTTCTTGAGCGATTTAATGCTGTAGAGCTATTAGGCAAAGATGGTCAAACAAGAATAGTAGTTACAGTTACAAAGGCTCAAGTAGTGGACTTCATAGTAGGGCTTGACAATCTTGGCTACAGTCTCAACGGTGGTTACTGGAAAAGACGCTGATTTGTTGGTGTAGAGTCTTTCCTTAAATTGATTCATGCTTGATTTATGGAAGTTGCTATCACAGATACCTCTGGTTTTATTTTAGCGGGCGGTAAATCTTCTAGGATGGGGTTCGACAAAGCATTTCTTGAGATATGCGGAAAGACTTTGCTTGAACATGCTGTGGATAAGCTGAAACCTTTTTGCAGTCGTGTTTTTATTGTTTTGAGTGATGTTCAAGAGAGCTTTCCTTGTAGTGCTGAATTAATGTTCGATATTTTGAAAGGGCGTGGGGCTTTGGGCGGAATTCATACAAGCTTGAGAAATTGTAAGTCCGAGTTTGCTTTTATCTTAGCCGTTGATTTACCTTTGATTAGACACGAAACAATCAAAACCTTGATAGTCACAATCAAAGAAGACCCAAAGGCTGATGCAGTCGTTCCAATTGAATTCAAGCGAAAGTTTGACGAAACCGAAAAAGACGTCAGTGGCTCTAGATTGCAACCTTTGTGCGCAGTCTACAGAGCAGAGAAATGTTTGCCAATAGTTGAAGAAATTCTCCACAAAAAGAAAAAGGCTTCGGTTCATGATTTCCTAAAACTGATTTCGGTAAGAATTTTGAAATTCACAGATGAAGAGTTTCTCAATGTAAACACCCAAAAAGACTACGAGGAAGTTTTACGGATATGGCAAAAGCAGTAATGAATTGGAGTGGTGGAAAAGACTCCGCAATCGCTCTTTACAGAGCTTTGCGAGACAAAAATCTAGAAGTGAAATACCTGCTAACGACGGTAAATGAACATTGGCAAAGAGTTTCAATGCATGGTGTTAGGAGAGAACTCTTGAAAGCGCAAGCTGAAGCAATTGGAATTGAACTTATCGAGGTGATGCTTCCAGAAGTAGCCTCGATGGAAGTTTACGAAAGCCAAATGAGTAAAGCTTGGGATTTTTTGATAGAGAAAGGCGTAACCCATGCAATCTTTGGAGACATTTTTCTGGAAGACTTAAGAAAGTATCGCGAAGATCAACTTGCGAAGAAAGGTTTACATGGTGTTTTTCCGCTTTGGGGATGCTCAACAAAGGATTTGATCGAGGAATTTCTTGCTTTGAAGTTTCGAGCTGTGATAGTTTGTGCTGATGCTTCCAAGCTAGATGCAGGTTGGTGCGGGAGACTAATTGACGGAAACTTTCTTGCCGAGTTGCCAGCAGGTGTCGATCCATGCGGAGAAAACGGCGAATTTCACACTTTCGTATTCGACGCACCTTACTTCAAGAAACCTATAGAAATAGAAATCGGCGAAGTAGTGTATCGGGAGCAGGAAGATAAAAACGCTAGCTGGTCAACGAAATTTTACTATTGTGATTTGGTTTGCAAGTCTAATAGCTAAAAGAGCTACTTTCCAAGTGGTAAAGTAAATTTGCTCGCGTCTGATAACGTATAGGATTTAATGTATCACTGAAGAATCATGCGCGTCTGATAACGTTTTTGGTAGCATTAGCTACAACTCTTCTTGTTGTAGAATCAGAAAAGATTTTTGTAGTTGTTCAGACTATCTGACAAAATATCAGACTTTAGCCTATCGAGCAGGCTTGTCATTTTGTCTTCAAGTGACTTTGTGAAGACCTTAGGATCGAAGCTTTCTTTTGCCTCAACCTTTTCAGGTTCGCCTATTTTGACGAAAATCTCAGGCTTGAAATTTCCCAGAAACTCGTAGCGCATAGCAAGAGGTATACAAACAGCTATCTTTACTTTCTCGATAATCCGAGAAACCCCGTGATAAAAAGAAAGCGGACGTTTGTCATTTGGCAAAATCTTGCCTTGTGGGAAGATGAGAAGAGCGGTTTTTGAATTTTCAGTCATAATTTTGGCAGCGTAGTTTATGCTTTTGACAGCTTCGCGCGGGTTTTCTCTGACGACTGAAAAAGCTCCTAACCAACGAAATGGAAAAAGCTTTTTTAGCTGTTTTTCTTCCATCATCACAAACCAATCAAATTCGGTGTGCAATGAAATTTCAAAAACAACCAAGCCGTCCCACCAGCTCGAGTGGTTAGCATAAACCAACAAAGGAGCATCATGGTTTGTGGCTAGAAAATCCAAACCACCAACCTGCATCGAATTAAAGCGTCTTTTCAGGAGATTTCTGTTATAGATTGCAAAGATTTTGTAAAAAAAGCGATTTTTCCTTGCTTCTAACATGCTGTTCTGACAAACGCGTCTGATAATGTTTGATAATTCGGCAACGCTGTTCTCTCAACACGCTCTCACTACTCTTTGAAGATTCTAGGCACTCTGGAGCTTATACCACAAGTTATTTCGTAAGAGATCGTGTCGCAAATAGATGCAAGGGTTTCCGCAGTCACTTCCAACCCATTGCTTTCGCCGATTAACATTACTTCATCACCGATTTCGACACCGACTACGTCAGTTACGTCAATCAAAGTCCAGTCCATCGAGATTCTACCGACCACGTTGGCATAGCAACCCCTGACTATGACTTTTGCCTTGTTCGAGAAGCATCGTCGGTAGCCATCGTTGTAACCTATTGGAAGCGATGCTATTACAGAGTCACGCGTTGTTGTAAAGGTGCGGCCATAGCCAATAGTCTCGCCCTTCGGCACAGTTTTGATAAAGCGAACTTCAGTATGAAGCGTCATAACCTGTTTTAGTTCGGGAATCTCGATTCCAGAAGGCAAAACATCTGACCGAAGACCGTAAAGAACACCACCTAAGCGCACCATGTTGCCTAGAAAGGATTTGTCATATCCCAAAGCACCGGGGGAATTCGCAAGATGACGGTAAACAGGATTAAAACCTTCCCGATGAAAAAGTCGAACCGCATCGTCAAAACGTTTCACCTGCAGCATGGTAAACTCCATGTCGGAGTCAGCTACGGCAAAATGAGTCATTACACCTTCGATCTCAAGATTTTTCAGCTTTTTAAGACCTTGAACAAACTCTTGTAGCTCATCGAATCTAACTCCGACGCGATTCATGCCAGTATCAACCTTAATGTGAACTTTTGCTCTGATGTTTCTTCTGCGAGCCAGTTCATTGAGTCTCGATGCGGTTTGGAGATCGAATATTACAGGTGTCAGATCATTTTCCAAAACCATTTCCTCTTGTTTTTCTTGAAAGCTACCGAGACAAAGAATTGGCTTCCTTATGTGATGTTTTCTGAGTTCAGAGCCTTCTTCAGGCAAAGCTACTGCGAACCAGTCAACCCCAACTTGTTCAAGCTTTCGCGCACACCCGACAGCGCCATGACCGTAAGCATTCGCTTTCACAACAGCCATGTATTTGATGTCCTCTCCAAGCTTGCTCTTAATAGATTGAAAATTAAACGCAAGACGATCAAGATGAATTTCTGCCCAGGTTCGCCTTTTCCCATCAAACATAAACTCAAGAAATAACACAATGCGTTTGAAGTGTCTAATTTGCGACAAGGCTAACTAAATGAGACTTTTTTCTCCAAGCTCCTTGCTGTCTGCTGGATTGAGCTTTATCTCGAATCCCTTTGTCGTCTTAGTGCGCACAGATTCAAAAAAGCGCCTTGAACCCGAGTGGTTATCTCGTTATAAGAATAACTCAACGAATTGGAATTTAGAGAAGAGCGATTTTGATAGAACTTTTGCAGTCTTGAGATGGATACTTGACGAAGGTTAGGGAAAAATCGGAGTAAAGGTTGTATTCAAAGTTGGTAGCGCCAACGGGATTCGAACCCGTATTTGCGGCTTGAGGGGCCGCCGTCCTAAGCCCTTAGACGATGGCGCCGCCTAAGTTCTAAATACTAAACCAGAAAAGCGGTAAAATCAAAATACGAATCCGAAATTTCAAGTGCAAGTTACAATCAGAAAGAGTTTGCCACGAGCATTTTCTAACTTCTAACTTGCCAGTCTCCAAGCTGCTAATAATTCGCAAGCCTTCTTGCCGCCTCGACGACTTCGCCGATGCTTGGCAAATAGTAATCTTCAAGCTGTGGTGCGAAAGGCACGGGAGTATCAATTGAGCCGATTCTCAAAATAGGTGCATCGAGCCATTCAAAGGCTTCTTCGGCTATTATTGCGGCAATTTCACCACCAATCCCACCAGTTACGCTCGCTTCATGTAGGATAATCACGCGATTTGTCTTCTTTACGGTATCGAGAATCGCAGGTTTATCAAGCGGAGCGAGAGTCCTGAGGTCTAGAACTTCAACCTGCAAACCATCTTCTTTCTCCAGAATCTCTGCTGCGTCCAAAGCGTTCAGAACTTGCGCACCAAAGGTGATTATCGAAAGGTCTTTGCCTTCACGAGCAATGCGAGCTTTTCCGATGGGAACGATGTAATCTTCTTCAGGTAGTTCTTGCTTGATTCTCGGCAAACGGTAGAGCTTTTTATGCTCGAAAAACAAAACGGGATCAGGATCACGAATAGCGGCTTTTATCAGGCCCTTTGCATCGTAGGGCGTAGAAGGCTCGACCATTTTCAAGCCTGCCGTGTTTAGGAAGAAACTTTCAGCATTGAGAGAGTGAAAAGGACCGCCACGCACTCCAGAGCCACAGGGACCACGAAAAACGGCAGAAATAGCACCACAACCACGGTAACGCGACTTTGCGGCGTAGTTTGTAAGCATATCGAAGCCGCAAGAGATAAAGTCAATGAACTGAAACTCCGCAACGGGTTTCATTCCCATCAGCGCGGCGCCGCAGGCTACTCCAACGATAGCCGCTTCGCTTATAGGTGTGTCTATCACTCTCTCAGGACCGAATTCATCAATAAATCCTTCGGTGAGTTTGAAGGCTCCGCCGTAGATGCCGACATCTTCACCGATGATAAAGACGCTTTCGTCGCGCTTCATCTCTTCCCAAAGACCTTGTCTGATCGCTTCAAGTAGCGTTACTTCTTTGCCCATAATTCATGCTTGCGGAAGTTCTGTGACTTCCAGGTCCATCGTTTCAACGTCTTCATCTACTAATTCTGGCGCTCCGAATAGCTTAAGCCACGTGAGCCCCAGCAATCCGGACGCAAAAGATGCAATCAATATGGCTAATTTCGAGCCATTTATTTCTGCTGGATTATCGGAAAAAGCCAGATTCGTGATAAAAATTGACATTGTAAATCCGATACCACCTAGCATACCTGCGCCAAAAACGTGCTTGAGGTTGATGTCCAGAGGGAGCCTGATAAGTTTCATTTTCAAAGCCAAAAATGTTAAAAGAAATATGCCAATAGGTTTGCCCAAGAAAAGACCCAATATGATTCCGAGTTCGTTGTTTTGCATCAAACCTTGAATCGCCGTTAGGTCAACCACTATTGCCGTGTTTGCAAAAGCGAAAATAGGCAGTATTACGAATGCAACAGGTTTATGCAGAAAATGTTCTAGCTGATGCGATATTGATTCTTCATCGTCTTCTACTTTGGAGAAGGGAAGAGCAAAAGCAAGTAAAACGCCTGCAACCGTAGCGTGAACACCGGATTTGAGCATGAAAAACCACATCAGCAAGCCGCCAATAAGGTAAAAAGCCAAACTGTTTACTCTAAAGAATATGTTTGAGGCGTATAAGAGAATCCATATTCCGAGAGAAGCAGAAAGGAAGGTGACATTTAGATCAGACGTATAGAAAACTGCGATGACTATAACGGCTATTAGGTCATCAATTACGGCCAGTGCGGTTAGAAAGACTTTCAAGGATGCCGGGACTTGATTTCCCAAGAGTGAAAGAACTCCGATGGCAAACGCAATGTCCGTTGCCATAGGAATTCCCACACCAGCTTGTGTCGGTGTGCCTGCGTTTAGAGAGAGATGAATAGATGCAGGGACAATAACACCACCGAGGGCGGCAAAAATTGGCAATAAAGCAGTTTTAAGATTTGAAAGCTCACCGTTGTAAAACTCACGCTTTATTTCCAAACCAACCAGGAGGAAAAATATAGCCATTAGACCGTCGTTTATCCAATGCTCTAAACTCATTCCGCCGATATAGGAATGCCAAAAGGACGTATATTTTTCGCCTAGGAACGAGTTTGCAAGTAGCATGGAAACCACAGTGCAAATTATCATTAGAACGCCACTAGACCTTTCGGATTCAAAAAACGCCTTGAAAGATTTTGAAAGTCTTTTTCTCAGTATGGGCATACTCGAACTACCTCAACTTTCCAAGAATTTTTTCTTGAAAGCAGGTGGCACTATGCTGTTATCGAAAACGTCATAAGCTGCTGTGATTGGTTCAGGAGATGGAGCTGATTCCGCGATTGTCAGTTCCTCTTCTAAGTATTCTGCAACGTCTTTTTCGATTTGGAGCAATTCTTCTTTTGAAAAGATGTTTTCTTCCGTCAGAAAAAGCTCGAAGCGCTTGATTGGGTCGTTATGCTCTGCCCACCATTCAATTTCACCAGGAGGCACATAGCTTTGGTTATCATGTTCGGCGTGCCCTTTGCGTCGGTAAGTGATTGCTTCAATCAGAACAGAACCATTACCGCTTCTAGCGTATTCAACCGCCTTTTTAGCTGTTTCATAGCAAGCTACAACGTCATTACCGTCAACCTGCAAACCTAAAATGCCGTAGCCTACTGCTTTATCAACAAAGTGCTTGGCAGCGCATTGTTTGTGAGTTGGTGTTGAGTAGGCATATCCGTTATTTTCAACCACGACGATCAAGGGAAGTTTTTGAACTGCCGCGAAGTTTATTCCTTCGTGAAAAGCGCCTGTGGAAGTTGCACCTTCGCCCACGTATGCAATCGCTACGCGGTCTTCCCTGCGCATTTTAGAAGCGAGCAAGACTCCTGCCATTACGGAGACCATGTCTCCGAGATGCGAGATAGGACCGATGAATCCTTTCTTCAAATCTGCAAAGTGAAATTGCAAGTCAGTTCCGCGATTAGGCGAAGTTGCTCTGCCGAGATATGAAGCAAAAATTTCGCGCGGCAGGATTCCTTTGACAAAACAAGCTCCTATGTCCCTGATTAAAGGCGCTATAAAGTCGCGTTCTTCCAAAGCATAGCAAGTTCCTACAGCCGTTGCTTCTTGACCTAATGAACTAAAAACACCGCCTGTTATCTTTGCTTGACGTTTGAGTCTAACGGTTATTTCGTCAAACATTCGTGTTATCTTCAGAAAGCGATAGAGCTTCGCAAAATCTTCCTTCTTCAAGGAAGTTTCTTTTGTGCAGCTAAGCGGTTTTTCTGGTTTTTTCAATCTTACAGACAGATTCATTTTGGCTTTTCGCAAATAGAATTTTCCGAGAGAATGCCTACTGATTGAGCATCAATGAAGATTCTACAATGCAGGTTGAAGCGTTTGCAATTTCGGTTTTTCGGATATTTTTGCTTGATTTGAACAAAGCCTATGTGCAGAGTAAAATCGGTTTGTTTTGAATTAAAAAGACTTTAGTGGAGGTTCTATGTTTTCAATTCCGAAAATGCTTCTGAGGCAACTTTATACTTTCAACACGCTGAAGAACATAGAAGGCGGGGTTCAATTCACGATTAAGAACCGCTTAATTGATGTGGAGTTCACAGAACTTGTTTCAGTCAAGATAAATTCAGCCGAAGTGCCGAAAGATAGGATATTTCTTGATTGGGGCGACGGAACGCTAATGCCCGCAACATCTGTAAGTGAAGAAAATTCTATTCAGTTCCCACTGAGGAAGCAGGTTAAGGTCAACTGCATGATGGGAAACCTCGAACATGGGAAGCACCGAATCGAGATAGCTTTCAAGGCAAAGGGTTATGGGCTATTGAGGTTTGATGTTGAGGATGCAATAGCGGAAGTCAGAAGCTTAAAAGTGCGGATTCCGCGCGATGAAAACGATGATTATTCTGACGAAATCGTGAAGGCAAGACAGCAGTTTGTAGAAGAGTTTACAGGTGTTAAGCTGAACCATATAAAGCACTATTCCTTTGATCCGCACATTACAAAGGGAAACATAGAAAATTTCACAGGCGTTGCACAGATTCCGATAGGTTTTGCAGGGCCGATAAAGATAAACGGCGAGTATGCAAACGGGGAATTTTTGATTCCGCTCGCTACTACCGAAGGCACTTTAGTAGCTTCATATAATCGGGGCATAAAGGTTTTGAATCTTTCGGGCGGCGTTAAGACGACGGTCATAGCTGATGCGATGCAGCGCGCACCTGTCTTTGTTTTCGACGACGCGCGAGAGGGAAGAAAGTTTGTTACTTGGGTTTGGGACAATATCGAGAAAATTAGAGAAGAAGCAGAGGCAACATCAAATGTTGCAAAGCTCAAGGATATAGAGGCATACACATCGAACAAATTTGTTTATCTGAGGTTCAACTACACGACTGGCGACGCGGCAGGTCAGAATATGGTCGGGCGCGCAACTTTTGCCGCTTGTAGCTGGATTCTGGATAATTACGAAGGCATAAGGCACTTCTATTTGGAATCCAACTTCGCCACCGATAAGAAAGCGTCTCAAGTTAACATAATGAGAACGCGCGGGAAAAGAGTCACGGCTGAGGCGACGATACCGAGGCAAATTTTGATAGAGCACATGCGCGTTGAGCCGGAAGCGCTCACATATCACTGGGGCGTGGCAAATGTTGGGACGTTTTTGTCAGGTGCAAACAACAATGGCTGTCACTCTGCAAATGCCATAACAGCATTGTTTATTGCGACAGGACAGGACGTAGCTAACGTTGCTGAGTCATCTGCTGGAGTTGTTTACGCCGAGCTTACACCTGAAAAAGACCTTTACATTTCGATAACGATTCCATCGTTGATAGTGGCGACATACGGTGGTGGAACGGGATTAGCAACGCAAAGGGAATGCTTGGAAATTTTGGGATGTTACGGAAAAGGCGGAGTTTACAAGTTTGCTGAAATAGTTGCAGGTGTAGCTCTTGCGGGAGAGATTTCTTTAGCTTCTGCGATTTCTTCAAACGATTGGGTATCGAGTCATGAAAAATACGGCAGAAACAGGTAGATCAGTTTTGAGTTTTTGGAGACGAGGAAAATTGATCGGTGTTCTTAAGCTTTTGAATGATTTTTTCAGCAATAGTTGGAATAATCATGCGTTCATTCGCTACGTCCTCCGTGAAAACAACTAGAATAAATTTTAGGCGGTCTTCGGTTTCGACGTAAGCGGCATCGTGGCGCGAAACGCTTGTTAAGCCTGCTTTTGACCAAAGTTTTGAGTTCGGTCTGTTTTTAAGCGCAAGACCCGTGAAGCCTGTGTCTTGGCTGTTTGGGTCTTTTTCCTCCTTGTAGGGGTTTCTTTTTAGAAGCTCCATCATTTGCCTAGATGCATCGGGACTTACAGCCTTGCCGAGAACGATTTCCGACAAAAGTCTTGCAACTGCGTTCGTTGTGAGCATGTTGCGGTTTCTACCTTCGTTCCAGAATTGTCGTTCTCGTCCGTATATGTCTTCGCAATAGGTTTTTTGGACAACATTTATGTTTTCATAGCCGATGGATTTGAAATAACGGTTAACGGCTTCTCTCTTGTAAGCCCATTTTTGCAACTCTTCAGGAGTAAGTTCACTACCTCCGGTTGCATCTGTCAGGACATCAACAATGAAGTGTGTAGCATCGTTCGATGAATCAACGATCATGTCGCGCATGGCGCGTCTAAGTTCAGGAGTATCTTTCAATTTTCCGTCTTTGAGCCACTGGTGAGTTGCAACAAGATAGAACATTTTCACGATGCTTGCTGGGTAGATCGGTTGATCGCCGCGAAAATTTCCTGAACTTAACCTTGACGGATCCCGCATGTCAATTAGCGTGATTGCAAGTTTTTCTGGTTTCAAGCCCTTGCTAGCAAATTCCTTCAATGTTTGTTCTGCCGTCTCGTTAACTATCTTCGTTAATTCGGGAGAAACCAGTATCTTATTCTCTTGAGCAAAGATGCCGGCAGTGAAAAAGAAGACCAAAAGGATTATTCTTTTCATAGGCAAACTTTCTCGAGGTCGGGAAGGGAAGTCGAATTTTGAACCCACTATTCCAACTCGGCAGGTTAGTCCATTTGCTTCAGGATAATTCTTTCACGACCTGGAACGCCAACCCTTTCGGATGTAAGTTTTTCGAGTTCTTCGATGTGGATTTGTTCTTCTGCGATTCGTCCTTCGAGCCAGAATTTTTGCGGAAGGTCATTTTCGTCGCAGGAAGCCCAAGCGGCCATGTAGGTTTTTAGGGCTTCTCTTTCAAGTTCTAGGTCTTGTCTAAGCATCTCCTTTAGGTCACTAGACTGACGGATTTCTGCAGGCTCAACCGTGGGAGTTCCACCAAGAGCAACTATTTTGTCACCCAGTTCTTCTGCATGTTTTTGAGCTTCCTTTGCACCATTGCGAAAGAAACCCTTAAAAACCTCTCTTTCAGGTCCAGTTACCAGGTAGCTATGCTGCATGTATTGAATAACCGCTGCCAGCTCCAAAGAAAGCGCTCTGTTTAGATTTTCTAGTAATTCTGTTCTCGCCATTTTGTCCTCCTTGAAAAAGTTTCTTAAAAAGAATTCCTTAAGTTTCAGGATAAGCAAAAAGAATATGGCTTGTCAAGCTAAGTTCTTTATTTTCAATAAAATAGAAATGAAATTCACTTTCAGTTTCAATTTTGTTGAGGAGGCGCGAAATTTTCAAGGTACGATTTTTTTCGGAAAGGGCTTGACAAACATTGAGCATGTGGTTTATTGTTAAAGCATGAATAATTTTGCTCTCATCTTCGGCTTTTGGTTTTATGCAGGCGAAATGGCTGAGGGTGGGGGCGTGTTTAAGGAAATTTGAAAGTAACCTAAAAAGAATCCCAACCTGAAGCCGTGAAAAAAGAAATCACGGCTTTTTTGTTTTTTGGTGGATTTTGGCTGGTTAAAAATTCAGGATTTCAGAAGGTAGGAGTTGAGGAAAATGAGTTTAGATGATTGGCGAAGGGAGATAGACAAAATTGACATGCAGATAGTCAAGTTACTCAATAGACGTGCAGAAATATGTAAGAAGATAGGCAAGCTGAAGCAAGAGCTTGGACTTCCAGTAATTGATCTGGAAAGGGAAAGGACAATTGTGAAAAACGTTTTGATGAACAATGAAGGTGCGATAGGTGATTTGGAGCTTTTGATGATTTTTCGTGAGGTTGTACGTCAATGCAGGAATCTGCAAATTGAAGCTCAAGCCGAATGGCCGGAATCAAACAGCGAGCGGGAGTTTGCGTCATGAGAAAGAAAGTAGCAATTCAAGGTTTTTCGGGTTCCTACAGTGAAGAAGCTGTAGAGAAAATGCTACATGATGATTTTGAGGTTCTTTCGTTTTTTAACTTTGAAGATGCTTTCAGAAGCGTTCTTTGCGGCGAAGCTGATTGTGGGGTGTTTCCTATTCAGAACAAAATTGTCGGGAACATCAATCAGACCATTTCTTTGATAGAAAAAACTGGACTGAAGGTTTATGAGCAATTGAAGCTGAGGATCGAGCATGTTCTAGTTGGGACGCCGAACTCTGAGTTAGAACAGGTTAAGTTTGTTCATTCGCAAAAAGAAGCGCTTTTGCAGTGCAAAGGATTTTTTCTAAGAAATCCGAGGCTAAAACAAGTTGAGAGTTCCGACACGGCTTTGAGTGTTAAGGAAATTATGCAAAGGGGACTACCCGAGAACGCGGCTATTGCAAGCAGAAGAGCTGTGCTTGCTTATGAAGCAAGGATTTTGTGCGAAGACATCGCAGACGACCCAGAGAATTGGACTCTATTTTGTCTTGTAGGGAGATGAAGAATATGCTGGACGCAGGAAGAGATGATAAGAGAGCAAAAGACGGAAAAGGTTACGAGGGTATTTTTTTAGCTTTGAACAAAGAATTAAAGAGGAAGACAGTAGTTAGAGTCAAGGACGTTTTGATTGGTGGTGAAGAAGCCGTTGTAATTGCAGGACCTTGCTCTGTTGAATCACGCGAGCAAGTAATTGAAACGGCTTTTGCTGTGAAAAAGTACGGAGCAGTAATGCTGCGCGGAGGAGCTTACAAACCACGCACTTCGCCCTATGATTTTCAAGGTTTGGGAGTTGAAGGATTGAAGTTTTTACACGAAGCAGGAAAAATTGCTGGTCTTCCGGTTGTTACAGAGGTTATGAGTGAGGAAGACATTGAAACTGTGTGCGAATATGTAGACATGCTTCAAATTGGGGCGAGAAACATGCAAAATTTTGCGCTTTTGAAGAAGGTTGCTAAAACAAGAAAGCCTGTGCTTCTAAAACGCGGACCTGCCGCTACAGTTAAAGAGTGGTTATTTGCGGCGGAGTATTTGCTGCATGGCGGGAATGAGAATGTGGTTTTATGTGAGCGTGGAATAAAAACCTTCGACAATTCTTTGAGGAATACATTAGACCTAGCGGCAGTGGCCTTGGTAAAGGAAATTTCTCATCTTCCTGTAATAGTTGATCCTTCTCATGCTACAGGAAGAAGGAGCTTGATTTCTGCTACTGCAAAAGCAGCCATTGCTGTTGGAGCGGACGGTGTTATAGTTGAAGTGCATCCGTGTCCCGAAAAAGCACTCTCGGATAGTGCCCAGCAACTGAGTTTCACGGATTTTGCTAAGATGATGACCGAGTTACAAACTCCGCTGAAAAAGATTGCGACTTGCTTTTGACAGAAGTAGAACGAGAGAAAAGATTTTCGTTAGCTGAAGGTGTATGGTTAAATGAATTTTGAATCTTTTAGCTTGTCTGAAACTTCTACGTTGGGGTAAATGCTGTATAGTGCTAAGTGGCAGTTTTCTTTGGTGTGAATATGTTAGAGTAAGGGGTTGTGCCTACATCTTTTGCGTCTGATAACAGATATTATGTAAAGCTAGGTTAAGAGAAGGCAAACTAGCCTTCTTTCTCGAAACTTCCTTGAAACAAAAATCCCGTAGCGCAAGCCACTTTGTCGCTACTGTCTTTTGACACAAGTTACGAAAAGAAATAAAATTTGAAATTTACAAGTTTGCAAGACTACAAGACAAAAAGGAGCGAAAAGAATTGACAAGGAAAGATTTTTTGTTCACTTCAGAGTCGGTAACGGAAGGTCACCCAGACAAGATAGCCGATCAAATATCTGATGCTATCTTGGACGCGATACTCGAGCAAGACCCAGAGGGTCGAGTAGCATGCGAGACAATGGTAACAACCGGTTTGGCCATAATAGCTGGTGAGATAACTACGAAAGCAAGAGTAAACTACAAAAAGATTGTTCGAGAAACCATAGAAGAAATCGGTTACACAGACGCGAATTTTGGATACGACTGCAAAACGCTATGCGTGATTGACGCTATAGGCACGCAATCACCGGATATAGCGATGGGAGTTGACACGGGAGGCGCCGGAGATCAAGGCATGATGTTCGGCTTCGCGTGTGATGAGACACCAGAATTGATGCCGCTTCCGATTCAACTAGCGCACAATCTCACGAAAAGGATCTCCCAAGTGAGAAGAAGCAAGGAGATAGATTATCTGAGGCCGGACGGAAAATCCCAAGTAACAGTTGAGTATAGAGACGGAAAACCTTACAGGGTTGAAGCTATAGTCATCTCAGTTCAGCACTCAGACGACGTATCAAACGAGCAAATAAGACAGGACATTTTGGAGAAAGTCATAAAACCGACGATACCAGCACATTTCCTAGACGAAAGAACAAAATATCACATAAACCCGACCGGAAGGTTCGTGATAGGCGGACCTATGGGAGACGCCGGACTCACGGGAAGGAAGATCATCGTTGATACATACGGAGGCTATGCACCACACGGCGGCGGAGCTTTCTCTGGCAAAGATCCAACGAAAGTTGATCGCTCAGGTGCCTACATGGCAAGATACATCGCCAAGAACATAGTAGCGGCTGGACTTGCCCAAAAATGCACCATACAGTTAGCTTACGCCATAGGTATAGCAGAGCCAGTATCAGTGCTGGTTGACACCCACGGCACAGGAGTAGTGAGCGATGAGACGTTATCAACACTAGTCAGAGAAAACTTTCAATTGACGCCCAGAGGCATAATAGAAGAGCTAGACCTGCGAAGGCCGATTTACAAGAGAACTGCCAGATTCGGGCATTTTGGAAGAACGGAAGAAGATTTCACGTGGGAAAGGACAGATAAAGCAGAAATACTGAGATCGCAAGTGAACCAAACAGTCAGGAGGAGTGCATAGATGGCAAAAGAAAAGATGGTGAATTACGACATAAAAGACATAAACCTTGCTCCACAAGGGAAACAAAGGATCGAATGGGCAGATAGAGAAATGCCCGTTCTTCGGTTGATACGTGAAAGATTTGAGAAAGAAAAACCGCTAGACGGCATCAGAATAGTAGCCTGCGCTCACGTTACCACGGAGACAGCAAACTTAGTCAGGACTCTTCAAGCTGGTGGTGCAGAAACAGTCTTGATAGCGTCCAATCCGCTCTCAACTCAAGATGACGTTGCCGCCTCCCTAGTGGAAGATTGGAAAGTGCCGGTTTTTGCGATCAAAGGAGAGTCAACAGACGACTACATGCGGCACGTTCGCACGGCTTTAGAGACAAACCCAAATATCATAATTGACGATGGATCAGACGTCGTGGCCACAATGGTCAAAGAAAGAAGAGAATTGACAGAAAAGATCATAGGCACGACCGAGGAAACGACAACGGGAATTAACCGCTTGAAAGCAATGCAGAAAGCAGGCTTGCTAAACTTCCCTTCTATAGCCGTTAATGATTCACAAACAAAACACTTATTCGACAACCGCTACGGAACAGGACAATCAACACTAGATGGGATCATAAGAGCAACAAACATTTTGCTTGCAGGAAAAACTTTTGTGGTCGTCGGTTATGGATGGTGCGGCCGCGGAGTAGCGATGCGCGCTCGCGGTTTGGGTGCAAACGTAATTGTTACTGAAGTGAACCCTATAAAAGCCATTGAAGCGGTAATGGACGGCTTTAGGGTGATGCCAATAGCAGAAGCGGCGCCACTGGGAGACTTTTTTGTGACAGTTACTGGCAACCGCCATGTAATAGACAAGCACCATTTTGAACTGATGAAAGACGGTGCGATAGTCTGCAACAGTGGCCACTTCGACATAGAGATCAATCTCGAAGCTCTCAGAGAAATGTCAGAGCCTCCGATAATCAGAAGGCCCTTTGTCGAGGAATACCGCATTCGCAATGCGAACAAAAGCATAATTGTTCTGGGAGAAGGACGACTAGTAAACCTAGCAGCGGCCGAAGGGCATCCCGCTTCTGTAATGGATATGTCTTTCGCCAATCAGGCTCTTTCGGTCGAGTATCTAGTCAAAAACAAAGGCAAGCTTGCACCCGGAGTTCATGTGCTTCCGGAAGAGGTTGATAGAGAAATAGCCTCATTGAAACTGAAGTCTATGGGCATCTCCATAGACACTCTAACACCGGAAATGATCGAGTATATGTCCAGCTGGGAAATAGGAACTTAGAACTTTAGTCTGGGATCAGGTTTTTGCCTTTGAAAGAAGATAAATACCGACGGCACAAAACAGAATTAGTGGTGCCCAAACCGCTACTTTAGGTTGAATCCAACCGCTTAGCGCCATCTGTTCCATTAGATTGCTTGCTCCTATAAAGGCAACCCAAAGGGCTACTGAATAACCGATCCCAGCCATACTCTTGTAGGTTTTCAGCGAGAAAGAAGTAGCTACAATTATGGCAATCAGGGGAAGCAAAACAGAAGAGTACCTTTTCTCTAGGGCTGTGATGTAGAGTCTCTGTTCACTATCGGAAATCTTTAAAGATATGTCCGAGTTTTTTATCCTTTCAGCAATTTCGGCTGCTGTCATATAAGAAGGTTTGAGCTGCGTTCCGAGCATTTCTGGTTCAAGGTCTTCAACAAGAATGCTTTCGACCCAACTATCAGTCTTCACAGTTCCTTCCAGTAAGAGCAACTTGTTTGCAGGTTTCAGGGGTTCGATGTTGCAAAAGCTTTCGGATTCGCTAGAAAGGAGAACCTCCTTGGAGGTTAATATGGACTTCACTTTATTTCCATCGAACTCGAAGAGATAGAAATCACTTCCCTGCCCTTTCTCTCGGTCGTATGCTTTTAGGGAAAGCAAGCGATTGTCGGCAATAGCCCAAATTCTGCTGCCAACATTGACAGTTGTAACACCTCTCTGGCGTATTGTTGTTCTAAGCACGTCCTGACGTTTATTGGCTTCTGGAGCTACCTTCTCTTGGATAACCCAATTTACAATGCCTACGACAAGGCCTATGAGAACACAAGGAAGAAGAACAACCCTGTAGATGCTTTGCCCTGAAGCTGTGAGGGTGATCAACTCGTTCTGTCTGGATTTGATGGTGACAGCTGCCAGGCAGGCAATCATCATGCAAGAAGGAGAGATTTGCAAATAAACGTAGGGCAATAGATAGACTAGATACTGGATAAGCAGTTTTGTCCCGTTAGTCATGGCTCCAGCGAATTTCCACAGCTCAAATGCCGTGAAAACAAGGTATGTTGTGAGCAAGAACAAGCAGGCTAGGATGTAGAACTTCAGCAAACCCCTAGCCAAATCTAGATCGGAAAGTCTTGGAAATTTGAGGACTAAGAAACTGCCGGACTCAGTTTTCCTGGTGAAAGCCTTCCTGAATGCTTTGAGGAATCCTGACTTGAGAGAGTCCATAGGTTTGTCCGCTGCAAGTGCAAGCATCAGAATCAAAGGGATAGTGGAAATAGGCATAAAGCTTCCGACCGTAGGACTAACTTGCCCTGTTCGCGCCATCTGCTCACCTAGTAAGCCGACTAGGTAAAAGATAATAAGAATCAAAAGGGATACGAAGATGCCATTTCCCCTACTGTGTCTTTTTAGCCTTGCGCCAAGCACAGCACCTAGAAAGGCGAAGATCAATGGCGCGGTGGATAGGACGATTCTGCGGTTGAAAAGAATCTGGGCTTCTAACTTGTCTTTTCCGTCTCTTTGCAAGGTTGCTTTGTAGAGTTCTTCTAATCCGAGTTCCTCTAGGGATTCCTCAGTTTTCTTCAGCCTTTCCTCCAGTTCAGCTTTTTTAGTTTTCACAGCAACTCTTACGCTTTCGGACTTTTCAAATGCAATAGCTTCTTTGGGAAAGGAAATGACCCAAGCATCTTTTAACACAAACTCCACGTAATCGTCTGGAACAGACATATAGCCTTCATTGGCTATCGTGATGGCTTTCTCGCTAGGAGTTTCTCTGAAGACGATTATTCCCTGCCATGCATTTTGATTAAGATCACCTTCTCTCACGTAAACGGTCAAGTTAGGAATGTCTGTGCTTAGACTGCCGGGTTCGAGCGGAGAAGCTAGTTTCGCCAAGGCGGTTTTCAAAGCCACCTGACGGACTATCTTAGATGCTGCAGGGACAGCTTTCCAGTTTATAAAAAAGGCAAACAGAGAAAGGAAAAATCCCAGAACTACTATTGGTAGGACTATCTGAGCGTAGCTTGCGCCTGAAGCTTTTATCGCAATGGTCTCTCTATCGGAATGCATTTTCCCGATACCTATGAGGACACCAACCAGAATAGCCATTGGGCAGGTGAATGAAATAACGCTGGGAAGCAACGCAAAGGTTAACTGCCAAAGTAGAAAGTTCGGCAGGTTGGGGTTAAAAAAGATGTCCGCATAACGTCCTGCTTGTTGGACAAACAAAACCACTGTTAGCAATATCCATGCTGAAAGGAAGTAAGGGAAAATGGACTGAACAACATAAACGCTGATTTTCAGGCTGAGATTTCTCATTCTATTCCCTCTTTTACAGAATGAAGGAGATGCTCAATTACCCCATGCAAATAGCTTGCTTCTTTCAAGAAGTTTCCTTCAATGTTTTTGATGAAGTTTTGTGGATCGAGTTTCAGAGCTAAACGAAAGATTTCCAGATGTTCCTTGTTGAGAGAAGTTGACGCCTTCTCAGCTCTGCGACAAGAGGCGCAAAAAGCGTTGAAATTGTTAATGAAAATTCTCAAGTGATAATCTTCATCAAACCGCTTTTTACATCCTCCGCAGTATTTCCAATTGGGAAGGTAACCACTAAGCTTAAGCATCCAAATTCCAAAGTAAAGCGTCAAAAGCTTCATTTCGTTGGGAACACTTTGGGCGTTTGGGAGATTGAGGCTACTTGCCGTTTCTAGGCAAGCTTTTACCATTCGGTAGGTTGTTTCTTCGTTGACTCCTTGGGGAATGAAGCTTATAAGAGTGTCAGCAATAAATGCGAAATAAGGAAGTAGTAATGGTTTGCTAACGAGGTGAAAATAAGATTTCTTTAGCTCTGCCTTTTCTATCCTCACAAGCTCTCTTTCTCTGTGTGAAAAGGTCACGTTAACACTTGAGAACGGTTCTAGAGTGCCTGAGAACCGGCTCTTTACGTTTCTTGCTCCGTTAGCGACTCCTCTTAGGACACCGTAGTTTGGGGTTAGAAATGTCACCACTTTATCCGCTTCGGCTAGCGGGAATGAACTAAGAACTATGGCTTCTGTTTCGTAGTAAAACATGCTGTCATGCTGTTAGGAAAACAAAAGATAGAAAATCCAAGCTATCCCTAGGCTAATCCCGACAAACTTTGCGAAAGTTTTTATGCCGAGGAGAAGCCTTTCTTTAGTGTTTCCCTCGGATAAAATAGCGAACATTATTGATATGAATAGAGAAAAAAGGCAAAGGTAAACTAAGTGCGTCATTTTTTCCTCCTCGAAGATATATCGAAACAGTTGAGAATCATGAGGTAGTTCATCAAACCCGCGATTTCGACGAGTCTCCCGCCGTATTCAAAAGTAATTTTTGATGCCGCTTCTGGAGAACTGTTTCCGAACAAGAGAAAGATAATGTATCCTAGCCCGCTTCCCAGACGTGCGAATATGTTGAGAAAGTGTAGTAGGAAGCTATCCCTGCTGATGCTAGCGCCTGGATAATCCAATCCGCCGTTTGCGGCCCCTATCGCAAACATTAGAGCAAAAGTGACTGCCACCACGATGCCGGTTTTGATTCGCCTTTCGAGAATGTGCCCTAGTCCTGGGCAGAACCATGCTAAAGCGACCGAAAGAGCAGTTTTCTCCATAAGAGTTTATTTTACTCAAGGTTTAGTCATAAAGCAGGTATCTTTGGCGCTTTTTTGCGAAAGTTTCTTCGTCTTCCTTCCATGACTGAACGATCTCTTGCAGGCTGCATCCGCTTTCTATTTGCACTCTCAATTTGTTTGTTCCGGCGATTACATCGAATGGATTTTTGTCAAAGACGTATTCGTATGGGGGTTCTTTCCATCTAAAGTCAAGAGGGTAGAGATCGTGTATGGTTTTCAGCAACGCTATTCCTGTTAGGACAGGCTTGAACTCCCTTCTATTTGTGACATGCAGAAAAACTCCACCACAGCTTTTTCCTGAGTGCTTTTGGAATGTTGGTATGAAATTCACTGGGCGGAAGATCACCCCTGGGAGTTGTAGTGCGTTCATCTCTTCGGCCAATTTTCTTGCATCTATGTATGGTGCGCCGATCATCTCGAAAGGTCTAGTGGTTCCTCTTCCTTCAGAGACTTGAGTTCCTTCAAAGAAGACTGTTCCGGGAAAAACGACAGCCGTATCAACGGTTGGCATGTTAGGTGATGGCATGACCCAAGGGGCGTCGGTTTCGTCGTAGAAGTAATTTCTCTTCCAGCCCTGCATCTCCAATACCTGCAAGCTGCAGTTAATGTTGAATTCTTGGTTAAACATCAATGCAAGTTCTCCAACCGTCATTCCATGTCTCATGGGTATCGGGAACATACCTACAAAAGATTCGTAGCCGCTTTCAACCAAGTTTCCTTCTATTTCTATCCCACCTATTGGGTTGGGTCTGTCTAGCACTATGAATTCCTTGTTGTTTTCTGCACATGCCAACATGGAGTTGGCCATTGTGTAGATGTAAGTATAGACCCTACACCCTACATCTTGCAGGTCAAACAGCAAGGTGTCTATATCTTTCAGCATCTCCGCAGTAGGCTTTCTGGTTTCACTGTAAAGAGAGAACGCGGCAATGCCTCTATACGTAGAGTGAGGCGTTTCTATCATGTTGTCTTGAACATCTGTGTTGAATCCGTGCTGTGGGCCAAATATCGCTTTTAGTTTTAGGTCTTTGTCTTCAAGCAGTAGGTCTGCTGCGAAGTTGTATTTGTGGTTGACGGAAGCCTGATTGCATATCAACCCTATTCGTTTGCCTTTCAACAGGGACTTTTTCTCCGATAAAAGCCTTTCTAAGCCAAGTTTTACTTTTCGCTTCATGATTTCCTTATTTCCTTCGGAGTAGTTAAAATTTCATCTTCGTTCAGGAAACTGTGTTTTGTCAATTTGTTAGACCTGGTTTGAAGTTTTAAGATGGATTTTTTGGGTTCTTATGCCGGGGAATTTTCATGCGACTACCGTCATCATGGTCAAGAAAGACGGTAAAACTGTGATGGCGGGTGATGGGCAAGTTACTCTGGGCGAAACGGTTTTGAAAAGTAACGCAAGAAAGGTTCGCCGTCTATACAATGACAAGGTTCTCGTGGGGTTTGCAGGCGCTACAGCTGACGCTCTTGCTCTTCTTTCGAGATTAGAATCAAAGCTGGAAGAGTGTCAAGGGCATTTGGGCAAGGCTGTGATTGAACTTAGCAAAGACTGGAGGACTGATAGGATTCTGAGGCATTTGGAGGCACTGATGATAGTTGCTGACAAAGAGAGTGCGTTTTTGGTTTCCGGCAAGGGCGATGTCATATCTCCTGAAGAAGGATTGCTTGCTGTGGGATCGGGAGGGATGTATGCTTTGGCTGCGGCACGCGCTCTCATGAAGCATACTAATCTTTCCGCTCGCGATATAGCAGAAGAGTCTCTCAAAATTGCGAGTAGCATCTGCATTTACACAAATTCTGAAATCGTTGTGGAGGAGTTGTGATGTTGAGCTTGGAGAAAAAGTTAGATGAGTTAACGCCTCGCCAGATCGTTGAAGAGCTTGACAAGTATATCGTAGGGCAGACCAAGGCGAAAAGAGCTGTCGCCATTGCCTTGAGGAACCGCATCCGTAGGCAAAAGCTTCCGCGTAGCATTGCCCAGGAAATTCTCCCGAAGAATATCTTAATGATAGGCCCGACGGGCGTTGGCAAAACAGAAATCGCAAGGCGTCTTGCAAAGCTCTCCAATTCCCCTTTTGTGAAGGTAGAAGCCTCGAAGTTCACCGAAGTAGGCTACGTTGGCAGGGACGTTGAAAGCATGGTGAGAGAACTCGTAGAGGTTGCTGTTGAGATGGCAAAGCAATCTGCTTTTGAGGAAGTTCGTCCTAAAGCGGAAGCAAATGTCGAAGAAAGATTGCTTGACATTCTTTTTCCTCGCTTTGATCAAGAACATAGTGACGCTGATAGAACTGAGAGATTCAATCGCACTAGGGAAAAGCTACGTCAACAGCTGCGCGCAGGTGAACTTGATGACAGATTTGTCGAAGTTGATGTTCAGGATCGTTTTGTTCCCTTCATTGACGTTGTCGGAATTGGTGGACAGGGTTTTGAAGAAATGGGAGTCAATTTCGGCGATGTTTTGAGCCATTTATTTCCACGGAAAACAAAGAAAAAAAGGCTCAAAGTGTCTGAGGCAAGGCAGTATCTGCTCAGGGAAGAACAAGAAAATCTGATTGATATGGAAGCGGTTATCCGATCTGCTATCGAGAGAGCCGAAAACTCGGGGATTATCTTCTTGGATGAAATAGACAAAATTGCTGGTAGAGAGTCTGGTGTCGGACCTGATGTGTCGCGTGAAGGAGTTCAAAGGGACCTTCTGCCGATAGTCGAAGGAACTAATGTTAATACTCGCTATGGGATGGTTAACACGGAACATATCCTGTTTATAGCCGCTGGTGCTTTTCATGTCTCGAAACCCTCGGATTTAATTCCAGAGTTGCAGGGTAGATTTCCGATTAGAGTTGAGCTGGAAGCATTAGGTGCTGAAGATTTTAAGCGAATCCTTAAAGAACCTAAGAATTCGCTTATTAAGCAGTATGAAGCGCTTTTAAGCACTGAAGGCATTACACTCCGCTTCACTGACGACGCTATTGAAGCCATAGCCGAAATGGCTGATTATGTTAATCGAATGACTGAAAATATTGGAGCGCGCAGACTTCACACGCTAATGGAAAGGCTTTTGGAAGATATAAGTTTTGAAGGGGCTGATCTCGAAGAAAAACTCCAGATTATCGATGCGGATTTTGTTAAGAGAAAGCTTGAAGCAGTTGTTAAAGATGTTGACTTAAGTAATTATGTATTATAAAGCTGTTGCTTAAAATCCTGCTTAAGTTATGCACTCTACCTTTATTAAAGCAAATTTAGTGTTTATATTTCTTGCATTGTTTAACTTCGCTTGTGGTAAGCGTCTTCCGCCTATGCCTCCTTCCTCTCGAGTTTCTCCACCAGTAAAAGTGGCTGGATTTCAAAGGGGAAGTAATCTAATCTTGTCATGGCAGCTTCCTCCTGGCACTTCGAGAACTGATGTTTATCGTTTTGTCGAATCATCTACTGCTTCGCCCGGAGTAACCAAGGAGGATTTTTCTGCCCGCAGCATCTTGATAGCTTCTGTGTTAGGTGATGCTTCATACTCGGATAGGTTGGAATTTGCTGATCAGCCAGTTCGTGTTTACTATGCCGTGAGATTTGTCAATGAATTTGGTCAAAAAAGCGATTTTTCTGAGTTTCTGGTTATTCAACCCGTTCCGAATGTTTCGCTTCCGCCTTCCCTTCTTTCTGTTGATGTCTCGCAAGACAAGCTTACCGTTAAGTGGAAGGAACCAAATGAGAATGTTGATGGTTCATCTCCTCCTAATGTTCGAGGTTATAATGTCTATCGCGTTGAGAAGGGCAGTGAATTAAAAAAGCTTAATTCTTCTCCTGTTTCATCGGATTCTTTTGATGATTTTTTCTTTGAGTTTGGAGTGTCTTATAAGTATTTCGTCAGAAGTGTCTCACTTGACAAAGATGGAAATTTCATAGAAAGTGACGATTCAAATATTTTTGAGGTCGTGCCTAAAGACGTTTTCCCGCCTTCTCGTCCTGAAGGGCTAAGTGTAGCAGCTTCGCCGGGCGCTATTTCGATTTTCTTTGCTGCAAGCCCTGAAAAGGATGTAGTTGGTTATTTTGTTTTCCGTTCTGAGGACCCGAATTTGCCGCTTTTGCAATGGCAAAAACTGAATGTTGAGCCTTCTGAAATTACTGCTTTTAGCGATCGGAATGTTCAAAGCGGAAAGACTTACTATTACTTTGTGAGAGCTGTAGACAAGTTTGGCAACTTGAGTGAGCCATCTGAAGTAGTGGCTGAGACTTTACCTTGAGGAGTTTCTATGAAGTTAGCAAGGTTCGTTTATGAGGGAGTAGTTTATTGTGGACAGGTCAGAGACAGTGAAGTTTTTCCGCTGGGAAAGTCGGAATTTTCCTTGGTGAAAGATGTCTGGGAAAAATGGGAAAATGTTATCAGACCCATTTCCTTATCGAAGGTAAAGCTTCTTCCACCAGTTCAACCATCGAAAATAGTCTGCGTTGGTAGAAACTATGTTGCTCATGCGTTAGAACTAGGAAACTTAGTTCCTGAAGAGCCGCTCATTTTTTTGAAACCGCCATCATCTTTAATCGGTCATGAGGATTTTATACTTCTTCCCCCTCAATCGTCTAGAGTTGAATGCGAAGGAGAGCTGGCAATCGTTATCAGACGCGAATGTCAGTTCCTTCCTCTCGACTCTGATGTATCCGATTATATTCTCGGCTACACTTGCCTGAATGATGTAACTGCTAGAGATATACAAAAGAAAGATATCCAATTCACACGTGCGAAGTCTTTCGATACTTTCTGTCCTCTGGGGCCGTTTATCGCAACAGACATAAATCCTTCTAATCTCTGCATAACTACAAAGGTTAACGGAAACATAAAACAACAAGCTCGAACTTCTCAAATGGTTTTTTCGGTTGATTTTCTGGTAAGATATATCTCTCATCACATGACCTTGATGCCTGGTGATGTGATAGCCACGGGAACTCCTGCAGGAGTTTCAGAACTTCACGATGGCGATGTTTGCGAAGTTGAAATAGAAGGCATCGGTGTTTTGAGAAACTTTGTGAAAAAGAGGATAAAGGGATTATGAAGTTCTTTATTGATACGGCAAATCTGGATGAGATTAAACAAGCTTCTGAAATGGGATTGATTGATGGTGTAACAACTAATCCTTCTCTCATAGCAAAGGAAGGTAACGTTGATTTCAAAGAACATATACGCAAGATTTGCGAGTTGGTAAGTGGAGATGTATCTGCTGAAGTAACAGCAGTTGATACCGAAGGAATGCTTCAGCAAGCGAGAGAATTGGCTTCAATAGCTCCGAATGTCGTCATAAAGTGTCCGCTTACACTTGAGGGACTCAAAGCTACCAAAATCCTAAGCAGCGAAAATATAAAGGTAAATGTCACTTTGTGCTTCTCTCCAGCTCAAGCTTTGTTAGCTGCTAAGGCGGGCGCAACCTATGTTTCCCCTTTCATAGGAAGACTAGATGATGTCGGACATGACGGAATGCAGCTGATTCGCGATATCGTCCAAATATACAAAAATTACAACTTCCCTACGCAAGTTTTGGCCGCTTCCATAAGACATCCTAGGCACGTGATTGAATCAGCATTAGCTGGCGCTCACGTGGCTACAATCCCGTTTAAGGTTATACAACAGCTCGTGAAACATCCCTTGACGGACAAGGGACTAGATGCATTCCTGGCTGACTGGAAAAAGAGCGGAAGAAGTTGATAAAGTTTGCGAATTTGTTATGATGTCTAAGTTATGAAAGTGCTTTTAGCAACAGATGGAGGCAAACATAGCCAAGCGGCGGTAGAGGCTATACGAATTCTGAACCCTGAAACACTGACAGAACTCAAAATTATCTCAGTAATAGACATGAGTGTCCCGCTAGCGATTGACATATATGCGGGATACCTTCCTTCGACTGCTGAGATTGAAGCTGCAGCAAAAGAAACTGCTGAAAATATACTCAAAGAAGCATCCCAAAAAGTGTCAGAGATGCTTGGGAATAAACCAGTCAAAATAACAACGGAAATCTTGGTAGGCTCACCAGAAAGCGCAATTGTCGAAACTGCTGAGCAAATGCCCGCAGACCTTATAATTGTCGGTTCTCATAGCTACAACCGCTGGGAAAGATTGCTCCTAGGTTCGGTCTCCGACTCTGTCGTGCATCATGCTCACTGTTCTGTATTGATTGTCAAAAGCCAAGCAGGTTAAACTCTTATGCTTTACTTCGAGAAGCTCGGAACAGACTCGAAAAATGTGTGTGTTTTTCTTCATGCTTTTCCGCTTGATCGTGAAATGTGGCAGCCACAAGTAGAAGCATTGAAGGAAAAGATGCAGGTGATTTTGATTGACTTGCCGGGATTTGGAAAGAGTCTGCCCATCAAAAATTTGTCGATGGAATTTATGGCTTCCGAGGTCATAAGAACGCTCGATAGCTTAAAAATAGAAAAAGCTATCTTTGTGGGGCTTTCAATGGGCGGATATGTTATCTTCAACCTCTATAGGCTCTTTCCGCAAAGAGTCTCAGCAATGGTTCTATGCGACACGACTCCAGCTTCCGACTCTGAAGAAAGAAAATCAATGCGGTTTGAGTTGATAGAACAAATCAAATCACAAGGGGTTGAGGTCCTAGCTCAACAAATGCTCCCCAACCTCGTTTCAAAACATACAGCCCTTAATAACACTCTTCTTATGGAGTGGTTAAGACAAAAATTTCTTAACGTAAATCCTGAAGCTGCAGTTTCAGCTCTCAAAGCCATGGCAGATCGCAAAGATCATACTGAATGGATTTCTAACATAAACGTCCCTACCTTACTTATTTTCGGCGAAGAAGATAAGGTAACGAACATCGAAATGGCTGAAAAGATGAACTCTGTCATTGCAAATTCGTCTCTTGTAAGAATCGCAAATGCTGGTCATTACTCCAATCTAGAAAATCCTGAAGGGTTCAACTCAGCGTTGATTGGATTTATAGAAAGGCATTTTCCCAACGACAAGTGAAAGTTCTTAACATAAACGCAAGAAAGCTCAACCAAAAAACTCAAAAGTCATGGCAGGCCGAGCTGATTACCCAGAACGAGAAGTTCATTCTTCTTTCTGGACAGTTCGAGAAAGAAATATGGCATCCCCATCTAAACGTTATCAGACGCGGCACAATCTCCTATGAGTTCTTTTGGTGGGAAAAGTGGTATAGTATATTCAGATTTCACGAGCCAGATGGTAAGTTCAAAATCTTCTACTGCAACATAAATTTGCCACCTATTGTCTCAGATAACACTTTAGATTATGTTGATCTTGACATAGATATAATTGTCCGAGAGGACATGTCATACAAAATTCTCGACTTAGAAGAATTCCAACAAAACAGCTTGAAGTTCTCTTATCCCGAAGAAATCGTAAAAAAATGCTTCAAAAGCCTTTGTGAGCTACAAGCAATGATAAACGCTCGCTCCTTTCCTTTCAACCTTCCTCTCGACCTTCCCCTAACTGGTTTAATTCTCCAACGTTATCAAACTCAACCCTAACACTTCGCTATCAGACGCAATTACTCGTATTCTGCTCTTAATTCTCTGGTTGCTCCATCTTTTGCTTTAATGCTTCCATCCTCTGCTTTGCTTCCTTTGCCTCTTGAGAATTCGGATATTTGTCAAGGATTTCCTTCCAAGCCTGACCGTCGTAGTGATAGGACTTTGTCTTAGGATTAAAGAGAAAAACCGCGCCCAACCTGCGGTATCTATCTAAACCGCTATAGTTCAGATAAAAACTCTCTATTCTTGCACTGGAAGACCTCATCTCGACTTGATCTAGCCTTCTCGATGCTTCTTTACTTAAGTTCTCAGCAGCCTCTTCCAGTAAATCACCAAATAACAGTAATGCAGCGCTACGAAGGTCTGAGTTCGGAAAATGCTTCAAAAACAATGCCACTCTTTCAATCTTGTCAAAACCTTTCGAGCCTTGTATAAGCCTCAAAAGTCTCATCTCCTCGCTTTTTTCTCCTGCTATGACAAAAGCGTCAGATTGAACCCATCCTGAAATATTCCCTGCCTGAATTTGATAATATTTTACTCCATCCACATTCTGAACAGCTTTCAAAACTACAACTCTCCCGCGTCTCATTCTTTGTATAGGAAAGGCATAAGGACTGGGCGCATCTCTAATCACTGAAAGTCTCTCATCAATCACAACCAAAGTCTTCTGTCTAATTACCTGAGAAGGCTCTTCTTTTTTCTTCGACTGTCTCCGATGCTGTCGCTGAGAATAACCATCAGCCAAAAGACACCCAGCTAGAAAACAAAGCATCAAAAAACGCAGGAATACACGTCCCATAAAATCCCCTCCTCAAGCTATACGCAAACCAGAAATACGCTTTTACTCAATCCTACACATCATCACTACAGCATCTTCATCTGGATTTCTATAAAAACGCCTCCTTTCAAAAACAACCGAAAAACCATGCTTTTCGTAGAAGCTTCTCGCTTTGAGATTTGATTTTCTTACGTCCAGCCAAATTTCACGCACGCCCTTACTCTTTGCCAATTCCTTACAAGCTTCCACAAGCTGACTGCCCACACCGCATCTTTGCCATTCAGGAGCTACAGCCAAGTTCAAAATTTCTACTTCCTCCAAAGCAAATTTCGCAACAATAAATCCCACAACTAGCCCACACTTCTCATAAACCAAACCAACATATTCGTTACTCAAAGCCTCTCTGTATCCTTCAACTCCCCAAACGCAAACCCCTGTTTGCTTCTCTATCTCACAAACTGCTGGAATATCACTTAGCTCCATCGAACGAACCATGTATTCTCCTATAAACTACTCCTGAAACATATAATGGCTCAATAACTTCTGAAGCATTTCCCCTCAACGCAATTACTCCCAGATACTTTGCAAGATTGCTCACCGAAAGTACTTGTTCAACAAACTTTCCATCAATACCAAAAACAAAACCAGTATCCGAAGATACGATCAATGCGTGTCGACTTATAACATCAGACGAACTTATCTGCGGCTCACATAACTCCTCAACTACATACTTTTCTTTAATTAGAAACTCCTGAGTAAAAAATGAACCTCTTCCCGCATCAATAACACACAAAACTTTCCCCACAAAAACTTCGGACGATGCCATGGCTAATGCCATTAAATTGCTTGCTCCCAATAATTTTACGTATCTAGAACCAAACTTAATTCCTTTTGCAACCGCCACCCCAGCCCTTATGCCTGTGAAACTGCCAGGACCTAGAGAAATTACTATTGATTCTATTTCTCTCAAAGTAGCTCCCTGCTTTTGCAGTAAACGAGTAATCT
Source organism: Acidobacteriota bacterium (assembly GCA_003697135.1). Taxonomy (GTDB): domain Bacteria; phylum Acidobacteriota; class Blastocatellia; order Pyrinomonadales; family Pyrinomonadaceae; genus J014. The sequence continues at coordinate 120,730 of RFGC01000042.1, forward strand.
TGCTCAATAAACTCTCCGATATTGTGTCTTTCCCTACGTACCCCACAATTTCTCTGCCAGAAATTGACGAAAATAAGGAAATGCTCAAAACACGACTTGCCGTGTCAAAACATAACATAAATTTTCTTTCGTTATCCATAGCCCTTTCTAAAAGCGTCTGAAATGTCTTTCAGCACCCTACTTAAGAATCCCCAAAATCTTAAAAGAAAACTCTTAAACTGATAAAAAGCCACAATCAACCTTTTGTCCGTAAGCTTGCCTTCCACTTCTACCATCGCTTGCAAAGGATTTGGTGGTATCCTTCTTCTTACCTGTTTGAAAAACTCTTTTATATCTTTTCTTCTCAAACAGATATGTAATGGTACCCATCTGATCTCCAATCCCCATTCTCTTTCTAGCGCTCTAAAAACCCACTTCGGTATGCGCTCAGCTACTCCTTCAAAAGGCGTTCCTTTCAACTCAAGCCCATAGTATACACTCGTCAATCCAACAACACATTCTAACCATCCCCGCCGATTTTCATCTTTCCCCAAAAACCTCTCCCAATCAAAGTCCACCGACCTATTCTTCACCGTGTAATAGATGTCTAGAAGCCTTTCCTTATCTGCACCTCCGTTTGTCAACCAGTGAATACATAAAACTCGTAGGTGATCCTCATCTCTTAAAACCCTAATTTTTCCTTTTTCGGTTTCTATCAATCTCGAATTGGCAAACAAATCCTCCCAAGGGGTTAAGTCCAAATGCCTCAATCCCTCATGTAAATCAACATCGCTTTCTTTCAGTAGTGCCTTGGCTTTCTGAAAGTCCTTGGGATCAACACAAAGGTCTATATCTGTGTAAGCCCTTTTCAGCGCAGGATATTTTATAGCTATCGCCCAACCCTTTATCAAGATCGGCTCTATACCGTGGCTTCTTAAAAGATTAAAAGCCCGCACGATTCTATACTCGTTGCGGGCATGATTTATAAGATACCACTGCTCCTCCCTAACCACGAACACTTCAGCTATAGTGAAAGCAATTCCAGCATTCTCTTTTTTTTCAGATACAGGTCCCTCCCGAACACGTAGTGCATGGCGGTGTACACTGCGCAGGTGAAGTGCAAGGCAATCCAAAACAGCAAGCTGTAGCCAATGCTGTATTTGGCACGCTTAAAGAAGCTACCAGAGGAAGCACTATCATTGCCGCCACTCCAACCTTTCTTAACGCCTCTCTTCTTGAAATTTTAGCAAACCCTGTTTCGATAGGAGTCTCTAAAAGCCCCTCACGATTTAATTCCTCTAGTGCAAGTAACACAAAATCTTCGTTTACTTTGCTGTCAAACCGTTCTTCAGTTTTCTGCCTTATCTGCTGAATCGAATTCTTACCATCACAGCAATTCCATATAAACGCAGCTGTTTCCGTTAAACAATGAGCTTTGTTGTTTCGCAGATCATAGACTAAAAGCTCATTATTCGCTTCTTGAACAACTATGTCTTCTCTTCGAGCTATTGGTCTTAAATTTTCCATAACATCCTCCTAAAGCTTTCTAAAAAACACAATTTTTTCGGAAATTATAACATTTGCAAAACTTTCCTTGCAAATTCTGCAGCCTCTCCGCGCTTTTGCTTTATAATCTTCGCTCCGTCCAGAGCTTTTTTCAGAAACTTAAGCGTCTCTGCCGGTCTTTCACTGAAAGGAACCGTATGCGAGACTATTTCTAACATACCTTGCGCTTGACTAAGAAACTCAGGATTCCAACTCACACCAGGCTCATACTCTGTAATCAAAACCATACCTATCGGAATCGGGTCTTTGCCAACCTTACCACCGATGCTTTCTACAGGTGTGTCAACTTGCTTCAAATCATCTATTATGCCGCGTAACGAAAGATACTTCGGAAAAGGGTGCACCAGACCTTTCTCATCTAAAACCGCATACTCATCAGAGTAATAGTCCGCTCCAAGCTTTACAAATTCCGCTGTCAGGGCGCTTTTTCCCTTGTAGCTAAAACCTGGAAATATAATTGCCTTCCCCTTCCAGCCTACAGCACCAGCGTGGATAAAAGTCTTATCAGCTCTACACGCAATCCCAACACGCAGCTTGCTATCAAACACTTCCATTACTGCATCCTGTGACCCCTTGTAAATCTCTTCACCATCCAAAAACAAAGCTTTTTCCTCTTTCCCCCCAATATGAAAATGAAAGCCACCGTTAACTTCATCAATTATTCTAAAACACCCTCCTAGACCCGTGGTCAGAATTTTTTCTATCTGCAAAAAATCTTCCTCGAACTCTGTAGATATATTCACCTTTACCCCAAAGGATTCAATGCAAATTTTTCTCACTTTGTCTTTTACTAGCTCCTCGAAACAGTCTTTCTTATTTTACCTTCCGTTTTTCAACTATGTCAACAGCTACCACGAGAAATAACACACTCAAAAGACCCAAAACTACGGGAACTAGTTCATGATCCTTACTACCAATAAAAAGAAGCATCCAAACAGCAGAATTTGCCGTAAAAAGCGATAAAAAAATATAAAACATCGTAACCTTATCATGCGGTATTCCTGCTTTGACAAGTCTCTGATATAGATGAGAACGATGGGCTTGCCATACCTTTTCACCTCGCAAAGCTCTTCTAATGAGCGTAAAAGTCGTATCAAACAAAGGTAAGAATAAGCAAAATACGGCAAATGTAAACCAGAAACCATTAGGAACCTGCTGAAATAGTAACCCCGAAGCCAAAAGAGGCATAACTGCAAAACAGTAACCTAAAAATGTGCTTCCGACGTCTCCCATGAAAACCTTCGCAGGCGACCAGTTATGAACCAAAAACCCTAACACTGACGTAACCACAACAGAGGTTAGAAAAAATACAGATTCGCTTTTTGAAACGATGCTGACTACAGCCCAACCTGCTCCAGCTACCACTCCTAACGCCGACATGAGACCGTCAATTCCATCCATAAAGTTGTATGCGTTGATAACCCATACAATCCATAAGAAAGTCACAACCATCCCAAAACTTCCTAAATACACATCACCCAAAACCGGGATATACAAATTATCCCAATACCCAAGAAGATAGATCACTAAAAAAGCAGTTACCGAATGAGTCAAAAAACGTATCCATACCGGTAACGACAAAACATCATCCAACCAACTGATTGCTACTACCACAATTCCACCAGCAAAAAAATAAAGAAGAGTTCTTTCCCAAATTGCTCCGTAAATTAAAGCACTCGCCAAGCAAATAGCAACAAATACTATGCCACCACCTCTTGGCACAGGTTCAACATGTGAGCTTCTTTCATTAGGAATGTCCAAAAGCACCCCTCTTCTCAAGCTCCATCTTATAAATATTTTTGTTCCCCAAAAAGACAGCACAAACGGCAAAAATAATGTCACTAACCCAACTTCCAAGAACATTTTTTCGTAGATTTGAAACCTATGGATTCAAAAATTCAAAGTTTTTACTTCCTTTTTACTCCATTAAAAACCTCTATGTAACTCTTTATGGCTTTTTCTGGCGAATATTTCTCCAATGCCGCTTCTCTAGCTCTAACTCCCATTTCATGCAATAAATTCTTATTTTCGTATATCTCGAAAATCCTTTCTAGAAGCTTCTGCGGATTTCTAGGTTCGACTACCCAGCCAGCCTCTTCTTCTTTCAAAATCATAGCAACCTCGCTATCTTCTTCCACCAAAGCCAATATAGGCTTTCCTGCTGCAAGCAGATTGTAAGTTCTAGAAGGAACCGAAACTCCTCGCATTCCTTTAACAAGCGAAACTATTCCCACATCACAAGCATTCAGAAATATCTTTTGTTCGTTTCTAGGACGTGACGGCAACAACGTAACGTTTCTAAGTCCCCTCGTTTCTTCCTCAAGCCATTTCCGTTTCACTCCAGAACCCAAAAAAATAAAGTGAAATCTTTCGTCATTATTCAACTCTTTTACGCAGTAAACAATGCTTTCAAGATCATTCGGATACCCCATGTTACCCGCGTACAAAAACACAAACTTATCTTTTATTCCCAACTCCTGTAGTAGTTGGTTTTCATCTCTAGGACACGGCTCAACTTGTTCTAACTCTGCCCAATTCGGTATACACTCCAAAGACACATCGAACCCCTCTGCCTTGACTTTGATCAACTCAAGCATGTCTCTTCCAACCACTATTATTTTGCTTGCATTTTTGTAAAGCCAGCGATTAAAGAAATTGAGTAGCTTAACAAAAAAAGAATCTTCTTTTAACTTCCCAACAGCTACGAGCACCTCCGGATAGTTGTCATGGATCAACAAAAAGTAAGGTGCCCGTCTAATTAAAGATGAGACAGCCACTAAAAAAGGCAAAATAGGTGGTGTCGTCACCACTAAAACAAAATCCCCCTTTCTGAATCTCAAAAGCCCATTAAGAAAAATCGAGATTCCTAAGGTAACCATATTTACTATGCGAAAAAGTATCACGTCTTTGTTTAAGGTCGTCCCAATAAGACGAAATATCTCGACGTCGTTACGAACTTCATGTTTCGGTGCTTTTATTCCCCTTGCGCCATAACTCGGCTGTCCACATAAAACCTTTACATCAAAATCTTTTGCTAATCCCTCAGCTATCTTCGTCAAGTAATAACCTGTAGAAGTCAACTCAGGATAATAAAGTTCTGTTACTACCCAAAGCCTCTGCTTCATAATTTCAAGAGAAGTGTTTTCTTATGCTCGTATAACCAAGAATTATCTTGCTAACTACTTGAGAGACATTCTCTGCCAAATATTCTTTAGGTGCACTCCAACGTTGCTGCTGCGAAATAGCTACTTCTACCGACCTAAGAATAGAAAAAGGTTCAGCGCCACTTAAAATGTTACTCCCAACCTCAATTGTTTCCGGCCTTTCCGTAACATCCCGCAATGTCACATTCGGAATCTTGAAAATAGCACACTCTTCTTGAACTGTGCCACTGTCGGTAAGAACTGCTAAAGCATTTTTCTCGAGCTTTACAAAATCAAAAAATCCTAAAGGCTCTAGTAGAACTACATGCTCAGAGTTTATTTTCACGCGCTTGAGCTTCTCGGCTGTCCGCGGATGCACACTGACAAATACACGTTTTTTGAATTTGTCCGCTACTAGTGAAACTCCTTCAAATATTCTCTTTAGCCTTTCCAACAAGTCAACGTTTTCAGCCCTATGCAAAGTCATCAAAAAATACCCATTCCGCTCCGTCTTTAACCTCTCCAAAACATCGCTCGCTTCGATTTTCTCTCTAAACGTTTCTAAAACCTCGTAAATAGGATTTCCTATAACAAAAATTCTTTCTCTTTCGATCCCTTCTCTGATTAAATTTTCTTTACTTCTCTCCGTGTAAGGCATCAGAACGGTGCTTGCATGATCAATTATGCGTCGGTTTATCTCTTCTGGAACCCGATCGTCATAACAGCGATTGCCAGCCTCCATGTGAAATACGGGAATCCCACGTCTTGCCGCCACTATCGCTGTCAAAGCACTGTTCGTATCCCCCAAAATTAAAACCTTGTCAGGCTTGACCTTCTCCAATACTTCATCAGCTTTTCTCAAAATCTGCGCAATTTGGTCAGCAAAGTTATTTGACTTCACCCCCAAATGAAAATCCGGAGTTCTTATCTCTAGCTCTCTTAGGAAAACATCACTTAAACTTTCATGATAATTCTGGCCCGTGTGCACCATAGTATGCTCGCAGTGCTTATCTAGTAGCTTCATTATCAAACTCAAACGAATTATCTCAGGTCTGGTCCCAAAAAAAGTCAATACTTTCATCTCTTTACCTTCTCATACCATTGGAAATCTTTTACCATCTTTTCAACCATTACTTCCCAGCTATCTGGCTGAAAACCTGTTGCCTGCCTAAATTTTGTGGAATCCAAGCTTCTATCTATACAAACCGTCTCATCCGGCTCTATTTCAATTTCCAAATGGAGTTTGCTCTTCACAAGACAAAGAAGATCGTATTTGCTTATAGGTTCTGAAGAAACATGATACAAGCCTTCTAAAAAACCATGCTTTGTTACTATATCTTTCACTATCTCTGCTAAAACGACCGTTGGAAAACCGCTGAAGATAGCTCTTTTGTAACCCTTTATGCGCTTCCCTTTTTGACTTAAAAACCACTCTATCAATCCCTTGCAACCTGTTAGCTCGCGCCCGACCATTGAGGTTCTTATCGTCAAACAATTTGAAGTATTAGTTACCTCTCCTAGTAGCTTGCTTTGCCCGTAAAGGTCTTCAGCATCTGCCTGAGCTTCTTCATTATAATTGCCTTTGTCCCCTTTGAAAACACAATCCGTGCTGAATGTTATGAGTCTGAATCCAATCTCCTCGGCTAACTTGGCTAATTTGTGCGGAAAAATAGAATTAACCTGTAACGACCTTTCAATATCCTTTGCTTCAGGCACTTGCTTTACAATTCCAACAGCATTTACAACTACATCTGGCTTCAGGCCGTAAGCTAATCCTTTGATAAACTCAAAGTTTTCTACGCTAACCCCTTTGAAAATCCTCACCCTTGAAAAATCGGAGAAAAACTTTTTCTCATCAAAGTCACTACGAACTGTTCCGTAAACATCAAAAGAATCACTAAATGCTTGCACCAGCTTATGTCCCAACATTCCATTTGCACCGAACACTAATACTTTCATACGCTATTAAAGTTTTTGTTCAAATGTGTGCTTACCGACAATTAAAGCTTTATGTAAATTCAAGCATATCTTTTTACAACAATTGCTTAGATGGCACTGCTTAATAAAAAACTTTCAAATTCTTAAAGTTTTGTCTAAGCTATACATCAAAGCTTTCCTGGTTGCTTCTTCAACTTTGCTATCTTTAAGCCATGTTTCTATGAAATTCCGAGCTCTAACTGACATTTCTTTATATTCTGCATCATCCATGTTCAAGCAAAAGTTTAAGACTTCCTGCCATCTTTCAATATCACTTAAGGGCAAATCCCATCCTATCCCCTTTTCTTCAAGCCTCCGCCATGGTGTTGTATCACTGATTATCAGCGGACATCCTGCTGACAATGCTTCTACTATTACATGCCCAAAACTCTCTCCTAAAGTCGGCAAAACAAAAAAGTGATAATCAAAAAGTGTTAACGGAACATCAGCGTTTCTTATTTCACCCTTAAAACTAGCCCTTACATTCCCGTTCAAATTCTTCATCATCTCTAAGCACTCTTCAAAATACCTTTCGTTTTCTTTAAGCCCATAAACATCAAGTAAAATGTTACCTTGATTTATCTTTAATAGTTTAAGCAAAAACTTTAAGTTTTTGACAGGATGTATTCTAGATAAGAAAACCAGCCTTACTTCACCCCTCTTTTTGAATGGTTTCGCTTTAACATCAAATTCCGGAAGGATTTCTTTCGAGGGCATGTTTGGAGCTATAAGTATCTCAGTCTCATCTTCCTTAAATCTTCTGACTTCTTCTTTTTCCATCTCTGAAGTGACTTTCCAGATCACATCCTTGTAAAGTCCCAAAGTTTTTGCCAGTTGCATGTAAAGAGTTTTCTTCATGCGTTTCGTGCTTAAACTACCTTTTGATAGCTCCCCTTCAGGTGCAATTATCAAGGGAATTTTGCCGTTAATAAGCTTGAATTTTCTCAAAAAAACAATGTTCACAGTAAAGGTTGAAAAAAAACTATTAGAGTAAATTAAAGATGGCACAACTGATTTAATCAATTTTCTTAACTTGAATGGCGTAATTTTCTGAATATAAAGCACTTTAGCATTCTTTACATCATTCCAAGTATTTATTTTCAAGCTTCCATAATTTACTCCCTTGTGATACCGCGTAACTACCCAGAAATCAAACTCAGCATTCAGCCTATCTATCGTATTTACTATTGTTCGCATTCCACCGCTACTCTCATGCCCCGGTGGATAATAGTCACAAAGGATTAAAATCTTTGGTTTAGATGTATAAGCCTTACTACTCATCTTTGAGCACCTCTATACAGGCTTGGTAAACTTCCTCTACAGAGATTCCCTCTAGACATTTGTGATGACCCAAAGGACACTCAGGCCGAAGACATCCTTCACACTCCACTCTCTTGCGGATTATTCTATGCCCACTCCCGAATGGAACCCAGCGACCAATATAATCAATAGCCGAAAAAACAACTACACATTTGGTCCCGACCGCAGCAGCCAAATGCATGGTCCCCGTATCAGTTCCAAGATAAAGCTTGCAACGCTCCAAAAGTGCAGCATCAACCCTTACTCCAAGTTGACCTGCTACGACCGCCCCAGTCCCAAGTTGAGTAATAATCCGCTTACCCTGCTCAAATTCCTTTGTCCCGCCAAAAACTATCGGGAAAACATCTCTAATTCTCAGAAGTCTTTTCAAAACTTCCACAAAGTTTTTCTCTGGCCAATTTTTCGACCGCCAGCCGCTTGAAACCATCACACCTATCAACTCTTTACTACTCCAACCCTTGCAATTTCTATTTAGCCATTCCATTGCTCGCATTCTCTCATCTTCACTTAATTTCAAATCAGGAAAAAGCTCTTCCTTTCGTGGCAATGAAGGTATGTTTTCAGAGTATAAGCAATCAAGCAAATAGTTATACTCGCTCTCAACTTCTCTAAGTGGTAAGGATACCTTCATCGGTAGGCTATTTTTCTCTAAGTGTTTCATCCCATAAATTCTCTTTGCGAAAAAGCTAAAGAACAACTTGTCTCTTTTCAACCTAAACCTACTCCTGTTTCTATTCATCAGGTAAAAAAACGCATCGTATCTCTTTCCAAACAACTTTTTGCCGATCTCGAAATTGTTTGAGTAAACTATTAGTTCATCATAAACCTCTTTTGGTAGCAAACTTGATGCTACTGATGAACCTGAAGCATTGCCATTTGTCAGGTAGGTAATTCTTGCCTCTGGGAAAGACTTTCTTATCGCCCAAAGAGCCGGCAAAGCTACTACTGTGTCTCCTATACTTCCTATACGATAAACTAGAATCTTGTCGAAAAGCATCAGTAACTGCCCAAGTGTCTGATGCGACTTACTAAATTATCTTTTTTTATAGCAGTTGTCCCAACTTCTTCAACAACTAGTCCAGCAGCGATATTGGCAATCTCTGCGGCTCTCTTATAGCAAGCCCCACAGGCAACTGCTGTTGCAAATGTCGCAGTAACAGTATCACCAGCGCCCGTTACATCATAAACTTTTCTTGCAAGTGCCGGGAAAAAGCTTTTAGAACCTCTCTCAAACAATGTCATTCCTTTTTCTCCCTGAGTGATCAAAACACACTCTAGCTCAAGATACTCCAGCAACATTCTTCCAGCTTCATCTACATCATTTGCTTTTCTGCAAGCCTCTAATGCCTCTCTCTGATTTGGCGTAATACAAGTTGCACCACGATACTTGCTGAAATCTTTTCCCTTCGGATCGAATATCACCTTCTTACCCATCTCTTTTGAAAGCGCTATCAGACGTGAGATTAAGCTTTCGGTAAAAAAGCCCTTGGCATAGTCAGATGCTATAAGTATATCTATATCACCTAGTTCACTTTGAACTACCTTTAATATCTGTTGCTCTTGATCCTGCCCCAAAGGTATTACCTGTTCGTCATCAACCCTGACAACATGCTGATTGTGAGCAATTACTCTAGTTTTAACTGTTGTCCTTCGACTCTCGTCCTTCAACAATAACTCTACCCTGACACCTTGTTGAGCCAAAACTCTTGCTAAAACTTCTCCTTCTTTATCATCACCAACCAAACCAATCAAAAATGCTTTCGCCCCCAACCCTGCAACGTTTGCCGCAACATTTGCTGCTCCTCCGGCTGTTTCAAAAGTTTTCTCAAGATGCACTATTGGCACAGGAGCTTCTGGAGAAATTCTCTCAACCTTCCCCCACCAATAGCGATCCAACATCACATCTCCAAGCACTAAGACTTTCGCTCTAGAAAAAGATTCTATTAGTTCGTTATGGTCTTTCATCTTTTTGGGAGAGCTTTTCTTCTATAATCTCACACCAAATATGTCCAATCGTTATGTGAGCCTCTTGAATCCTTGACGTCTTAGAAGAAGGAACTAAAATAGCTTCATCACACAAGGAAGCCAATTTTTTGCCGTTCTTTCCTGTCAACGCTATTGTTTTACATCCCTTCTGTCGAGCCTTCATAACTGCTAAGATCACATTCTTTGAGTTCCCACTGGTACTTATCCCTACTAGAACGTCTCCTTCATGTGCTAATCCTTCTACTTGTCTTTCAAAAACTGTTTCAAAACCATAATCATTCGATAAAGCTGTTAGAACAGATGTGTCGGTTGTAAGAGCAATAGCAGACAGTGCTTTACGGTCTTTCTCAAACCTGCCCATAAGCTCTGCCGCTATGTGTTGAGCATCTGCCGCACTACCACCGTTACCACAAAGTAAAATTTTCTTACCCTTCAACAAAGCTTGGAAAATCGTCTCCGCACAAGCCTCTATTTTGTTTTTTTGTTCTCTTAAAAGCCTTAACGTTTCTATATGCTCATCTAGAGATCGATCGAGAATGCTTTTACTCTCGCCATTGTTTACTTGAGCCTGTCTCAACATGTTTGAAATCTTTTCAATTATCAAACTTGAAGAATATCCTTCTCTCAAAGGTAAAGAATAAACCTTACCACCTCTTTCAAGAACGAAATCGGCTCCAATTATCTCATCTATCTGCCAATCTCCGCCCTTTACCAAAACATCAGGATTTATCTCTCTTATGAGTTTCTCTGGAGTGGGTTCATCAAATATTCTAACTTCATCAACCATTTCTAGACTCATTAAAATCTCAGCTCTGTCTTTTTCAGATAGAATCGGCCTTCCCTCTCCCTTGATTGCCTTAACGGATTTATCACTGTTAATCCCAACGATTAGCTTCGTTCCCAACGCTTTTGCACGTTTCAGTAAGTCTATATGTCCTGGATGTATCAAATCAAAACAGCCGTTTGTGAAGACAATTCTCTCCTTCATGCCTTACTGTCTCCTGAAAAGCTTCGTCAAAAGATGGACTGCAAAAAGCCCTATCGCCGTAACGAAAATTGTCCTTATAACGGCAGGAAAAATCGTTGCATAAAAGGATTCATAAGATACTACAGTCAAAAGCGGATAATACGCTACCTTTTTCCATATGGCCGGATATTTGCTCTGCACTAGAGACGAATAAATGACTCTGAAATAAATACCCAAAATGAACATTCCTACTGGAATACCGAAAGGCCCAAAATTCCTTAACAAATCACCGAAAGGCGTTACTGTAAAGGCATTTTCTCCATAACTGAAGTAAAGATCACCATAAGCTCTGACATCGGAAGTGTTAGGTTTATCGGGATAGATGAATCTAGGAACGAAAGAGTAAAGAAGATCGTTTATTATGTTGTTTTCCAAACCGTAAGCCGCTTCGTAAGGGGCTAGTTTTTCGTAATTTGACACAACTACACCAAGCGAACTTAAGTTTTCAACTCTTTCAGCCAAAGCCGTTGCTCCTTCCTTAAGAATAAACTCTGTATCAGCTTCAGAAAGATATTCCAGTGTCACCAAAGCTTGTTCAAAATAAGCTCCAGCTTCCATTCTCGCTTCGGAACCCTTTATATTGCGAAATGTTGTGCCATAAATTACGCCTACAAACAACGCTATCGGGATGATCACACTCAGACCTAAAAAGTGAATGCCTTTTAGTTTTCTTCCAGAGTAAAAGAATGCAAAGATAACAGGCAATAAACCGCTTACAAAAGCACTACGGCTACCTAGAACAAAAGCCCTTATTGGAATCAATGTCAACAAAAAAATAGCAACCAAATACACAAAACGATTCTTGCGCTCTTCTTCAAAAACCGCTAACCACAGCAAAACAATGCCCTCTATCAAGAGAATCTGCAAAAATATAAGAAGACCATCAAAAATCTCTGTATTTTCTATACGTTGATACCCTAAAATCCCCCTTAAGAAACTCAAAATGTTCACTATAAAGCCTGCTGTTATAAGCACTAAACCACCCACCCAAACCTCCGAAGGTCTCCATTGTGCTTTAGATAACCTTTCGTCTAAAAATTCACCTATTTTTTTCCCAAAAGAGAAGTAGTAACCCAGCATCAATCCTATGTATCCAACCGCCACGTAGAAAAGACTCAAAGGTAACTCAAACCTAGGATTTTCTATGAAAGACAGATAGAAAGGCTCAGACCATCCAAAGCTTAAAATAATTCCTCCAACTACAAATGCAGGAAAAATGTAAGAAAGACTAGCAAAAATGAGTGGATGAAAAAGGTCTAAACAGCCTTTGTAGAAATAGTAGAAAATAGGCGAAAGCACTACTAGACCAACTAGAAAGCACCAAGGTAAAAGATAATATTGCCCGAATAAATCATCTCCTGAATCAAACCAGAAAAACACTGACCCTATAAAGATACCAACCGCCCATAGTGCAATTGAAACTACGAGCAAATCGTTACTTCCCGAAAATTTTCTAGAACCTTCAATCATTGCCCTTCTTCTAAAAATACACTTTCAAGCATCCAATTTGCAAAGCGCCTTAAGCCCTCTTCAAAACCTACCTTTGGTTCCCAACCTAATTCTCTTTTGGCGAGCTCAATTGAAAGTATATTCACCGGCACATCAAATTTTCTTGGCGCTAAAAATTTTTTGCTTACTTTTCTCCCAAGTAGTGCCTCTATAGCGCTGATAACATCGTTTAGGCTTTTCCCCTCACCAGAACCGATATTGAAAATTCTTGTTTCACCTTCGTAATTCATGACTTTCATGAGCGCATCTATCACATCGCCTATGTAAATATAATCCCTCACGACAGAACCATTACCCCAGATTTCGATTGTCTCATTACGTATTGCTTTTCCTAAAAAAACTGCTACCGCTCCTTGACTTGAACGAATTCGCTGGCGCTCACCATAAAGATTCGACACTCTTAAGACTCTGTAGTCAAGCCCATAAAGATGATGAAATAGGTTCAGATATTTTTCTATCGCCAACTTTGTAATGCCGTATGAACAAATAGGTTCTGTTGGATGCTCTTCATTGATTGGAATTATTTTGGGAATACCATATACAGTCCCACCAGAAGACATAAAAATTATCTTTTTTACCCCAGTCTCTACTGCGAGTTCCAAAAATCGCACCGTGCCAGCTAGGTTTGTTTGTATATCGAAAACCGGATCCGCATTGGAGCTACTGGGAATTGTAGTCGAGATCAAATGAAAACATACATCACAACCGTTCAAGGCATTTTTCAAATCACCTTCATTCAAGAAATCACCTTCGCACAACTCAAAATCTCTAGTCAGACCGCTCCATTTTAGGATTTCTGCTGTCTTGGCTGGATCAGGACGATCAAAACACCTAACACTTGCCCTGGAGTTTAGCAAAGCATCAATCAGATGAGAACCTACAAATCCCTTACCGCCTAACACCAAAACCCTACCCATAAGCTTTCTTCTTGGCAACTACCACTCTGTTAGCACCGTACTTATTTCCCTTGACAAAAGGATACAAAAGCAAGGAGAAAAAACCTGAAATCCACCCCTTCCAGTTTTTCTTACCCAGCGTAAACTCGTTTAGAACATAATCATCGTGAATCTTCTCAAAACCTGACTCCTCAAGCGCCATATCCAGCTTCCATCCGAAAATCGGCGTTATATGCGCCGAACGAACAGTTGCGTATTCGTCAAAATAAACAAGCCTTCCCTTATACAGAAACATTATCCTTGAATTCATGGCCTCGACGTTTGGTGTGGTAACAAACAACAATCCTTCATCTCGCAAAAGATGTTTGCACTGTCTTATAAAGCTAAATGGATTTTCCAAATGCTCTATTATCTCTATCGCAATGACTACATCGAATTTTCCGTATTTTCTGACTATTTCTTGCGCAAAAGTTGGATCATCCAGATCGAGTTTTAGAAAGTCAACTTTTGAAGCCTTCCAATGGGAACCGTCAGAATCAACGGCTAATACAAACTCTGCTGACTTTGAAACTCTTTCAGAAAAGCTTCCAGTTCCGGCTCCCAAGTCAACAACTTTACCAACTTTCTTCCCTGTATATTTTTCGTAAAGCTCGAAGACTAGGTTTTGCAGTTCATCAGGAGATTTCGGAATTAACTCTTTCTCGCTCATTTTAGACTACAAACAGCTATTACTCCATCAGCTAAATGCTTTGTAATCATGACTGATAGATCATTTACAAAGTTGTAATACCAAGGATTGTGGACTCTATGCTCCGGTCCCACATCATAAAAATAGAATTCTTTTACTCTCAAATTCGCTCTTTTCAAAATAAGATTCAAAGTGCTGTAGGAATAGTATGCAACATGATCAGGATGAACCGGCTCGTTCACTCCTCCGCGACCCCTTAGTGCATAGATCGCAAAACGCATCCCTGAATAAGCATTTATGGTGGTTATCAAAAGCTCTGTCCTCTCATCCATGAAACGTTTTATTCCTTCCAGAAAAAGTCCTGGATTTGAAAGATGTTCTATAACTTCGCCGGCTACTATAATGTCAAATTTTTCTTCAAGATCAACTTCGTGCAATTTTTCTAGATCGGCGCGGAAGATGTTCTTCACTCCGTTGGCCCTCAAAATCTCTATGCCCTTCTCGTCCAAATCAAATCCATAAAGCTGTTTAGCAATTTTTTCCAACTCGAAATGTAACAAACTCCCATCTTTAATGGAATTCTCCGTATATGGCGCATTTGTGCATCCCAAATGCAAAACTTTCTTACCCTCACATCTACGCCTTATGAAATCCACTCTTTGCACCAGCTTTATTTTCCCGCTCATCTTCCTCTTTTATCCTTTCAACCTGCTCAGCAGTAAAAGGCTTCTAACTACCTCTCTTTCCTCTTGCGTTATCAGACGCAGAAGGAAAAGCAAAACCAAATAGGTAACGCCAAACAAAAAGACTGATATAAAAAGACCCTCCAATCCTTCTGTAATTCCTAAAACTTGAACAACTTTATTGAGCAAGCCTAGAAAAAGGAAAATTATAGTCATTTTGAGAAATAAAACAACCCAAAGTTTTATTGATGAAAAGTCGCCGAAAATCTTTCTTTCAAAATAAACAACACAAATCAGCAAAACAAAAGTCCCTATGAATCTCCCAACAGCAGTCCCTACAAGCCCGTAAAACTGGCTTAAAAGGATCATCAAACAAAAGCTGAAAATAAAGCTCACAGCGTATGATAGAAAGTTAAAATGTGGTTTTCCTAAACCTTCAAACACCTGCCATGAAATTCCCACGAGTGCTATTAAAAAGTAAGTCAAAACATGAACCGCCAAAATTGCCCATGAGTGCTGGGCAAAGCTTTCGTTTATCCAGAAACTCAGAAATGCATCCGCTTGCAAAATAAAAATTGATCCTAAAAAACCCATTACTATAAAGCATATCTTTACCGATCTTGCATAAAGTCTTCTCACTCTTTCCAACTCACTTTGGAATTCGCTCGTCATAGGAAATACTATTTGACTGAAACTAGTAATGAGAAAGTGCATTTGAATTGCTAACATCATAGGGACAGCATAGTAACTTAATCCTTCCGAACCAAAATGACGAACGACCCAACTTCTCTCAAACAAAAAAAGCGCATTCGCAAGCAAATGATACCCTAAACTAAAACCTCCAAACCTCCAAACTTCTCTTAAGCTACGAAAGTCTATAACTTGAACGAGCTTTATCTCAGGCAAAAGCATCCTAGCCGCAAGATAAAACAAAAAGTTCAAGAAAAACACCGTAAGCAAATTCCATAACAAAAGGGCAATAACTCCAAAACCTTTTAGTGCCAAAACTATGTTTCCCACAGCTAAAACTAAACTTATGAAAGCGGCCAACTTAGAATGAACATCGAAACGCTGCATTCCATGTAACACAGCGGCAAACGGTTGCCCCAGCATAGAAAAAAACACACTAAAAGCCGCTATGTAAAGACCTTTTATTGATTCTTCTTTCCTCTGCTCTTCAATCCTCAAAATATCAGAAACCAACCATTCTGAAGTGACCAAAATGCCGCTGCAGATTAGCACCGAAAGGGCAAAATTGGTAAAGAATGCTGCCGATAAAATTTGAACGCTTTTCTGGATACCTTCTGTTTTTGAAGCCGCAACATACTTTGTAACAGCCCGTGCAGTATTAAAGATAAACAAATAAGCGATGAAACCCTGTATTAAAGCATAGATTCCATACTTCTCTACACCCAATTCAAGAACCAGTATTCTAGTTGCAATAAAACTCAGAACAACAGGAATAAACCAACCAACAAACCCATAGAAAGCATTTCTTACTGCCCTTTTGGAAGGTGATAAAGTTTCGTCATTCATCTTTTCAAAAGGGCCTCCTCGTATGAAAGCAGTGCAATGCGGGCTATCTTCTTTGAGTCAAATTTTTCTTGGACAAAATTTCTAGCATTTTCTCCCAACTTTCTGCGCATAGAATCGTCAGCTTTCAGAGCCTTTATAGCCTGAGCTAACTGCTCAGAATTCTTAGGCTCTATCAACCAACCTGTCTCTCCATGCTTGACTGCTTCTGGGATAGCATTTATTCTTGTGGAAACAACAGCCTTTCCCAATGCCATTGCTTCAAGAACTGCTATTGGCAAACCCTCCACGTGACTCGGCAAAACGAATAGATCAGCTAAACTTAGCAAGCGCAAATAGTTTCTCCTATCACCTATCAGCTCAGAACTTATTAACTTGAAGCTTTCTCCAACACGAAACTTTTCAATTCTTTCTCTATCTTCATCGCTTAATTTCGAGTTTGAAAGCCACACAAAAAAAGCGTCCCTACTATCGGATGAATCTAAAACCTCTTCTGCTGCTCCCAAAAACTCCCATCTACCTTTCCTATCAATGAACTGTCCAACACAAAATACTAAAAACTTATCTCTTGGAATCCCGAATTTCTCGTAAAATTCTTCAAAGTTAGCACCAACAACCGACGATATTTCTTCTAAATCTACCCCAGAGTATGTAATCTTGACTGTATCCAAAACTTTTCTAGGTAGGTATTTCGCTAAAAACTCCCTTGCATTTTCATTTGAAGCAAAAAAATGAAAATTTTTTCGGTTTCCCAAAATCCTAAACTTTATCTTCCAAAGCCAATCCCGCCACCATTGATGCCCGGTTACCGGATTGTGAATCGTAAAAAAAACTGGCGCTTTTCCACTTAAAAACCACAAAAACAAAAAAGACTGCCAAACCCCAAAATCAACATGGAAGATAGTATCTTCCGAAACCTTTTTTGTAAGAAACCGATAAAAATCAAACTCTGACTTTAGCTTGTTCAGATGCCTTTCTATCTTTCTTAAAACACCAAAGGCAGGTTTCGTGTCGGCATGAGACTTAATCATTTCGCACCTAACTTCTAATTCATCCAAAACTTTAAGTAATTGCAAGTCCGATCCCTCAGGCATTACTGCAAGAACTTCATGATGTTTCTTAGCCTCCTTCATCAACTGAAGAAAATAAACCTGCGCTCCTCCCCACTCAAGATAATTCCATGCATAAACGATCCTCATACAATTAAAGCAAAATCTTAACCGTCTGCATGCCGACTATTAAAGAACTTTTTTAACTTACCTAATCTTTTACTTGAGCCTTTTCAAAAACCTCTGAAAGCGGCTTTTCCTTTTGGTTCAAAGCCCAATTTCCTTCAACATTCTTGCCTAACATCACCCGAAGAAAAAACACAAAAAAAGCCAGCAAGCCGTGAAGATGAGATGGTGCTCCATACCAGTAAGCATAAAATCTTCGACGAACACTTTGCGGATGCTTCAAATCAAAAAACAAAATGTTAATCTTCTCTCTGAGATTCATTCGTCTAAATGAAGCAGGTGTTGTATTTGGCTGAACAAATACTCTTGCACGTGGATCGATCAAAAGCTTCCAACCTCTTTTTTTCAGTCTAGGAGTATATTCAGCATCACCGAAATTCGGAAATCGCTTTGAATCCATCAACCCACATTCTTTAATAGCTTCAGTTGGCACTAGAACACAATTTCCGACGATCAAATCCACCTCCCAAGGCTTTTTTGGCACTGTCCAAACGGTTTGATGATGCCAATGTCGCCAACCGCCAAGCCATGTTCTCCAAACAGGTGCTACCTGAAAAACCTTGTGTGGAGTATCCCACAAAAGCAGAAGCGCTCCAACTACCGAGCGCTCATGCTTTTCTGCTGTTTCGACCAGATACTTTAGGAAGTTCTCATCAAATACCTGATCATCATTCATCATCAGAACATATTTCGGATTATGTCTTAAAGCGGCTCTTACACCTACGTTTGTCCCTTCAGTATACCAGAGATTTCCATCTCCCTTGATAATTTCAACCTCCGGAAACTCCCTTTTTATAGCTTCAGAAGTGCCATCAGTTGAACCGTCGTCAACTACTATTACGTGAACGTCTAAGCCGTCTTTGTTTATCCTACTCAAACTTTTCAAACAAAGAAGAGCTATATCGCGCCTGTTGTGAACTGGCATCGTTATGCAAACTTTTATTTTTTGTTTGCTCATCTCACAGTCTTCAGAGCTTCTTCCTTCGCAAAATGCCAAATTTCTCTTATCCTTTTCGTATTTGCCTGATCGTCCTCGCTACAACCAAACGGAATATATCTCACGTAAGGGACATCTTCTAAAATTCCCTTGAGAATTCTCCAGAAATCTATTACCGTAACTTTTGAGAATTCGTTCTTGAAATCTTCGGGCTTTAGCTTTGTAAATTCAGGATCAGGCGTAGTTATCAAAACCACCTCTGCTTGTTGCAAACACCTTTTAGCAGATTCCAGCACTACTATTTGGCCATGCAGATCACTAAGAGCCATCTCCCCAGCTAAAGGATCGTAGCCGACTACCCTATAGCCAGACTTTGACAAAGCAGAAGCAATCTGTATTGATTGCGATTCCTCTGTCACATGAGAGAAAGGCTTATAAGCAAGCCCAAGAACAGCAACAGTGCTTCCTTGATTTGCAATTTTCTTTACCTTTTCGACAACTTTGCCAACGATGGAGCGATTCATCGAGTCAGTTATTTTCGCAAGCTCAGCACTGACACCGAGTTCTTTGGCAATAAAGGAAAGTGCAATGTTATCGCGTGGAAAACAAGGCCCACCGTAACCCAACGCTCCTTTCAAATACTTATGGCCTATTCTGCTATCCATGCCCAATGCTTTTGTGACAACATCTACATTTCCACCAGGTATCTTTTCACAAATTTCCGCGAGCATGTTTGCAAAAGTTATCTTTGTTGTCACAAATGTGTTGACTGCTATCTTTGTAAGCTCTGCGTTTTCAATACTCATCCTTGCTGATGGCGCTCCGTTTTCCACAACTTTGGAGTAAAGTTGTTCTAATTGCTCACCACACCTTTCATCTAATTCTCCGATCAAAGTGAAATCGGGATTCAAGAAATCCCTAATGACACTTCCTAACGCAATGAATTCAGGACTGTAACACACCCCAAAATCTTTACCTGCTTTTTTCCCTGATTCTTTCTCAAGAACTGGCATTAAAACCTGTCGTGTCGAGCCAGGAAGGACCGTGCTAGTTAAAACTACGTTATGGTAGCCGTTTTTCTTAGCTAAGGCTTTGCCAATTTCTTTGTAAGCCCATGCCGCATATTGCAATGAAAATGCCCCACGTTCATCACTCGGCGTTGGCACTATTACAAAAGAAATGTCAGAATTCAAAACAGCTTCTTCATGACTTAAGGTTGCTCTAATTCTTTCTTTGTTTGCTGAAATCAAATCATCAAGCCCCGTTTCCTGAACCGGAGCTTTTCCACTATTAACAGCGTCAACAACTTTCGGGCTAATATCAACACCTATAACCTCGAATCCACGATAAGCAAAACATGCCGCCATGCTTGCTCCTAACTTTCCTAAGCCTATAACCGAAATTCTCTCAACCATTACTCCTCCTTAAATAAATTTCTATTTGAAACCAATTCATCAGATCGTATCTCGAAATCTGCAAGAGTGCAGTAAGAGTGTAATCAAACATAAAGTAACTACTCGACCTGATAACCTAAAGGCTATAACCTTTTGATAAGTTCAAAGCTGAGCGTTATCAGACGCGTTTTGCTTAATCCTCGTTTGTCAACCTGAAAATCGTTATCAGACGCGGCATTATACAAATCACTTTGCTTCAGCGGTTACGCACAAATGCCAGCCTATAGTTTTTTCCAAGAACCTAAATAAAGGCTGTGGCATTAGCCGCCAATACCATTCTTTTTCATACTCGTATTTGACATATTTTGAGATTTTATACGGGAAAATGTGATCGACGAATTTTTCTCGAATAATGAACCCATCTCCGATTAAATCCTCGACGCTCCTCTTCGTATATGTGTATGTAACGGGACACCCTGTTTGAGCTTCCGAGTGCTTGGCTATTATTTCATCCAATTTCCAGAACTTTCCTTTTTCTTGAAAAAGCATCCAGAGAACTTTCCATGAATAACGATGATAAACCATGATTTTCAAAATGCTTCCCTTGCGAACATAATTTTGCCTGATCTGCTCTATTATCTTTTCTGGATGAGGCGAATGATGGATTACTCCAAAGGAATAAACTAGGTCAAATGCCTGCGGAGCAAGATATTCAGAAAGTCTTTCCGCGTCGGCTTCGTAAAACTTAATCTTATCAGACAAACCGAAAACCTCCGCTCTTTTTTTGGCTATCTTCAACGACTCAGTCGAAATATCAACTGCTGTGATTTCAGCACCGGCACGTGCAAAGTTTATAGTATCCGTGCCTATTCCACAGCCAATTTCAAGCACCTTTTTGTCCTTCCATCTCTGAAAATCGGCAAACTTTGGAATATGAGGTTCAACAAAATACTTGCGATGCTCGACTTGATCGAAATACTCTTTCGTTCCAACTTCCAAGGGCGAGTGACGAATGTTGCAAGGCCGTGCGTCCCAAAAACTCTTCACCCTTTCAATAGGCACTTCAGCAAATCTCTTCATAACGTTATCAGACGCGCATTTTTGATACGCTTCAAGCCGAATAACTCTTACCTGCAAGCCTTTCAGCTTCTAGTTTCTTTCTAACTTGCTCTTCAATCCACTGATAGGTTATCTTCAAACCTTCTTCTAGTGAAACTTGCGGTTCCCAACCTAAAACCTGCCTTAAGCGCGTATTATCCGAGTTTCTACCACGAACCCCTTGCGGGCCATCAACGTATTTCTTCTTGATTTTTATACCCGCAATATCTGCGATAATATCCGCAAGCTGATTGATCGTTACCATTCTGTCTTGACCAAGATTTATCGGTTCGTGATAGTCAGATTGCATTAAGCGATACAGTCCTTCGACACAATCACTTATGTAACAAAACGAACGTGTTTGCTCACCATCTCCCCAGATTTCAATTTCTGGATTCCCAGTTAGCTTTGCATAAGCAATCTTTCTGCATAAGGCCGCCGGTGCCTTTTCTCGCCCGCCTTCCCAAGTGCCTTTCTCACCAAAGATATTGTGGAACCTAACTATCCTAGTTTCGATACCATATTCTTCCCTGTAGTGCATACAAAGACGTTCGCTGATGAGCTTCTCCCAACCATAAGCGTCTTGAGGTTGTGCCGGATAAGCGTCTTCCTCTTTCAAAGGTCTAACATTTGCTTCCTTTTGTAATTCCTCGTTATAAACACAAGCAGAGCTTGTGAAAAGATAACGTTTCACACCGTTTATTCTGGCTGCTTCCAGAGTGTGAAAATTTATCAAAGCATTGTTATAAAGTATCTGGGCATGATGTGACGAGATGAATCCCATACCGCCCATATCTGCCGCCAATGCATAAACCTCTTCTACGTTCCGCGTGGCTTGCAAGCAATTATCCCAACGCCTCAAATCCAAAAGTTCAAATTCATCTGCATCAGTTTCAGAAAATTCCGGATACTTTATATCAACTCCACGCACCCAATAGCCGCGCTTTTTTAGATACGTAACCAGATGACTGCCTATGAACCCTCCGGCACCAGTTACTAAAACCCTCTTCATTTTTCTTCCTCTTTTTTGTAGTATGAACTGTAGTAGTAGCTTTGATAGTAGTAGTAGTTTTCTTGAGAGTTTACATCCACTTTGTTCAAAATCACACCAAAAATCTTTGCTCCTACATCTTGTAGAAGTTGTTTGGACCTTCTTACAACATGTCTTGAACTCTTTCCAGAATGAACTACCATGATAACTCCATCAACCATAGAAGCAATAAGAACCCCATCGGTGAAAGAAGCTATCGGTGGCGAATCTATTACAACATGCGTGAATTCGTTATGCAGAATCTCCATTAAATTCAACATGCTTTTTGATCCGATAAGCTCCGCAGGATTCGGTGGCACCGGTCCAGAAGGTAAGATATAAAGTTTCGCAGCCGAATCAAATTGCACCTTGTCTAAAACTTTATCGGCTTTTATTTCACTGGAAAGCAGATTACTCAATCCTTCCCGATTCTGTACATTGAAAATGCTATGAACACGTGGACGGCGCATGTCCGCATCAACTATTAAAACCTTAGCTCCTGTCTGGGCTAGACTGATCGCAGTGTTTACTGCTGTGGTCGTTTTGCCTTCTGAAGGCAAACTTGAAGTTACAAGCAAAGACCTCGGAGCATGTCCTGCTACTGAGAGCAAAATAGAGGTTCTCAATTGTCTATAAGCCTCAGAAAGCGAAGAGTTTGAGCTATTGTAAATTAAAATTTCGCTACCTGCTTTGCCTTGACTGCCGTTTTCTTCGCCAGTCCCCACAGGCAACAACTTTCGCCGCTGAGAAACCCCAATTGTAGGAATAACTGCAAGCGCCGGCAGCCCCAAATATGTTTCAACGTCTTCAACCGTTTTAACTGAATCGTCAAGATATTCAAGAAACAGTGATAAACCCACACCGAAAACTATTGATAGAAAAAATGCCATCATCACCGTCAACAAACGCCGCGGACTAACAGGTGTATCTGGTGGGATTGCCGGATCGACTACGCTTATGTTGTTCTCTGTGCCTCTAGCTATAACGTCATTCGAGCTTTGCTGTTCAATCAGGTTCTTCAAAAATCCTCGGTTTGTTTCTAGATTCTGCTCTAAAAGCCTTATGTCAATTGCAGCACGGTTTTCACCTTCAGCACGCCTATACTGCTCATCAAAAGCTTTTCTTATCTTGTCTTCCTGTGCTTTTGCTTGTTCATACTTAGTTTGCAAATTCGTCAGAATTTCTTTAGCTGTCCTGCTTCGATATTCTTCCAAGTCTTTTCGATTCTTCTCTTGAGCAACCTCAACCGTCCTCTTAAGAGCGTCAATTTTTCGATTGATTTCTTGAACCTCGAGGGCCGATTCCTGATATTCTACCAAAAGCCTCGCCTTTTCGGCTTCTAGTTCCGCAATTCTTTTAGTGGCTTCATTATTCAAAGCCCTCATGTCGTTCTCACGCTCAGTAATATAACGCTGAAGCTTTTCTTCAACCAACGCCTTTAGCCTATCAGGTGAATCTTTAACAGCGTTATACTCTGCTTCGGCTATTTTTCTTGCATTTTCAGCTTCCAGTAGCTGTCTATTCAAACCTGCTAACCTATCAATGACAATTGTCTGTCCTTCGTCCTTTTTTAGGATACCGGCACTGTTCTTCAGTTCTGCCAATCTCATCTCATCACGTTTTATCTCAGCCTGCAAAGACGCTATTCTCTCAGAAAGAAAATCGTTTGTTCTCTTGCTAGTGCCGGTCCGCTTTTCTTGATTTTGCTTAGCAAAAATCTCTGCAATCCCGTTTACTACCAATGCCGCAAGTTCGGGATTTGTATGCTGGAATCTCACTTCGATTAAACGAGTGTCCTTGAAAGTTGCTCTCGATTCCCTTACAGGTTCAACTTGTAGCTTTTTCTTAATTATCTCAACATAAGGCGCAAGTCGTATTGCCTCATTCATCTCCTCAACACTGGCAAGATTCATCCCAGGCGTTATCTCGTCTATCTTCGTGTCTTCCTTTCTCCTTTCTTCCCTAACTAATCCGATAGACCTTAGAAAGGCTCTCCATGCAGACGCTCTCTGTTGGTTTTTCTCTTCCTGAAATTCTTTGTTTGTATCAAGATTCATTTCCTTGATAACGCGCCGAAGAAGGCTGTCGCTGGTAAGTAGCTGAAGTTGAGTGTTGAAATAGGCAGGATCAGGATTCGACAACAAAGCAGGTCTATCTGTTACCTGTAACTGCGGATTATTTTGTTCAAGATCAACTTGTATTCTGGCTTTCGCTTCATAGATATTCGGCTTTCTGGCAACATATATCGCTGTCAGAGTTGTTACCAGAATGGCAATACTTACAATCAACCAAAGCCTTTTCCTTATTGCATTCCAATACTCGCGTAGCTTTAGACTTCCCGCTGAATCTCTCGTAGCAGCAGAATAATAGTTTCCACTGGAAACAAAAGGCTGGGAACGAAATTCGACTTCTGTATTTTCTTGAGCTTCCCTCACAATCAACTCGTTAGTCTTTCTCATAAGCTTTTTACCTTATAAAGATAGGAAGATTTGCCAGGCCTCCTGTTAAAGATTTACCAACTCCATTCAAAATTGATTGCAGTTTGTCTTCAGAAATGGCAATAATATCATTCGGCATCAGAAATGGATCGCTCGTCTTTCTGCTTTCGATGTCTTTTAGGCTATAAATCATCTCTTCCCATTCAGAACTGCCCTGTTTTTGCCTTATTATTCTGATTTTATCTTTTTTACTTGCAGACTCAAATCCACCAGCCTCGGCAATCGCTTGCCTTAAGGTGAGCGGTCTTGTCAATTTAATAGAGCCGGGCTTTTTAACGCTTCCATAGACGTAAACAACATCAGCATCAAGCACAGAGACTATGTCACCAACTTCCATCCATATATTCTCCTTTCCTTGCAAAACATCTTTCACATTAAACTGATACAGGACATAGTTTTGATCGTTGTTGGAAGTATCTTTTTCTGTATCTTTACAAGCGCTTGTGCTTCCTCCTCTTGCTACTATCAATTTTGTCCCAGCCTTTTCTATATCAGGACCACCTGCAAAAGATAAAAGCTCCAAAAGCTGAACCTTTCGGTTGATGTAAAACAAGCCCGGTTTTTCAACTGCTCCAATAACGGCATAATACTGCGAGCGCTGTTCTGCAACTCTCACATTAACAAAAGGATTGCGCAAAAGAACTTTATATTTTTCAGCTATCTCAGCCGCTAATTCTCTTTCAGTCTTGCAAACCGCCACTACTGGCTCATCTATCCTGAAAAGTTTTATAGTTCCATCAGGAGCTACATTGACCACTTGTGATAGCTCAGGATGCCTATAGACGGTTATCTCTAGTGTGTCCCTATAGCCTATCTTGTATGTGTCTTGCAATAACGATGATGTATTTTGCGAAGAAGCCTGATAATAGCTCAAAAAGATGACAGTAAGAAAACATAAGAGTCTCATAAATTACAAAACCTCTCTGCAAATTTTCCTCAAAACCAAATCAAGCGAGAATTTTATCAAAAATGCCGTCTATCTGTCACTGATATAGAATAATTTTCTCCAAGACACTCTAGGCAGTTATGAAGTTTTCGCAGTTTTGAGTTCGGAGCGAACTTTTAGTAAATTATTATTTGCGTGCGGACGTGGCGGAACTGGTAGACGCGCAGGTCTCAGAAGCCTGTGGGCTTTAGCCCGTGGAAGTTCGATTCTTCTCGTCCGCACCACTTATTTTTAATCCTTACTCTTCAAGAAGTTCACAGCTTCCTCTAAGGCTTTTATTATCTGATTCGTTTCAACTTTTTCTTTTGTTCTGACTTCTACAAATATCTGATTTGATGCAAAATACTGAAAGCAAGGGCTTATGTCTGAATTTTGCACTTCACCAGCCTGCTTGCTCTTTTTGTCGCTAGCAGTGTCGGCTTCATCGGCTCTCGGAAGCACGGTTGGTGGAAAATAGCGATGAGATGCTTTTTTGGAGATATGTTTTTCAATCAGTGAACCATCTTTGTCAGCCTTCTCAGGATTTCCTTCAACAAGACGTTTAGAAATCTTGCGAACCTCATCTCTAGAAACCTTTCCTTTTTCAGCCACCCGACCAGAAAGTGCCTCTAGAAACGCAAGCATACTTGCTTCGTCAAATTGTCTGGCAACTTCAAGCAAAATTGATTTTGCCGTTATGTTAAGCTCTTTGCATTTTTGGCGAATCTTTTCCGGCAAACTCGCAATCGCTAATGCTTCGGTTACACTTGTTCGGCTCTTCCCTATTTTCTTTGCAATTTCCTCATGTGTGTATCCAAACTTTTGTGCCAGCGCCGCTAGCCCATCGGCTTCTTCCCAAACCGTAAGGTCCTTCCTTTGCAAATTTTCAATTAAAGCTATCTCTGCCGCCTCTTGTTCTGTGACATCTAGTTCTATGCAAGGAATTTCAGTCAGGCCTGCTAACTGTGCCGCTCTCCAACGCCTTTCCCCTGCAATTATCATCCATGTTCCATCAGACTTTGGAACAACTAAAATCGGTTCAAGAACGCCTCTTTGTTTTATGGAACTGGCAAGCTCGGTCAAATCGCCTATCTCGGTTCGCGGTTGCCTCGGATTAGGCTCGATCTTGTCAATAGGTAAGGTTTTGCCTATTGCACGACTAGCTCTTGCAAGTTCTTCAACGTAGTGAGAATCATGGCGTAACCCAACGCCGCTTGGCAATCCCCTTTTAGGCATTTGTGCTCCTCACCTCTTCGCCAATTCTACTTAAAAACTCCTCGCAAAGCTCCTTGTATTCTCTAGCACCGCTTGATTCAGGAGCATAAGCAAAAATAGTTTCTTTATGCGCCGGCGATTCTTCAAGTCTAACACTCCGGCTTATCACCGTCTTAAATGCTTTATCACCGAAAACGCTTCTAATCTGTTCTTCTACATCTTTTGACAAAGTAGTTCTTCTGTCATACAGAGTTATCAAAACTCCTAAAAGCCTTAGTTCAGGATTTGGCCTTGAGCGAACTTTTTCTATGGTTTCCAAAAGATCGTCCGTTCCTTCAAGTGCAAAATAAGACGATTGTATCGGTATCAAAACATGAGTTGCGGCTACCAAAGCGTTAACTGTCAAAAGTCCCAGCGTCGGCGGGGTGTCTAAGAAAATCAAATCATACTCACGCTTTATTTGCTCTATCCTGTCTCTTAGCCTGAAAACAGCATCGAAATCTGTCAAAAGCTTTGCTTCCAGCTTTGCAAGGTTTATTCTTGAAGGAACTATCTTTAGATTCTCGACCTTCGTTTCGTAAATAAAATCTTCCCAAGGTCTCTTTGTCTCAGTCAAAAGCTCATAGGTTCCGCCGTTTACTTCTTCAGGCTCTATAAACGAGATAGATGTATTGCTTTGAGGATCGAGATCAATCAGTAGAACTTTCTTGCCACGAATAGCACAAGCTGCGCTCAAGTTTATAGCTGTTGTGGTTTTACCTACACCACCCTTCTGATTAGCTATCGCAATGATCATCTTTCACTCAATAACGTCAGGCCATTCTTCTTCCGAAGGAGCTTCTTCTTTTTCTTCTACGATGTTTGCGGAAGATAAATCCAAAACTCTCTGATCAACGTAGATAGGGCTATCAGTTCTAAGAGCCAAGGCTATGGCATCTGAAGGACGCGCATCAAGCGAGACCTTTTCGCCATCTTCATCTACTAAATCTATCACGGCATAAAAAGTGTTGTCGCGTAAATCCGTTACTATCACACGCTCAACTCTATAGCCCATCTGGATGATCAAGTTTCTCAACAAATCGTGAGTCATCGGTCTTTGTGGCACTATCTTTTCTATCTCAAGCGCAATGGCGTTCGCTTCATAAGCACCTACCCATATCGGCAATACAGCCTCACTTTCCACGCCTTTTAGAACCACTATCGGCGTGTTGCTGTTCGGGTCCATTATCAGCGCTCCAACTCTTACTTCAACCAACATCAGCGTTAATTCTAACCTTTTTTCTGATTAAATCTCAAACTATCAAGCAAACCAAAAAATCAAGAAAATCTTTAAGTCTGTCCAAGAAATGCTAGAAATCTTTGGTTAATAAGCACTTCAGAAAAACATTCACATTTCTAATTCACCGAAAAGGCTGTTATTCTTACACTCTGTTATCCGAACATTAACAATCTGTCCGATTAAATCCTCACTTCCCGGAAAATTTACAACCTTGTTGCAAGTTGTGTGTCCCGACAGATTATTTCCTTTCTTTGAATGTCCTTCTACTAAAACAGAAACAGTTTTACCGAGATATGTTTCCTGCCAAACTCTCCTTTGTATATCTCTCTGCACCGCCTCCAAATACAAAAATCTCTTTCGCTTTTCTTCAGGCGATACATCATCAACCATTCTTTCCGCCGCTGGTGTTCCCGGCCGCGGAGAATACTTGAAAATGTAAGTATGATGAAATTCGCACTCTTCAACCATCTTCACAGTTTGCATGAAATCTTCTTCTGTTTCTCCGGGAAAACCAACAATTATATCCGTTGTCAAAGCTATTTGTTTAGGCGACTTCTTTATTACTTCCACCTTCTTCATGTAAGCCTCTATCGTATGACCGCGCCTCATGGCACGCAAAACTGCATTACTCCCAGATTGAACCGGCAAGTGAACCCAATTGCACAAGTTTGCATGTTCTTCCATGGCCGCAACAATATCAGGATGGAAATCTCTCGGAAATGACGTAGTGAACTTGATCCTTTCGCATCCAGAAAGCTGTGCTACTGCCCGCAAAAGCCTCGAAAACGGAGTAGCTCCCGGAAACCGCTCCAGAATTCCTAAGTCTCTTGGCCTGTAGCTATTGACGTTTTGACCAATCAAATGTATCTCACGAACCCCTTCAGAAACAAGTCTCTGCACCTGCCGGATAACTTCTTCTGGCGGAAGACTAACTTCTCTTCCCCTAGAAAAAGGCACTATGCAATAGGTGCAGAATTTATTACAACCTTCTATTATCGGAAGAAAAGCCACAAACTTAGAGTGACTCACCGATAGGTCAAAACTCCAGTCGTAGTCACTTTCCCTTTCGTGAGTGTCAATTACTCTTTCTCCAGTGTCTATAACTTTCTTGAGTATGTCAGTAACTCTTCCGGTTGCGCGTGTTCCGAAAATGAAATCCACTCCGCTTTCGCCTTTTCGGTCGAACCTTGAAAAGATTTCCTCGCCTTCAAGCTGAGCCACGCATCCCGTAACTCCCAAAAGAACACGCTTGCCACGTCTTTTCCTTATTTCACCTATTCTGACGTAAAGTTTATTCTCCGCTTTTTCTCTAACCGAACAAGTGTTTATCAAAATCACATCTGCTGAGCCTTCATCTTCGGTTAACTCAAAACCTTCTCTTTTGAGTGAGGTCGCTATTCGCTCCGAATCGGAAACGTTCATCTGGCAACCGTAAGTCTCTATGAAAACCTTCTTTCTTTCCATCTCGCTCTCTCAACCTTGAGTATTTTCTCAGACCATTTTAACATCTTTCTTACTGGAAAGCTTAAAAGACTCAGGTATCGAAAACGCAGATTTGAACAAATGAGTGAAAAGGAATTCGTCCATCTTCACGTTCACACTGACTATAGCCTTCTAGAGGCTTGCACCCAGATAAAACCTTTAGCCTCAAAACTGCAAGAATTAAAAATGCCTGCTTGCGCAATAACGGACTACGGAAACATGTATGGTGTAGTCTCCTTCTACAACGAACTAAAAAATCACGGAATAAAACCCATCATCGGCTACGAAGCATATTTGACCTTTGGAAAGATAAGTGAAAAAGACATTCCTGTTGAACCCGGCGAGAAACCTTATTATCCACTTGTTCTGCTTGCAGAAAATGAAGACGGCTACCGAAACCTTGTCTATCTTGCATCGAAAGCTTTCACTGATGGCTTTTATATCAAGCCGAGAATCTCGATAGAAATGCTTGCTGAAAGAAAAAAAGGATTGATTGCACTTTCAGGTGGCAAAGAAGGTTACCTAGCTCATTATCTCCTCAATAACGATAAGAAAAAAGCAATCAAAGCCACTGAGCTTTTGAAGGATATTTTTGGCTCAGAGCATTTTTACCTCGAACTTCAAGATCATCAAACCGAGTGGGAAAAAGACCTAGTTAGAAAAATCCTTAAGATTGCATCTGAACTTTCTCTATCAGTAGTAGCCACAAATGACGTTCACTACTTAACCGAGCAAGATTGGAAAGCATTTGAAATCACACGATGCATTGGTGAAGGAACAGTATTCAACCCAAATGTTCGTGCGCTTGAAACCAATCAATACTATTTGAAATCGTCTGAAGAAATGTGGCGTTTGTTCAGCTCTATCCCTGAGGCTTTACTGAATACCCTAAAAATCGCCGAAATGTGCAATCTGAAACTTCCTAGTCAGCTACAACTTCCCGTTTATCATGTTCCAGAAGGATTCACGCCTGATACTTATTTGGAGCATATTGCATGGCAAGGATTGGAAAAGAGAAAAAAGAAAATGCAAACTAGCCCTAAACCTCCCAAACACCCACTTGAAGATTACGAACAAAGGCTTCATAAAGAACTCGAAATAATAAAGAAAATGGGCTTTTCCAGCTATTTCTTGATAGTTTGGGACTTCGTTAAATACGCCAAAGACAAAGGTATTCCCGTAGGACCGGGAAGAGGCTCTGCCGCAGGCTCTTTAGTGGCATACTGTCTGGAAATCACTGATGTTGATCCTTTGGAATACGATCTGCTCTTTGAAAGATTCTTGAACCCCGAAAGAATCAGCATGCCCGACATTGACATTGACTTTTGCGTCCGTGGTAGAGAAGACCTCATAAATTACGTTGCTCAAAAATACGGCAAAGACCATGTTTGCCAAATAATAACCTTCGGAACTATGGCTTCTAGAGCTGTAATCAAAGACGTCGGCAGAGCATTGGGACTTCCTCTTTCTCAGGTCGAGAAAATCTCCAAGTTGATTCCTCCGCCATTCCGGGGCAGAAATATCAAAATCGAAGAAGCGCTTCAAAAAGTTCCAGAGCTTAAGCAAATAACGGAAAGCGATCCCCAAATCGCTGAACTTATTGATATTGCAAAAAGACTAGAAGGCTCAGCTAGACACGCTTCAATACACGCCGCCGGGGTTGTCATTTCGCCTGTAGCTCTTTACGAAATAATTCCAATCACTACTTCCTCAAACAAAACCAGTGGCAAGGAGTTGGTTAGCCAATATGCAATGACCGACCTTGAAAAGGTCGGTATGCTCAAAATGGATTTTCTTGCTTTAACGACTTTAACAATTATAAGCGACTGCTTAAAGCTGATTAAGGAAAAGAAAGGCATCACCCTTAACTGGGAAGAAGTGCCTTTAGATGACCCCGCAACTATGCAGATTTTTGCTGAAGGAAAGACAGAAGCTGTTTTTCAATTCGAGTCCGAAGGAATGAAAGAAATTTGTAGAAGGCTAAAACCAAGAAACATCGAAGACCTAGCCGCTCTCAATGCTCTTTATCGCCCTGGCCCGCTCGATGGCGGCATGGTTGATGATTTCATCGAACGGCATCACGGAAAAAAGAAAGTCACTTACATTCTCCCTGAAATGAAAGGAATTCTCTCGAATACTCACGGGATAATCGTCTATCAAGAGCAAATAATGATGCTGGCTCAGAAACTTGCCGGATATACACTTGGCGAAGCCGACATGATGAGACGTGCCATGGGCAAAAAGAAAAAAGAAGAAATGCAAATGCACGAAGAAAGATTCATCACAAGAGCTGTAGAACGTGGTATTCCGCAAGAAAAAGCCTCACAAATTTTTCACCTAATGCAACAATTCGCCGATTACGGATTCAATAAAAGCCATTCGGTAGCTTATGCCTACCTGGCCTTTCAAACCGCATATCTGAAAGCCCATTTTCCCGCATTTTTCTATGCGGCAGTTCTTTCAAATGAAACTCAAGACACAAATAAAATCTACAAGTATTCAGTGGAGCTCAAACAGGCAGGTTTGCAATTGCTGCCTCCAGATATAAACGAATCTGATGGTGATTTCACTCCGCTAGAAAATGCAGTTCGTTTTGGCTTGAATGCAATCAAGGGACTCGGTGAAGGTAGCGTTAAATCTATTTTGTCTGCAAGACAATCTGGCGGGCGTTTCAAGTCTCTCGTTGATCTCATGTTGCGTGTCAAAGACCTTAACCGCCGAGGTGTTGAAAGCCTTATCTCAGCAGGAGCTTTAGACTCACTTCAACCCGAAGGCGAGCCGCGCAAGAAAAGAGCCATTCTATATGCTTGTCTTGAAGACGCAATGCGATTTGCACAAAGAAAAAAGACTGAAAATCAAAGCCTTCTCTTTGTCAATGATATTAGCGCTCAGGAATTTGTCCCTCCAGATGCGGAAGAATGGTCTTTAGAGAAACTTGCAAAAGAAGAAAAAAACGCTTTGGGATTTTATCTTTCAACACACCCTCTTGAAAATTACTCGCAAGAAATCCAGAAACTTAACCTGCCCGAAATTGCAAGCCTTTATGAAATAAAAACACCGAAAAGCATCTCTGTTGCTGGCGTTGTTACCTCTTCACAAGTCAAATACAGCAAAAAAGGTAACCGATTTTGCATTTTCAAAATAGAAGACAAGTCTGCAAGTATTAGATGCACGGCTTGGTCCGAAACTTATTCAGCTTATCGGGACTGTTTCCAAGAAGATGAAATCATAGTAGTCACAGGAAAATTAGAGCCTAACGAAGGCGGCGAGCCTACGATTATAGTTGAGAAAGCAGAAAACCTTAAAACAACCGTTCTTTCAAAAGCTAAACTTCTCGTTGTGACGGTTGATAGTTCTCAAGTTGAAGAAAATTTCTTAGAGAAACTCGCAACACTATTCAAGCAAAGCCTGAAAAATGGCTCTAAAACCGAAACTATTACTAATCCCAGCGTTTCTAAAAAAACGTGCCCGGTCGTGATAAGAATCAGATTTGCTGAACAAGAGATTTTTGCAGATTTTGACGTTCCGTTTTCGGTGCGCCCATCTACCGAACTGGAAAAGGCGCTAAAAAATATGCATTGCACTTTTGAATGGAAGTGAAACTACCCTGCAAGAAAATAATAAAAAAGTCAGTGTAACGAAATTTCTACCTCTTCCTACTTCTAACAACCTTTACCTTCACGAGTTTTGAAGTCGGACACAAGCTTTTTTCAGCTACACTCTCAATGGGAATTAAAGGATTTGCTTCAGGGAAATACATTGCTGCGCAGCCTTTCGCAATCGGATAAGCAACTACTGTTAATTTCTCTACCACTCTTCTTCGGCCGTCGAAATCACTTACAACGTCAACCAAATCGCCTTGCTTCAGCTTGCGAACGGCCATGTCTTCTTTGTTCATGAAAATAACATTCCTTGAGCCACTTATGCCGCGATAACGATCATCTTCGGTGTAAACCGTCGTGTTGAATTGATCATGTGCACGGATTGTTGTTAGCAAAAGCTCATCTGGCGCGGTTTCTATTTTCTCAAGTTTGCTTACAGTAAATTTTGCCTTCCCTGAATCGGTCGGGAAAATTCTTTGACGCGGTGGATTTGGTAAGTAAAACCCGCCGGGTTTGCGAATTCTTTCGTTATAGTTTTCAAATCCCGGAACTACTTTCGAGATCGCATCACGAATCAAATCATAGTCGCTTATCATTGCTTCCCAACTGACTGTTGAGCGACCTTTTAGCGTAGCACGGGCTAGTTTGCCTATTATCCAAATCTCGCTTCTCAGTTCGTCGGAAATCGGCTTGAGAATGCCTTTAGACATTTGCACATTAAGCATCGTGCTTTCAGTTGAAACGAATTGTTCTTTTCCTCCTGTGAAATCTCTCTCAGTTCTTCCGAGACAAGGCAAAATCAATGCTTTCTTGCCAGTTACAACAGCAGTTCTGTTTAACTTTGTTATTACCTGAGCTGTTAGATTGCATCTTCTCAGTGCTTTTTCTGTGTATTCCGTATCGGGTGCGGCGCTTAGGAAATTTCCACCTAAAGCAAAGAACACCTTAACCTTGCCTTCATACATGGCTTTGATAGCTTCAGTAACGCTGTAGCCTTCTTTCTCTGGCACTTTGAAACGAAATCGCTTTTCCAACTGTTCACGGAATTTCGGCACTTTTGACCAAATTCCCATCGTTCTATCGCCTTGAACATTTGAATGTCCACGCACAGGGCAAAGCCCTGCTCCGGGTTTTCCGATATTCCCGCGCAAAAGATGAAGATTCACAATATCTTGAATCGTCTCAACTGCCTTCTTGTGTTGCGTAATCCCCATAGCCCAACAAGTCACCACTCTACTTGACCGCGCATACATTCTCGCAACTTGTTCTATTTGCTCTCTCGACAAGCCACTTTGAGTCAAAATATCTTCCCACGAGATTTCTTCTAAGTTCGCAATAAAATCCTGAAATCCTTCTGTTTTGTTTACGATGAAGTCGTAACTGAAAATCGGGCTTGGACTTCTCTTTTCCCACTCGAACAAGGTTTTCATAACACCTTTCAAAAAAGCCATGTCTCCGCCAATGCGAATTTGTAGATAAAGGTCTGCAAATTTCGTTGGTTTGTCGTGCCAAACGGTCGAAGCATACTCGAGAAGACTTGAGTAATGTTGCGGATTCGGATCAACGAATCCGAGCAAACCTGCTTCAAGAATCGGGTTAACAGCGATGATTTTTGCTCCTTTTTCCTTTGCCCGCCTTAGGTGAGACATCATTCTTGGAGCGTTAGTGCCGGGATTTTGTCCCATGATGATTATCAAATCAGCATTTTCCAAGTCTTCCAATCTGATGGTTGCCTTTCCGAATCCCAGCGATTCGGTCAATGCAACCGAGCTTGACTCATGGCACATATTCGAGCAATCAGGCAAATTATTCGTCCCAAATTGACGAACAAAAAGCTGATAAAGGAATGCCGCTTCGTTTGAGGTTCGCCCCGATGTATAAAAAACAGCTTCATCTGGAGAATCAAGACTGTTTAACTCTTTAGCAATCTCATGGATTGCCTGTTCCCATGAAATCGGCTCGTAATGTTTTTTGCCTTCTCTCAAAATTAAGGGTTGAACTAATCTACCTTGTTCGTTAAGCCATTTATCGCTTTTCTGTGCAAGTTCTTCAACGCTGTATTTTGCAAAAAAGTCTGCATCAACCTTTTTTCTTACAGCTTCATCGGCTATGGCTTTTACTCCGTTTTCGCAAAACTCTGCAAAAGTTCTATCGCCTTCTGGGTCTGTCCATGCACAAGCATTGCAATCAATGCCGCCCTTTTGATTCAGTTTCCTCAAAAGACGCAACCCGCGAATCCATCCTGTTTTCTCCGCAATTTCCCTGAAAGTGCTTGAAATTGCAGGGATGCCAGCCGCCTGTTTTTTCGGTTCTTCTACTTTCATAGGCAACTCTCCTTTTGTAACCAAAAGACTTGCTTTATGGCGGACAGTAGCATTTGTCAAAGCTCTAACCTCTCAAAACCGCAATAGACGTTGAACTTATCTTCGCGAACAAAACCCAACAAAGTCATATCAAACTCTTTTGCGACTTCAACGGCAAGGCTTGAAGGCGCTCCAACAGCACAAACTACGGGAATTCCAGCCATCAATGCTTTTTGCATCAACTCAAAAGATGCTCTGCCGCTTAAAACTAAGATTTTGTCGTTCAGCGGCAACTGGTCTTTCAAAAAATACTCACCTATGAGCTTGTCAACTGCATTATGCCTACCGACATCTTCCTTTAGACATAGAAGTTTTCCTTCAAGATCAAAAAGCGCCGATGCATGAATTCCACCTGTTTTATTGAAGAAAACCTGATTTTCTCGCATCAATTTTGGTAGTTTCGTTACTAGCTCGGCCTGAACTTTGGGAAAATCTTTTTTATGTTGGATTTTAACTCCAGTAACTTTCAATGCTTCCAAAGAGCTTTTCCCACAAATGCCACAACTTGAAGTCATGTAAAAATTGCGCTTAAGCATTTCAAAATCGAAAGACTCGCCTTTTCGCAAATCCACTCTAACCGTATTTTGACCAGATGCGTTGATGATTTTATCGGATATTCTAACGCAATGTTTTATCGAGCTTAGCTGATCCTTATTGCTAATGATGCCTTCAGTGAAAAGGAACCCAGCAGCAAGGGCCAAATCATCACCAGGCGTGCGCATCGTCACTGATACCGCTCTATGAACAAATCTTCCCTCTTCCCAAAAACCAAGTCTTATTTCAAGAGGTTCTTCAAGAATGAGGTTATCCGGAAACCTTATAACCGAGTTGGTAGCATTCGATACTGAAATAACTTCTGTCTGAAAAATCGCCTCGCAAACTTCTTCAAAAACTTCATCTTTGTTCGGCAAAACTTCTGGCATTGTTTTATACATGAAAATTCTATCACAAAGTTAAACCTAAATAATCAACGATAACTCAAGGAATCTTGCAAGCTACAGCCTATCAACAAGATACGTTATCAGACGCAAGTATTCATCTGCCTAGCTAGTCCATCAAGCTATCGAATTCATTCATTTCGTTATCAGACGCAAAATAAACATTGACACTTGCACCCTAGCGTTATCAGACGCGAAGGCTTATATTCCTTCGATTGTTATCAGACACAAGCTCGGTTTGATGTGATGATTTCCCAAGCAGATTCATCTTTGAGAAGACGTGTCATCAACAATGCATGTAAGGCATGCCCGCTTTTTTCAGCCGTTATTTTCCCTAAAATCGGCATGCCGAGAAGAGCGAAATCTCCGATTATGTCTAAAATTTTGTGTCTTACGAATTCGTCTTTGAATCTCAGCGGTTCTTTGTTTAACATTCCGCTTTCTGTCAGAACAATTGCATTTTCTAGTGAGCCACCAAGTGCAAGATTAGCAGCGCGCAACTTTTCAACTTCACTTAAGAAACCGAAGGTTCTCGCAGAAGCGATCTCACGCTCAAAGTTTCCATTCAAAGCTTGAAACCGATATGTTTGCTGTCCGATTAGCGGATGGGGAAAATCTATCTTGCAGTCAATCTCAAATTTATCCCAAGGCTCTATGGTTATTTTCCTATCACCCTCGACAACTTCAATTCTTTTCAAAACCTTCAGAAAACGCTTAGGCGCTTGTTGTGTTTTAATCCCGGCTTGTTTTATTAGCTCGATAAACCCCTCTGAAGAGCCATCTAATATCGGAAGTTCGATGTTATCAAGCTCTATGAAACAATTATCAACACCTGCACCGCGCAAAGCCGAAAGCAGATGTTCACAGGTCGAAATAATCACGCCTTTCCGCAGAAGCGTTGTAGCGTAACTACAATGCGAAATGTATTCAACAGAAGCGGGAATTTCAAAATCATCTAGGTCAGTGCGTATGAACACATATCCCGTATTTTCAGGTGCCGGTTTCAAAGTTAAACTCACACGGACTCCCGTATGAAGTCCGATACCTTCTAAGCTAACTGCTTTTGCAATAGTTGTTTGATTCATAGCACCGAAAACGCTACAAAGTTTCATCGCCTAAGTGCAGTAAATCTACTTAAACCAAAATACAAACAAAAACCGTGCCAGACTTTTAGAGAGCCGATCTGCGCCACAGATTCGGCTTTTGGCTGTTTGGATGTTTCTTGAACTGTTGCAAATAAGCAACAGTCTGAATGCAAAATTTTCAAACTCCATTTGGCTTATGAGAGGCGAAATAGGTTATCATAAGAGTTTTGATTTGCAGGGAGAATTTCGGGAATGAAAGCAAAAGTTTATGTTACGTTAAAACCTGGTGTGCTTGACCCGCAAGGAAAAGCCATTCACCATTCAGTTGAATTACTTGGCTTTCAAAACATCCTGGACATACGTCAAGGAAAGTATTTTGAGATAGAGCTTAATGGCAATCTATCGGTTTCAGAGGCAAACGATCTAGTCTCAAAAATAGCAAACGAAGTTTTAGCAAATCCCGTGATTGAAAATTATCGAGTGGAGATCGAAAGCTAATGAAATACGGCGTGATAGTTTTTCCTGGCTCGAATTGCGATCACGATGCTTACCACGTTATTTCAAAGGTCGTTGGACAACCGGTTGATTTTATATGGCATAAAGAAACCAGTCTCGATGGCTACGATGCCGTTATACTTCCCGGTGGATTTTCATACGGAGATTATCTGCGTGCCGGTGCTTTAGCAAAATTTTCGCCCGTGATGAAGGCAGTCAAAAAATTCGCAGCCGAAGGAAAATTCGTGCTCGGAATATGCAACGGATTTCAGATTCTATGTGAAGCGAATCTACTTCCGGGAGCTTTGGTCCGCAACAAAAATCTTCACTTCATCTGTAAACACGTTAAACTTCGAGTCGAAAACACAAATACTCCCTTCACAATCGAAACGAAAAAAGGCGAAGTGCTTTCAATACCGATTGCACATGCCGAAGGTAATTATGTTTGCGATGATGAAACCTTTAGTGAACTCGAAGAAAATGGCCAGATTGTCTTTAGATACTGCAACGATGAAGGCGAAATAACCGATGAAGCCAATCCCAACGGTTCTAGGTCAAATATTGCAGGCATTTGCAACAAGGATAGAAACGTGCTTGGAATGATGCCCCATCCCGAAAGAGCCTGCGAAGATTTATTAGGCTCTACGGACGGCTTGAAAATTTTTAGCTCTCTTACGAAAACAATCGAACAAATCGAAAAAAGATAATCTTCAACCTCTTTGAATGCCTACCAGAGTTTTTGCTCCTTTAATCCTTGAAAATTAAGGTGCTCAAGAATGAATTTTCAAAAAAAACGTTCCAAGGCTGAAAGAAAACTTGAAGTTTTTTTGTTTTGAAAACATAATCAATTGCAGGATTTCTTTTTGGAGAAATAGGCAATGGGCAACACAATCGGCATGGAGAAGTTTTCTCATCTTGAAGACAAAATCTATCTTACAATAGAATTCGCAAAGAAATTGCGTGAAGAAAACGAAAGGCTCAAGCGGGAGTTGAGTTCTTTAAGGCATGAAATCAATATCTTGCTTGAAGAAAAGGCGCGGCTCGAAGAAAAGGTCGAAAGACTTATGAGCGAAAGAGATGCAGTGCAACTTAAAATCGAAGCAATGCTAGACGCAATGGCCGTTCTTGAGCCTGAAGTCGCAGAAATCCTGCAAAAATAAACTTATGATGGACATGACCAATAACAAAGAAAGCATAAAAGACAAATCTGAACGCCCGGTTCAATCAATCCGAGTTGAAATTTACAACCAAACATATAATATCCGCTCTGATGGCGATAGAGAATACATAATGCAGCTTGCAGAATACGTTGACCAAAAAATGCGTGAAATCGCCTCCGGGACTTTGACTGTTGACAGTTTGAAGGTAGCCATTTTAGCGGCTCTGCACATTGCAGATGAACTACACCAACTGAAAAGAACACTCGAAGCCGCAGACGCTCAACTCGCTTCAAGAAGTGCTGAATGCGCTGAAATGCTCGACAGAGTCTTAAAACAAAAAGACATTCCCTAACCCTTACCAGAAAAACTCCAAAAAATCTTTTGAGCCTAGAAATTCCCGCGCCCGAAAGTCCGTTAAGAAAAAATTCAGAACAAAACCTGAAACCATACGAAATTTTCCTGTGTCTTTCTTTTTCTGATTTGAAACCCTTTGCGAGACAATGCGTAGTAGGTTAGTTCTAAATGTCATCATCTTCCTTTTAGGTGCAAGAGCTTATGAGAAAAATTTACCTTCTTCTTTTGGTCCTTTTGCTTTTTTCGTGGGCAAAAGTTCCGGCTCAAGATACAGGCTCAATAGCCATAACGAATGCAAGAATAGTCACGGTTTCAGGTAGAACAATAGAAAACGGAACCGTTGTCATAAGAAATGGTTTAATCGAAGCTGTTGGAGAAAATGTAAAAGCTCCAGCAGATGCATTCGTGATTGACGGGAAAGACCTAACTGTTTACCCCGGATTTTTCGACACGAACACATCGCTTGGTTTGGCCGCTGCACCGAGACCAACGCCTGCTCCATCGCCAGGCGTTGAAGTTTTAATCCAGCAGGCTTCCCAGCAGCAGCAACTACAACCTTCATCATCAAAATACCCACAGGGCTTACGTCCTGAATTGAACGTTATCGAACAAATAAGACCCGGCGAGAATCAATTTGAGACTCAAAGAAACAACGGGATTACAACCGTTGTAACTGTTTTGCGTGATGGAATTTTCAACGGGCAATCGGCAGTAATAAACTTAGCTGGCGATAGCGTTGCTAAAATGACGGTAAGATCGCCTTTCGCCCAGCATATAACTTTCCGCACACTCTCAGGCGGAATTTATCCTTCATCGCTTCTCGGAACTTTTTCGGCAATCAGACAAATGTTTTTAGACGCAAAGAGACTAAAAGATTGGGAAACGCTTTATGAAAGCAATCCGTTAGGTCTCCAACGCCCTGAAAAAGACAAATCTTTAGAAGCACTGTTTCCAATTCTCGAAGGCAAACTGCCTGTTGTTTTTTATGCAAACACGGAAAGAGAGATTATTCGCGCGCTTGATTTGGCAAAAGAACTCAACATAAAAGCCATAATTGCCGGTGGACATGAAGCATGGAAAGTAGCTGATAGGCTCAAAGCGCAAAACGTGCCCGTTCTGCTTTCTCTAAATTTTCCAAAACGCACAACTGCTGCGTCTGAAGAAGCCGATCCAGAAAGCCTGGAAACCTTGCGTTTTAGGGCTGAAACCCTAAAATGTGCAGGAAGACTGGAAAAAGCAGGTGTAAAGTTCGCATTTCAATCGGGCGGAATACAAAATTATTCAGAAATATGGGCAAATATCGGCAAAGCGATTGAGAATGGCTTAAGCAAAGACGCCGCCATCAGAGCTTTGACCTTGACAGCGGCAGAAATCCTCGGCATAAGCGATAGGCTTGGTTCTATTGACAAAGGGAAAATAGCCAATCTGGTTGTCTCGAAAGGTGACATTCTTGCTAAAGAAAGAACAATCACTCATGTCATCATTGACGGCAAACTTTTTGAGATCAAGCAAGAGAGACCACAGCCTACTGCTGGACAACTAGCTCAACAAAGAACAGAAGTCCCAAGGCAAACTGCCCAAAACATTTCCGGAACATGGAGCATTGTAATTGAGGCTCCAGGGCAAACCGTTCCGGGAACACTTACCTTAACGCAGGAAGGCGATAGTCTAACAGGCAGTTTTCAAACTGCCTTGACAGGCTCGACTCCGATAAAATCAGGACGCGTCACAGTCGAAGGCTCTCAAACCAATAGCTTCAGTTTCTCGCTCGATGTAACTCTCGGAGAAGCAACATTTGAAGTTACGGTCACTGGTAAAGCAACCGGTAACCAAATCAGCGGGACTATCCAAACACCGCAAGGTGCATTTTCTTTCTCAGGAACAAGAAATCCTTAAAAAATGGAGGAAGCTGAAATGATGAAAGTTTTGAATCTTCTAGCTCTGATTTTCCTGACTTTAGCGATCTTCCCTTCATTTTTGATCGCTCAGCAAGCTAAAAACCAGATCTTGATTCGCAACGCAACCGTGATGACCGCAGCACGCGGAACACTGGAAAATACCGATATTTTGATAGAAAACGGCAAAATTGCTAGAATCGGCAGAAACTTACGTGCCGAATCGGGCGCAAAAATAATTGACGCAACCGGAAAATACGTCACACCCGGAATCGTTGATTGCCATTCTCACACGATGATTGATGCAGTCAACGAATTTTCGTATTCGGTTACTTCAATGACAAACATTCGTGACGTTTTGAATCCAACTGAGATTGCGATCTACAGAGCGCTGGCAGGTGGTGTTACAACAGCTTTACTTCTACACGGCTCAGCTAATGCCATTGGTGGGCAGTCTGTAACGGTCAAATTCAAATATGGAAAACCTGTCGAGGAATTTATAATCAAAGACGCTCCGCCGGGCATAAAATTCGCTCTCGGCGAAAATCCAAAGAGATCGAATTTCCCGCCGCTACCTGGACAGACACCTCGCTATCCACGAACAAGAATGGGCGTGATGGAAGTAATTCGTGACGCATTTCTCAGGGCTAGAGACTATAAACGCGCATGGGATGATTATCGCGCAGGAAAAACTAAAGTGCCGCCGCGCATTGATCTGGAACTCGAGCCATTGGTTGAAGTATTGGAAGGAAAACGTCTTGTCCATGCTCACGGCTACCGCTCTGATGAACACCTGAACTTGATGTTACTTGCCGAAGAATTCGGCTTTAGAGTCGCAACACTGCAACATGCGCTAGAAGCCTATAAGATTGCTCCTGAGATTGCAAGACATGGTGCAGGCGCCTCAATTTTTGTTGACAATTGGTCTTTCAAAATCGAGTCTTATGATGCTATTCCCTACAATGCCGCAATTCTTTGGAAAAATGGTGTTGTTGTTTCGATAAATTCCGATTCTGATGAAAGAATGCGCCGTCTAAACCTCGATGCCGCAAAGGTCATGAAATACGGTGGCGTTCCTGAGGAAGAAGCCTTGAAAATGATTACCTTGAATCCAGCAAAACAGCTTGGTATTGATAAACGCGTAGGCTCGATTGAAATCGGAAAAGATGCTGATTTAGTCATCTGGAGCGGGCATCCTTTCAGCGTTTATTCTCGTGTTGAAACAACTATGATTGAAGGCGAAATTTACTTCGACCGTCAACAAGACCTTGCAAAAAGAGTCCAACTTGAGAAGGAAAGGCAAGAACTAGAAAAACTCGATGTCAACAAAGCCCCGGCTTCAGGTGGGACTCCGCCACGCATACCAACAGAATACCGAAAGGACCATCATGACGACGCAGATGAAATGCCCCAAACAATCTTT
Organism: Acidobacteriota bacterium; assembly: GCA_003697135.1. Classification (GTDB taxonomy): domain Bacteria; phylum Acidobacteriota; class Blastocatellia; order Pyrinomonadales; family Pyrinomonadaceae; genus J014. The sequence goes on from RFGC01000042.1 coordinate 163,445, forward strand.
CAGGGAGGTGACAACAGATGATAAATCGAATTCTTAGCACCTTGACAATCTTATTCGCCTGCTATGCTTTAGCTGTTTCACAAACAAGAAACCCTGACACCGACGTAACTTCACAGCAAATTTTTCTCGGTAAAGGTGGCACTTTTGCTATAACCAATGCTCGCATAGTAACTGTTTCCAGCGGTGTTATCGAAAAAGGCACAGTGCTAATAGAAAACGGTAAGATCGCTGCCGTGGGAAGCAACATTTCGATTCCCTCAAAAGCTCAAGTTATTGATGCATCGGGGCTTTCCGTCTATCCCGGACTAATTGATTCAGCAACGAACATGGGGCTTTCAGAAATACCGCTAGGAGCAAACGGAACAGTTGATGTTGCAGAAATCGGCGAAAATAATGCTAATGCGAAAGCAGTAATCGCAATAAATCCGCATAGCTCTCACATAAACGTTGCACGTGTTAACGGGATAACAACGGTGCTTTCAATGCCAACAGGAGGTTTGATTGCCGGGCAGGCGGCTGTAATCAATCTCTGGGGTTCGACTCAAGCAAGCATGGCGATTACGCCTACTTTTGCCTTGGTAGTGAATTTCCCACGAATAACCACGTTTGCCGGTCCCGGTCAACAGCAAATAGACTTCAACGAAGCCATAAGACGCAGAAACCAACAACTAGAAAACCTCAAAAAACTCTTCAAAGATGCTGAAAACTATGCCAGAGCGAAAGAAGCCGCTTTGAAAGATAAAAGCCTACCGATGCCAAAAACAGATGTAAAACTTGAGGCGATGATCCCATACGTCCGAGGCGAGCGCCCAATAATTTTCACCGCTGAGCGTGAAAGAGACATTCGGGCTGTAGCAAAATTCGTCGAGGAAAATAAACTCAAGGGGATCATCTTAGGCGGACAAGAAGCATGGAAAGCGGCAGATGTTCTTGTTAAAAACAACATCCCTGTGATTTACACCAACATTTACAGGCTGCCGGTTCTTGATGATCACCCATACGATTATCTCTTTGAGGCTCCCGCAAAAATGCAGCAGAGAGGAGTAAAGTTCTCTATTGCAACCGGCGATGGTGGCTCAATGGTCAGAGACTTACCATATCACGCCGGAATAGCGGCCGCATTCGGATTACCTAAAGAAGAAGCCCTGAAAGCCGTAACACTTTATCCTGCACAAATCTTAGGAATAGCCGATAAATATGGCTCAATAGAAGTTGGTAAAGTGGCAAATTTGGTAGTGGCTGATGGTGACATACTCGAACCGAGAACTAACATAAAATATCTCTTCATAAACGGCCGTCTGATGCCGCTAACAAGCCGACATACCGAACTTTACGAAAAATTCAAAGATAGGAAACTTGAAAACTGAACTTGCAAGCCAACTTCGAAAAACAAAGCTCCGAGCTGATCGGGGCTTTGTTTTTGCTAAAGGCAGAATTTCACGTTTTGAGATTTCGTTAAAGTCACCACATTACTGGATAACCAGCGAGTAATTCACCGTGGTAGTTTGCGTTCCACTCGTGATTGTAAGCACTGGATTGAAACTACCTGTTTGCGTCGGCGTCCCTGCTATCTTCACTGTAACCGTAGAACCTGAAACCGTCTGCGAAAGCGATAAACCCGAAGGTAAACCGCTCATCGTGTAAGTGAAATTGCCTTCACTTGTGTTGTAGGTGGTTATCGTGAAGTCGTAAGTTTGACCATTTGTCCCA
>RFGC01000043.1 GCA_003697135.1 Acidobacteriota bacterium
ACGTTTGGTTATTACAGGTTTTTAGACGTGCCTGCAGGTGAGACATACACTTTTGAGGTAATCTCAAAAAGATATGTCTTCTCGCCACAGACTCTGACGGTTCTGGAAGATGTATCGGACCTAAACTTCTACGCAGAAGGTTACAACAATAAACCAAGCGAAAGATATTGAAGAAAGAGGTGTCCGAAGTTTCAAAATATCGGACTCCTCTCTTTTTGTATTTTGATGGAAAGTAAGTATCAAACCAAGAAGTTTTTCTCAAGTAAACGCGTTCTGGTTACTGGAATTATCTGACAAAAATTCCGAAAAGGAAAAGTAGCCAGAAGAGAATCGCAAGAAAAACAGGGATAACCATCAAAATCAAGCATCCGACGTTAGCCCAAGATTCTTGGTTCCAGGTGTATGGTGGTGGACAATACGGACAGGACTCTTTATCTGCTAGATAGGGACGTTTGCATTTTGGACAAATTTTCAGTTTCACTCAAACCTAGAATATAACGAAAACAAAAGAAAATCATCTTCTTTTGGGGCTTGTTAGCCGAAAAACTGTTTGGCAGGTGATTTCAGAAAAGGCATCAGCAGTTTTAGGACTTTATAAGTAGCATTGAGGCTCAGAAGTCATCTTGAAGCACAAGGGAAGCCTTGAGAATATTCGTTTGTATTCTCAAGGGTAAAATTGCTATGTTTTTGGTTTCGTGTTAATCTTCTTGCCTTATGATTGAAGAATTAGTTTTTGGTGATTTTGAAGACCGTAGTCTCAAAACTGGTCTTGAGCGCATACCCGGAAAAGTTGGATGGATTGAAGTTATAGTTGGCTCGATGTTTTCAGGCAAAAGCGAAGAGTTGATAAGACGTTTGCGTCGTGCGAGCATTGCGAGGCAGAAAGTGCAGGTTTTTAAGCCGAAAATAGATGATCGTTACTCGCTTGATGAAATTATTTCTCATTCTGGCATGTCGCATGTTTCAAAACCTGTGATGACAGCGGCTGAGATGATGTCTTTAATTGAACCTGACACGCAGGTTGTAGGAATTGATGAGGGGCAGTTTTTTGATATAGGGTTGGTTGATGCGGCGAATGAATTGGCTAATAGCGGGCGTAGAGTGATAATAGCTGGGCTTGATCAGGATTACATGGGAAGACCTTTTGAACCAATGCCTCAATTGCTTGCTATTGCTGAATTCATCACCAAGACACATGCTATTTGCGTCAAATGCGGAGCTACGGCCAACTATTCGCAAAGAATTTCGGCTTCAACCGAGAGAATCGAAGTCGGAGCAACCGATAAATACGAAGCTCGATGCAGGAGATGCTTTGTGCCGAGACCAGATTTGCCGACCATTAGATGAGTCTAGCGCTTGAGCACTAAGGAATGAACCATGTTTGAAAGGACACAAAAACATAGTCGGTTTCTGTTTGTTAATCTTTGCCTTCTTGACTCAGAATCGGCTATAACTTACGATTAAGTTTGTGATAGATTTCTCAAGTTTTCGGTTTGTCGAGGGAAAATAAAAACCTTTTATGTTCGAGCTTAAAGATTATTTGCCGATACTGGTAATGTTTATCGTTGCCGTAGGTTTTGCGGCAAGTCAAATCATCGCAACTCAACTTTTCGGACCTAAGAAAAAGACTGCAACTAAACTGATGCCATACGAATGTGGCAAAGACCCTGTAGGTTCGGCGCGGGAGCGCTTTTCCGTAAAGTTCTACAACGTGGCAGTTGATTTCTTGCTGTTTGATATAGAGGTTTTGTTTGTAGTGCCTTTTGCTGTTGCTTTTAAGAGCTTATTGATAACGGAAGCGGCAACGGGAATACCTTTCGGAACATACGCTTTTGTAGGAATACTTGTTTTTGTTGCAATGATTATTGCCGGGCTTGTTTATACACTCAAGAAGGGAGTTCTTGATTGGAGTTTGCAAGCTCGTTTAGAGGCGCGTGCAGAGGCGAAGGCGATGACTCAAGCCGAAAGAAAGGCTCGTGCGAGAGCTATAGCCGAAGGCATCGGCGTTTAAGTATTCCCGAACTCACTTAGTCATTGTCAGAAATCTGAAAGGAGTCTGAAATTATGGGATTAGAAAACAAAATAGTAGAGGCTTTGCCAGATGTTTTAACAGTAAAGCTTGATGCTTTGATAAATTGGGCGCGGAAATCTTCTCTTTGGCCTGCTACGTTTGGTTTGGCTTGCTGTGCTATTGAGATGATGAACAGTGTTTCGTCGAGAAATGACCTTGCGCGCTTTGGTGCAGAGACTTTTCGTGCAAGCCCGCGTCAAGCAGACGTGATGATAGTTTCAGGCAGAGTCTCAAGAAAGATGGCGCCGGTTCTTCGTAGAATTTACGATCAAATGCCAGAACCGAAGTGGGTGATTTCGATGGGAGCTTGCGCAACTTCTGGCGGAGTTTTCGATAACTACGCAATCGTGCAAGGCGTTGACAAAATAGTGCCGGTTGACGTTTACATACCAGGATGCCCGCCACGCCCAGAAATGCTTGTTCATGCAATAATGATGCTCCAAGAGAAAATAAAAAGAGATTCGGTTAAAGACAGAAAAGACACCTTTGAAGAAGAATCGAGACGCTCTACTTTACCCGGAACTCTTCCTGTAACTCAAGGGACAGCTTTGGAAGAAGAAGTTGAATTAGAAGTTGCACAAAATAAGCGTCCACGTCCTTATTCTGTGCCGTCAAGACATGAAAGAAGAAGATCGTCGTAAATCAGAAAAAGCTGAATAAATTGAGCAAAGTTTTCAGAGAACTATGCCAGATACCAAACCACTACTTGATTTTGTTGAAAAATTGAAAGCTGAAAAACCGGAAGCAGTTACTGAAGTTCGCGAAGCTCTTGGTGAGGTTACCGTATTTGTTCCACGCGAGCATATTGTTGAAGCTTGTCGCTTCATGAAAGAGGTTCTCGACTTCGATATGCTCGCCGATCTCTGTGGGGTTGACCGCGGACCTGAAGAAGACCCGCGTTTTGAGGTGAATTATCATCTTTTCTCGACAAAGCATCACAAGAGGCTGAGACTAAAGGTCTTGCTGAGCGAGGACGATCCGCACGTCGCAACTGTGACAACTGTATGGAAAACAGCCAACTGGCATGAACGGGAAACTTACGATATGTTCGGAATCATATTTGACGGACATCCTGATTTAAGAAGAATCCTGTTGCCATCTGATTTCGACGGGCACCCGCTCAGAAAAGATTATCCTTTACGCGGATACGAGCCTTATAGTTTGACTTAAGTTTTTTCATAGTGCTTGAAGGAAGACATAAGACTAAGGCGAAGATTATGAGAAACATTGATTTTCAGGAAGTTTTAGATCAACCGCTTGAGTCGCACATGACGATTTCGATGGGGCCACAGCACCCTTCGACTCACGGTGTTTTAAGGCTGGAGCTTGTTCTTGATGGTGAGATGGTCGTGAAAGTCACGCCCGATATTGGTTATCTTCATACGGGCATGGAGAAGCTTTTTGAATACAAGAAATACCAACAGGGAATTGTTATCACGGATAGAATGGATTATCTGAATCCATTGGGAAACAATTTGGCTTACGTCATGGCTGTTGAAAAGCTTCTCCAGCTTGAGATTCCTGAAAGGGCGCAAGTTATCCGCGTAATGATGTGTGAGCTTCAAAGAATTGCCTCTCACATGGTTTGGCTTGGGACTCACGCTCTTGACATCGGCGCAATGAGCGTGTTTTTTTATGCCTTCCGTCAGCGGGAAAAGATTCTCAATCTCATAGAAGCGGCTTCTGGTGGAAGAATGACGCCGAGCTATTTCCGCATTGGCGGTTTAATGATGGATTTGCCTGCCGGATTTGAGCATAGGGTTAAGCAATTTTTAGATGAGTTTCCGGAAGCACTAGAGCAATTTGAGAATTTGGTTAGCAGGAATACGCTCTTCCAAGCAAGAACTCAAGGAATAGGTTATATCTCGAAAGAAGATGCGATAGATTGGGGATTGACAGGACCTTGTTTGAGAGGTAGCGGTGTTGATTTGGATTTGCGCCGTGACAATCCTTATTCGGGCTATGAGACTTATGATTTTGAGGTGCCTGTTGAAACAGGCGGAGATGTTTGGGCGCGTTTTCGTGTCCGAATGCGTGAGCTTTATGAATCTCACAAGATAATTAGACAAGCTTTAGAAAGGTTAAAGCCAGGCCCGATTAAAGCTGATGCGCCGAAAGTGGTTTTGCCCGATAGGGCGGACATGAGAAAGCACATGGACGCTTTGATTCATCACTTCTTGATAATAGCTGAAGGATTCAATGTCCCACCGGGAGAAGTTTATCACGCCATTGAGGCATCGAAGGGCGAGCTTGGTGTCTATATCAAATCCAACGGAGGTCCCAAGCCTGAAAGAGTGCATTTTAGAGGCCCCAGTTTCGTTAATCTTTCAGCTCTGCCAGTAATGGCTGAAGGCGAGATGGTGGCAGACGTCATAGCCATCATCGGCTCGATTGATATTGTTTTGGGAGAGGTTGATAGATAAGAGGTTGAAGCTATGGCAACAACTGTTCCAACAGACTTTACAAACCAGGTTCTTTACACAGACGAAGTGGCGGAATTTTCTCCGGAAGTTATTGAAGAGATGAAATCCCATCTGAAAAAATATCCGCCCGAAAGAAAACGTTCTGCATTGATACCACTACTTTTCATTGTTCAACGTGAGCGAGGTTACATTGATGCTCCCGGCATAAACTTTGTAGCAAAATTTCTTGACCTGACGGTGACGGATGTTTGGGAAACAGCAACCTTTTACTCGATGTTTCACTTTCGCCCGATAGGCAAGTATCATATTCAAATTTGCAAGACGCTTTCTTGCAAAATCATGGGCGAGCCTGAGATTACGAATCATATATGCAAAAAACTCGGCATCAAGCCCGGTGAGACAACTCCTGACGGAAAATTTACTCTTTCGATGGTTGAATGTTTAGGAAGTTGCGGAACGGCACCGGTTATGCAAATCGGTTTTGATTATTACGAAAATCTGACACCTGAAAAGGTTGATCAAATTCTCGATTCGTTGGAGTAAGCGGGTTATGGAGATAAGAGCTATTGGATGCGAACCGTTGCAACTGAAGCGAATGCACATAAAGGATTCGCACACGCTAAAAGTCTATCTTGAAACTGGCGGCTATCAGGCTTTGAATAAAGCCTTGAACATGACGCAAGACCAGATAATTGAGGAGGTCAAAAAAAGCGCTCTACGCGGACGTGGCGGTGCTGGGTTTCCAACAGGGATAAAATGGAGTTTCGTTCCGCGTTCATCACCGAAGCCGAAATATATCGTCTGCAATGCCGATGAATCAGAGCCGGGAACTTTCAAAGATAGATATTTACTTGAAAGAGACCCGCACGCCGTAATCGAAGGAATGCTGATTGCTGCTTACGCTCTTGGTGCGCAAACCGGCTACATTTACTTCCGAGGCGAATATAAATACCTGATTGATATAATGGAAAAAGCTCTTGAGGAAGCTCGCGCTGCAAAATTCTTGGGCAAAAACATTTTGGGAAGTGATTTTTCGTGTGAAATTTACACTCACACAGGCGCAGGAGCTTATATTTGTGGTGAAGAAACAGCTCTCTTATCATCGCTTGAAGGCTATCGTGGCCACCCGCGAATGAAGCCGCCTTTCCCGGCAGTCGAGGGGCTTTATGGATGTCCTACTGTCGTCAACAATGTTGAAACTTTAACGGCTGTTCCGCAGATTATCGAGATGGGAGGCGACGCATGGCGAAGTCTGGGAACGGAAAAGAGTGGTGGCACGAAGCTCTGGTCTGTAAGCGGTCATGTCAAAAGACCTGGGGTTTACGAACTTCCAATGGGTTACCGAGACATGGAAAAGTTCATAATGGAAGATTGCGGAGGAATGCTGAGGCCCGATAAGAAACTAAAGGCTGTGATTCCCGGCGGTTCTTCTGTTTACATAATGAATGCGGACCAGATTATCGGCAAAGGCGTAACAATGGACTATGAAGGCTTAGTTGAAGCTGGTTCTGCTGTAGGTTCAGGCGGATTTATCGTTATGGACGAAACGGTTGACATAATGGAATCAACCAAGAATTTAACAGAGTTCTACAAGCATGAGTCATGCGGTTGGTGCACGCCTTGCAGAGAAGGAACAGACTGGCTCGTGAAGATTTTCAATCGCATCGCCGAAGGGCGCGGACGACCTGAAGACGCTCAACTACTTCTAGACATCTGCGACAATATCGAAGGAAAATCTTTCTGTCCGCTAGGAGATGCGGCTGCTTGGCCTATTCAAAGCGCAATCAAAAGATTTCCAGAAGATTTCAAGAAATGGCTCTTTAAGAACGTAAACGGCGACAAAATAGTTGCCAATGTTGAAGTAGAAGCGGTCTAATAACCGCAAAATCTTACTTTGAGGTGAAACTATGGGAAAAGGTGATTTGAGAACTAGAAGAGGGAAAATTTTTAGAGGAACTTTCGGTAAGACAAGACCCAGAAAGAAGAAAAAGAAACAAACGCAACAACAGCAACAAGAAGCGAATTCTGAGGCATGAAGTAAAAGCGATTTGCTCTTTTTGGAAATTTCAGATTTTAACCAGAGTTTTCGGATGGAAAAATGGCAGAGACGATAAAGATTACGATCAACGGGCAAGAGTTTGAAGTCCCGAAGGGATCGCGGCTTATTGATGTTTGCCGCGAGAAAGGTTTTGGCATTCCGTCCTTTTGCTATTACAGCGATTTAGCGTTGCAGGCTTCTTGTCGCATGTGTTTGGTGCGTATCGAGAAAATGCCCAAACTCCAAACGGCTTGCACCACAATTTGCACGGACGGAATGGTTGTAACAACGAAAAGCCCCGAAATAGAAAAGGCTCAAAGAGCGATGGGTGAATTTTTGCTCGCAAACCATCCCTTGGATTGTCCTGTTTGCGATAGAGGTGGTGAATGCGAGCTACAAGAAATGATTTTTGATTGGGGCGATCTTGAAGAACGCTTCACTGAGAGGAAAAACGCTCAACCTGAAAAGTTTTTGTCGCCCATTGTTGCAAATGATCCGCAAAGATGCATACTTTGCAAAAGATGCACCAGAGTTTGTGAAGAATGGATGGGCGAAGAAGCAATCGAGGCTGGTAACAGAGGCGTTAACACCGTCATAGGCACTTATGGCGGTTGGCTCAATTGCTCTCAATGCGGTAATTGCATCGAAGTTTGTCCGACAGGAACGTTGCTCGATGCTACTTATCGGCACGAAACAAGGCCATGGGAGCTTGAACAAACAGTTTCTACTGACATTTACGGTTCTGACGGCATGCAAATCTCAATCGGTTCACGCGGCGGAAAAGTCCATAGAATCGTTGCGCGTGACCGATACGTAAATGGCTTAAACGGCGAATTTTTAGACGTCAAAGCCAGATTCGCTCATGGATTCATCAATCATCCTGACAGGCTGAAGACGCCGTTGATTCGATACAAGAAAGGTGGGAAGCTGATTCCAGCGACATGGGACGAAGCAATCTCTTACGTTGCGCAAAAGTTCAAAGAATACGGGAAAGACGTCGGAGTCATTGCTTCGTGTCGTTTAACGAACGAATCGGTTTGGACTTTGAAGCGTTTTGCTACGGAAGTCGTTGGCACAGAAAACTACACGGTTTCAGACGCTTACGATTTGGACCCGTTCTTCGATAATCTCAGCGCGCCGCTTTGCACGCATAAGGAAATCCGCTACGCAAGCACGATTATTCTAATCGGCGGTGAGCCTGAAGAAGAACAAACATTCACAGCTAAGCAGATAAGACAAGCTGTTCGCAATGGTGGTGCGAAGTTTATACTTGTAAACGATACACCGATACGCTTGAAAGCTCAGGCATCGCAGTTTATTCACATAAATCCGAAATCATACGACGCCTTTGTGCTGGCTTTGATAGATGAGAGCAGGCGCTCAGAAGCATGTAAGAAGCTCGGAATCGAAACAAAAGAGCTTGATGAATTTTTCAAAGTGGTAAAGGAAACCGAAGGCGATCTAATTGTAATGTTTGGTGGCGATTTATCAGCCGAAGCGCAAGCTATTTTAGCGAACTCGGCGCATATTTTCGCAGGCGAAAAAAGACGTGTTCTTTATCATCCGCTTCCGCTTTACAACAATTCCGTAGGTGCGAACGACATGATGAAAGGGAAGAAGCCGCTCGTGGAAGTGCTGAAAAATTCTCGTGCGCTACTTATCGGCGGAAGTCTTCACGAAGAAAACACAAAGTTTTTGCAAGACAAAGACTTTATAGTCGTTCAAGAGCTTTTTGAGACCGAGACAACCAAATACGCTGATGTTGTTTTGCCCGCGTCTTCTTTTGCCGAAGTTGATGGAACTTACACAAACAATACAGGCTTTGTTCAAAGAGTCCGACAGGCGATAGAGCCTTTGCACCAATCGAAGCCTGATTGGATGATAACCTTCTTGATTGCACGTGAAATGGGAGTTGATTTCGGATATAATTTTTCAGCTTCAACGGTGTTTAGAGACCTTGCGGAAAGTGTCGAGCCTTACAAGGGATTGCGCTATCCGCATCTTCGCGACGAGTCAAATCCCGTGCAAGTCAAGCACAAGATATGGGAAAGGAAAGATTTATCGGATAAGCTGGCGGTGCTAGGAGAAAAAGTCAAAAACTTGCCCGAAAACGCTCAAAAGATAACTGAAACGCCGCGTGTTGGGCATAAGCTACACCGCTTGACAACTTTGACAAGCAAAACGCCAGAATTTCATCTTTTGGCAAATGGAAATCCGAAGCCTGAAAATCTCTTCGTCTCACCGCTTTTGCAATTCAATCTTGACGGAACGCCAAAACAAGAAAGTTGGGCAAAAGCCGTTAGCGTGAGCGATAGAGAATAAAAAAGCAGAAACAGTTGAGATTTTTTTAATTCCGGGTTATTCGCAAGAACTGATAAATAGGAAATTTTCTTATGGAAGAAATTGTTAAAACGCTCTTTCCGCTGATAGTTTACTTCACTGCCATTTTCTTGGCATTCAACGGGGTTTTGATAATTGTTGCATATACGGTTTTGGCAGAGCGAAAAATTTTAGGCTGGATTCAAGGCAGAATCGGACCTAACCGCGTAGGTCCTTGGGGATTGCTACAACCCTTTGCAGACCTTCTGAAGTTTATCTTCAAGGAAGATATTGCGCCCGATAAATCAACAAAATTCGTTTATTTTCTTGCGCCTTTGGTGGCGTTGATATGTGCCTTGATGCCGATAGTCGTTTATCCTTTTGGTCCGCCTATCAAGACGATTGATTGGAGTTTCTTGCCTTACGGTTTAGGCGAAGGGATAAGGCAATTGCCTCTAGTGATTGCCGATTTTGACGTCGCGCTTCTTTATGTTTTATCAGTGACTTCTGTTGGCGTTTACGGCATAGCTCTGGCGGGTTGGGCTTCAAACTCGAAATACTCGCTGATGGGTGGCTTGCGTTCTTCGGCGCAGATGATTTCATACGAACTTGCAATGGGAGCTTCCGTTTTAGGTGTTGTGATGATGGCAGGGAGTTTGAGCCTAACGAAAATCATCGAAGCGCAGACACGCTACCCGACTAGATGGTTCATAATTCCGCAATTTATCGGGTTTATTGTGTTTTTGATAGCTGCGTTTGCCGAAACAAATCGTGTGCCCTTTGACTTGCCAGAAGCGGAAACAGAGCTAGTTGCAGGTTTTCATACGGAGTATTCGGCACTAAAATTTGCGCTGTTTTTCATGGCTGAATACGTCAACATGTTCACGGTTTCCGTTATGTGTTCCACGCTGTTTTTGGGCGGTTGGTATGTGCCGGGTTTGAGTAGAATTTTTGAATACGGTTCAATTCCTTACGCCATTGTGAGTCACATAGCGTTTTTACTTAAAATTTTCTTCTTTCTATTCCTTTACATTTGGGTTCGCGGCACTTTACCACGATTTCGCTTCGATCAATTGATGAGTTTTGGTTGGAAATTTTTACTTCCTGTTGCCATTGGTAATCTTGTTTTCACGACAATCATGGTTTATCTTGGAATCTTTTAGGAAAAATGATTACAACACTACTTTTCTTTCTCTTTGCAGGATTTGCTATTGCTTGTGCAGGTTTGATGGTTTATCATAAAAATCCGCTTTATAGCGCGATTTCTCTGATAGGCGTTTTTATTGCGCTGGCTTGTATTTACATGCTTCTTGCCGCTCCGTTCATCGCAGCGGTGCAGGTTTTGGTTTATGCCGGTGCAATAATGGTCCTGGTTATTTTCGTCATAATGCTTCTGAACCTAGAAGAAGATAAGCCTTTGACGAGACTTCGTCACCTTTACTTGATCGGAAGTATTTTGGGGTTAGTGCTACTGGCTCAAACACTTTTCATTTTCTATGCTGTCAAAAAATCGCCTCAATCAGCGCAGGAGCAAGCTGATGCCGGTTTGACTTTGAACATCGGCAGAGCAATGTTTACCGAATACTTGTTACCTGTCGAAATTGCAGGCGTTTTGCTTTTGATGGCAATAGTCGGAGCGATGGTTTTATCGCGTCGGCTCAAAGAAACAAGACTCGACATAGCACAAAAAGAAAAAAGACGTTGAAGATTATGGAACCGACCCTAGCAAGTTATCTGGCTCTTTCAGGGATTTTGTTCACAATAGGCGCAGTTGGCGTCATCTTCAAACGCAATGCTATCGGCATGTTCATGTGCATCGAGTTGATGCTTAATGCCGTTAACATTACGTTCGTAGGATTTTCGCGGTTTTACAACGATGCAACCGGGCAACTTTTTGTCTTTATGGTCATGAGCGTTGCCGCAGCAGAAGCGGCGATAGGTCTGGGAATAATAATCGCCTTTTTCAGAAACCGCATTTCCGTTGATGTTGACGATGCCAGCATTTTGAAAAACTGAAGGAAACCGGAGAGTTAAGATGGAGAACAATTTTCTAAGCCTTATAATTTTTGCGCCGCTGTTTGGGGCAATCATCAATTGGCTTTTTGGAAAGAAAGCAAATAACGAAGTTTTTAGCGCAACGGTTGCTTGTGCGTCTGTAGGCGTTTCTTGTGTTGTAGCTTTCATGATTGCTTTCGGGTTGGGAACGCCTCATGCAGGCGCTCTTTTCATGCCTGAAGGTAAGCCTGTTTTAGACCATCTTTGGACCTGGATCGAAGTCGGCAATTTCCGTGCCGACTTCGGTTTGGCTATGGATAGACTTTCAGGCATCTATGCTCTCTTTGTGACTTTTGTAGGCTTGCTGATCCACATTTTCGCGGCAGGCTACATGCATGGCGATAAAGGCTACTATCGCTTTTTCGCCTACATGAATCTTTTCATGTTTTCAATGTTGACGCTGGTGTTAGCTGATAACTTGCTTTTGATGTTTGTAGGCTGGGAAGGCGTGGGGCTTTGCTCTTATTTGCTTATTGGCTATTACTTGAAATGGGACACAGCAAGGCGTGCGGCAAAGAAAGCCTTTGTGATGAACCGCATCGGCGATTGGGGCGTCATAATGGGCATTTTGCTTGTTTTTACGCTTACAGGTTCAATATCCTTTTTCGACAAAGTAATTGACGGAGTCAAGATTGAAAGCGCACTTCGGATAATTTCTGAAATGCCCGCAGAGCCTTTTACGGTCGGGGCAATTTTTGCCGGTGGGATTACTTCTGCGGCGGTTCTTCTGTTCATAGGAGCAACGGGTAAATCAGCGCAAATACCGCTTTTTACGTGGCTACCTGATGCGATGGCAGGCCCAACGCCTGTTTCGGCACTAATTCACGCCGCAACGATGGTTACGGCGGGCGTTTACATGGTTGTAAGGTGCAATGGAATTTATCAAAATGCTCCGACAGCAATGTTTATTGTTGCTTTAATCGGTTGCGCAACGGCTATTTTCGCCGCAACGATAGGGCTTGCTCAAAATGACATCAAAAAGGTTCTCGCTTACTCTACGGTTTCGCAACTCGGTTATATGTTCTTAGCCTGCGGCGTTGGAGCATTTATCGCCGCTATTTTTCACGTAATGACACATGCTTTCTTCAAGGCATTGCTGTTTTTAGGTTCTGGTTCGGTTATTCACGGAATGCACCATGAACAAGACATGCGACGAATGGGCGGATTGAAAAAATACATGCCTGTAACCTTTGCAACAATGGTGACTGGTTGGTTGGCAATTGCCGGTGTGCCAATCTTTGCGGGCTTTTTCTCAAAAGACGAAATCCTTTACAAAACTTTTATCGCATCGAATCTGCCCGCGAATTGGAATTATGTGCTTTGGGGCATTGGGTTAGTGACCGCTGTTTTGACGGCTGTTTACATGACTCGAATGATGGTGATGACTTTTTGGGGGCAGGAGCGATTTAACTTGGAAATACCCGGAGAAGAACACGATAGCCCGTTTGAAGAGCATCATGAATCGCATGACTTCAAGCCACACGAATCTCCTGCGGTTATGACGATTCCGCTTATTGTGTTGGCGATTCTTTCCACGTTCGGCGGTCTTGTAGGTGTTCCGTATGCTTTAAGCTCGCTTGTTGGTTTGAAGGATATAAACGTTTTTGAACATACTTTAGAGCCTGTAATTGTCAAAGTTAAAGCATCAGAGAAGCACGCCGCAAACTATCATTCCGCAGTGATTCATCATGAATCGGGCAGTTTAGTGGAAAACACATCGGAAGGCTTTCAAAAGGTGGCGGAGCCGAGAAACGATGAGCATGGAAAGCTTGAAACGAAAATTGAGACTACTGAGTTTGGGAAGGCTGAAACTCATTCAGCGACTGGTCATCATGGACATTCACCGGAAGAGATAAAAACCGAGCGGCTTTTGGCTTTAACTTCGGTGATTTTGGCGGTTTTCGGCATCGGCATAGGTTGGGTCTTGTTCCAGAAAGAGCCTTTAAGAAAGATGCCGAAGGTGCTGGAAAAGAAATGGTATGTAGACGAAATCTACAATGGCTTTATTGTTGATCCGATAACAAATCTTTCGCGCAAAGTCCTGTGGCAAGGTTTTGATCTAGGGTTTGTTGATGGAATAGTCAACGGCGCAGGGAATTTCGTTGTCGCTCTTGGTGCCGTTGTTAGACGCATTCAAGTTGGTTTTGTAAGAAGTTACGCCGCATTCATTTTGCTCGGTGCTTTGATTGTTATCGGCTATTTCATTTACTACGGACTTAAGCTGATCGGTTAGAAAACAAATTCCTTTAGGAATTGGTTATGAAAGAGAATTTGCTGACGATTTTGATTTTGCTTCCCGTTGTTGGAGCGATTGCTTTGCTCGGACATCATCTCTTTTGGAAACGGGAAAGCCATTTGAAGTGGATTTCTCTCGGTTTTGTTTCGCTGGAATTTCTCGTCTCACTGCTTTTGTTGAGCGATGCAAAACCTTCTGCAAATGGATTTTATTTTGAGAAAAATCTTCGGTGGATTGAGGCAATCGGTGCGAATTATCACATCGGCGTTGATGGATTAAGCCTTTGGCTGGTGCTTTTGACTACGTTCATAATGCCGATAACGATTGTCTCGACGTGGCACGCAATTGAAAAGCGCCATGCGGCGTTTTATGTTTTTCTGCTACTACTGGAAAGTGCAATGATCGGCACATTTGTTTCGCTTGATTTACTGCTTTTCTATCTCTTCTTTGAAGCCTCACTTGTGCCGATGTTTTTCTTGATAGGCGTTTGGGGAAGTGATAATCGAATTTACTCTGCGGTTAAGTTTTTCATTTACACAGCGCTCGGTAGCTTGCTAATGCTTGCGGCGATTTTGGCGCTTTATTTCATTCATGCGGACGCTACGGGTATCAGGACGTTTGATTACGTGACGATTTTGAATTCAATGCGTTTAGGCAATCTCGTTTTAACTGCGCAGACAGGCGCATTGCTCTTCTGGGCATTTGCAATTGCTTTCTCGATCAAAGTCCCGCTTTTCCCTGTGCATACGTGGCTTCCCGATGCTCACACTGACGCTCCAACGGCTGGATCGGTGATTCTCGCGGCGATACTTCTGAAAATGGGAACTTACGGGTTGATGCGATTTAATTTCATGCTGTTTCCCGAAGCGTCGAGAGAATATGCCTATGTTTTCATCATACTTGCGCTTATTGGGATAACATACGGCGCTTTGGTCGCAATGGTTCAGCCCGACATGAAAAGGCTGGTTGCATACTCATCAGTTGCACACATGGGATTTGTTGTATTGGGAATGTTTTCCTTCACAGAACAAGGAATGCAAGGCGCACTCTATCAAATGCTAAATCACGGTGTTTCAACGGGAGCGCTGTTTTTGCTTGTCGGTTTTATCTATGAAAGAAGACACACAAGGCTTATCTCTGAATTTGGCGGATTAGCCAACGTAATGCCGGTTTATGCGACGATTTTTGTTATTACTGCGATGTCTTCGATTGGACTCCCATTCCTAAATGGATTTGTTGGCGAATTTTTAATCATGCTCGGAATGTGGCAATCTGCGGCTGTAGCGCACCCTTGGATAACTACGATGATTGCAGGAACGGGTGTGATTTTCGCCGCAGTCTATCTGCTTTGGATGATTCAGCGCGTCTTTTTTGGCAAGGTTACAAATCCAGAAAACGAAAAGCTTTTGGACTTGAATTGGCGAGAGGTTGGCTTAATTGCGCCGCTTGTTTTCTTGATGGTTTTCATGGGTGTTTATCCGTCGCCTTTTCTTAATCGTTCAAAAGAAGCGGTTGTAAGCATTCAACAGCGCGTAATTGGTGGCGAGAAGGGCGGTGCAATCGCAGATTTTATTAAAAGCGAAGAAGTGATTTCTCAGCTTGAGAACCGATAAAAGCAGGAAATTTTGGTTTGGTGAAAGCGAATATGTTGTTGAGTTTGATGAATCCGGACGCAAACCTTGCAATCATTTTGCCTGAAATTGTAGTTGCTGTGTTTGGAACAATCGTAATGCTCTACGATTGCTTTGTTCCAAATAGTCGAAAAACAACTGCCGCGGTTTCGATTTTCGGGCTTTTGCTTGCGGCCATTGCTCTGTTTTGGTTATGGCTTTTCGCAGGGCAGAGCGTTCCTGTTTCTGCATGGAACGGAATGATCGTTACCGACAGCTTGCGGTTGAGCTTTTCGATTTCTTTTCTGATTATAACGGCAGTGACAATTTTAGTTTCTGCCGTTTGGGTCGAGCGCGAGGATGTGCCTGCTGGCGAGTATTATTCGCTACTTTTGTTTGCAACTGTCGGAATGCTTTTGATGGCGTCGGGCAACGATCTAGTGATAATTTTCTTGGGACTTGAAACTTTATCGCTTTCAACCTATGTGATGGCAGGTTTGCGAAAAACAGACCTTCGTTCAAATGAAGCGGCGATGAAGTATTTTATTTTGGGTTCTTTTGCTTCGGCATTTTTGCTATACGGAATGGCTTTGGTTTACGGAGCGACGGGTTCGACGAACATAAGCGAAATCGCAATCAAAGTCGCAAATGCTAATTTCCCGGCGCTTTTGCTTATCGGTGGAGCGATGATGCTCGTTGGGTTCGGATTCAAAATAGCCTGCGTTCCTTTCCACATTTGGACACCGGATGTTTACGAAGGCGCGCCGACGCCGATTACCGGCTTTATGGCAGCAGGTCCCAAAGCGGCGGCTTTTGCATCTTTCATGCGAGTTTTTGTTTTGGGATTTCCCTTGATAAATGGCGTTCAAGTTTCTGCATTTCTTCATGATTCGTGGATAACTGCCTTGAGCATAATGGCTATCTTGACGATGACTTTCGGAAACGTTGCCGCAATTGTTCAAAACAATGTTAAAAGAATGCTTGCTTATTCTTCGATAGCTCATGCCGGATATGCGATGGTAGGTTTTGTTGCGGCGGGCATGGCAAAAACTGCTGATAAACGCGAAGAAATAATCGCGGCGGTTGCATTCTACATGCTTGCATACGCAATAACGAATCTAGGTGCATTTGCAATCGTAACACTGATTGCCGAAAAGAACGACAGAAGAACGGAGTTTGACGATTACAACGGAATCGGATTTCGTTCACCGCTACTTTCTTTCTCGCTTTCTATCTTCATGCTTTCGCTTCTAGGATTGCCTTTAACAGCGGGTTTCATAAGCAAAGTTTTGGTATTTCAGCCCGCATTTGAAGCAGGTAGCCCGCTTTTGGTCTTCTTAGTTGTTGTTGCTGTTGTTAATACGGCGATTTCGGCTTATTACTATTTGCGTTTGATTGTTGTGATGTTTTTCCGCGAAAGGGTTACCGAGTGGGAGAATCCGAAAATTCCATACAGTTTGGCAACCGTTTTAGTTTTTGCAGTGTTAGGTGTTTTTTATCTAGGTATTTTTAGCGATGGAGTTATCAGGCTTTTCAAGAGTTCTCCAAGTGCTTTTCAATTAAGAGTCTCTGAGCCTTCAGTTCAGCCTTCGATAGATATGACGAAAGCGGAGAGGTGACTTTCGGTTTCGATGGGCAACATCGCCTTAGAAATCAAACAAAGATTAGGTGAAGAGTGGTTATCAGAGATATATCGCAACCGTATTCGCACCATGAGAACTAGAGCCTACAGGATGCAAATTCCTGAAGCCGAAAACCAAACGCAGATTCAGCATACCTTACTGGGCGTTGAGTTGAAAGTCGGAAAGACAAGAATAAATTGTCCTGATCTTTCAACTGCAAGATACTTGCAGGTTTTTGCACGTTTAGGCATCTGCGAAGTTGCTATTCCCTATGACATTACAAAAATTTCTCACTGTGCCGATCAGCTCGAATCTTCATGGCAGAGAACCTTGTTGATTTTTGACGAAATGACTAAAGGCAAGGCTTCACGCTCGAAGGGAAAATTGAAGTCGCATTTGATAAAGCAAATTCGTGAAGAAATCAAGCAAATTGGCACAGGACCGCAAATCCCAGAATTCCGACAAACAACAAAGCAAAGAGATTAACATTGTAACGGCTATTTCAAGCCATACTCAGAAACCTCCGAAAAAAGCAGAATTTGATGTTAAGAGCCGTTCAAACCTATAGCGCCACGATTTTTCTCGGCATTTTCTCTGATGTAAGGATGTTCGCTTGAAATGCGTATGCAAGCGACGTGATGGCGCGGTTTTACTTCAACTAGCTTCGGGACATGAAGTTTGCATTCTTGAATCGCAAATGGGCATCTCGTATGAAAATGGCATCCGCGCGGCGGATTTATCGGGCTTGGGACGTCGCCTTTTAGGATAATTCTTTCCCGCTTCTTTTCTATTTCAGGATCGGGCACTGGAACGGCTGAGATCAAGGCTTGTGAATAAGGATGAAGTGGCTCTTCGTAGATTTCCTTTGCTTGAGCAAGTTCTACTATTTTGCCCAAATACATCACGGCAACTCTATCAGAAAGATGCCTTACTGCACGCAAATCGTGTGAGATGAATAGGTAGGTCAAATTTCTTTCTGCTTGTAGCTTTTCCAGCAAATTCATGATTTGCGCTTGAATTGAGACGTCTAATGCGGAAATTGGCTCATCGGCAACTATAAATTCTGGATTTACGGCTAAAGCGCGCGCAATCCCGATCCTTTGGCGTTGTCCGCCTGAAAATTCATGTGGATAACGCTTTATAAAACGCCTCGAAAGCCCTACGGTTTCCATCAGTTCTTGGACTCTTTCTTCGACTTCTTTGCCTTTTGCCAGTTTGAAAGTTTTGATCGGCTCGCCGATTATTTGTCCTACGGTCATTCGTGGGTTCAAGCTTGCGTAAGGGTCTTGAAATATCATTTGCAAGTGTTTTCTTTGCTCACGCATTTGGCTTGGAGAAAGTGCCGCTAGATTCAAGTCATTGTAGAGAATCTTACCACTCGTTAAATCAATCAACCTTAAAATCGCTTTGCCAAGCGATGATTTGCCACAGCCAGATTCTCCCACAAGTCCGAGCGTTTCGCCTCTTTGAATATCGAGACTTACTCCATCAACAGCTTTGACGATTTTTCTGTCGAAGAAACCACCAATTGGGTAATGAACTTTTAGGTTTTGGATCGAGATTAGAGTATTGTCTTTATTTGCCATGCTTCCTCCTTTTTAAGAGTCGAGCGATTCTGCGTAAGTTTCTTCAGCAAAGTGACACAAAGACCAGTGGTCTTTGCTAATTTGAACGAAGGGTGGAAATTCAGATCGGCAAATGTCTTTTGCCTTGTCGCATCTTTCGGCGAACGGGCATCCCGGCGGTAGATGAGCTACGTCTGGTGGCAAACCAGGAATCTGATAAAGCGGTTTACCTTCTTCATGCGCCGGGTCGGGAACAGATTTCAGCAAGCCTTTTGTATAGGGATTTGCAGGCGTCTTAAAAATCTTTTCCGTCGGCGCTTGCTCGAAAATTTTTCCTGCATACATCACGATTATTCTGTCTGCCATTCCTGCAACAACGCCTAAATCGTGAGTAATCAATATAACGCTCGTTCCGAGTCTTTCTTTCAAAGACTTTATCAAATCCAAAATTTGTGCTTGAATCGTTACGTCAAGAGCTGTTGTGGGTTCATCAGCTATCAAAAGTTCGGGATCGCAGGACAAAGCCATTGCAATCATCACGCGTTGGCGCATTCCGCCAGAAAATTCATGCGGATAGCCATCAATTCGTTTCTCTGCGTCGGGTATCCCGACCAATTTCAGCATTTCTACAGCGTGCTTGTAGGCTTGCTGTTTTGTGTGCCCTAAGTGAAGTTCAGTAACTTCCATTAGTTGCGTTGAAATCCGCAAAAAAGGATTAAGCGAAGTCATGGGGTCTTGGAAAATCATTGCAATCCGTTTTCCCCTGATTTTTCTGACTTCCTCAATCGGCAGTTCCAGAATGTTTTTTCCATCGAACCAGATTTCGCCACCTACGATTTTTCCCGGCGGTTCAGGTATCAAGCGCATTACGGAAAGATTCAAAACCGACTTTCCGCTTCCCGATTCGCCCACGATTCCCAAAGTCTCTCCCTTTTTCAGGTCAAATGAGACTCCGTCAACCGCCTTGACGATTCCATCTTCCGTTTGAAAATAAGTTTTCAAGTCTCTGACCGATAAGAGAATTTCGCTTCCGTTGTCCATTTTTCTCTCCTGATGAATTCAACTTCATTTCATTTTGTCGCATTGACGAATCCCGGCTCGCTCGACAATGTCAATCGTTGTGATAATCTTTTTGCCACCTTTATTGGTGTAGTAAAAATGAACGCCTTTGTATTCCAAGCCGCTATTGGATTTCCCGTAGAGCTTATAAACATCTTCAACCGTGCTTTTGCCTAAAATAATGCCACGGCTGGTTTTTGCTTTGTATGGCGGCTTGATTTCAATATCGAAAACTTGCTTTTTCTTGTCGGACTGGCAAATGTAAAATGAAAGCCCGTTAGGGTATGCCATTTGGAAAGAATACTTTTTGTGGGTTATCCATTTATAGTTTTTGCCGAATTTCTTGACAACATCGTCAATAGTTGATTTTCCGACAATGATACCTTCGATTCCGACGCCTTCGCGTGCAATTTTGTATTCGTTTTCGTCCTCTTGTCGTGATGATTTTTGCCTATTACTTTGCGAAGTTTGGTTTTTGGTTTGTTGGCTTTTTTGTTGCTGGTTTGAAGTTTGCTTGAGTTGCCGATTGCTAGTTTGCAAATTCGTTTGGTTGCTATTTTGCAGGCTTTGTCCCTGATTTTCCCGATTCTTTATTGATAGACTTTCGCAGTCTGCTGGCAGAGTTTTTCCTGCAAAAAAGCACGATAAAGCAAAGAGAACGAGAATTTTTTTCATATTGCTAAAACTTCCTTGTTTGTGGATCGAGAGCATCACGTAAACCGTCGCCTAAAAAGTTAAGTGAAAACAGTGTTAAAGCCATTGTCACACCCGGAAAGATAAGTTGCCATGGGTAAATCGAGATATTTTTGATTCCGTCGGCAACCATGCTTCCCCATGAAGCGTAAGGTGCTTGGACTCCGAGGCCTAAAAAGGATAGAAAAGCCTCAGAAAGCATAACAGAAGGTATGGTTAAGGTTGCATAGACTATCACGGGACCAAGGGCATTTGGAACTAAATGTTTGAAGATGATTCCAAAAGTCGAAACGCCAGTTGCTCTTGCTGCCATCACAAAATCTTGATTTTTAAGGCTCAGTATTTGCCCGCGAACGACTCTTGCCATCGTGAGCCATGAAACGAGTCCTAGGGCAAAGAACAGCATGAAAATTTGGCTTAAACCTTGACCACCGCCGAAGATGTTAGCAGTAGCTTTGATGAAGTTAGGTGTGTTAGGTCCACCGAAGACCGATAGTAGAACGATGACAATCAAGATATAGGGAATCGAATAGATTATGTCAACGATTCGCATCATTACGTTGTCAATCGCACCGCCAAGATAGCCTGCAATCGCTCCGTAGCTTACTCCAATGACAAGCGAGACCAGTGTTGAGATTATTCCAACCATCAGAGAAACTCTTCCACCTTGCAGAACACGAGCCAAAATGTCTCTTCCTGCATCATCAGTTCCCATTGGATGTTTCAGCGAAGGTGGAAATGATCTGATCAAATCGCTATCTGATGGAATATAGTCGTATGTGTAACCTGTTGTCCACTTGATAATCGCAGGTCCAATACTAACGGCAACTATCATGAAAGCTATAACAATCATTCCGAAAACTGCGAGCTTGTTTTTAAGTAGCCGTTTCCAAGCATCTTTCCATAGCGACGTTCCCTTGACAATCTCTTTTTCCTGCATAAATCACCTCAACTGTAACGAATTCGTGGGTCTAGGAATCCGTAAGAAATATCAACAAGAAGATTGAAAACCATGATTAAAATCGAAAGAAAGGCGACTATACCTAGAATCAGTGGCTCATCTCTATTTAGCACCGATTGAATGAATATGTTTCCAAGTCCCGGAATAGCGAAGATTTTCTCGACTACGACTGTTCCTGCCAAAAGATGAGCTAGAGCTGGGCCAGTGAAAGAGACTACCGGAATGATGCCGCCGCGCAGTGCATGCCTGAGCAGAATGGTTTTTTCATCTAAACCTTTCGCACGTGCAGTTCTGATGAAGTCTGAACGCAGTATTTCCAGCATTCCGGCTCTTGTGAGTCTCGCTATGTAAGCGGCATAAATTGCTGAAAGAGTTACGACAGGCAAAATAAGGTTAGAAATTCCACCCCAACGTGCTGGCGGTAAAATGTAAAGCCCAAGCGCAAAGATAATGACAAGGATTGGTCCCAAAACGAAATTCGGAATTGAGATTCCGAGCATTGCAATCGCCATGGAAGTATAGTCAAGTAGAGAGTTTTGCTTAAGAGCGGCTAAGATACCTGCTGTCAAACCTACGATTAGGGCAAGAAGATAGGCTAGAATCCCTATTGTTGCTGAGTATGGCAAATGTCGGCGGATTATCTCGTTGACTGATTGACCTTGATATTTCAGTGAGTCACCGAAATCGCCGCTCAAGACGTTTTTTATCATCATCAGATACTGCTCTCCCATGCTTTTGTCAAGGCCATATTTTTTCTTGATGTTTTCCTCTATGGCCGGTGGGAGTTTCTTTTCGCCCGTGTAAAAATTGCCGGGCGCAAGACGAATCAAAAGCCAAGTTACGCTCACAACAAGCAGAGCCGTAGGAATTATTATCAAAAGTCTGCGGATTATGAAATACAGCATCTTTTAAGCTCCTGCCTTCTTCCTTTTTTCAAATTCGATTTGTGTTTGCATCAGGCGCGCTATTTTTTCTTCAATAATCGGGTCGCTTTCTTTCATGATGTTGTCAACATCGCGATCCCACTTCGCAGGATCGCGCTCGATATAGACGAACTTCCATGCGTGTAACGTGCCGGGGTTCGGATACAAGCCTTTCACGTAAGGTTTTTTTATCCAGTTAGTTGCTTGTGTTTGAAGTGGAATCACGGGTTGAGCTTGTAGCATGTAAAATTCTGCCCTTGCAAGAAGTTCAAAGCGTTTTTCAGGATCGGTTTCGCTATTTGCTTCGTCAAGCATTCGGTCGAATTTCGGGTCATACCAACCCGTAGAACTGTCGTTATCAGGGCCGTAAAAGAGTTTCAAAAATGTATTTGGGTCCATGTAATCGCCGACCCATCCAGCTCTCGCCATGCCTTTGTAATCGAGCGCTTTTCTAGTGGGCAAGAATGTTTTCCATTCCATATTTCTCAGTTGCACCGTAATTCCTAGATTTTGCTTCCACTGCGCCTGCATGAATTCTGCAACTGCCTTATTGGACTCTGATGTGTTATAAGTGACTGAGACTTCATCAGCAGGGAAGTTTAGAACTTCGCATCTGCCGTTTTCTTTATCTCTAACTTGGTAGCCAGCTTCTCGCATCAATTGGCAAGCTTTTGCTGGATTAAAGTATCTTTTTTCCCATTCTTCAACTGGGATTTTGTATTCTTTCAAAAGTTCTTCATAGACTCTTTTTCTTGCCGCTTCATATTGCGGGAAAATCCCTTCGGGCGTAAAATCAACTAAAGGTTTTGTGGTCTTGCGGAATTTTGAAAGTGCAAATCTATCAACAGCTAAAGCAAAGGCTTTTCGGACTCTTATGTCGTTCATCGGCGGTTTTGTGACGTTGAAAGTGTAGTATTCGATAGCAACTTCCGGGTGGTCAAGATACTCATCTTTGAATTTTCTCATTTCTTCAATCCAAGAAGCTGGGACTGTGTGGTTGTAAATAGCATCAACCGAGCCAGCTTTGTAGAGATTCATCGAAGTAGTTTGTTCTTCCGAAGGATAAAATTCGATTCGATCCAATGAAACATTTTCTGCGTCCCAGTATGTTGGATTTTTGACAACAACTATCACATCGTAAGGACGATGAATTGCCAATTTGAAAGCTCCGCTGGTAACAATGTTTTCAGGCTTAGTCCATTCTTTGCCGAATTTTTCTATAACTCTTTGATTGACAACTCGGAAAAATTGATGGGCGAGCAAATCCAAAAAATACGGTGCAGGAAGTGCTAGTTTCAGTCGCAGTGTGTAGTCGTCAATTGCTTCAACGCCGATGTCTTCAGCTCGAACTGGCACTAATTCTTTGCCTTCTACGGCTTCCTTTATTTTCGGATTTTTCTTAAAAAATGCTTCTCGTGTTTTTTCGTCAAGTGGCACGGTTAGTCTTTCAGGCGAGTTTATGAAGCGATGAAACTCTGTGTCTGGGCCAAAAGTAGAAGTTTTATCGCTCTCGGATTTGCTTGCTTTCGTATCTTCAAAGAAATCTTTTTTCAGCAAAAAATTTCCGTCCTTGTCTTTTACGAAAGCTTCTCTGGAGTTGTAGGCTTGAGCGTATTTGATTTCGTAAGCGAGATAAGCATTTTGTGCCGCTAATTCTGGAGAAAGCCCACGCCTAAAAGTGTAAACGAAATCTTTTGCGGTTATCGGATCGCCGTTAGAGAATTTCGCATTTTTTCTCAAGTAAAAGATGAACTCTGTTCCATCAGGGCTAATTTCCCAGCTTTCTGCAATTGCAGGTATTGGAGCCATTGTTTTCGGGTGGTATTCGACAAGCCCATCGTAAAGAGCCATCAGAATTCTGGCTTCCGGTTGTCCCGTAGGGATTTGCGGGTCTAAGGATTCCGGCTCGCTTCCGGAAATGTAGCGAAGGACGTTTTCCTTCGGTGGCTCTGTCTTGCCCCAATAACGACCTCCTGCTGTTGAACTCGAACAAGAAGTCAAAATGCATGAAATTAAAGCTAAAACTAATCCGCAAAAGATTTCTCTTTTCATAGAATCCTCTCGACAGCGTAAAAGCGGGTTTCTCGATAAAATTATCATTTTTCCATTCGCCAATCAAGAGATGCAGTTTGTTTTTTGATTTACCTACCAGCGAAAAGGTTTGATTTCTTGTGGATTCTAAGCCGTTTTCAAAAAGAGTTTTTCTTTATCGGCGTAAAGCGGATTTGATTTAGTTTGCGTGTTTTTTATACTAAATTTTATGTCAATCACCAACACAGAGCACCAAACAATTGTTGAGGCTGGGATAATCGAGACGAACGATCAGGTTCAGGTTCGCATTGAGCATCTTCGGGTGCTTGAGGAGATTTTTGGGAATGTTTATCCGAGCAAGTTTGAAAGATCGAGAATTTCTGGTAGGGAAGACACAATTACGAATTTGCTGAATACAGGGCAGATAGTAGAGATTGTCAATCAAGTAAAATCTCACATTGCATCTCTTCGAGAAGGCGAAAAGTTTTCAGCGGATTTGAAGAATTCTCTAAACGAAAAACTAAGGTCGCTTGGTATCGTCCGCATTGCAGGCAGGTTGACAACACCGCCGCGTGTTATGGGAAAAGCCGCTTTCGTGCATCTTTCTGATGGAGTTTCGCGACTGCAAGTTTATTTCCGTAAAGGTGATTTCACGATAATCAAACAAAATCAATCTGAAAAGGACGAAGGTAATACGGCTATTGCATCGGTTGATGCCGATACGGCATGGAAAGCTTTTCAAATGATCGATCATGGAGATTTTATCGGCGTTGAAGGCTTTCTTTTTCTAACGAATACAGGAGAGTTGACGGTTCACGTTGAAAAGTTTCAATTTCTTGCGAAGGCTCTTTTGCCGATGCCTGATAAGATGCACGGGATTGCCGATCCAGAGCTTAGGCAGAGACGCCGTTATGTTGATTTGATTGCTTCAAGTCTTCAGGTAGAACACGAAGGACTCACCACGCGGCAAGTTTTTGAGCGTCGGGCTAAAATTATTTCTTCCATAAGAAGGTTTCTTGATGAGAACGGTTATATCGAAGTTGAAACGCCGATGCTGACGCCGATAGCATCGGGAGCGGCTGCGCGTCCATTCGTTACTCACCATAACGCATTGGATATTGATCTTTACGCGAGAATCGCCCCTGAACTTTATCTGAAGAGACTGCTTGTTGGTGGGTTTGAAAAAGTGTATGAACTAGGCAGAAATTTCCGTAACGAGGGAATTTCTTATAGGCACAATCCCGAATTCACGATGCTTGAGTTTTACTGCGCTTATATGAATGCCGATCAGATGATGGATTTCTGCGAGCAACTCCTCAAGCAGGTTTTGAAGGATGTAATCGGCGAGCTGAAGATTGTTTATGAAGGCCACGAGATTGATTTCAGCAAGTTTGAGCGGATTACCATGAAAGATGCTATCAGAAAGTATGCATCTAACTCAGCAGTAGATTCCATCGCAGACTTAGACGAAGTATCAGATGAGAGGATTGTAGAGCTTTTTGAAGAAATAGCCGAGCCAAATCTGATTCAGCCAACCTTCATTGTCGGGTTTCCGAAATCGATCTCGCCGCTATCGAAAGCATCTTCAGACGGAAGCACGGCGGAAAGATTCGAGCTTTTTGTAGGTCGGTTAGAAGTTGCAAATGGATTCTCTGAGCTAAACGATCCGCAAGAACAATATGAACGATTTGTAGAGCAAATGAAACAGCGGGAAAAAGGCGACGAAGAAGCAATGATGCTAGATGAAGATTATATTCGGGCTTTGTCATACGGAATGCCTCCAGCCGCAGGCATAGGAATAGGCATTGATCGGCTCGTTATGCTTTTGACAAATAAACACTCGATTCGCGATGTGATTTTATTCCCACATCTTCGACCTGAGAAATCTGCTGAGAAGACGTCGCAACATCAAGAAAACTATGCACCTGCTACGTAGTTTTCAGGCATACATCAGCAGTTCTTAATGGCTAGTTTAGTCCAAAGAATTCTTTTATTGTTCTAACAAGGCTTTTGGATTTATCTATTGGGATTTTCTCGATGCTGTCTTGTTTAATGCTGAAGCTTTCAAGTGCTGATTGGCGTTCAGCTATGATTTTGCTAAAGGCTTGAACTAAATCGGGATTATCGTCAAGTAGCGGTTTAACGGCTGATTTCCTGATTCTTAAGATCTTTGTTTCATCTTCAGCAATCACAGTAGCGGTGCGAGGTTCGCCTGTAAAAAGTCCCATTTCTCCGAAGAAATCGCCTTCACCTAGAATTGCTAAGGTTTTTGGAATGTGATTATCCATGACTTGAACTCTTGCTTTTCCTTGATAAATCACAAACATTGAATCTCCCTTTTGTCCTTCAACCGTTATGGGTTCATTGGGCGAGTAAACTCTAAATTCGCAATTTCCGGCTAGTTTTTTAATCTCATCTGCGCTGAGAGGAGCAAAAATTGAAACTCTTCTCAAAAGATTTGCAATTTCTCCGGCTGGAATTTCTGCGAGAGTCTTTTTTTCTTCGTTATAGACGGTGCGCGTTGGGTAAGCGAATTCAATACCTTCGCGTCTGAAAGCATACCAAAGTCGCATTCTGATTTGAGCATCAGTTTCATTGTATTTGGCATAGTTTTCAAGCCAGTATTTTATTTCCCATTCTATGCCATTATCGCCTAGATTCCTGATTCTCACTTTAGGAGTAAACTTTGGCGAAATGTTATCAATGTTTCTAAGAGCTTCGCGTGTTACTTTTATGACTTTTGCAGGAGAAATTGAATAGAGCGTGCAAAAGTAAACCAATCTAGCATTTGTGTTATTTCGCGGTGCTACTTCAATGAGTTCTTTCCCTAGAACCGAATTGCTTACTACCAAAACCTTATCCTGAAAGGTGCGGATTTTTATCCCACGCCAAGAGACGGTTTCTACGACTCCCGTGACGCCTCGCCCTGGAATGCTTACAACGTCTCCGATTTGAAAGGGTTGATCGGCTTGTAAAGCTAAACCTGCAAATAGGTTTCCCAAAGTGTCTTGCAAAGCTAAACCGAGAACAACACCAAGTATGGTTCCACCTGCAAAGACTGTTGTTAAGTCAACGTCGAACTGTGATTTGACAATGATTACAAAGGCAAAAACGTAGATGATGATAGAAAAAACGTTCTGAAGAAGCGTTGCAAGTTCAACATTACCTGCCTTTTTCAATAGAGTATTCGCCGAGAGTATGTTCAAAAAACGGACAATGGTGATAACAAGTATCATCCAGAGGAGAACATAAACAAGCTTGTAAAATACATCGAACAATTGTCTTGAGACGAGTTGATCTGAAGTTCTAAAAAGGCTGACAAAATACTCTCGGATAGGATTATTTATGAAGGGCAATATCAGTAGATTTATGATGGTAATGCCTGCAGTTATCGAGAGAGTTACAAGTTTTTTTCTGTCTCCTTGAAGCATTTTCAAGACTAATAAATTATCACCGACTGCAAAGAAAGTTAAACTCTCAACCTACGAAGACATCCCAGAGAGTTTTGGAAATCATAAGCAGTGAGAGTGTGGAAAGCACGGCTACAGCAAACCACGCAAAAATATTGAAACGACGGCTGTTGGCATATTCGCCCATGATCTCTTTGTTGGAAGTGAGTAACACCATTGCTGTTAGTAGGATTGGGAGTAAGATTCCGTTGACTGATTGAGTCAAAAGTAAGAGTGGAATCTGTGGAATGTTAGGGATCAAGGCTACGAGTGCGCCAATTACTATTAACGATGTAAAAATCCCTAGAAAAATCGGTGCTTCTCTGAATGAATAAGATATGCCTTTTTCAAATCCCAAAGCCTCGCTTAAGCTATAAGCCGTAGCTAAGGGGAGGACACCCATTGCGAGCATTGAAGCTCCGAAGAGTCCTACGGCGAAAAGGTATTCTGCGTATTCGCCCATGACAGGCGATAGAGCACGTGCGGCGTCCGAAGCTGTTTCTACCCTGATGCCGTTAACGTGAAGTGTTGCAGCAGTGCAGATGACTATGAATGCGGCTATTGTGTTTGCAGATAAAACGCCTACGATTGCATCAGCCCTTGCTACTGGTAAATCTTCTTTCTGCAAGCCCTTTTCCACTACGGATGATTGCACAAAAACCTGCATAAAGGGCGTTATGGTTGTTCCGATTAGTGCCGTAACAGTAAAGAGATAGCCTGTTTCGAGCTTGAAGCTCGGCGTTATGAATTCTCTTCCAACCCGTCCCCAATCGGGACCTGCCAAAAATGCCGAGATTATGTAGGCTAGAAAAACAAGCGACATCATTAAGAACACTCTTTCAACACGCGTGCTTGTGCCTTTTACTACAAGCCACCAAATAGAAATTGCAGAAAGTGGTATGGAAAAGTAGCGTGGGATACCGAAGATTTCTGATGCCTGCGCAATCCCTACAAACTCCGCAATTATTATGCCCGTATTTGCGATCAAAAGTGCAAGCATTACTACTGCAGTCCATCTGACGCCGAAATGCTCTCTGATTAAGTCTGCAAGCCCTTGACCTGTTACAACGCCCATTCTGACACACATTTCTTGGGCAAAAATGAAAAAGATTGTCATAGGAATAAAAGCCCACAGAAGCGAGTAACCATATTCCGCTCCGACAACTGAATATGTTGCTATTCCACTAGCTTCGTTACCTGAGCTGGCAGAAATTATTCCGGGACCTATCAAGGAAAGATAAATGAAAAGTCTGTTTCTCGAAGCAAAGATAGAGCGACTAAACCGTGAGGTTTTCAGCGTCAGCTTTGCTTTAAGCCTTTGCTTTATCTGCTCCGTCTTTGCCATTTTCAGCGTCTCTCATTTTCCCAAAACAGCTTTTTGAAAAAAATCTTGAAACCGCAAATTCCAAATGATAGCCTTTTTTTTGAAAACTTAAAAGTTGTCGAAGATGTTTTTGCTTTTGTCATGGGAAAGATTTCAGTTGAAGGAAAAAACTCGAAAGAAAGAATATATCGTGACCCTGTTCACAATATAATCCGCATAAGGACGGATGAAAAGATTGGTGAATTACTGGTTCATTTGATTGATACTGCTGAATTCCAGAGACTTCGGCGTATAAAACAGCTTGGACTAGCGATGTTTACCTATCAAGGCGCCGAGCATTCGCGTTTTACGCACAGTTTGGGCGTTTTGCATTTGATAAATAGAGTGCTTGAAAAGCTTTCGTCAAAATACACAATCAAGGGCGAGGATCAATCTGTTATAAAGTGTGCTGCGCTTCTTCACGATATTGGGCATGGTGCTTTTTCGCATGTATTTGAAAAAATATTGAATTTTCATCATGAAGATTTCACTATAGAAACAATTTCGAGTGAAGAAACAGAAATTGGAAGAGCTTTGAAAAGTTTCTCTAGTGATTTTCCTGAACGGGTTGCATCAGTTATTCGTGGCAAATTCAATTCTGTAGCACTTTCACAATTGGTTTCTTCGCAACTTGATGTTGACCGGATGGATTATCTTTTGCGTGATTCCTTGATGACAGGCGCAAAGTATGGGGTCTATGATTTGGAGTGGATAATCAGAACGCTTGAAATTGACGAAAGTCGTGATCGGATTTATGTTGCTACTGAAGGGCTTCATGCAGTTGAAGGCTATTTGCAGGCTCGATACTATATGTTCAAGCAAGTGTATTTCCATCGAAACTTGCGTTCTGCCGAAGTTGTTTTGCAGTCACTTTTGAAAAGGGCAATTGAATTGATCAAAAACAATGGTGATGTCTGGTTTGCGAAAGATACGCCTTTTGAAAAAATCCTAAAACAACAAAAACTCTCTTTGAAAGAGCATTTGGAAATGGACGATTCAGATGTGATTTTTCATGTAAAAAAGTGGCAGTCTGCAGAAGATAAGGTTCTGTCTGATCTTTCAAAACGTTTCATAAATCGGCGGCTTTTCAGTGCACTTGATCTTGATATGCCAGAAGATGAGAAAAAATCATTCTTAGAAGAGGCACGGAGAGTTGTAGAAGACGGCGGTTTTGACCCTCAATACTACTTCATAGAAGACAAAGCCAGTGACGTTCCTTATTATCTTTACAAGGCTGACGAGAAAGAACCAAAAAGTTTAATTCTGGTTCAAGTTGGACATTCACGCCCTCAAATTAAAGAGATTTCAGAAGTCAGCCCAGCAGTGGAGAGTCTAAAGAAGGCATACGAACTTCATCGGATATGCTTCCCTTCAGAGCTTAAAGAAAAAATTCTTCGGCTTTACAAAAAGAAGACATAACAGAAACTATCGAGCAATATCTCTGGAAAAGCTTATATTTACTTCAGTTTATTCAGATATTCCAAAGCAATTTCTCTTTCCCTCACAGTTACCTTGTTTTTGAAACTGGTCGAGAATCGTAAGAATTCCTGAAGATTTGCTCTTGCTTCTGTTTTTCTACCCATCTCGGCGTAGAGAAGACCGAGTCTGAAAAATACCGATTTTGATTCGGGCATCAACTCTCTTTTGGCTCTTTCTTTGACGGTTTCGAGTTCCTGAAGAACTTCTTGTTTGCGGTTTAGTTGATAAAGCACTATGGCTGTTTTCACCGTTAGTGACGCATAGTAAATTGGCAGGCGTTTTCGTGCTTGCAGTAGCACTTCAAGAGCTTTTTCAGGTTCACCTTTTTCGGTGTAGGCAATTGCTATAGCTTCATAAGATTGAAAGAGCTGATACAAGTCCAACTCGTCGGTAGGTTTTTCTATGATTTTTTTCAAGTCTTCTACAGCACTATCAAACTTTTTCTGTCCAATTAGACTTCTTCCTCTGCCCAGAAGTGCAAGTGTTGAGGGCTTTATCTCTATTGCGCGGTTATACGCTTGTTCAGCTTCCTCAAATCTGTTTCTTTCAAGCAATTCTGCGCCATATTGAACCCAGCTTGAAGCAGACCCACTATCTGTTCGGACTGCATGTTCCCAAACCGATAAGTCATCTAGCCAGACTTGGTTATATGAAATTGTCTTCAGGCTTAAGAGTAAAGTTATCAACATTAAAAGCCCTACTCCGATTCTTTCAGGTTTGCCGACAATTGCGGGAGTTTCAAATCTCAAAACAAAATTCTTCAATTCAGGTAAGATTAACATTAAAAATCCAAGAAGTGGCAGGTAAAGATAGCGATCATGAACAATGTTGTCTCTTGGGAAAAACGAAGCATTCATTGCTGGAATCAGCGGTAGCAAGAAAAGCATCAAGCCTATCTTTTGCAATGAAGATTTTCTTGCCACAAGAGCCATTAGGAGAAGAATAAATGCCGAAAGAATTAGTGGCATGAAGAAACTTGAAAAATCCAAACTCTCTACAGGTTGAACCGAATAGTTAGCACATAACTTAACCGGAAGAGCTATTTGCTTTAGGTAGAATAGAAAAATCGTAGGTGCCGTTAGAAACGCTCCTTTCAAATCTGTTGAATCTTCGGGAGCATAGGAAAAAGCTCCGATTATCTGATAGCGAATGACGAAGTAAAGAAGGCTAATTGTAAAAAAGGGTAGCGTCAGCTTTATGGCTTTTACTTGGCTTTTCTCGTGAAAATACCGAAATATGAGGTAGTGGATCAAAAAGCAAAGAAAAACAATCTCTTTAGAGCCGATAGCAATTGCATAGAAGAAAACTGAAAGAAAGTAGAAAAGGTCATAATCAGAAGATTTTGGATTTGCTTTTTTTGACACGCACCAAAAGGAGGCAAGTAAAAAAACAGCAGCCAGAAGGTCAGGCGCGCCTGAAATCCAAGCTACAGATTCAACATGAACAGGGTGGACTGCAAAGATGAGCGAAATTGCGAATGCAGAAAATAAGTCTGCGCCCCAGAGTTTGTAGAGCAAAAGAAAAATCAAAAGAGACACGAACGCATGAAGCAAGACGTTTGTAAGATGCCATCCGAAAGGTTCTGTGCCGAAAAGTTGAAAATTTATAATCATCCACGCTACGAATGTTGGTCGCCAGTAGTTGCTTACGGCTATGTTACCGTCGCCTTTGAATGCCCAAACGTCTGAAAAAAGAGCCTTTGTGTAAAGCTGGGGATTTTGAATCAAAGGATTCATCAATATCTGGCGATTGTCGTCATAAACGAAATCTCCTTTTAGTGAATTCGCAAAAACTCCAAACGCTACAATTGCTACAATCAGCGACAAAATCAATGGCTTCTTGTCGGATAGAATTGATTGGTGAAGTTGCTGTGATGTATCTACTTTAGCTTTTTTGCTTTTCATGTGGTCATTATAAGCAGTTGTTACAGCAATTGTATAATCTGGTGTTGGCTCAAACTTTGGGTGTGAAGTTAAAAAGTGTTTCCTAAAGCTTACCAATAGGAGTTTGAAAAGCTTGAGTTTTTTGTATTCAAAGCACCTCAATTTTCTTTTTTGGCGATTTGCTTTTCGTTGCAAATATAAACGATTATGGGAAAGTTTTTCGTTTGCTTTTCGACTGTTGTTGATAATTCTTTTATTTTCCGAAGTCGAAGGGCAAAAAAGATTTGCAGTTGTTTTGGTGCCCGAACAGCAATTTGACTCCAAAAGTGTTGGCACAAAAGTTTCAACTTTTGAGGAGAAGATTGTTTCAAAGTTTGAAGAGGTTTTTCAGCTACATTTTCGGGTTATTGACTCATCTCTTGCAAAATCTGCTTTCAAAGCACAAGGATTCCAGTCTCCGTTGAATCTTTCGATTGTAGAGGCAAGAAATTTAGGAAATGCAATTGGTTGTGATTTTTATGCACTTGTGAAAGCTGAAGTCTTGTTGCGCACTTCTCTGGAGAAGGGGACATACTACGAAGCTTATTCGGCATTATTTTTCGTTAGCACCGCCACAGGAAGGCTCTTTTTTTGGAATCTGACTAGGGCTGAGGCTGAAAGCCCAAAATTGGCAGAAGAAAAATTCTTCTCCGCTTTTAATGATTTTTTAACCAAGGCTTTAACAGAAATTCAACTTGTGCTTGATAAGGATATTAAAGTGCAAGACGCAATGGGATTCCCTGAAATTCCTTCC
Organism: Acidobacteriota bacterium; assembly: GCA_003697135.1. Classification (GTDB taxonomy): domain Bacteria; phylum Acidobacteriota; class Blastocatellia; order Pyrinomonadales; family Pyrinomonadaceae; genus J014. Next base: position 32,574 of record RFGC01000043.1, read on the forward strand.
GAAAATTCGCCTGAAGCTAAGGACTTCAGACCGCCGATTCCTTATCGGCGTATAAAGCCTGAATATCCTTCGCTTGCGAGCCTTTACGTTGTGACAGCGACAATTGACATTGCTGTTGACATAGACGAACAAGGTCGGATAGTGGGAACGGAGATTCTAAGGTGGGCAGGTTATGGGCTGGAAGAGTCAGTTATCAACGCCGTAAAGGCTATGAACTGGCGACCTGCCGAGAGAAAAGGGAAGCCAACACCCGTGCGCGTTTTGCTTAGATACAATTTCAAAAAAGGCGGAGAAGAGAAATGATAAGTTTAGGGAGAACAATTTACAGAGCTTTTGCACCTAGGATTCAGGCAAAACTTCAGCATAGCTTTAGATATTTTCAGCGCAGAATACCACGTCAAGAAATTTCCGAAGGTAGATACATTGTTCGATTTGCAAGGGATTCAAAAGAAGTCGAAAAAGCCTTAAGATTGCGCTTTGAGGTTTTCAACCTTGAGCTTAAGGAAGGTCTGCAATCATCGTATCTGACGGGACGCGATGAAGATGAATTCGATTCAACATGTCACCATTTGATAGCCATTGATAAGGCAAGTAATTGCGTAGTCGGAACTTATCGCTTAAGAACAATCGAGATGGCGAAAGGCGCAGATGGGTTCTATTCGTCTCAGGAATTCAGTTTAGAAAACTTGCCCTTAGAAGTTTTGGAGCAATCCGTTGAGATAGGTCGTGCTTGCATTGCTCGCGAACACAGAAACAGTAAGGTTTTGTTTTTGTTGTGGAAGGGACTGGCGCTTTATTTGACACTCAAGAGGAAGCGATATTTCTTTGGGTGCTGTTCGCTTGCTTCTCAAGATTGTGCTGAAGGCTTGCGTGTTTACGATTATTTGGTCAAAGCTGGTCATTTTCATCCGTATTTGCGCGTTTTTCCGCGTGCAGGATACGTTTGCAAAACGGACGAGATTTTGACAGATGAGCTTCTAACTGATGAAACGGTTGAGCTACCGAAGCTTTTTAGAACTTACCTGCGAATAGGCGCTCGTGTGTGTAGTGAGCCTGCCATTGACAGATATTTCAAGACAATAGATTTCTTCGTCTTGTTCGACGTTAAAGAGATCGATCAGCGCTATTATCAAATGTTTTTCTCGGACGCGGGCACGAGGCAGTTTTGAGAAAGTTTTCAGCTATGGTTTCAAATTATCGTAGTGACTATTTCTTTTATACTTCTTTGAAGTTCTTTATCGTCAGTTATAGGTGAGCAAAGAGCCACTTCTGCGGCTTGGATTGGTGGGATTCCTTTTGCTATTAGCTGTGCGGCGTAGATGAGAAGCCTTGTTGAAACTCCTTCTTCGAGTCCATGCCCGCGCAAATTACGAACCTTTTGGCCTATTCTGACCAAGTCTCTTGCCGTAGCTTCGTCAATTCCGCCTTCGTGTGCGACTATTGCTGTTTCGGCTTCTAAATCGGGATAGTCGAACTCCATAGCAACGAAACGCTGGCGCGTTGATTGCTTCAAGTCTTTTAGAATTGATTGATAGCCGGGATTGTAAGAGACAACTAGCATAAATTCAGGTGGTGCTTCCAAGATTACACTGAGCTTTTCGATTGGTAATCTGCGTCTGTCGTCGGTCAAAGGGTGTATGATTACGATTGTGTCTTTGCGTGCTTCAACGACTTCGTCGAGGTAGCAGATTGCTCCGATTCGCACTGCTTTTGTCAAAGGCCCATCATGCCAAACCGTTTCTTCGCCTTCTAGCAAAAAGCGCCCAACAAGGTCCGTTGCTGACAAGTCTTCATGACACGCAACTGTAATCAAAGGTCTTCCGAGTTTCCATGCCATATATTCGACAAACCGCGTTTTCCCGCATCCTGTCGGACCTTTGAGCATCACGGGAAGACGTGCTTCATAAGCGGCTTGAAAAACCTCTACTTCATTTTTAGTCGGTAAATAGTAAGGTTCGCTTTCGACCTTGTATTTCTCTACAGCAAGTTCCATAAGCAGTTAAAATTTCATGATAGCATTTATCGGAAAGATAGGAAAACCAGACTCAGTCAGGCACAAGAAAACTTTTAGCTCTAGGATTTTTGCTCAAAGCAACTAGCTTGTTTTTCTTTCGTCGGCAAAAAGGATAGGCGCTACCAAAGGTCTGTAAGATTCGGCTATTTTGATGTAGGCTTCTTTTCTCATGTTCATCATAAACTTCTTTCTTTCCTCTGGTGCGCGTTCTGCCATTATTGCTCTTCTGACTTCATCTTCGTCGAAGAAAGATTCTTTCGAGGCTTCTTGTCTGTCGTCAACTCTCAAAATCAAAATGCCTTCATCGAGAATTATTGGATCAGTAACGCCACCGACCTTTGTTGCTCTTATGTATTTTGCAAAATTTTCGTCAATCTCGCTCATTTTGTAGGTTTGCAGTTTTCCTTTGGTTACTTGAACATCAGGGCGGTCAGAGTTTTCGAGTGCTAGCTTGACGAAATCAGCACCAGCACGCAGTTGTGCTACAAGTTTATTGGCTTTTTCCTTAACTTCTTGTTCATTTCGCCCTGCAAAACTTAAGAAAATTTCCGAAAGAGTTACGGTCTCTGGTCTTGTGAATTTGGCTTTGTTCTTTTCGTAGTAATCCTTTATCTCCTTGCTTGTTGTGCCCCAATAGATTTTTGCATCAACCTCGCGTTGAAGGACATAATCGCGGCTTAACTGCCTACGCCAAAATTGCCTGAGTTCGTCTGGGTCAATGCCAACTTTTCTCATTTCCTCCCTTAGGGTTTCTAGCGACTTTATGTTCTGCTCTTTCATGATTTGCAAGAATCTTTGGTTTATCTGTGCTTCTATTTCAGAATCCAAGCCAAGTTCCTTTGCCTTTTGAAGAAATAATTCATCGTTAATGAGGCTTGCGATTATTTCACCTTGTTTATTTTGAACTTCTGTTTGTGCTTGTTCAGGAGTTTTCCCTTCACGCACTAACTGATCTGCCAGTTGTTTCATCTCGCGTTTGACGCGCGAAAGTGTTATAACTCCGTCGTTTACTTGTGCAACAACTTCATCAATTACAACTGCTTCTGTTTCTTGAGCCTTGCCTACGTAAAATGCAAAAACTAAAAAGAAAAGCGAAAATAAAAACTTTCTTATCATTTGCCAGTCTCCTTTTTTCACTAGAGATGTTTCGTTTGCCTTCGTCATGATTATTCGTCATTCTTTCCTAAAAATCTGCTATTTGTTTAAGAATCTCCTCGATTTTGCGAATCGGATCGTCATCTTCAAGAGTAACATACAGAATTCCGTTTGGTGAAAACCTAATTTGTTTGTTGTTTTTAAGCAATTCGATGAGCTTGTCGGGTGAAGCGGTTGTTTTATCGCTGAACTTGATTGCTACTTTGTTTTGTGTTTTGTCAATTGAAATGACTCTAAGGCGTTCGGCTAGGATTTTTAATCTTGAATAGGCAAGTAGATTATTCACAGAATCGGGTATTTTACCGTAGCGATCGCTAAGTGATTCGCGTATTTGCTCCAATTCTTCATTAGATTTTGCCGAAGCGATTTGTTTATAGACTTTGAGCCTTTGCGAGGTTTCGCTGATATATTCGTTTGGAATGAATACGGGAATACCCAGATTGATCGAAATGCTTTCCTCGTCTTCTATGATTTCGCCTTGAAGTTCACGGATTGTTCTTTCAAGCATTTTGACGTAAAGCTCGAATCCGAGTGCTTCAACGTGTCCTGATTGTTCTGCACCTAGAAGATTTCCTGCTCCGCGTAGCTCCAGATCGAGAGCGGCAAGGCGGAAACCTGCACCTAAATCAGAAAATTCACGTATCGCCGCCAGCCTGCGCCTTGCTATCGGGGAAAGTTCCGCTTCCGAAGGTATCAAAAGATATGCGTATGCACGCCGATTCGAGCGTCCAACTCTCCCGCGAAGTTGATAAAGCTGTGCAAGCCCGTATGTGTCGGCACGATTGATGATTATTGTGTTCGCTCGCGGAATATCAATCCCGTTTTCAATTATCGTTGTTGCTACCAAAACATCGTATTTGTAATCAATGAAATCAAGCATTGTTTTCTCAACTTCTTTTTCATTCATTTGCCCATGTGCTATGCAGATTCGAGCTTGTGGAACTATTTGCTTGAGCTTTGAGGCAATATATTCGATCGTCTCAACGCGGTTATGAATAAAAAAGACTTGCCCGCTGCGCGCAAGTTCTTGTTCTATTGCATTTTTTATGATTTTTTCGCTGAATTGGACAATCTGAGTGTTTATCGCTAAGCGGTCGCGTGGTGGTGTTTCTATGATTGAAATATCTCTTAAGCCCATCAAAGCCATGTTAAGCGTTCGTGGGATTGGTGTTGCGCTTAAGGTCAAAACATCAATTGCTTTTTTCATTTTCTTGAGTTTTTCCTTATGCGCTACACCGAAACGCTGTTCTTCATCAACTATCAAAAGCCCAAGTCTGGGGATTCTAACATCGTTTGAAAAAATCCGATGGGTTCCGATCAAAATATCAATCTTGCCTTCTTCTAGCGATTTTAGAATTTGCTTTTGTTCAGCTTTTGAACGAAATCGCGACAAAAGTTCGATATTTACTGGAAAAGCGGCAAATCTGCTTTTGAAAGTCTCGAAATGTTGATATGCAAGAACTGTTGTAGGAGCTAAAACGACAACTTGCTTATTGTCCATGACGGCCTTGAAAGCGGCACGCATTGCAACTTCTGTTTTTCCGTAACCAACATCGCCGACTATGAGCCTATCCATCGGTGAGTCTTGCTCCATGTCTTTCTTGACAGCTTCGATGGCTATGGCTTGATCAGGCGTTAGTTCGTATGGAAATGCTTCTTCAAATTCCTTTTGCCAAACTGTATCTTTTGAGAAAGCAAAACCTTTGACTAGTTTTCTTTCAGCATAGAGACGCAAAAGTTCATCTGCCATTTCGCGCATCGCTTTTTTGGCGCGCAATTTCGTTTTCTGCCAATTTATACTGCCTAACTTATCAAGCGAAGGCTGTTTCCCTTCAGCAGAGCCGTATCTTGAAACTAGGTCGAGCCTTTCAACAGGCACTAAGAGTTTTGCATTGTCGGCATAGACTAAAACCAAGAATTCGCGTTCGATGCCGTCTAGGACAACTTTTTTCAATTGCTCGAAGCGCCCGATGCCATAATCTACGTGAACAACATAATCGCCGGGTTTTAGGTCGCGAAAATCGGAAATAAAAGCGCTTATGCTTCTTCGTTTTGATTGCGCTCTTTCGTCTGGTCTTAAAGTTAACGCCTTGCTTTCGCCGAATATCTCTTCTTCCGTTTGAAAGATTAGCTTTAGCGAAGGAAATTCAAATCCGCTCGATAGCTTGCCAACTACGATTGAAATCGGACGGTCGAAATCGCAACTTTCAGCTAAATGTGCATTTATTTCGTAATCCCTCAAAATCTCAATGATTCTTCCTGCTATTCCTTCAGAGTTTGCAACTATTACTCTTTTTGAATCAAAAGCCTTAAGTTCGTTAATGAACTCGCGTAAATTGCCGTTGAATTTTCTTGTTGAGCGCGAAATTATTTCTACTTCATTTGCGAAATCCTGAAAAAGAAAAGCGGATTTATTAGTCAAGTCGGCGATCCTGAAAGGTTCGTCCGTAAGTGCGGCTTCTATGCCCAGCAGTCTCATCTCAATTCGTTTGAACTGACGGATTTTTTCGCGAAACTCTTCTTCGCTCAGGAAAATCTCTTCTGGTTTCGGGCAGATACAATCGGCTTGAAATGCTTCTTGGAATTGGCTTATGTGTTTTTCTTTTTCAGTGATGAGATTTTGTTCAATCATCGAAGGTTCATCAATTGTAAGAACGCAATCGCTGGGGAGATAGTCGAAGATTGTTGACTTAAGCGGGAAAGCAATTGGTAGCAAAAACTCAATGCCCGGAAATGCTTCGCCTTCATCGGTGAAGGCTGTGTAATCTTCTATGCTTCTTTTGAATCTTGCGAAGGCTTCAGAGTCAGCGGAAAACTTTTCTCTAACGATTCTTCCCCACTCTTTGAGTTTTTCTGCATCAAAGAAAAATTCCCTCATTGGAGCGATTGATGCAGATTCGATTTTTTCGACGGAAAGTTGAGTGTTGGGATCGAATCTTCTGATTGAATCAACCATGTCACCGAAGAATTCGATTCGGAAAGGCAAATCTTCGTGAGGAGACCAAACGTCAACGATGCCGCCGCGCAAAGAAAATTGTCCTTGTCCGTAAATGGGTTCTTCTCGAACATATCCGCTTGAGATTAGTTTTTTTATGAACTTCTCAAGCTCTACATCCTCTCCGACTTTAAGGCTGAGGCTGTAATTTTTGATTTCCGATGGTGAGGCAATGCGCATTAGAAGTGCCTTTGCGGAAATTAGAATGAAAGATGGCTTTTCTTGAGCTTTAGTCGCAAGTCTCCACAAAGCCACTGCACGCTCTTCTTGCGTTTCAAGATGCGGTGATGTGCCTGAATAAACGCTGGTTTCAAAAGCAGGAATCGAGATTATTTGCGAAAGAGTTGAAGGTTTCGTTTCTGTCAGAGGTTTTGAGTTTTCTTTTTGAGATGGAAAGGCTAAGACAAAGCGATTCTGTTTTTTTATGAAAAATTCTAAATCCGATTGCCAAGTCTCAAGTTCATCGTTCGAGGCGATTATCACGACAAGGGGAGCATTTAACTCTTGTTGCAATTGAGAAAGAAAGAATGCTTTTGCAGAAGTTGAAATTAAGCCTTTTAGCGAGATGCTACTATTTGCTTTCAGAAGACTCGCAAGCCTTCTGGATAGAGTTTTGAGACTATCAGGAATTTCTATCTGTGCAGGATTCATCAAGTTTTTATTTAAGCATAAGATGGGCAGGGAATAGTAACAAAGGGATTTCTGAACATTAAGGCTTCGAGCGCACTCTTGATGTTGGTGAGGTTAGTGGTAGATGGCAAATGATATTTTGATCTTTGTTATCCCATTCTACTTGAATATGCAAGGGCCTTTTCATTTAGTCTGTTCCAATTTCGTAAGTCAAAAACTCTGATAGTTTTTCGTTTTGCCCTTTTAAGACCTGCCCAAGTGCTTTTATTAGAGATTCAAGCTCTGTTTGACTAGAAACTATCATGTCCTCGGTTTTTTGTCAAAAGAGTTTGTGGGTTTCTAACAAAAAGGCGACCCGAGTTTTAGGGTCGCCCATGAGTTTTGAGGAGGGTTGTCGTGTTTAATTATTGTTTTCGGGAAGATTCATTTTTTGCCTCATTCTGGGCTTGAATCTATCTTTGAAGCTTGTTTTGAATTGTTGAAGTTTTTCTCTTTGTTCAGGTGTTAGGACTGCAAAGACTGAAGCCTTTGTTCTTTCCTTTTCGATAATCATTTGCTTTGTAAGCTCGGCTTGCCTGCTTGCAAGCTGGGTGACTAGAGCTTCATTGAAGATGCCGTCTTTGCCTTGTTCTGAAAGTTGTCTGTGTATTTGGCGCATTTCTTGTTTTAGTGCGCGCATTTTTTCTCTTTCTGTTTCGTAGATTTGTTTGATCTGAGCTTTTTGCTCATCAGTCAAACCTAGCTCATTGGCGATTCGACCAACAAGCGGTTTCCACTTGATTTCGTCTCTGTCGTTGTTCTTGAAGCCATCACCTTTTTGTGCAAAGCTCAAAGCAGACCCTAGAATCAACGAACAAACAAAAACAAAAGTTACTAATCCAATTCTCTTCATATCTTTTCTCCTTTCTATTGTTTTAGCGGCTTTACCGCTTTCAGAATATAAGACAAAATTTTTCTCGGAATGGACGAAGTTTTTTGAGACTTTTTATCGAAGCAAATTAGCTGTGTTTTTGACAACCGACTTACAAGGTGAAAAAATTTGAAGAAACGATGAGAATACGGTTTCTGCATGCAGCAGTTTTACTTGTTTTATGTTTCTTACCTGCGTTTGCACAAGATGGTGATAATTTAGTCTCTTCAGACGTTATAAGGGTGGAAACTGATCTGGTGACTTTTGAAGTTGTAGTAACTGATAAGTCAGGAAATCCTATTACAGGGCTTCGGGCAGAGGATTTTCAAATTCTTGAAGATGGTGTTGAAAGAAGTTTCGACTTTTTTGAGCCGATGCAGTCGAAGGATAAAGCTCGTCCGCTTTTTATGGTGCTTGCAATAGATGTTTCGGGAAGCATCACAAATGAGGAACTCGAAAAACTACGATTCATACTCGGGCAGTTCATAGAGAAACTAGCAAACTATGAATCTTATTTTGCAGTTATGACATTTGGAATGAAAGTTAAAACGATTCTGCCTTTTACTAACAAACCCGAAAAGATTAGAAAAAGTCTTCTGAGATTTGAACATGAAAAAGATGGACTGTCAACTCATGCTTACGATGCCGCTTATGAGGCTGTAAGACTTCTGCAGAGAAAAACTCCAAAAGTCATAGATGGAAAGCCTACAAGGCAAGTTGTGGTTTTGATAACAGATGGGTTTCCTGTAGGTGATGTTGTTTCTCCAAAAACAGTTATCGAGAGTGCCAACGATGCAGGAGTTACAGTTTACAGTATCATTTTGCCTTCCTATTCGGGTTTCAATTTTCAAATCAGAAGACCAATTCTCACACCACTTGAAGCGAGCGGTCTAATGGAAAAAACAGGCGGCAAGAGTTTTTATCCGACCAAAGAAGGACTAAAAGCCATTCTCGACCTGCTTGCCAGCGAAATAAAAGGCACTTATCTTTTTGCTTTCTATCCTTCGGAAGAGAGCAAAAAAGATGGGAAGTTTCGCACGGTTCAAATAAAAACAAAAAGAAATTATCTAGTTAGACAAAACCGAATGGGTTATCAGTTTTTACAACGAAAAAAGTGAGCGGTTAAAAGCCTATCTGTCATCGTAGTCTTCGTCGTAGTCGTCATAGTCGTCGTAGTCGTCATCATAATCTTCATCATAATCGTCATCATAATCATCGTCATAATCTTCATCGTCATAGTCATCATCATAATCTTCGTCATAATCTTCATCGTAATCCTCGTCTTCGTAAACCTCTTCTAATTCGACGGGAGAAAGATTTACGATTTCAAGGCTAATACCGCAATCTTCGCAAGTTACGAGGTCTCCATTTTCAGAATCTGGATCAACATATACTTCTGCGTCACATACTGGACAAGTTCCCGTTAACACTTTCGTCGCCTCCGTTTTGGAATTTTTTCATTTATCAAGTTTCGTAGATTATGATAGGAGCAGAAAATTAGGGATGTCAACTGCTAGATTTGCTAATTTTTGATGAAATCAAGAAATTTTGTAAGCTTTTTGTTAGTTTTATGGAAATCTATTATCAGCTTGTAAAAGACGAAAATTCATTGCTTCAAGCTTGCAAACTCTTTTCTTCTGCTGAATATGTTGGCTTGGATACGGAAACGACGGAGCTTGACCCATACCAAGGGAATTTAAGGCTTCTTCAACTGAGCGATGGAAAAGAAACAAGAATTGTTGATCTAAACTGTTTTGGCGAAAAATTTGACGACAGCACTAAGAAAAATGCTTCTCTTCGTAACGATGAAAGACTTACGCCTTTGCGAGATTTGTTAAGAAGCTCAAAACCTATAAAGGTAATTCACAATGCAAAGTTTGATGCAAAGTGGATTTACCATTGTTTGGGAGTAGAGATAGGTGGGATATTTGATACCTATCTTGCAAGTCAATTGCTTTGGTTCGGCGATCAAGACAGAAAGCATGGACTTGCTGATGTAGCTTCGCATTTTCTCAACATCAACATGGATAAAAGAGAGCAGACTTCTGATTGGAGCGCTCCTGAGCTGACAGATTCTCAGCTGAGATATGCTGCTTACGATTCGATTGTTGCTTGGCAACTGTATGAAAAACTTAACAAAAAATTAGAGGATAGAGATTTAGCCGAAGTAGCCAAGATCGAATTTGAATGTGTAATGCCGATTGTAGCAATGGAGATTAACGGATTTTATTTGAACTCGTCTGCTTGGGCTAAACGATTAGAGGATTTAGAAGAGGTCTCACAAAAAATCCTAGAAGATATAGGAGCAAGCCGGCAAACTCAAGTTAGTTTTTTCGGAGGGCTTACCCAATACATCGAACTTGATTCATCAGAGAAAATTCTTGGATTTCTGCGTGAGAATGGCGTTCCAATCGGGTCCGGTTCTGAATTAAGTTTATTGGAACTTCAATCGTTGGCAAAGGACTATCCTGTTGCTGAAAAAGTGCTGGATTATCTTGCCGCATCGGATACGCTTTCTAGTTTGGGAAAGGAGTTTTTGAAAGTTACAAGAGACAATCGCATTTATCCTGATTTTAGGCAGATCACAAGTCCCTTTGCTCGCATAGGTTGCCGCAATCTGAAACTGCATAAACTCATCGGCAACAAGCACTATAGCTATCATTTTTCCGTTCCTGAGTCGAGGAGTCTGATCGTTCTAGATTATCCTTTGTTAGAAGTAGCTGTAATGGCTCACTTATCAGAAGAAGAAAAATTTGCTGAGTTGTTAGAGAAAGCTTCAGAGCCATCGGATTTCTACAAAGCTATGGCTTTAGAGCTTTTCGGTAGTTCTAGTGAGGCTTTGGCGGTAGAGTTTTTGCATCATGCCATTGTTTACGGTATTGGTGTTTCTTATTTTGCAAGAATAAACCGCATTAACCAGTCAGAAGCGGAAGATTTAATGGAGCTTTATTTTCGAGCTTTTCCGAAACTTAGTTCGTGGTTGATGAAAATTTCGGATTTTGTGAACGAGAAAGAGGAAATCCGAAGTGCTTTTGGAAGAGTTTATAGGTTTCGTTTTGATCAGAGAATTGAATCGCAGAAGCTAGGCGCAATCAGAATGGCGAGGACTTTTGCGATTCAAGCAACGCTAACCGATATTCTAAAAATGACTCTTGCGAATCTTTACTACGGTTTGAGAGGGACATCGGCTAAACTCGTCAGTTTTGTTCGTGATCAAATCTGGATTGAATGCGATCAAGAAGACAAGGAAGCCGTTTCGACAAAGGTGCGTGAGATAGCTCGAAGAACTCTTAGAAACAAACTGATAGAAAGCAAGGCTTTAGTCAGGGTGCAAGTTTTTGATTCGAGCGCAAAAATTTGAAAATTTCCGATACCTTCGTTTTTAGCCATAAACTTTGAATTGTTAGAGAGTCTTTTGTCTAAAGGTTTCGCAGAATTTCGATTATCAGCGAAATGAGATAGAGACTTGCGAGGATCGAGCCGATCAGAAGTGATATTAGCAAGCCGATGATTCCAAAGACAAAAATATAATCGCTGGTTGTGCCAGCGTTCTTTTTTGTAGCTCTTTCTCTGATTAAATCTAAGTTTCGCTTATTTGCCTTCCAGAAAAAGTCGAAAGCGTCGCCAACAAAGGGAATTGCACCAACTATGTAATCTATTGCGATGTTCATTGCCATTCGCAGGAGCGTGATTTTGGGAACACCATATCGAACACCTGCAATCAATATGTAGAATGAAATCAGCGTTGTTAGTGTATCTCCGAAATTCGGGATTAGACCGACGAGTGCATCAAGGCCAAATCGCCATTTTGTTCCCGGAATGCGGAAAAGACCGTCTAAGTATTCCGAAAGTTTTTCTAGGCTTTCCTCAATCTCCACTTGCTTTCTTTGTTCGTTTGACTGTTTGATTTTCTCTAACTCAAGCGCTGTTTGATTCATCTGCTTCCCTCGATTTTCATTTTTTCTTTTTGATGCTTCGGTTGCTAGTTTCGACTATACGAACTTTAAGAATTTTGTCCCAGCGGACTATGGAATCAACGACTTTCATATCATTTTCGTTTACGTAGCCAAACACTGTATAGCCGCCGTCAAGATGTGGTTGAGGTGAATGAGTTATGAACCATTGCGAGCCGCCTGTGTCTTTGCCTGATAAAGCCATGCCGACAGCTCCTCTATCGTAGGGTAGCATGTTTATTTCGCATCTGATTTGCCAGCCCGGACCACCGTTGCTGTCGCCTCGCGGATCGCCATCTTGAATTACGAAATTCGGCACGACACGATGAATTTCCAATCCGTCAAAATATCCTTTTCGAGCAAGTTTGATGAAATTATCAACTGTTAGCGGAGCTTCTTCAGGCATGAGTGAAATGGTGAAATCGCCTTTTTCGGTTGTTACGATTGCTTTCAACGTTCCATTGCGGCGTGAAATCGCACGCAAATAGTCAGCCTTCTTGTTTGTCACTTGACCTAGCTTTGTTTTGATGTTCGGAGAATGAGGCTTTACAATCCCGACCATCTTTTCAATGTCCGAAAATTGGTTTGTCAATCCATTTTGCTTTATCAGATTAGCAGCGTGGCGGCGAACTAGAAAATTAGGAGATGATAGAGCAAGTTGCAAAGTCGGAATCGCTTTTTCCTTATCAAGTTTTGTCAAGGCTGAAAGGATTGCGATCTGAGCATCGTCATAATCGGTATCTGATTGCATCGAGTATTTGAAGGCAATTTCCAGAGCCTTTGTGATTTTTTCGTTTGGTGCTTCTTTCGCAAGAAGTTCAGCCGCTGCGGTGCGAATGAAGACGTCTGAAGATTCCAGCGACTTAATCAGCACCGATTCGGTTTCTTCAGACTTAAAAGATGCAAAAGCCGATAAAACGTTTGGTTGCGCCATTGGTGGTGCTTTTTTCAAAAAATTTTGCAGAATTTTCAAAGCCTTTTCTCTAATTTGCGAATTGGAAGAGATAGCTTCAAGAGCTTGAGAGACGGCAGAAAAATAACGCCAATCAGTTTGCTTTTCGTTTTCGATGGTTTCGAGATATTCGAGAGGTGAAACTTTTGCGAAGGCTATCTCGATTTCAGGTGCAGGATTTGCGACTCTTTGTCTTAATTTTCCGATTAGATCGAGAAAATCCTTATTGTTTGATTCAGAAAGCAAAGAGCCGAGAGCGCTAATAAGTTCAAAAAGTTCGTTTTGCTCTATTGGATTTCTAAACCTAGATTCTTTGTAGTTTTCAAAGATGGTTTGAGCTTTTTTGAGAAGTTCTGGCGCTATTTCTTTAGCTTCCAAAGTGGCTAAAGCACGAATGGAAGAAACGCGCACTCTTAAATCATCGTCGCCGAGTGCGGCTTCAAGCAGTAGCGGAACTGAAGTTTTGTTTTCGGTTACGCCAAGGGCGCGTGCGGCATTGGCGCGTGCGATTGCGTCGGAGTCAGTAAGAAGAATTGTTTGCAGTTGCTCGACGGCGATTTTCGATCTCATTCGGGCAAGTGCATTCGCGGCATCGGCTCGAATACGAGCGTCGAGATTAGTTAAAAATCTCATGACTACCAAATCACCATTTTCAGGGCGGGCGCGGAATATGGCTGTAAGACCCAAAAGTATAACTTGCTTACTTTGCTTTGGTCTTGCTTCTTCAGATTCCATAAGGTCGAGAATAGCTTCGCCCAAATCTTCTGCTTCTTTTGTTTTGGGATTTGCCATGGCAATTTTCCCTGCCGCTTCGACGGCGCGGGAGCGCAAAGTGTCCGCAAGGCTTTTGTCCTTTAGGAGTTTCAAGATTGTATCTGATGCCTTTACCGATTCGATTTCTCCTAGAGCAAAGATGGCATTCAGACGCACTTCTTCGTTCGGATCGGTTTCGGATAAGATTTTCAAAATCTCAACAGCCTTTTCGTCGCCTATTCTACCAGCCGCTAGTGCCGCACGTTTTCTGATTTGTGGGTTCTTGCTTTTAAGAAGTGATTCCAACTCATCGTCAAATCTCCTTTCGTCTTCTGCACGGACTATGCGTAGAATTACCGATGTTGGAATTCGGTTTTGGGCATTGATGAATGAGAATAAAAGAAGTGGTATAACGGCAAATACAAATGGTTTTGCAAAATCTTTGCGGAGAAACATGGATGATATTTTACAACCGCTTTGGCTTATCGGAAAATTTACTTTATGGCTAGCAAATACGACGTCGTGGTAATAGGCGCAGGGCATAATGGCTTGACTTGCGCATGTTATTTGGCAAAAGCGGGTTTGAAGGTTTTGGTTCTGGAAAGAAGGCACATAGTCGGTGGTGCCGTTTGCACGGAAGAGAATATAATCCCGGGTTACAAAATAGATGTTGGTTCATCGGCTCACATAATGATTCACTTAACGCCTGTAATCAAGGATTTAGAGCTTGAAAAATTTGGGCTTGAATACATTGATTGCGATCCCTTTGCTTTTGCTCCGATGCCTGATGGCAAAGGTGCAATTTATTTTTGGAAAGATGTTGACAAAACTTGTGAATCAATAGCAACCGTCTCACCTGAAGATGCTGAAAGATACAAAAAATTTATTCGTGAATGGGAAAGGCTAAATGAAGGTGTTTTTGAAGCATTTTTGAAGCCGCCTACGCCGCTGAATCTTTTGAGACACTTGATATTAGGCGGTAGGTCTGAAAATCCGATTGAAAGCGTCAGAAAGATATTCACAAGTTACGGCGCACTTGTTCGTGAGACTTTCAAGCATGAAGGAGTTCGCTCAGCGCTTTGTTGGCTTGCGGCGCAAAGTGGTCCACCGCCGACTGCAATGGCTTCGGGCAACTTTCTCGGATGGCATGCTATGATTCATCGTTCAGGGGTAAAGCGTCCGCGCGGGGGAAGCGGCGTTTTGACTCAAGCAATGGCTAAATGTCTAAAGCACCTTGGAGGAGAAATTAGAGTTAATGCCGAGGTTTCAAAGATTGAAGTAAAAAATGGAAAAGCTAAAGCAGTGGTTTTGAAAGATGGAGAAAAAATCGAAGCAGAACGGATAATTTCTAATGCGCATGTTTTTACGACTTTTATCAACCTAATTGGGGAAGAGAATTTACCTTCAGGGTTAGCAGAAAGAATAAAAAATGTTCGTATTGGCAATGGTTTTGGCATGATTGTTCGATGTGCAATCAGTCAACTGCCTGATTATGTAGCGGCGCCTTCTGGCGGAAAAGCGGCTGAATGCCATCGCGGATTACAACTACTTTGCCCTTCGCTTGAGTATCTTGAAAGAGCCTATACAGATTACTTACAAGGCATCCCGTCGCAGAATCCTTGCGCTTTGGCGATGACTTTTTCGGCAGTTGATTCAACTCTTGCGCCAGAAGGCAAGCACACGCTTTTTATCTGGGGACAATACTATCCATATCAGCTTTCCAATGGAAAAACATGGGAAGAGATTCAACATGCCGAAGCTGAGAAATTGATAAGTGTTGTCAACTCTTACGCTCCCAACGTCAAAGATTCAATCATTGATTATTTTGTTCAATCACCGGTGGATTTAGAACAGCGAATTGGATTGCTAAGAGGAAATGTTATGCATGTTGAAATGGACATTGATCAGATGTTTTTATTCCGTCCTTTGCCTGAAATGTCGGCTTATAGAACACCAATAAAAAATCTTTACCTTACAGGTGCTTCGACTCATCCCGGGGGCGGGGTCTTTGCGGCATCTGGATTTAACACGGCTAAGGTCGTTATAAAAGATGCGAAGGGCAGATGGTTCTGAAAGAAAAAAATCAGGGATTTCCAATTGCAGAAATCCCTGATTTCCAAGGCGGAAGGAATGTTTAGTTTACTCTTTGGAAACCGGTAAGCTGTATATTGTGGATGAACGGTGTTCCAGGTGGCAGGCGATCTGGATCAAGGAACGATGTATCAAACGACCAATCTCTATGCGGAGGCCAATAAACTCTCGTGCAGCATTTGAAAGTTCCGTTGTTGTTTTGAGAGTTATACAGATTTATCAACGACCCTGTGTAGTGCAGAGGAACGGTGCTTGCCCAATCTTCGAGAAAGCGCTTAAAATTATGAACACCACCATTCAATCTTCGATATAGGTAATAGCTACCTTGATGTGGATTCCCATCTAAACCACTTCTAGCATCACCTGCTAGCATAGCGAAGCGAATTGTTGTTTCGCTTGGTCTTCTGTTTGCTCTTGTATAGGGATAGCGAAAGCTATATGAGTCCTGCCATGAATTTGACAGGATTGTAATTGCATCAGCGGCTATTGACGCCGGAATATGATTGACAGTGTTGTAAGGCAGGTATCTTTCGGGTGGAGTTACCTCACTAGAAGAAAGACCGTTTCTGTTAACTCCTGTTGCATTGTAGTTGCCTCTGACGTAAACCCCATTTTCAGAAGCAACAGTAAAGCCTTTTGTGTTAGCAGGGTTTGCGGCATCATATCTTCCTGGTAGCACTGTTCCGTTGATCAAACGAACACCACGACGATAGTAGGGATGATCAATTACAGCGCAAGATGGAAAATCTGTATCGTAATCAGTATATCTAGGAGCTTCTCTGCCGAAATCAACATCTAGACGTCCGTTGTCATTTACATCTTCCAACGATGCTAAGAGGAGGTTATCTGGATAGACGTCTTCCATGTCATATTGACCGTCAAAATCTCTATCGCCACGACGATCAGATATGTAGAGAACCCATCCTTTCGCTTCAGGAATGTCGGCCGCTGTTAAGCCTTTTCTGATTCTATCGTTTCTGTCTCTATTTGCATCAGAGAAGAGAGTGCCGCTTTGTGGCATTATTGAGTCAAAGTCGCCCATCAGTAGTTTCCTTAAGTTAGCTATATCAATATCTATAATGCTCATCACGCCAGCCCAAGGCACTGTATTGCTGGGGACAAGAAGCGTTGCTGTATCGTCAGGCACACCCTCTCTGGTATCAAACATTTTTATTGGGAATGGAACTACTGAGCGTCCGTTGAAGTTTCTGCTAGGTTCACCGGGGAAGGTCGTATCCTGCCCTACTACTACCATGTTTCTGCCGTTTTCATAGGTGAGATGGCGATTGTCGGTTTGCGTTAGCTGAATTCCGGGAATGAAAAATCTTTGTATTTTGATTATAGAGCGACTATCGGGATCATTAGGATCACCGGGATTCAAAGGCTCGGTAACTCCTAAACTCAAAATATCTTCCGTTACATCTATGGTTCCGTTTGTATCAACTAGTTCGATCTTGATCCAAACTTGTCTGGTGCTTGCGGAACCACCTCTCAATCTAATCCCATTAACTCTGGTGGCTTGGCGTCCGTCATTCATTGGGAGAGGTTGGTAGCCGTCGTTACCAGGTCCGGCTAGTTGAACTCCGCATTCTCTCCTTGGCTGTCCTGTCGCGTTAGCACATCCCGGAAGTCTCCTTTGTTCATCATCTAGACTTATACGTATGCCTTTCTTGTTTGCGTATCGTTCGCTTCTGACGATCAAATTATCCGCTGTAGCTGATGTGACGGGAACGATTGAACCATTGAGGTTGTGAAGATCACCCACGTTTTTGGCTCGTTTTATTAAGTCAATATATCTAATGTTTGCGCCACCACCTATTACGAGAGGCAGGTTGAGTTTATCAGTGTTTGCTAGGAGATTGCCTTGGAAAAGTTGCTGGTAAGTATTCCAGTTGGGATTAAGGTATAGTCTCGGATAGGTGGAATCCAAGATAGGAGTGCCATTTGGAGTTGAGAGGAGGCTTCCCATGTTGTATCTGAGTTGAACGTAATTACCGGCAGCGTCTTTGATGTAAACTCTATCACAGGGATTAGGTCGGCATTGTTGATCGAATACCGAGAGGCCGTTTCTGAGAACATCAGTTATTATGTGTTTATGCGCTGAAATTCTCGATGAGAACCACAATCCGTTAATCGCCATGAAGAATATATTTCCATTACTGTGGACGCGTCCACCAAATTGAAAAGGCGGACCAGGGTAGAACTCTAAATCGCCGTTGTAGAAAATCCCAAATTGGAATAAGGGAATTCTGTTATTGTAAATCCAGCGTCTTAAGGCTACTTGCACACCGGAATTTCTATCAGTAGCTACAGTTTCAAATTTCCACTCATCTCTTATCGCTTTCAATCCCTTCAACAGAGTGCCTGTCATATCAACAACTTTACTATCTTTTGTCTTGACGACACTTTGATTGAATTCATAATCGCTAAAACCTGGAACAGAAACTGTTCTAACCCTATCTAAGTCACTCGGTTCAGGTGCTAACTTTTGTTCAAAAATTTTGTCGAATTCTCGTGTCATTACTTCTAGGCTTGCTTCCGCAGCGGCAAACGTTCGAGTTTCGATAACATCATTCGTAGTTGTAAGTGTTTCTGATGTAGCGCGGTTTACCGCTAAAGCAACAAATGCCGCTAGAAGCGCAAGAATAAGCAGTGTTAATACTACGATTGAACCACGTTCGTCTTTTCCTATTTTCATATCTGCTCTCCTGATAATTTATTCTGGTTGACTTGTTTTTTGTGTGATTTCTAATTTCTGAATCACCGAGGAAGTTCTACGCCCGTCGAACTCAACAACGTAATGCTTAAACAAACTAGCTTCTTCAAGCCTTTTATAGAGCATGTAAAAGTGCTTAGGGTGATTCGCCGCCTATAATTATATTCAAAGCTAGCGTAAAGTCAAGCGAAGATATGTTTTTTTTGAATATACTTTAGGAGGTTTTGGTGTTGTTATAATTCGCCCGTGTCTTCTTCGGTTGTGTCGTGAATTGAGTCAAAACTTATTTGTTCGACTTTTACTTCATCCTCTGTTGGTTCAGGCAGGGCACTTCCTCTAAGTCTGGCTAAGACAACTGTTATATTATCTTCACCGCCGCGTTCGTTAGCTTGCCTGACTAAAGAGATGCAAGCATTTTTCAGATCATCTAAATTCTCAAGCACTATGTTGAGCATGTCGTTAGCGCGCAGTTTATTTGAAAGTCCATCACTACACAAAAGCAAAATATCGTCGCGTTGTGGGTAAAACCTTACGACAACAGGGTAAATGTCGCTTTGGGCACCGAGAGCTTGTAGAATCACGTTTTTCATCAAATGGTTTTCGGCTTCTTCAGGACGAATTTGATTAGCATCTATTAGCTGTTGAACTAAAGATTGGTCTTTAGTAAGCTGACGGATTTGTGCATTCCTTATGAGATAGCCGCGGCTATCACCGATTTGGATCAGGTCAACCGCGTCTGCGGTTATGCTGGCGCCCGTCAACGTTGCGCCCATGCCACTATATTCGAGGCGTCTTCGTTGTTCGGTATGTATCACCTTGTTAGCGTATATGGTTGCTTCATAGAGTCTTTCGATCAGCGATGAATTCTGAGTTACTGTGAGGTTTTCGGAAGCGATTCCTAACAGTCTGTTGCCGATAGTTTCAACTGTCATTTTGCTTGCTACTTCTCCTGCCAGAGCACCGCCCATACCGTCTGAGACAGCTAGAACAATCCCGCCTTCATCTATTCGAAAGAATTTTGATCTGACCTCAAATTCGTCTTCCGGAGCTGTCCACTTTCTTGAGTTTGGGAGGTCTAGCAAAAGGTAATTGTCTTCATTTCCTTGTCTAACTCTGCCTATATGAGATGCAGCGTGAACCTCTACTTCCAGCAGCATAGTTTCCTCGTGAATTATAATTTATAACTTAGAAAGAGCTTGTTCCAAATCTTCAATAATATCTTCGACATCTTCTATACCAACAGAAATTCGCACGAGACCATCGGTTATACCTAGCTTTTCTCGTCTTTCTTTTGGGACGGAAGCATGCGTCATTGTGGCAGGGTGAGAGATCAGAGTTTCAACCCCGCCCAAACTTTCTGCTAGAGTGCAAAGTCGAACACTTTCTAGCACGGTTCGAGCATTTTCAAGCGAGCCAGTCTCGAAAGCAATCATTCCGCCAAAGCCTTTTTGCTGTTTCTTTGCTAACTCGTGTTGCGGATGCGAAGGCAAGCCCGGATAATAGACCTTCTTGACTTTCGGATGATCTGCTAAATACGAAGCGACTGCACGCCCGTTTTGATCGTGTTTTTCCATTCTAACTGCAAGTGTTTTTGTTCCTCGCAAAACCAAGAAGCTATCAAATGGCGAAAGAATTGCGCCGACGCTGTTTTGTATGAATTTGATCCATTCAGCGTCTTCTTCGTCATTCAAAGCAACGAATCCGCCGACGGAATCAGAATGCCCGTTTAGATATTTTGTTGTTGAATGGACGACTATATCAACTCCAAACTCCATTGGGCGTTGTAAATATGGTGACATGAAAGTATTATCACAAACAACCTTCGCACCGCGCTGATGCGCAATTTCTGAAACAGCTTTCAAATCCGTAATCGTCATGATAGGATTTGTTGGCGTTTCGACGAAAACCATTTTCGTATTTGGTTTGAAAGCTCGCTCTACATTTTCAGGGTTAGAGGTGTCAACTAAATCGAACTCAATCCCGTAATTCGACAAGACCTTGTTAAAGAGCCGAAAAGTTCCTCCGTAGGTATTGTCGCCTAAAATTACATGATCTCCTGTGCGAACGAGTTTCAAAACGGCATCAATTGCGGACATTCCTGAAGCAAAAGCAAAACCGAATTTTGCACCTTCTAAAGCAGCGATATTTCTTTCCAAAGCCGAGCGTGTCGGATTTTGAGTCCTTGCGTATTCGTAGCCTTTGTGTTTACCTAAGCCTTCCTGTGCATAAGTTGAGGTTTGGTAAATTGGCACGCTTACAGCTCCCGTCGCCAAGTCAGGTTCGTTCCCTACATGAATCGCAATTGTTGAAAATCCCATCCTTTTCATCACTATGCGATAACTTACTAAAATCTTAAGACTAGCAAGAAACTTGCGTCAAATCAAAAGTCATTGTGAACGCAGGATATTTATCGGTTTTTTGAAAATCAAACCGAAACTCGACAAAATACCAACTAAAACTACGATGAAAGTCATCAAGAAAGTTCCAATCAGATGCGGAAGAAAATTCATTTGCCAGTCTATTTGCAAAACATGCTCAGTGATTGAATAAGAAAGCAAAACCGAAAAAACACTTCCTAGAAGGCTTGCGAGCAAACCCAAGAGAACGTATTCAAGGGAAAGAATCAAAGCTAAAATCCGGCGATTAGCACCGAGAGTTTTCAAGATAGCATTTTCGTAGATTCTCTGCGATTTCGTAAGTGCGATTGAACCTATGAGAATTAAAATTCCTGTCAAAATAACGAAACTACCGACGAAAGAAACGGCTAATACGAAATTGTTAATCAACCGCCCGATCGCATTTAGAATATCGGCAGTATCGAAAATTTGAACGTTAGGAAATTCTTCCAGCAATCTTCTTTGAAGTTCGACTCTTTCTTGAAGCGAAAGTTTTTTGGTTATAGGAAGCAAAAATGTTTGTGGTGCTTTCTCAAGCAAACCTGGACGAAAGACGAACACGAATGCTGTTCTGGTGTTTCGTAGGTCAATTTTGCGAATGCTACTTACGACTGCGACTATTTTTCTTCCCGAAATGTCGAATGTTAAATAATCACCGACACCGATTTTTAACGTTCTAGTCATGTTTTCTTCAACCGAAACTTCGATTTCATCTTCTGAACGAGCCACGCCTTGCCACCATTCACCATCAATTAAACTTTCATTTTCGTCTAAGTAGTTTCGATAGGTTACGGCAAATTCTCTTCCGATTTGTCCTTGTTGTTGTCGAACCTCGATCTGCTCAAAGTCAAAAGGCTCGCCGTTGACTGCCACGATTCTAGCGCGCACAGTCGGGATTGGAGTTTGTTTTTCACCTGTTATTTGCTCGGTTATCTGCAAGGCTTTTTCTATCTGCGAGCGTTGAATGTCAACCACGAAGAGTGAAGGGAGTTTTTGATTGCGTGAGAAATCAAACTCACGAACAAGGTTTTCCCGTAAAGATTGAACCGAAAATATAACGAAAGCTCCTAGCCCGACGACTAACAGAATTATCCTAGTTTGATTTCCGGGCCGATAAAGTGAATTGATTGCCTGAAAAACAGCAAAATTCGACGGATTTCGTAATTTTCTCAAGCAAAACACCAAAGCAGATGCCGCAAGATAAAGAACCAGAATTGTTAATCCCAAACCTGTGAGAAAGAAAATCCCTGCCTTGATCGAGCCAGCTTGCCAAATTGAGAGTCCTAAAAGAAAAGTTAAACAAAGAAATGCAAACGCCCATTTTGTCTTATCTAGTTTTTGGCTAAGTTGGTTGTTGTCGTCTCGCAAAAGCAGATTCGGTTTTATATTGCGTATTTGAAGGAGTGGCAATATTGAGAACAAAAGCGAGATTGAAATTCCCAGCAAAAGTCCTTGCAAAGCGGCTGGCGCTTGAACTAGATAGGACATTTTTTCAGGTAGCGACTCGGAAAATCCCGATTTTATTATCCACAAAGCAACTTGCGCCATCAGAATACCGAATAGGCTTCCTAAGAAGCTCAAGGTCGAAATCTGAAGTATGTATGCGATTAAAATTTTTGCTCCCGTTGATCCCAGACATTTCAAAATCGCAATCGTTTTGCGCCTTTGTTCGACGAAAGCTCTTGCAACATTCCAGATTCCAACACCGCCTAGAACGAGAATCAAAAAACCTGCTAGTGAAAGATAATTTTCTATTCGTTCAAAC
The DNA here is from genome assembly GCA_003697135.1 of Acidobacteriota bacterium. Taxonomy (GTDB): domain Bacteria; phylum Acidobacteriota; class Blastocatellia; order Pyrinomonadales; family Pyrinomonadaceae; genus J014. The sequence goes on from RFGC01000043.1 coordinate 54,904, forward strand.
TGATTACCAACATTTTCTTGAACTTCTTTGTAGGAGTTGACCGTTATGATTGTGCCCTTCAAATTTTGTCGGAGTTCTCTAACTAGTTCGGTTGGATCGCTCGACGTGCGGAAGAGAATTCTTCGGCGAATTCTGCCTGCGAGACCAGCTTGATCAAAGGCGCGTTTTTCAATAAAAACGCGTGGACCTAATCTGAAACCGCTCGAACCGCCCGGCTCTTCGTAGAAAGCATGTCTTATTTGGAAATCTGCTGTGCCGATTTTTATAATGTCGCCGATTTTGAGTCCTAGCTTTTCAAGAAGCGAAAAATGCACGACTGCGCCATTATTCGCTAGTAGGGACATCTCGAAAGGTGTGTCATCGTAAAGCCTAAATTCACCGACAAGCGGGAATCCTTCTTCGATGCCTTTTAGCTCAACAAACTGGAATTTTCCATCAGCCGTGCGTGCCATTGCACTTGTGGTTAAAGTTTCAGTCCTTGCTTTGACTATGTCCGACTTGCTTAGAACGCTCTCTATCGTTGCAAGTTCGTTCGGGCTGAAGTAACTTGTTGAGCTTATTTCAAAATCTGCTGTGAGAAGTAGTCTTGCATCGCCCGCAACTGCTTTGTTCAAATCTTTTATCAAAGAGCGAAGAGCAACGATTGAACCGACACCGACGGAAATACAAATGAAGAAAAAAAGAAGTCGCTTCCATGAAAAACGAATCTCTCGCGTTGTTAAACTCAGGATGAAGTTCATGTTCAGCCCAGAAAAAGCTTAGCAAGATACGAAACTCAACAAAAAGCGTTTCTCGTTCATACTCTCAAAGATTTTAGAGCTTTTGTGTCACTGATTATCTTACCGTCGTGTAGTTTGATCTGCCGATCTGCATGTTTTGCAAGCTCTTGATCGTGAGTTACCAAAACAAGAGTAGTTTGGTTTTTCGAGTGAAGTTTCATCATCAGTTCGAGCACATGTGCTCCGTTGCGCGAGTCGAGATTACCTGTAGGCTCATCGGCAAGCAGTATTTTGGGTTGATTTGCGAATGCACGAGCAATTGCAACTCGCTGCTGCTCACCGCCAGAAAGCTCAGAAGGATAATGATGGGCGCGATTTGTTAAGTCAACATCTGCCAAAAGTTTCCAGGCTCTTTCTTTTGCATCTTTGATGTTGCGGATTTCCATGGGAATCAAAACATTCTCGAAAGCTGTTAAGGAAGGGATCAGGTGAAAAGATTGAAAAATAATGCCGATTTTTTCCCCACGCAATTCAGCAAGTTCATCTTCACTCATCTTTGTTATTTCTTCGCCGTCAATTTTGATTTCCCCGTCGGTTGGCAAGTCCAAGCCTGCTATCAAGCTAAGTAGTGTTGATTTTCCGCTTCCCGACGCGCCTGTTATCGCAACGAATTCACCACTTGGGATTTCAAGAGAGATGCGGTCAAGAATCTTCAACTCCTCACTGCCTGAACGAACAACTTTGCTTACGTTTTTCAGTTCTATCATTCAAGTTCTATATTATCAACTATCAGGACTCAACAAAACAGATGAAAACGGCATCAAATTTGTGTTTGGGATATGTATCAGAATTTTGTGAGGTTTTTGTCGCTTATTTTTGCACTTGTATTTTTCGCAGGATGCGAGAAAGGGTTTGATAATCGAAAAGAGAGAAAGAAACCTTCATCTGAGGTTATTAAACAGGAAAAAAGTAAAAAGCCTAAGATTATTGCCTTCGGTGATAGTCTAACTGTAGGATTCGGTCTTAGCGAAAAGGAGTCTTATCCTTACTTGCTTCAACAAAGATTGAATGCAGAAGGCTACGATTATGAAGTTATCAATGCTGGTATTTCGGGCGATACAACGCAAGGTGGGCTTGAACGAATTGATTGGTCGCTTGATCAGGAAAATGTTGAGATTTTAATTTTGGCTTTGGGAGGAAACGATTTGCTGCGCGGGATACCGCCTTCACAAACAAAGCGAAACCTTGCACAAATTATCGAACGAGCAAAAAGCAAAAACATTAAAGTTTTGCTATGTGGTATGTTGGCACCACCTACGATGGGCAGGGAATACCAACGCGACTTTAACACTCTTTTCCCTGATCTGGCGGATAAATACAATGTTGCGTTTATGCCGTTTTTGCTTGAAGGAGTAGCTTTGAAAAAAGAATTAAATCAAGCAGATGGAATCCACCCGAACGCTGAAGGCATGAAAGTAGTAGCGGAGAACGTCTATCAAGCTCTTAAGCCTTTGCTGAGCAAATCTAATGAACAAGCCGAAAGTAGAATGCAGAAGTAAAATTCGCAAATTGCTCATAATTTCTCAGCTTGAAGTGGATTTGCAAACCAATTCAGAAAGACTAAACTATTGCTTTATGAAACCGCAACAGAAATCCACAAAGCTTGAGCTTTTGAAAGAGAAAAATTTGCTTGCTGAAAAAGGCGGCGGTGAAGAAAAGCTGGCAAAACAGCGTTCTTCCGGTAAAATGACCGCACGCGAGAGAATCAATTTTCTTCTCGATGAAGGCACTTTTGAAGAGTTCGATAAATTCGTTGTTCACCGCTCGAGCGATTTTGGATTAGATAAGCAGAAGTATCTGGGTGATGGTGTTGTTACGGGACATGGACTGATTGACGGACGTCAAGTTTTTGTGTTTGCACAAGATTTCACGGTTTTCGGTGGGTCTTTGTCGGAAGCTCATGCGCGAAAGATTGTCAAAATAATGGATTTAGCGATGAAAGTTGGCGCTCCAATCATCGGATTAAACGATTCCGGCGGTGCTAGAATCCAAGAAGGTGTCGTTTCTTTGGCGGGATATGCCGATATTTTCTTGCGAAATACTCTTGCAAGCGGTGTAGTTCCGCAAATTTCTTGCATCATGGGACCTTGTGCGGGCGGAGCTGTTTATTCACCAGCGATTACTGATTTCAACATTATGGTTAAGAACACTTCCTATATGTTCATAACGGGTCCCGATGTTATCAAAACCGTAACTCATGAAGAGGTAACCAAAGAAGAACTAGGCGGAGCGATGACGCATAACACAAAGTCTGGTGTTGCCCATTTTGCCGCTGAATCCGATGAACACGCTTTGAGAATTGTTCGAGAGTTGATTTCGTTCATTCCTTCAAACAACATGGAAAATCCGCCGTTTGTGCCGACTAACGATCCGCACAACAGAACCGATGAGAAACTAAACCACGTCGTGCCTGAAGAACCTACTCAACCTTATGACATCAGAGACATAATTCACTCCGTAGTTGATGATCATTACTTTTTTGAGATTCAAGAGCATTTCGCTCCGAACATTGTTATTGGATTTGCAAGGCTTGGTGGATTTTCTGTTGGGATAGTTGCTAATCAGCCAGCTTATTTGGCGGGAGTTTTGGATATTGATGCGTCGGTGAAAGCGGCGCGTTTTGTTCGTTTTTGCGATTGTTTCAACATACCGCTTGTTACGTTTGAAGACGTCCCGGGATTTTTGCCGGGCGTCAATCAAGAGCACTTCGGTATTATCAGGCATGGAGCGAAATTGATATATGCCTATGCTGAAGCCACTGTTCCGAAAGTAACTGTCATTACACGAAAAGCCTACGGCGGTGCTTATTGTGTTATGGCGTCCAAACACTTAAGAACAGATGTGAATTTTGCTTATCCGACTGCAGAAATTGCAGTTATGGGAGCTGAAGGAGCTGTGAATCTGCTTTATCGAAAAGAATTAGCCGAAGCAGAAAATCCAGAAGAAAAGAGGCAAAGCTTGATAAAGCTTTTCAATGAGAAGTTTGCAAATCCATACGTTGCCGCTGAGTATGGTTTCATTGACGAAGTTATTGAGCCTGCACAAACTCGTCCTAAATTGATAAAGGCTCTACAGCTACTGCAAAACAAAAGGGATACAAATCCGCCAAAGAAACATGGCAACATACCGCTTTGATGGTAAGGTTTGCTATCAAACTCGGATTCTGCAAGGTTTAGGTGGCTTGACCTTTTCGAGAAGAGTTATAGAATCTAATTTTGAGTTTTGATCGCTTTTAGTTTGTGAATCATTGAAAGACCTTTTGAGGCTTTCTCAAAAGGTCTCTGACTTATGAAGTCATCTCATAATACAATTAGAGATTGGTTTTTAGCTGAGTCATTCAAAACCGAAGTCCCGCAAAGCAAGGAAAAAGCCGACGAGCATAAAAAGCATCCATGGTGGAAAGTAATGTGTCTAACCGGGGTTGATTATTTTTCAACTCTGGGTTATCAGCCAGGAATAGCGTTTCTAGCGGCAGGTGTTCTCTCACCGATAGCAACGCTATTTTTGGTTTTAATTACGCTTTTTGGAGCATTGCCGGTTTATAGACGCGTAGCCCTTGAGTCTCCTCATGGAGAAGGCTCAATTGCGATGCTTCGCGAGCTTTTTTCGCGTTGGCGAGCAAAGCTAGTTATTTTGATACTTTTGGGATTCGTAGCAACAGACTTTGTAATTACTATAACTCTCTCAGCGGCTGACGCTACGGCGCACATACTTGAAAATCCTTTCGTTCGTGGCAATTTGTCGTTTTTGGAACACCCTATTTTGATGACTTTGGCATTGATAGCTATCTTGGGAGCAATTTTTCTCAAGGGCTTCCGAGAAGTTATTAACATAGCAGTTTTTTTGGTTGCCAGCTACTTGCTTTTGAATTTGATAATTGTATCTGTAGGACTTTACGAGGTTTTCACGCATCCAGAACTTCTCGATAATTGGCAAAATGCGGTTTACAACTATCGTGGAGCTGATGGCAATTGGCTCTTCATAATAGCCATAGCGTTGATATATTTTCCGAAACTCGCACTTGGACTCTCAGGATTTGAAACGGGCGTTGCTGTAATGCCACTTGTAAAAAATCCGCGTGTTGAAAACACTCGAAAATTGCTCCTATCAGCGGCTCTAATAATGAGCTTCATGTTGATTTGTAGTAGCTTGGTCACTACTATTTTGATTGAACCGCATGAATTCTGCCCGCAAATAGACTGCAAAAATACAGCTCAGCTTGAAGAATTTCCTTCTTATTGCTCCTGCACCCCACAGGAAATTCAAGAGGGCGTTGTAAAGGAGAAAGGAAGTGCGAATGGTAGAGCTTTGGCCTTTATAGCTCACAGATACCTAGGAGATATTTTCGGCACTGCTTACGACATAATAACGATTCTGATTTTGTGGTTTGCTGGTGCGTCTGCTATGGCGGGACTTTTGAATCTTGTTCCAAGATATTTGCCGCGATACGGAATGGCGCCTGAGTGGGCGCGAGCGATTCGCCCCCTGACACTTGTTTTCACCGGCATTTGTTTCATTATCACCATAATTTTCGAGGCCGATGTTGATGCTCAAGGGGCCGCTTATGCAACTGGCGTGCTGGTATTGATTTCTTCCGCCACTGTCGCTGTTACTATTTCATCATGGCGGCAGAAAAATCGCTCACGCTGGGTTTATCTGATTATCACAATCATTTTTGCTTACACCACAATTGCGAACATAATTGAAAGACCTGACGGTATCAAAATTGCTTCGTTTTTCATTCTCACAATTGTTGTTTCGTCCTTTGTTTCAAGAGCCGTGCGATCTTTGGAAATCAGAATAGACCAGATTGAGCTAGACGAAAACGCTCAGCGATTCATTGATGATCTCAAGGAGAACGATATTCGCATAGTTGCAAATCGTCGTGAAGTAGGCGACGTTTCGGAATACCGCTACAAAGAACACGAAAAACGAATTGATAACCATATACCTTCAAGCGATCCAATTCTGTTTTATGAAGTTGACGTTGGCGATGCTTCGGAGTTTAAGGGCAAGCTCAAAATCAAAGGAGTGGAAATTGACGGTTATAGAGTTTTGAGAACCGAAGCCCCTTCCGTCCCGAATGCGATTGCTGCATTTCTGCTTTATTTGAGAGACAAAACTGGCAAAATACCGCATGTTTATTTCGGTTGGAGCGAAGGAAATCCTGTTGTTTATCTTTTGAGGTTTGTTCTTTTCGGTGAAGGCGATACTGCACCAGTGACCAGAGAAATTTTAAGGCAAGCCGAACCTGATCCTGAAAGGCGCCCAAATGTCCATGTAGGCGGTTAATCGAACAAATCTGAAGTAAAGCTTGCTGAAAACTTTTGTTTTTCAAGGTTTTAGATTGCATCAATTCGGTCGGAGGGTGACTATGAAAGTTGCGATGCTTGCTCCGATTTCCTGGAGGGTTCCACCGCGACATTACGGCCCTTGGGAACGAGTGGTTTCGCTTTTGACAGAAGGACTCGTTGAAAAAGGCGTAGATGTTACTTTGTTTGCTACGGCTGACTCCATCACAAAGGCAAAGTTAATAGGAGTTTGCCCGAGACCTTACTCAGAAGACTTGAGCTTAGATGTAAAGGTTTGGGAATGTTTGCATATCTCTGAGGTTTTTGAAAGGGCTGATGAATTCGATTTGATACATAATCATTTTGATTTCTTACCGCTTTCATATAGCAAACTCGTCAAAACTCCCGTAGTTACTACAATCCATGGTTTCTCTTCAGAGCGGATTCTACCAGTTTACAAAAAATACAACAAGCATGTTTATTACGTTGCAATAAGCGAGGCTGACAAAAGCCCTGAATTAGATTACATTGCAACGATTCATCACGGGATAGACTTAAAGGAATTTTCCTTGAATGAAAGTCATGGTGACTATTTGCTTTTTTTTGGGAGAATTCATCATGAGAAGGGAACTGCTGAAGCTATAGAAGTTGCACGGAAGACAGGTTTGAGGCTCATAATAGCTGGTATTATCCAAGATGAAAAATACTTTAGGGAGAAGGTTTTACCTTTTGTTGACGGTAAACAAATCGAATATGTTGGTTCTGTCGGACCGGAAAAGCGAAATGTGCTTCTTGGAAATGCTAAAGCATTGCTTCATGTAATAAATTTTGAAGAGCCGTTCGGGCTAAGTTTAATAGAGGCTATGGCTTGTGGGACGCCAGTAATAGCCACCAAAAGAGGTTCTATTCCTGAGATCATCATTCATGGAGAAACTGGTTTTATCGTTGAGAATTTGCAAGAGGCTGCGGAAGCTATTGGGAGCATAGAAAGATTGGACCGCAAGAAAATTCGCGATCATGTAGAAAAAAATTTCAGTGTTGAGAAAATGGTTAATAGATACATTGAAGTTTACAAGGAGGTGATTGGGTATGCAAGAAGTTTCTCCGAAGTATGATGAAAGACCTTGGGGAAGTTTTACGGTTTTGGATGAAGGCGATGGCTACAAGGTTAAAAGAATAGAGGTTCTTCCGAACAAGCGTTTGAGCTATCAGAAACATTCGAGACGCTCTGAGCATTGGTTTATTGTTGCCGGCAAAGCACTGGTGACGTTAGATGGAAAAGAGTATCTGCTTGAAACAGGTCAAGCGATTGACATTCCGCTTGGCTCAGCACATCGCGTTGAAAATCCATCTTCTGAGAAGCTGATCTTCATAGAAGTTCAACGCGGTGACTATTTAGGTGAAGATGATATAGTTCGTCTTCAAGACGATTATGGAAGAGCTTGAAAAAACAAAGGCGAATCCAAGTAGAAATTTTCGGCTTGGCTTGAATTACTGGCCTGCCAGCAAAGCAATGTATTGGTGGAAGTTTTTTGATCCAGAGGAAGTGCAGGCAGATTTTCACCGCATAAGCCAAGCCGGTTTCGACAGCGTCAGAATATTCCTGCTTTGGGAGGATTTTCAACCTACTCCAACAGAAGTATCAACAAAAGCTCTGAAAAATCTACTCGAAGTTGCGGACATAGCTTTTGCGAATGGCCTTCAGCTAGTAGTAACCTTCTTCACGGGTCACATGAGCGGTGTTAATTGGATTCCCAGATGGGCGCTAGAAGAAGGCATAGAAAGGCAGAGATTCCGAGTTTTCTCAAATGGGGAAATCATTCCTTCAGTGAGAATCAAAAACTGGTATGAAGATTCGGAGATTATAAAAGCTCAAGAGAAACTGATTTCGGAAGTTGTTTCAGTGTTGAGAGATCATAATGCGATTTGGGCTTGGGACTTGGGAAATGAAAATTCAAATTGCGTTATTCCGTCTTCAAGGGGACAAGCGACTAAATGGCTTGAGAAGATGGCAGAAGCAATTAGGAAATTCGATCAAAAGCCCGTAACGATAGGACTTCACGCCGAAGATTTGGAAGAAGATAGACTCTTAGGACCGAAGGAAGCTGCCAGCGTTTGTGATTTTCTGTGCATGCATGGTTATCCTATCTATTCAAAGTGGGTGCGAAGTCCGACGGATGCATTTTCGCTTCCCTTTTTAGGACTCATTACAAAGTGGCTTGGTGGCGGAAAGGATGTGCTTTTTGAAGAATTTGGCGTTCCGACAATTTCCGATAGTGTTCAGACAGTTTTTCCAATAATCAGGGAAGAAGAAGCGGCGGAGTTTGTGACTGAGGCGATGATGCTTCTTCATAAATGCGGATTCATCGGAGCGATGTTGTGGTGTTATAGCGATTATTCCGAAAATCTTTGGAATAAGCCGCCGTTTGATGAAGCTGTTCATGAAAGATACTTCGGATTGTGGAGTGTTTTGAAAAAGGAAAATAGGAGTTGGAAGCAGGCAAATTTATCAGAAAAGAAAGTAGTAGGAAAGGTTAGAGAATTTGCAGAGCTAGTTAGAGAAATTCCCGAAGGTGTAGAGGAGTTTTCAAAGGCTTTGGATTTTAGTAACTGGATTGATATTTCGCCCGAAGAGTTTTATTTGAATCCATTTGAGAATTTACAGAGACTTTACAGGAGATTTTTAAGAGTTTGTGAGTGTGATTGAAAAGAGCTAGTATCTGAAAGTTTGTTGCTATAAAAATACTAGTTGTTTTCGTGTTTCTTTTTTGCTAAATTTTGTTATTCATACATTTTTCAAGTTCAACATTTTCTGGAGAAAAGAAGTTGGCGAAGGTTATCGAACAAACAGCGGAAAAGTATGGCATTGAAAATTGGGGAGCGGGCTATTTCAGCATAAATCGCAAGGGCAACTTGGTAGTTCATCCTTCAGAAGGTGATACGAGCGGGGCTGATGTTAAGGAGATAATAGACGATCTTAAAAGACGTGGTATCCATCCGCCCGTTTTGCTTCGTTTTCCCCAACTTATAGTTGCACAGATCAGAAAACTTCAGCGAGCTTTCAAGAATGCGATTAGAGAATATGAGTATCAAGGTCGTCACCTCTGCGTTTATCCGATGAAAGTCAATCAAAACCGCTTTGTTGTTGAAGAGTATCTCAAAGAAGGAGCTAAATACGATTTCGGTTTAGAGGCTGGCTCGAAGGCTGAACTCTATGCGGCTCTGGCAATGGAACAGACAGAAGACTCTCTTTTAATTCTGAATGGTTTCAAAGACGAAGAATTTATCCGTTTAGCTTTTGCTGGGGCAACGGCAGGGAAAAGCGTTGTTATAGTCATCGAGAAAATGAGCGAGCTTGAGCATACGCTTCGCCTTGTGAATGAAGTTTCAAAAAGAAATAGCAATGCGAAGCTTCCAATGCTAGGGATAAGGGTTAAGCTTTACTCAAAAGGTTCGGGCAGATGGGAAAAGTCGGGTGGTGAGACGGCTAAATTCGGTTTAACGACAACAGAGATTTTAGAGGTTATAAAACAGCTTAAAAAGGTAGGCAGGAGCGATATGTTAAAGCTTCTGCATTTTCACATAGGATCACAATTAACGGACATAAAGCGAATAAAATCGGCTATACGCGAAGCGGCAAGAGTTTATGCGAAGATACGAGCTTTGGGATTGAAAATTGATTATCTTGATGTTGGCGGTGGCATGGCAGTTGACTACGATGGTTCGAGGACTTCATTTGAATCTTCTGCAAATTATAACGCACAAGAGTTCGCAAACGATGTTATTTACTTGATAAAAACCGTTTGTGACGAGGAAAATGTGCCTCATCCGACGATTATTCAAGAATCAGGTCGCTACATGACTGCTTACCATGCAATGCTGATTGTCAACGTGCAGGACGAAATCGAAACGGTTGTGGAAGATTTTGCCGATCCGATAGTTGTTACTGAAGACGATCCGCAAGTTGTAAAGGAGCTTTACGATTTGCGTGAAACAATAAACGGCAAAAATTACAGAGAATACTATCACGACGCGCTAGAAAATCGGGAAGAACTTTTCACGATGTTTAATCTCGGCCTGATCTCGCTAGAAGATAGAGGCAAGGGCGAGGTTTTGTTTTGGGACATTTGCGAACGAGCCGACTACTTTGCTCACCAGAAAAAATACGTTTCAGAAGATTTTAATGAACTTCGTCGTCTTCTTTGTGCAAAGTATCTTGCAAATTTTTCTGTTTTTCGTTCTGTGCCAGATAATTGGGCACTGGAACAGCTTTTTCCGATTATCCCAATTCATAAGCTCAACAAAAAACCGACCGAATATGCAACTCTTTGCGATATAACTTGCGATTCTGATGGTGTGATTGAAAAGTTTGTTGATTTGCACGATGTCAAAAACGTTCTAGAACTTCATAAGCTAGAAAAAGGAGAGCCTTATTACCTTGCGATAATGCTGATAGGTGCTTATCAAGAGGTCATGGGCAACAGTCACAATCTGTTTGGGTTCCCACATGAAGCGCATATTTACATTGATAAAGATGGATACATCATCAAAAAAGTGATTCACGGTTCGACGCTTGCAGATATGTTGAAGCAGGCTAAATACGATGTTTCGCACTTACAGGAAAGTTTTCGTCGCAATCTTGAAGAAAAGGTTAGAAAAGGTGAAATATCGCAAGCAGATTGTGACGAATTGATAAAGTTTTACGAGAAGAAGGCAAATTCATACACTTATCTTTTGCCGAATTGCAAAGCATAAATCAAACTAGGAAAGACGTATGATGCAGCGAAAAACAAAGGTGTCGAAATACTTGACTGTTCCGATTCAGCCGATTCCAATAGATCGCGATCGGTCTGTTGCTGGATTGTTGGAGAAGATGGAAAGCGCCGGTTTTGGTGCGAAGCAACTAGCTGAGGCACATCGAGTCTGGCTTGATATGCTAGACGATAACACGACGATATACTTGTGTGGATCGGGAAATATAATTCCTGCGGGCATGAGAAGGCTCATTGCCTACGTGATAAAAAATCGCTTTGTTGATGTTTTGATAATGTCCGGAAAGGTTCTCTACCATGATATTCACGAGACTTTAGGAAGAAATCACTACCAAGCTCATCCTTCAATGTTAGATGAAGAATTGGAAGCAGCCGAAATCTATAGGGTCGGCAATGTTTTAGCGAATCTGGAAGAATATCAGGAAGTTGACGAATGGATTGGTAGCGTAATCAATCAGCTTGAGCAAAATAAATCTTACACAATCAGAGAATTCTTGCATATTTTGGGTAGAGAACTTTCCGAGATTGCTAACGAGGATGGCATTTTGACTTCTGCTTTCAAGTCTCGTGTGCCTGTTTATTGTCCGGATTTGATAGGAAGCGAGCTTGCAATCGGAATTTCCAGATTGCGGTTTGAAAAGAAAATCCAGATTAGCTTTGATTTGTCTCAAGACCTAATCGAGTTGATGATGATAGGTCAAAGAAGCCGCAGTTCAGGACTCATAGTGCTTGGTAGCATGAATAGTCAAGAAATGCTGGCGGTGGCGGATTTTTGCTCTTATTTGAACCGAATAAACATACGCGGTCATAAATACGGCATCTCGATAATTACTGATCCTTTGCCGTTAGACGTGAGAACACCTTCAATTAACGGTAGCTACAAAGATATTTTCGGAAAACTTGCCAAAGGAGCGCTTACAGCTTACGTTCATTGCGATCCTTCGATTGCGCTTCCTTTGATTGTAACAGCTATGTCCCAAACTGCCGCTAAATACATGAAAGGACGCAAACGCCCAACCTTTACTTTCACAGGCAGAGAACTGGGCATTGACGTTCCTTGAGAAGCAACTTGCGTAAGTATTTCGGAAGGAAGTGACATGACAGAATCAGCTTTACTGCCAATGGTTTTTGGTGGAATTGATGACGAGAGATATTCAAGTTTTGAGCTTGCGCGCGTGCTCGTTTTACCGGTTTCCTACGAAGGAACAGTTTCATACGGCAAAGGAACTGGCGAAGGCGCAATGGCTATAATTGATGCCTCACGAAACATGGAGCTTTACGATGAAGAGACAAATGCGGAGGTTTATAAAATCGGTATTCACACTTTAGAAGAATTCAGACCGCGTCCTACGCCCGAAAAAATGATGCAAGATCTTTACGACTATGTCAAAGAAATTCTCAGAACAGGCAAATTTTTATGCACCATTGGCGGAGAGCATTCTATAAGCGCGCCGATAATCAAAGCGCACGTAGAGAAATTCTATAACTTAAGTGTTCTTCAGATCGACGCTCACGCCGACCTTCGTGACACTTATGATGGCACGCCTTACTCACACGCCTCGATCATGGCGCGGGTTGTTAAGGACATGGCAATTCCTTCGGTTCAAGTTGGAATACGTTCGATTTCTGCCGAAGAAGCTAGGAACTTACCTAAACTTTCAAACACAAAAATTTTTTGGGCGAAAGATATAGTTGGTAAAACTGATTGGATTGAAGAAGCAGTTGATGCTTTAACTGAGAATGTTTATTTGACCATAGACATTGATGGTCTTGATCCCAGCCTTGTTCCAACTACAGGAACGCCTGAACCTGGCGGTCTCGGTTGGTATGAAACTCTGGCGCTAATTAAAAGATTGACGGAGAAACGCCGTGTGGTTGGCATGGATTTAGTAGAATTTTCAAAAACCGATTTTTCCCATGCTCCAGCCTTTCTCTGCGCCAAACTGATTTACAAGGCTTTTGCATACATTTTTTACGACGAAACGCCAAAACTGCAGGAAATTGTCTGACAAAGGCAGTTGAATGAGCTTGCTTTTTCCGTATATTTTTCGTTGCTTAGATCAACTTGATACCAAATGTTATTGAGAAGTAAAAATCCGAATCTATGAGTCATCGAAAAGCTCATAAGATTCGGATTTCTTTAATCCAAGATAACGTTAGTGCTGGAAGAATTAGCTGTTAAACCTTAGTTCCACTTGGGCATATAGATAGCTTGATTGAGATAGACACCAAATTCGGTGTTTGGTTTGACTTCAGCTTCTTCGCCTTTTGTTAGTCTTTCGCCAAGTAGTCCAGCCCCGGCGCCTATTATTCCGCCGATTACAGCGCCTTTACCACCACCGACTGCAGCTCCAATTATCGCTCCTCCAGCACCACCACCACCAATAAATATAACTTTGCGGTGTTTCATTCTATCGCCAGATACAGTTCCTTCTTCATCGCTTTTCGCATCTTCTGATTCAAGAGCTGTCAAAGAACCATTTATGGCTCTAACTTGCCCGTTTGGAAGCTTTACGGAAACAAAGCTTACGTCAATTTGTCCCGGCTTTCCACCTTTTTTGGCAGGAACTACGGAATCCACTCTACCAGTTATGGTGCTTCCGACAGGTATTACTACTAAGCCGTTGTTTGAATATACAGGCTCGGTTACGGTTACGGTGAACCTATCGCCTACTTTAGCAGTTTTGGAACTCAAGGTGTCGTTCATCCGGACTCTTATAACGGTTCCAGCGTTTACTTTGTAGTATTTCACTGGCGGAGCAGGTTGTTTAGAAGCAGGCCTCAAAACAGGTCTTCGTTTTTGTGCTAGAGTTTCTATTGCGGAAACTCCTAAAAGCATTGACAGCATTAGTGTTAGTATAAAGAATCTTTTTTTCATAACTTATTCTCCTTTCGTTGTTTTCACTGACTTTCAGCATAGTTTAGGTAAGCACGAAAGTCAAAGTTAAAAACTAAAATTGGGACGAAATGGTTTTCCGCTCAGTTGCCATAAAAATCAAAGTAACTGCTGCTTGGTTGATTTCAAGAAAGAGCTTTGCCAAAAGACATTGTTTTAGCTTACAGATAGAGGGCGGTGGCTTGTGAATTCACAGGCCACCGCAAGCATTGGCGGAAGGCAATCTGAAGGTCTAGCGGAGTAGATAGGCAAAAGGCAGCGTCTTTCCGGAGGTAGGAGCTTGTATCGGCAAACTGAACACTCCGCAAGATCAATTTGCCGATACCAAAACCTTTTCATTTGGGAGACTCATTCCTAATTTGCGGGCTTCTCTTTCGATTGTTGCGGGATCAGTTTTTAACTTTTTTACTTCCTCCCGCAATCTTTTGTTTTCCTCTAGCAATCGGTTCGCTTGTTCGCTTAAAAGCTGGTATTTTTTGCTTTCTTCGCTTAACTCATTGCTTGCACGTAAGTTAACAGTTAAGCAGATCATCAAGCTCAAAATTACAGCGGTTGCAAAAGTCAGCCATAGAGATGATTCCTTGCCTTTCTTTTCCCTCACTCTCTGTGTGCCGACTTTGTAACGATTGGCTCTTGTATTGATTACGGGTCTGCCCCAAAGTGCTACTCTGTTCATTTCTCCTCCAAAGTTGATTTCAAAATTTCTCTTCCAGCGAAAAAGCAAGTTAAAATTAGCATAAACAAATGATTTTGTAAAGATTTCTTTTATTTCATAAAAAACCAGCAATATCAATAATTTACGCTAAAAATGTTCAAGTGAAGATTAAAATTGGTGCTTAAAGTGAACAATTGGTGAACGAAATTCCGCATTTTGTAGATATTCAGAAGCAAAAGTATTAGCAAGAAATACAGACCAATAAGAAAAGCGAGATTGTGAAAATTTTAAGCACTAGTTTAATGTTGCCCGTTCCGTCAAACAGATTGAGAGTTCTCCATGAGTCTGTGTCAAAAGTCATCATCATTCTTAAGTTTTCATAAGATCGTATGTAGCATTTAGCTACATAATTGTTAGATTTTAGAAGACGAGTGTCTAGGGTTAAATATTTGATTTTAGTAATCTTAATGGATTTTCTTTAGAAATGGCACACTTATTGCTTCTCAAGCTACAGTCTAAAATTCCAAAGTTAAATTCGGGAGAGAGACTAAGATGAAACACAGACCTGTGAAGTATTTTGAGAAAGGGTTAACTTATCTAGCTGGTGGTTTGTTTAACGCTATCAAAGCAGTCAACAAATACAGACCAAATCCTTCATTTGTACCGAAATGGGCTGATTTACCCATTCCGAAGTCGTGGGAGAAGTCAAAACCGACGCTTGGATTTCCGAGAACTACTGATTCACTTTGTCCGAATTGTGTGATAGAGGCTAGAGAGGAGATTTTGAGCGGTAAGCGTGATATTTCTAGCCTTCTTAATGAGAAAGTTGGCGAGATAAAGGCTCAAATAATAGAGCGAGATGGGCAGATATGGATGGTAAAGGACTGCCCAATTCACGGGCATTTTGAAGACTTAATGGCGATAGATGCGGAGTTTTTGAAGCATATTGAGTCGCTCTTTCCGGGGCGTGACATGCGAGCGCACAATGATGAAAAGCTACATAATCACGGAAGCTCTTCGATTAAGTATGGACGCGGTGCAGTCTTGACGATTGACTTGACGAATCGCTGCAACATGATGTGCGATCCTTGCTTTATGGACGCAAACCAGGTTGGTTTTGTTCATGAGCTTTCGATGGAAGACATCAAGGAAATTCTTGACAACGCTATTCAGATCAAACCGCGCCGTCAGCTTTCGGTTCAATTTTCTGGTGGTGAGCCAACCTTGTCGCCGCATTTCATCGAAGCGATTCGGTATGCCCGAAAGGTCGGTTATAATTCTGTCCAAGCGGCAACCAACGGCATAGAGTTTGCGAAATCAAAGGAGTTTTGTAGAGAAGCGGCTGAAGCGGGATTAAGATTTGTTTATCTACAGTTCGATGGCATAGGAAATGATGCCAACTCGCACCGTCACGTTGGGAACCTTTTTGATGTCAAGCTGAAAGCTATAGAAAACCTTCACGAAGCTGGTGTAGAGATAGTTCTTGTTACAACCATAGTAAACAATGTCAACAACGATCAAGTTGGTTCGGTGATTCGTTTTGCTTTAGATAATCCAAAGAAAATAGCCTTTGTGGCATTTCAGCCTGTGTCTTTTACAGGGCGCGATGAGCATATAACAGAGCAGAGACGACTGCAGCAGAGATACACACTGTCGCATCTTGCCCATGATGTCAAAAAGCAGCTGGGCATCACAGAGCCAACGCGCGATTGGTTTCCGCTTTCGCTAATGGGAGCTTTTGCGGATTTCGCTGACGTAGTGCATGGTCCCGACGCTGAATGGGGACAAGTTTCTTGCGGTTGCCATCCTAATTGTGGTGTAGGCACAGCAGTGATGATTCATAAAGAAACAAAAGAGATGGCACCAGTTCCTCAGTTTCTCAATATCAAGCAACTTGTAAAAGACATGCAGCACATAACTGACACCAACCGTGGCAAATGGTTTTCAAACTTCATGATGGCGCTAGCGCTTTTGAAAAACTACGATCCTTTTGGCGCACCACGTAGCTTGACTTTGTGGGATATACTGAAGAAATTTGATAAGTCGTTCGGGCTAACTGGAAAGGACTACGGAAAGGTCGGACCTGATAGAACGTTTGAAGATATTCAAAAGCGCAGGCAAGACCCTTGGAACTTTCTATTCATCGCTGGAATGTGGTTCCAAGACCTGTTTAACTATGATTTTCGTAGGACTGAAATGTGCATAATTCCCTATGGGACTCAAGAAGGCGAAATAAGTTTCTGTGCTTACAATACAGGAATTGGCTGGAGACAAATCATAGAGCATATGCATCAGAATGCCACTGTTGCCGAGTGGTATAAGAAATACGGAAGACACGAAATTTATGCAAAGGGCAAGAACGTGCCTCTTCCGGATACCAGCCATAGCCTTGTTTTGAATGAGATAGATTTGCAGCGTCCCAACAAACCCACTATGGAAGGACCTAAGACGGCGGCTGAAGAGCTACAAATGATGAGAAAGCTCTACCAAAAAATGGTTCTCGAAAAGAACAACATAAAAGGCGATAAGCTTGTTCAAATAAAGGGACTCAAACGGAACAAGGAAAAAGCAGGAGCAGTCTAAACATAGTTTGAAATTTTGCGATCTTTATCAAAAGCCTGTGGTTTCATAAAATCACAGGCTTTTTTTGCAAAAGAATTGATTTTAGCCGTTAAGTTTTAATAGACTTTTTTGAGAAAGAGTGGAAAAAGATGAAGAAAAGAAAATTTCTAGTGTGGCTTTCGGCGGTTGTTTGTTTGGGCCTGTGCATCAGAGTGTCGTTTGCTAATGATGAATTAACGCAAGCGCTCTTGAAACTACCTGCACCACCAGCATTAAATCCCTTTATCAGACATTCAGTTACAACAAGAGATGATGCTTTTTATGATGTATTCAAGCCACCATCTGATGATGCTTCAATTGGGGATATACTCGACTATTGGGTTTATTGGGCCAACGTCGGAAATATTTACACTCCAAAGCCTACGGATAAAGTGCTTGAACGAATAAAGAACGAGATCAGAAAAGACCATTTCATTTTGCTAAACTATATTAACCTTTTTCAAGATAGAGATGTTGAGTTTGTCAAAGAAATTTATGACGAAGAAGTGGCCTCTAAAAAGCTGGATAGATGGTGGCGGCAGACTGTCAGAAATTGGCTTGTTTATAATAGCGATTATTTTACTTCAGAATTATTTGAGTTGGTTCAGCGGAAGTTAGCTGAAACTACGGACTATGTAGAGGGCAAAGAAGAACTCATGGCTTTAGCCAAGTTTGATTGGGAAAAGGCTGAGCCTATTGTGCGTCAGCTTGCTCTAGACAATACAAGGCCGGGCCTTCAGACACTTGCGAAATGGATTCTTTATAAACGCTCAATCGAAACAGGCGATGAAGGGGAAGCCGAAAGACTACGTGAGGAATTGAAAAAGATAGCAGCTGACAAATCTCAAAAATCGGGTGTTCGTGATCTTGCCTTAGATGCCCTTTTCATGGAAAAGGATTTTCCGGGAAGAGATGATTGGTATTTTAGTTTGATGAATGACGAAACATTGCTGAATCTGAAAGGCGAAAGAACTAATTTCACAGGGTTAATGACTTTAATACAGCTCTCAGAGCCTGGTAAATACAAAAACAAAATGATTGAACTACTGCGAAGTGATAATCGCGTTGTTGCTTCAGCTGCTGCATATTTTCTACTGAGCGATGAGAGAGCACTCGATGAGAAGGTGGTTAAAGAACTACTGCCACTTTTAAGTGACCCTAGCTGGATTCCAAATGGTGAACTCAGACAAGAATTAAGAAGGAAACTTGTTTGGAAATTGTTAAAGATAAAAGTCCCAGAAAGCGTTCCCAGTTTAATTCTGGCTTTGCAAGAAGCTCTGGGAAATTACAAGCAATCGCAAAGTGAGGCATCTGTCCAAGCAATTTACGAAATTGTTAATGCTCTTGGTAATCAAGAAGATTCAAAGGCTCTTCCAATTCTTTGGGAAACATTTGCCAAGTTTGCCAGTGATAGCTGGAGAAAATATGATGTTGTAGTAGCCATTTTCCGTTGTGGTGGTTTCTCCATAGCAGAGCAGGTTGACGCCATAGAGAAAAAACTCCTCATCGAGGGAAGTAGTTTTTCAGATTTGGAGACTGAACAAAAAAGATTAAATCCAGCAGACCAAATTAAGGTTTTGCTTGGTAGATACCTTCTTCAAGATTCTAAAAATTTTAGCGATGAATTAGTGTTTGCGATCTTGGAAAGAGTAAAGTCTCTCAAAAAGCTGAATCCGAGCTTAGCAAAGCAGATGCGAGCAGCATTGATAAACTTGGATGTATCTGCCATCAATTCTATTCTACTTGCCGAACTAGGTGATGGGAGTATTGATGTCGAGGGTGTCTTGAGACTTTTAATCAATAGAAAAAAAATAAGGCAGAAATATCTTGAAAAGGTTTATTCTTTGAGAAACAAAAATCCTTTTGCCGATGGTTTTTCGAGTTGTTTGCTGGAAAAGGATTATGATGCAATCTTAGAAGGCAACAGCACTCAAGCAAAAGCTGCTTTACTTGCCTGTGCTAGGCTACTTCGTGCAGAACTTCCCATAGAAAAGGTGGCTATGCTACTTAAGCCAGAAAATAAGTTGCTGTTTGATGCGGCTATAAAGTATCTTGAAGCAGAGGATTCACCGCAAGCACGGCAGATAATCTGGAGTTTATACCCCGGACAGGCAAAAATTCTAGGGGCGATACCTTACTTTGGTGATAGACCACCAGACGAATTATTTGAGCTGATGGGTGAACTCTTTGAAACTGTTTTACCTTATGGTCGAGGCGTTTTATATCAAGGAGATAACCATTCAAGAATTAAATCTTTGAAAGAGGAAGAAGAAAAACTACAAAAAGAAATTCTGGAAAGAGAGGATTTGTTGGGGATTTATGCTTATAACGGTAATATCGTGAGAATTTATAAAGATAAAGCTACCTTCACATGGAGGAAAAATAAAGATTTCCAGATAGAGAGAGTCTTGCAAGCAGAGGAACTTGAGAGACTGAAGAGATACATAGCAGAAACGCAGGCCGATCTCTTGCCACCCTTTTTTGAAGACTATGAAGATACGCATGGTGAGTATTTTGTTGATGAATTGTTGATGCTTGGGAAGGCAGGAGGCAGGAGGGTATTTGTTGTTTGTCCTGTCATCATGAGATTCAGTTTTTGGGACAGGCTTGAAGATATCTTCAAAGATTTTCAAAAAAAGGGTGGCATACTCAGATACGCTCTTCAAGACGTTATACCTAACCTTGAAATACTTTATTACGGTGAAAAGCTTAGGATTGAAGGCGTTTGGAAGAAAGGTAATGATTTTCGGGTTTTGGTCAAAGATGAGGAAAAACTAAAAAAGGTAGAAAGGGAACTTGAGGAAAAAATAGATGCTTTGGAGCAATACGGGGAGGATAGTGAAGAGTATGGTCAGGCTATAGAGGCTCTAGAAATAAAGCAGCAACATATTACCACGTCTTACTCATGGCGAAAGTTTGAAAATGGTGTTCTCAAAGACCTCACAGTGGAGCCGGAAGGGTTTGATACCACTCCTTATTATATTATTGGCCCGTTCATTGAGCCTTTTGCTGAACATGTTGAAAAATGGAAAAGAAAAAATGCATCCTTTTTAATTTCTGTAGATTCAGACTTGCTAATAAAAAAAGATTTATATTCAGGTAAAGAAGAAAAGGCTTGTTTTTTGAATGCGACAAATCCGTATTTGAGCTTACCTGTTCTATCAGCTGATGGGCGTTGGGTTTTAATCAACGTAGAAGGCAGGTTGAAAAAATGCGATCTACAGACAAACAAACTCTCTGAAATTCCAATAGATGATGGTAATTTTCAACCAATCGTTTATATCCCGGCGCTTAGTAAATTTCTAGTTGCTAATGTTTATTTCGGAGAGGAAGGTTTTGAGATCGAAGATTTTGAGTTCGGGTTTGAATACAAAATGCTGAGGAATTTTTACTTGGTTGACCCTGTAACAGGGAAAGCTACGAAGGTTAATGAGAGAGTAAGACCGCTGGCACAGCAAACATGGCGCCCGCTACAGCCTTTCATGGGTAAAGCAGACGAATTTTGGGTTGCCGAGCCTGATTTGAAGAACAGAAAAACTGTGATAGGAATCTTTAATGTCCGCAATTTCAGTTTCAGACCTGTTATGACGCTGCCGAAAATAGCTTTTAACAGCACAAATATGTGGGTTGATGAGCAGGAAAGAAAAGTTTACATTGCACATGGCGGAAATCTCTTGAGGATTTCTCTACCTTGATTCGGTGGCTACTGATTTGTTCAATCTTCGGAATTATCTCGCAAGTTCGTAGTGCACTTGCTTTTGAGACGAAAAAATAGTTTAATATAACTTTCGTCTTTAAGTAGAATTAAAAAGGAGTTGAAATTTGGAAGGATGGCTTACATAGTTCTAGAACCCGATGAGTCAATTGAAAGCGCCTTGCGACGTTTTAAGCGCAAGGTTATCAGTGAGGAGATTATCAAAGACCTGAAAAAACACGCTCACTACATCTCACCAAGTCAGAAGAGAAAGCTTAAGTCGGCTTTGGCTCGTAAGAGGAATAGAAAACGAAATAAGATGAAGAATCAAAACGGGCAAAGCTAGCGTTTATGCATTCGGAAAAGGTTCGTATCCTTATCACAAACGATGATGGAATTCATTCCGAAGGTATTATCGAGTTAGAAAATGCATTACGACAAATAGGTGAGGTCTTTACGGTTGCGCCTGAATCTGATATGACAGGTGCATCTCATAGTCTTACTTTAGCACGTCCCTTGCGTATTAGGCAGATAGCTGAAAATCGCTGGACGGTTGACGGCACACCAACCGATTGTGTTACTTTAGCGATAAACAAGATCCTACCGCCTGAACTCAAGCCTAACTTGTGTGTTTCGGGTATAAATCACGGACCCAACTTAGGTGATGACGCTAGTTATTCTGGAACCGTAGCCGGAGCGATGGAAGCAACTATTCTCGGCATACCAGGCATTGCATTCAGCCTAGTTAGCTACAATGGCTATGGCGACTTCAAAATGGCTGCTGAAGTTGCAAAAAGGTTGGTAGAAAGAGTTATAAAAGAAGGATTGCCTGCGGGGACACTTCTAAACGTCAATATCCCTCTAGGAATACCAAAAGGGATCAAACTCACTAAGCAAGGCTTGAAAAACGCAAGACCTATAATTACCGAACACATCGATCCACGTGGGAAGCCTTACTACTGGATAGGTGAAGAAAGAAAGGGATTTTATGCAGAAGGGAATACAGATTTTGAAGCTGTCGAGGAAGGCTTTGTTTCTGTAACTCCCATGAAAAGTGACCTTACCGATTATAAAGCCCTTGAAATGCTTCAAAGCTGGAACTCTTCCTCAATTTTCTAGATTTTCTCAAGCCTAGTCTCGAAGAGAAGTTTAGTTTTTTCCCGATTTAACTTATAATTTTTGCAGGAATGAACAACGCGGCACTTTATTCACAGAGACCTCGTGATGAATTTGAAATTCTGAGAGAGAAGATGGTCGCGTATTTGCGCGAACATTACGGGATAAAAGACGAGAGGGTTCTAGAAGCGATGCAGAAGGTGCCGCGAGAGAAATTTGTCCCTGAAGCGCTCAAATCACAAGCATACAAAGACAATGCACTTCCAATAGCCGCAAATCAGACAATTTCTCAGCCATTTATAGTTGCAAAAATGACCGAGCTTTTGGAGCTTTCTTATGATGCTTTTGAAAGCCCCGGCAGTTTTGTTGGCAGACCTAAGTCTAGATCAAGAGTTTTGGAAGTAGGCACAGGATCAGGATACCAAGCAGCTATCTTAGCTCATCTTACTAGAATGGTTTATTCAATTGAGAGAATACCACAGCTTGCTCATGAAGCTAGAAAAAGGCTTGAGTCTTTGGGCATCCGAAATGTAGTGATTAAGTGTAGCGATGGATCGTTGGGATGGGAAATTCAGGCTCCCTTTGATGCAATAATTGTTACCGCTGCAAGTCCAAAAATCCCGACTCCTTTGCTTTCCCAGCTAAAAATTGGTGGTCGTCTCGTCATTCCTGTAGGTGAAGACAGAAACTGCCAACGCTTGATTCGCATTACCAAGAAAGAGAGTGGCTTTTCAGTTGAGGATTTTGGAGCTTGTTCTTTCGTTCCACTGATTGGCGAACATGGCTGGAAACAGGTTCAGTGAGTTTGAATCCGTTATGCTGTAACGTTTACGAAGTCTGGGTTAAGTAGGATAGAAAATTATGGAACTAATACAGGAGTTTCTGCATTATCTTAATCCTAAAGTCATAATCGAAACATTACTAAGTTGGTTAGGAAATTTCGCATACGTAGGGCTTTTTGTGATAGTTTTTGTTGAGACAGGATTGGCTTTTGGATTTTTCTTGCCCGGAGATTCGCTTTTAGTGGTTGCAGGGCTTTTTGCCGCTGCTGGAAAGCTCGATCTTTGGGTTATGCTCATATCGCTTTTCATTGCGGCCGTCTTAGGCGATGCTGTGGGTTATTATTCAGGTAAAAAGGTTGGACCAGCTATTTTCAAGCGCCCAAAATCGAGATTTTTTAATCCTAAACACCTTCAACGTGCTCATGAGTTTTATGAAAAACACGGTGGTAAAACCATTATCTTAGCCAGATTCGTTCCTATTGTCAGGACTTTTGCTCCGATAGTCGCTGGTGCCGCTCAAATGCGATACCGCGACTTTTTCATATACAACGTCGTTGGAGGTTTTTTGTGGGTTTCAAGTATGCTTTTTACCGGCTACTTTTTGGGCGAGGCTGTAGAAAGAGCTTTGGGGATCAAGTTGGAAGACCACATTGAAAAGGTCGTCGTTGTGGTGGTTTTGCTTTCAATAACTCCGATATTTTACGAGTATTACAAAGAGCGAAAAGCACGCAAGACTGAGGTTTTCATAGAAGAAGAGATTAGCCAAGAAATTTCATGATTTACTTGTAATTCTCTTGAGACTTTCAGCATTTTTATTTCGATTTGAAGTTCTGGGTCATTCACTGGATTTTTGGAGATTCAAAGACAATGGTTTTGGGCATGTCTTGAGTTTTAGCAAGCTTTGCAAGTTTGCTGTTTGACTTATTGGCGTTTGATGGCATAAAATCTAGTTTCATCGGGGCGTGGCTCAGCCTGGTAGAGCGCACGGTTCGGGACCGTGAGGTCGGAGGTTCAAATCCTCTCGCCCCGACCACTCATTTTCGCAGGTCAAAATATCAAAAAAGTCCCTGAAAGTTTCACTCTGGCCAAGTTCCCGCCTCATTTAATTTTTAATCTAACTGCGTTTGTAATTTAGCATATCGGCGCTTTAATTTTCCTCAGCAAGATGCAACAATAAACACAAGCTATGAACGAATTAGTGGAAGTCACCAATGAGCATTTCAGAGCCGCTATTGAAAAAAATGTCGAGAAACTGATTGGTGCATATTCAAAGACGAATAGCCTATTGGTTTTCGTGGAAGGCCCTCGTTGGGCTACTTTTGGTTATGAGATGGTTGTGAAGGGTTGGAGAGATTTTTGCTCTTCAGCGATTAAACTGAAAGATTGTTCTTGGGTTGAGGGTTTGCGAACTGAAATGCATGAAAGTATGGGATTTGTTGCAGGAATTGTTGAACTTGATGTAGAAATTGAAGGTGTTTCTAGGAAGATTCGCTTTCGTGGCACCTTTGTTTTGCGTAAAGAAGAAGATGGAAAATGGAGAATAATACACGAACACTTTTCACAACCAATGCCCGATCCTTACGGAATTGGTGATTGGTTGAAAAAGAATTGAAGATCGGATTTTGTAAATGAAAATTCACCGAATTTTTACTCCTTTGGAGAGTTTTTGAGATGAATTTCTCAAGGCTTTGTGATAAAGAAAGAGGTTGAAAGGTCTTTTTGGTAAAGATGAACAATTCTCGTAAATTTTTGGTTTTGCTTTTTTTGTTACTCGTATGTCTTCAGGTAGGTGACAGAGGACAGGCTGAAGAGGGATTTGTTTCTCAAAATATCGTAATTAGTCAGATTTACGGTGGCGGAGGTGTATCTGCTAGCTCACCTTATTCTCATGACTTTGTGGAGCTCTTTAACCGTGGCAGTCAGCCCGTGAATTTAAGCGGATGGTCTGTTCAGTATGCTTCGGCAACCGGTACGAATTGGCTTGTTACTCCTTTGCCGAATGTGACACTTCAGCCCGGTCAGTATTTTTTAATTCAATACGCTAGCAACAACTCGGGCGGCGCTAGCCTTCCAAGTCCTGACTATGTTGCTCCACCAGTAACTGTTGGAAGTAACACCTTTGTTCCGAATCTATCTTCAACGACTGGGAAATTAGCGTTAGTCAATTCGATAAATCAACTCCCCGCGTCGAGCTGTCCCAGTGATTCTTCTATAGTTGATTTTGTCGGCTATGGTTCTTCGGCTTCTTGTTTTGAAGGATCGAGAACTCCTAATCTGAGTGCGACGGTTGCGGCAATAAGAAATGGTGGCGGCTGTGTTGATACTGATTCAAATGCATCAGATTTTACGATCGCATCTCCAAATCCACGAAACACTTCAAGCCCTGTGAATCCTTGTAACCTTGCTTCTACTTTGCAGGCAGGCGGCTCTGTGTCTCCCACTACAACGACTCCAGGAGGAGTTGTGCTCTTTACTGTAACTGTTTTCCCGGCAACGAGTCCGCCGAGCACTGGTATTGCAGTCATAGCAGACTTAACTTCAATCGGTGGCTCTTCTACTCAACAATTCTTTGACGATGGAACAAATGGAGACACAACTGCCGGTGACAATATCTATTCTTTCAGATATTCGATCCCAGCAAACAGCACTAGCGGGCCGAGAATTATCTCTGTATCGGTTACCGATGCTCAAGGTAGATCGGCTAATCCTACTATCTTTTTGAATATTTCTGCTCCGCCTGCGAATGATGATCCATTACTTTTGGGTAATCCGAGCAATGCTACTTCGGATGTATCGAACGAAAACAATTACCTGATGATAAAACCGCAGTATTCGCTTTCTTACAATCGAAGTCGCGCAACACCGAATTGGGTTGCATGGAGACTGGATCAAAGCTGGCTCGGAAGTGCTCCACGTCAAGATGATTACCGCCCTGATCCCGATCTTCCCGCGGGTTGGTATCAGGTTACAAGCGAAGACTACAATGGATCGGGTTACGATCGAGGTCACATGTGTCCTTCGGGTGATAGAACACGTTCTGTTGCTGATAACTCAGCGACTTTCTTGATGACAAACTTCTTGCCTCAGTTACCTGCTAACAATCAGGGCCCTTGGGAAGATTTTGAGAGTTACTGTCGAACGCTTGCAAATCAGGGTTTTGAGCTGTATATCTTTGCGGGTGGTTATGGAAATGCTGGAACTATCGCACAGGGAAGAATAGTTGTTCCACAATACACATGGAAGGTTGTTTTGGTTTTGCCGAATGGTGATAATGATCTGCAAAGAATTAACAAAGGCACTAGAACAATTGCTATACTTGTTCCGAATCAGCCGCCACTAAATCAAAACGCTCCATGGAGGCAGTTTCGAGTTTCGGTCAATTACATTGAAGCTCTAACAGGGCTTGATTTCTTTTCAAAAGTCCCGAAAAATACACAAGAAATAATCGAAAGAAGAAAGGATAATCAGTAAAGATGGTGAACCTAAAGAAAGCTTTTGTGGCTTTAGAATTACTTTTTTTGCTTGTTTGCGCATCAGCACAAGCCACTTTAGTCCCGATAAACAAAATCCAAGGTGATAAAAACATATCACCGCTTGTCGGGAAAACTGTTACAACGCGTGGGATAGTTACGTTTGTATCAAGCCGCGGGTTCTACATTCAAACACCAGATTCGGAGATTGATGATAATCCTAATACTTCTGAAGGAATCTTTGTTTTTACTGGCGATGTCATTCCGCCGACAGCTACAGTTGGAAATCTACTAGAGGTAACGGGCACCGTGACAGAGTATCGCCCAAGAAATGAGAGATATTTTCTAACAATTACTGAGCTTACGAATCCGGGAATCAAGTTTATTTCCAAAAACAATCCGCTTCCAAAGCCTGTAACTTTGACGCCGAATGATCTAAACCCGCAGGGTAAAATCGATCAGCTTGAGCGTTATGAAGGCATGATGGTTAAAGTTGATAGTCTAATCGTAGTCGCTCCAACCGGCGGATTTGAAGACGAGAAGACTGGAAAAGTAATTTCTAACGGTATATTTTTCGGTGTTTTACCGGGAACGCCGAGACCTTTTCGTGAACCGGGTATTAGCCTTTTGATGTGGTTGGTTGACAAATTGCCTCAAACAATCCCATATTTTGACATGAATCCGGAGCTTTTACGCGTGGATAGTGGCGCTCAAGGGAAAGGAACACCGCTTGATGTTGCGACTGGAATGATAGTAAAAAATTTAGTCGGGATTATTGATTATTCACGGCGGGCTTACACACTTCTTGTAAACCACGATGTTCAAAAGCCTGTGATCGAGGGTCAGAGAAGCTTTATCAAAGCTAGCCCTGCTGGCCCGCGTGAAACAACCGTAGCTTTTTTCAACATGGAAAACTTTTTTGATGATGAAAAAAATTCCGAAAATCTCAAAGAAGAAAAAGTTCTTCCGAAAGAGGTTTTTCAAACTCGTTTGAACAAAGCTTCGATAGCGGTTCGCAACGTGCTTTCAATGCCTGATGTTCTCGGGGTCGAGGAGGTTGAAAATATCAAAGTCTTGAAGAAGCTTGCTGAAAAGATAAACAAAGACGCTGAAGCGGCTGGACAAGGAAATCCTGCTTACGAAGCTTTTTTGGAGGAAGGCAATGATGGAAGAGGAATTGATGTTGGCTTTCTGATTAAAACTTCAAAGGTCAAGGTGATAGAGGTGAAGCAACTAGCGAAGGAAGAAAAACTCAAAACATGTTTTTCAGGAGTTGAAAAAGATGAACTGCTTTATGACCGCCCGCCGCTGATGATAAGGGTCGAAGTTAAGGATGAGAAATCTCCTTTGCCTTTGACGGTTATCGTAAATCATTTCAAATCGTATCTCGGTATTGACGATGAGAAAATTGGTGAGTCTGTAAGAAACAAAAGAAGATGCCAAGCCGAATGGCTTGCAAAGTTCTTAGTTGAAAGGCAAAAGGAGAATCCTTCGGAAAGAATTGTCATAGGTGGAGATTTTAACTCTTTTCAATTCAATGATGGTTACAATGATTTAATCGGTATTTTGATGGGAAGGCCCAGTCAAAATGTTTTAACGCCTTCAAATACAGCTTACCAAACGGGGTTGATCAATTTAGTTGATTTTATTGATCCAAAGAATCGGTATTCCTATGTTTTCGATGGATCAGCACAGGCGCTTGATCACATTTTGCTGAACAAACCGGCACAAGAAAGAGCTTTGAAATTTGGCTATGCCAGACTCAATGCAGATTTTCCTCGAGTTTATGCGAATGATGCTTCTCGACCTGAAAGGCTTTCAGATCACGACGTGCCAATAGTTTATCTCTCGCTCGATGAAATCCCAAATGCTAGATAGAAATTAGCTAGATTTTTTGTGGGATTTCAACTCCTTTGGGAAAGAAATCAAGCGAAGCTGAGTTGATGCAGTATCGAAGACCGGTTGGTGGTGGGCCATCGGGAAAAACGTGTCCTTGGTGACCATCGCATCGAGCGCACCGAATCTCAATTCTTACCATTCCGTAGGAAAAATCTTTGTAATACTTCAGATGCTCCTCATCAAAGGGAGCAAAAAACGAAGCCCAACCGGTGCCGGAATCGAATTTTGCCTCCGAGGAAAACAAAGGCAAACCACAGAGTTTGCAGGCATATATGCCTTCTTCTTTGTTATACGTTAGACTACCGCAGAAAGGCGGTTCAGTGCCATGATTTATCAGAACCCGATACGATTCTTTGTCTAGATTCTTGGCCAATCTTTCTCTTTCTTGCACACTTATAGGAGTAATGTCGTAGCCGGATTTTGAGATTTTTCTTTCCATGATTCTATTTCCCTTTTATCTTCTCTTTAGATGCAATACGCAGATGCTTTCTCTGTGCTAAGAATGATGAAATTTCTGCTATCGTAGGAACAATGAACACAGCACAGGTGATGCCGAGCAAAGCTCCTGTTGTTGATCTTGAAAAGTGAGTGTTTTCCCATATACCGAGAAAACCGAGTGTCCAGTCAACTCCGGTTGGGATTACTGAAAGAAAGAGCCAAATGGGGTTGAGCGGCTCTTGGTTTTCTATTTTGAAAGCAAATGGATAAATGACAAGTCCAGCGAGAAAGCCTATGTAAAAACCAAAGCACCTTGCACAAACTGCAAAAGGTGCGTCGTGTATGTGAAAAGAACGTGCATCTATTTGATGACAAACATAACTGAAAAAGTGATAGATAAGGCTTGCTGTTTCACCAAAGCCATTTATCTTTGCTAGCGGTGCACAAATTATAGCAAGATTCCAAAATGCGAAGAAAATCAAGACCAACGACCAAAGGAGAAAGGAGATTTTTCTTACCCTCAGTCGTTGATCTTGAGAAATTTCAGACCTTATTGTAAAGGGACTTGGTTTTCCGAATTTAATGTTCATTCTTTTTGAATTTTTGCAGTTTTAGAAAATCAAATTCTGCATTTCAAAATCTAATAACTGCATCTGCTCCACCTTCGACGTAAACAGTATCAACAAAGCGAATAATTTTGTTTTCAGTTGTCATTACAAGAGAGTGAGTTCTTTTGCCGGTTCCGAAGAATCGAACTCCGCGAAGCAGTGCTCCATCAGTAACTCCTGTGGCGACAAAGATGATTTTTCTGCCTGGCGCCAAATCATTTGTGTCATAAATTTTATTTGGGTTGTTGATGCCCATTGACTCAAGGCGTTCCATGACTTTTTCTATTGGTGGGATTTTTGATTTATCAACTCCCAATTTTTCAGGATCGAGGACAAACTTTGCTTGCATTTCGCCGTTTAGGCATTTGATAGCAGCAGCAGTTAACACGCCCTCTGGCGCGCCACCTATTCCCATTAGTGCATGAATGTTTGTTCCGGCTACTGCTGCCGAGATGCCTGCTGAAAGGTCTCCATCAGAGATAAGTCTGATTCTAGCACCTGCTTCACGGATTTCCTGAATAAGCTTTGCGTGGCGCGGTCGGTCAAGCACTATGACGGTCAAATCTTCGATGTCACGCCCTAACCGTCGGGCGATATTTTTGAGGTTATCCTTGACGGGGGCTTCTATGTCAATGCTACCGCGACTGCTAGGACCAACAACGATTTTATCCATGTAAATGTCAGGAGCATTCAGTAAACCGCCTTTTTCTGAAGCCGCTATTACCGAAATAGCATTATTTGCTCCGAGAGCACAAAGGTTAGTGCCCTCCAAGGGATCAACTGCTATGTCAACTTCGGGAAAGTTAGCTCTTTCTTCTTCCGAAAATGCCTTGCCACCGACTTCTTCGCCGATGTAAAGCATCGGAGCTTCATCGCGTTCACCTTCGCCGATGACTATTTTGCCACGCATCGGGACGGTGTCTAAAACTTCACGCATTGCTTCAACGGCAACGTGATCGCTATGCTTGCGATCACCTTTTCCCATGGTTTTCGCCGCGGCAATCGCTGCGGCTTCCGTTACTCTTAAAAAATCAAGCGATAGGTCTCTTTCTACTTTCTTCATCTTTCACTTCCTCTGTTTCCTAATTTTTCTAACCACCGTGAAAATAAGAGGTTCGGTTAGTCTCAAGACTCTAACGTTCTTAAGTTTTAACACAAAAAATCAATACTGGCAAAAGGACGTTTGTTTCTAACTCGGCTTTTTCTTGAAAAAGATCACAAGATCAAGCGATTTATTTTCGTAAGCTTTGAAAATATAGCTTGGGCGCTTTGTCGTTTGTATGTTCGGCTTTGGTAAGTATAATGATACTTTAGTGACTTTATCCGGAGGAAAGAAATAAGAAAAAATGGCTTACATCGTGACGGAACCTTGTGTTGATTGCAAATATACGGATTGCGCAGCGGTTTGTCCTGTCGAGGCGTTCCACGAGTTACCAGATCGTCTTTACATAAATCCAGATACTTGCATTGATTGCGATGCTTGTTTGCCAGAGTGCCCTGTAGAGGCCATATATTCCGATATGTCTATTCCCGAAGAGTATATTGAATGGATTGAAAAGAATAAAGAGGCTTATAAATACCCAATTATTTCGACAAAGCAACCAGCACTCTACGGGCCGAATTGCAAAGGACAGCCAGAATAACAAAATAGAGACAAATTTTCAGAAATCGGTTTTGATTCTTTTGTAAAATCCCAAATTAAGTTTGGACTTCAACTTGATTGGAGTGGCTTTCTGCCTTGGAGGAACAGAAGTCCGAATTTGAAAGCAGGACTAGCTAGGAAACCTTTTTCCAAAGTTGATGTAGTTTGATCGAAAATTTTATACTTAAGCTTTCGTTTATCTTTTGCTAAAAGGGAGGAAGACATTATGAATTTGACACTTGGAATTATTAAGCCTGACGCTGTATCGAAAGGACTGACAGGAAAGATTCTCGACAGAATTTTGTCTGAAGGTTTTCAAATTAGGGCAATGAAACTGGTGCATTTGACTAAAAAACAAGCGGAAGGTTTTTATGCAGTTCATAAGGACAAGGGATTTTTTGAGGAGTTAACTAACTTTATGTCAAGTGCACCTTGTGTTGTAATGGTTTTAGAAAAAGAGAATGCGGTTGAAGAATGGAGAAAGCTAATGGGAGCGACGAATCCGGCCGAGGCGGCAGAGGGAACATTACGCAAGCAATTCGGCTCTTCTATAGGAGAAAATGCTGTTCACGGTTCTGACTCAAAAGAAAACGCAGAGATCGAGATCGCCTATTTTTTCAACAAACTTGAGTTAGTTTGATAGAATTATTTGAGGTTTTGTGTTTTGAATATCTAAAAATTTTGTTATTCTATTTGCGTTATGTTTTTCAGCTAAGTTTTTAATAGGAGACCTTCAGATGAGAACAAATCCGAATTGCACTCGCCCAGAATGTCCGAAAGAGTTTCCTGATGCCCAGAACTTTTGCAACATTTGTGGGGAGAAGCTCATACTAGTCACGGAGTTAAGTGCCTCTTCTAAGAAAGCCGGATCTCCAGGAGAAGCTAGAACTTATGTTGGTAGAGAATCTCATTTTTATGATATTGACGATGTTCTTCAGCTTCCTCAAGAACCTTTTGATCCGATGAAAACATTCGTGGCTCCGCATGGAACAAGTTTCCCAACAATTTCCAAAGCGGAGCTTTATGAGGAAGAGAGAATAATAGACGTGCCTGAGTTGGGTGAATTAACTGCGGTTATTGCCCATCAGGAGCCATCTGAAGCTAAGCCACCTTTGCCAGCGGAAGCACAAGTGGAAACGCTTCCAATTGTAACATCAGAAGAAACAGAGGCCTTCCAAGCTCCGCCTGTCTATCAAGAATCGGCAAAGACTGTTGTTGAAGAGACTTACGAGTTTATAGAGGAACAGAAGACCATATTAGAGCCTGTATCCTACGAAATGCCGGAAACAATTTCCAAAGAGCCGGAAACCGTCATTGAACAGCCAGAAGCTTTTATTGCACAGCAGGAAACTGTCATCGAACAGCCAGAGACCATCATTGAACAGTCAGAGACCGTCGTTGAACAGCTAGAAACCATTATCGAACAGCCAGAAACTATTATCGAACAACCAGAGACCATTGCCGAACAACTAGAAACAGTTATCGAACAACCAGCAACCATTATTGAAGAGCCAAAAACAGTTTTTGAGCAACCATCTAGACCAGAAACATTAGCTGAACCTACATTTAGGACTTATGAACCCTCCTCACGTCTTTCTGAACCAGAATTTGTAGAGTCGAAACCTGCTTTAGTTGAAAGGGAGATACCATCTGAGCAAGGAGTTTTGGCTTCATCGCAGATACAAAGCGGTTCCCCAGTTCAAACTCCAGAATTTTCTTTCGCATCCGCTCGGAAAGATCAAAAACTAGCAATAGTTTCTTTGATTCTAGGGATAGTCGGAATCTTTATTGGAGCCATTCAGGTTGGGGGCCTGATCGCGGGGGTCGCCCAGATAGTCGGAATCTTTATTGGAGCCACCGGCATTCCAGCGGTAATTGTAGGCTACATAGCTAAGAACAAAGCCGATTCTCAACCAGAGCTTTACGGCGGTCGGGGACTCGCAATAGCTGGGATGATTTTAGGAGTAGTTTCAATAATTTTAGTTATTATCCTGATTTTTAGGTAGTAACTGAACATAGTTTTTCTTTTCCAGTGTGTTCGCTTTATAATTAAATTTAGGCTTACAAGAAGGGAAAATGTCAATAATTAGCGACGTTATAAATTCGGCTAAAGCTGTAATTAAGGGAATGAGTATTACTTTCTCGCAAATACCACGCGAGAAGTGGACGGTTCAGTATCCTGATGTTCCTGTAACGGTTCAACCACGCTATCGTGGGATGCATATTTTGCATGTAGATGAAAACGGCAAAGAAAAATGTGTTGCCTGTTACCTTTGTGCTGCTGCTTGTCCTTCAGATTGCATTTATATTGAGGCAGCAACAGACCCAAGACCTTATAGCGAACGCATAGGTGTTGACGAGCGGTATGCGAAGGTTTACAACATTGACTACGGTAGATGCATTTTTTGTGGCTTTTGCGTTGAGGCTTGTCCTAAAGATGCAATAACTCACGGATACAATTTTGAAATCTCTGTCTATAACAGAGCTGACCTTCTGAAAACAAAAGACGATCTCTTAATTACAAAGCAAAAACAATCGAAAAACTACAGGGTTGCGCTTTCAAGCGAAGATGTAGATTCTGAATACAAGGAAGTTTAGGTCTTTTCAATCTGGTAAAGTAACTCGGTAAGAATACACGCTGGTCGAAACCTTCTCAGGCTGTTTTAGCCGTCTCTTTTTGTGTTAATTTTAACGAACGGGTACAGCTTCTTTGAGGTTTTTCTCGGTAGCAGTTTTTGCTGGACTTTTTGATTCAGAAATCTTTTTGATTAAAAGAGTGGCATCTCTATCGTTTAAAGTTTCAACTAAATCTTGCGCTATTCCTATGACTCTTTCGGTATTACATTTGAAAATCAATTCCAGAAATTGTTTTCTTGCAAATATGAGATGTGATTTTATCTTTTTGTTATCTCGACGCTGTAAGCATTTCACGCCTATCAAGGGTTTAGGATGACGTGATATTTTCAAAAGCTCAAGGTCCGTTTTTTGCAGTGAGTTGTCATTTTGTGCCAAGGCTAAAGCTACATAACGTTGAATAATTTCGCGGGCTTGCAAGTAGTTGATGTGCTTGAAATCGTCTCTTATGGTTTCACAAATTTGCTTCTGAATTTTTGAGATTTTTTCTTCTGAAAATAGATTTTTTGATGGCTTTTTTCTGAAGAGAATTACGAAGACATAAAGGAACCAGAGAAACGACACTAATGCGGACTTTGCGATAATACGATGATTTGTTTCTTTATTGTTTTCAACGAAGTAGTGAATACCGAAGGGAACTCCGCAAGCAATATAGATGATTAAAAGCTGTGAAAATTCCATATCCATCATAATCGGCAAGTTTGATACCAGAGTTTTGAGGTTAAGTTTAGAAAGCTTGGATTTAACGTTAAGTTGGCTGAATGCCGTAATATGAAAGTTTCTTCTCAGGATAATCGTAGTTTTGAGGTATTAGCAAATAGCGAAAATCAGAAAACACAGGTTTTGCACTTTGCAAAGTTTCGATTTTTTCTCGTCCTTAAAATTCAAACAACACAGGTTGAAGAGTTATGACTACGAAGAAGATAAAAGTTATAAAAAAAGGAGCTATTGTTGAGGATCAGCAAAAAAATAACGAGAAAAACATCAAAACTGCTGAAATAGCCTTGAAAATATCGAACTGGATAGAGGATTTTTACAAGAGAAGGAAGGAAGATAGAGAATCGCTTGCTATGTTTGTAGAAGAAGAGGTTTCAAAAAGTTAGCTTTACAAAATGCTGTTTTTTAGGTAACTTTAGTTTGATTTATATGGAAGGAAGGGTAGCCCTAGTTACAGGTGCAAGTTCAGGTATAGGCAGAGCCGTGGCCATTTTGTTTTGCGAAAGAGGCGCAAAGGTTGTAGCTGTTGGTAGAAACGAAAAAGATTTGAATTCTTTGCGCAGCGAGGTTATCAAAGCTGATGGACAGCTAAAGCCTTATATTGCAGATATTCGGGACACGCAGCAGGTTGAAAGACTGATCAACGAAACTATCGAGACTTTCGGTAGGATTGATGTTTTGATTAACTCGGCTGGTATCATATCGAACGGCTCTATAGAGACAACAACGCTTGAGGAATGGGATGAAGTTATGAATGTTAATCTTAGGGCTGTTTTTTTCTTGATGCAGAAATGCGTGCCGCATTTGGAGAAAACAAAAGGGAATATCGTCAATGTCTCTAGTGTTGCTGGCACAAGAGCTTTCCCTAATGTCTTGGCATATTGCGTTTCAAAGGCGGGCGTTGATCAGCTTACTAGATGTGCTGCATTGGAGCTTGCACCGAAGGGTATCAGAGTCAACGCTGTAAATCCCGGAGTTGTAGTGACTAATCTTCATAGGCGCGGTGGGATGAATGAAGAAGAATACCAGGAATTTCTCAAGCGCTCGAAAACTACGCACCCTCTTGGAAGGGTAGGTGATCCTAAAGAAGTTGCTGAATTGATTTATTTCCTTGCTTCTGATAAGGCTTCTTGGATCACGGGAGCGACCTATGAGATAGATGGTGGAAGAGCGCAAACTTGCGCCAGATGATTTTTCTAATCTGAGTGAGTTTTGAGCTGATCTTTAGGTTTTTAACATCATTGCTGTAGGAGCGGTGATAGTGAGACTTAAACTTCTGCCAACCAGTTTCGATTCATTTGGTTGTGCTACTTTGCATCAGCATCTTTGCTGCTTTCTCATTGATGACGTCGTAGCTGTTGATGCTGGAAGTTTAGCAACTTCAACCACGCCTGAACAGAAGAGGGCTATCCGCAATGTTGTTCTTACACATGCACACATTGATCATGTAGCGGGTTTGCCGCTTTTCATTGACGATCTTTTTGTGAGCTTGCAAGAGCCACTAGAAGTATATGCCTTGGTAGAAGTAATTGATATTCTGGAAACTCATATTTTCAATTGGAAAGTTTATCCAAGGTTTTCTGAGCTTAAAAATCAGTTTGGTGAAGTTTTGAAATACAGAGCGTTTTTAACTGGTAAAGAGTTCAAAGTAGCTCATTTAACGTTCAAGGCCATCAAAGTAAATCACAAAGTCCCATCGGTTGGCTTGATAATAAGAGATGGCGATTCAAGAATTGCTATAACGGGTGATACAGCTTCGATGTCAGAGTTTTGGGATGCAGTAAATTCAGAAAGCAAATTGAATGCTTTGCTGATCGAGTGTGCCTTTCCGAACGACTTACAAGAGTTGGCAAATAACTCTTATCACCTAACGCCCAAACTTTTGGAAGAGGAATTAGTCAAGTTCAGGCATACTGAATGTCCTGTTTATGTGATCAACATAAAGCCGATGTATTATGAAAAAGTTTTGGCAGAGTTAAACCAAATCAATTCATTCAAAGTAAGAACTCTTCAGATTGGCAAAACTTACGAGTTTTAGCTGATAATCAAGTTAAACGCTAATTAGTCAAATTAAACGCAATCGCTTTTGTTTTCGATAATCTACTCGTCGTTTTCAGGAGCTTTTCTTTTCGTTATTGTTTTGTTATTGGTTCAAATTCGTTTTCTTGATGTTCACCTTCGAGGTTGTAGAGAGTGACTCTATCGTTCCACAAAACTTCTTTGACAATAAATGTTCTTTCTTCGCTTGTTTTTCCAGGCATAAGTTCTGCTTTGAAAGTCACTTTCATGCCTGGCCTTGCCCATCTGTGTCTTTTCGCTTGATTTCTTTCTTGTGTCATAGCAGATTTTTCTTTGAATTCAGTCTTCGGTGACGTTTTGCGAAAGTTTAGAATCTCGAATAAACTTTATGTTATACTTTGTTAAAATTTTTCCAAAGTTTGAAAAATCAAAAGCCTGCGAAAGTCAAAGCTCTCGTGATCAATTCAAAGGAAAATGCTAAGAATTTTTACAAAAAACCTCTTTGGTTGCCGGCTTTTCCTTACTATTCTTTGGTGCTGATTTTTTCCTTATTACTTTTTGCCATTTCTCTGGTAGTCTTGCATGAGGTTGAAGATAAGCCTTTTTGGATTGCTGGATTGCTTGCCACAACCTCAATATTTACGGCTTTCATTTTCCGTGAGTTTTTCCTAAGAAAATCGAGAGATGCTTTTTTGAAAGCCCAGAAAAGACTGGATGATAATCTAAGAGTGTTTGCGAGTCCCAAGAAAAGGGAAAAGCTAACTTTGGAGAAAAACTTGTTTCTCATCAGACAAATCGAAAGAAAGTCAGAAGCGGCGAAAGTTTTAGTGGATTTAGCTGAAGTTCATCGCAACGTTTTCGAGAGTTGCAACGAATATCTAAATTTGGTTGAAAAAGAACTTAAGGAAATTTCGGCGGAGTCACCGCGTCTAGTGGCTATTTTGAAAGGCAAACGTAAAGTTGAGCAAATTCGCAAGTATCATGTTTTAGTTTGGGCAGAGTTGGAAGCACAAAACATGATGAATAGCTTAGAGAATTTGGAAAAAACTTCTGAGAAGCTTCGTTTGACTCGTCGAACTCTAGAGAATCTGAAAATAGCTTTGTCTTACTACCCAAACGAGCGGAAACTGGTGGAGTCTGTAAAAGCAGTAGAAGAGTTGATGGTCTCAATCAAGGTTTCTAGTCATATCAAGAAGGCAAATCGTGCATCTTCGCAAGGAAAGTATAATGTGGCTGTCGAGTATTATCAGAATGCTTTGAATGTTTTAGAACAATCAAAAGATGTTGAAAAGCATGTTTTGATTGAGAAGATAAATCAGGAGATTCAAAGATTGCTTGGGGAAGAGAATAAAAGTGATCAGCCAGAGATGTCCTAAGTGTGGAAGTAGGCGTATAAGGCGTGGTTACAGACCAACTCCCTTCTTTGCAAAGCTGGTGTTTTATTTTAACTTATTGTGCGACAACTGCAATTGGGAGTTTCGAGGCTTTGCTATACCTTTTCTTGGTAAGAAAAAGCGTAAGCCGCATTTTCAAGAAGGAAAATCTGCACCAATGCCCTTAAGTGTAGAGCTAATAGTAGAGAAATCTCAAGAATCGTCTCAGGAATCATCTCAGGAGTCATCTCAGGAGCCATCTCATAAACCATCTCAAGAGTCATTTGGAAAAGCAACGCTCGAGGGGAAATTTCTTCAAGAGCTCGAAGTTTCTTCTGAAAAGCCACTGAGATCAAAGAAGGAAGAAAGATTGTTGTCCTATCAAAAACATAAAAACAAGAAGTTGCAGAAGCCTTCTTGAAAGACTAATCTGGAACTGTATGAAGGATCTGAATTTGGATAGTGCATTAGTTTCCTTCGATCCAGCGACAGGTGAACGCATTGGACAAGCAAAGATTTTCACACCAGAGGAAGTTAAAGAAGTTGTTAGTCGTAGTCGCAAAGCCTTTCTGAAATGGCGGACAACTTCGTTTGAAGAAAGAAAACGGCTGATAATGCGGGCGCGTGAGATTATATTGGCAGAAATAGATGAGATAGCGGAGTTAATCTCGAAAGAGTCAGGAAAGCCATTTGCAGAAGCTATCTCGATGGAGATCGTTCCGGTTCTCGACTTGATGCAGTATTTCGCACGAAAGACAAAGAAATTGCTAAAGCCTCGTAAAATCCAGATCGGCATTTTTTCTCTTTTAGGACGTTCTTCAAAGATAATTTATGAGCCTTATGGTGTAATTGCAATTATTCCAGCATGGAATTATCCTTTCTCGATACCGCTTGGTGAGGCCACAATGGCTTTGATGGCTGGCAATACGGTTGTTATCAAACCGTCTGAATTGACACCGCTGACAGGACTGAAAATAGGAGAGATTTTTCAAAAGGCGGGAGCAGATGAAGACTTGGTTCAGATAGTAACCGGTGATGGTGCAACCGGCGCGGCTTTGGTGGAATCTCTGCCAGATAAGATCATGTTCACAGGTAGTGTTGCGACAGGCAAGAAAATAGCTGAAATTGCGGCAAGGAATTTAACGCCTTTCGTTTTGGAGCTTGGTGGTAAAGACCCAATGATAGTTTTCAAAGATGCAAACCTCGATATTGCCGCAAGCGCCGCCGTTTGGGGGGCTTTTTGCAACACAGGCCAAAACTGTTCTTCTGTTGAGCGTCTTTATGTCGAAGAAGAAGTGGCTGAGAAATTTATCAATTTAGTTGTTGAAAAGACTAAGAAACTAAAGCAAGGAAATGGTTTGGAAAGCGATGTGTCGGTAACGGTTCTTTCTTCTGAAAAACAGTTGAGTATCGTCAAAAGCCATGTAGAGGCTTTTAGAAAAGAAGGAGCTAGAATTCTGATAGGCGGCAACCATGAGGGACTGTTTTTTGAGCCTACAGTAATAGTTGACGTCAAAAACTCGATGTTGCCAATGCAGGAGGAAACCTTTGGGCCGACCTTGCCAATAGCGACTTTCAAAACGGAAGAAGAAGCAATAAGACTTGCAAATGAGTCGAATTTTGGGTTAACAGCTAGTGTCTGGACGAGCGATCTGAAGAAGGGAAAACGAGTAGCTGAGAAAATCCAAGCGGGCACGGTTTGCATTAACGAAGTTTTATACACTCATGGGATTGCCCAAACACCCTGGGGCGGAATGAAACTTTCCGGGCAAGGTAGAACTCACGGATTGGAGGGGTTGATGGAACTTGTTCAACCGAAACATATCCATCTAAATCGTTTTTCTATTCTTCCAGATATTTGGTGGATGCCTTATTCAGAAACCGCTATAAAAACCTTTAAGGCGCTAGCAAAACACTTTGCATCTGGTTCTATGCTGAAAGCAAGTTTAGCTTTGCCTCAAATAGTTAGAAGACTTAAGGAGTTACTAGCAAACAAATAAGTAGGAAACAA
Organism: Acidobacteriota bacterium; assembly: GCA_003697135.1. Lineage (GTDB taxonomy): Bacteria > Acidobacteriota > Blastocatellia > Pyrinomonadales > Pyrinomonadaceae > J014. The sequence continues at coordinate 94,301 of RFGC01000043.1, forward strand.
GGAATAGCTTTTAAAGTGATTGGTTGTAGCAAGCGTGAGGTTCTGCCGTGTGGAAGCAATGAAATTGCGTAGGATTTTTCTAAAAAATGAAGAAATTTTGTGGTGTTAAAGTTCTAGAACTAACTATAATTGCACCAACCAAGAAAACCCTTTCACCTTCTTCATTTTCCAAAACAAGTGTGTACTCACCTTCAGGAACGTCTTTTTTAATTTCGAGTCCTAGTGACGAAACAATGGTGCCATCGAAATTGTCGAAAGGACCAGTTTCAGAAATTATTCGGAAATAATCAGAAGTCATTTTTGCTTTGAAATTTTCCGCCAGATTACTTCCACCAACGTAAATCAGATAACTTTTTTGTTCGTTGACAGGGACAGCAACTTTTGAGACCTGACCGTTTATGCCTATTAAATCAACATCAAAGTTTCTTTTTTTCATTTGAATTTCTCTGTTAAAAATCAGTGTTTCTCCTTTTTCAATGGAAATTATTCCCAATTCTTCTGCTGCGCTGAATTTTCCCTTTAGAGTTTGAGCGAAGATGCGGTATTTTCCGGCTTCAATCCCACCAATTAAAAACTTACCATTTCGGTCAGTTAGAACAACTGCTTGGAGTTTTCCTGTATCAGAATCTTCAAGCCATACTTGAAAAGCTACTGACTTTTTAGGTTTGGCAGAGATTCTTCCTTTCACAGCACCGCAGCAATTTTCAACTCCTGCAGGGGCACCGTAAAGAAGTCTTGCTTTTGAAATATCATCGGCAGATAGGCTCCTAAAGACAATTTGCGGTATGCTGTAAAGCCCGTTCTTTGGTTGGTAGGGATTCATCAATGCGCCATAGCTTGGTGAATGTTCAAGGCCTAGAAGATGGCCTACTTCGTGTGTTATCGTGGTTTCAAGGTCGAATGTTCCAAAGGTGCCGTCCGTCGAAAACTGAAGATATGGATTTAAGACTATGTCAGCTTCAGTTATGTAGCCCTTAGAGTTAAAAAAGATTTTCGTTTTAGCTGTGATCTCGCTTATTTTTCCACCAAGGAATGTTGTATTTTCAGGTGTTGGCGCTATCGTTATCAGGTTTATTCCATCGGGCGAATTCAAGGAGACTGACTGAGCTTCAGAAAGCCCAATTTCAAACTTTATGTTTGCTGCTTTTTCCCACTTTTCGAGGCTTTGCTTTACAATTCTCAAAACATCCGTATTCTTGAAGTTCTCAACCAAGGAACGTGAGACCGCAAGTTTTATGGGTTGCTCTTTCCATCTCAAAGATGTTTGGGATTGGACACTATAGAATGCAAAAAGCAGAATTGCGAGTAGGATAAATTTATCCCATCGTGACAAACTAGACTTTTTCAGGAGGAAATTCCATTTTGAACTGCTAAAAATCACCGTTTTTTATTTACTTACTAAAAGCTTTTTCCAACTTCTTCGAGGTCTGAAAAAGCTACGATTAGGAGTAGGACTATCAATGCTATGGTTGCCAAAATGTAAAGAACAGCAATTTGTTGAAGATAGACCAGAGTGCCTATTACTCCACCGGTTGATAACAGAGACAAAAGAATTTTTGTTCTACGACTCATTTTTCTTCCTCTCAAATTATAAATCTTATTCTAATTTATCCTTTGCTGGCGGTTTTCGCAAGTTTTTAAGCCTATTCTATAGTTTTCAAGGGTAACTGAGAAACATCAGGCTTTTTTTCTTCGATGTTGTCGAATTTTGTTCTTTCGGTTGGCTTACCTTTTTCACCTACTAGGATAATATCGTATTCTTGCAAAACGAATTTTTCAGTTTGTTTTTCTAGATTCAATTCTATGGTTTTTATTCCATCTTTCTCCTTTCTGAATATGATTGCCTTTCTGTTTGATTGCTTTGTTAACCCGCCAACTGAAGCTATTGCCTGTGCTAAAGTCATGTTAGGACGTGCAAAGATTTTACCAGGACTTGCAACTGCTCCGATGACATAAATAGGCTTAGCTTCCACCACCGTCACAATGTCACCTGGAAATATGAAAGGATTGCTTTCTTCTGCGCCTGCAAGTAATTCGGAAATTTTTACCTTAATAATTTCGGTCGGTTCGCTAGCTGTTTGCAGAGAGCTACAACTTGCGTTTTTCGATCGCAGAATCTCAATCTCACCGCTCGCACGTTCGGTAAACCCTTCCGTATGCTTTATCAATTCGCTTAATCGAACTAACCTTTTTATGCGAAACCTAGAAGGATTGCGAAGCGCTCCAAGCACAACAGCAGTCGGACGATTTTCTATGCTCACGATTTTTACTCTGACTTTTGGTTCACGAAGAAATCTAGAGTAGGCTTTTTCGACTTTTCTCGCTAATTCTTCCTCGGTGCTGCAAAGTCCGTAAATTGGTTCTTCAGCAAGCTCTAGTCCATCAATGAAACCTTCTGGGTTGAGGCTTCCTTTCCAATCGTATTCGGTAGAGCCGATTACGTCTATCTCGAAAATATCGCCGAAGTGAACTCGGTTAAGTACATCGTTTGGCAGATTTGGTTGAGCAGGTTGAGGGATTGTCGTGAACATGGTAAGCGCCAGAATGCCTAATGAGTATTTCATAATTTTTATTTTATCTGAAGAAATGTTCAGTAGCTGTCTAAACTTTCGACGGCATTGGATAAAGAATTTGCCTAAGAGAAGCCTTTTTGGCATAATCACGTAAAAGCGGGAGTTTGTTTATGGCTATTTTGGTTGATAAGAACAAAAAGGTAATTGTTCAAGGCATTACAGGTAGAGAGGGTGCTGTAAGGACGAAGTTAATGATTGATTACGGCACGAAGGTTATTGGTGGTTGCACTCCGGGGAAGGGCGGACAAGAGGTTTATGGTCTACCAGTGTTTGACACAGTAAAGGAGGCTTGCGAAAAATTAGGAAAAATAGATGTCAGCGTCGTTTTTGTCCCTGCGCCTAGGGTGAAGGAAGCGGCGATTGAGGCTATGGAAGCTGGTATACCTTTAGTTGCTTTGATAGCTGACAGAGTTCCGCTATATGACGTTTTAGAAATATGTGAAGTAGCAGATGAGCGAGAAGCTAAATTCATTGGTCCAAACACTGTTGGTGTTATGTCGCCTGAAAAGGCTGTGATCGGAATGATGGGCGGTAATGCTCAAACTGCCAAAAGTTGGTTTTATTCAGGAAATGTCGGAATCGTATCTCGCAGTGGAGGTCTTTCTGCATCAACAGGTTACTATCTTTGCCAGGCTGGTGTTGGAATTTCGACTATTTGCCATGTCGGTGGTGATTCAGTAGTGGGATTGACAATTCCCGAAGTCGTTCGTTTATTCGAGAAAGACGAGGAAACTCATTTGATTGTGATAATTGGTGAGATTGGAGGGCTTCAGGAAGAGCAAGTTGCTGAATTGGTTGAGAATGGTGAGATTAAAAAGCCTATAGTTGCCTATATCGGTGGTAAGTCGGCTCAGTCGGGAACTAGATATTCTCATGCAGGCGCAATAATCGAAGGTGAGCGTGGCACATGGCAAAGTAAGGTCGAGAAGCTTAGGGCTGTCGGCGTTGAAGTCGTAGAGAAATTCAACCAAATTCCAGAAAAGGTGAAAGAAGTTTTATCAAAATAAAAACATCAAGCGGAATCGGTAATTCCGCTTGATGTTGAGGAGAACACGACGAAAAATCAGAAAGTATATTTCTCTTCTTGACTAGGTTTTGGTTGGAAATTTTGTAGTTGAGCTAGTCTTTGTCCTACATCTCTATAGTGAACATCAATTGCATAAATTTGCTCGAAGAATTCTCTTGCTTTTTCTTTTTCGCCGCTTGCCTCATAGGCGTTTGCGATTTCATAGCGTAAGCCTTGCAGTTCGTCTTCTGTAAGATTTTCAGTTTCCATCGCTCGATGATACCACATTAAGGCAATGTTCGGTAAGTGCTTTTCCATGAAGCAAAGGCCAAGCATATTGCAGCAATAGAAGTATCTCTTTGTGCCGTCTTTGGGTGAGACCATCTTTACAGCTTCCTGAAATTCGCTGATGGCATCTTCCAGAAGTCCCATTTCCCTGAATGCAATACCAAGTTGATAGCGAGTCTCGTAATCGCCGGTTTCAGTTGTTTCTTCTACTTCAAGCCCAAGTTCTTCGCATATATCTTCAATCAAAGCGCCCAATTCAACACCTTTCTTTTGAGGTTCTGACGGCTTCGTTTCAATGGATTTTGCTTGAATTTCAGCAGGTTTTGCTTCTGCCTGCTTCAATTCAGTTGGTCTCACTTCGACGGGTTTGGCTTTGGGAACTTCTATAAACTCAGCCTTTTCTGTAACTTCTTTCTGAACATCAAAGATTTCGACAGGTTGTTCTAATTGTTGGTTGAGAGTTTGAGAGCTTTCAGAAGCGCCTTTTGTCTCAACAAATTTTTCTGGAATTATTTCCTGAATCACAGGAGTTTCTGGGATTTCGCTCTTGGGTCTAGTTGCCTCGGCGGAACTAATTTCACCTATGAGCGATGCTTTGAGGGCTTGTATTTCGGGAATATTTCCAAATTCTTCTTCTAAAGATGAGAGGGTTTTCATTGCTATGTCAGTGCAACCAAGGCTGATAAAGTAGTTGATTGCATCTATTTCCTCTTTTATCCGTGCTTTCTTAATATCATCGAGGCTTTGCGTTGGCTGAGTTACTTTTTGTGGTTCTCTGTTAGTTCGTTCGATGTCTAAAATGTCGTATTCTGACGGACTCTCAAACTCTGCATAGGGTTGAGAATATTGAATGTTTTTATCCAAAGTAGGTTGCTGGTAAATCTCTCTGTAGTCGAAGGTTGCATTATCTTGAAACTCTGCATTGTGAAATCTTTCAATTTCTGTGAAGCCAAAACTTTCTCTTTGCTGAGGCAGGGGTTGTTGCGCATAAAATCCTGGTGTAGGTGCTTGTGGTTGAGAGGCTTTTGCCGCTTCTTTGTCGAAAATCTCTTGCAGTTGCTTCTGGTAACTTTGGTCGTAAGGCACCAGCCTTGTCAATTGCAGAAGAGCTTGTTTTTGATCCTCGATAGAACCATTTAGTTTTGCTGACTCCAAAAGTCTTTCCAAGGCAGATTTTAGCTGTTTTTCATCTTGCTGCCATGAATGGAATCTTACCAGAAGTCTCAGAGCTTCTAGTTCTTCAGGGTTTTTGGCAAGAATTTCATTTATCCAGCGGTAAAGTTCTTGAGATTGGCCGCTGGCTAGGAGGTGTTCTGAAGTCATTGCAAGGACTCTAGCTGCACCTTGAGTATCCGAAATCTTTAAGTATGCTTTTACAACTTCCAAAAACTTGGGATAGCTTGAGGGTTCTTGCTCGACTAGTTTTATTACCGTTTCTTCGGCTTGAGTGGGATTGTTCAAATCAAGATGGCATTCAAGGAGTAATAAGAGAATCTCTCTGTTGTAGGGTTGTCGTCTTTGCGCTTCTTCCAAAACTATGACTGCTTCGTCGGTGTATCCCAGCTTAAGTTGAGTTTTAACGAGTCCGCTTATGGCTGGCCATTCGTCTTTATTTATGTCTATTGCTCTACGGTATGCGTATAGCGCATTTTCAAACTGTTCCCTTGAAAAAAACTTATTACCAGCATCAACAAAAGCACTAACCGCTTCCATTAGTTGATTTTCCTGAACACATGCTTCTCCTATCTTCAGATAAACCTCGGCGCTATTTGGATCAAGTTCTGCTATGGTTTTCCATATTGCAAGTGCTTCATCATGTCTGCCTTCCTTTTTGTAATATTCTGCTACGGTCGAGTAATAATTGCGTGCTTCTGCTAGTAATCCTTTCTGACGGTAAAGGTCTGCTAGTTTGTGAGAAACGTTTATGTCGCCTGAACGGTATCTTAACACCTTTGTATAAACAGCAATGGCTTTTTGAATGAAACCTTGTTTCGTCCATATCTCGGCCGCCGCTGTGAAGCAATCTACAGCTTTGTCAATTTCTCTTTCTCTTACGTATAGGTCGCCGAGTGTGTTTAGAGTGATAGCATCTTTCGGGTCTTTTTCAACCAACTTTTGGTATTCCTTTATAGCATTCCTTATGTCGCCTTGAGCTAAGTATTTTTCGGCATTTTTCACTATTTTTGCCTTGTCCATTTTTATATCACCTGAATTATTGGGTTTACCTGCATTCATAAAACTATCACGTTTTTACAAAAAGTGTCAACAACTTTTTGACAAATTTTGCAACTTTTTTGCTTTGGATTTTGCGTATAAAGATTTTTCAAGAATTATTTCCGGCGGAAGTTGTAATTTGGATTTTTCCAAAAATTTGCTAGGTATCTGAGGTAAAGATGCAAACAAAGAACATAGTGAAGGTTGTTTAACTTTTTATTAACTTTATGTTAAGTGAAAATTCAGGCGCCAAACTTTTACAAGAGATGCTTCTAGGAAGATTTTGTGATACAAAAAATACTTTAAGTTTCCGAAACTTTGTTTTTCGAGGGGTTTTATGCCGCAAACGATTTTGATTATCGAAGACGAAGCTGATATTGCAGAAAGTTTACGTTACAACCTTGAGCGTGAGGGGTTCAAGATTCAGATAGCCGAGTCTGGTGAGAAGGGGTTGAGATTAGCCTTGAATGAGTCTGTAGCTCCAACGTTAATCATCTTGGATTTGATGCTTCCGGGAATGAGTGGGTTAGAGCTTTGCAGACGTTTAAGACGCGAGCCGCAAACTAAGAAGACTCCTATAATCATGTTGACGGCTAAATCGTCAGAGTCCGATAAGGTAACTGGACTAGAGCTTGGTGCAGATGATTACATTACAAAGCCCTTTTCAATCAAGGAAGTCTTGGCAAGAATCAATGCAGTTCTTCGTCGGACTGATAATGACTCAACCCGACGGTATGAGGACGAAAAACTCTGTGTTGATTTTGAAGATATGCGGGTGTTTTGTTGTGGGCAAGAGGTCAAATTGACCCGCAAGGAATTTGCACTGCTTGCAAACTTGGTTAAAAACTCAGGACGCGTTGCTACGAGACAAAATCTTTTGGATAATGTCTGGGGATACAGTTATTTTGGTGATACTCGCACTTTAGATGTTCACATTCGCCGACTCCGCCAAAAACTTGGTCCTTGCAGTGAATGCATCGAAACAGTTGTTGGAGTTGGTTATCGGTTTGTTGGAAATAAATCGGCTGAAAAATGAAGAAAACATGATTTTATGAAGAACTTGCTAGACTTGGTCAAGCCAGTGGCTAAGACTGAAAATTCGGCATCTTCTAAAGGTATTGTTTTGAAAATACTAGAAACAATGCGTGAAAGCGCGGTTATTGCTGACAAAGACAATCGCATTGTTTGTTCAAATAGCACTGCATTCAAGGAATTTGCGCGTTTTGGAAAACCGCTGGAAAACTTTCGCATTTCGGAAATTTTTCGAGACCTATCTGTTCATGATTCCTTCCGCAAAGCTCTGGAAAGAGGTGAATCTTCTGAGATAAACTTTGAGTTCTTTCTTGACGAAAAGAAAGTTTACAAGGTTTTTGTAAGTCCGCTTGAGATAGACGATGAGAGATATGCAATAGGCGTTTTCTACAACATAACTCAGCTTGAGAGGTTGGAAAAAATTAGGCAGGAGTTTTTACAAAACGTTTCACATGAACTTCGCACTCCACTCACTTCGATTTTAGCTTTTGTGGAAACCTTAGAAAATGGCGCTATTGAAGACCCTGAAAATAGTCGAAGGTTTTTAAGTGTCATACGTAAGAATGCCGAGAGAATGCATCATTTAATCAACGACATTCTTGAGCTTTCATCAATTGAGTCAGGGAGAATAAAGTTTTGTCCAGGAAAAGTAGCTCTGAAGAAAATGATCTGTGAGATTTTTACAGACTTAGCCAGTAAGGCAGAAGATAAGAAAGTTACGTTAAAGGGAAACATTTCAGAAGAGGTTTATGTTTTTGCTGATGCTATAAGACTTGAGCAAATGCTCACGAATTTGATAGACAACGCCATAAAATTCAACCGTGTCGGAGGATTAGTAGAAGTTAATTACCGGCAGACTGAAACTCACGATATAATCAGCGTGACTGATACGGGAGAAGGTATTCCTCCAGAGCATTTGCCCCGCATTTTCGAGCGGTTCTATAGAGTAGATAAGGCACGCTCGCGCGAAATAGGCGGAACAGGCTTGGGACTTGCAATAGTCAAACACCTTGCAAAGCTACATGGTGGAGAAGTTAGAGTTTCTTCAATCCCCGGCAAGGGTTCTACCTTCTTTATAGAGTTGCCAAAGACAAAATAAAATTAACCAACAAGTAGAGAAAGTATAAAAACTGCGTCTGATAACGCTATAAGTTTGATTTGTTTCGCGTCTGATAACGATTAAGAAGTAACAAGTGTTAGGTTATGTTGTGTGCTGTTGAGTGCATGTAAGAGATACTTGCACTTGCTGAATCGAGTGAAAGGACTTGTTGAATCGAGTAGAGAAGTGCATGTTTCTCTCTACTTTACAATCGGACCTTTTGAGTCATAAACTGCTCGATATTTTCATATCAACAATAAAAGGCTTGCCTTCAGGCTAAGCCCTTATTGTTGGATTTTTAGCAATCAGATTTGAGAGTGAGGCTCGAACCTGTTAAAGGTTAACGAGCCTTTTCTGTAAGTCAATCAATAAGTGAAGTCGGTCTAGAAATCAAACCTAATTCCAAGCCTTATTTGACGTGGGCGATAAGTCCTTGTTGGAGCTAAAAAGCCTTCTCTTGCCCTTTGCACGGTTGCGGGATTTTGACTGTTGAGTAAATCGAAGTTTATAAAGTCAGAGCCGAAACTGAAAACAGTCAAGTTGAAAACGTTATCAAGTTCGATAGAAGGTCTTAGACGAAGTCTTTCGTTCGGTCCAAAACGAAATTCCCGACTTATGTTTAGATCGAAAATGTATTGTCTAGGACCGCGGCCTGCGTTTCTCGGCAAATTACCAGGGCTTCCAATCGGTGCAAGTGAAAACTTACTTGCCAATGCTTCTGGAAACGCGCTTCCGAACCTACGCCATTTTATATCTTTCAAGTTACCGTTAAAGTTAGGTCTGTCGTTGTTGATGTCATCCAAGTTTCTATCAAGACCGCCTATAGAAATGTTGAAAGGGGCACTTGAGCCGAATCTAAAGAGTGGCGAAAGCCTGAGTTTACCGAGCCACCATGGCAGATCGAAAGTTCCTGTTAAGTAGATTCGATGGCGTCTATCAAGAAGGCTTCTTGACCATTCAGCAGAAAAATTAGCAGGCGTAGTAGCTTCGGAAGTGTTGACGATACCATCGTCTTTCAGACTCGAAAGCGTGTAAGCTAAACGCATTGAACCTGCAAAACCGTATGCAAATTTCCTATAGCGAGTTCTGAGTTCAAAGATTGCACCGATGTAGCGGCTATTACCGACAGGGATAACTTGTTCGAGTTGAACGGGGCCGAGTGTCGAGAAAAACGGACGGAGAGAATTTACAGCCGCAAACGCTCGACAGATGGGATTATTTGTTATTGAGGTTGTCGAGCAGTTAGAACTGCTGTTTGTTGTTCTCAAGTTTACGATGCAAAGCTGCGAACTGCTGGTGCAATTACCACCGCTTGGGGTTCTCAAACCTACGGGATCGTTTGGCGAACCTAATTCAAAAAGGGAAACGCCTGTAGTGACTCCAAGGAGATAGTCTGTGAGAGTTATTTTGCCGTCGCCGTCTCTATCGGGTGTGCCGGCAGGAATCACAGGCGCGTTAGGATTGTATTCGCGCCAGAGATGAACTGTTTTGTTGTATGTTAGATTGGTTTCAAAGATTATGCCTTTTGCTAATTCTCTTTCAAAGCCAAGATTGAACTGATAGCTTTCAGGGATTTTCAAATCCGGCGAAAGACTTCTGAAAACTCCTACTGGACGGGCGAGCTGTCTTACAGGGAAGCTTTGCGTTGAGTTAACAGGAATTTGTGTATCTAAAGTCAAAGGATTCGGGAACTGCGAGCTTAAAAATGTTCTGACTGTGTTCAAGTCAACCGTTGTGCCTGCTGGAACGTTCAAGCTGTTTGTGTCCAGTCTCAGCCTTCTTGTTCCAGAGGTGAAATCGTCAACGGTGCGCAGTAAGACGCGGTTATAGAAGATTCCAGCACCAAATCTGATGACAGTTTTGTTTTGCGACGGAAACGGATTCCATGCTACAGCAAATCTGGGTCCAAAATTGTTTTTATCGTCTAAGATTGTTTCTCTCTCGTAACGTAATCCGAAGTTTATGCTCAGATTTGAGCGTGCGCGCAAGTCATTCTGGATAAATAGGCCATAGTAAGTGTTTTTAAGCTCCGAATCTGTGTTGAAGTTGTGTTGGTATCTCGAAACAGAGTTTATGTTGAAAAACACAAAGTTCGTAAAACTGTAAGTGCCGGTAGCGTCGAAGCGATCGATGAACAATGTTTTGACGCTCTGAATGTCTGCTCCGATTCTTATGAGATTTGAGCCAATCGAGTAGCTGAAAACTTCCTGAAACTGAAATCTGTCTTCTTCTCTGTCAGAGGAGCCGCTGGTTGAACCGTAAACTTGGGTCTGTGACGATTCTCCCGGCGGAGTGAAGGTTACCAAAACTGCCGGGGATATTTCGCCAGCATTTTGATTCGAGCGCGGTCTGAGCCTTGAATACTGGAATCTAAATTGATTTACTGATCGTGCAGAGACTATGAAATTATGAGTGAGGTTGAAAGCATCTGAATTCCTAACTCGCCCTATCAAGGAACTTGCGATTCGATTCGTTCCGCTGAACTGCCTTAAGTCTTTTTGTCTTCCTAGCTGATAGCTGAAAGTAAAATTATGTGCTTGATTTAAGTTCCAATCGAGTCTTCCAAGGAAAACATGATTTCTGAAGGGAGTATCGAAAGGTGCTATGTAAGGAGCGACCTGAACACTTTGACTTCCTGAAGTTACCGTTACAGCACGTTCAGGGTTTGTTGGTGCAGGTAGCGGGAATCTTGTGTTTTGGTTGTTTACAGGAACCCATGCGTCGAGAATTGTATCTTCCAAAATGTTTGTGTATTCGTAGGAAGTGAAAAAGAAAAGCTTTCGCTTTATGAAAGGCCCACCGAGAGTGAAGCCGGGGTTGTTGTCGGTGAATTTAGGTCTAGCAATTCCACGGCGGTTATTATTCCATGTATTTGCATTTAGGTTATCGTCACGGAAGAAGTAGAAGAGTCTTCCGCGCAAGCGATTTGAACCGCTACGAGTTCTGATGTTGATTCGCCCGCCTGATGCTCGCCCATATTCTGCAGAAAATTGGTTGGTGATGACTTGGACTTCGGCAACGGCTTCGATTGAAGGTTGAAATCTGAAGGTGGCGGCTCTATCGTCGTTGTTGTCGAGTCCGTCAATTGTAATGTTATTTGAATAGGCGGCTCCACCTGATAAAGCGAAAATCCCTGCTTCTTCGGGAGTGGTTCCCGGAGCGGAAATCCCACGCAGTCCTCTATCGCGAGATAAATCTCTAGTCGAGAGCGGCTCTTCTGTAACACCGCCCAAAACCAGTATCAAATCAAGAGGATTTCGTGTGTTGTTTGGAAGTTCTTCTACTTCTCTTTCGGTTAAAGTCCCGCCTACAACTGTTCGGGTGACATCAATAGCCAACGGGTCTTCGTCGCCTACTCTAATTTCTTGTTCAGCGGTGACTGTAGCAGGTGGAAGCGAAAAATCTATCTGAACATTTTGCCCAGAAATAGTTACAATGCCTGTTTTGGTTTGCGTGGCGAAGCCTTGCATTTCTACCTTAATCGAGTATTCGCCAGGTTGTAGGTCAACTATTTGGTAGATTCCTTCTCCATTAGTGGTAGTCGTCCTTTCTGCACCCGTTTGAGTCAGTGTTATTGTAACTGTTGCACCCGGAACTATTGCTCCCGTGGAATCAGTAACCTTGCCTCTGATGGTGACAAGATCGAGATTTTGTCCTAGAATACTCGACACGAAAAAGCACAAAACAAAAATTCTCAGATATTTCATCTCTTTATCTTCCTTTCGATTTTTGTTGCATTCAGTAAGTTATCATGTTTCTGCAAGATGATCCAAATAACCAATCCTGAAGGTTTAACAGTAAGTTCAGAGGAATTTTCCATCATTGAACAATAAGACGGTGAGTTTTTGCTTGACAGGTGCTATATCTTTTGACAAACTCGAAAGTGAGTAAGCACTTACTTATCTAAAAGGGTTTCGTGGATGACAAGAACTGAAGCAAGCAGAATGTCTGCCGATGAAAGGCGGAATCAAATCTTGCAGGTTGCCATAAAGCTATTTTCACGCAAAGGTTTCAGCGGCACGACTACAAGGGAAATTGCACAAGCCGCGGGTATTTCGGAAGCGATTATTTTCAAGCATTTTGCTACAAAAAGCGATCTTTACAGTGCGATTCTTGATTATAAATGCCATGAAGCTGGCTTGGAGCAGTCTTTTAGCCTTCTCCATGAAGCGATTGGTTCAAAGAACGATTACGAAATTTTCTATGAGCTGACGCTTAATGCGATAACACATCATGAAAAAGACCCTGAGTTTTTGAGGTTACTTATGCTTTCGGCTCTAGAGGGGCATGAATTTGCGGAGATGTTTGTTAGAAGAAAAATCGAGCCGCTGTATGAAATCTTGAGTGAATACATTGCTCAGCGACAAAAAGATGGTGTTTTTCGCAATGACATAAACCCAAAACTGATTGTTCGTGCTTTTCTTGGCATGATAACTCATCACTCGATGAATAAGCTTTTGTGGGATTCTCAACAGCGAATACTAAAGGTTTCTGATGAAGAAGCTGCCAGGGCTTTTTCAGAAATCTTGCTTTCTGGAATCAAGAAAAATCGGGAGGAAAACTCTAATGTTGAAAACTGAATTTTTGCGTTCGAAAATCGGCATAATCTCGTTCATGATTTCGGTTTTATTCTTCTGTGCTTGCAGTAACTCAAATGCAAAGGAGGAGAAAAGCCAGGAACCCGAGATTGAGGCAATCAAAGTTTCCGTTTTCAAAGCGGAGGTTAGAGAGGTCTCAGAGTATTTTGAAGCTACAGGGAATTTGTTTGGCGATGCTCAAACGGACGTAGCGCCGGTGGTTGGCGGTAAGGTTGTTGAAATCAACTTCGATATAGGAAGCTATGTCCGCAAGGGCGACATAATGCTTAGGCTTGACGATAGGGACGCTAAAATTCGGCTCGAACAAGCCGTAGCACAACTTGAGCAACAACGGAAAGCAGTTCAGCAAGCTGAAGCAAGCTTAGAAACTGCAATTGCGAATCTGAATCAAACGAAGGCACGACTTGGCCTGAGTGAAAACGAAGATTCATACAATATCGAAGATTTCCCACAGGTTCGATCTATCAAAGCTCAGCTAGAACTTGCCGAGAAAGAGTTGAAGCGTGCTGAGAGGCTATTGGAGTCGGGAGATATTTCTCGTTCGGCATACGATCAGCGCAAGTCACAACGCGACGTGCTTGCAACCCAGCTTGCTGATGCAAGAGCGAATGCGATGGTTGCGATGAAAGCGGTTGAATCCGCAAAGGCTCAAGTGAAAGCGGCTAAAGCGGCTGTGGAGCAGGCGCGTGCGGCAATTGTGACGCTAGAAAAGCAGGTCGAACAAGCAAAGAAGAACTTATCCGATACGGTCGTTACCGCTCCAATAAGTGGTTACATTGCCGAAAGAGTTGCTGATCTTGGTGAATATGTCTCTCCAAATAGCAAGATTGCTACCATCGTTCGCACAGCAATTTTGCGCGTTCGCATTGATATTCCGGAAAGGGAAATTGGCTTGGTCAAGGTCGGACAGTCGGTTTCTGTTCAGACGAATTCGTATCCCGATAAGACTTTTGCAGGGAAGATCATGAGGATTGCGCCTAGCGTTAATCAAACCTCGCGCGTGCTAGTGGTTGAAGCTGAGGTAGAAAATGGGGAAGGACTCTTAAAGCCAGGGCAATTCGCATCTGTAAGGATAGCAAAAGATAAGCCGAAAACTACTGTGATGATTCCGACCTCAGCAGTGCGAACCGAGGGAAATAAAACAAAAGTTTTTGTTGTAAAAGATGGACGCGCAGAGGAAAGAACTGTCAAACTTGGAATTCAAAACGGCAATCTGATTGAAGTTCAGCAAGGCGTAAAGGAAGGCGAGATGATAGCTGTTACTAACATCGAACGACTTTTCGATGGAGCTAAGGTCATAGAAGGTTAACTTGGAGGTGGGATTTTATGCAATGGTTAGCAGAAGTTTGCGTTAGACGTCCTGTATTTGCAACGATGCTTATACTTTCACTTGTAACCCTTGGGGCTTTCTCTTTCCTTTCATTGGGAGTTGATCTTTTCCCAAAGATTGACTTTCCAACGATTACCGTAACAGTTGCAAATCCGGGAGCGTCACCTGAAGAAATAGAAACTGAAATCACAAGTAAAATTGAGGAAGCTGTCAACACAATCAGTGGAATTGATGAAATTCGTTCAAGTTCTGTTGAAGGGCTTTCACAGGTTTTCATTCAGTTTGTGTTAGAAAAGGACGTAGATGTTGCAGCGCAAGAGGTTGAAAGGCGTGTCCAGAATGTAATTCCGTTTCTTCCAGAGACAGCGAAACAACCAACTGTTCAAAAGCTCGATACGGATGCTGCACCTGTTTTGCGAATAGTTGTTTCTGCACCTACATCACTCAAGGAAGTAACTCAAGTTGCCGAGGACTTTGTCAAAGAGCGTATAGAATCCGTTAATGGAGTCGGGCAAGTTGTAATCATCGGTGGTAAGAAAAGGCAGATCAACATTTGGGTTGATCCAGACAGAATGCGGTCATACAACATAACACCGGGCGAAGTTGTAGCAGCTTTGAAGATTCAAAATGCTGAGTTCCCAAGTGGAAGACTTGATGAAGGAACAGTAGAAAGAAACCTAAAAACGGCAGGGAAAATCAGAAATCCAGAAGAGTTTGCTGATGTAGTCATTGCTACGCGTGGTGGCTATCAGGTCAAGATCAAAGACATAGGCTATGTTGAAGATGGAGTAGAGGAAGTTCGCAGTGAGGCAAGACTTAATGGAAAACCAGCCGTCACCTTGATCGTATCGAAGCAGTCTGGTCAAAATACAGTCGCTGTTGCTCGTGCTGTCAAAGAGAGATTGAAAGAAATCGAGTCAACGTTACCGCCGAACTATGAACTCAGAATAGTCGGTGATAACTCGATTTTTATTGAAAATGCCTTAAATTCGATTAAGGAGCATTTGATTGTTGGGAGTATTTTGGCAATCGTTGTAGTATTTCTCTTTTTGCTAAACCTTCGCTCAACTTTCATCGCAGCGCTTGCAATTCCAACTTCAATAATTTCTACATTTGCATTGATTTATGCAATGGGCTACACGCTTAACCTTATCACAATGCTTGCTCTTACGCTCATGGTTGGCATTGTGATTGACGACGCAATAGTTGTTTTAGAAAACATCTATCGCTACATTGAGGAAAAAGGTATAGAGCCTTTTCAAGCGGCGGTCGAAGCTACTCGCGAAATAGGTTTAGCTGTTTTGGCAACAACTTTCAGTTTAATGGCTGTATTTGTCCCGATCGGTTTCATGCAAGGAATTATAGGTAGGTTCATGTCTTCGTTCGGGCTTACAGCTTCATTCGCCGTTGCAGTCTCGCTTATCGTTTCTTTCAGCTTAACTCCGATGCTTGCGGCGAGGCTTCTGAAAAAACCTGAGTCTAGAGAAGGTGCGGCTGAATTGAGCGAAGAAAACGAGCGTAAAACCAGAACATCGAAGGATACAGCATTTTTCCGTTATCTTGATTTTTACTACACAAAGCTTCTGAAATTTTCAATGGCGCATCGCTGGCTGATAGTGGTTTTGTGTATTTTGACTTTCTTAAGCATCTTCCCACTTTTCGTCTATATCGGCAAAAACTTTTTGCCAGTTGATGACCAATCGCAGTTTGAAGTATCAGTTCGTGCGCCTGAAGGTTTTTCGCTATCGGCAACTTCGGCGGTTATGGAGCAAATTGCCGAAGAAATCCGCAAATTTGAAGAGGTGACCGATACTCTTGTCACGGTTGGCGGTGGACAGCAACAAGTAGTAAATGCAGGAACTATCTACGTTAAGTTGAAAGACATAAAGGAACGCTCAAAGACGCAAGAAAATTTGATGACGCAAACCAGAGAGCTTTTGAAGAATTATCCGAATTTAAGAACATCGGTTCAGCCGGTAGCGGCATTTTCGGGCGGTGGTTTCCGTAATGCTAATGTTCAGTTTCTTATTTCAGGTCCTGATCTGAAAAAGCTTGAAGAGTATTCAAGCATTCTTCTGGAGAAACTGAAGTCTGCTCCTGATGCTGTTGATGTTGATTCAACTTTGATAAGCGGAAAACCCGAGGTGAGATTGGAAGTAGATAGACAAGCGGCGGCAGATTTGGGAGTTCGCATTGGTGATATTTCTCAGGCTTTGAACATACTTGTTGCAGGTCAGGAGGCAACAACTTTTAATGAGGGAAGTAATCAATACGGAGTAAGAGTCAGAGCCATAGAGAGTTATAGAAGCGATATTGAAAAACTCAAAAGACTTGTAGTTCCTTCGACGAAGTTAGGACTTGTTAGCCTTGAGAAAGTTGTTAAAGTCACCGAAAGCACAAGTCCAAGCTCGATAGAGCGCCTGAATCGGCAAAGACAGGTCACGCTTCTTGCAAACACGCGTCCTGGTGGTTCGACAACGAGCATTCAGGAGGTTTTGGACAAAGCCGTTCGAGAGCTGAACATGCCGCCTGAATACAAAACGGCTTATATCGGACAGTCAAAAGAACTTGGTAAGGCATTTTACTATTTCGCATTAGCTTTTGTGCTTTCTGTGATTTTTATGTATATCGTTTTAGCGGCGCAGTTTGAATCTTTTATTCATCCTGTAACGATTTTGCTTACGCTCCCGCTAGCTGTTCCCTTCGGAATTGTCAGTCTCTTGGTGATGGGACAGACTGTTAACATCTTTTCAGGTTTGGGACTTTTGTTACTTTTCGGAGTTGTGAAAAAGAATGCCATTTTGCAAATCGATCACACAAACGCCTTGAGAGCGAAGGGAATGAGTAGATACGATGCAATAATTCAGGCGAATCGGGATCGTTTGCGTCCAATCTTGATGACCACAATTGCATTAGTTGCAGGTATGATTCCGCTTGTCGTTTCAAGAGGTGCTGGTTCTGGGACGAATCGCTCAATTGCGGTTTTGGTCGTAGGTGGTCAAACACTTTGTCTGCTACTTACACTCCTTGCTGTGCCTGTGTTTTATTCGATTTTCGATGACCTGGGTAAACTCAGAGTCTTTCGTCGAATCGGTGAATTTTCTACAGTCATTTTTGAAGGTATCAAGCGCAAAGTTACAACTGCTACTAGTTCGCTCTTTAGTAAGAACTGAAGAATTTCAAAGAGGTAGTGATTTATGAGAAAAGTTGCTTTGATTTTGTTTCTATGTTTGGTTTCGTTGCCTGTTCATTCTCAAGAAACAATTCAACCAACACCAAAAAAAGGTGTTCAACCCGAAAACTTATCCGATTTTCCGAGAGTTGCAGTTGACTTTCAAGCTGAAAAGAGACCTTTGCCAGATTTAGAAAGAATTGGTGTTGACGCGTTAAAGCAGCGGAATCTGACTGTGCAAGAAGCAATCATTTTGGCTTTGGAGAACAATAAAGATATAGAAGTTTTGAAGCAAGACGTTAAGGGGGCAGAATTCGACTTAAAAGCGGCGCGCGGTATTTACGAGCCGCGTCTTACGGGACAAAGCTATTTTGAACGCTCAAAAACTCCGAATGTAAGTATTTTCAGCAACATTCCGGCCACTGTAAACGAATCAGTCGTTAGTTCCGTAGGATTTCAGAGTTTCTTGCCGAAGTTCGGCACTGTCTTTAACGTCAACGTCAACAACCAGCGTGTAATAACGAATAATCCTATTTCGATTTTAAGCCCTCAGGAGAACACAAATCTAAGTTTCAGCTTCACGCAACCGCTCGTTCGAGGAAGAAAGTTCGATCAACAACGTCGAAGCATCGAGATAGCAAAGCGAAACTTAAGTTTGACAGATGCACAATTTCGGCAAAAGACGATTGAAATAATAACAAATGTCCAAAAGGCTTACTGGGACTTGGTATTTGCTTTGAGAAACCTTCAAGTGCAGGTCGAAGCAGTTCGTGATGCAAAGCAACAGCTTGAACATAGCAAAAGGCTCGTTGAGCAAGGACAGCTCGCACCGATTGATATTGTTGCCGCAGAGACTCAAGTCGCGACTTTTGAGCAAGGCGTTTACGAGGCATTGAACTTAGTGCAGGTAACAGAAAATAATTTGAAGAACCTGATTGCAAAAGATAAAGATGATCCCATTTGGAATGAGTCGGTTGTGCCAATTGATCAAGTTGACTTGGAAGTGCCGAGAATAGCTTTGTCGGAGGCAATCCAAACTGCGCTTGAAAATCGTCCTGAACTTGAGCTTGCAAATTTGCAGCAAGAAATAAACTTAATTGACCAGAAATTCTACAAAGAGCAAGCAAAATCACAAATTGATTTGACAGCAACTTACATTGGGGCCGGTGTTGGTGGCAAAGAAAATCCGGGCTTTAGAACTCCTTTTCCGCTTCCCTGTCAAACTGCTCCTACTTCTCCCGCATGCCAACAGCAATTAGCGCTTTTGAATTCTTTAACAGGAAGTTCCATAAATGATATTCTCGTTAACCGTTATCCGACCTTTCGTGTTGGGCTGACGATAAATTTGCCATTTTTCGGTAACAAAACAGCAAACGCGCAGCTTGGCAAAGCATTGGTTGAGGCTGAAAAAATACAAGCTCGGCGCGAGCAGCTGCAGCAGCTTATTCAAGCCGACGTGCGTAATGCTCTGCAAGTCCTGAAAACAGCCGAAGCACGACTTCGTTCTTCAGTCGTAGCAAGAGAAAACTCCCAAAAACAATACGACTCAGAAGTTAGAAAGCTAGATGCAGGACAATCTGATATTTACAAGGTTCTGGAAAGACAGACAGCTTTGACAATAGCAAAAGCCAATGAGCTAAAAGCACAAATAGAACTAAACAAAGCAATAGCCGATTTGCAACGTGCAATAGGAATTTCACTGAAAACGAACGGTGTTCAGGCGAGATTAAGAAAATAGACATAGCACTTAAGTTTTATTCCCAAGTACTTCTTGCCACTTTGTCCGTTAATTTGATACTGTAAAGCATAAGGAATTCAATCGCAATATGAGCGGAGTTTATTCTTCAAGAGCGCCTGAACCTGTTGGTTTGTATCCGCATGCAAGGCGAGTTGGGAATCTATTGTTTCTTTCAGGCGTTGGACCTAGAGAAAGAGGCACAAATAAAATTCCAGGTGTTGAGCTTGATGAGCAGGGAAACGTTATTTCCTACGATATTGAAGCGCAGTGTCATTCGGTTTTTAGAAATGTCCGATACATTCTGGAAGAAGCAGGCTCAAAGTGGGAGAACATTGTTGATGTAACGGTTTTTCTAACAAACATGAAAAAAGATTTTCCGGCGTTCAACAGGATTTATGCCGAATACTTCAAAGACAATCAACCCTGTCGAACAACCGTAGAAGTTGGCGCATTGCCAACTCCGATTGCGATTGAACTAAAGGTAATCGCAACCATTGATTGAATCTAGAAACTCTTTCTAGGCATAGCCACGAAGTCGAGGTTGTCAATATCCTCCATCACGACAACGGCTTGAGGCATGAACTCATAGCGTTTGGATTCGACTCTGAAGATATAAAGCTCGCCTACTTGAACATCTTCAAATCTGTAGTATCCGAAATGAGTCGTCATGACGGTTCGGCTGTTGCCTTTCGAGTCTGTCATGACAACTCTGGCATTCATCAAACCTCTTCCGTCAGGTGTCATTACCCTGCCTCGAACCGTAACACTTGCGGCTGTCGGTGGAAAAAAATTCACCCAAAACCCACCAACCTGAGTGTAAACATAAGGCGAACTTATCATGTTCTGTCCTGCCGCAGATTGACCCGCCGTTCCATCAACAGCGAAGTTTCCTCCAGCAGAATTCTGCAACCCTCCATTTGCCGTAACCGACT
>RFGC01000044.1 GCA_003697135.1 Acidobacteriota bacterium
AGGAAGAAGTTGGAGGTTCGAGTCCTTCTATGCCCACCAAGCGGAGCCGTAGTTCAGTTGGTTAGAACGCCAGCCTGTCACGTTGGAGGTCGCGGGTTCAAGTCCCGTCGGCTCCGCCACCGCAAACCTTTCCCTCCTTTTCATTCTTCACAAGCCAACATCCAAAGCTTGTTCTAAACGCAAATCCTCTATCCCTAGAGCGTAATAAGCTTTTAGTTCCTTAAAAATTGGAATTGCGTCTGATAACGTTTAGTGGGTGTCGCAACGTAACCCGTCACTTGATTTTGAGTCAAGTTCAAATCAAAATTTTGAGCCAGGCTCAAATCGAACCTGCCGCATTCTCGCAAGGTCGCAACGTGATCTGTTGCTTGATTTTGAGGCATGCATACTTTCTACGAGATCACGCAAACTGCATTTACAGACCTACTACTTGCATTTTGAAGCATGAATAAATTGCTCTTCCGTGTAATTCTTTTTCGTAAGCTAGTTTAGGCTTTTCTTAAAGCAAGCATGTATCATGCTCTGTAAAGGGTTTGCTTGTATCCTCTGCAAGATCTCTAAATTTTGTAGGTTTATGCAGATGCTTGTAGTTCTTCGCTGAGGTAGTGGTTCAGAAGTTCCCAGACCTTTTTTAAGTGTCTTTCTTCAGTGCGGAGACTTCCGACAGAAAGTCGCAAGGCTAAATTCCCGTTTAGTTTGGTGTGTGAGATATAGGCTTTGCCTGATGCATTTATTTTGTCCATGATTTTTTCGTTTATTGAGTTTAGTTCATCTTGCGAAAGTCCTTCACGCCAAGCGCGAAAGCAAACCAAAGCAAAATGGACTGGAGCAAGAAGTTGGAAGTTCGGTGACTCTTCAATCCAATTTGCAAAAAGCTTTGCTAGACGGCAGTTTTCTCTTATTCGGTTTATCATGCCTTCTTGTCCAAAATATCGCATAGCAAACCATAACTTCAATGAACGAAATCTTCTGCCAAGCTGAATGCCGTAATCCATTTGGTTTACGACTTCTTCGGAGACATCTCCTTCCGAAGTTTTCAAATATTCAGGCACGAGCGAAAAAGTTTGTTTTAGTAAAGGCATGTCTTTAACGTAGAGAATCGAAAGGTCAAAAGGCGTGAAAAGCCATTTGTGAGGATTGATAACGATTGTATCTGCCATTTCCCAGCCTTTGAAATGATGCTGAAGCTCAGGGATGATAGCGGCTGAACCAGCATAAGCGGCATCAACATGTAGGAAACAATTTTCGCGACCGCAAATCCTTGCTATTTCTTCAACGTTATCAACGCTTGCGGTTGAAGTAGTGCCGATTGTTGCAACGACACAAAAAGGCAAAAAGCCCTGGTTTCTATCTTGAACAATTGCTTTTTGGAGTTCGTCAGTTTGGATGCGAAATTGATCGTCCGTAGGGATTTTGACAAGCGATTTTCTTCCGAGACCAAGCAAAATAACGGCTTTCTCGATTGAAGAATGAGCTTGTTCTGAGCAGTAGATTTTGAGGCGCGGCTGTGCATTCATGCCTTCTTCGCGTATTTGTGGCGCGGCTTTCTGACGCGCCATGGCGATTGCGTGAAGACTCGACACAGAAGCGGTGTCGTAGATTATTCCGCTAAAATCTGGCGGCAGATTGAGCATTTGTCTAAGCCATTCAAGCGTAACCTGTTCTAGTTCTGTTGAAGCAGGAGCTGTCCGCCAGAGCATTGCTTTCATGTCGAAAGCTGATGCAAACATATCGGCAAAAATTCCTACAGCCGAAGCGGAAGTTGAAAAAAGACCATGAAAATTCGGATGATTCCAATGCGTAACTGCTGGAAAAATAAGCTTTTCAACGTCGGCGAGAATTTCAGAAAAGTCTTCGCCTTGTTTCGGAGCGGATTGTGGGAGTGCTTTTTTCAAGTCTCCGGGTCGGTTTTGAGAAAGGACCGGAAAATGCTCGATATTTTCAAGGTAATCGGCTATTCTGTTGATGATTTCATAACCAACTCGGCGGAATTCTTCTGTGGGTATGTCACCTAGATTTTTTCGGTTATCACTCATAAGTTTTCGAGAAAATTTCGCAAATTTTGGGAAAATTGGTCTGCCTGACTCGACAAACGCTTAAGTAAAATTGTAATATCTCAAACGATTGCCTTGCCAGAAATCAAAAAAACTTTTTTGGAAGATTGAGTATGTCAAACGATAGAAAAGAAGAAGGTTTTGTTCGTGGTTTGGGTTTGTTTGATTCAACCATGGTTGTAGCAGGCTCGATGATTGGTTCGGGAATCTTTATTGTTTCGGCGGATATTGCAAGGCAGACGGGTTCGCCAGGCGGATTGCTTTTGACATGGATAATCACTGGAATTTTGACAATCTTTGCGGCTTTAAGCTACGGCGAGTTAGCGGCAATGATGCCCAAAGCAGGTGGGCAATACGTTTACTTGCGTGAAAGCTACTCGCCGCTTTGGGGATTTCTCTACGGCTGGACTCTTTTCCTAGTTATCCAGACGGGGACAATTGCGGCAGTGGCGGTTGCTTTTGCAAGATTTCTCGGAGTTTTGATCCCAGAAATTTCTGCTGAGAATTACCTTATTCCACCAATTCATCTTTCATCAAACTATGCAATCTCACTTTCCATGCAGCAGCTAATAGCGATTTTGATGATAGTTCTTCTCACGCTTATAAACACTCAAGGTTTGGCTTTAGGTAAGTGGATTCAAAACATTTTTACTTCGGCCAAGACGCTTTCGTTGATTGCTTTGATAATTTTAGGAATTTTCATCGGTGGGCAAACAGGGACTTTTGCTGAAAATTGGGCAAACTTTTTCACACCACACAATCCTGCGACGATAAAGCCTGAGTATTTCGGTTTTCCAGAAGTGACGGTGGAAGCAGGGCTTTGGGGGCTGATAGTTGCTTTCTGTGTAGCTCAAGTTGGCTCGCTTTTTTCGGCCGATGCCTGGAACAACATTACTTTTGCGGCTGGAGAAGTCAAAGAACCTCAAAAGAACATTCCGCTTTCATTGGTGTTGGGAACGAGTTTAGTTATAGGGCTTTATGTCCTCGCGAATGTTGCTTATCTTTGCACGCTTTCGATTCATCAGATTCAAACAGCACCAGATGATAGAGTTGGAACGGCCGCTTTGCAGGTTATTTTCGGAGACTGGGGAGCAACCGTCATGGCGATTGCGATCTTGATTTCCACTTTCGGATGCAACAACGGTTTGGTCTTGGCTGGTGCAAGAGTTTATTATGCAATGGCGAAAGATGGGCTGTTTTTCAAAGCCACTGGTAAGCTGAATGAAAAGCACGTTCCTGCTGTGGCTCTCGTTTTGCAGGGAATCTGGACTTGTTTGCTGGTTCTGCCAAGAACTGTTCAAGAACGTGGTGGTGTCGTGTCTTACGGAAATCTTTACAGCACCTTGCTGGACTACGTGGTCTTTGCCATCTTGATTTTTTACATCTTGACCATAATCGGCTTGTTTGTATTGCGAAAAAAGCGACCTGATGCCGAGAGACCTTACAAAGCCATTGGCTATCCTGTGATTCCGATAATTTACATTGTTGCAGCAAGTTTGATAAGCTTAGTTCTATTGATTTATAAGCCGAAAACCTCGGTGCCGGGACTTTTGATAGTTTTGACAGGTGTTCCGGTTTATTTGATATGGAAGCGGATTCGTCAAAAGAGCAATCATAGCGAATTTTAATCGCAAGCAAGCTGCATTCATAATAACTTCAAACTTAGGAGGATCAGGATGTCGTTTTTTGCTACTAAACCTGTTGATGTGCTAATTGCGGAAGCTCAAGAGACTGGAGAGCATACTCTAAAGAGGGCTTTAAGTGGGCTTGATTTAACGTTTCTGGGCGTAGGTGCAATCATCGGCACGGGCATTTTCGTTTTAACGGGACAGGCGGCGGCAAAACATGCCGGGCCCGCCGTTGTTATTTCGATGATTCTAGCCGGAGTGGTCAGTGCACTAGCGGCTTTTTGTTACTCAGAGTTTGCCTCGGCAGTTCCGATTTCAGGTTCCGCTTATGCTTATGGCTATGCAACCTTGGGTGAATTTGTAGCTTGGCTTATCGGGTGGGACCTGATTTTGGAGTATGCTTTCGGTGCAGCGACGGTTGCCGTTGGCTGGTCTGGTTACGTGGTTAGTTTCTTGCGGGATTTCGGCATTGAATTTCCCGTTGCTTTCAGAGCCGCGCCAGGAACTCCCTTCATTCAGCTAAGCGGAGACGTGGTGGCAAAATTGAATGAATCAAAAACTATCGCAGTTGACGTTGGTTGGAACACCTTGAACTCAAAACTGGTTGAAGAGTTAACGAAACTGGGATACTCGACGGATATGTTCCCGGTAGCAAAATCGGTTTTCAACCTTCCGGGATTTTTGATAGCTATTTTCGTTACGCTTCTACTTGTTAAAGGAATCAAGGAATCAGCGAATTTTAACGCAGTCATCGTAGTTATCAAAACCTCGGTTGTGGTTTTGTTTATTCTTGCAGGGATAAGTTTCGTTAACATGGAGAATTTGACTCCGCTTATCCCACCGCAGAAGGTTGATGCGAGCGGTAACCCGATTTTCGGAGCTTTTGGTTGGAGTGGGATTTTGACTGGTGCGGCAGCGATTTTCTTCGCATACATCGGTTTTGATGCAGTTTCAACAGCCGCTCAAGAGGCAAAAAATCCTGAAAGGGACATGCCAATTGGCATCATCGGTAGTTTGGCAATTTGCACGGTTTTGTATGTTTTGGTTGCCTTTGTGATGGTTGGCGTGGTTTCTTACACACAGCTAAATGTTCCTGCGCCGATAGCGGAAGCAATCAATGCAGCACGCATCCGAGCAGAAGGAACTGTCTTTGAGAGCGTTCTTGCAGCAATGCCTTTCATAATCAAGTTGGGAGCGGTCTTAGGATTGACTTCGACAATGGTTGTGATGGTTTTAGGGCAACCTCGAATTTTCTATTCGATGTCGAAGGATGGATTGCTACCGACTTGGGCGGCAAAAATCCATCCAAGATTCCGCACTCCTTACATAACAACGATAATCACAGGCGCAATAGTCGCTTTGATGGCTGGGTTTGTGCGAATTGATATTTTGGGAGAGCTAGTCTCCATCGGCACATTATTCGCTTTCGTTATAGTTTCACTGGGTGTGATAATAATGAGATACACGCATCCAGACCTTCCACGTCCTTTCAAAGTGCCACTGTCGCCATATTTCCCAATTCTTTCGGCTTTGGCTAGTGCGTATTTGATGAACGGCTTGCCACTTGACACATGGCTTAGGCTTATTCTCTGGATGTCAGTAGGTTTGTTGGTATATTTTGCCTACGGCTACAAGAACAGCAGGTTGGCGTTTATAGGAGGAAACCAGTTAAACACTTTGGAAGGAAAAGTGCCTGTTTCTCCGATTCTCGGAGTAATTTTACTGATAGCGCTAACCATTTTGCAATTCGGCTATTTGTCAAAATACAGCACTTCAACGCAATACTTCGTTGAAATTGGAATAAGGCTATTCCTTTGGGTGATGCTCGGTGTGATGATTTATTTCATGACATACGGGCGAAAATTTGTTACTTCGCAAGAGCGCTCAAAGGAGATCGCAACCTACGGCTTGATCGCGTCTTTGGTTAACATGGGCGTTTGGGTTATAGTTGCCTATTGGTTCTGGGTGCATTACGCAGAATTGCATGGCACAGGAAGATAAATCAAAGCGAGAAACGGGAAAGAGAGTTTCTCAGAGACTTTCTTTCCCGTTCTTCAGTTCGTTAAATTTACTCGATTTGCGATAAGCTGATAGAGAAATCCTAAAGATGGAGATTGAGGGAAATTTCTTGTATCAGGTAGCCGATTTTCTTGCTGAAGACATAGGGAGAGGCGATATAACAACACAAGCTTGTGTTTCGGCGAATGCTCTTGGTGTAGGTTCTTTTTTGGCGAAAGAACGATTCGTAATTTGTGGGTTGAAAGTCGTTGAAGCTGTGTTTCTTAGTCTTGATGAGTCATCTTCAGGGCTTGAAACGAACTATAACGATGGTGATGAGGTAGAAGCGGGAACGATATTTGCTGTGCAGAGAGGTTATGCAAGCGTTTTGCTTGCGGGTGAAAGAACAGCCTTAAACTTGATTCAGAGACTTTCCGGGATAGCAACGCTTACGAGAGAGTATGTAAAAGCCGTTGAAGGGACGGGCGCGCAAATTGTTGATACACGGAAAACAACTCCCGGTTTGAGAATGCTCGAAAAATACGCTGTGAGAGTAGGTGGTGGTAAAAATCATCGTCTAGGGCTAGACGATGGAGTCTTGATAAAAGACAATCACATTGCTTTGGCTGGTGGAGTTCGCAAAGCAGTCGAAATGGCTAAAAAATCTGTAGGTCATCTTCACAAGATCGAAGTTGAAGTTTCAAACTGGGCGCAACTCAGAGAGGCTGTTGAAGCAGGTGCAGACGCGATTTTGATTGATAATCAAGCTCCGAACGAGTTAAGAAAACTGGTTGAGATGGCACGCTCGATGAATCCAAACATTTTGATTGAGGCTTCTGGTGGGATTACTCTAGAAAACGTTCGTAGTTATGCCGAGACGGGAGTTGATTTGATTTCGGTTGGGAAACTAACTCATTCGGCAAGGGCTGTTGACATTTCGTTCAAAATTCAGCCTCTTTGGTGAATATCATTCTGTTGGCTTTATTTCTCGATTTTAATCTGAAAAAGCATAACATGACGTAATCTCAAGATCGGCTTCAACTACGCCATCGCCGTAAACTGCGCCTTTCTGCAGTGTTTCAAAATAGTGTGTTATATTGTCCAAGATTTCCTGCGCGGATTGAGAGTGATAAAGCTTTTGTCTAAAGAGGGCACCACCGGGCAATCCTTTGGTGAATTGCCCCGCAAGTTGCTTCATTTTGCCGAGAGCGGCAAATTCGGGCATTTCTTCTCTGAGCATCTCGAAAAATTCCAAAAGGACAGCTCGCTTTTCTTCGACACTAGGCTGATAAGGTTCTCTGCCTTCCAAAACATCTTGGAATTGGCGGAAAATCCATGGGTTTTGCATTGCGCCGCGTCCGATTAAAATTCCATCAACGCCTGACTCTTGCCATTTTTTAAGTCCGTATTGAATTGTTGTTATATCGCCATTTCCAGATACAGGCACAGAGACGACTTCTTTGACTTGTCTTATCACGTCCCAATTTGCTGAACCTTTGTAGCCTTGTTCTCTGGTGCGTCCGTGAACAGCTATGTGTTCGACGCCGCAGTCTTCGGCAAGTTTTGCAACTTCAACTGCGTTTATTTCAGAATCGCTATAGCCAATTCTCATCTTCAGGGTTAAGGGAATCGAAATTGATTTTTTGACTTCTTTTAGAATCTGTTCCAGTTTCTTTAGATCTCGCAAAAGAGCGCTTCCGCCACCATGTTTGACGACTTTCGGAGCAGGGCACCCGCAGTTTATATCTACAATATCGGCGCCCACTTCTTCGGCGATCTGTGCGCCCATTGCCATTCGTTCAGGTTGCGCACCAAAAATTTGGATTGCAATCGGGCGCTCGAATTCATCGAACTTCATCTGACGCCACGATTTCGGATTGCTTCTTGTCAATCCTTCGACAGAGATGAATTCAGTTACAACAAGCCCTACGCCGCCGCGGCGTTTTATCAGTCGGCGGAAAGTGTAATCTGTAACTCCCGCCATCGGCGAAAGAATCAAAGGCGGATTTATCTCAATATTCCGAATCTTGAAAGGCTTCATCGTTTCAATTTCAGATTAACACAATTTTCTCAGGGTAGGCTAATACGGCATCGAGAGTTACTTTTACGATTAGAGTAAAAGCGTCAAATGCTATGACAGGCTTCTTTTGTAACTTCGGAAACAAAAGGCTTCCTAACTGCAAACAAGATTTCGCTAAAGTTAGGAAGCCTACTTTTTAATCTTCCTCTTGTGTTCTTATTCTTCCGTCAGCACGGGCTTGTTCGATGATTTTGGGAACTAGATTAGCTGGCACGAAGTCGTAGTGAGAAAACTGCATGTGATATGAGCCTCGTGCCTGAGTAATTGAATTTAGTTTTGATTGATAATCCAGCATTTCTGCCAAAGGCACTTGAGCTTTGATAACCTGTTGTTTGCCGCGCATTTCCATTCCTTGAACGCGCCCACGTCTTGAGTTTAGATCGCCTATAACATCGCCTGCCACTTCTTGTGGACAAAAGACTTCTACGTCCATTATTGGTTCCAAAAGTGCAGGTTTGGCTTTTTCCATAGCGGCTCTGAAGGCTTTTCTTCCTGCCGCTCGGAAGGAGAATTCGTCTGAATCTACAGAGTGGTAACTTCCATCAATGAGCGTGACTCGGAAATCAACAACCGGATAACCTGCAACTGCACCCGTTTGAGCGGCTTCAAGGATTCCTTTTTCCACAGCAGGACGGAAGTTTTGCGGTATTGCTCCTCCGAAAATTTTGTCAACAAACTCGAATCCAGCACCACGTGGTAGTGGTTCAAAAATGCATTTGCAGTCGCCATATTGTCCACGTCCGCCAGTTTGCTTTTTGTGCTTTCCTTGAACTTCAACTGTTTGAGTAATTGTTTCTTTATATGGCACTTTTGGTGGATGAAGCGCAACTTCAACGTTATATCGTTTTTTGAGTTTATTAACTACGGTTTCAATATGAAGTTGCCCAGTTCCGCTCAATATGAATTCTTTTGTTTGCGGGTCTCGCTCGAATCTCAAGCTTGGGTCTTCTTCGAGTATTCGATGCAAGGCAGTTGAGATTTTGTCTTCATCTGCACGTGATTTTGGTTCTATGGCGAATGAAATTGCCGGTTCAGGATAAGTAACTTTCGGATAGCATATAATGTTTGCTTTGTCGCAAAGAGTGTCACCTGTTTGCGTGTCTTTTAATTTCACAACGGCAACAATATCGCCTGTATGAGCTTCATTGATTTTTTCTAGATTCTTGCCTTGAATGTAATGCAAAGCGCCGATTTTTTCTTGAGTGTCGCGGGTAGAGTTATAGACAGTTGATTCAGAGGTTAATTTGCCGGAAATGATCTTCATTACGTTAATTCTTCCAGCAAAAGGATCGGCTATTGTGCGGAAAACATAGGCTGAAAAAGGTTCGCTATCGGAGTATTTTCGTGCGATTCTTTCGCCTGTTTCTTCTGGATTTGAAAAGCCGTATTCTGCTTCGTGTGTTGCGGGATTCGGCGCGAATTCTACAATGTGATCTAGCAAGATGGATATGCCGACCAATGTATGAGCCGAAACCGCATAGACTGGACACAAGCGGCTGTTTGCGATTGCTTTTGCTAGGTTTGGGTAGATGTCTTCATCGTCGAGAGTGCCGTTTTCAAAATACTTTTCTAGTAGCTTGTCGTCAGATTCTGCAACAAGCTCGATGAGTTTTTCGCGGGTTTTATCAACTATTTCTCTTCCTTCGTTGGGTATGGGAATTTCCTTTGGCTTGCCGTTTGAGTCGAATTCATAGGCTTTCATGTGAACCACATCAACCACGCCGCGAAAATTAGCTTCTGCACCTATTGGCAGTGTGAAAGGCACTATTGAACGAGCAAAAGTTTGAGTCGCTGTATCAAGGGCATGTCCGAAATCGGCACGCTCTTTGTCGAGTTTGTTTATCACCATAAAACGTGGCAACAGGAACTCATTTGCATAAGACCATGTTTTTTCGGTTTGAACTTCTATTCCGTTAACACCATCAACTACGACCAGTGCGCAATCAGCAACTCTTAATGCTGGGCGAGCATGAGCTACGAAGGCGGCATATCCGGGGGTGTCAAGTAAGTTTATTTTTGTGTTTTTGTGTTCTAAATAAGCAAGATTGGTGTTCAAGGTTATTTTTCTCTCGATAGAATCTTCTTCGTAATCTGTAACTGTTGTCCCTTCATCAACTTTTCCTAAACGTGGCGTTGTTCCAGCAACGTAAAGCATTGAACTGACGAGTTGGGTTTTGCCAGCGTCACCGTGGCCGATAAGAGCGATGTTGCGAATGTTTTCTGTCGAAAATACTTTCATAAGGCAAAGGGTCTCCTTTCTTTTTTCTGATTGTTAATTTAGCCGAAACATTTTTTTCAAACAAGCCTAACACAAAAAAACTTCAACAGCAAATAATGTTTAGAAAAACCGTCTGCAAAAAGGAAGCGTCGAAAGATTGTTTTTGTTCTCTGAAATTCATAGAATTTAGAAAGCTAGGTAATCAAGGAGAAAGCTATGTTATTATTCAAAAAAATTTTCGCATCTTTTGTTTTAGTAGTTTTTGTGCTTCAATCGGGTTTCTTTCCTTTGTATGCACAAGACATCGTGACAAGTGATGAAATTTCATTTGGCTCAAGCGTTTTTGTTCTGCGTGATGCAGGCCAGAAACAGAAGAAATTTGCACCTAGAACGACAAAAGTTAGACAGAACACTTACTCAAAGAACCAAACCAGAAATAGGTTAGTAGCCGTCAACAGAACTCCACAACCGGCTAAAACTACAGGAACTGAAAACCAGAGAGAGAAAGCATCAAGAGATATTGCATTCGCGGCACAAGCTTTCCTAAATCAAGGACAGTTTGAAACTGCGATAGAGTATTTTAACCAAGCTATTGCTCTTGATCCGAACAATAGAGAAGCAAAAGCAGGTTTGAGCGATGCTTATGTAGCTAAAGCAAATCGTTATCTTGAAGCAGGAAGGACTGAAGAGGCAATATCTTTCTACAACAAAGCCATTGAACAAGATGCAAAAAATGCAGACGCTTACCTAGCACTTGGTGAGGCATACATTGGGCTTGATAGAGAAGACAAGGCTCTTGAATCCTATGAAAAAGCCCTTGCTGTGAATCCTGATATAAGAGAACTTTACGTTCCGATAGCTACGCTTTATTTGAAAAAAGGGGAGTTAGCTTTAGCGGAAGATTATTTGAAGAAAGCGATGGTGCAAGGGGACGAAACAGGAGAGATACATTATCTCATGGGTTTGGTCCACTACAAACTGAACCGTGATAAGGAAGCGTTGGCTGCGTTTGATAAAGCGATTCAGTTAAATCCGAACAACGCTGAAGCATATTACTATCGAGGAGAGATTTATGACAAGTTGAATCAGGAAGATGATGCTCTTGCTTCCTACCGGAAAGCAGTTAGTCTAAATCCAAGCTTTTTTGAAGCATGGTTTGATTTAGGGGTGAACTACTATAACCGTAAAAACTACAAGGAAGCGGCTGAAGCCTACAAAACAGTTGTAAAGCTAAAGCCTGATTACGGTGAAGCGTATTTGAACCTAGCTGTTACTTATCGCCAAATGGGTCTTTGTGAGGAAGCCATTACAAATTACTCTATTGCGGCGAACTTTATCAAGGACAATGCAAATCTTTATAGCGAATGGGGTTTTTGTCTTGCTAGAGTTGGAAAGTGGAATAAAGTAATTGAAACTCTAAGCAAAGCCGTTTCGATTTCACCTGATGCAGTTGATTACGCCAATTTAGGTTGGGCATACTATAACTCCGCTCAAGAAGACCTTCGATCAAAACGAGACCAAGACGCAAAGGCGAAACTTCTCAAGGCTAAAGAAGCCTTGCAAAGAGCTATCGAATTGAATCCTAAACTTGCTCCTGCTTATCTCAATTTGGGGATTACCCTGACTGACTTGGGAGAATATCAGGCTTCGGTGAATATATTGCGACAGGCTGTTAACATGAGAAAAGATTGGCTCCCTGCAATCAACGAACTCGGCATAGCATACCGAAAACTCGGTGATTTGGATAATGCAGTCAGACAATTTCGTCGAGTGCTCGAAATCAATCCTAACATGGCGACTGCGCTTTATAATCTTGGTGAAGCTGAATATCGGCGAGGGAATGAGGCAGAGGCACAAAAAATTTACAGGAGATTGAGAAAAGTTGATCCACAATTAGCAACGCAACTCGATGTGATCATTTCAGGAGCTGTTTTGCAAGAGACAAAGAAGGAATTGAAAGAAAAAATTCCTGCGCCTAGATTTCCTTGAGAAGGTGGTTATAGAGCAAAGAATTAAAAAAGACGTGCCACTTGCTTCGCTTACAACGCTAAAAGTTGGTGGCGTGGCGCGTTTTTTTGTTGAGGTGGAGAATGAGCAGGAACTCTTGGAAGCTGTGGGCTTCGCTGAAAGCAAAAGTCTAAGGCTTTTTATTCTCGGTGGCGGTAGTAATGTAGTTATTTCCGACAAAGGTTTTGATGGCCTTGTAGTGAAGATTAGTATCAAGGGAATTTCCTTGATTTCGGAAACGAAGCAAAGAAAAATCTTTCGCGTCAATTCAGGAGAAAACTGGGACGAATTCGTTGAATTTTGTGTCCGAAGGAATCTCGCTGGTATTGAGTGTTTAAGCGGGATACCGGGAACCGTAGGCGCAACGCCTATTCAGAATGTCGGAGCTTATGGTCAGGAAGTTTCGGAGACAATCCAAAGCGTTAGAGTGTTTGATTTAGGAAGCCACAAGATTTTCGATCTTGAAAATCATCAATGCGGTTTTTCATACCGAGCCAGTATCTTCAATACAACTCAAAAAAACCGTTTCGTTATTCTAGCAGTTGAGTTTGCGTTGGAAAAAAACGGGAAGCCGAGGCTTGCTTATAAGGATTTGGTGGACTTTTTCAAAGGTCATAATCCAAGCCTATGCGAATTGCGCCGAGCTGTTATCGAGATCAGAAAATCAAAAGCTATGGTGATTAGTGATGAAGATATTAACTCCAGAAGTTGCGGTTCGTTTTTCAAAAATCCGATTGTTAGTTTGCAAGAATACGGTGAAGTAGCGGAAAAAGCCAGTAAGCTTGGGTTTCGAGAAGTTCCGAAATATGATGCAGGTTTCGGAAAGGTCAAAATTCCTGCAGCGTGGCTTGTTGAAAAGGCAGGTTTTCAAAAAGGTTACAGGATGGGAAACGTTGGAATATCAGAAAAACATGCTCTAGCAATAGTCAATTTCGGTAATGCCACTGCCAAGGAGATTATCCAACTCAAAAACGAAATTCAGCTTAGAGTAAAAGAAAAATTCGGTATTGAACTTATGCCTGAACCGGTCTTTGTAGGTTTTGAACAAGCAGATCAAATAGGAGTTTAGCCATCTAGAATCTCAAGCAAAGTCTGATTCAAGCAGTAAAGGTTTTGAGATTTGGAAATTTTCTCGGATTCAAGGTTTTCCTACAAAAATCTCAAGCTTTCAGAAGCACTTTTCTGGGACATTTTCCATAGTATTTTTTATGAGCATATCTACAACAGCGTTTAGATCGCCAGTTTCTTCATAAACTCTCAGTTGTTCGTCAGCAGAGGTGCCGCGCTCGAGAATTGTGTAAATATGATTTATTTCATCTCTTGAGCCTAGGTCGTCAACAACGTCGTCAACGAAGTCTATAAGCTCTCGTATGAGGTCTTTGACAGGGACTTCCTTTTGTTTACCTAAATCTAGCAGTTTCCCGTCGAGTCCATAGCGGACTGCACGCCATTTGTTTTCTTGGATTAGCATTCTGCGGTAGAGTCGGAAGCCTAAGTTTTGGTCTATCAATTTATTCAGCTTGGCGACAATTGCTTGTATTAGTGCGGCGATGGCGATGGTATCGTCAACACGCGTCGGTATATCGCATATTCGGAACTCTAGAGTTGGAAAAATCGGGTGCGGACGAACATCCCACCAAATCTTTTTACCATTGTCAATGCAGTTCATTTTGATAAGCAAATCAACGTATCTTTGAAAAGACTGGTAGGAGTCGAAGTGATCGGGTATATCGGTGCGTGGAAACTTCTTGAAAACTTCTGAGCGATAGCTTTTAAGTCCCGTATTGAAGCCAAGCCAGAAAGGTGATGAAGTTGAAAGTGCTAAAAGATGTGGCAAGAAATACCGAGCGGCATTCATTATGTGAATTTGTCGCTCTCTATCTTCAACGCCAACATGAACATGCAAACCGAAGATCAAAAGCGATCTTGCAACCATTTGCATTTCGTCAACCAAGAGTTTGTAACGGTCATGTTCGTATATTTTTTGGTCGGAC
Source organism: Acidobacteriota bacterium (assembly GCA_003697135.1). Classification (GTDB taxonomy): domain Bacteria; phylum Acidobacteriota; class Blastocatellia; order Pyrinomonadales; family Pyrinomonadaceae; genus J014. Next base: position 13,980 of record RFGC01000044.1, read on the forward strand.
CACTTGGAGAACGGGTGCGTTGATGCCGCTACTATTTCTAATCCCTTTTTGCGAGCCAAAGCAGACACAATGCATCTGAGTTTTGTGATGTCTTCTCTCGCTTCTTTGATGTTCCGACACACACCCGTTCCAACTTCTATCGTTGATTGAATCATTTCGGGTTTGACTTTCTCACCCAGAATCAATTTTCCTTCTTCCAAAATTTCCGAAACATGAGACTTTAACTCTCTGGTTTTCGGGTCAACAATTTGAAATTCTTCTTCTATGCCCAGAGTAAACTGCTCGAACATATTTCTCCTTCTAGAATGGAAGCATAAAATAATCTAACCTAGCTAAAAGCGTTTTCTCAAGAAATTTTTCACAAAGAACCTGGAAATCGTTGTTTATTTTAGCGTTTGTCATTTTGTTTGTAAAGAAATCTTTTAGGTTTATTGTTAGCTCTCAATCAAGCGAGCCGAGAAAAACCGAAATTCTTCGGCACTTCAAGCAATGTCATAATGAGCTTACAAGCTTACAAGAAACTTGAGGAAAATCTTCGTGCTTTCAACTGAGCAAGGGAGCACGAAGAAATCACAAGAAGTGGCTTTCTAGCAAAAGAATTGGTAGCAGCGTTTGTAAGACAGTTAAGTTTTTGATTTCTGAGTTTGAATTAACTTTGCATCGAAGCCAAAAATTCGGCGTTTGATTTTGTTTTACTAAGTCTTTCGAGCAAAACCTCCATTTGTTCAACCGGCGAAAGCGGATTCAGCACTCGACGCATGACCCAGATTTTGTTAAGGTCTTCTTTATTGATTAAAAGCTCTTCTTTTCGGGTTCCTGAGCGCTGAATATCAATTGCAGGGAATAGTCTCTTATCGCTGAGACGGCGATCTAAATGAATCTCACAGTTGCCGGTTCCCTTGAATTCTTCAAATATAACGTCGTCCATTCTAGAACCTGTATCAATCAGTGCTGTTGCAATAATCGTTAAAGAACCGCCTTCTTCGATGTTTCTAGCAGCACCGAAAAATCTCTTCGGGCGTTGAAGTGCATTTGCGTCAATACCACCTGATAGAATTTTTCCTGAAGCGGGAACAACTGTGTTGTGTGCTCTAGCAAGACGCGTGATCGAATCTAGTAGGATAACAACATCTCTTTTATGTTCGACGAGACGCTTAGCCTTTTCTATAACCATGTCGGCAACTTGGACGTGCCTTGCGGCAGGTTCGTCAAATGTGGAGCTTATTACCTCGCCTTTGACGCTTCGCTGCATATCGGTCACTTCTTCGGGGCGCTCGTCAATCAATAAAACTATTAGGATCACTTCAGGGTGATTTTGCGTAATGGAGTTTGCTATTGTTTGAAGTAGCATAGTTTTACCCGTGCGAGGTGGAGCGACAATCAAAGCTCTTTGTCCTTTGCCGATAGGTGTTATCAAATCAATGACGCGAGCTGAGATGTTATCAGGTGTTGTCTCCATTTTTAATCGTTCGCATGGATAGAGCGGAGTAAGGTTATCGAAAAGAACCTTTTCACGGGCAAGTTCAGGAGCTTCAAAATTGATTGCCTCAACCTTGATCAAGGCAAAATATCTTTCACCTTCTTTTGGTGGTCTGATTTGCCCGCTAATTGTGTCGCCAGTTCTTAGGTTGAACTTACGAATTTGTGAAGGACTGACGTAAATATCATCGGGTCCGGGTAAGTAGTTATACTCTGGCGCACGTAGGAATCCGAAACCATCAGGCAGAACCTCTAAAACACCTTGGGCAAATATCAAGCCGTTTTTTTCGGTTTGGGCGGCAAGAATTTTGAAAATAAGCTCTTGCCGACGCATACTGGTTGCGCCTTCTACGCCGAGGTTCCTCGCTATGTTCGTAAGTTCTGTGATTGACATTTCCTTTAGGGTGACCAAATCGAAAGGTTGAGGCTCAACGATTTGGACCGCTGGTGCTTCTTCCTTCTGCGTAATTTGATTAGCATCGGAAGAATCGCCATTTAGAGATTCTGCACCTTTCTTTTTGACCTTTACGGCTCTTTTTTTGCGTGTTTGCTTGTCGGTGTTTTCCGACTGCTGTTGTGGCAACGGTTCTTCAGATTTTTGCTGTTCAGCAGCGACATTATCATTTAACTCAATTGTTTCTTCTATTGTGTTGACAAGCGTGCCGTTTTCTTCGATTTTGTTTTTCTTGGTTCTTTTGCGTGTTTTCGTAGTCATGGTTTTCGTTCCAAAGAAGCGAATTTATTTGTTAGTTAATGACGACAAAATTTGAAACATGGGAGAATTTACGGAAAGTTTGGCAGGAACGCCGTCAGTTTCGAGACTTCCAAGCCCTTAAGCTTTCCTCTTGAAATCTCAGGAATAAAAATTATGAGACTATTTTTTTCAGAAATCAAATTCAAGATAGCGTCAAACACAGCTTATCTAAAAATTTTCAAAGCGTTCTGCAAGAAAGTTAGGTCTCAACTACTGCCTTTATTTCCTTCCAAATATTTTCTTTGCCTTCACCTGTTACAGATGAGCTTGCTATGATTTTGCTCCCAGGAAAAATCTCTCTTATACGGCTTAAGCTAATTTGTAACTGATTTGCTGATAGTTTGTCAACCTTAGTCGCAATCAAAACATGCTTTTTTTGATAAAAAGTTAACCAATCCCATAATTTTTTATCGAGTTCGCTTGGTTCATGTCGAGCATCAATCAATTGGATGCAAAGTTTCAGTTGTTCTCTATTGCGAAGGTAATCTTCTATCATATCGCCCCAGCTTTGATAGATTTTCTTCGGCACTTTCGCAAACCCATAACCGGGTAAGTCAACAAAGTAGAACTCATCATTGATTAAGAAAAAATTTATGCTTTGAGTTCTTCCAGGAGTTTTGGAAACTTTTGCTAAGTTTCTCTTTCCCAAAAGAAGATTTATAAGCGAAGATTTACCAACATTCGATCTGCCTAGAAAAGCTATTTCGGGTTTGTGATCATTTACCCAGCCTTTTCTATCAAAGGCACTTTTGACAAAAGATACTGATGAAATCTTCATTTGGACAGTTTAGTTGAGAGTTTTTAGCCAAATACAGCAGAGTGATAAAATAAAACAACTGTCGGAGAATTGCAAACCTGCGATTGCCTATGTTAGGGGTGTTGATCCTTATATTTTTGATTTTCAGAATTAGTCGCTCGGCAAAAAGAGCTGGGAAGAAACTTATTTTTTGGATTCCACTTGCACTTGTTTTGTATATCGGCATTCAGTCGGCAGTAGCAGGTAGCGTGGTTTTGATTTCGTTGATTGGGGAGAGGATGCTCGGTTGGCAACCTATTCAGCTTGGAAAGTTTGCATTACCGATACTCTTTTTCTCAGAGGTTTTCAGCCTTTTAGCGGTTTGGACTATAGCAAACTACCTAACGAGCGAAGCAGAGGATAGGTCTTCATAAGTTTATGGAAGAATTTACAAAAATCGGAGAACGAATAGAAAAAATCTGGCGTGACAAGAATTATTCTGAGGTTAGCTTTCCTGATATAGCGGCTGAAGCGCTTGAAGAAGCGGAATTACCAAAAAAGTTTTCGGCTTTCGACGTGATGAAATGGGCACTTCGGACGTCTTCTTTGCCAGAGCAAAAGGACTTGCGTGGCAGATTCGGCGATCCGCCGATCACAATCTATAACAGTTTGCGTTTTCATGTTGATGTTTACTTCTGGCTTGAAGGCACTACTACAATTCATCAGCATGCTTTCTGTGGGGCTTTTCAGGTTTTTCATGGCTCAAGCCTTCATAGCATTTATGACTTTGAAGTTGAAGAACCGATAAATTTCTTCACCGAACTTGGCAAGGTAAATTTCCAAAAATGTGAATTGCTGAAAGTTGGTGATATTCGCAAAATTCTTCCCGGAAGAGAATTCATACATGCTCTTTTTCATCTCGATCAACCGTCGGCAACCATTGTGATCCGAACTCACAGAAGCCCACTTCATCTACCGCAGTTTGATTACAGAAAGCCTTGTCTTGCTATTGACCCGTTTTTTGAAGAACCAAACATGATTAAAAAATTCCAAACGGTTTCTTCGATCTTGAGATTGAATCTGGCAGAAGCAGACGATTTGATCTCTGAAATCATAGAAAACTCAGATTTTCAGACCACTTTTTTGCTACTTTCTTTTGTCAAGGATCACCTAGATAACAACAAAATGAACCGAATCTTCAGCCTGCAAAATTCACAGCAACGGTTCAACAAATTCCTAGAAGTTGCAGTTAAAAGGCATGGCAATCGAGCAAACGTTTTGCCTTCGATTTTTCATAATCAACACAGAATATTGGAAATTGTTCGGCGTCGTAGCTACATAACAAATAGCGAACATCGGTTTTTTCTAGCATTGCTGATGAATCTGGAAGGAAAGAAAAACATTTTGAAGCTCGTAGAAGCTAGGTTTCCTCAGTTCGACCCTATTGAGAAAGTGCTTGATTGGATTGATGAATTGTCTCGCACAAAAGTTTTTGATGGAAGTTTGCAAAATGCTCTTGGAATTGATGATTTCGACCATTTCGATCTGATTGCTCTAGAAAGCCATCTCAAAAACTTCACAACCGAACAAGAAAGAGAATTTCTGAAGCATTCTTGCGATGTTGAGCCGACGGAAGAAATTTTGAAAAAGGTTACCGAAAGAAAAAAGAAACTCAGCCAAGCAGTCGTTTTAGAGCCGCTTTTTTTGTGAATCAAGAAGATAAGCAAAAATAGAAAGTCACAAAACGAAGGCAGGGATCAAGTCTTGAAGTTTTTTCGCAGACCCTGCCAACATTTGTAGTAATCTTTTTGCAAAGCTGTTGTTTCCATTGCAAATTTTGTTGGGCGAATGACGTAGCGCGACTCAAACATAAATGCCATCGTGCCTTCCAGTTTTTGGGGTTTCAAGTCGGAGTTAGTAGCCTTCTCAAAGGCTTCAACGTCTGGACCGTGAGCCGACATGCAATTATGAAGAGAACCACCGCCGGGAACGAAACCGTGTTCTTTTGCATCGTAAACGCCGTAGCAAAGGCCCATGTATTCACTCATGACGTTGCGATGATACCAGGGCGGACGAAATGTGTGTTCGGCTACCAACCAACGATCGGGAAATATCACGAAATCAACGTTTGCTACGCCTTGTTCATGAGAAGGCGATGTTAAAACGGTAAAAATCGAAGGATCCGGATGGTCGAAAGAAATTGAGCCAATTGTATTGAATCGGCGAAGGTCATATTTGTAAGGTGCATAATTACCATGCCATGCGACCACATCAAGCGGTGAATGATCGATCTCGCATGCCCAGAAATTTCCGCCAAACTTTGCTATTAGTTCAAACTTACCTTCTCGGTCTTCAAACCATGCCACAGGCGTTTCAAAATCCCGTGGATTGGCGAGTCCATTAGCGCCGATTGGTCCTAGCTCAGGCAGGCGAAAATATGCGCCGTAGTTTTCGCAAATATATCCGCGTGCCTCTCCATCGGGTAGTTCAACACGAAATTTCAAGCCTCTAGGCAAAACTGCGATTTCACCTGATTTTATCTCCAAAATCCCAAGCTCTGTCAAAAAACGCACTCTGTTTCTTTCAGCCACAACGAGCATTTCGCCATCGGCATTGTAGAAGAACCTATCAGTCATGTCTTTGTTGCAGGCGTAGATATGAATTGCTATCCCAGCCTGCATAAACAAATCGCCATTTCCGGCAATTGTTTTGATACCTTCAATAAAGTCAACCTTTTCTTGAGGCATCGGAAGCGGGTCCCAACGAAGTTGATTCGGTGTTGTCGGCACTTCGTTAAAGGGTGATGACTTGAAAAACTCGAAATTCGTTTGCCGAAACGGCAGATGCAGAACCGAAGGTCTTATTCGATACGTCCACGTTCTTTTGTTCAAAAGACGTGGCGTTGTAAACGAAGTGCCACTGAATTGTTCCGCATAGAGTCCGTAAGCGGGCTTCTGCGGTGAGTTTTGTCCGATTGGCAACGCTCCCTTTATCGCCTCTGTGGCAAATTCATTTCCAAATCCGGTTTGATACTTCAGTTCTTCTATGACTGTAGGTTTCATATTCGCTTATTCTCCCTTAAAACAGGTTCCCTCTGCGCTTTTGCTCTTCTTCTATTGAAATGAACAGAGCTTTGAAATTTCCTTTTCCGAAGCCCTTACAGCCTTTGCGTTGAAGAATCTCAAAAAACAGTGTCGGGCGGTCTTCTACGGGCTTGGTGAATATCTGCAAAAGATAACCGTCTTCGTCTCTATCAACCAGAATGCCTAAACGTCGCAAGTCTTCCAAATTTTCGTCAATCTTGCCTACTCTATCTGGCAAAGCTTCATAGTAAGTATCGGGAACTCTTAGGAACTCAATACCGTTTTCCTGTAGTTTGCTGACTGTGTGAATTATATCTTTGCAAAGAAGGGCGATGTGTTGAACTCCAGGTGATTTGTAATAGTCGAGATATTCTTGTATTTGGCTTTTTCCTCTTCTACCTTCAGCAGGTTCGTTGATAGGGAATTTTATGTTATGGCTTCCGTCAGACATGACGATTGACATTAGAGCAGAATATTCGGTTGAGATATCGTTATCATCAAAAGTAATATAGCGATGAAAGCCCATCACGTCACGGTAAAAGTCACACCAATAATTCATTTTGCCTAGTTCTACGTTGCCGACGATGTGATCGATGAGTTGGATACCGACTCCTTCGCCTTCGACCTTTTGCTCGATAAATCCCGGAAGAAAAGGACCTTTGTAGCTGTGATGCCCATTGCTTTGGGTAGTAGAATCACCATTGTTGTATGAAATGAAAGAATGAATCGTATCGCCGTAAGTGTGAATGGCGGCTCTGCGGACCGAGCCGAATTCGTCTTTCAAATCGTGTGGTTCTATGGCTGATTTCGCACCTCGTCTTATGGCTTCTTCGTAAGCTTTATCAGCATCTTCAACCAAAAATGCTATGTCGCGGACTCCGTCGCCGTGCAACTTGATATGTTCGGCGGCTGGATGATCAGGTTCTAGCGGAGTCGTAAATACGAAGGTAACTCGATTTTGTCTCATTACGTAGCTTGTGGTTTCCCGATTTCCAGTTTCAAGACCTGAATAGGCGATTCGGGAAAAACCAAAAGCCTTGCGATAGTAGAATTCAGCTTGTTTTGCATTTCCTACATAAAACTCAACATGATGAATTTTCTTCAGTCCCAAAGGATTTTCTTGGCTCATAGTTTTCTCCTTTCAAGTTTTTGGTAATTTTCGATAGAAATCTCACTTTTTGCCGTAAATGAAACTTTCAATGTATTTTTTCGTTTGTTCTTTCAAGTCATTGTAGCTTGGAATAACAAAAAGAAAAGGTTGCATATCCGAGTAGTTGTATGGCGTATTTATAACTTCTTCTAAATCGAATGGGCGGTGCTCGACCTTGTCGCTGAAAGCGTGTTCAAGCTCGCCGAAGCTCGATAGAAGTCCTGCACCATAGGCTTTGATAGAGCCGTTTTCTTCGATAAGTCCAAACTCGACGGTAAACCAGTAGAGTCTGCCCAATTCTTCGATTTGCTTATCCGTAGCAAGTCTAGCACCGTGACCGATGAACTGCGAAAAATCTGCAAAATCGGGATTTGTGAACATTGGTATATGGCCAATTGCTTCATGGATGATGTCCGGTTCAGGTGTGTAAGCAGGTTGTGAGTGATGTCTAACGTATTGGGTGCAAAGCATGACGCGATAAGAAAGCCAGCTCAAAAAGGCGCGTGTTTCAACCAATCCTTCAATCGGAGCAAGGCGAAATCCGGTTAGCTCCTTCAGCCGTCGGTTCATTTCAGATAATTGCGGAATGTGATCGCTTGTGAGACCTAGATTCTTTTTTGCTTCAAGATAAAACGAGCAAGCATACTTTTGATGGAGTTCTTCGAGTTCCTCGAACACATATCGCCAAACGCGCTGCTCACGTGGAGTGTATTCAACATCTGTGATCAAGCCAGTTTCACGAAACTTTTTTGCTAGCGAAGCTATGTAGTCACGACGCTTGCGATATTCCGGATCATTCGCTCCGGGATGATCTAGCTCAAGTTGGTCTATGTGTTCAAAATCCATATCGGTAAACTCAGGCAAATCTTCATCTGTGACACGGAAATTTTCAATCGGAAATGAAACTTGATTAACCGTGGTGCTTTTCATTTTTCTCCCTCCTTTCGACGGCTGAGAAGTGCATAAGAAATTATAATCCAATCCATTGAAGATGTGAAAACTCTTTGCTTCTATTCCTTCCTTTAAGGTAAATTTGGATTTTTAGGGGTTTATTTGTGTTATGCTTTTGAGAAAGTTAGGTGTTGCAGTTTCATTTATCTGGCTCGGAATGGTTTTAGCTATTTCCTTCATGGAAGCTCCATTGAAATTTCAAGCGCCGAACGTGACTTTAGAAATAGGGCTTGGCATCGGAAGATTGGTCTTCAAGGCTTTGAACATAATTGAACTAATTTTTCTTTTTATTCTTATTTTGTCGATTTTTGAAGGAAAGAAATTTGATAGGACTTTGGGACGCCTTTATTTTGGATTGTTTTTTGTGTTGGTTGCACAATCAAGCTGGCTTTTACCGATTCTTGACGCTAGAGCCATTATGATAATTTCGGGTCAAAAGGTTGAGCCTTCTTATGCTCATCTTACTTATGTTGTTCTGGAAATCTGCAAAGTTTTCTTGCTCATAGCCTTTGGAGTTGTTTCGATGAAAAGGCTGGCAGAAAGTGCAAGCGATTCTAGCGGTTTGAAATAGTGATTTTTAAGCCTAATTGATTGCTTTAATCTGAATACCATTTTTTCGCAGTTCTGAGTTTATTGCGGCGGCAAATTCAAGTGCATTCTCGCCGTCGCCGTGAATGCAGATGGTTTCTGCTTTGATCGGTATAACTTTTCCGTCAGTTGCCGTTACGGTTTGAGTTCTTACCATCTGAAGAACTTGGTTGATGGCTTTTGCTGTGTCTTTTATCAAAGCATTTTGGAAGGTGCGTGGGGTTAAAGTTCCGTCTGGCTGGTAGGTTCTATCGGCAAACACTTCCGAAGCAGTCTTAAGGCCGATTTTGTCTGCTTCCGTTATTAGATGGCTTCCTGAAAGCCCGTAAAACACAAGCGAAGAATCTACGGCCTTCACGGCTTCTGCTATGGCTTTTGCAGTAGCAGGATTTTTAGCCGCTTGATTGTAAAGCGCGCCGTGTGGTTTTACGTGATGGAGTTTTCCGCCGAGAGCTTCGCAGATACCTTTCAATGCTGAAACCTGATACAGGACAATATCGAAAATTTCCTGCTCCGCCATTTTGATTTCTCTTCTACCAAAGCCTTGCAAGTCAGGAAATGACGGATGCGCTCCGATGGCAACATTTTTTCTAATTGCAAGCTCTACAGTTTTTCTGATGACGGAAGGATCGCCTGCATGGAATCCACAAGCTATATTGACTGAAGAAACATAATCCATCAGTTTTTCGTCGCATCCCATGTGCCACGCGCCGAAGCTTTCGCCCATATCGCAGTTCAGGTCAATTACCAGTGTTTTCAACTCTTCTGCCATAGTCTCACAGCCCATTTCAAGAATTTCAAATCTCTTTCTCTCATCAAAAGCAGTTCTTCTGCTTCTTCTTCAGAAATCATCTCGAAATAGAGTTTGTCATTAGGGCTTAGCTGAGCGACCAAAGGCAGGTCAACTTCTATGACATGAGCAATACGCGGGTAACCACCGGAAGTTTGATGATCTGCCATTAGAATTACCATTTGCCCATCGGGAAGAAGTTGTATAGTTCCGAAACTAACTGCTGAAGAAACCATCTCAGTTTCATCAATCAAGTAAAGCGGTTCGCCTTCGAGTCGAAAGCCCATTCTGTCGGAAAGATGAGATATTTTGAAGCTCTTTTTGAGAAGATTCTCGACGCTAACAGCAGTTAGCTTACCGAATTCTGCTCCGGGGATAATTCTAACGGTTGGAAAATGACTGTAGCGCGGGATTAGATCACTGGAGATTCTTACTCTTGCAAAAACATCGGCATAAGATTTTCCGTTGGTTTGTGATTCTTTCAAAAAGATTCGGTCGCCTTTTTGTAGGTTTTTTCCAAAACCAACTTTCAAATTTGCACTTGCTGAACCGAGCCATTTTTCAGTTTGAAAGCCACCACGCACAGCCAGATAACATCTGGCGCCAGAAATTTTTTGCTTGAAACTTAAGCGACTACCTTTTTTCGCCTCAATTACGCGCCAATTTTCTACTCTAACTTCGTCAAGATGGGCTGAAAAATCAGCCCCGCCTAGCGCAAATAAGGTGTCTTGTTCAAACTCAAACACTGGTGCGGGAAAATGGATTTCTAAAGCGGCTTCGTTTTCTTCATTTCCAAGCAGAATGTTTATAAGTCGAACCGCATGGGAATCCATTGCTCCGCCGGGATTGATGCCAAAGCGACGAAATCCGTTTCTACCTAAATCCTGAAAAGTCGTCAAAATTCCTTGCTCCAATACCAAAAGCGACATAGACTTCTGAAATCTTGATTATAATTCGATTCTTCGTTCCTTCTGTAATACGTTTATTAGGTTTGTTTTTAGTTGCTAGTTGATTTTTTCTATATCGTATGAAATCCCGCGCCAGACTATTTTCTTTAAAAACATTGCGCAAACACAATTGTAAAGGTAAACAGAAGGCGAGATGAGCCATAGGGTTGAATGCGTTAGATATTGGTATTTAAGGTCGTAATTTTTCAGCACTAAGCTAACGGCTTTCAAACGCAAAAGGCTTTTTCCAATGCTGAATAGTGACACTGAAAACACAGAGCCGGTGGCAATCCAAGACACAGGCGATCTGAAGGCATCTAGAAAGGCAATCAAAAATGACCATAGAAAGACCAGATTGAACAAAAATGAGCCGAGAAGGCAGTTTATCCACAAGTGAGGAGCATAAGCGCGAGTGATTTTCATTTGTCTGTTCGTGAATTCCAGCATTTGACGGAAAGAGACGTCTTCAAGCGTTGCTGTCATTGCTTTCGGCACGAAAAAGACTTTCAAACCTGCTTCTTTGATTGCATTCGTTACAACGAAATCATCTGAAAGTTTGCCGCGCCATTTTTCTCGCACTTTGCATTTCTCGAAGGTTTCTTTTCTTAGAGCCATCGAGCCGCCCCAGCAAAAATTCGATTCGGTGTTTCTACCGAGAGCCGATGCGACTGAAGCATTCCACACGGAGCGGAGTTCTGAAGCGAGATTTCTCTTCTTTGAAATCATCCAACGATAGCCAGTTGTCGCACCTATAGTTTCGTCTTTGAGCGGTTCGACTAGTGATTTCAGCCAGTCTTCATTCATTCTGGCATCGGAATCAGCAAAAACGAAAACTGCTGATTCTGCCGATGTGAAATCTAAAGCATAACGTAGATTGTGAATTTTTTGCCCTTCATTTCGGGCTTTTCCTGCTACCAAAAGAGATGATTTGACGTTTTTATTTTCGGTGATTAACTTTTTTATGACAGCAGCGGCTTCGTCATCTTCGGAGTCCACGACAAACAAAATTTCATATTGCGGATAATCTTGCCTGAAGAGCATTCTCAAATTTTCTTCAAGACCTTGATCAAGACCACGACAAGGCACAATGACCGAAGCCATCGGGCTAAAACAAGCATCTTTTTTTGAAAGCTCTTCTTTGAAAAATGCCAAATAATCAAGCCCTTTGCTGAAGGATTTGTAGCTTGTCCAAACCAAAATAGATGCAAACACGACGTAAACAATTTCCATAAGTCAGTAGTCAGAACGCAGAATCAGAAATTATAGCATCTGAACAGTCTTAAGGACTCGTCTTCAGTTTCGAGTCGCAAAGATTTCGGTTCTGATTGACGGCTGAATCTTTTGACCATAAACTTAGAGCTATAGGAAGATTGCGCATCGCTTCGGTTTTAAGAAAAATCTAAACAGAAAGACTTTTTACCATTTATGAAGATTGGTGTAGTGTTGTTGAATTTAGGAGGCCCTGATTCGCTTGAGGCGGTTGAACCGTTTTTGTTTAATCTTTTCAACGATCCTGAAATAATAGATTTCCCTTTGAGTTTTCTTTTCCGCAAACAACTTGCAAGATTGATTTCGTCACTGCGTGCTCCAAGAATTCAAAAGCAATACGAACAAATTGGAGGAAAATCTCCCATCGTTGAGCTTACCAACAAGCAAGCTGAACTACTCGAAGGAAAATTGCAATCTGAAGGACTCGACGCAAGGGTTTATGTTGCGATGCGATATTGGCATCCTTTCACACAAGAGGCAATGGAAAAAATCGAAAAAGATGGCGTTGACCAAGTAGTTTTGCTTCCGCTTTATCCGCAGTTTTCAAAAGCAACTACGGGTTCGAGTTTCAAGGAATGGGATAGATGCATGGCTGAAAGACCAAATTTGCAAGGCATCGAAGTTAAGAGAATCGCCGACTATCACGATTTTGAGCCTTATTTAGACGCTGTTATTGAGCGAATAGAACAAGGTCTGCAAAGATTTCCCTCAGAAAAACGAAACGAAGTTCACTTGATTTTTTCGGCACACGGAACACCGATGAAACTTGTCCGTGAAGGTGATCCTTATTCGCATCAGGTCCGACGCACCGTCGAAGCAGTGATGAAACGCGCAGGCTTTGTGCAGAAATATCATCTATGTTTTCAGTCGAAAGTCGGCCCGCAAAAATGGCTTACTCCAGCAACGCCTGATACAATCGAAGAACTGGCTTCACAAGGCGTCAAAAACATGCTTGTTGTGCCGATTGCTTTTGTTTCCGATCATTTAGAAACGCTGTTTGAAATCGGCATTGAATACGCCAGACTTGCGAAGGAAAAAGGTGTTGAGCAGTTTGAAGTTACCGAAGGCTTGAACGATTCTGAAAAGTTTTCAGAGGCACTGGCGAAGTTGGTGCTTAATCAGGTAAAGGACTCTAAAAACAAGCACTAAAGCCGAGTGAGTTATCCAGTAAGCTACAAAGCACTCATAAAGCGGTAGCTTTGAAACTCTTTGGAGTTTCGGTTTTAGAACCTTATGGTTAGGGTAGGTGTAATTGGAGCTGGAATTTCGGGCTTGGTTTGCGCTTTTTTGCTAAGGCAAAAGGGAGTAGAGGTTGTAGTTTTTGAAAAAGACGAAACCGCTGGTGGAAACATTCAAACTCTCAAGCTTGAAGGCTATACGATTGAGTTGGGACCAAATAGCCTTTTGAAATCATTGCGTCTAGTGGAGTTAGTCAACCTTTTGGGTTTGAGAAGCCAAATACTTCCAGCAGAACACACGGCAAGAAAGCGTTATATTTTGTCTGGTGGAAAGCTCGAAGCAGTGGGCTTGAAATCTTTTGTAAACGGATATTTCAGCCCGAAAGCCTTATTTCAGATTTTCCGTGAGCCTTTTGTTCGCTCAAAATCGCCTGAAAACGAGTCAGTCGCGGAATTTTTCGAGCGTCGTTTTGGTGATGAGTTTGTTGATAAGCTGGTTGATCCTTTCATTTCTGGCATCTACGCAGGTAATCCACACAGCCTTAGCATAAGAGCCGCTTTTCCGAGCATTTATGAAATGGAGCAAAATTTCGGAAGTTTAATCGTTGGTGCATTTCGGCAGAGCAGAAACAAAAGCAACTTGAAAATACTCAAAGATTTCCCGCGCACATTTTCGTTTCAAGGCGGTCTGAAAACGTTAATTGAAGCGCTTGTTTCAAGACTAGATGATTCAATGCGGTTCTCCAGTCCCGTTTTTGCGATTGAAAGAACGAAAAGCGGGAAATTCAGTGTTAATGGTGAGGAATTTGATTCGGTGATTATCTCAACTCCAGCTTTTGTGGCGGCGGATTTAATTGAGAGCTTAGATGAAGACCTTGCGAGAAGGCTTCGTTCTGTGGAGTATCCGCCCGTTGCAGTCGTTGTCTTCGGACTAAAGACTGAAAAGATCAAGAAAAAACTAGATGGTTTCGGATTCTTGATTCCAAGCAAAGAAAATCGTTCGATTCTAGGGACTTTGTTTGTTTCTACGGTGTTTCCTGAGCGCGCACCGAAAGGATATGAGCTTTTGACAACTTTCGTGGGTGGCGTGCGCCGTGGATATGAACTCTGCGGAGTATCGGACGAAAATTTGAAACAGCTCGTTGAGCGGGAGCTTGCAGAAATTTTGGAAATAAATGGTGAACCTGATCTTTGCTACATCAAGCGTTGGGAAAAGGCAATACCGCAATATCAAATCGGGTATGAGAAAATCACCGAATCAATCGCAAGATTTGAGAGAGAGCATCGAGGAATTTTCTTTTGTAGTAACTTTTATCGAGGGATTTCAGTGAGCAGTTGCGTCGAGAGTGCTTTTGAAACGGTTGAGTCGCTTCTGGGGTAGTGAAAGCAAACTTCAAAAGCTCTATGCTTTTGAACCGATGGCCTCGTCTATAGATGAAAAACCTTCTTTTTGCAAGAGTTTGGCTAAGCCTGAATTGATTTGATAGGCAAAACTTGGACCTTTGTAAACAAATCCTGTGTAAACTTGAAGTAGCGAGGCGCCTGCACAGATTTTTTCAAAAGCATCTTCAGCCGTGAAAATCCCGCCAACACCGATGATCGGGAGTTTCCCGGCGGAGTAGCGATAAATTTTGCGAATAACTTCTGTTGAGATTTTAGCCAAAGGTTTACCGCTTAATCCGCCTTCGCCGATTTTTTCAAGTTCTTCTTCAGAGGTTTTCAAACCGGATCGCCTTACGGTTGTATTTGTTGCAATCAATCCGTCTATGCCGAGTTCTAGGCATACACCAGTTATTGATTCGATTTCATCATCGGATAAATCCGGCGCAATTTTAACGAGTAATGGAATTCTTTTTTGATTCTGTTTTTCTTCCTGCAAAACTGCTGATTGCAAAGCTGATAGAAGATTGCGCAAGTTTTCAGTTGCTTGTAATTTTCGGAGTTCAGGCGTATTTGGGCTTGAGACATTCACGGTGATGTAATCTGCTACTTTACATGCGAGTTTAAGGCTTGAAAGATAGTTTTCTACTGCATCTTTGTTCGATACGTCCTTATTTCTCCCGATGTTTACGCCGACAACGCACTTTTTCTTGATTTTTTCGAGTCTGGCGATTATTTTTTCGGCACCGTCGTTATTGAATCCGAGCCGATTTATCAGGGCTTCGTCTTGCGGAAGTCTAAAAAGGCGCGGCCTCGAATTTCCTGATTGCGGTTTGAAGGTGACTGTTCCGACTTCGACGAATCCGAAGCCGAGCGATGCAAGTTGATTGACAAGCAAACCGTTTTTATCGAAACCTGCGGCTACACCTAAAGGATTTCGGAAAGTGAGTCCGAATCTTTTTATTTCGCCGAAATCGAAGTTGGAAAGGCGAAAGACAAGGCTTTGCGTGATTTCATTTCCTAATGCTGATTTCAAGATTTTGGTTGAGAAATCATGAGCAGTTTCCGGTGGAAGATGAAATAAAATCGGGCGGATTATTGATTCGTAAAGTGTCATAAACTTGATTTTTGTTTATAAAATCGTGTTAAATCAAATCTTCGAGTCCTTGAGTTGTTGGTTAAGATTATGACAGATGAACATAACCTTATCGAGAAAGTCCGCATAATGGACGCGGCGAGAATTGATCGTGCCTTGTCAAGATTGGCTTCCGAAATTGTCGAAGAAAATCAAGGTGTTCAAGACCTTTATTTGGTTGGGATAAGACGACGCGGAGTTCCACTTGCTGAAAGAATCGCTGAAAAAATCAAAACCCTAGAGGGAGCTTTGCCTTATCTTGGTAGTCTCGACATAACGCTTTACCGAGATGATTTATCAACCGTAGGTGCAAGCCCTATTGTCAATCGGACTGAGCTTGAGGTTGATATTGAGGATAAGAATATCGTGTTAGTTGATGATGTTTTATACACGGGAAGAACCATCAGAGCGGCGCTAGACCAATTGATGGATTTCGGACGCCCGAAAAAGGTGAGATTAGCTGTTTTGATAGACAGAGGGCGCGAGCACCGAGAATTGCCTATACATGCGGATTTTATAGGCAAAACAGTTCCAACGAAAAAGAGCGAAATCATAAAAGTAATGCTAAAAGAATTCGATGGTGAAGAAGGCGTCGGAATTTTTGAGCGCGCCGAGTGAGTTTTCTTGGTGTTCAAATTTCCCAAGAAAAATTCGTGATGAATCTTTGAAGACCTTTTGAGTCTGAAAATGGATAAGTTCAAGCGTAAAGACCTGCTCGGAATAAAAGATTTATCGGCAGAAGAGATAAAAATCATTTTGCAAGTAGCTGAAACTTTCCGTGAAGTTTCCCGTCGAGATGTCAAAAAAGTTCCCACGTTGCGCGGCAAAACAGTAATCAATCTTTTTTTCGAGCCTTCAACGCGCACCAGAACAAGTTTTGAGCTTGCGGCGAAAAGACTTTCGGCTGATGCAGTGAATATCTCGACTTCAACTTCGAGTCTCGCCAAAGGTGAGACGATTCTTGACATGGCGAAAAATCTCGATGCAATGGCTCCGCATGTCATTGTAGTTAGGCATAGTTCCGCTGGTGTGCCACATCAGCTTGCCAAAGCCAGTAGAGCTTCGATTGTAAACGCAGGTGATGGCTCGAACGAGCATCCGACGCAAGCTCTTCTAGATGCAATGACTATCTACGAACACAAGGGCAGAATTGAGGGGTTGCGAGTAGCTATTTTAGGCGATATTCTTCACAGTCGAGTTGCTCGCTCAAATGTTTACCTGCTTACAAAACTCGGAGCGGAAGTTTGCGTTGCTGGACCTAACACGTTGATTCCGCAGGATTTTCAGCACCTTGTCGAAAATGGGCTGACGATTTGCCCGAGTATTGAATCGGCTATTCAAGATGCCGATGTTGTGATGGTTTTGAGAATTCAGAAGGAAAGAATGAACGAAGCCTTTTTTCCGACGATGCGTGAATACTCGATTCACTACGGCTTGACAAAAGAACGATTAAAACTTGCTAAACCTGATGCAATCGTTCTGCATCCGGGGCCGATGAATCGCGGCGTAGAGATTGCTTCGG
The DNA here is from genome assembly GCA_003697135.1 of Acidobacteriota bacterium. GTDB lineage: Bacteria > Acidobacteriota > Blastocatellia > Pyrinomonadales > Pyrinomonadaceae > J014. The sequence goes on from RFGC01000044.1 coordinate 30,942, forward strand.
ACGTCGCCGATGGTTCAAGCTCGTTGATTTTGAATCAAGTTGAATATGGCTTGGCCGTAAGAATGGCAGTTTTGTATCTTTTAACAGGCGGAGAAGACTAAAAGATGAGACTTTTGATTTCTGGTGGACATTTGATTGACCCGGCAGAAGGGGAAAACAGCGGAAAAAATGTTTTAATCGAAGACGGAAAAGTCAAGGCATGGCTTAATCAACATGAGCCGATACCTGAAGATGTAGAAGTTTTCGATGCTACGGGCATGATAGTAGCACCCGGATTTATTGACCTGCACGTTCATCTTCGAGAACCGGGACAAGAACACAAAGAAACAATAGCTACGGGGGCGGCGGCAGCGGTTGCCGGTGGGTTTACGAGCATTTGTTGTATGCCGAATACAAATCCGGTAAATGACAACGCCGCAATTACTAGATTCATAATCGAACAGGGAAATCGAGCCGGGTTAGCGAACGTTTTTCCCATAGGTGCAATAACGAAAGGTTCTGAAGGAAACGAGCTGGCTGAGATGGGCGAAATGAGATCTGCCGGAATCGTGGCGGTTTCAGATGATGGGCGCCCTGTTCCTAATGCAGGAATAATGCGCCGCGCAATGGAATATGCCAAAGATTTCGATTTGACGGTTGTTGATCATTGTGAAGATAAATCTCTTTCGGCAGGCGGCGTAATGCACGAAGGGAAGTGGTCATTGCGACTTGGACTTAAGGGAATGCCTGCTTTGGCAGAAGACTTAGACGCATTTAGAGATGTTCTTCTTGCCGAACTTACCGGTGCAAAAGTGCATATAGCTCATATTTCGACAAAAGGAGCGATAGAGGCCGTAAGGCTTGCTAAACAAAAAGGCTTGAAGGTGACTTGCGAAGTCACTCCGCATCATTTCACGCTAACAGATGCGGCAGTTGAAGGTTACAATACGAATGCAAAAATGTCTCCGCCGCTGAGAAGCGAAGAGCATTTAGAGGCTGTTTTAGAGGCAATCAAAGACGGCACGATTGATGCGATAGCCACCGATCACGCTCCGCATCATCCCGACGAAAAAAATCTTGAATTTGACCGAGCGCCCTTTGGAATCATTGGATTAGAAACCGCAGTTGGACTTGCCTTCAAACAGCTTGTTCACACCGGAATAATTGATTTGGTGCGATTGGTTGAGATGTTTTCAACAAATCCTGCGAAGATTTTTAATCTCGAAGGACGTGGGACCTTGCGCCCGGGTGCAATTGCCGATGTCACGATAATTGATCCCGATCTTGAATGGACATACAAGGTCGAAAATACCAGATCGAAATCAAAAAACACACCGTTTGACGGTTGGACTTTTCAAGGTGCAGTTATTGCAACCATCGTTGGTGGGAAGATTGTCTATCATCGTGATAGGTTTTGATTATAGTCGTCTGAAAAATCTTGGAGGATGAAGATGGTTGCACGATGCATTTTGCTTTTCTTTTTCCTTTTGCTAGCCTTTTTCAATAATCCAACACAAAAAGCCTTTCAAGAAAAAACTCAACTTGCTTCCGAATTTGCCTACGATCTGGTCATAATCAACGGCAGAATTGTGGATGGAACTGGTAATCCCTGGTTTCGAGCATCAATCGGCATCAAAGATGGTAGGATAGTTAAAATCGGCAAGATCAATCCATCAAGCGCAAAAAAGGTTATAGATGCAAAAGACAACATAGTTACGCCGGGATTCATTGACGTTCACACTCACGTTGAAAACATTTTCGATTTACCAAAGGCTGAAAACTTTATACGAATGGGAGTAACGTCTCTAATCACGGGCAATTGTGGCAGTTCTGCAACAGACATTGCAGAATTCTTGGGGAGATACAAAGAAAAGCCTCTGACTGTTAATTTAGGCACTTTGATAGGTCATGGTTCTGTGCGTGCAAAAGTTATGGGATTTGATGATAGACAGCCGACGCCCGACGAACAGGCACAGATGGAAGCAATAGTCGAAAAAGCAATGAAAGATGGTGCGCTTGGGCTTTCAACAGGTTTGATTTATTCTCCCGGAACTTTTGCGAAAACAGATGAAATAGTGGCTTTGGCAAAGATAGCGGCGCGCTACGGTGGTGTCTATGCTTCACACATTCGCGACGAAGGAACGGAAGTTGTAAAGGCGATAAACGAAGCAATCGAAATAGGCGAAAAAGCAGGAATACCGGTCGAGATTTCTCACTTTAAGATTTCGAGCAAGAATCTTTGGGGACAAAGCCCGGTAACTATCGGGCTTGTAAAGTCGGCACGTGAAAAGGGGCTTCAAGTTACCGTTGATCAATACGTTTACACCGCGTCTTCGACTTCTCTAGAAGCGAGACTGCCGAATTGGGCAATTGCAGGCGGAAGGGAAGAGACATTAAAACGCCTTGCAGATAAGGAAATGCGCTCGAAGATCGCACAGGCAATGAAAGAAGAACTTGAAAAGCGAGGCTTCAAAGATTATAGCTTTGCTTACGTTGCCAACTATTCGCCAAAACCCGAATACAACGGCAAAAACATTGTAGAAATTACAAAACTTGAGCGGGGAAGAGACGATCTGGACGCTCAGATTGAGCAGATTTTTGAAATGTATGAAAAGGGCGGAGCTTCCATGGTTTACAGAGTTATGAGCGAAGAAGATGTTAGACGCATCTTGCGAGAGCCTTTCACCATGTTTGCTTCCGATAGTGGCGTGCGAGAACTTGGGCGAGGAGTTCCGCATCCGCGAGGCTACGGTAATAACGCAAGAGTTTTAGGAGAATACGTTAGAAACCTGAAACTCTTGAGTTTGGAGGAAGCAATTCGCAAGATGACTTCTTTGCCTGCACAAACCTTTGGAATTCGTGATCGCGGGCTTTTGCGTGAAGGTTTTTTTGCTGACATTGTTATTTTCGATGAAAAGAAAGTTGCTGACAGGGCAACATTTGAAAATCCGCATCAGTATCCGGAAGGATTTATTTATGTTTTGGTTAACGGTGAGGTGGTTTTGGATGAAAACGGTCTTACGGATAAACGTCCGGGACGAGCAATTGTAGGTAGCGGAAAAGAGATATTTTGATTTTTTGATAAAACCCAACTTGCTGGAAATGCGTAAAGGTATCGGTTAGGAATCTCTAGAAGACAGACTGGGAGAGAAAAATATGCGAACCAATAAAGGCTTAATTTTTTGCTTGATGTTGCTTGTTGCAACTTTTGTTAAAGCGCAAGCCCCGGAAAATAATCTGGCGGCTTATATTCGGGAAAACTACACAAAACGTGAAGTTTATATCCCGATGCGTGATGGTGTAAGGCTGTTTACGGCTATTTATGAGCCTAAAGACAAGTCGCAGAAATATCCGATACTACTCAATCGAACACCCTATTCGGTTGCGCCTTACGGACCTGACAAATTCAAGGAATTGCTAGGACCGAATGAACTTTTTGCCCGTGAAGGTTATATTTTTGTTTATCAGGATGTTCGCGGGCGCTGGATGTCGGAAGGAGAATTCGTCAATGTGCGTCCGGATATTGAAAATAAAACGCCCAAAGATATTGATGAATCAACCGACACCTACGACACAATCGAATGGCTTATAAAGAACGTTGAAAACAATAACGGGCGTGTTGGTATCTATGGCATTTCGTATCCGGGTTTTTACACTTCTGCGGGTTCGATTGATTCGCATCCAGCACTGAAGGCATGTTCACCCCAAGCCCCGGTTTCGGATTGGTTTCACGGCGACGATATGCATCATAACGGAGCACTGTTTTTGGCTCAAAACTATGCCTTTTTCACCTTTTTCGGTCAACCGCGCCTTCACCCTACTTCTTCTCCCGATTATTTGAAAAGATGGCAAGGTAGAAACACGCAAGACGGCTATGACTATTTCCTAAGTTTAGGCGGGCTGAAAGAAGTTGCTGATTCTTATGAAAAAGGTCTGGGTATGAGAATTCAGTTTTGGGACGAGATGATGGCTCATCCTAATTACGACGATTTTTGGAAGGAACGGAACATTTTAACGAAGCTAAAAAATATCAAATGCGCAACGATGACCGTTGGTGGCTGGTATGACAACGAAGACCTTTACGGTGCTTTGCAGACTTATCAGCATATCGAACGCATGAATCCCGGAATATTCAATGTTTTAGTTGTTGGTCCTTGGTTTCATGGCGGCTGGGCAAGATCGGACGGTGATTGGTTGGGAACGGCATATTTTGAACAGAAGACTGCCAAATGGTATCGAGAAAACATTGAACTTCCTTTCTTCAACTATTTTCTCAAGGACAAAGGAGACATTTCGCAAATCAAAGAAGTTTTGTTGTTCGATACTGGGGCGAATCGTTGGATGGCTTTTGACGGTTACAATCCACCTAATACTGAACCGACGCGACTTTATTTGACAGCAAACGGCGGGCTTTCTTTTGAAGTTCCAAAGACGGAAGGGTTTGCTGAATACGTTTCCGATCCGATGAAGCCAGTTCCATATACTCAAAAAATAAGTTTCAATTATCCGCGTGACTTTATGACCGAAGATCAAAGATTTGCGGCACGTCGGCCTGATGTTTTAGTTTTTCAAACAGAGCCTTTGCAAGAGGATATAACCGTTGTCGGAGACATAAAGCCTGATCTTTTCATTTCTTCAAGCGGGACAGACTCGGACTTTATTGTGAAACTCATAGACGTTTTCCCTGATGATTACAAATTTCCCGCAGGTGTAAAACCGCCGGAGAGTTCTGCATGGAGTGTTTTCCAGCCCGGTGGCTATCAAATGCTTTTGCGCGGCGAGCCGATGCCTGCAAGATTTCGAGAAAGTTTTGAAAGACCTGTTCCGCTAGAACCAAATAAGCCAACTAGGCTTTCTTTCGTAATGCCCGGAATAGCTCACACTTTCAAAAAAGGGCACAGGATAATGATTCAAATCCAAAGCACATGGTTTCCGCTGGTGGCAAGGAATCCACAAAAATTCATGCCGAATTATAAACTTGCTACTCAGGCAGATTTCCAGAAAGTCACAAATAGAGTTTATTTTGGTGGGAAGACTCCTTCTTCAATAATCTTGCCGATTCTGAAGAAGTAGTCAAAGCAAGATTTGTCCCTTTGCTGAAAAAATTGGGTTTTGCTTCTTATACATTGTGTTTTTGTTATCAAAATTTGAATTCCTCGAGGTTAAATGCTTTGAGAAGTATTGACCGTTGAATGGTGTTGTGATACTTTCATATTTTGGCTTTTAGAACTGAAATTTTTATTGTTCTCACCGACTAGCCGTGATAGCAGGTTTCAACACAGATGTCGAGTATAATGGCGAAATTTATCATGTCCAGACAGAAGACAAGGGGCTTAGGACAGCGACGATAGTCTCTTTGGTTTATCAAGGCGGAACCATTTTGGCGAGTAAGCGTTCGTCATACAGTGATTTAGTTGTTGATGGGGCTGTGACTGATAGAAAAGCCTTGACCGAGAGAGTTCACAAACAACATAAGCTAATATGTGCGGCTATTAAGGCTGGAAGAATCGAGGATTTGAAGCGACTGACAGCAAAGGAAGCGGCAATCAGCACAAAGGAAGTGGCTGCGGAGAAGGAAGCTCTAAAGAAAAAAACAACCGTTTCAGACACGACGGAAGAACTACCCGGATATGTTCTTAAGACTTCCGACTTGATCGTTGCAGATGAGATCGTGGAAGAAGTGTCTGAGGCTGAAATGGTTGAAATGCCTGTTGAAGTTGTAGAGGAAGTAACTGAAGCAGAAGTAGTCGAAGAGATAGAACAATTAGAAGCGATCGAAGCGGCTGAAGCAATTCAAGAGGCTGAGGAAATAGAAGAGTCGAAGGAAGAAATAGAAAGAGAAATAGAGGAAGCTGGAAGAATATTTGAAACTCTTGATGAGGAGAGAGTTACCAAAGAGGCATTGAGTATAGAACTTCTTGGAAATCCGAAGTTTAAGGGAGGGGATCAGAAAATTTTAAGTCTTCTTGTAACACGAGGAGTTGATAAACAGACAGTTAAAGGTTCGCAAGTCACAGTGAAGGTTTTGGGAGATTCATTCAGACCTCAGATTTATCATGGCGAGACGGATGAGAATGGATTGGTGATTTTTAGAATTAGCATTCCTCATTTCAAATCAGGCAAAGCCGCAATTTTGGTCAAGGCATTTCATGATGGTGAAGAAGTCGAAACAAAACAACTCGTCAAACCGAGTTAAAAATTTATGCAAGTAATCATTAACGGTGAGAAGAGAGAAGTTCGTGAAGGTTTGAGTGTATTGGAATTGCTTTCCGAGCTTGAGCTTCCTGTTGAAAGAGTTGCAGTTGAGATCAACAAAGAGGTTGTAAGAAGACAAGATTGGGAACTCACGAAGCTAAAAGAAAATGACAGAATAGAAATCGTTCATTTTGTAGGCGGTGGTTGATTGGCCGATTGGTTTATAGGTGAGATTTGCTATCTATTTGCCCGTCTGAATTTAATACTCCAAAACTTGTTTTTGAAAATAATGCACCCGGGAGGACTCGAACCTCCGACCTTTTGATTCGTAGTCAAACGCTCTATCCATCTGAGCTACGGGTGCATGAGCAAATTATTAGACTACAAAGCTTCGTCTTTTATGTCAAGTAGCTTTGAGCCTTTATCAGGATACAATTTCAAGTTTTAGATTCGTAGATTTAGCGTCTGACGGCATTACGGTAGAATTTGGTTATATCATCTTTTAGTTTCTGCAAGGATTCTTTTTCGATATACATCATGTGACCCGCTTCGTAGTAGGCAAAACTTACGTTTCTTTTTAGTTCTGGTTCAAGATTCATAGCTGAGATTGTGTATTCAGCGGCGAAAAATGGAGTTGCCATATCGTAATAACCGCAAGCAACGAAGATTTTCATATACGGGTTCTTAGACATTGCAAGTTTCAAAGCAGGAGCAACATCAGCGTAATTGTTTGTAACATTCCAATTCCATGTGCCTATTCCGCCGCCCAAGATGTAGTATTCTAGATCGGACTTGAAATCGAGTTCTCTTCGTATGTAGTCGTTGAAAGTTGCCGTATAGGGCGGTCTAATCGCTGTCAAGCTGGGGTCGAAACTTGGAGCGTTACCGGAAGCGTCTTTGTCAAAGCCCGTGAAACGGCTGTCTAGTCTGCCAGTCATTTTACGTTGCTCACGCAACAGTTCTTTGTTGAATTCTGCAAGCTCTACACGGAAATTGTTTTGTTCGATGAATTGTGGTTTTAGACCGGTGAAGTTGCTCATTTTTTCAAGGAGATTTTGTTTTTCAGCTTGAGAAAGCCTGTCAATTTTTAACAGTGCTGGAGCATATTCATTTATAGCAAAATTTCTGGCTTCTTCTAGAACTTGTTGTAAGGGCTTTGACTGAAGAGCGGGCGGTAATTTCTTGTGATACCAAGCTGTTGCCGTGTATGAAGGAAGAATCAAAATCAAAGGTAAATCGTTACCATCGGCAAAGCGAATGGTTTGAAAGTTCAACACTGGCGAAATTAGTAAGATTCCATTTAGGGCTATTCCACGTTCAAAGAGATGATTCGTCAAGCCTGAAACCCTTGTTGTGCCATAGCTTTCGCCGACGAGAAAGATAGGAGATTTCCAACGCTGGTATTGAACTAGATACATTCTTATAAACTCTCCGACCGACTCAATGTCACCATTGACACTGAAGAATTTGCTTGCAAGTTCGGGTTTTGTTGCACGGCTGTATCCTGTGCCTACTGTATCAACAAAGACTAAATCTGTTTCTGTAAGCCATGTGTATTCGTTGTCAACAAGCTCGTATGGTGGAGGTGGCATGAATCCGTCGTCAAGCATTTTGACTCGCTTTGGTCCAAGCGCGCCTAGATGAAGCCAAACTGACGAAGAGCCTGGTCCACCATTGAAAGAAAAGGTCAAAGGTCTTTTTGATACATCTTGAACACCGTCCAAAGTATATGCCATGAAAAACATTCTGGCTTCTACTTCACCAGTTTGCGGATTTCTGATCGGAATAAAACCAGCAGTGGTTGTATAGTTAAGAGTTTGATTGCCGATGCGAATTGAATGTTTTCTTATCGCTGGTTCTTGTTCTTTCTCCTGAGCAGTTGTTGTGGTTGCAGAAGGAGTTTTACGTGGTTCAGGTGCAGTAGGAGTTGGTGTTGGCTGAGCAACTTGGAAAAATAAAAAGAGAAAAAGCGATGCTATCATAATTCTAACTCTCTGAATTTTGCAGGATTTTTTTGAAGAGCTTTAAGTTTAGGTTAGCTGATAGTTTGCTGTTTTTTCAAGTCAAGCAAAAACTTTTGCAGAACTTCCCAAAACTCTGGTTTTGTCTTTAGACTGCGATGACTTCGATTTCGGGATCAACTTCTTGTTTGAGGATATTTTCAATTGCCATGAGTGTTCCCGTAAGGCTGGACGGACAACTTCCACAAGCTCCTTCGTATCGGATTTTCAAAACATTGTTCTCAAAACCGACAATTTCGAGCCAACCACCATCACCCACTAAATAAGGTCTTATTCTTTCATCAAGTATAGCTTCGATTTCTCTAACTTTCGGATCATCAAACAAAGATTCATTCACTTCGGTTTTGTTTCCATTCGTTTTGTTTGAGACTGAAACGCCTTTGGCGGCTCTAATGGGAACTGCTAGTGCAGGTAAAACTTCTTCCCAATCGGACTCGTCAGTTTTCTCAACGGTTATCATTCGATCCATGTAAAAGACAGAAACAACGTTTCCGACCTCAAAGATTGCTTTTGCTAATTCGTCTTTTTCTGCTTCTTCTTTCGATCTGAAAAAATGCGATGTGCCGTGACTTACAGGTTCTTTCAATATAAACTTTACGGCATTGGGATTCGGTGTTTCTTGTATATCTGCTATTTTGGGCATAATTCTATTTTATCAGAACTTGCGTAATTCTAGGCTATTAAGCCTACACTTTTACGAACACAGCTTAGGCAACTACTAAATTTGGACGATTTGGAGAAACTAATTTTGATTCCAGGGAATTTGGCTTTTAAGTCTCATTACGCTTCTTTCTTTTCCGAGAAGCTCGAAGACGGCAAGCATCGAAGGACCGACAGCAGTTCCTGTTAAAAGCGTGCGCGCTGCGTTCATAATGACTCCGAAGGAAATTTGTTTCTCTTCAGCGAAATTCCTGATTGCTTGTTCAATATGTTCATGAGTGAACTCTTCTAGCTTTTCTAGCCTTGAAGCAAGTTCTGGCATTAAAGTTTGAAGTTCGGGGTGTTTTTTAAGATTTTTTTCAACTGCCTTTTCGTCGAAATCATAATCTTCGGAAAAATAAGCTCTGCCTTGAGTTGAGAAATCCTTGAGTGTGAAGAATCTTTCTCTAATCGTGTTAACCGTTCTTTCAAACCAATTTCGCTCTTCCGTTTCATACTCTTCGCGCCAAAGTTTTGCTTTTTTCAGTTCTTCTTTTACGTAAGGTAAGAGTTTTTCAAGTGGCATCGTGCGGATATATTCAGCATTCATCCAAATTGCTTTGTCATCGGTCCAGCGCTTCGGGTTGTTAGAGTCGAAATTGAAAATCGCATTATTTTTGTGAATGCCTTCCAAAGAGAAGTTCTCTATTAGTTCTTCCATGCTCATAATTTCCTTGTTGTTTTTCGGTGACCAGCCTAAAAGTGCAAGGAAATTACGGAAGGCCTCAGGCAAAAATCCTGCATCTCTGTAGGTTGTTAGCGAGACTATCTCACCGTGATAGCGTTTTGATAGTTTTTTGCCGCCTGGAGCGAGAATCAATGGAAGATGAGCAAAGCGCGGAGGTTTAACACCCAAAGCTTCATAAATCAAAATTTGCTTATGTGTATTTGTCAAATGATCTTGCCCACGGATCACGTCCGTAATTCCCATTTCTATGTCATCGCACACGACGGCAAGGTTATAAAGCGGATGCCCATCAGATCGGAGTAAAACCAAGTCTTCAATATCGGAAAACTCTCTTTCTTGTAAACCATAGACAGCATCTTCAAAGCTGGTTTTTCCTTCATGTGGGACTTTCAAACGAATTGCGAAAGGCTCACCTGATGCCGCTCGTCTATCGCTTTCTTCTTTGGGTAGGTCTCGGTAAGGGTTGCTTCTTAAATCCTTTTGCTCGCGCGCTCTTTCTACAATCAGTTCTTTTATGTTTTTGGACGATGTGGCATCTCCCTTTGGAGTAAAATCTCTATATGCTTTACCTTCTTCCAAAAGCCTGAAAGCCGCCGCTACGTGCTTTTCTTTATTTCTCGACTGAAAAACTATCTCTTCGTCCGGGGTTAAACCAAGCCATTCCAAACCTTCGAGGATTGATTTAACCGATTCTTCAGTAGATCGTTCAAGATCGGTGTCTTCGATACGAAGCAAAAATTTTCCGCCCTTTGAGCGCGCATAAAGAAAGTTAAAAAGCGCAGTTCGAGCTGAACCTATGTGTAAATATCCTGTTGGACTTGGAGCAAACCTAACTCTAACGGTCATAAAACGATTTTCCCAATAAAAGTCGAAAAAACTAATTTATCGGATTTGAAGCGGTTTTAGCAAATGAAGGTTAAATCTCATTATCCGAAAATAAGTTGAAGCATCTTTTTGACAAGCTTTTTTGTTTGTGATTCTGAAATAAAAAAGCAACGCAGGTTTTTTGTTTTAGGAGGGGGTTACCTGCGTTGCTTCGGGTATGAGGAAAATTTGAAGGAGGTTAGTGAGGTAGCTTAAGGAGCTAATTTGTTTAGCTGTGTGGTGAGGCGAGATTTGTAGCGGGCTGCTGTGTTTTTGTGTAGAATGCCTTTGTTGACGGCTTTGTCTATCTTGCTGATGGTTGGGTTCAGTAGTTGCAGACACAATTCTTTGTTACCACTCGCCAGTGCGGCACGGAATTTCTTTATCTGAGTTCTGAGCGCCGAGCGGAGGCTACGATTTCTAGCTCTGCGTTTTTCGTTCTGTCTTGCTCTCTTCGCTGCTGATTTATGGTTTGGCATCGTCGTTTCGTATATTCTTTGGTGATTTGCCAAAACTAAAAGTGTAGTAAAACACAATAAGCATGTCAAGCGAGAATTAGAAAAAATTGAAAATTTTCTGAAAAACTATGGTGATACGATTTGTGGAACTGCTAGGGTGAGATTTGGCGATTTCGGCTTTTCATCAGATACATAGCTTTGTCAGCTTCTTTGATTGTTTCTGTGAGAGGTCTTGTGGGTTCATGTTTTGCCATTCCTATTGCTACGTTGATGTTTTGTTCATTGAATTTTGAAAGAAGGCGCTCAAAAACGACTTTTGCTTCTCTTTCTTCTACTTCTATTACTAAAACTGCAAACTCATCACCACCTATTCTGGCTATAATGTCAGTGCTACGAAGATTAGACTTAAGACACTCTGCCGCTTTGATAATGAGTTTGTCTCCTGCTTCATGTCCTTCTGTGTCGTTTATTTTCTTGAGATCATTCAAGTCTATGATCATTGCAGCAACCGGCGTGCCATATCTTTTTATTCGGGCTTCCTCCTTTGAAAGGCGAGTTTCCCAGCCTCTTCGATTCAGTAGTCCTGTTAACTGATCGGTTTCTGCTTCTTTGCGTAGAGACTCTATAGCTCTGGATTGCTCTATGATTTTTTGTTCCTGCATAAAAATTGCTCCCAACAAACTGGCCATGATTTCAATAATCGGTATTTCCTTTCCAATTATTTCAGATTTGTTTTCAAAATCAATACCACAAAGCGTGCCGAGAAGTTTTTGATCTTGTTCCAAAAAAATAGGAACGCCTACATAGGCTTGTATGTTCATCTGTTTGACCAAAGGAATTTCTGAATAAGCTTTTACCTCAGACAAAATAGGAGCAAAGCATGGCCCTTCACCGGCTACCATCCTAGCACAGATAGAATCAGCCCATGGGAAAGTATCACCTGATTTTATGAGGCCTGAATTGTCGTTGCTTTCTACGACAATAAGATTAGAATCAACCTTTCTGCTGAAGACCCATAAGTTAAAGCCGGTTCTTTGTTTTAGAAAATCTAAAACTGCTTTGACTGCTTCGTCAAAGTTTTTATAAGACTTGCCTTGGACTACGATCTTTTCAGAATCTACAGAGTGAATGTCTAGATTTACAGTATTCATAACTTCATCATAGCAGTAGACTAACAAGTTATAATTAGGCTATTTTCTTCCTATTGAAAAGGGTTTTATTAGCAACAAACCCACAAAAAATCCGCCTATGTGAGCAGCATAAGCAACGCCACCAGCGCCCGATGGTGTTAAGAGGCTTAAGATAATCTGGTATGCTATCCAAATGCCCAGTGCAACATAAGCCGGAACAGTTTGAATCATAAAACGCATTACGATAACATAAACGCGATTTGTGGGAAACAAAAGCATGTAACCGCCTAGAACACCCGAAATAGCTCCTGAAGCTCCAAGCATTGGAATAATCGAATCCATGTCCGTTAGAATCTGTGCGACAGAGGCAAAAAAGCCGCAGATCAGGTAAAAGATAATGTATCTGAGATGTCCTATGTGATTTTCTATGTTATCACCAAATATCCACAAAAACAGCATGTTTCCGAAAAGATGAGCAAAATTCCCGTGCATGAACATGGAGGATAGAAAATTGAAATAAACAGGAAGCGGAGTGGCGTAGTGATGTAAATTTGCCAAAACTCTTCCATCAACTCTTATAGGAAAATTTCCTTGCAAATCGGTTCCGGTTGTAATTTCACGTGGAACGAGCGAGAAGGCATAAGTAAAAGCCTCGTTTGAGCCGAAGCCTTGCAAGAAAAAGAATACGAAGATGTTCGTCGCTATCAAGAGATAGGTAACGTAAGGTATGATTCTTATTTCAGAATTATCATCTCCAATCGGTAACATTAATCTTTTTTCCTTTCGAGTCGGTAAATCTATCCGATCCCTGCATCTTCTTTAACCTTCAAAAGCTCAAAGCCTTCGCTTCTTGCGACGTAAGTTGCCGCTGTTATGTCACCTATGACATTAAGAGTTGTTCGGCACATGTCCAAAATACGATCAACCCCAAGAATTATCGCAATCAACGCGGGATCAACATTTATCATGACCAGAATTGCAACTATGAAGGGAATCGAGCCTGCAGGCACGCCAGCAGTGCCGATTCCACCTAGAATTGCCAAATAAACTACCATTAGTTGTTGCGTTAGTGTTAGCTCAACACCTGCAAGCTGTGCTAGAAAAAGAACTGTTACACCTTCGTAAAGGGCTGTTCCATTTTGATTCGCCGTGGCTCCAACCGTTAAAACAAAGCTGTTTATCTCTTTCGGCACGCCTAAATTTTCGTGAGATACTCTCAAAGCTGTTGGAAGCGTTGCGTTAGATGATGAAGTTGAAAAAGCTGTGACTATAACTGTGCGTAAGCGCTTGAAAAATTCAATTGGATTTATCTTGGACAAAATAGCTACCGAAAGAGAATAAACACCGAAAAAGTGTAGGCTCAAGCCTAGAAGAACAGTTCCCACAAACCATGCGAGCGACTGTAGCAACTCAAAGCCGAATTGGGCCACGTTGTTGAAAATCAAACATGCCACGGCATAAGGCGCAAACTTCATTATGAGATCGATTATTTTCGACGAAATAGCAAAAACGGATTCCATTAAACTAACAAAAGGATTAGTTATATTTGCCGACAGCAAAGTGATCGCAATCCCCACAATCAGAGCATAAAACATTACATGGAGCATCTGTGGCGTGCCTGTCGAGATTGAGTTGAAGATGTTACTAGGGACAATTGTTTTCACGAATGACATTAGCGGTGAATCTTTTTCGGCTTCTTTCGCTTTTAAGGTGCTTTCGACAGTTTCTTTTGCACCGCTGGAAAATTTTTCTTTCAGTTGCAGTGCCGTTTCAGGGCTGAGTTTTTTCCCCGGTTGAATGAGGTTAGCTAAACTTAAACCAATACCAACGGAAATTGCCGATAAGATCAAAGTATAGGCGAAAGATTTGAAGCCGATGCGTCCGAGTCTGCGAATATCTCCAATCCCTGCGATTCCTACAACTAAAGATGAAAAAACAAGAGGAATGACTATCATCAAAAGCGAGTTCAAAAAGAGTTGTCCAACCGGGCGAGTCAAATTTTCAACTGTCCAGACGACGCGCGGATCGCTTCCGCCTAACATACGGTTGACAATCAACCCGCCTATAGCACCGACCAGTAAGCCTATGAAAATCTTCGTGTGAAGCGGCAAACCTTTTGGTTTATCGGGTGTTTCCTCATCTAGGTCAGTAGTTAATTCTCTTTCGTATTCGTCAGATGGTATTTGTTTCTCTTCAGCCATAGGATCTCCTCAATCTCGTTTGATGTTAGAGCAAAAGCGATGCATAGCAACTGCAACTAGCTTTGATGTCCGATTGTCAATATCGAACATCGGATTAACCTCAGTAAATTCAATTATTCTAGTGTTAGCCAAACTTGCGGCTAATTTCACTAAATTTATCAATTCTCCGCCTCGCAAGCCGGTTGGATTTGGAGCAGAAACTCCGGGTGCATCAGCCATTCTAACAACATCTAAATCAAAACCGAAGAACACACTCAAAGATTTGCTTTGCTTGATGAATTTAGCCCTCAGGCTCTCTCTCAATTCTTCATCCGTTTCTTCTCCTGATCGCAACTGCTCGATACTAATGAGATTAGCGCCTAGATTTTGAAGATAGCGGTAGTAAACTGGTGAAACCCATTGGGTTTGATAACCAACTTCGTAAAAGTAATCGGGACGTAAGAGTTTTTCATCAAGTAGTTGCCTGTATGGTGTTCCGCTGTTTCTGGGTTGATCTGCGCGCACGTCCAAATGAGCATCAACATTAACTGCAACCCAACTTTCAACTCCAAAAACTTCTGCCATTGCCGCTCCGTCAGGATAGGAAATATCGTTTCCACCGCCAAGCACTATTAGCTTCTTGCCGTCTTCTAAAATCTTTGCTACCACCTTTTGATGTATTGAATGGATTTCTTCCAGAGTCCCTTCACATCGAATATCTCCAGCATCGAAAATTTTGACTTTCAAGCCAAATGGTGTGAATTTGTAAAACTCCTTGCGAATACTTTCTGGAGCTAATCTGGCTCCTTCTCTTCCACGATTTCTTTTGACACCTTCATCCTGCGGACAGCCTAAAATAACAACATCTGCTTCTTCATAACGAGTTTCTGGAATGATTTCTCCTAAACGCACATCATTCGGATCGCCACGCCTATAGAAAACCTCATGTTTTACGGGTTTCAAAAAATCCTGCAAGTCTTCTATTGAGTTAAAGTTTTTCATATTTCGTTTGAAGATTTTTTCGTAATTATACCTGAATCCATGGGAAAAGTAGGAATCGAGAAAGAAAACGGAAGTTGAATCAGTCAATATCTGTCAAAATCAGTCAAGATCGTTCAAAATGATATGACATTCTTTCATTTTGACCGAACGATTGATAAGTAAGCAATTCGACAATAAGCTGTAATTCTTTGTCTGGCTTTGATATAAGAGCGAACGTTAGTTTTTGGCATGGCGCATGCTTACGTAAATTAGCGGAGCTAAGTTCTTTGAGGAACCTGGTAAAGAAAGGGAAGTGGATCAGGAGAAAGAACTGAGACACGATCAGGCCTCGCCCCGACTTTTATAAGGGTTGGTTCTTTGAATTTTCTTCCGAGGGTTTTAGATTGGCTGTTGCCGGCTCGGTTTGCGCTAAAGTTTCTCCTCCTTCCGCCTCATCAAATCCCCAAAAACGGTTAACAGTCAATCTAAAACCGCCTTTTCCAGCAGCACTCATTCAATAAAGGCGAAGGTTTCCCGCTCCTTCGCCTTTTTTGATTTGTGAAACTTTAATCTGCATTGAAATACCGAATACCAATTTAACTTCACGATATGACTGGCAAATCTGACGGCTCAGCTTTGAAAAATTCTGAGTTTGAAGTAGGCTTTTTGAGTGGTGTAGTTGTTATGATGAAATGTTTTGCATCTTGCGTTTTCGTGTTTGTTTTTGTGATTAACTTTGCTTTTGCCGAAGAGGAATCGTTTGTTGAAGGAGAGTTGCTGGTAAAACTCAAGGAAGGTATTTCGCCTTCTAGAGTAGAGTCATTGAACAAGCGGCTAGGAGCGGAATTTTTAGAGAGTTTTGGCGACCTGAGATGGATAAGAGTAAAGCTTCCCTCAGGGTTTTCGGTTGAGGAAGCAATCAAAGAATACAGCCGTTTTCCTGAGGTTGAGATGGCTCAACCAAATTTTTATTATCGTTTGCAAGTTACGCCGAACGATCCGAGTTTCGGAAGTCTTTGGGGATTGACAAAAATATCAGCACCATCGGCTTGGGATTTAACAACAGGTAGTTCTGCGGTTGTGGTTGCTAACATTGATACCGGTATCCGATATACGCACGAAGACCTTGCAGCAAACATCTGGGTTAATACAGGTGAGATTCCCAATAACGGCGTTGATGACGACAGTAACGGCTTTGTTGATGATTACTACGGATACGATTTCAGATATAACGATCCAGACCCAATGGATGAAAATGGTCATGGCACGCATACGGCAGGGACAATAGGAGCAGTTGGAAATAATGCCTTGGGAGTTGTAGGCGTAAATTGGAGTGTTAAGATAATGGCAATAAAAATCTACAGCGCCGCAGCTAACGATACGACTTCGGCAATGCTGATAAACGCTTACAATTATGTTCGGATGATGAAAAATCGTGGTGTTAACATTCGTGTTACGAACAATTCTTACGGTGATTGTCCAGAAGCCTGCGGATACGACCAGGCAACAAAAGACGCGCTCGAAGCTTTAGGAGAAGCTGGTGTCTTAAACGTTTTTGCCGCTGGAAACAATGGAAGAAACATAGACACTCAGCCATTTTATCCTGCAAGTTACGATTTGCCGCATATTTTGGCGGTTGCGTCTTCCACTTCAACCGATGCTAGATCGAGTTTTTCAAACTATGGCGCTCAAAGTGTTGATTTAGCCGCTCCCGGTTCTGGAATTTTAAGCACTTACTACAGTTCAAACTCCAGTTATACGACTTTGAGTGGAACGTCTATGGCGACTCCACATGTTGCAGGCGCAGCAGCTCTCCTTTCGGCTTACAATCCTAGCCTTTCAGTAGCTTCACTCAAAGCAACTCTGATGAATACAGTTGACGTTTTGTCGAATTGGGTTGGACTTGTAAAGTCAAACGGAAGGCTAAACGTTGATAGAGCGTTGAGAAACCAAACTGTTTGCAATTTTACGATTTCACAAGAAACAATAGATGTCCCTACGAAAGGAGGTGTTTTTACAGTTTCGGTAAGTGCGCCGCAAAACTGTGATTACAGCGTCAAGAGTAATGCAAGTTGGATAAACATTTTAAGTAACAAGGTGTTAAGCGGTAATGGAAGCGTTACATTTCGAGTGCGTGTCAATACCACAATCTTGAGAACAGGAACAATCAAGATAGGTGACAGAATTCTAACAGTCAGGCAAAAAAGGAATTGATTAAAAATGACTTTTTCCGCCTTTGCGGCGTCTAAGACTCTGAAAAGGTTTGCAATTTGAGTGTTTTTGTTATTAAATGAAAAGTTACTATTTCAATGGATGAAGAAAGGATAAAGTCATGAAAGCGAAGTTTTTCTTTTTACTGTTTTGTTTTGTCTTTTCAGCGGTTTCAGTTTACACGCAGACGAGCTTACTCAAAGCACTAGACTACGACAATGACAACAAAGCCGATTTTGCTGTATTTCGTCCCAGCAATAATACTTGGTATATTTTGCGTAGCGGAGGGGGTGGGTTTATCGCTCAATCGTTTGGTTCGGCTACTACAGATTATCTTGTGCCGGGTGATTATGATGGCGATGGCAAATCCGATCTAGCTGTTTGGCGCGATGAGAACGGCGTTTGGTATAGGATAAATAGCTCAGATAATACTTTTGTTGCTGTTCAATTTGGCACAACAGGAGATGAGCCTGTGGCGAGAGATTATGACGGTGATGGCAAAACCGATTTAGCAGTAGTCCGCCGTTCGGGTGGTTCGATGTTTTGGTATGTTTTAAGAAGCCTTGATGGCAATCTTTTCGCTGCACAATTTGGAGCAAATACGGATTTTACGGCTCCGGGTGACTACGATGGCGATGGAAAGTTCGATTTAGCCGTTCAACGCCCTGGTTCAAATCAACAGTCAACCTTTTACATTTTGAACAGCAGCAACGGTAATCTTCAAGCCATAAGCTTTGGACTGAACAATGATTTGGTTGTGCCAGGAGATTATGACGGTGACGGAAAAACAGACATTGCTGTAGTTCGTGAAGGTAGCACTCCAACTTCAAATCTTTTCTGGTATATTCTACGAAGTTCCAATGGGACGCTTCTTTCATACTCTTTCGGGATAACCGGTTCAGATTTGATAGCCCAGGGCGATTATGATGGCGACGGGAAAACAGATGTTGCAGTTTGGAGAGATACTAACGGAACCTTCTACGCGATAAGCAGCCAAACAGGCAACCTGATAGTTCAGCCGTGGGGAATGTCAAATGACTTTCCTGTCGCTAGCTACGATACTCACTAAAGCTCAGACTAAGTTAAGTAGATTTTCACATGCAAGATGGGTTGAGGCTTGTGGATTCAGAGCCTCAACCCGTTTTTATTCTGAAAGATGCAGAAGATCATAGATACCATAAGGCAAGAATTTCCTGAGAAAAAAATCGTCATCATCGGTGATCTAGTTGCCGATCAGTTTTTACATGGAACGATTGATAGAGTGTCCAGAGAAGCACCCGTTTTTATTCTTCGCCACGAGAAAACAATAACCTCGGCTGGTGGTGCAGCAAATGCGGCAGTTAACGTAGCAAGTTTAGGTGGAAAGGTTTCTGTAGTAGGTTTGGTCGGAAAAGACAAAAACGGAGATGAATTGATTGCATGTCTTAAAAAAGCTGGTGTAGATTGTTCCGGGGTTTTGTCGTCTGATAATTTTCAAACTACTACCAAAGTTCGGATTCTAGCGAGCCGCCATTATGCTACTCGTCAACAAGTTCTCAGGATTGATTACGAAAATGACAAGATACCAGACGATGAAGAAACCCAACAGAAACTAACAGAAAAATTTTTTAGTGTTTCAAAAGGGGCGAACGCAATTGTAATATCTGATTATAACTACGGTGTAGCTTCAAGAAAACTGATACAGACAGCAAGAGAATTTGCTTTGCGAAATGGAATTCCTATCTTGGCTGATTCCAGATACAGACTCAAAGAATTCGCTGGTGTGACTTCGGCAACACCAAATCAAGAAGAAGTAGAGGAGTTAATCGGTAAAAAGTTGAACGATGACAATGAACTCATCTCTGAATGTATTCGTCTTCGTGAGGTTTTGAATACTCAAGCCCTTTTGGTTACGCGTGGAAACAAAGGAATGATTTTGATTGAGCAGGAAAAGCCGCCACTTTTTTTGGAAGCTGTTGGATCAAAAGAACCAGTTGATGTAACAGGTGCAGGCGATACAGTTATAGCAACATACGCACTTTCATTAGCTTCGGGACTAGATTTTTCCCAATCAGCTTTTGTTTCCAATCATGCGGGCGGGATAGTTGTAATGAAAAAAGGAACTGCTTCTGTAAGTGCAGAGGAGTTGATTGAGTCTTTGTTGAAACATGATGCAAAAGAAGAGGGGAAAAAAGCAACAGATTTAAGCCGTTGATATTTGAGAGTTTTGAAGCTTGAAGGATATAGAAAAGCAAGTCGTCTGTATGATGAAAGATTATCTTGCTCCAATTTTAGGTCGTGATGAGTTGGTTAAAGTAGTATCGGGCCAGAGAAAAGCCGGAAAGAAGATAGTGTTGGCCAATGGATGCTTTGATTTGTTTCATGTAGGGCACGTTCGTTATCTAATAGGAGCTAAAGAATTAGGTGATGTTTTAGTTGTTGGAGTGAATTCTGACCGACAGGTTAAGAATTTGAAAGGCGAAGGGAGACCTTTGATACCTGAACATGAAAGAGCAGAAATAGTGGCGTCTTTGCGGTGCGTTGATTACGTAACAATTTTCGATGAACCGACGGTTGAAGAATTGATAAGAGCTATTCGGCCCGATTTTCACGCTAAAGGAACGGATTATACAGTTGAGACCGTTCCTGAAAAAGAAATTGTTAGAGAGTGTGGAGGTAAAGTTGCAATAGTGGGTGATCCTAAAAATCATTCCTCTTCTGCTCTGATCAAGCTTTTGAAGACAACAGGGTGAATTTCAATGTTTCCGAGTGTTGAGTGTTTTATGCGAACTTTTGCTGGTTTTTTGTAGTTAACTATCTCGAAAATGCTTTTCAGCTTTGAGGTTCTACGCTTGCGTAAGGAAAGAGGTTTTTGTAAGATTTTATTTGCGAATTTTTAAGCCGGTGTAGCTCAGTTGGTAGAGCAACTGACTTGTAATCAGTAGGTCGGGGGTTCAAGTCCCTTCACCGGCTTTTACAAAGTTTAACGCAGTTTTGAAAAAACTGCGTTTTTTCTTTTTATCCGGCTATAAAAGTCGAGGTTTTACCGTTGGCATAAGTGACATCAAGAATTGACGCTAGCTTTAGAATTGTCTTCTTTAGCTGAAGCAAAATCAGTTTGGTTGAGTTTTGAACGAATGATTCTGAGCATCTCTTGAAAAACTTCTTCTAAATTCATTTCGCTTGTGTCTAGAGTTATTGAGCCTTCAGCTACTTTCAGAGGTGAATCTAGGCGGGACGAATCTCTTAAATCTCGTTCCTTGATTTCATGCAGGGTTTGCTCATAGGTGGTTTTATCACCTCTTTTGAGATTTTCCTCGTAGCGTCTTTGCGCTCTTGTTTCTGGTTTAGCAGTTAGAAAAAATTTGAAATCAGCGTCGGGGAACACGACACTACCGATGTCTCTGCCATCTAATACGCATCCTTTTTCAGCACTTTTTCCTATTTCTCTTTGCCTCTCAACTAAGATTCTACGGACTTCTGGGATTGTTGATATGACAGATGCCGCATGAGAGACTTCGCTACTGCGGATTTCATCGGTAACGTCACTACCATTCAAAAAAATACGCTGGCTTTGTTCTAACGGTGAAGCTTCAAATTTTATGACTGAATTTTTTGTTATTTCAACGATTTTTTCTTTATCATCGAGATTGGCACCAGCTTTCAAGACAGCGAGTCCAGCGGCACGATACATTGCTCCTGTGTCAAGATAAAACAATCCCAATTCTTTAGCAAGCATTTTGCCTAAAGTGGACTTTCCTGCTCCTGAAGGGCCATCAATTGCTATTATCATGATTTAATTGTTTTTGCACAAAGAAATCGCTTCTAGTTTACCTCACGTTCATTGACTTTTTGAAGTCCTTCAAAGGAAAAATTTGGCTTTAGAATAAAATCACTTCTCGGGTGTTGGAGAAGGTGAAGGTTCAGGCACACGACGTTTCAGTTGAGGTGGTTCATCTTTTACAGGTTGAGTTGAATCTTTAGTTTGAGTGCTTGCATCAGTCGGTTGACGACGCTTTAATGTCGGTCTAGAATCTTCTTCCGTGTTGTCTGAAGAAACCTTCAAAGCAACATTCGTCATTCTCATCAGACGTTGTTTTACACGCTGAAACTCCGATGTGCTGACGATATATTCCTGTTTTTCTGGGAATCTTGCAATTAAAGCCAAAACTTTGTCGCGTCTTTCTATTGAAGGTGGATGGGTTGAGAAGAGCCTTTTCAAGGCGCTTGGTTTTTTACGATTCAGTGAAGCTAATTTTTCAAACATTGTAGCCATCGCCGTTGGGTCATATCCAGCGGCATACAGATATTGAACGCCTAACATATCTGCTTCTTCTTCAGCGCTTCTCGAAAAATGAAGATAAGCTAGCCCTTCTCCTAAGCCACCGACGTTTTGCAAAATCGTAGAAGTTACGCCACCACCGAAGATAATACCCGCTAGGATGGCCATGCCGAGAAATCTGCTTTTGCCATAATTTTCCATGGCATGACGTGCTGCTACGTGAGCAATTTCATGAGCCATTACGCTTGCCAATTCAGCTTCGTTGTCAGTTGCTAATATCAATCCTGTGTTGACGTAAAAGTAACCGCCTGGCAAGGCAAATGCATTCACTTCATCACTTTCTATCACTTTTATTGTGAAGGGAATTTTAGCGTCTGAATGAAGAACCAAGTTTTGTCCAACACGATTGACGTATTCGCTAATTATAGGATCATCAACTATTTTTACTTGCCTTTCAATTTCCGCCGCTAATTGTCTTCCAATCTCGATTTCTTTCTCTTGTGAGCCGCCTAGCCAACCAAAGAAGCTATCACTTCCTCTGTTGATATTTCTTTTTCCAATCATCGAAGGGTCTTCTTTGACCGACAAAGGACGATTGGTCCTAGTAGATTGCTTAGCTTTATCTGATTCTTCGTTTTGTGATTTTTTGTCTGATTTTTTAGACTGCTTCTTTTTTTCTTCTTTTTTCTCTGTCTTTTTTTCATCTTGAACTTGCTTGTCTTGGACTTGAGCAAACACAGCAGCCGAAGAAAAACACACATTCATGTAAAATGACAACAAAACAACGAGCGCCATGAATTTTCGTAGTGTTTTCATATTAGACCTCCTTTTTGTTCTAGATTCATTCTAACCTTAAGAGAATGCGAACGGCAACACTTTTATGATGAGTTGCAAAAGCTGAGGGTTGGTAAATCGGCTTTTACAAACTTTTCATTGGAACCTAAAATTTTCTATAATCTTGCTCAATTGGTTTAACCTATGAAAGGAAAACTGGTAAATTATTTTTGGAAAAATTCCCGCAAGGTGAAATCAAACAATGAGAACAGATAAAAAAGTCAAAGACTTGATTGAAGTTCGCTCCTACAGTGCTTTGTCGGATTATCTTTCTGATCCAGCTAAAACTTTATCGGCATATCTTTTCACTGACGCCACCGCTGAAATGATGTCGAAGTGGCTTGATAAGATTGCTGAAGTTTCCGTTCAGAACGGTGCCGCTAAAGCGTTAGCGGGCTACCGTGGTGTTGGGAAAAGCCACTTTCTAGCAACGCTCAGTGCAATACTCTCTCAACCTGATTTAAGAGCGCAGATCACCGAGCCTTTAGTTTTGATGAGTGCACAACGCTTGAAAAGAAGGCGTCATCTAGTTGCGCATGTTCGTCGAGGGACTAACGAAAGTATTTTGGAAGAATTGAAAGACGCCTTGGCCGCAACTCTCGAAATGGAACGAGAAGCTTTAGGGGACTCACCAGAAGAGATGCTACAACTTGCGGCAAACAGGGCCGGTGATTTGCCGTTCGTGATTATAGTTGATACAGCCATGGAGAGAGTGGCCAGGGTGTCACGTAATGATGGACCTTTCCTTGGTTCGTTAGCGGAAATTGCAAAGAATTTGAATATTTTTATTGGTCTTGCTTTGGATGACGATATTGCGGGAGCTGATGGGGTAAACGTTGCAATAGCTAGAACTTATTCGATTGATTACCTAGACACAGACCACCTATACCGAATAGTCAACACTTACGTATTCCCGAAAAATCCGCAGGAAGTTGGTTCTCTCAAAGAAGTTTATAATTACTTTCGACGCTACTTGCCAGGCTTTCATTGGAGCGAGCAGAAATTTACTTATCTGTATCCGCTTCATCCGCTGATTTTAGAAATTGCGCCTTTCGTTAGACTCTACGTGAAAGAGTTTGCACTGATGGGGTTTGCATCAGAAGCAGGAACTAAAATTCTGGGAAGACCTGCTAATTCTTTGATTTGTTTAGACGAAGTTTTTGACAAGGTTGAGCTTTCACTTCGTAAATCGGACGAATTACAGGAAGCGTTTGCAGCTTTTGACAGAGTAAACAACGAGGTTATAAATCAAATCCCAGTTATCCAAAGACTTCAGGCAAAGTTGATTTTGAAAACGCTCTTGCTTTTGTCATTGAACGGAGAAGGAGC
This sequence comes from Acidobacteriota bacterium, assembly GCA_003697135.1. Classification (GTDB taxonomy): domain Bacteria; phylum Acidobacteriota; class Blastocatellia; order Pyrinomonadales; family Pyrinomonadaceae; genus J014. The sequence goes on from RFGC01000044.1 coordinate 54,772, forward strand.
AACGGATACAGAAGTTAGCGCAGCTACGCTGATTTTTGATGAAGATAATTTGGAAGATACTTCTAGACCTGTTAGGGAAATCCTACAAAAATTCGCTGAAGCCTTGCCAAATGAGATAAACCGAATTGTGGAAAAAAGCGGACAGATTCGCTACAGCTTTAAGGTTGCAGGGAAAGACAGCCTCAATCAGGCTTTGCGCGAGGCGGCTTTGGGAATCTCTTCAGATGTGGTGCCTAAGATTCTCCGCAGATTTGCTAGTGAAAGATTTTCTGACTGGGTTTTGCTTACCGAGAATGAGGTTTTCGATTCCGTGGATTGCAACGTTATATGGCGAGGTGGCATAAGACGAGGCAGAGTAATATGGGATTGGTATGAAACTCTAGGACTTGAACCTTCAATGAGAGCCGACTCTTATGATTGGGAAGTGATAATAACAAGACCGGAAAGAGAAGTTGTAGATACTGGCGAAGGTGATTCGATTCTTAAAGTTTATTGGCGTCCGGCTCAACTAAGACCCGATGAAGTTGAGGTGCTCCTCCGTTATCACGTTCTTGTTACTGATACGTGGCTTCAAGAAGAATTCGGAGATCAAATAAGCATTGCCGGACACGCCTTGATGACAACCGTAGGCAAGATTTGGGAAAGAATTTTTCTCGAGGAAGGTGAGCTGATAATTGACGGAAAGCCTCATAGATTTACAGATATAGCAAAGAACTCTAGGAGCTTGAGCATAACTTTTACCGAAATGCTCACACCTGCATTTGAGGCTCATTATCCTGAGCACCCCGTTTTCGGCGAAGTCTTAGGAATAAACGAAGTATCAGCTTTGGTTAGCAGTTTCTTTGGGAGCAGACGGGTAAATGCGCCTGAAACTCAAGCTTTGGCTGTTAATTTTGCAGAACCTCTCAATTTGGTGACAATGCGCGGCGATATTTTGGTTCCTTGCTCGCAAGAGGATTTATTGCATTTGCCTACGGTGCAAAAAATAATTTCGTTTCTGAATGAAACCGATAGAGAAGTTGTGCCTCTGAAAGAAATTTATCATCTTTTAAGGCATGAACCTTATGGTCTAGTGCGTGAGGCTGTTCAACTAATTTTATCTGCTTTGGTTGCCAAAAGAAGGCTTGAGTTTATAACTTCAGAAGGAAATCGCATAAATTGGCGTTCGTTAGACTTGAAGATTATCTGGGACGATATTGTCGGCATAGCTCGTTCCGAAGTTGTATCCTATTCGAGCGCTGAACTGATTGAGTGGGCTAAAACTCTTACTTCCGCAGATAATTTCCAAACTTTAGATGATCCACAAGACAGGGAGAAAATATACGAAGCTTTAACAAGCTGGCTTAAGGATTGGAGAACAGCAAGAATTTTAGATCGCTTTGAAAAGTTGCCCGAAGATTCTCTGAACACAAAAATTTGGCGACTTGCAACCAATGCTAATAAGACTTTCGGAGTTGTTGCTAGCGCAATAGAGGAAGTTCTTAACGACAGCATATCTTTGGAAGAATGTTTACAGAGAATTGCCGATGCTTTCTCGAATTCCGAGAAAGTCTTTATTGAGCGCACAAAAGACCTAGTAAAACTGGAAGACTTCCTCAATGGAGCAGACCTTCGCAACAAGGCTTGGGAATACCTTGCTCTTTGCGAAATAACTCAAGATGAAACTATAGAGCAACTTCGCGAAGAGTTACTTGATGCAATGAATCAAATGACCATAGCACCGAGTGAAAATCTCAACCGAGAATTTGAAAAATTGTGGAATAATTTTAGAGAAAAGTATGCCGAATACTTCGCCATTCGTCACGATCAAACAATGAGAAATGCAGAACTGCAGGATCAAGTCGAAGAAGTGATAAGAAGCAGAGAATGGTGGGAGTTTGAAACTCTTTCAAGATTTCCTATTTTCCCAAAGAGTTACTACCGAGATGCCAAAGAACTTTATGAAATAGCCAAACAGCTAAATTGCAAAATTGATGTCAGAGAGATGCTCAAAACCCATCCCGTCTGTGCTTGCTCTTTTAGGCTATCTCAAATGGAGGTTTGGCGAGAGTTACCACAAAAACTTACCGAGATCATGGAAAAAGGACGTAAAAGTTACAGAAAAATCCTCAGCACTTTAAGAGCGACGATTCTGCCGTTTCTAGAAAACATAGCAAAGACAGTTAAAAAGGAAGATGAAAAAGAGGTCTTGCTTGGACTGATAGATATTTTCAAGACCGGTAAACCAATACCTTTACTTTCTGCAAAGGAGATAATGCTACTTGAAAAGGCTGTTAACTCCATTCAAACTTCACCGATGCTCACAGTTGAATTCATAGACGAAGCCGGTTATTTAGGCAGAGAAGAATGGAAGCAAAGAGTTAGAGAATGGTTAAATGAAATGCCAAAAGAGCCTGTTCTAATAAAGCTCGAGTCCTCGATCTGATAGGCTGTTACTCGTGAAAATTTTAATTGTCAAACTCGGAAGCATTGGAGACGTGATCCATACTTTGCCTTCTTTGGTTGCGATTAGACGAAAATTCCAAGAAGCCAGAATTTCTTGGGTCGTTGAGAAAAAAGCTTCCGAGATTTTGCATGGCAACAGGCTTCTAGACGATTTAATAATCATCAACACCGCTGGAATAAGGCGCTTAAAAGATTTTTCTTCGCTTCGTAGTATCTTTGAACTTTGCAAAATTAAGCCGGACGTGGCTTTGGATTTCCAAGGTCTTTTGAAATCAGCTTTGGTAGCAAAACTTTCAGGAGCAGAAAGAAGATATGGATTTTCAAAGAATGCGCTTCGTGAGCCTGAAAGTCGCTTTCTTTTAACAGACTTGGTGGAGATTCCTAACGGGAAAATCCATGTTATACGAAAGAATTTGCTTTTAGCCGAAAAAGCTTTAGGAGTATCTGTGCCGGAGGTTTTTGAGTTTCCAATTGAAACGGATTCATCTCATCAAAAAGAAGCTGAAGAAATCATTAGCAAGGTCGGAGAAAATTTCGCTATTTTGAATCCGGCGGGCGGTTGGAAAACGAAACTTTGGGATGCGGAAAATTTCGGAGCTTTAGCCGATAGGCTCTGGGAGGAGTTGGGTCTAAAGTCGGTTGTTACAACCGCAAAAGATGAAAGTTTTCTAGCTCAAAGAGTCTTGCAAAATAGCAAAAGCCGAATGATTATGCTCGCAAACCCTTCACTTAAAGGTTTTTATGAGTTGGTGAAGAGGGCTAGCATCTATGTTGGTGGAGACACAGGCCCAACGCATCTTGCGATTGCAGCAAATACGCCTGTTGTAGGCATCTTCGGTCCTACAGAATGGTGGCGTAACGGTAGTTTTCGTTCGGAAGATATTTGTGTCGAAAGAACAGACATCAATTGTCGCACGAATTGCCATCGTAGAGTTTGCAACAATTGGATTTGCATGGATATCTCAGTTGATCGTGTTTTCGATGCTGTTAAAAGAAGACTAAAAGTAGCTAGTCGAAAAATAACTTAGGGATTTTGAGCTATGAGGGCAAATTGGGTTACTAGGCTATTTTTCTTGTTTCTTCTGTTTTTTGTTTATTCAGAGTGGGTTTTTCTCCAATCTGCTCCACCGAAACCAGAGATTCTACTTCCCGGAGAGACTTTGGTTTACGAAGTAAAGTTCAGCAAATCAATTCTTCGAGGTATTAGCATCGGCACTTTGTCATTTTCGGTGAGCAAATCGGTTGATAATAAATCCTACGAAATTAAATTTGAAGGACGATCGAAAGGTATATTGGTTAGCCTTTTTGGGAAAAAAATACTGCAAGTTTTTCATTCTGTAATTGACGAAGAGAAGTTTAGAGTTTTGAAAACCCTAAAGCGTGATGAGCAAGGTGACCGCATCAGGGATTCCGAAGCTATTTTTGATTACAACCAGATGAAGGTAGTTTTCACGGAGATCGATCCGAAAGACCCTTTGAAACCACCGCGTCGGATTTCTTCCGAGATTGCTGAAGAAACTCATGACTTGGTTTCTGGAGTTTATCGCTTAAGGCAAGTCCCCTTGGAAGTGGGTAAAACCTTTGAAACGGTTGTTAGTGATTCCGGATTGGTTTACAAGATTCCCGTAAAGGTCACAGCAAGGGAAAAACAAGATACTGTTTTAGGTGATGTTTGGTGTTACAGAATCGAGCCAGAGGTTTTTGGTAAGGGAAGGTTTATAGAACAAGAAGGGAAAATGGTGATTTGGATTGCAGATAACGAAAGAAAAATTCCTGTTGGTTCAAGACTCGAAACCGAAATAGGCAGAATCGAAGTTAAATTGAAGAAGGTGCAAATAGCACAAGGAAAATAAGGAAGATTTACGAAAGCCTTGCATTTTTTAGCCTCAAAGCGTTGAAAATAACAGACACAGAGCTGAAAGTCATTGCGGCAGAGGCTATCATTGGCGAGAGTAAGATTCCTAAAAACGGGAACAGAACGCCTGCCGCAATCGGGACACTCAAAAAATTATAAACAAAAGCGAAAAACAGATTTTGTCTGATGTTTTTCATAACCAAACGCGCTAGGCGATGCGCTTTCAAAATCCCTTTCAAGTCGCTTTTTAGAAGAGTTATTCCGGCTGATTCGACTGCAATATCGCTACCTGATGCGAATGCGATTCCGACATCTGCTTGTGCAAGTGCTGGAGCGTCGTTGACACCATCACCTGCCATCGCTACTCTTTTCCCTCTAGATTGCAGTTCTTTGATTTTTTCTGCTTTTTGCCACGGATAAACTTCAGCGAAAATCTCGTCAACTTTCAACTTCTTCCCTACCAATTCGGCTGTTTTTCGATTGTCTCCCGTCATCATGATAACCGAAATGCCTTGGTGATGGAGTTTCTCGATTACCTCTGCGGCAGATTCTTTGATTTCGTCTGATATTCCTAAGTAGGCGGCTGTTTTTCCATCAACCGAAACTTCAACTACGGTGTAGCCCTGAGCCTGCATGGTTTCAACGGTTTCGGAAGGGGAAGGTCTTTTGACCTCGATGAGTTTTTCGCCTATCTGTCCAGAAACTCCCTCTCCGACTGAAGCACGAAAAGAGTGAACTTCCTCTAGCTTTAAGTTTCTTTCGGAAGCGGCATCTACAATCGCTTTTGCTAAGGGATGCTCGCTTATTCTTTCAACAGAAGCGGCATAACGCAAAACTTCGTCTTCAGAGAAACTAGTGTCTTCAAGCATTATCTTTCGCAATTTTAGTTTTCCTTCTGTCAATGTGCCTGTTTTGTCTATGACAACGGTGTTTATTTTTTCCAGAGCTTGCAAGGCTTCAGCGTTTTTAATCAAAATTCCTTCTTTTGCGCCTCTTCCCGTGCCAACCATGATTGACATTGGCGTTGCAAGACCCAGAGCACAAGGACAAGCTATTATCAAAACAGAAACTGCCGAGACAAATGCGTATATGAAATTACCAAGAAAGAGCCAAGTAACAAAGGCAATTAGAGCTATGAGAATCACTGCTGGGACGAAATATGCCGAGACCTTATCAGCAAGATTTTGAATCGGCGCACGCGAACGCTGAGCTTCGGAAACCATCCGGACGATATTTGCAAGCAGAGTTTCATTGCCTACCTTTTCGGCTCTCATTAAGAAAGAGTAGCCACCGTTGAGAGTCCCACCGATTACTCTGTCTCCTGCTTTTCGATAGACTGGCACCGACTCACCTGTTATCATTGATTCATCAACATAGGTTTCGCCTTCCAAGATTATGCCATCGGTCGGTATTTTTTCATTGGCTCTTACTCTCAATTTTGTTCCTACAAGCAGTTCATCTACAGGAATTTCGGCTTCTGTGCCATCATCGAAAACAACTAAGGCCTCTTTGGGTGTTAGGTTCAAAAGCTCTTTAATCGCTGATGAAGTTCGCATTCTGGCCTTCAGTTCCAGCACTTGGCCAAGTAGAACGAGAGTTGTGATAACGGCTGATGCCTCGAAGTAAACAGCAATTTTGCCGTCGTGTGAAAGGACGTGAAGCAAAGACTCTGTAGGGAAAAAGGTTGTAAGTATCAAAACCAAAAGGCTGTAAAAGTAAGCTGAAGCGGTTCCTATTGCAATCAACGTGAACATATTGGGACTCAAGTTTTTGATTGAACAAACGGCGCGCACAAAAAATGGAAAACCGCCCCAGAAAACAACCGGTGTGGCAAGAATAAGCTGAATCCACACCGATAGCTCAAGGAAGCTACCAAAGAGCATTTCGCTCATAGCCAGTAGAAAAATCGGCACAGTTAAAACTGTGGAAACAGCGAAGCGCCTTTTCATATCAACAAATTCCGGGTCTTCCGCTTCAGTGGCACTAGCTGATGCGATAAATTTAGGCTCAAGCGCCATTCCACAGATTGAGCAAAACCCGTGTCCGATTTTTGTTATTTCAGGATGCATCGGGCATGTGTATTCGCTTTTTTCAGTGGATTCGGTAGCTTCAGGTTTTACTGACAAGAATTTTTCAGGATTTTGGCGAAAGCGATTGTAGCATCTGATAGCACAAAAGTAGTAATCTTCGTTTTTGTATCGAAAGAAAGCAGCAGCCGTTGCGGGTTGCACCAGCATTTTGCAAACAGGATCAACCTTGACCTCAATGTTCTCACTGCTTTTTCTCGTAAGCTGTATCATCTTGCAAGCCTTTTAGGGTGTCTTTTGGATAATGATTTTACCTTTAAGCATTTTCATTCCACAGGTGAAATTGATGATACCTTCTTTTTCTGTGGGAATTTCAACTATTACGGGTTCGCCAAAGGGAAGTTGTTTTTTGATTCCTAGTTGTTCAAATACAACTTCTGAACCGCATGACTTATCGCTAGCTCTTATGAAACCAAGTTTTAAGGGTTTACCTTGTTTGTAGTGAATTTCTTGTGGCAAGAAACCTTTTTCCGTAACAGCAACTTTGAAAACGTCGTCAGGAACTCGAACTTCCGAAGCAATTGCTGGTATTTCTTCCTTTGTTCCAACTTCTACTACAAAAGGCACTGTTGTTACCTTGCCATTTCGCTGAAACTCCATCCAAATTTTATAGATTCCTTCCTTCGGAAATGTAACTTCTGTCATGATTGCGTCTTCGTCAGTTCCGATAATCTCTTTTTCTGGTGAATGACTATGTTGATGTTCATGATGGCTGTTTTTATTGCGACGATGTGCGCCTGCCCAGAAAGCATGAGAGTGGGAAAATTCGTTCAGATTACTGTTAATAACGACAAAGTGCGCAATTTCGCCTAAGTATTCCTCCAAATCGCCAACGGGTTTGTTAGTTTGCGGGTCGAGAATCTTGTATTTGAGCGTAGTTGGCTGGCCTGCTATTAGCATTCCTTCTCTTTTCATGCTCACGCGTAAACCATCAACGATTTTGTCGAGTTTTTCATCAGGCTTTAGCTCCGCTTTTTCTCGTTGATTGCCGGAAACTCTCAAATCCAGAATTTTTAGTATTTCGTTTTTAACTTTTTTCGGCTTAAACTCTGCATAGAGTTTATAGTCTCCTCCGTTTGGAAAAGTCATCGAGAGTTTCAAGCTCCCATCTTTTTGTAATTCAGGATGTAGATGATAAAACTCTGCCAAATCGGTCGAAACCACTATCAAATGCATTGGTTTTTCGTGAAAAATTTCCAAATCCTTCACAATTGAGCCTTTGTCATCTTTGACGGTGAAGATGAACTCAATTGGCTCGCCAGCATTTACTTCTTTTGGCGTGGTTTGCATCTCAAGAGAGAATTTTTGTGCGATTTCTGCAGGGCTTTCTGAAATGGGTTTCTCTTGGTTTTGTTGGCAAGCCGCAAAGCATAAAGAAAGAAGAATGGCTAGAAATCTTCTCATCACTCAATTTCTCCTTCTCTAAATATCCAAAAATTTAGCGCGCTTAGTAACTTTTCAAACTATCGCAGTAAGCCTGAAAATTTTGCATCATTTCTTGCAAAGAATCACCGCCGAATTTTTCACGCATTGCGTTGGCTAATACTATAGCGAGCATTGCTTCACCGATCACACCCGCAGCTGGAACTGCCGTAACGTCGGAACGTTCAAATGCGGCAGGCTCAGGCTCTTTCGTGTCAATATCAACCGAGCGAAGCGGTTTTCTAAGCGTTGAGATCGGCTTCATGTATCCTCGGACTCTCAGTTCCTCTCCGTTTGTGATTCCACCTTCCAAGCCGCCTGCACGATTTGTCAATCGCTTGAAACTACCGTTTTCGTAGATGATTTCATCGTGAACTTCAGAGCCGAATCTGGAAGCATTAGCAACACCTTCGCCGATTTCAACAGCCTTAACGGCATGTATTGACATAATCGCTTGCGCTATTTGCCCGTCGAGTTTTTCGCGCCATGAAACGTGCGAACCTAGACCGACAGGAAGGTTTTTGGCAACAACTTCAAAAACACCTCCAAGAGTGTCACCTGTCTCCTTTGCTTGATCAATCAATTTAATCATTTCTTGTTCGAGTTCTCTGTCAGCGCATCTTAGCGGTGAATCTTCGGGAATTGCGCATATTTCTTCCCATGATTTGAAAGGGATTTCTTCTTTAGGGACACTTCCAATCCTAACAACATGAGAGCGAATTTGTATGCCGAAAACTTCTAGAAGTTGTTGAGCTACTGCACCGCAAGCCACGCGGGCGGCAGTTTCTCTGGCTGAAGCTCTTTCGAGAATATCTCTTAAGTCTCTCGTTTGAAATTTCAATCCGCCTGCAAGATCGGCATGTCCAGGGCGCGGTCTCTTGACGGTGCGAAGTTGCTTAGGCATTTCTAAAGGCTTTTCTACGGACATTATTTGACTCCAATGAACAAAGTCGCGATTTTCAATCAGCATTGCAAGCGGCGAGCCTATCGTTTTGCCGTGCCGAACGCCTGAAAGAATTTCGACCTTATCGCTTTCAATCTTCATTCTTCCACCGCGCCCGTATCCTTGCTGTCTGCGCCAGAGTTGATGATTGATTTTTTCAACCGAAATTTCTAGTCCTGCGGGCAAGCCTTCGACTATAGCAATCAATGCTTTGCCGTGAGATTCTCCTGCCGTTGTGAAACTGAATTTCATCTTGCTTCAACTTTCCTTGCAGATAAAGCTGGGCGAAATGTAATTAAAGAGACACTTAACAAAACCATTGAGCTTCCCAAAATCGCCTGCACTGTTATTTTTTCACCGAAAAAGCTACCAATAAAAATGGCGATTACGGGAGTTACTAGCGCAATTGTCATTGCCTTTGTAACTTCAATTTTACGCAACAGCCAGTAGTAAAGCCAAAAGGCTATGACCGAACCCATTACTGCCAAATACAAAACACAAATTAAAGCATTTGGCGTCCAGCGGAAGTTGGTTGGAGAGCCTTCAGATGCAAAGCTGATAAGCCATAGCGGCAGATGCCCGATAAGCATTTGCCAGAAAACCAGATTTGCTGGCTCAACTGCCTTCATTTTAGCTTTGACTAAGACGCTAGCAAGTGCTGCACCAAAAGCTCCCACAACGACTGCTAAACTTCCTAAAAGCGCCATCGTCCCGCTTAAATGCAGTTGTTCCCAAAAAATCAGTGTGATGCCTAAAACACCAAGCAAAACGGAAGTTACTTTCAGCCCGTTTATCGTCTCGCCGACAAAAATCTTTGCCAAGATCATTCCGAAAATGGGAATGGTTGATTGCAAAACTGCTGCCATTCCTGAAGATATGTATTTTTCACCCCAAAACAGGAGTCCATAGTTAAACGAAAACTGTAAAGCGCCAGTAAGCACGACCAAAGCACGAGTTTTCCAAGAGCCGGGAAATCCAATTTTCTTAAAGCCGAGAATGAGCCACAGAATCGAGCAAGCGACTGTAAAACGCACTGCAGCGAATCCAGCGGGCGGTAAGTCATTCAGCCCTAATTTGATAAAAATCCAAGTTGTTCCCCAAATAATGCAGAGTAGAAACCAAACTGTAAAGATCAGTGTGGGATTAGTGCGGGATTTACGAGTCATTTTTCAGAGAATTTTTCAAATTCAGCAAAATTCACTAAAAGACAAGATTATCGCAGAAAAACCAGAATTGCATCGCTTACTTTGCGTTCCCCTTCTTTGTCGGAAGGACGATTTACTACTTTGCCGTCGAGAAACATTGTGGTTGAACCGCCGCCATCAAGATTTATTGCATCGGTTGCACCCATTTCGAGCAAGAATTCTGCCAGCTCCTGCAAAGTCATTCCAACACTGTAGCCGGGTTGGCGTCCATCAACTGTTATCATCAAAATTTTCCCGTCTTTGAGTTTGGCAATGGCTGTGCGTGGATGCCGTGTTTCGACAAACTCCCTTGAGGTTTTTTCAAGTTCCCAAGTTATTTGAATCTGGCCATTTTTGATAAGTTGTGGAACTCCGCCAACTATGTCTTCGGCTTTTGAGAAAAATGCCTGTTTTTCCTTTTCGAGTGCTTCTATTTTAACCACTAGCTTTAACTTTTTGCTTTTCAAAAGCCATTTGTGTTTTTCATCGCTTACCGATACAACATAACCATTGCAGGGAATAACTGAATTCCCTTTTCGTTCGATGCGAGGTTTGCTTTCAGTCACCACGATTTCAAAGCCATCTGAGCCGGTTAAGGTTGTGCGATGGAATTCTGGCATGAAAACGATGATTTCGTCTTTCTTACGCTCCCGGTTTATGCCTGAGATAATAGCTTTTTCCTTGCCGTTCGTTACGTATGCTTCGATTTTCAGATGCCCGAATTCAACTTCGGTTTTGCTTTTTCCGTTGATTATTCCTACTGCAACACGGTTAGCGTAGCTTTCACTTAAGATTTTTCCGTCAATCACGAGAATTCCGGCGGCATCGCCAGCATAAATACTGCTGTCATTGCGAAAGAAGCCTGCATTTATTGCCGCAACAGCTCCGTGTCTTTTTGCGATTGAAGAAGTTTTTTCAGTGCCTATTGCAGCGTCAAGAGCATGAACAATATCGAGTCTTACTTTAGCTGGGTCTAATCGAAGTAAGTTTATTCTGATGGGTGCTTCTTCTGTTCCGCGTGTAACTTCGGCATATTCAATACCATCGTGAACTTGCCGAAAGTCCTGCGGTAAGGCATAAATTTGAAGAGCAAAAATCGCAAGAATTACAGCTTTGAATTTAATGAAAATTGCCATTTTTCGTGCTTTGTCGTTTAGACTTAAAGCAAAAAACCCCTATCTTATGATTTCGGAAGATACCAGAGATTATCGAAAAAGAGCATTCAAGCCGAATTAGGAGAAAACAAAGCCTGAAGTGTCAACAACTGCCTTCTTGTTTTTGGGTTTACATGGGTTGATTTTTGGAGAGAGTGAGTATTTTTTCTTTGTCTTTTTTGTCTTTCTCCATCATGGCATCTAGAACAAGCTGAATGTTTTTTATCAAATCTGCGGCTTGCTGTTGATTTACTTTGCCATTTTGTTTTTTCTCCATTAAAACCGCTAACGCTAGTTCGCTTCGTAACTCACCTACTACGCTTTTCATAAAAAATCGCTCCTTGCAAAATCTCAAAAGCTTAGCTTTCGATTATTAAGCTAAAGTAAACCAACAATGTTAAACCACTGTTACAAATTTGTTAATTTTTTCGCCCGAAAAAAATCGAGGCTGATTCAGATTTAAGTATAATGTAACCATAGATTTTGAGCCTTTTACTAAAATGCTGATGTAGGCTCTTTTTGAGCATTTTTTGTTGAAAAGCTGATAAGGCAAAGCTAGTTTCTTTATGAATACGAAAATCAAAGTTTCAAACTTGAATTTCTACTATGGCAGGACACAGGCCTTGCATGATATTTCTTTGGAGATTCCCGAAAAACAAGTAACAGCATTTATTGGTCCTTCTGGAAGTGGAAAGTCAACCTTTTTGAGAACACTGAACAGAATGAATGACATAATACCCTATGCGAGAGTTGAAGGAAAAGTCTTGCTTGATGGACAAGACATTTATGCTCCAGACACAGACGTTGTTAAGTTGCGTCGAAAGGTCGGGATGATTTTTCAAAAGTCGAATCCATTTCCGAAATCTATCTTTGAGAATGTCGCATACGGAATCAGAATAAACAGGCTACATAAAAGCAAGGCAGACTTGGAAGAGAGAGTTGAAAAGGCTTTGCGAGATGCCGCTCTTTGGGATGAGGTGAAGGATCGCCTTCATACATCGGCTTTCGGACTTTCTGGCGGACAGCAACAACGACTCTGCATAGCGAGAGCTTTAGCTATCGAGCCAGAAGTTATTTTGATGGATGAACCTGCTTCTGCATTAGACCCAATAGCTACTCAGAAAATCGAAGAGTTGATTTTTGAGTTAAAAAAGAACTATACGATCGTCATAGTCACCCATAACATGCAACAGGCAGCGCGAATTTCCGACATAACTGCATTTTTCATGCTGGGGAAATTGATTGAAGTAAATCCGACAAGAAAGATTTTTACAAGTCCAGATCAAAAATTAACAGAAGATTACATAACAGGAAGATTCGGCTAAAAATGGAAAGGAGACTTCTAGACCAACAACTCAATCTGCTGCGTGATAAGGTTCTGTTACTCGGCGGGACAACAGAGAAGGCGCTTTATCGTGCAATGCGATCGCTCGTGGAGCGCGACAGTGAGCTTGCAAGGCAAGTTCTTGAAGACGACAGCATAATTGATCAGATGGAACTTGACATTGACAGGTTTTGCATCGAGATTTTAGCTCTTCATCAGCCTGCCGCTCATGATTTGCGTCTTGTTATTTCAGTAGCAAAAATCACGCCGATTCTAGAGCGAATAGCTGATCACGCTTCTAGCATTGCCGAAGCGGCTTTGGCGATAAATAATGAGCCACAACTGAAGAAATACGTGGATTTATCGCTTATGTCGCAAATTGCAGCTGAGATGCTTAGATGCGCTCTAGATGCTTTCACCTCAGAAAACGCCGTTCTTTCAAGAAAAGTCATAGAAAAAGATAACATCATAGACGCTTGCTACAAGCGCATATTTGACGAACTGATAGAAATAATGATAGAAGACCCAAGAACAACTAATAGCGCGGCTAGACTGCTATTTGTTGCCAAGCATCTTGAAAGAATAGGTGATTACGTGAAAGATATATGTGAACTGAACGTATATCTTACCGAAGCTGTTTTCATAAAACATAGCAAGGTTTCGTAAGGATTTGCCGCGCAATTAAACGCAAATCACAACTAGACTTCAACAATATCAATCTGCGCTTTTTGCAGTTTGCCAGAATAGTCAATGTAGATTGCTTTCCATTCAGAAAAAATATCGAGAACTTGCGTGCCAGCTTCGCGATGCCCGTTGCCCGTAGCTTTCGTTCCTCCAAAAGGCAAATGCACTTCAGCTCCTATGGTTGCGGAATTTACGTAGCAAATTCCAGTGTAAAGCTCTTGAATCGCATAGAATGCCTTATTAACATCTTGCGTGTAAATCGCTGATGAAAGCCCGTATTTGACGCCGTTGACTATCTCAATTGCTTCTTCTAGCGTTGAGAATGGAATTATTGCAGTTACGGGACCGAAAATTTCCTCTTGTTCGATTCTCATTCCTGGCTCAACGTCAATAAAAACAGTTGGTTCGATGAAGTAGCCTTTTTTGTAATCACCTTCGGTCAAGCGATTTCCGCCACAAGCAAGTTTTGCTTTATCTTCGTTCTTGCCTATTTCAATGTAGGTTAGGATTTTCTCGACCGCCTGCTCGTTTATGACAGGTCCGACGTCCGTTTTCGGATCAAGGCCATTGCCGACTTTCAGGTTTTTTGCTCTTTCGACGAACTTTTCGACGAATTCTTTGTAAATTTTCTTGTGAACGACCAATCTCGAAGATGCTGTGCATCTTTGACCGCTTGTGCCGAATGCACCCCAAAGAGAGCCTTCAATAGCATTGTCTATTGCGGCATCGTCCATTATGATAATGGCGTTTTTACCGCCCATCTCGAGACTAACGATTTTGTTTTGTCTAGCGCATTCTTCTGCGATGAGACGTCCCGTATCGGTCGAGCCTGTAAATGAAATTAGGCGAACTTTTTCGTGAGTTACGAGTGCTCTTCCTGCCTCGGCATCGCCATTTACTAAATTGACAACTCCCGGTGGAATTCCAGCTTCTTCACAAGCCTTTACCAGGTTCACAGCCGAAAGTGGAACATCTTCGCCCGGTTTTAGAACTACAGTGTTTCCGCATATCAGAGCCGGCATTAGTTTCCATGAAGGAATCGCCATAGGGAAATTGAAAGGTGTAATCAGGCCGCAAATCCCGACCGGCTGCCTTACGCACATTGCCGCTTTGTTCGGCAATTCTGCGGGAGTCGTGAATCCATGAAGTCTTCTTCCTTCACCTGCTGCAAAGTAAGTGCAGTCAATGGCTTCCTGAACATCGCCGCCTGCTTCTTTGATAACCTTGCCCATTTCGCGTGTCATCTGTTCGGCGTAAGTATCTTTGTTTTTACGCAATATTTCACCTAATCGAAAGAGTATCTCAGCACGGCGAGGCGCAGGAGTTTTACGCCACCGATCCGCAGCTTCAGCTGCTGCTTGAACGGCACGGTTTACATCTTCTGCATTCGATTTCGGAAATATACCTATTACGTCGCTTGTGTCGGCAGGGTTGATGTTTTCAAACCATTCTCCCGAAGATGATTCAACCCATTGTCCGCCTATGTAGTTGTAATACTTTTCGACTTTTTTAGCTGGTTTTTCCATAGTCAACCTCACTGAACGGTAAATTGAACAATTCTTTTCTGGATGCTCTGGGTTCTTCGGTTATAGCTTGCAACATGCAAGACTACAGCGTCACCGGGTTTGAGCTTGTTTGCAATCTCATTGAAAGATTTGACGTCTGTTACCTCTTGGCGATTTATTCGCTGTATCAAATCGCCCGGCACTATCTCTGACGAGCCAGAAAAACCTATATCACCGATAAAGCTTGTTGGGTCTAAACCTTTCACAAGAACACCTTTTTCACCTTCGAGATTGTAACTTTTCGCTAAACTCGGTGTCAAATCAGTCAAAATCAGTCCGAATGGTGACGTCGGATTAGTTGGTTTTCTTGTATCTTCATAGTTACTAAAGGTTTTGAGTGAAGGCCGTTCTCCAAGCTTGACCGTTCCTGTTTTTCTTTCTAGTTGATCGTTATTTTCTCGTAGATATGCAAAGCTAACCTCTGTTCCCGGCTCGATTGAAGCTATTTTTTCTATGAGGTCTTGAGCGTCTATTATTTGGTGGCCATTAAATTCGACAATTATGTCACCTACTTGCAACCCACTGATGGCGGCAGGACTATTCTTTTTATCAACAATGTTTGTTATGATCGCACCTTTGGCTTCGGGCATGTTGTAAACTTTTGCAAACTCTTTTCTAACAGAGTCGAGAGTGACGCCTAAATAACCGCGTCTGACTTTTCCATTCCGCAGAATTTGCTGAAGGACAAACGAAGCTTCTTTTGATGGGAGCGCAAAACCTACGCCGCTGAAGTTTCCGGTTGATGTTGCTATTTGAGAGTTAACACCAATGACTTCGCCGTCCATATTCACCAATGGGCCACCAGAATTGCCACGGTTTATGGCTGCGTCGGTTTGTATGAATCTTTGAAAAGGTGAGGCAAAAGGAGTTTCGCGATTTGTTTGTGAAACAATTCCTGCTGTTACAGACCTTGCAAGTCCAAATGGAGAGCCGATTGCGAGAACCCATTCACCTATTTGAACAGCATCAGAATCTCCGAAGACAAGTGTCGGCAAATCTTTTCCTGCATCAATTTTCAAAACTGCAAGATCAGTTTCTTCATCAACTCCAACGACTTTGGCTGTGTATTCTTCGCCATTTTGCAAGGTAACAGTTATGCGCATAGAGTCTTCAATAACGTGGTAGTTTGTTATGATGTATCCGCTTTTTTCGACAATAAAGCCGCTTCCGACGCCATAATTAGGACGCCAGGGAGTTGGTCTTTCAGGTATTGGTATTTTTTCTGCATCACTTTTCGGAATGTCTTCGCCTTTGATGCTAATTTCGGGAAGTTTGTATTTTGCTCTGACGCTAACAACTGCAGGTTCGACTTTTCTTATTACTTCCGCAAACGATGCCGATAAACTTTTCGGAATGTCGTTACTTTTTTCTTCAGCCTTGGTAATATCGCTTTTCTTTGAAAATGCACCGAAAAAGATACCTGCTGAGAAAGCTAGAAAAAGTATTGAGATTGCCAGCCCGTTTTTTCCGTTCAACCATTCTGAACGCATCTTTGCCTCACCTCAAGAAGTCTTTTCTTTAAGTATATCAAAGAAACAATTTCTGTAGCTTTTTTGTTTTTTGATTTTGTAACAAAAAGACTTAAAACCGCAAAGCGACCTTTCGGACGTCTTTTACTTTGGTTGAGACAAATCGAGTCCAGAAAGAGGCGACGCAAACGTCCTTGCTGTTTTTGGGAAGGTATTCAGCTGGCTTTATTGCTTTTCAAGTTGTTCACCTATTTCTTTTAGCCTTTGTATGACTTTTTCTATTAACCAGTTGGGTGTTGAAGCACCTGCGGTTACGCCGACTCGCTTGATGCCTTTCAAATCTTCTGGATTTATCTCTTCTTCTGTTTCAATTAGAAAGCTCTTTTCACACTTCTCTTTACAAACGGCGAGCAGTTTTCTGCTATTTGATGAGTGTTTTCCGCCGATTATGTAAACTGCTTCGGCCTTTTCTGCTAATTCTCTTGCTGCGTCTTGGCGATCGCGAGTGGCAGAGCATATAGTGTTAATAACTTCTACTTCATCATCAGTTCTGGCTTTAACAGCTTCTACTGCCTCAAAAAAAGTTTGAGCTTTTATGGTCGTTTGAGAGACTACCAGAGGTTTTTTTAGTTTAGGTAGGTTTGCGACTTCAGAAGCATCACGAACGATAAAAGCGTGATTGGGAGCATATCCTTTTACGCCTATCATTTCGGGATGTTCAGGGTTTCCCACGACCACAACATGGCGATCTTGTGCCGCTGCGCGTGCTGCCAGTCTTTGAACTCTGGTAACAAAAGGACAGGTAGCATCAACAACTTTCAAGGCTTTTGCTCTTAGTTCGGCTTCGACTTGGGGAGGAACTCCATGCGCGCGGATAACAACGGTTTCATTAGGTGCAATTTCTTGCAGTTCGTTTATCGTTTTTACTCCTTCTTTTCCCAATCGCTCCATTTCTTGTTGATTATGAATGAGTGGCCCAAAGGTTCTTACCGTTTCGCCATCAGTCAGAGCTTTCTCAACCATTTCAACTGCTCTCTCAACACCAAAGCAAAATCCATATTCTTCAGCTAAGATAATTTCCATGATTACCTCCTTCTTAAACTTCATTTTATCAAAGCCAGATACCTGTTTGCTAGGATTCATCTCAAATAGATTACTTGGTGATTTTTGTTGTCCAGATCAATGGCTTGATAAATCCAATCAATGAATTCAAAGCCGTAAAGATTAAGGAAAAAGCTGATGTTTAGCGTTCTCTCTTGAAGATGCTCAAATGGCAAAAGTGCGTCGAATAAGCTTTCTATCTGCCTTCTTATCGTGTTGTTTTTTTGAATTTGCACGCGGTGAAACTTGTTTCTCAAGGCGGCAATGTGATAGAGAATTTTTCTCCTTCTTTTTGCCAGATTTTCTGCTAAAGTTACATCAATTTGAACGAGCGCCTGATCGAGGCGGTTGAGTTGAATGTTTATTTCCTCCTCGACTTCAGCAAATAACTTTGCAGTGTCGGGAGATATTTGTTTTTCGACAACTCTTTTAAGAATCTTCTCAGTGCCTTGAAATAAATCTTCAAATTTAAGCTTGTATTTGTCTAAAAGTTTAATTTGCTTTGGTGTAACGAAAGTAAAACTTTGGCGGTGAAGAATCGGAGTCACGGGACGTTTCAAGATGCGATAAATTGTTTCGGCTTGGGCAAAATAGGCTATTTCTGCGGCACCGCCAAAATAGCAAACAGTTGGCAATAAATAATCTTGCACAATCGGACGCAATATAACACTAGGGCTTAATTGTGTTGGACTTTCTTTTGCAATTCTTATCAGTTCGTCTCTCGTGAATTTTCTTTCCCCGTCTTTTATCTGATATTCACCTTCGGCAACTTTCTTTAAGGCATGTCTTCTGCCGTCTTCCGAGTGCCAGAAAATAGGAAAATAATTTTCTGGTATGGGAACCTGAACATGAAATCCTTCTCGTTCTAATTCGTAATTTCTCAAGCTCAGAGCTGAGATTATCTCATCGGATTTTTCAATTGCATGAGCGTAAATTGGTGATGCTAGTCTTTTAAGTTCTTCGTCTAAGGGGCAAAGCAAGATCAAGCCATATTTCCCGAATAGTCCGAGCATCATTTTAGCGAAAGCCTCGCCGTAGTAACTGCCTGTAGTCCAACATCTTTCTATAAACTCTCTCAAATCGTTGCTATGGCTTGTTTGGGGCAGAGATTCAAAAAGGTTTTGGATTGTTTCCTTGATCGTCTCATCTAATTTCACGATGCCCACAGGAAAGCGGTCATAACAGCCTATCGGTTCATTTTTTATTTCCTTTAGTTTTCCTGTTTTGTCTAGGATGAATGCAGAAGCTACTTCAGCGAAATCATGATCTTCTGTAGCAACCCAAAATACAGGGACAGCCTTGATTCCTCTACCTTTCAAACATTCTGTTAGTTTTATGGCTGTTAAGGTTTTGTAGATAGAGTAAAGCGGTCCCGTGAAAAGCCCTGCTTGCTGGCCTGTTACTACCGCAACACAGTCGCTTTCACGTAATAGAGAGATATTTGATAAAGTTGCATCACTTGCTCCACATTTTAGGTTTATTCTTTCTAGAGCATCACATAGTTTTTCTCTATCAGTTTCGTAGCTTTGAAGAATTTCCAAAGCATTTTGGGGAATTTCTGCGTGAGAGAGGACAGTTAATGGGTAGTATCGCCTCAGCCTAAGAGGGTTTTCTTGATAGCTGATAAAAATCCTTGATTGCTCAGGAATGGAAGAAAAAGCTAAGTCAAGGCGCGAAAAAAACGAATCGCTAATGGTTGCACACTTGTTTTCTGCTTTTTCTTGTTTCACAGGTGCTTGAAAGCTCAATTATAAACGTCAGAGATGAGATTCTCAAAAGTTTGCACTGATAAAAATTAAAGGCGACTTCTATGAGTCGCCTTTAGTAATCTCACATAGACTAACTTCTATTGCAATTTTCCGGCTGTTTCAGCTTTATTGAGCGTTACTTTGTAGATACCAGAAGAGTGAGTGCCAATGAACAGTTGGTCTGGTGACGAAGGATTGAGCACCATAGACCAGTAACGCTTACTCGGAAGGATAGCGTGAGTTTCAATCCTTTGCCAATTCATGCCTGCATTTTTTGAGATGTAGATTCCACCAGAGCCTTCCAAGGCGCTTGCAACAAGAACTTCATCTGGATTACTCGGATTAAAGATAATGCTTCTATAATCTCCAAGCGGAAGGTTACCGCCTCTTCTAGTCCATGTTTTGCCACCGTCGCGTGAAAGGTATAGTGTTTGACGAGTGCCTACATAAATGTAGTCGGGTTTAGCGGGATTTTGTGCAATACCGCTCACGGGGACATTTTTAGGAATATCTTTAATTTGTTCCCAAGTTTCGCCATCGTCACGAGAAACAAAAACTCCCAAGCTTGCTGTGCCTACCCAGATGGCTTGTGAATTGTTTTTAGACACTTGAATTACGAAAATCTTGTCATCAATGCCTTCGCCCAGATAAACTTTTTCCCATCCTGCATTTACATCTTGTGTTCGGAAAAGCCCTAAGTCAGTTCCTGCCCATAATTCTTCTTTGCCATTTTTCTCTAGCTTGACGAGCACATTAACTTGAGTGGTTAGCTTCGCTACTCTGCTTGGTTGAGGTTTTCCTGGGTTTACTATTTTCCCTTTTGATGTTTTGCTACGCGTTGATGTTCTGCTGGCTGATCTGGAAGGAGTTCTTTGCGATCTTGCAGGAGCAACTTCTGACCATGAATTACCTCTATCAAAAGACCTGAAGATACCGATATTCGTTCCTAGATAAATCAAATTTGGATTTAAGCGACTCTGCACTAAAGCTCGCGGCTCTATACGATTTTCAGCCAGTCCTCTCATGGAAGGATTCCAAGTGAAACCACCATCATTGCTGACAAATAAGAAACCACCGCCAGTGGCTGTGTTTCTTGTAATTGCGTATAGCCTATTTGGGTTTTCGACGTCTGGGATTATGGAAAGCACAAAACGGCTTGTAAAGTTTCCGTTCGTCGGTTGGAAGTTCTTACCGCCATCGTTCGAGACTAAAACACCGTAGTTATTAGTAGCTATGTATATTCTGTCAGGTCTATCTTTGTGAACTGCGATTGAGTTTATTTCCAAGAATCTCGATGTAGTCATTCTCCAGGTTTTTCCGCCCGTTTCTGTCATCCAGAATCCCTCGGTCGTTGCAGCATAGTAGTTCTGAGGCTTTGCTGGATTGATTTTTATATCACGGGTTCGGCGTGAAGTAGAAGGTATTCCTTGAATCTTTTTCCATGTCTCGCCTTTATCAAAGGATTCGTAGATACCGCTACAGGCTGAAGCAATTACGTGCGAAGGATTTTGTTGATCTATCTCGATTGCAAAAACGTCAGAGTCATCAATTATACCCTGTTTGATTAGTCTCCAAGTTTTACCACCGTCTGTTGTTTTGTAAGGTCGCCAAGTTGTGCCAGCGTAGATAATGTTTGTGTCGGTTGGGTCAATAGCTAGTGAGTTAATGTTGACAGGCGCGGTAGGTGAATCTATTTTTTTGAAGCTTTCGCCTCTGTCCCTTGAAATAAATATCCCATTAACTGAGCCAACGATTATTATGTTTGGGTCGAGCGTTGATTGAGTCATTGCGTGAATAGCTTCTTTTTTAAGGTCTTCCGATCTTTTCCATGTTTTCCCACCATCTGTTGATTTGAAAAATCCGCCTGGCTCTTTATGCCTATGCCCAGAAGCATAAAGAATGTTGGAGTCTTCGACATCAACTCTTAGATCGTCAAGGATTAGGAGTGGGATTTCGAAATTAACAAGGAATTCCCATGTTTTGCCACCATCGGCAGAAGTGTATACTTGTCCATCCAAAGTGCTTATGTAAAGCCTATCAGGATTGCGGGGATCAACAGTTATTGAGCGCACGTCTCCACCTTCAGGCCCGACGACTAACAAGGACCTGAATAACTGACTTTCATTATCTGGATTGTTAAATCCCAGCGAAAACCCTGAGAAGATAAGGTTAATTAGAACAACTAGTGCAACTATCTTTTTCATAATTCCTCCTGAAAACTCTTACAGGTCTGATGCCTTAGAATTGAGCTTTCGTTGTTTCAAAGCGCCAGACTGGTCTAGGAAAATCACTTTGCTTTTTTTGAGCTCAAGAACCAACAAAATTTTACATTACGAGAGCCTGAAACAAAAAGGAGCGGCTTAGAAACCGCTCCTTGTTTTTTCCAGCTTATAACTGGAAGTTTATCTTGTGATTTCGGTTATCGAGCGCCCTGCAGGTATGACATATAGTTTAGTAGAAACGCTCGGGGCAGACGTATCACCACGGACTATAGTGATACGTGTTGCGTCGAATTTACGGAACCTAATGTGATTCCTGATAAGAGCTTCACGTCTATCAGCATCTTTCTTAGGTCCGTCAATTACGATGTAACCAGTTGCTGTTGGATCGTTACGCAGTGCGACGAAGAAGTTGTCGAGTCGCCCTCTAATATCGTCATTCGGAATCACTTGGAATTCATCGAATGGACTGATGCCAGGTCTTTCAGTCACAGAACCGGTTTCTTGAGCTGTGTTCGGACATTCTGGACACAATCCACCAATTTCAACTCTTGCTACTATGTCGGTCCTTTCTAGACCTTCGGTGCTAACTCTTATAACTGGTGTTCCTTGTCCTTCTATGATTGTTCCCTTGGAAACTGTCCAGTTATAAGTGATGTTTTCTTGAGTTCCACCGACAACGTTAGCAGTAAAGGTCAAGACTTCACCCGGTCTGACTACACCACCACCGCTGACAGTAATCGAGGAGGGACATTCACAGATTTTTTCACAGACGCATTCTTTGACTTCAATGGTCTTGGTCTGTGTTTTTCCACAAATGCCACATCCATCATCAACGCCAACGGTAATTGTGTAAGTACCGGGTCTTACGCCGCTCAAGTCCCAGGTAACGTTAGCACCTGAACCGACTATGCGACCTCCAGAAACCGTGTAGTTGTAAGTCAAGACAGCATTTTCAGGATCAACTGCTGTAGTTCTTACTTCAACCGTTTGATCGCCACAGTCCTGTCCCGCAGCCGGACGGAATCCAGGCGGACAAGGAAGAGTTACAACTGTCTTGCTGAACTCAACAGCGGTCACGTCAGCAGGTTTGTCCAAAACTTGTGGTGCTTCACGTTTGTTACGACGTCCTATGGTGCCTTGTATTATAAATCCATGGGCGTCGCTTGATGGCTGAAAGCCAGGTATTGTGCCTCTAAACGTGAATGTTTGAGGCGGTGTTTGGGTTCGATCACCTACATTGACTGTAAATGTGGAGACGGTATCACGGATGAAACCTGCATCTTGTTGATTGAAGTGGTAACGATAAGCCGCTCCAATACTGAGCCAGCGAGCTGGATAAAATCTAGCACCTGCTATGCCGTCTATTGGATCGTTCTCAAAGGCATTAGGCGTCCTTCCACCGACGTATTCCAAAGCACGGAATTCAAGAATTGGTTGGAAATAGCGATTAACAGGGAAGTCAACACCTATAGCGGCTATCAACTCATCCGGACGATCTAGCATAGTGAATCTTCCGGGAAAGTTTCCTTTAACACTGCTGTTGAAGTTATAACCAATGTTGGCAGAAACGTTTAGCCATTTTCTCAAGCGGACGTCACCAAACAAAACCAGTCCTATGTCACCTCTGTTACCGCCTGGACTTGCACCTCTTTGTAGTTGATTAAATCCGCCAGCATCCGTTGCTCTGTCAGCATAGAAGCGGTAATATGCGACAATACCAATGCCGTATGGGCTGTTGACATTTGTAAATCTCCATTTAGCGCCGACACTAAAAGTGCTAAATGCTGACTCACCATAGGTTCTGTTAATGAAAGGTGCGTCAGGCAAGTAAGAAGGCGAGTTTGTAAAAGCAACCGGAGCTTGTGTAAAGTTGTTGCATCCGGTTGTAACGGTGCAAACAGTGCTAAAGACTATACCTGGCAAAATTCCGCCTACAGGAGCGCCAACTCCCGGAAACAGGTCAGCTCCATTGCCACTACCAACTCTCGGTGGTCCCAGGGTCGGGAAAGTTCCTGTGGGGAAACCAAAAACAGGCCCCGGCGGGAAGAAAGGAGGCTGGAGACCGAAGCTACCAGCCGAACCACCTGTATAAGGAAACGACACAAAAGGTTGATTTCCTTGCGGGCGGAAAATGCCTTGATTTGGAAATTGTGATGCGCCAGTGCCTTGCGGAGCTAAAATGATTGCAGGAGGACTTACCAAACTGCCTCCAATTCTGATTTGTGAATTGGGTAAGTAAAAACCAGACACATTTCTCGGGGAGTTTATCTTTACTCCGCGATATGCGTCTGTGTTAAAGAAGAATTCAAGATAGTCTGTTAAGCCTATCTGAAAGCTTACAGGAACTTCTGTAAAGTCTGCGTTTCCTGGATCGCGATCGAAGTTACTGTATGCTGTGCTAAAGGTGTATTCACCTTTTCTTAAAGTTTGTCCATCATAGACTGTAAAAAGACCTGTCGGGCCGCCAACTGGTCCGCCTGTGCCAACAGTTGGAGCAGTATTGCGGGGATCATCGGCAGACCTTGGCTGCTGAGCAAGCACTGTCAAGGACAATGCCAACATTATCAGACAAAATCCTAAGATATTTCTCATAAGTCTCGTTACATTCCTCCGCCAAAAATTTTCAAATTATCAATTCTTAAGTCAAAGGCTTTTGGTTGCAAAGTCTTGAAAAAACTTCAAAAAACTTTGCATAAAAATTCTTGTTGCATTTTATAAAGCAAAAACCCAAAAGTCAAATCAAATTAACGCTTGCTTTGTAAAACAATATCGAAAATTTAGGCGAAAATCAAGCGTTTTTTGGTTTGTAATAAGTTTCTAAGCATAAATGCCACGCATTCTTGTATCGTATGCCACACGGTCTATCGCTAGCATGTAAGCGGCTGTTCTTGTATCAACTTTATGTTTTTCAGCATACTGACAAAGTTCGTTGAAGCTTGCCACCATTTTGTCTTTCAGTCTTTCGTTAACTTCATCTTCTCGCCAGAAATAACCCATACGATCTTGGACCCATTCAAAGTAAGAGACCGTGACACCGCCAGCATTTGCTAATATATCGGGGATCACAAATACGCCTTTTTCATACAAAACTTTATCGGCTTTTGGAGTGGTTGGTCCATTTGCGCCTTCGGCAAGGATTTTGCAATTGATTCTGTGAGCATTTTGCGATGTTATTTGATTTTCGGTAGCACAAGGAGCTAGAACATCGCACTCAAGCTCTAAAAGCTCCTGATTAGTGATGTGATCGGCTTCCGGATAACCTTCAAAGGTCTTATTCGCTCTTTGGTATTCTAGTGCCTTTGGGATGTCCAAGCCTTTTGGATTGTAAATTCCGCCGTTAATGTCAGATATAGCTATTACTTTGTAGCCTCTTTGATGCATCAATAACGCACCGATACCACCAACATTTCCCGCGCCTTGAACTACCACCGTGGTTTTTTCTGGAGTTAAGTTGAAACGCTTAATTGCTTCATCTATGCAGAACATTAAACCGCGTCCAGTGGCTTCTCTTCTGCCTAAAGAGCCGCCGAGTGCTACGGGTTTTCCGGTAACAATTGCAGTCACGGTGTGTCTTGCATGCATTGAGTATGTGTCCATTATCCAGGCCATTGTTTGTTCATCGGTGTTCATGTCAGGGGCTGGAACATCTCTTTCAGGACCGATGAAATCTATAAGTTCTGCGGCGTATCTTCGTGTTAAGCGTTCTAATTCGCCTTCGGACATTTGCGTTGGATCACAAACTATCCCACCTTTTGCTCCGCCGAAGGGAACGTTTACAACAGCACATTTCCAGGTCATCCATGCGGCAAGAGCTTTAACTTCGTCCAAAGTTACGTCTGGCGCATAGCGTATCCCGCCTTTTGCGGGGCCACGAGCGAAATTGTGCTGAACACGATAGCCTTCAAAAACTTCCAGTCTTCCCGAGTCCATTTTGACGGGGATATAGATTTTTATTTCTCTACTTGGAACGCGCATCACGGCATACAGGTCAGGGTCGAGTCCCAAAAGTTGGGCTGCGCGATCGAATCTTTCTATCATTGCCTCGAAAGGATTTTTTTCATCTGTCCCTTTGAAACGGCGCATCTCATCTGCCATAGGATTTGCTTTTGTCATCATAACTTTTCTCCTTTGATAATCTGGTTTGGATTCATCGAACCGCTTTCGTAACCTTTCAAATCAAGCGTTATGTATTTGAATCCCAACGTTTTGAAATTTTCTATTAAATAATCGAAGATTTCAAGAGTTAGAATCTTTTGCATTTCGCATCGCGAGATTTCCAATCTCACGAGTTCGCCGTGGATTCTGACGCGAAACTCTCTTAGCCCAAGTTTTCTGAGGATTTCTTCACCTTTTTCGACTTTGTCTAGTCTTTCAATCGTGACTGGCAATCCGTATGCAATTCTCGAAGAAAGACAAGGGCTTGAAGGAAGATTCCAAGTAGGCAGATTAAGTCTTCGGCTTAACTGGCGTATTTCGATTTTACTGAGTCCCACTTCAATCAAAGGGCTTATAACACCTTTTTCGCTTGAAGCAATTCTTCCCGGACGAAAATCTTTCGTATCGTCTAGATTAGAACCATCAAGCACAAAATTTATCTCAAGTTCTGATGCTAATATGTTTAGTTTCTCAAAAAGTTCTTGTTTGCAGAAGTAGCAACGATTGTAGGAATTTTCACGATATTTTGGATTTTCAAGCTCATTGGTCTCTATTGTTCTAAAGTTGAAACCGAATTGCTGAGCGATTTTTACTGCTTGAGAGTATTGAAATTTTGATAAACTCGGCGAAACGCCTAAAACACAGATTGCTTTTTCTTTCAATTCCTGCGTAGCGACCAGTGCCAAATAAGAGCTATCAACGCCACCAGAGTAAGCAATCAGAACCGATTGCATTGTTTTTAGGCGTTGTCGCAACAGTGCTTCTTTCTCTAGAGTTTTTCTTGTTGGCTTTTTTAATTCTAGATTTAGACTCATCTCAAAGTCCAAATTCAAGATACTACCGCAATCAAAGCCTTGCTTTCAACTTGAAAATCCGAATGGAATGCGGAAAGCAAGTAAAAAACATCAGGACTTATGCTAAAATCAACTTAAAAATGATCAAAAAACAAGAGCAAAAATTTTTTTTACCAGCTTTGCATTTTTTGGTTTTTGCTTTGCTTTTTTCGGTTTTGAATTCTTTGGCTCAGCAAACTGATGCGATTGACGACGAAGACCCGGTTAGACTTTTCAACCTTGGGCAGGATGCACAGGAAAAAGGAGACCTGAAAAAGGCTATAGAGCTTTACGAGAAGGCTTTGGAGGTTTTTCCTGAATTTCCAGAAGCCGAGTATCAGCGGGCCGTAGCGTTTTTGGCTTTAGGTGATTTGGACAAGGCAGAACAAGGTTTGCGCAAAGCTATTCAACTTCGTCAAGATTGGACATTGCCGATAACAACGCTTGGTTTGGTTCTGCTCAGAAAAGATAATCTCGATGAAGCTGAGAAGATACTAAAGAAAGCCGTAGAACTTGACGGGCAAAATCCAGTTGCTTATTCAGCGTTGGCTGAGACGAAAATAAGAAAGATAAAGAGAGGAAGTGAGACACCAGAAGGTTTGAAGGAAATTTACGAGAAAGTAAGGCTTTTTAGTGAGAAAGCCAATGCTACTGCTTCATTTTGGGCAATCAGAGGTTCGATGGAGCATTTCATGGGAGATAAAATATCGGCGAAAAACAGTCTCAATAGAGCTTTGCAGATTGATCCGAAAAACGCTCTTGCTTTGTCTGAACTAGCAGAACTCTTTCTTTCCGAAGGCAATCTCGAACAAGCCAAGATTCAAGTTGATTTTTTGAATCAAGTTCTACCTGATTCGGTTGGTGCTAAACTTTTACTGGCACGCGTTTATGCTTTGCAAGGTGATAGTAAAAAGGCACTTGAGGTAATAAATTCACTTCCATCTTCAAATCCAGATGTAAAGGCTGTTAGAGAGAAGATAGAGATAGAAAGCGTTTCGGACATCAACGTTTTGGAAGAAAGATTTAGGAAAAATCCTGAAGACATAAGTATTTTAGGGAGACTTTGCTATCTAACGAGAGTGACTTCTCCGACGAAGTCTGTAGAATACTGTCGTCAATTACTTGCAAGAGAGCCTGAAAACGTTGATTATGCAACTGCATACGCTTCTGCGCTTATTCAATCTCGAAAATTTGATGAAGCTATCAGCCTTTTGCAAAAAGTGCTTGAAAAAGCACCTGAAAACTACACTGCACGAGCCAATCTTGCTACGGCTCTTTTTCAACTAAAACGCTACGGAGAAGCCAAAAAGGAATATCTTTGGTTGGTGAGCAAAAAACCTGATTCTGCCATTGCATATTATTTTCTAGCTATTACGCAGGATAACTTAGGCGAGTACCTAGATGCTATTTTCAGCTATCAGCAGTTTTTGCAACTAGCTGACTCTGAAAAGCACAAACTGGAGATAGAAACTGTTAATTTCCGTTTACCAATTTTGCAGGAAAGAGTGAAAAACTCTAAGAAAAAGAGGTGAGTTTGCAATGAAAATTGCGGCTGCTGTTTTTGTTTTATTTATGTTTGCGGTCATGAGGTCTTTTGGTCAAGATGAGGAAGAGCCAAAAGATTTGAGTCCACCGGCTCCAAAAATCTTGGTCGAAAGAGACAAAAAGCAGATTGACAGTGCGGGCAATGTCAAAAAGCAAGCCGAGATCGCTATTCTGTTGATGGAAGAAAAGCTTCAACAAGCAGAACTATCAGTTGATCAGCAAAATTACAGAGATGCATTGAATGCGCTTGGGAATTATCATGCCTTACTCGATTATTCTCTAGAAATTCTGATTGAAAACGTCGAAAAAGATAAAAGGACTTTCAGAGCACTAAAAGATTTTGAAATATCGCTTCGCAAGCATTCTCCGCGACTTGAATTGTTAAGACGCAAAATGCCTTATAGCTACGGTTGGCATGTTCAAAAACTAATCCGAATTGTCCGTGAAGCAAGAACCAAAGCAGTCGAGCCAATGTATGGATGATTTGAAAGTCACTCGGCTTATAGAAAATAATGCGTCTGATAACGCTTTTTCGGAATGATGATGTCGTTTATAGATTGGGAAAGGGTTTTTTAGCGTTGATCTTTAGCATTGAAAGAGTTTTCGCACGCGTCTGATAACGTTTTAGGTATTTTTGTAGCAGGCGTTTGATTTTTTCGCTTTTTTCCTTTGTTTTCCTTGATAATCTTCATGAATTTCGATTTTACTAAGGACTTTTGTTGGAGATTCCCTTTGGTTGTGAAACAATTTGTTTCATTAGGCGTAAAATTTTTCGTTTAGCTTAAAGCTTTTCAAATTCAAACTTGAGGGGAGTTTTGGAAGATGAGAGAACCAAAAAGGCGAGGATTATTGGCTTTGCTTGTGTGTTTTTTTGTGTTTTCGGCTGTGGCTCAAGAAAAGCCAACAGCTTTTGTTAATGCAAAGATAATCCCTATAGTTGGACAGCCAATTGAAAGAGGCGTGTTGTTGATTCAAAACGGGAAGATAGTGGCTGTAGGCGATGTGAAATCTGTAAAGATTCCTTCAGATGCTCAAGTTTTTGATGTGAGCGGGAAGGTTATAATGCCTGGATTAGTTGATACTCATAGCCACATCGGCGAAGTTTCGGGCGCAGATGGTTCGAGTCCGATTCAGCCAGATGTTAGGGTTTTGGATTCGATAAATGTTCGTGCTTCGAGCATTCAACGCGCTCAAGCTGGCGGGATAACAACTGTGAATGTCATGCCCGGTTCTGGCCATCTTAACAGTGGCCAAACTCTCTATCTGAAGTTGCGCGATGGTGCAAATAAGATCGAAGATTTACTCATATACAACGAAGATGGTTCGATTGCAGGCGGAATGAAATTTGCCAACGGCACGAATTCCTTGAGAACTGGTGGCGGTAATTTTCCCGGAACACGTGCTAAATCTGCCGCGTTGGTGCGTGAACAACTCATAAAGGCACAAGAATACAGAGAAAAAATCCGTAAGGCTGGCGATGATAAATCGAAACTACCGCCGCGTGACCTTATGATGGAAGCTCTGGTTGAGGTTTTGGAAGGAAAGAGGATCGTTCATTTCCATACTCATCGCCACGATGACATAATGACGGTTCTGCGTTTGCAGGAAGAATTTGGTTTTCGTGTTGTCTTACACCATGTTTCTGAAGCATGGAAAGTTGCCGACGAAATAGCCAAAGCAAAGGTGCCTTCTTCGATAATCATAGTTGACTCTCCCGGCGGAAAGCTGGAAACAATGGATATTTCAATGGCAAACGGTGCCGCTTTAGAAAAAGTTGGAGCTTTGGTCGGGTTTCATACCGACGATTACATAACCGACTCAAGATTATTTCTGCGTTCTGCGGGGCTTGCTGTTAGAAACGGCATGTCGCGCGAAAAAGCCCTGTATGCACTGACTATGGCAGGAGCAATAATGCTTGATCTCGATAAGCGCGTCGGATCGCTTGAGGTAGGAAAAGATGCAGATTTCATAGTTCTTTCGGGCGATCCCTTGAGTGTCTATACCAAAGTCTTGCAAACTTGGGTCGAGGGCAAAAAGGTTTTTGATAGGAGCGATCCGAAAGATTATCTGATCGCTGTAGGCGGTTACGGCGCTTCTGACGATAGACACATTCACATAGATTGCTTTGAAGAATTGGGAGGAGGTGACGAAAAATGAGAAGGAAAAGTTTGGCGCTAACCTGGCTGAAAATTGCTTTTGCTGTGGTTCTTGTTGTTTGCATTGCCAAATTCGCATCTGCACAGATAGCGGTTAGAGGCGAAACTATCTGGACAATGGCTGGTGAGAATATCACTAACGGTGTCGTTTTAATAGGCGCGAACGGCAAAATTGAAGCCGTAGGACCAGCTTCTCAAATCAAGATTCCAAGCGGATACAAGGTTTTATCGGCAAAGGTTGTGACTCCCGGTTTGATTGATGCCCATTCGGTTGTAGGGCTTTCGGGCTACTTAAATCAACCGCATGATCAGATGCAAGTTGATCTTTCTGCTCCGATACAGCCTGAACTTCGCGCAATTGATGCTTACAATCCCGAAGAAAAGCTGGTCGAGTGGTTAAGACAATACGGTGTAACAACGCTTCACACTGGACATGCGCCAGCGGCATTGGTTTCCGGACAAACTATGATTGCAAAAACCTTCGGCAAAACGATTGATGAAGTCACGATTGTGCCTACTGCTATGGTTGCCGTTACACTTGGGCAAGCAGGACTTGCACCGCAAGGAAAATCGCCCGGAACAAGAGCAAAAGCGGCCGCAATGCTTAGGGCTGAATTGATAAAAGCGCAAAACTACGGTAAAAAAGGCGACGAACCTAGAGACCTGAAGCAGGAAATCTGGAAGAAAGTTCTAAACCGAGAGATTCCGCTTCTTATAACGGCGCATAAAGCTCACGACATCATGACAGCTCTAAGAATTGCAAAGGAATTCAATATCCGAATCGTTTTAGATGGAGCAAGTGAAGCGTATCTCTTAATTGATGAAATCAAGTCTGCCGGTGTGCCTGTGATAATTCATCCAACAATGTATCGCGCTGGTGGTAGTGAAACAGCTAATCTTTCATTCGAGACAGCCGCAAAACTGAAAGCGGCAGGTATTACCGTTGCGTTGCAGAGTGGATATGAAACTTACGTTCCAAAAACGCGTGTAGTGCTTTTTGAAGCGGCGATTGCAGCGGCAAACGGGCTTTCGCCGCGTGACGCTCTCGCTACGATAACGATTGATGCGGCAAAAATTTTAGGTATAGCCGATAGAGTTGGCTCAATCGAAGTTGGCAAAGATGGTGATTTAGCACTTTACGACGGCGATCCTTTTGAATATACTTCTCATTGTATCGGAACGATTGTCAACGGCAAGATTGCTAGCGACGTTGTCCGATAATTCTCCTTTTGGGAGTTTCAAGTCATGAACGGCTACCTCACAGCCGTTCATGTTTTAATTATGTGTTATGAAGGTGCTGAAATTTGGCGGTTCTTCTGTCGCAAATTCAGAAAACATCAAAAAAGTTATCGGTATCATCGAAAGTCGGCTGCATAAATCTTCTCCATGCATTGTTGTTTTATCGGCAATGCAAGGCGTGACTGATAACCTAATCGAAATCGCAAAAACAGCGGAAAAGGGTGATGATTCTTTCAAAGCGAAAATCAGGGAGCTTGAGTCAAAGCACATTCAAACCGCGAAAGAATTGCTCGGTGAAGAATTTGAGTTCAGCATTTCGGATTTTATTCAAAACCGCATCAGCGAGCTTAGGAGTATATGCGAAGGTGTTTGTCTTCTTAAAGAGCTGACGGGCAAAACGCTCGATAGAGTAATGAGTTTTGGTGAGATTCTTTCTTCAAGGATTATTTCGGTTAAACTCGCTCAAATCGGGATAGAAAACTACTGGAAAGACTCGCGCCAACTGATTGTCACAGATTCAAATTTCGGTTCAGCTTCCGTGGATTTCAAGAAAACCAACGAGAAGGTAAAGACTTTTTTTGAAAGCACCAAAGCCACTCTTTACGTTTTGCCGGGGTTTATCGCTTCAGATGAAAACGGCGCAACAACAACGCTTGGACGTGGTGGTTCTGATTACACTGCCGCTATTTTAGCCGCTGCTCTTGATGCTGAGGTTTTAGAAATTTGGACGGACGTTAGCGGAATGATGACGGCAGACCCACGGCTTGTTAAACACGCAAGACAAATTCCGCACATAAGCTATCGTGAAGCTATGGAGCTTTCGCATTTTGGAGCGAAGGTAATCTATCCGCCTACGATTCAGCCCGTAATGGCAAAGGGCATTCCTGTTTGGATAAAAAACACCTTTGAACCCGATGAGTCGGGAACTTTGATAGAAACGGAAGCGGATGAAAAAAAGAATGAAGTAGTCTGCGGGATTTCAAGCATCAACGAAATAGCCCTCTTGAATCTTGAAGGCAGCGGAATGGTTGGAGTCCCTGGATTCTCAAAAAGATTTTTCGGAGCTTTGGCGGAAGAGAAAATCAATGTGATTTTGATTACTCAAAGCTCTTCTGAGCATTCCATCTGTGTTGCTGTTGAAGAAAAATTTGCTGAAAGAGCGAAAATTGCAGTTGATAAAGAGTTTGAAAATGAAATAGCCGTTGGGAAAGTTGAGCCTTTACGGATTGAAAAAGGTTTTTCTTGTCTCGCAATCGTTGGCGATGGAATGCGTTCTCACACAGGACTTGCCGGAAAAATGTTCTCTGCGCTCGGTTTGCAGGGCGTAAACATTCATGCGATAGCACAAGGCTCATCGGAACGCAACATTTCAGCGGTCATCAAAACAAGTGATGTTAAAAAAGCGGTAAACGCTCTTCATGAAGAGTTTTTCTCGGACGGCAAAAAGCAAATCAATCTTTACATTGCTGGAGTCGGAAACGTAGGAAGCAAACTGCTTGAGCAAATAAGGCAACAAGCCGAATATCTTTCCGAAAGCCTACGTTTGAATCTGCGAGTGATAGGTTTAGCTAACAGCCGAAAAATGCTTATCAATGAAGACGGCATAAATCTTGATGATTTCAAATCAGAACTTGAAAAATCGGTGATTGAATCTAATGTAGATGCCTTCGCCGATTTCATCTTGGAAAATAACCTTAGAAATTCGATTTTTGTTGATGTAACGGCTAGTAGCGAGATAGTTAGAATTTATCCAAAGTTGCTCAAGCGGGCTATTTCCATAGTTGCATGTAACAAAGTTGCGGCTTCGTCTGAGTATGAAAAATACCGCGAGCTAAAGGACTTAGCTCGTGAATACAATGCAAATTTCCTTTTTGAGACAAATGTCGGAGCTGGGCTTCCCGTTATAAACACTTTGAATGATTTACTTCGCAGTGGAGATGAAATCAGAAGAATCGAAGCTGTTCTTTCGGGCACACTTCAATTTGTTTTCAATAACTACGATGCCAAAAAGTCTTTTGCTTCGGTTGTTCGCACAGCTCAAGAAAAGGGCTACACTGAGCCTGATCCGCGTTTGGATTTGTCAGGAATTGACGTGGCAAAGAAAATCCTGATTTTAGCCAGAGAAGCTGGCTACAGGCTTGAACTTTCAGATGTTGAGAACATTGGTTTTTTGCCCGAATCATGCCTTTCAGGTGGAATAGAAGAATTTTACGACCAGATGGAGAAGCACGAGAATTATTTCAAATCGCTATTTGAAAAGGCACTTCAACGCGGCAAGGTGCTTAGATATGTTGCCGTTTTGGACGAAGGTAAAGCATCTGTAGGACTCAAAGAAATAGACGTTGAGCATGAGTTTGCAAGGCTTTCAGGAAAAGACAATGCAGTTTTGTTTTACACCAAGCGATACAGTGAACAGCCTTTAGTCGTCAAGGGCGCAGGTGCAGGAGCAGAAGTAACAGCGGCAGGTATTTTTGCCGATATAATTCGCGCCGCAAGAATCTAATCTGAACCGCACATCGGCGTTTTCAAGAGCTGAAGTTACTTTGAGTCTTGAGAAGTCTTGGGATTTTAAGTTTTAGCCCACAGCTCGGATTTGTTATAGAATTCTATTGAATGCAAAGGCGAAAGGCAATAATTTTTTCCGTAGCCTTCGGAGTTTGTTTAATCTCGCTCGTTGTGGCGCTCAATGTTGGCTGGATTTTGCTGAACCTGCGGCAGGCGGCTTTTTTGGTTCTGGGCGCGATTCTTTTTGCTTTCATTATCACGGGACTTGTGCTGAACACAATGTTTTTGATTCGGGAGATTCGCCGCAACGAACTTCAAGATGCTTTCCTAAACGCTGTGACTCACGAACTAAAAACGCCTGTGACTTCGATAAAGCTTTATCTGGAAACTCTAAAAGATAGGGAAGTTTCGGAAGAAAAACGAAAAGAATTTTACGAGATAATGCTTGCTGACAGCAACAGACTTTTGAAAACTATTGAGCAAATTCTGCAGGCGGCACGAATTCGGGAAGGACAGGACAATACTGAAAAGACGCGCTTTGATCTGGTTGAAGTTATTTCTGAAGCTGTGCAAACTACGCAGAGCAGATACAATTTGCCTGAAGGTGCTATAAAACTAGCTTATCCAGAAAGTGTTACAATTTCCGGCAACAAAGATGAGTTGCTTACGGTTTTTTTGAATTTACTTGACAATGCCGTTAAATACTGCGTAGAGTCGCCCAAAATCTCAATCAGAGTAAAAGATTCTGCCAAGAAAGTTGATGTTTTGGTCAAGGATAATGGCATCGGGATAGATTCGTCTGAACTCGAGCATGTTTTCAAGCGATTCTACAGAGCAATGAATGTGCCGAAGCACGACAAGAAAGGCACCGGTCTTGGGCTTTTCATTGTTAAAACAATAATAGACAAACACGGCGGCAAGGTTTGGGCAGAAAGTCGCGGCATCGGAAAGGGTTGCACTTTTGTCGTGAGACTGCCGAAGAATTCTGACAAAGCAGAAGGTCTTCTTCGACTGAAAATTCTCAGACGAATAGCTTACAGCAGAAACGATTGGCTGATAACGTTGAATGAATGGTTTGAAAAAGTTAGACGAAAATTGATATGAAACCTATTGACTTAAGCGGTATAAAAACTTACGAGCTTGCGTCTCGTCCGAGCAAAGTTAACATTGAGAGTTTTGCAAGTCCAATAGATTCGGGCGATTCGTTATCTGAATTTCTCAAAAAACTTCCTGATATTTTAGCCGTTAGGTCCTTGCGTGAGCTTGCAAGAAGAATAAGAAAGGCTAAAGCATTGGGAAAGCCGATTATTTGGGGAATAGGTGGGCATGTTATCAAAACCGGACTTGCACCGATTTTGATTGATTTGATGAAAAAAGGATTCGTTTCTGCCATAGCTTCAAATGGTTCGGTTTTAGTTCATGACACCGAAATAGCGCTTGTGGGCTTTACTTCGGAAGATGTTGATGCTTCAATCGGCAAAGGTGATTTCGGAGCGGCTAGGGAAACAGGAGAGATACTAAATCTTGCGGCAAGAAACGGCTACAAAGATTCAATCGGGTTAGGTGAAGCTCTAGGGAGAGAACTTTTCAAAATGAATCCGCCGAATGCGAAAATCTCGCTTCTTTGTCAAGCATACGAAAACAAGATTCCTTTTACTGCGCATTTGACGATTGGAGCTGACATTGGCCATTTTCACCCATCTGCTGATGGTGCCGCTTTGGGAGCAACTTCGCATACTGATTTCAGATTGTTTTGTTCGTTAGTTCGCGAGATGAATGAAGGTGGAGTCTATTTGAATATAGGCTCTGCCGTAGTCCTGCCTGAGATATTTTTGAAAGCCGTGACGGTTGTAAGAAATTTAGGTTTTGAGCTTCAGAATTTCACAACGGCGAATTTTGATTTTATTCAGCATTATCGCCCTAACACGAATGTTGTGCGGCGTCCGATTGCAGGCGAAAACGGTGCAGGATTTTCCCTGACAGGGCATCATGAGATTATGATTCCACTTCTTGCGGCTCAAATACTCTGCGGAGAAGATTAGCTTTTCAATTCACAATTTCAATTCAAAAGAAACAATCAATGCTTTACGGCCAACGCTCTTCGAGCTTTAGGCTGTAAAACCAGAGTTTGTTTGGTTACCTTGAGAACAGCGTCTTTTGAAAAAGGAAAAATTTGCGGCAATCCGGTTCGCCATGCTTCAAATTGATCTTTCCAGTATGGACTTTGCGGATCGCCTGACTGACCAAGCGGGATTACATGCCTTGTTTCGTCCCAATTTCCGGGGCTTGCAATCAGTCGCATGGAAACAAATGCTCCGACATTCGGCGTCTGTCCGCTTCCGCTTACGTTCTTGAATTTCATTTCAAACGGGTTAACTCCAAATGGAAATTTGACTGATGCTAACGGATGCGAAAAATTCGCAACATAGAAATTCCCCCAAATCCAGTTTTTCTGGTCTTCGCCTAGAAGCTTGCTTAAGCTGATTTTTGCTTCTGCATCGCAGGCTTTTATCAAATCCGTGTAAGTATTGAAATTTTTCGGAAGCCAACGAGCTGGCTTTTCTTCGATAATCCATGAGAGAAGTTTCTCTTTGATGATTTGAGATGGCAAAGGTTTATTGTCTTCGGCTATTTTGTCTGCGATGCAGTTTCTTATTTGGTTTACAACGGTTGCGGCTTTTGAATCCCAAGACATTTTCCCGTCCCAACCGCGCAAGAGTGTGAGAGTTTCTTCGGAAACTGATGTTGTTTTAACAATCTCGCGAGCAAGATTTGAAAGCGGTATGTTGAAAATGTCGTGTTGAATATCGCGAACATCATTCATTGTTACTTTCGTGTTTGCCTTCAAAAGCTCATAGATTCTTCTTGCGCGCCAAGGCGGAGCAATCTCTCTGGAAATTTGGCGATATTTGTAATCAGTGCCGACGATGCGTTGATTTGCAGTTACGATAAAACCTTCAGCCGGGTTATAAAGATGTGGTAGTTCTTCAAATGGAATGAAGCCGATCCAATCTCCATTTGTTTCATAGCCTACGTATGGCTCTTGTCCGTAGCCAAATCGTCTTATGGGGATTCGCCCTGCCGCATACCAGCCGATATTTCCTTTTGTGTCGGCATAAACAAAATTTTGTGTAGGACCGCCATATTTTTTAAGCGCCGCTTTGAAATCTTCCCAATTTTTCGCCCGGTTTAGGTGGTAAAAGGTTTCAAACTCTTGATTTTCGGGATTCAAAGCTGTCCACTTGAGAGCATACTTTTTACCTTGTTCTTCCAAGATGATCACGCCGTTTCTGGTTTCTATGAATTCAAAAATTTGAGTTTCTGTTTGCGGGGAAAGCGGATTTGGACGATATTTGATTTCTTCGCGTCTGATAACGGGCATCTCCCATCCGTTTGGTGTTCTGTATTTTCCTTCTGCATTGAATTCTTCCATGTATAAATCTTGGACATCAGGACCGACATTAGTTGCGCCCCAAGCTATAAATTCGTTGTGACCTAGAATGACGCCCGGCACGCCCGGAAAAGTGACGCCTGCAACGCGCATTTCGGGAGTTGAAAGATGCACTAAATACCATATTCCCGGTGCTGTCGGCGGAAGGTGCGGATCATTTGCCAGAATGGGCTTTCCGTCCAAAGTGCGTTTGCCTGAAATTACCCAGTTGTTGCTTGCTGCTGAATCTTCCGCATAAAAACCTATCATCTGGAGCGATTCTTTTCTGATAGCAAGCTCTTTCTCGGCAAGTTCTAAAATCTGGGCATTTATTTGGTTCGTTTTTGATGTCGTTTGCTCGAGGCTATTTTCAGTATCTTTGCCAAAAAGGATAACGTCATACTTCATGACGATATTTGTAACATCGGCGAACTTCTCTTTTGGCAAACTTTTTTGAAGGTTTGCATGAAGTAAGTCAAGTTTCCAGGTTGTGCTTAAAGCTTCAGCTAAAATTTTGCCTATGAGCATTGTATCGGTTGGTTTCCACTCTCTCGGTTTGTATTGCAAAAGCTTGAATTCGAGAGGTAGAGATTTTTCATCAAGCGATTGAATATAGGCATTCACGCCACGAGAATAGTTTTCCAATGCTCTCTTAAGCATTGGGTCCAGTATTTCGTAACTTTTTTCTACAACCTTAACAAAACCAAATCTGCGCCAGTATTTATCTTGCTCAAGCGTTGCTTGCCCGAAGATTTCTGCCGTTTCGCCTCTGGCAACGCGTCTAAGCAAGTCCATTTGCCAGAGCCTATCTGAAGCCATCACGTAGCCCTGAGCAAAATATAGGTCATCTTCGTTCGATGCCTCGATGTAGGGAATCCAGCGACCGTCTCGCCGAATCGTGACTTTTTCCTTCAAGCCTTCAATCGTTAGCTCTGTAGTTTGCTCTTCTTGTGAGAAGCAAACGGTAGTGACAAATGAAATCAAGAGAAAGACAAAGATTTTTTTCATTTGAGCCTCGCCATTTGTTCGTTCAGTTTAGCTATTTCATCGGATAGTTCCAAAAGACGCTTTTTATCAAATTCTGCTGGCGATCTCAAAGCAGATTTTACTTTGGCGATTCTTTGCAAAGATTCATCAAGCCTTTCTGCCGATAGCTTGCCCGTTTTGAATGCCGAAAGAAGCGATTTGTAGGATTTTCTTATTGAATCTATGTTTGAGCAAATCAGAAGCACGTCTTGACCGGCCTCGAAAGCCAGCTTGGCGGCATCTTCGATTGAATAATGCCTCAAAACAGCTCCCATTTCCAAATCGTCGGTCAAGGCAAGCCTGTTGTAGCCGAGTTTTCCCCGAAGTAGCTCGCTGACGATTGTTTTGCTAAGTGAAGCCGGGATAATTTGCTTTTGAGGTTCAAGTTCAGGATAAGCTCCGTGACCAGTCATAACGGCATGAACTTTCTCGTTATCATTGTCACAACGGAAAAATTCAACATAAGGCTTTATATCGTTGTTTAATAGCTCTTCATGCGGAAGGTTTATTAAAGGCAATTCATCGTGAGAATCAATCCTACTTGCACCAAGTCCCGGAAAATGTTTCAAGCACCCTAAGATTCCTTTGCTTTGCAAACCTGAAAGGTATGCAGAAGAGTAGCGGAAAACTTCTTCTGTAGAGCGCCCAAAAGAACGTGAGTAAAGCCCGTTTGAAAGAGATTCTCTTGCTTCGTCTATGACGTCTAAAACAGGCGCAAAATTCATGTTGAAACCCAAAATTCTCAAGACCTCAGCGGTTATTTCTCCGAGTTTTCTAGCATTAGCTACATTGCCGCTTTGACGGATTGATAAGGCTGAAGGCATCGGTGTAAAAATTCGGCGTAGGCGATCAACAAGTCCGCCTTCTTGATCTATCGTGATAATCGGTTCTACAGGAAGAAATGTGCGAATTTTTTCTGTTAGTTCTCTTGTTTGTTCAGGTGTTTTGATATTGCGCGCAAAAAAACAAATACCACCCGGCGCTACTTCTTCGAGTAATTCTTGAGTTTGGGAATCTACTTCTGCTCCTGGCAAGCCTATCAGAAAAAGCTGACCTACTTTTTTCTCAAGCGGTAGAGATTTGATTTTTTCAAACATTTGTGGGCTTCGGTTAAATCCTTCAATCGGAAATTATTGGACAAAAACTTTGGTTTTTCAATCTGTCGGTGACAATGAATCTCTAAAGACTAAATTTTAAGTTTTGCAGAATGACTTTCGGAGAAGTTTTCTGTTAGAATTTCCATTAGCTTGAAAAGAGGAAGGATTTTGAGAAGGTATGAATTGCCCTAGATGCAGTCAACAAATTGCGATGGGTAATAGGTTCTGTGGGGCTTGTGGTTACTTGATTCAGGACCAACCACCTCAGGGAAGTTGGAGAGAAACTGAAGGTGCGCAAGCTAGTTACGAAGGCTATAAGTGGCAAGAAAGCCAGCAGCAAGGCGAAAGCTTTCATTTTGATAAAGACGGACGCGGGCAAGGTAGAGGTTACACTTGGGAGATTCGCAGTCCCGGTTCATTTGCTTTAGCCGTTATAACCTTGCAGCCGGGTTTTTCTATTTGTGCAGAAGCAGGTGCAATGGTTTCAATGTCATCTAACGTAGAGCTATCTTCTCAGATGAAAGGCGGTTTGTTTGGAGCTTTGAAGAGAGTTGTAGGAGGAGAAACCGCATTTGTTTCGACTTTTACTGCGCATGGTAGTGTTGGGGAAGTTACTCTTGCGCCCGGTGCTCCTGGCGATGTGGTCGGAATTGAAATGAGAAACCAAAGATTCACCGTTCAGTCAAGTTCTTATTTGGCAAGCGACGTAGAACTGCAAGTTGATACAAAATTCGGTGGTCTGAAGACTTTTTTGAGCGGAGAAGGTTTGTTTGTTCTTGAAATTTCTGGAACAGGGCTTTTACTTATTTCTTCTTTTGGCGGAATCTACAGAAAAGTATTGGCACCTGGGGAAAGGTATGTTGTTGACACAGGGCATTTGGTAGCTTGGGAAAGTCATATACCTTATCAACTTCGCAGAGCTACAAGGAGTTTCTTCAGAAGTTTCTTGAGCGGTGAGGGATTGGTAGCTGAATTTACCGGTCCGGGAGAAATTTTGATTCAAACGCGCAATCTAGCGGCTTTTGCTGGGTTGCTGAAGCCATTCTTCCCAAACCAGAGTAGCAGTAGCGGCGGTTTTAGCTTCTAGATGAGGCATCTGTCTAGAGAAAGCGAATTCTTCGCAAGTTCTGAAATTCACCTGAAAGGAAGAGCCGTTTCTCGTGGAATAGGAATTGGCAAGATTGTTCGGCTTTACAGCAGAAGAGGGCAATTCTATCGCATCAAGATCACAAAAGAAAAGGAGTTAGAAAAGGAGATCAGGAGATTTCGCGCTGCTGTTAGACTTGCAAAGAGGCATCTTCAGAAGTTGATTTTGCGCAACACCGCAAAGACACAAGCTGATATTCTCGAAACTCACGCCTTAATTTTGGAAGATAAATCATTTTTGGAGAGGATAGAAGCAGTGATTCGGCATGAAGGAGTTAATGCCGAATGGGCAGTCGAGCAAGTAGCTGATTCTTACATGACGATTTACAGAGGGCTTGAGAATGAAAATTTGCGCGAAAGATACATTGATATTAAGGACGTAGCTGAAAGAATCCTATCGGTGCTTGCTAGAAAATCGCTTTTTCAAGTGGAAATTGGCGAAGATACAGTTTTAGCAGTAGAAGAACTCAAACCTTCGACTCTAGTTGCGCTTGAATCATCGGGTTTGCGAGCGATAATTTCAGAAAACGGCGGCTGGACTTCTCACGCGTTCATAATTGCTAGAGAACTAGGAATTCCCGCAGTTACAGGCTTAAAAGGATTTTTAAGGTGGGTTTCAAACGGGCAGACTGTGATAGTTGACGGCTACAGTGGACAGGTGATTTTGAATCCTTCTGCGGAGACTCTAGAAAAGTTCAGGGACAAAGCCGATAGCCTTAAAAATTGGTTGATGCCCGAAAGGCATTCGTTCAAGAGTCTTTCGGAGGAATTTTCTGAGAATCCGAAAACTCTGGACGGCAAGGAGATTAAAATTCTAGTCAATCTTGATTTTCCTGCGTCGTATTACAGAGCGAGAAACTACGGAGCGAAAGGCGTAGGGCTTTATCGTTCTGAATTTTTGTTTAATCTGAACGAAGGCTTTCCGAGCGAATCGGAGCAGGTTTCTGTCTATAGGCAGATTTCGGAGTTAGTTGGTGAGCATAAAGCCAAGATAAGAACCTTCGATTTGAATTTGGAAAGCGTTTATGCAGAAGAAAAATCACACGAAAAGAATCCCGCACTTGGTTTGAGAGCTATAAGGTTGAGTTTGAGCTATAAAAGCCTTTTCAGACAGCAAATCAGAGCTATTTTGCGAGCTTCTGTCAAAGGGAATTTGGACATTGTTTTGCCGATGGTTTCCGATGTTTCCGAAATTTTGAAAGTGAAGAAAATAATCAATCAAGAGAAAAACAGACTTACGAGGAAAGGCATTGAATTTGGAGAGCCTTCATTAGGAGTTATGGTGGAAGTGCCGTCGGCAGTGTTTGTCATAGAAGAGATTTTGCAAGAAGTTGATTTCATAAATCTGGGAACGAACGATTTGATTCAGTATCTCTTAGCGGTTGACCGTGATAATGAAACGGCGGCAAATTGGTTTCGGACGCTTCACCCTGCTGTGCTTCGAGCTATTAGTAAAGTGTTAAGCGAAGCCAATAAAAAAGGAATCCCTGCGATTGTTTGTGGAGAAATGGCTAGTTCAATTGCTTACGCTCCAATCCTGGTAGGCTTGGGTGCAACGGAATTAAGTATGAACGTCAATTCGATACCAAGCATCCGTCGCGTCATCTCAAACATAGCATACGAGGAAGCTGAAGCGATAGCTAAAAAACTTCTCTCATGTCGAACCGCAGAAGAAGCTGAGAAACTCATGAGACAGGAATTCTCCAAAAAATGGCAACATCTTTATCCAGAAGATTTCTTCAGGAAAGGTTTCTCGGCTTTGAGATAAAATGAAGTTTATAGCCACAAAGATTGTTTTTTGCGATTTGAATTTTCCTGAAAAATCGTGTAAAAGTAATAAACTAGTGTTCAGATTTCTTTCCATTTTTCGTCATCACCATCATCACGCCGTTGAAAAAAGATTCGCGTGAGCTGGTGATTCTCCGAACCTAAATAATCTCAAAAAATCTAGCTCATTGCGAACCTTGAAATTTTCAAGGTTTTTTTGTTTTTGGGACTATGAAGGAAGAAAAGCTAAAAATTGCGTTACAAAAAGCAGGCAGGTTGAGTGAAGATTCGATTGGGCTTTTGAAGAAATGTGGGATTTCGTTCAATGACGGGTTTGGCAAGCTCAGAACCGAAGCCTTGAATTTTCCACTTGAGATTTTCTTTCTGCGTGATGACGATATTCCTGAGTATGTAGCAGATGGCGTAGCTGATGCTGGAATTGTCGGGGAAAATATCGTAGCTGAGACTTGCAAACAAGTTAACACGGTTGAGAAGCTAGGATTTGGTAGATGCAGGCTTTCAATAGCAGTGCCAAAAAACTTTGCTTACGATTCCGTAGAAAGCCTGAACGGACTCAGAATTGCTACGACTTATCCAAGAATCTTGTCTGATTTTTTGCGACGGAACGAAGTCAAGGCTGAAATTCACGTAATCAGCGGTTCTGTCGAGATAGCTCCTTCAATCGGATTAGCCGATGCGATTTGTGATCTTGTAAGCTCAGGAAGCACTCTTCTTACAAACGGTTTGCGTGAGGTTGAAACCGTGATGTATTCGGAAGCGGTTTTGATAACTCAGCAAAATCTCGGTAGTGCGCAAAAAGAGATATTGGAGAAGCTACTGTTTCGCATCAGAGCTGTCAAAGCCGCAAGCGAAAATAAATACATACTTTTGAATGTGCCTAATGACAAAATCGAAAGAGTGTGTCAATTGATTCCGGGAATGAAAAGTCCAACAATCATGCCACTTGCCGAAAGCGGCTGGAGTTCGATTCATTCGGTAATTCACAAAGACGATTTCTGGGAAGTTGTCGAAAAGCTCAAACAAGAAGGAGCGCAAGGAATTCTGGTAATCTCAATTGATCAGATGATTAGATAGCCTATGAGAGTGATCTTTCGTCCTGAAAAGAGCGAGTGGGAAAAAATCATTGCACGTCCGACGATAGATGCGGAAGTTTTGGAACAAAGGGTTGCAGAAATTTTGCATCGCGTAAGGCGAGAAGGTGACAGTGCGTTGAAAGCCTTGACCGCTCAATACGATGGAATCGAGCTTGAAAATCTTGCTGTTTCCGAAGAAGAATTCATCGAGGCAGAAAAACAAGTAACGACTGAACTGAAGAACTCTCTTGAAACGGCTCGGCGAAATATCGAGAAGTTCCACGCTTCGCAGGTTGAGGAAGTTAAGATGGTTGAAACCACAAAGGGCGTTTTTTGCTGGCGAAAATCTGTTCCGATTGAAAAAGTCGGGCTTTACATTCCTGCGGGAAGCGCACCGCTTTTTTCGACTGTTTTAATGTTAGCCGTTCCTGCGAAAATCGCCAGTTGCAAGGAGGTTATAATGTGTTCGCCAGCCGATAAAGAAGGAAAAATAAATCCAGCAACTCTTTACGCGGCGAAAATCTGTGGGGTTGACAAGGTCTTCAAGATTGGAGGCGCACAAGCGATTGGAGCGATGGCTTTCGGAACTGAGAGTGTGCCGAAGGTTTATAAAATCTTTGGTCCCGGAAATCAGTTTGTCACCGAAGCGAAAAGGCAGGTTACGAAATTTGGTGTGGCAATTGACATGCCCGCAGGACCATCTGAAGTTGCGGTTTTAGCAGATGAAACTGCTGAACCGGCTTTTGTAGCTGCCGATTTGCTTTCGCAAGCTGAACATGGAGTTGATAGCCAAGTCATCCTTGTTACTACGAGCGAAAAAATCATAAGCGAAACTTTAGCTGAATTGGAAAAACAAATCGAGAAACTGCCGCGAAGGGAAATAGCAAAAAAAGCTCTGGAAAATTCCAAAGTGATTTTCTTTGACGATCTTGATACGGCGGTTGAATTCTTAAATGAATATGCGTCGGAGCATTTGATTTTGGCAGTCGAGAAGGCGGAAGAATTAGCGGATAGAATAATCAATGCAGGCTCGGTTTTTGTTGGGAACTATTCTTGCGAGTCTGCGGGCGACTATGCTTCGGGGACAAATCATACATTGCCGACAAACGGGTTTGCCAAAGCTTTTAGCGGTGTTTCTTTGGATAGTTTCGTCAAAAAAATCACTTTTCAGCGTCTCACGCCTGAAGGAATCTGCAATCTTGGCAAAACGATTGAGACGATGGCAGAAGCCGAAGGTTTACATGCTCATAAAATGGCGGTTTCCGTAAGGTTAGAGAAATTAAGGCAAGAAGGTGGAGATTAGGAAATGAAATTCAGCATAGAAACTCTTGTGCGTGAGAACATAAAGAAGTTAAAGCCTTATTCTTCG
This sequence comes from Acidobacteriota bacterium, assembly GCA_003697135.1. Taxonomy (GTDB): domain Bacteria; phylum Acidobacteriota; class Blastocatellia; order Pyrinomonadales; family Pyrinomonadaceae; genus J014. Next base: position 99,337 of record RFGC01000044.1, read on the forward strand.
GCAAGAGATGAGTTTTGTGGGGAAGCGGAAATCTTTCTTGATGCGAATGAAAATAGCTTTGGCTCTCCCTTGCCGCAAAACTATAATCGTTATCCCGACCCGATGCAATGGAGAGTAAAGAAATGCCTTTCGGAAAGATACAACGTAAAGCCATCAGAGATTTTCATCGGCAATGGGAGCGATGAAGCAATTGACCTTGCTTTTCGTATTTTCTGTGAACCCGGCATGGATTGTGCAATAATCTGTCCGCCGACTTACGGCATGTATGAAGTTTCTGCACAGATAAACAATGTCCAAGTGAAGAAAATTCGGTTGAGAGAGGATTTTTCGCTTGATGTTGAAGCGATAAAATCGGCATTTGATAGAAACACGAAACTGCTTTTTCTTTGTTCGCCGAATAATCCTACAGGCAATTCTTTTCCGACCGAGCAAATAGTTGATCTGGTCGCATCGTTCATCGGTATTGTTGTTTTGGACGAGGCTTATATTCATTTCTCAAGGCAGAAATCTTTGGTTGAGGAAATTCGGAATTTTCCGAATTTGATTGTTCTTCAAACTTTCTCAAAAGCTTGGGGATTGGCAGGATTGCGGGTTGGATTAGCGTTTGCGAATGAAGAAATCATCAACCTATACAACAAGGTGAAGCCACCTTACAATCTTTCTAAGGTTTCGCAAGATTTGGTATTGCAAGCCTTGCAAAACCAAGGAAAAGTCCAAGAGATGATTGAGCGGATTTTAAGCGAAAGAGAGAGGCTATCGAAGATGTTACAGGATTTCGACTTTGTCGAGAAGGTTTTTCCTTCCGATGCAAATTTTCTTCTCGTGAAGGTCAAAGATGCTGATTTAACCTACAGGTTTTTGCTCGACGAAAGAATAGTAGTTAGAAACCGAAGTAAAGTCGAGCTTTGCGAAGGCTGTTTGAGAATAACTGTTGGCACGGAGTCGGAAAATCAAGCACTTTTGCAGGCGCTACGAAGGTTCGAGGCATTGGTTTTATGAAAAAGAGAGTGCTTTTTATAGACCGCGACGGGACTTTGATTGTCGAACCTGAAGATTTTCAGGTTGATTCATTTGAGAAATTGCGTTTTTTGCCCGGAGTTATTACTTACTTGGGCAAAATTGCTACGGAGCTTGACTTTGAGCTTGTGATGGTCACAAATCAAGATGGACTGGGAACCGAAGCCTTTCCAGAAGAGAAGTTTTATCCTGTTCATGATTTTGTGATGAAGACATTGGAAGGCGAGGGAATTCGCTTTTCTGCTGTTTACATTGATCGGAGTTTTCCGCATGAGAACCGTCCGACTCGCAAACCGCAAACTGGAATGCTCACAAAATACATTCAATCTGATGAATATGACTTGAGCAATTCTTTCGTCATCGGAGATAGACCTACAGATGTTCAACTGGCTAAAAATCTAGGCGCAAAGGCGATCTTTATCAAAAATCCTAATTTCACACTAGATGAAATGGCAATTTCTGGGCTTTCGGAAGTCTTTGTTGTGTCAGGTTGGAAGGAGATTTACGAAGTGCTAAAATTCCCACCACGAAAGGTTTCTCATCGTCGCAAAACGAGCGAGACGGATATTTTCGTCGAACTAAATCTCGATGGCATTGGGCTGGCTGAAATCTCCACAGGAATAGCTTTTTTCGATCACATGCTCCAGCAAGTTGCGCGTCATGGTGGGATTGACCTGAAAATACAAGCAAAAGGCGATCTCGAAGTTGATGAGCATCACACGATTGAAGATGTTGCAATAACTCTTGGAGAAGCGTTTGCGATTGCTCTTCGGGACAAAAGGCACATGGAAAGATACGGATTTTGCCTGCCGATGGACGACTGCTTGGCGCAGGTTGCTGTTGATTTCGGCGGGCGTAACTGGATAGTCTGGGATGCTGAGTTTAGAAGAGAAAAAATCGGGCAGATGCCTACTGAGATGTTTTTCCACTTCTTCAAATCTTTCTCTGATGCCGCTAAGTGCAATCTGAACATAAAAGCTGAAGGCACTAACGAACATCACAAAATCGAGGCAATCTTTAAGGCTTTTGCAAGAGCAATCAAAATGGCAATTCGTCGCAGTGAAGATAATAAACTCTTGCCTAGCACGAAGGAAAAAATGTAAGCAATACAAGCGCAGAAAGGAGAAGAGAGGATGAAAGTTGTTGTTGTGAAATACAATGCAGGAAATACAGAATCCGTGAAGAACGCACTAAAAAGGCTTGGCGTAGAGCCGATTCTAAGCGATGATGCAGAGACTATTTCTACAGCCGATAAAGTCATATTCCCCGGAGTTGGTGAGGCTTCAAGTGCGATGCGGTATTTGCGGGAAAGGCATCTTGATAGAGCCATAAAACAACTGAAACAGCCACTTTTGGGTATATGCCTGGGTATGCAACTTCTTTGCAGTTATTCGGAAGAAAACAATACGGATTGTTTGCATGTTTTTCCTTATGCGGTGCGTAAATTCGAGAAGGACGAATTGAAAGTTCCGCATATTGGATGGAACAATATCTTCGATTTGAAAGGGCCGCTTTTCAAGTCTATTGCGGAAAATTCTTTCGTTTACTTTGTCCATAGTTATTACGTTGAGACTGGCGAAGACGCAGCTGCAAGTAGCGAATACGGCATTAGATTTTCTGCCGCTTTGGAGAGGGAAAATTTCTATGCCGTGCAGTTTCATCCGGAGAAATCGGGTGAGATTGGCGAAATCATATTGAAAAATTTTCTGAGTTTATGATCGAGATAATTCCAGCCATTGACCTAATTGACGGCAAATGCGTGCGTTTGTCGCAAGGTGATTTTTCAAAAAAGAAAATTTATGATGAAAATCCGCTTGAAGTAGCAAAGCGATTTGAGCAAGCGGGCTTAAGACGACTTCATTTGGTTGATTTAGATGGTGCGAAAAGTGGGAAGCCTGTTCATTTCGGGACGCTTGAGCAGATAGCGAAAAATACTAGCCTTCTAGTTGATTTTGGAGGAGGTCTGAAGACAGAAGGCGATTTGCAGAACGCATTTAGCGCAGGAGCATTTCAGGTAAGTCTTGGAAGTATTGCTGTGACCGAGAAAGAAAAAGTGTTTGAGTGGATCGAAAAATACGGAAGCGACAAAATTCTTTTGGGCGCAGATGTGCGCAAAGGAAAAATCGCAATAAACGGCTGGCAAACGAGAACTGAGATAGAGGTAATAAAGTTTTTGGAAGAATTTTGCACCAGAGGTTTGAAGCAAGCTTTCGTGACTGATATTTCAAAAGATGGTATGCTGGAGGGCGTTTCCGTTGAGCTTTACAGAAAAATTCTCCGCCGCTTACCACGACTTGAATTGATAGCTTCCGGTGGAGTTTCTTGCATGGATGATATTTTTTTGCTTGAAAAAATTGGGTGCAGGGGAGTTATCGTTGGAAAGGCAATTTACGAAGGGAAAATCAGTTTGGAGCAGATAGAAAGATGCTTACAAAACGGATAATTCCATGTCTCGACGTCAAAGATGGTAGAACCGTGAAAGGCACAAACTTTGTTAATTTGCGCGATGCAGGCGATCCAGTAGAGCTTGCAAAAATCTATTGTGAGCAAGGCGCAGATGAGTTGGTTTTTTTGGATATTACGGCTACGAATGAAAAAAGACGCATTTTAACGGAGCTTGTCAAACGCATTGCCGAGAACATAAACATTCCTTTCACGGTTGGTGGTGGCATCAATTCGCTTGAAGATATAGAGACTTTGCTTGCCTGCGGTGCTGATAAAGTCTCGATAAACACTCATGCAGCGAGAGACCCTGAGATAATAACAAAAGCGGCGAAAAACTTTGGCTCACAATGTATTGTTCTAGCTATTGATGCAAAGAGAATTGGTGACGGCTGGAAGGTTTTTCTAAACGGTGGGCGGATAGCTACTGAAATTGATGCTGTTGAATGGGCAAAATGCGGAGTTGAAATGGGCGCAGGCGAGATTTTGTTAACTTCGATGGACACAGACGGAACTAAAAACGGGTTTGACACAGAGTTAACCTACAGGGTTTCAACTTCGGTGAGAGTGCCAGTGATAGCTTCAGGCGGAGCAGGAAATTTCGAGCACTTCAAAGATGTTTTTGAAAAAGGAAAGGCAGATGCCGCACTTGCCGCAAGCGTTTTCCACTTTCGGGAAATCGAAATTCCTGAGCTTAAGAAATACTTGCAGTCAAACGGTATTAGCGTTCGTTTGTGAGTGTCGGAGCTTTTTGTTGCTAAATCAACACTAGGTTCTTCCGTTTTCTTGGTGTTGAATTCAAAATTAAGCGCAACATAAGCTCACAGACTCGCCCGTTATGATAATCAGTTCGTCCCTGAGACAAAGAGCGAATAGTTCACCGTGGTAGTTTGCGTTCCACTCGTGATTGTAAGCACTGGATTGAAACTACCTGTTTGCACTGGCGTCCCTGCTATCTTCACTGTAACTGTAGAACCTGAAACAGTCTGCGAAAGTGATAAACCCGAAGGTAAACCGCTCATCGTGTAAGTGAAATTGCCTTCACTTGTGTTGTAGGTGGTTATCGTGAAGTCGTAAGTTTGACCATTTGTCCCA
>RFGC01000045.1 GCA_003697135.1 Acidobacteriota bacterium
CGCAGAAACTCCAGATAGTCGTCGAAGTCGTCCTCATAAGCGGGGGATTCATACATCTGCACGGCGTACTTGCGATTGCCGAAGCCGATGCGGGTGCCATCCTCAGAGGCGGTCGCTTCGAGGCGGAGGCGTTTTTGCGTTTTGCCCGTATTGAAGGGCGGGTCGATGTAGATGAGGCGGAACGCGCCGCTGGGCAACAGGGGCAAGTAGTCCATGTTATCGCCGTATAGGATTAGATTGCTCCACAGTTGCATAAGCGTAGTATACCAGAAGCGGGTTGTTTAAAGACGAGCTCATTACCAGCGCGAACACATCGGGCGGTTCTATTCAATCCCCTTGTGAGGGTGTTCGAAAAATCGGAATGAGCACAAAGGGACGCACACACCAGTTCAACGGAACCCCGCGGCTTGAACAGTCTTGTCCAAGCGTTTCCATGCAGGGACACGACGGTTCCTGCTACGGGGTCGTGGCCTTGGACAGTCCTGTCCAAGCGTTTCCCTGCAGGGACAAGACTGTCCCTGCTACGCGGTTTTTCGAATACCCTCCTGCCCCCTTGACAAACGCGCGAAAATGTGCTATAATATAGGCACAGGAAACCCAAACCGTTCCGAACAGGCACAGGAGGAAGGCAATGTTCAGAAAGGCACTTGGGCAGAGAGCAACAAACCTCACCACCCGCTCCAATTCAGCGGGGGGGGGGGGCAATTTGCGTGCTGATCGCTGTTGCGGTTTTTCTCCTTCTCTCCCCCCTCCAGGCACAATGGGTCATTGATTATCAGGAAGAGGGTTTAAGCTACTGGAATGTTTCCCGACAATGGCGAACAATTTTTACCGTCATCTGTGAAAACTCATCATACCCTTTTTCTGCTGGCTGTCTTGCTTCGATTATGGATCCCTACTCGCACCTATATCCGGAGGGATGCGGGGCTAATAATGAGCCAAATCATTATTGCACCAGATTCGAGTACAGTGGCATGTCGTCCCAATTCACCAGTAGTGCGAGTATGGCTGGTGAAACTTGTTCCCAAGGTATGCCTCCTCACGGAGATGGACGCGTCGAGGGTGATGGGCGTACTGTGTTGAAGCTGGTCTGGATAGGAAATGAACCACCTCCCGTGCGGGAAGTGCGCGTTATTACAGCGTTTAGGCTCCATGCGTCAGCAAGTGTGGGAGGAGCCTATGGATGCGGTAGTGCGTCTGCAACCGCTCGTGCCGAAGCAACTGTTTCAGGCGGTCCTGGTTTTGAGGAAGGTGAAGGACTGGGTAATGCTGTGAGTGTGTCTACAAGCGAAGGAACCGTGAACGAGGCTAAGTTTGCAATTTCAAAAGTGTGGGTATTGCCTGTAGAGGAGGAGGTGGTTCAAGAGGGTGAAGCGACCGTAGTCAGATACTATGTCAAGGTACCCTATGCAGTTATAGAGTCGGCTGACATCCGACAAGCGACTTCAGGAGCAACCTATCATTGCGAAGGGAGCTTGTGCGATCGTCCGATAGGAGATGTGATGCGGACTCATCCCCGCCGCAGTGCGAGTGCTGATAGCAGTGTGTACCGACTTTTTGATGTCTACACGGTAGGTGATGAGATATACCTGGTTTCCTCGACCTCGCTGATTGACGGTGCAGAGGCACTGGGCTGCGCCGTGGAGTTCTGCGGGATGCGTCCTGTCACAGGACAGGTCAGTTCTCCAATCCCATTTCCTGCGGTTGATGTCTTGAATTTCGGGTGGACCTATACCTCCTCACCCATAGCCAATACACGCTTGTCTCCTTCGTCATGGTATGGCTTGGATAGTGTGCAGTTGGTGATTGCCAATCGGGGTGTGATTGATCAAGGAAGTAGTGATTTACTGAAGGATTTTTGGCGCGGCACAGCAACGGAGTGGGTGTGGCGATTGCGTGGAGAGCGCAGTATACTGGATCAACTTCTCCCAGAGCGAGTGCGTGAAGTTCATATCTACGATGTAGATGGTACCGTGGTGCGCTTTCTGGGGCGCAAGCGAGCCGATGGGTTATGGGAATATCATCCAGCCTTCGGGGTCTTTTCTTGTCTGGAGTCGGACGATAACGGCTTTTTTACCTTATATGGTGGCGCGCCTGGCAATATGCGCGCGAAGGGGGGATGGCAGTATACTTTTGGACCTCTTATGGAGGACGATGGCGATGTCATGCGGTTCTATGCCTCTCATGCTCCCCTGGTTCGTGCCACTGATCCACTGGGAATAAGTGTGTTCGTTCTCCAAGGGGATGGCTTTCGTGCCATCTATGACCCGATTTCTGGATCCACGCTGAGCATAACCGGGGACTCAATGCAGTGGTTGAACTCGGCAAGGAACCCGGAGCCGCAAGTTGTGATGGAGTTCGTTTCACGCGGGCAACGCTTTATCATCCCCAGTACACTTCTTCCTACGGGTGAAGATTGGCTTAGGTCTGTTCAGGAGCGGGTGCACTATGAACATCTATCAGCTACTCCGGGTTCAGTGACCATCCGAGTTTATAATATGTGGTCAGGTACTGCTTCAGGTGCGCCTGCAATTGAGCAAAATCTTGCCTGGGGAAATGCCCCACAGGGGGAGCAGGATCTGATTCGTCAAGCCTTCCAGTCCAATATGCATTCGAATTTCGTCGCTTCCAGGCTTATTTCGCGCTCCTGGGGCAACCTAATTCCCTACACTTATACCTATGAATGGATCGACCCGCTTCGATTTCGGATTACGACAGAACGCGATGCTCTGCAAACCAAGCTAACCTATTTGACCGATGAGTCGACAGGCAAGTTTGTGGAGGCGACTTACGAACGCCCATCGCTGGCTGCCAGCGGCGCCACTGAAAGGTTTGTCTATCGCTTCAACCAGGTAAACGGACAGGTGGATTTAATCCGCTTCTTTGCTAATGCGGGCAGCTCCCAACCCAAGTGGGAGATTGAACATACCTTCGCTAATCCTAACGACCCGCTGGCAATCACGAAGACAGAGCAGCGCTATCCTGCAGAGGGCATTACGCGCACATGGCGGTTTGGCTACACGGAGCGGAACGGTGAGACCTTGCTCCAAAGTGTGCACGACCCAACGGGAGTGAGTGCCTACGCCGAGTATGAGCACTTCGACTATCCCGTACTGCCCAGCGCGATTACCGATGGCGCCAATCATCGCTGGGAGATGACCTATACAGGTCCTGGCTTGCTCCAAACCTTCAAGGAGCCAGACCGAAACCCATGGACGCTGAATTACTACCCTCCGGGGCATCCCTTCCAGAATAAGCTGCAGCAGATAACCGACCCGACAGGACGCTCGGTCAAGATCAGCCAATATGACCTGTTCGGACGCCCCAGTCGTGTTGAAGTGGAGCCGAGCACCGACCGCCTGCTCTGGCAAGAAATTGACTGGACAATGCTCGGAGCACCGCGCATCATCCGCTGGAGCGATGACACGCAGGTCGATTTTTATTGGCAGGGTCCTGGGCTGCGTGGCGTTCGCGATGCGCGTGGGCGCACAGTCTGGTTCGACTACAACCTGCAACAGGAACTGGGCGCAGCGGGGCTGCTGAACCAGATTCGCATCGGTGGGACGTGGGACAACTTGAACAGTGGGCAGCGCTTTGCCCGGCTTCTTTACGATCAGCGTGGGCGATTAACCCGTGTGGAAGGCGGGAATGGCATCGGTGTGAACTATGGGTATGGGTTGCGCGATCAGCTACGCTCCGTGCGCTACGACGGCGATTCCAACACCGAGGAGTTCACCTATTCTTGCTGTGGTGAGCTGGAGAGCTGGCGCAAGCCCGATGGGCAACACATCTACTTTGAGTATGAGGGTGGATTGCTCAAACACATCCGTTTGAATAATCCCAACAACCCACCTTCCTACACTTTCGGCTATGACCTAGCAGGACGGCTGAAAAGTGTGCAGAGCTCGAGTTCCACGCACCAGTGGATTTATGAATACGAGGTCGGAGCAAATACGGGTCGGTTGGCACAGGAGCAGACCATGCTCTACGGCGCTGGCATCAGCTATACCCACGCCTATACCTACTATCCGAGTGGCGAGGTGGAAACCAGCACGCTGTCACTCTCCACGACCCAAGGCGAATGGCAGCGTACCCTGCGCTATGTGTATGATGACGCGGGACGCCTCACCAACATCTACTACAACAATCAGCTGCTGGCTTCCTATAGCTATGATAACGCAGGACGCCTCCAGAGCCAGACCATCCGTCCGCTTGGCAGCAGCCATCAGCTCACCACCACCCTCACCTATGCAGATGCGCAATCGGTCGGCGCCCTCGGCGCCGTTGAGTGGCGCTGGAACAACCAGTTGCTCGCTTCCTTCGACTATGACGGCTACGACGGTCAACCAGGCTATTACCCGGACGGCGCCCTCGCACGAGCCATCGATACCTTGCCGGGAGTGGACCCTATCCGCTGGGAATGGGACTATGACGCCCTGGGACAGCTGGCGTACGAGAAGCGTCGGAAGGGCAACGAGGAATGGCAACAGACTACCTTTACCTATGATTTAGGCGGCAACCTCTGGGGGAACGCAGGCTGGGTCTATCGCTTCAATCAGCTGCTCTATGTGCCGCGCACCGAAGTGAACAACAACTGGTACTTCGCTTACACGCCCAACGGCGAACGCGAGCGCTGGTGGACCACCGATCGGGGGGAGGCACTCCAAGGGGATGTGAACCGAGATGGACAGGTGGATGATAGCGACCTCTTGGCGGTACAGTTTGCGTTTGGACGCACCGATTGCCCCTGCCCAGAAGATCTGAATGGCGATGGACAGGTGGACGACGCCGACCTGTTGATGGTGCTGTTCAACTTTGGACAGTCGGCAGGGGGTGTGGTGAGCTGGGAGTATGCCTACGATATCTGGGGCAATTTGGTTCAAGCCGCCTCGCCCGCCGCGGGGGTCTATCGGGCAGGCTATGACGCGCTGGGGAGACGGATTTGGGAAGAGGTGCAAACTGCGCAGGGCACCCGACGCACCTACTACCTTTATGAAGGCGACACGATAATCGGAGAGGTCTCGCCTGAAGGGATGTATGAATATGTGTGGGGGTTGTTGGGTCCGATAGCGCGGATTGATCTGAATAATCCTGCCGACACGCGCTACTATGTGATAGATGGCTTAGGGCATGTGCGGGCGTTGCTGAACCCGCAGGGTGTGCCGACCGACCTGTATCACTACGACAGTTGGGGCAACCCGCTGCCGACCGGTACTGAGACCACGCGCCAGCCGTTTCGGTGGAACGGGGCGTATGGGTACGAATACATCCCCGCGACAGGCTTGTACCATGTGGGCGCCCGGGAGTACGACCCGCGCACGGCACGGTGGCTGCAGAGAGACCCGATAGACGCGGCTTCAGGCGACCCGAACCTGTATCGCTACTGCCTCAACG
>RFGC01000046.1 GCA_003697135.1 Acidobacteriota bacterium
AACAACTCGCTTGCTTTTTCTACAAAAACAATCATCGCCGTATTTGCACCCCAATTCTTTGTTTTCTTTTTCATTTAAAATGAAAGACACAGCTGCATCGCCTCCTCTTGCACGTATGAACTCGCACATGTAATTAAATACAAAAGCTGCAACGCCTTCTGGCAGATTAACACGGCCTTCTGGGAGAGTTATGACATTATAACGATTAAGACTAATAACTATCGGCGATCTGGTCTCGTTGATAAACTCCATGCCTAAAATTATACGAAAAAAAATATTTTTTTAATCTACATTGCTGAAGATTTTGATATGTGCTGATGAAAAATACGCAACTATTGCTTTTTTAGCTACAGCTTTTATGTTAGTGCGCAGCATAGCATCTATAGATATGCCTGCAGGGTCTGAATGACGCCTTAGAAACAGAGACGCAAAAGATTCATAAGTTGTATTGTATTTAAGCATTGATTTATTTATTTTTTGCTTCAATATCTCAATAGAATTCTTTAGTATAGTCTCTTTTGTTTTAACATCTACACTATCTAAGTACTTTTTATCTTGCACTTTATAAACTTGCTTAACGCCTTCCAGCATACCTCTTTCTATGTGGCTTTTTATGAACTTCATAATTGCATGATAATACTTTTGCGCAAGCGTAAAGTCTTGTATCTTTGAATAAATCTCTTCTCTGAAACGTATTACAAAATCATAAGCTTCTACACTTACTTTACTTGTATCATTTTCATTCTCTTCACAATAATCATCGTAAGTTGCTTCAAAGGTTGACACTTTATCATTATCTTCATTCAAGTTCTTTTCTATAAATTGCGCCGTCACAAAACTTTTGTGTGACAAAGATATACCGTCTTTGTCTATGATGTTTTTTTTCGCAAAAACACGTTCTCTAGCGACAATCTCTTTTGCTTTTTCTAAAGCGAAATCACGCAGATCTTCAATGTTACATATTGTTAATGCTTTTGCTTTTATATCAGCAAAAGTGTTAGTATACTTTTTCATTATTTTTTTAGCATTATCGTCTAAAACTTCTTCATTTGTAAAAAGACAGAAGAATAAAGTTTGCACAACGTCTTTAGCAGCGTTGTATTCTTCTAAATAATTTCTGTCTAAGCGATCATTAATATAACTCATGATCAATGCGTAAAGCTGCTCATATACTGTTTGAGCGTCAATGCTTACTAACTGTTGCTGTTGTTGCTGTTGCAGCTTTTGCCACTTCTTGCGTGTCGCTGTTTTCATATCACTAATACTATACGTACGAACTTTTGCTTTGCTGCGATGAGCGCGAACTTTTTGCTCGCCATTTTTGCGTCTCGCTGACATACTGCAAATATACGTCATTTGAGAAAAATGCAAGCACAAGCGCAACCTATTGTTTTGTGCAGTCGATCGCACAGCGTATGATTTTGCCAGCATGTCGATGGCAGAGTGATAACAATGGAAGGCAAAACAAAGGGATGCTAGTAAAAAAAATAAAAATTTTCGGTTTTCTACATCATTGCTATGGCGATCCTGCTGGGGTACAAATCGGACCAAGGTGGGCTTGAAAGGACTCATTAAAATCAGTCACTGTTGAAGCACAAGGTAAGTACAAATCGGACCAAGGTGGGCTTGAAAGTCGGAATGGAAATCTGAGTAAGAGCGTAGGGCTTGGGTACAAATCGGACCAAGGTGGGCTTGAAAGGTGGCGAAGGCTTCAATGAGCTTGATCCGGATGCCGCTGTACAAATCGGACCAAGGTGGGCTTGAAAGATACCTTCCAACGCTCGTGCGTTTTTATTTGTTCTAAGTACAAATCGGACCAAGGTGGGCTTGAAAGTGATGAGGTTTTCGCCCCACAGGCGCCAGCGCTGCATGTACAAATCGGACCAAGGTGGGCTTGAAAGTTCGACTCTTCTTATGGTCGCTTCATGAGGGTGCGTGGTACAAATCGGACCAAGGTGGGCTTGAAAGGAAGAAACTCGCGATCTTTTTAAATCGCTTTACCAAGTACAAATCGGACCAAGGTGGGCTTGAAAGTCATTATAATGCGGAAGTTCAGGTATATCGTAACCAAGTACAAATCGGACCAAGGTGGGCTTGAAAGACATACAAAGGATGGTCTGGGCTGTATATATCAGATCTTGTACAAATCGGACCAAGGTGGGCTTGAAAAAGGCGACCTTATAGGATGGTCTTAGTAGTTTTATCAATTGGAATCTTCAGTAAAATTATTATATATGAATCTGACCAATGTACGGTTGAAAGCTCGTAATACATCGGAAAACCAAAATAGTATGAAAGGCGCAAAGTTGAACAAGGCTGCCCAAGATGGGCTTTATCAGCAAATTCTTAGCAAGCACGCAAGTATAATTCTGAGAAAATTAGAAGAAGTCCTGCCTAAACAGCCCAATGAATCAGATTTTCAAAAAGAAATGGACTCTTTACTTGAAGAATTTTGTAAAGAGGCCGGCTTGAGCACGCAGAGCCAAACACAATATACTCTCGCGACAGGTCGAGCCGATGCCGTCTTTAATCGCTTTGTCATTGAGTATAAGCGTCCAGGGACACTGGGTAGCAGTCTTTCTCATCAGCAAACGGAGCGCGCCGTTAATCAAGTCAAAAGCTACATTACTGGCTTAGCAAAAAAACAAAAGCAAGATATCAACCGCATAGGCGGTGTAGCTTTCGATGGACGCTACATCGTCTTCGTCCTATGCCGTGACGGGGACTTTTCTGTTTATGGTCCCAAGCCTGTTACGCAGCACTCTTTAGAGTATTTGCTCCGCTTGTTAGCAGGGATTTCATCTGGAATTGCGCTGACGGCGGAAAACCTCAAACGCGATTTCAACATTGAACAGTTGCGTACTAAAAACGTCTTGCGTGCTTTATATCGTGCTTTAAACGATGCGCTACAGGCGAAGACCTATATAGTACACAACCTCTTTGAACATTGGCGGCTTTCTTTCAACGTGCCAATTGATGGCAGCAAAATGGAGTCACTCAAAAAGTCGCTGAGCAAGGACGACTTTGAAGTGAGTAACTCGGAAGATATAGAGCGTTTTTTCTTCGTTCTGGACACGTACTACGCTTTGCTGATCAAACTCATAGCTCGAGAGGCTTTATCGCATCATTTCAAGTTTGAGCTGGGAGAACCTTCTTTTGTTGAACTGGCCACTGAAAATAGTGACAATCTGCGATATCACATCCAAAATATGGAAGATGGCGGTATCTTCCGTACCTACGGCCTACTTAATTTGCTAGAAGGGGACTTATTTTCCTGGTATCTCTACGCTTGGGACAACCAGATAGAAGATGCCATACGAGAACTGCTTAAGCGCTTATCCGAATACGACTTTAAAACGCTAACTATAACACAAGAAAATACGAGCGATCTCTTCAAATCGCTTCACCATTGCCTATTACCTCGTGAAATTCGCCACAATCTAGGAGAATACTACACACCAGACGGGCTGGCGCAATATGTGCTTAATCTGGTAGATGAAGAATTTTTTACTGCTGACCCTGAACAAGCGAAACATCAACTGCTAAAGAAATTGATGAATGTACGCTTTCTTGACCCTGCCTGTGGCTCTGGCACATTTTTGGTGTTGATTATTGCTCGCATGAAGGAGTTGGGGAGAAAACTGATGGTGGATAGCAGTGAACTTCTCAACGCCATTATCACTAACGTTGTTGGCATAGACATCAACCCTGCGGCGGTCATCACTGCAAAAGTTAACTATCTTTTGGCTATTGCCGACCTGTTGGCATACCGCAAGGGAAACATCAGTATCCCCGTTTACCTCGCAGATTCAATCAGGAAACCAGCTTTGGCTGAGGAAACTTTTTTACAAGGGCTTTACAAATTTGAAACTCCATCCGGCACCTTCTTAGTGCCTGAAATTCTCTGCACTAAAGAACTCTTCCCCCAATTTTGCGACTTGCTGGAAGAAAGCATCAAAAACGAAATTGAACCGGATGTTTTCCTGGATCGTATAAAGACAGACCTCAATCTTGACTCATCAAATTGGACAAACAAAAACGATGAAGAGGCGAGAGAGCTTTACGAACAAATACTGTATGTAGATAAACAAGGTTTGATAGCACGGATACTTAAAAACAACTTTGCCCCTTTGACTATAGGAGAGTTTGATTATATTGTTGGCAATCCTCCTTGGGTAAACTGGGAAAATTTGCCCGTTAACTACAGGAATGACATCATTGAGCTTTGGCATCGCTATAATTTAAAAGGTTCCTCTAATGGTGGGGGGCCACGCCTCGGCATGGTTAAGGGGGATATAGCTGCGTTGATGACCTACGTAGCAATTGACCGCCAATTAAAAGAAGGTGGACGGCTAGGCTTTGTGATTACCCAGACCCTCTTCAAAACAGCCGCAGGAGCGGGCTTCAGGCGCTTTAAACTGCCATCGTATGGCGATAAGAAGCCGTGCCCTATAAAAGTAGTAAGCGTGGACGATATGGTAGCACTACAACTCTTTGAAGGTGCGACCACTCGAACGGCAGTGATGGTGCTAGAAAAAGGCAGCCCCACAACCTATCCGGTTAAATATACTGTCTGGCGCAAAAACGGTAGTAAAAGTTTTACTTACGACAGCACCCTTGACGAATTAATCCAAGCCACAAAGCGACTGGATTTCGTTGCCGAACCTGTTAACCCCAGAGACCCCACCTCTCCCTGGCTCACCGTTCACCCCAGGGCGCTCAGCGCCGTGCGCAAGGTGCTGGGCCGTTCCGATTACAAAGCTCACCTCGGCGCGAACACTGGTGGGGCTAACGCCGTCTACTGGGTGGAGCTAAAAGGAACTCTTCCTGATGGGCTAGTGATAGTGCGCAATATCACAGAAGGTGCTAAGATTAAGATAAACAATGTAAACAAACCCATTGAGCCTGCCCTGCTATACCCACTATTGCGCGGTGGAGATATTCAGCGATGGCAGGCGAAGCCTTCGGCGTGGATTATTGTGCCACAGGACCCCAAAAACCCAGCTCGTGCCTACCCTGAAAGTCGCATGCAGAAGGACTATATCAAGACATACGGCTATCTTAAAAGCTTTGAGCAAGAACTCCGTAACCGCAGTGGTTGGAAACAGATTCTATCAAAAAAGGAAAGTGAATTCTATGGCATCATGGACGTAGGCACCTATACCTTCGCGCCGTGGAAGGTGGTGTGGCCTAACATTGCATCTTCTCTTGTTGCCGCTGTTATCGGGGAACATGACGGTAAACCGGTTGTACCACAGCACATTGTTACCCTTGTCGCTTGCAAAACAGCTGAGGAAGCACACTATGTTTGTGCTCTAGTCAATTCTTCACTAGCAAATTTTGTTGCAAAAGTCTATTCTCAAGAAGGCGGTAAGAGTTTTGGAACCCCTCACATCCTTGAGCACATTCGCATCCCGCTTTACGATCCATCTAAAGATGTGCACCAGCAGCTGTCGAAGTTATCACAGAAAGCACACGCGACAGCGGAAGCAGGCAATGAGGCTGCCCTTATCCAGATTGAGGCAGACATAGACCAAGCAGCTGCAGAACTTTGGGGCTTAACTGATGATGAGTTGAAAGTGATCCAGCAAAGTTTGGCAGAACTGGAAGGGGAAGAAGTGACAGAATGATTGATCTCATTCAACTAAATGTGCCTGAGCCATTTTAGACTTAGAGCAAGGTAAGCTTGAATTTAAAGAGAACTCGCTCTGGCACTTTGATTAAAAAGAATTGAGTTTTTTCAAAAGTTTATCAATATATTAGTATAATTTTATTCATGTTTTTTGGTTACGATATACCTGAACTCCCGAATTATGACGATCGTTTTGATAGATTTAAAGGAAGATATCATATATACAGCCCAGACCATCCTTTGTACCCTAGCTCAATAGACAGCTCTTTGCCTAGCCTTATAAATGAAAGAGTGAGTGAATATCTTTTAGCTGATTCGCTAAAAACACTAAAAAACATCACAGAAAAAACAGTATATAATGACATTATGCTTATAAAAGATTTGCATGAAATAATAAAAGCAAAGAATAAAAACTCTAACTTCAAAAAATTTGTTAGTAAAGAAATAGCTAAAATGAGTCAAGTAGATAGCGACTTTTCTTCAAACATTTTCACAAGTGTAAAAAGCGTTATCATTAAAACTAACATTGTTTCAAACGAAGGTGGGACTTATTATCAAGCTATTGTACCTATATTGAACGGCTATCTCAAAGCAGCTTTTGCTCCTGAATTTTCAAATAAAGATATCATAGAAATAATAAAAATACTGCAAAACAACGAGAACATAGTAGATATAAAAGAATACTTTGACGCACACGTAAAAATGCAAATAAACCGCAGTAGATTGAAAAGTATTGCATATTGTAACTCTTCTCGAGTTGTTTCTTCAGTTTACTTTGCTGATACTAAACTCAAAACTGTAGAAGAAGACATAGTTGACAATAACTCAAAAATACTACTTGCAATTACAGAAAAAGATTACTTAGAAGAAGCAAATGTTATAACAGAAAAAATCTTAGAAGTGTTTTTTAAAGACTTGCGAGAATCCACTAGCATTCTTTCTAACAAGACAAAAAGTGATAGAGC
>RFGC01000047.1 GCA_003697135.1 Acidobacteriota bacterium
AGGAACTGGCAGAGGCTCAACAGAAACTAGCAGAAGCTCAACAAAGAACCGAGCAGAGACTCGAAGAACTTGCCGAGGCACAGCAAAGAACTGAACAGAGACTAGAAGAACTGACAGAAGCTCAGAAAAAGACAGAAAAAGGACTTCAAGAGCTTTCAAAAGAAGTCAAAACGCTTACCGAGGAACACAAGAAGACACGGGAACAACTCGGTGGGCTTGCTCATACTTTCGGATACTATCTTGAGAATGAGGCTCATAAATACCTTCCGAAAATTCTCCAAGAAAGATATTCTTTCACGCTTGAAGGAGATTTACGCAGAACCTTCATAGAGATTTCGAGCAACGTCTATGAGGAAATAGATATATTTGGTTTTGCGAGAAAGGATAATGAAAGATACGTTATTCTCGGTGAATGCAAAACGCAACTGAAAAAGCGAGATATAGATAGATTCTTGGAAAGAGTTGAGAGAATAAAGAGGTTTTTTACTGAAAAACCGTTTGTCATTTTCGTAACTCATCAAGTAACGGTTAGCGTCATAAAATATGTTGACTCGCTCGGATTCCCTGTGTTTTACAGCTATGAATTTCGCTAGAAACTGCTAACTAACACGCATTCAGATTGTCAAACTCAAGTCACAAAATTTATTCCCGATTTTCAGAAGTCGTTCTCTTTGAATTTGAATCCTCTTGTAACCTCGGAAGGTCCCGCTGATTCGATGATTCTTTATGTGCTTCTTGCAAATTCGGAAAGTATTCCTGTATTTGACGATTAAGCTCTTCAACGCTTTCCTGCGCCTTTTTGAGATTTTCTTCCACAAATTTTTCTTTTGCAATCTTCCATTTTCCGTCTTCTTTAACGAAGAAAACAGTTTCCCAAGTTTCGTAGGGAGTCTTGATTTCAACTCTTGCTTGATCTCCTTCGATTCTTTCGTTTTTATACTCAACCTTTGTTTGATGCTCGGAAAAGAGAGTTTCTTGTTTTATCACTTCATCTAAGGAGATATTTCGGGCTTGAGCTTCTTGTTCTGCCATTTTCACTGATTCTTTTGAAAGAAGCGATCTCATCGTTGCTGAATCGCCTTTTTTGAAAGCAATCATGTATTCTCTCAAGACCTCAACTGGTCTTTTCTCTTCCTTCTCTTCAGAGCTACAAGCAAGAATCGAAAGTAACAAAATAATCAAAACAAATGCTCTCATTTTGATTGCTCTCGATTGTTAGATATAATCCGAAACGAAAGTATAGCTCAAAAGTGGGGAATAGAGGAATGCAGAGGCGAAAATTGTCAGAGCAGGAAATCGAAAGCCATCTTGCCGAATTGAAAGGCTGGGAAGTCGTCGAATCAAAACTTAAAAAGAGATTCTCTTTTCCGAATTTCCGTGAGAGCCTGTCTTTTGTAAACAAGGTCGGGGAAATTGCTGAAGAAATGGCTCACCATCCTGATATTTTCTTCGGGTGGGGATATGCAGAATTTTTCATCACCACTCACAGCGAAGGCGGATTAACGCAACTAGATTTCGCTCTAGCTAAAGAAATCGATAAAATTGCGACCTAGCCTGCTGGTAAACACACGCAAATAACAGCTAGAGCTTGATTTGCTTAACCTATCTCCTTTCGCTTATACTATTGATTTTCTGATTAAATCAAACAAGGGATAGAAAAGTTATGGGAAATGTTCCGATTACGGTTGCTAAAGGTGATGGGATTGGTCCCGAAATAATGGATGCGACTTTGCATATTCTCAAAGAAGCAGGTGCAAGGATTGAAATAGAAGAAATTGAAATAGGAGAAAAAGTTTATCTCGCCGGAAACACAGCAGGAATAGCTCCCGAATCTTGGGAATCAATAAGAAGAACGAAGGTTTTCTTGAAAGCTCCGATAACAACGCCTCAGGGTGGTGGCTATAAGTCTCTAAACGTTACGGTTCGCAAAGCTTTAGGACTTTTCGCAAATGTTCGACCTTGTGTTTCTTATCATCCCTTCATCAAGACAAAACACCCCGGCATGGACGTTGTCATAGTCCGAGAGAATGAAGAAGACACATACGCTGGGATCGAGCATCGGCAGACAAACATGGTCGAGCAGTGCTTGAAGCTCATAACCAGACCAGGTTGCGAAAAAATCATCAGATATGCCTTTGAATATGCTGTTCGCAACAACCGCAAAAAAGTCACGGCTTTCATCAAAGATAACATAATGAAGCAAACTGACGGGCTTTTTCATAAATTGTTTGACGAAATCGCAAAAGAATATCCTTCGATTCAAGCCGATCATTGGATTGTTGATATAGGAGCCGCAAAACTGGCGGACACTCCCGAAAACTTCGATGTTGTCGTAATGCCAAACCTCTATGGAGATATTCTCTCGGACGTAGCGGCTCAGATCGCTGGTTCCGTTGGTTTGGCAGGCTCAGCAAACATAGGTGAACACATAGCCATGTTTGAAGCTATCCATGGCTCTGCGCCGCGTAGAGCAGGACAAAATTTAGCCAATCCTTCGGGCCTTTTCTTAGCCGCCGTTATGATGCTAGTTCATATCAACCAACCTGATGTTGCCGAATTATGCCATAACGCATGGCTTAAAACCATCGAAGATGGTATCCACACCTACGACATTTACGAAGAAGGTGTTTCAAAGCAAAAAGTCGGCACCAAAGAATTTGCACAAGCCGTAGTCGAAAGACTTGGTCAGAAGCCAGAAGTTCTGAAACCGGTGCAATATAAATCTGCTGAAGAGCTGGATCAGATGCCTAGAAAACCCCTTTACTCTGTTCCGGAACCAGAAAAGAAAGAGCTAATGGGTGTTGATGTTTTCGTTCATTGGTGGAATGGCAAGTTCTACGGTTCTGCTGAAGAATTCGGCAAGAAAATAGAACAGCTAAACGGTGACGGTTTGAAATTGCAGATGATTTCAAATCGTGGCACGAAAGTTTATCCCGATGGTCTTCCGGATACTTTCTGCGTCGATCATTGGAGATGCCGTTTCATCTCAACCGACGGTAATCCTATAACCCATCAACAAGTAATCAACTTGCTCACACGCTTTCAACAAGCAGGTTTCGATTTTATAAAAACTGAAAATCTTTATTACTTCAACGGCAAGCCCGGATTCTCGCTTGGGCAAGGCCAGTAAGGAGCGAACAAATGTCTGTAACCGTTGTTGGTTCGATTGCATTCGACTCACTAGAAACTCCTTTCGGGAAACGAGAAAGAGTTTTGGGCGGTGCGGCAACGCATTTTTCTCTCTCGGCAAGCTTTTTTACGAAAGTCCGTGCTGTTGGAGTTGTCGGCGGGGACTTCACCGAAAAAGAATGGGAAGTTTTCAAACGCCACAACATCAACACCGATGACGTTGAAATAGTGCCTGATGGAAAAACCTTTTTCTGGCGCGGCAGATACGACTACGACATGAACGTTGCCCACACGCTCGAAACTCAACTAAATGTCTTCGAGCATTTTCAGCCGAAGTTATCTCAAGAATCAAAAAAATCGCGCCTTTTATTTTTGGCTAACATCCTGCCGACTTTGCAAAAAAAAGTTCGTGAGCAATGTCCTAATGCCGAATTCGTCGCAATGGACACAATGAATTTCTGGATTTCTTCAATGAAAGAGGATGTCATCGAAACAATGAAAACCGTTGATTGCATGATAATCAACGATGCGGAAGCTAGACAATTGGCGGAAGAACCTAACATTCACAAAGCGGCTAGGAAACTGATGAATATAGGTAATCTGAAAGCTCTGGTCATCAAACGCGGCGAATACGGCGCTATTCTCTTCACGAAGGATTCTTTCTTTGCCTGCCCTGCTTATCCGCTAGAGTCGGTGTTTGATCCGACAGGCGCAGGCGACACTTTCGCAGGTGGCTTCATGGGCTACCTAGCAAGCCAAAAGGAAATAAACGAAGATGCAATGCGTCGCGCAATGATCTACGGCTCCGTAATGGCTTCGTTCAATGTCGAAAAATTTGGCACGGAGCGAATTGATGAGCTTGAATATCATGAAATAAATCAGCGCTTTCGCGAATTCAAAAGAATGACGCACTTTGACGATATACCGTTCGAGCGAACAACAACGGTTTGATGAGAGCAGAGAAACAAAGCCAAACTATTCATATAAGCCTTTCAAACTCAAAGACGGCGTTAATTCTTGCGTTTATCTTTTTGCTAGTATTCGTTGCCGTCTTGATAGGTCTAGCCACTTTTCTCACGTTGAAACTGGTTGAAGTTGAAGCCCAAACCCGAACCATTTTCCTAGTCGTATGCTTGCCAATCGTAGGTTTGGCACTAGGTACCTTCTTGATTCTTCAGAAATCGGAAAGAATCTTGCGAAACAAACATGAAGAACTTTGGCAGTTGATGCTACCTGAAGCGCAAAAAAGAAAGTTGAGTGTTGAAGTTAAAGAATTGTGCGAAACTTTGGGTATAGATGAAGAAGAACTGCCCCAAGTCTGCGCTGCCTATGTTTTGGCTGAAGATTTGACGCTTAGGCAGATAGAACAAGAAAAGAAAGTCACACTAAAACGCCATGTTAAATTCGGCAATGATGAATTCACGGCTGTTTTCTTTGAAAAAGACTATTTAACGCTTGTTGAAGTAATGTTCATCGCAAGCTCCACAATTGCGCAGGAGAAAATCAATGCTGTTCTGAGCAAAGCCGAATCTGTAAGAAAAAAACTCGAAAAAATTAAGCCACCTAAAAAAGTAAAACTCTTATTAGCCATGGTTACTCAACTCGATCAGCAAGATGAGACAAAACTTCGTGCATCCTTAGCTAGGAAATTTTCTGCAACAACAATTGATATAGACATTCGCTTTTTTGATTTTGAAGCTCTACAAAAAATTTACATGGAAGATTGATTATGCTTTTGGAAAACAAAATTGGTCTGGTAATCGGAGTTGCCAATCAACGCTCGATAGCATGGGCTTGCGCTGAAGCTTGCTTGAGTCAAGGTGCAACGCTTTCGTTTACATATCAAAACGAAAGACTCAAAGAAAAGGTTGAAAAGCTCACAGCAAATTTGCCCAACAGATTGCTTATGCCTTGCGATGTCACCGATAGAAGCCAAATCCAGGCAGTCTTTGATGAAATTGAAAAACATTACGGAAGACTCGATTTTTTGATTCATTCGATAGCCTACGCTCCGCGAGAAGCTCTGGAAGGAGAGTTTTTAGAAACCAGTCGCGAGGCATTTTTGATGTCGCTAGAAATAAGTGCATACTCGCTGATTGAGCTTTCAAGACATGCAAAGAGGCTGATGACAAACGGCGGGAGCATTGTCACTATGACTTATTATGGTTCAGAAAAAGTTGTTCCGAACTACAATGTGATGGGCGTTGCAAAGGCCGCTTTGGAAGCCTCTGTTAGATACCTTGCCTTCGATCTAGGAAAATACAGCATTCGAGTAAATGCAATCAGCTCAGGTCCTATAAAAACGCTCGCCGCCATGGGAGTTGGTGACATCGGCAAGATGCAGAGCATCGTAGCTGAACGAGCACCGCTTAAAAGAAATGTCCAAGCAAGCGAGGTAGGAAATACAGCTCTTTTTCTGCTAAGCGATCTTTCTTCGGCAATCACGGGAGAAACCATCTACGTTGATTGCGGCTACAATATCATGGGGATTTGAAAGACCTATGAAAGGTGATAAAAAGGATTCAAAAGTGCCAAAAACAATAGCAGAAGTCAAGCAGGAAAAGGAAGAAAAATCATTCTGGCGGTTAACAGAAGACGAAATCTTGCTACGCTCACCAGAGCCTACTGATAGTTATTACAACTCTGACTCGTGGCGAGTTTTTCGCATCATGAGTGAATTTGTAAGCGGTTTTGACTCGATGGCAACAGTGACAAGAGGAGTTTCTGTTTTCGGTTCAGCCAGAACAAAAGAAGATGATCCGTATTATCAGGCGGCAATGGAAACAGGAAGACTCCTAGCGGAAGCTGGATTTGAGGTCATAACTGGTGGTGGTCCTGGCATAATGGAAGCCGCTAATCGCGGAGCTTTTCTCGCAGGTAAAACCTCTATCGGCTGTAACATCGAACTCCCAATGGAGCAAATACCTAATCCTTACCAAACGAAGGCACTGAAATTCAAATATTTCTTTGTGCGAAAAACTATTTTTATCAAATACTCAAACGCTTACATCATCTTCCCCGGCGGATTCGGCACTTTAGATGAGCTTTTTGAAGCACTAACTTTGATCCAAACCAGAAAAATCCGCAATTTTCCTCTTGTTTTATTCGGCTCTCAATACTGGCGCGGGCTTCTTTCATGGATAACTTCAACAGTTTTGAAAGAAAAAAATATAGACCCTGAAGACTTAGGGCTGATTTATCTAACTGATTCACCGAAAGATGCTGTTGATTTCATCGCTAAGGTTTTGGAAGAAAGCGAATAACCTTCGAGAAAAGTTACAGTTCAATCAATTCCAGGCTTTCCCCGGTCATTTCAACCGGTTTTTCGATTCCCAAAATTTCCAAAATCGTGGGAGCAACATCCTTCAAAGCCATATTTGGCCTGAGTTTCATGGTTTTCGAGCTTTCGTCTATCAAGTGAAAAGGCACGGGATTGGTAGTATTCGCAGCATTTGGCTTGCCGGAGCTTGAGATCATCTCTTCAGAATTGCCATGAGTGCTTGTTATGATTACCACTCCCTGCATTTTCAAAACTTTTTCAACAATTGCCCCAATGCAAGTATCAATGAATTGGACTGCTTCAATAGTTTTCTCCAGACTTCCGAGTTTAGCCGCTGCTTCCGGAGCATCGAAATCAACTATCAAGACGTCGTCTTCATTTTTTTCAAGACACCACAAGACGGCATCTGTAATCTTGAAACTTTCTTTTTCAGGCGCAAACCCATTGCTCAAGTTTCTGGGTTTTATTGAGATATACTTCTCGATATTTCCAGGAGCTTGAAATCCCGAATCGAAAGATTCCGTCACAAGCTGTATCCTTTCTTCTCCTGCTATGCGACAATTCGAGATGCCATAGTTTGTAAAAACCTCTGCCAACGTTCCCTGGTATTCTTCCTTAGGGAAAGCAAAGCGAAGATTTAAGCCCCTGCAATACTCTGTAAGACAAACCGCATGAATTCTGGGTTTAGACGCACCTGAGAATTTATCATTTTGCACCAGAGCCTT
This sequence comes from Acidobacteriota bacterium, assembly GCA_003697135.1. Classification (GTDB taxonomy): domain Bacteria; phylum Acidobacteriota; class Blastocatellia; order Pyrinomonadales; family Pyrinomonadaceae; genus J014. Next base: position 7,135 of record RFGC01000047.1, read on the forward strand.
TACAAGTTGTCGCATTCCATCAGCTCTATGATTGAAGAAGATCACAACGTCACCGTCTCTGATGGTAGCCACTGGATCCCCTTCACGGTTGATCAGAACGATAGGTCTGATGTATTCATCGGAGATGCCTCGCAAGAAAGCCTCACGCACCGCATGTGCTGCATTTATTGCTTTTTCACCCTCAGCGTGAACCAGCATTGTGTATGCACGGGCAGTCAAACCCCAATTCTCGTCCTTATCCATCGCGAAATACCTACCGCAGATGGTTGCAATCTTGCCTACACCGATTTCATTCATTTTGACTTCTAAAGCCTCGATATAAACGTCACCAGTGCGAGCAGGCACATCTTTTCCGTCCAAAATCCCATGGACAAAAACCCTTTCAACTCCGTGATTTTTTGCCATTCTAAGAAGCGCAAATAAAGCCTCCTGCGAAGAGTGAACCTCGGCGTTGCTCAGCAACCCTATCAAATGAAGTGAAGATTCTCTTGCTCTCTGCATCGCTTCGATAAGCGCAGGATTTGAGTAGAACGCGCCCGATTCTAGCGCCTGCTTGATCCTTACAATATCAGTTTGAACAATCCTTCCGGCTCCTATGTTCATGTATCCAATCTGGCTATCTCCAGCAGTTCCTTCTGGTAGTCCAACCCTTGTTCCAGAAGCCTTCAGAAGCGTTCGTGGATACTCCCTACAAATCCAGTCGTAATAGGGTTTGTGAGCTAAAGCTATTGCATTACCGCTTTTTTGCGGGCGGTAGCCCCAGCCTGCAATCACTATCAAAACAAGAGGTCTTCTGAGAGGTGGCTCCATAAATCTCCAAACTCCTTGTCTAGAATATCAAAAAACTGCTTGCATTGAGAATACCTAATTCTTCCTTGACCTATCCATGAACAATAAGCTAATCTTTGTTTTGAAGTTCATCAGAAAAATGTTTGGTAGAAGAAGAAAGAGTTTTACTTTCGGGACAATATCTGCCGAAGATGACTCAACTATTGAAATTCATGACTTTAGAAAGGAAGCCCGCAACCATCTTCTACTGGAGATTTTTAGATTCGTTCGAGACATCTTTCTAATCATTCCTATTTTTATTCTGATCGGTGTCTTCGTCGTGCAACCTGTGATAGTTGAAGGAACTTCGATGCTACCTGTTCTTCACGATGGTGAAAGACTTCTGGTTAATAAGCTCATCTACTACAAAATCCAAAGATACAGTTGGGGACATATCGAGCGCGGCGATATTGTGGTTTTCTGGTATCCGAAAGACCCGGAAAAAAGCTTTGTGAAAAGAGTCATTGGCCTTCCGGGAGAAACCATTGAAATCAGAAACGGCGTCGTTTATATCAACGGTAGAAGATTGCATGAAAAATACCTCGAACCTACCTACAACCACAGCACCTTGAATTTTCCTCTTAGAAAGATTGATGAGCATCACTACTTTGTGATGGGAGATAATCGGGACAACTCTTCGGATTCGAGATATTGGGGACTTGTCCCTGAGAAATACATTTACGGCAAAGCTTTCTTTAGGTTTTGGCCATCGAATATCGGATTCATAGAGAAAGGCGAATACGAACTCAACCTTGAAAAGGGAGACAATTTAGCAAAGGAAGAGGAAGAATTGTGAGAGCAACAAAACCTGCTATTTTGGTTCTTGAGGACGGAAGGAGTTTTCGCGGATACTCTTTTGGCGCTGAAGGTGAGACCTTTGGCGAAATGGTTTTCAATACCGCAATGACAGGCTATCAGGAAATCCTTACAGACCCGAGTTATGCTGGTCAAATCGTTTGCATGACTTATCCCTTGATCGGAAACTACGGCGTGAACTCTCAAGATGTAGAATCCCGAAGACCATGGGTTGAAGGCTTCGTCGTGCGTGAAGTTAGCCGATTCGTTTCGCACTGGCGAGCTACGGAAACTTTAGATTCATACCTGAAGCGCTACGGCATCGTAGGGATCGAACACATTGACACTCGGGCGCTCGTAAGGCACATACGCGACAAAGGCGCTATGCGAGCCGCTATCTCGACGACTGATTTAGATGAAGTAAGCCTTCTTGAGAAAGTTAAGAATTCTCCAGAAATGATAAACCGCGAGCTTGCGAGCTTCGTGACAATACAAACTCCTTACGAATTTCCTGCCGAAGGAGAAGAAAAGTTCCATGTCGTAGCTTACGACTTCGGAGTCAAGACAAATTCTCTACGGGAGCTTGCAAAAAGAGGCTGCCGCATAACGGTTGTTCCTGCCGACACACCTGCGGAAGAGGTTTTGCAGATGAACCCTGATGGCATCTTCCTTTCAAACGGGCCCGGCGATCCTGCTTCGATGAAAAAGATTTTCCCGGAAATCAAGAAGCTAACCGAAACCAAAAAGCCCATGTTCGGAATCTGCCTCGGTCATCAAATCATAGGACAAATTTTCGGCGGAAAAACCTACAAATTGAAGTTCGGACACAGAGGAGCTAATCAACCTATTATGGACTTAACAACTCGAAAAGTCGAGATAGCTTCCCACAATCACGGCTTTGCCGTTGACGCTGATTCTCTTTCGGAAGAAGTGGAAATCACTCATATCAATCTGAACGATAAAACCGTTGCAGGACTAAGGCATAAGTTCTTACCTATCTTCTCAGTCCAATATCACCCTGAATCTGCGCCTGGCCCACACGATTCAAAATATCTGTTCGATAGATTTATAGAGTTGATGGAAAAAAATAAACGAAAATAGGAGAGTTTGTCGAGTTTTTCAAAATGCACAGACTTCTGCTGATAGGTTTAGGCGGTTTTGTAGGTTCGATTCTTAGGTATCTTGTAAGCGGATGGGTTCAAAACTTAAGCAATAGTTTTTCCTTTCCCTTTGGGACTCTGGCGGTGAACTTGATTGGATGCTTCGTAATCGGTTTTCTTTCCTACCTAGCTGAAGAGCGCGGCGTCTTCACAACGGAGGCTAGATTACTGATTTTTACTGGTTTTCTGGGAGGTTCCACTACGTTTTCTACCTTCGGTAACGAAACAGTAAATCTGTTTCGGGATGGCGAAAGTTCTCTGGCATTTTTTAATATCGGCTCTCATATCGTTTTCGGTATTCTTTTTGTTTGGATAGGTAGAGCAATCGCTTATTTGATTTGGAAATAGAATTCGCTTTTGAGGTTCAGTTTTTTTGAACAGGAGCAAGGCAATATGTCCCTGCAAAAAGAAGGTTATCTTTTGAGAATCTTCATAGGAGAAAGCGACCGTCACAGTAGCGGAAAGTTGCTTTATGAATGGATTGTAAGGAAAGCTCGTGAAGAAGGATTGGCAGGAGCTACCGTCTTGCGTGGAATCATGGGCTTTGGAGCAAATAGCCGAGTTATACACACTTTCAAGATCGAGAGACTTTCTGAAGATTTGCCTATTGTTGTCGAAATAGTTGACACGCGCGAAAAACTCGAAAAATTTCTCGAATCTATAGATGCAGAAATCGGAGCAGGCTTGGCCACTTTGGAAAAAGCAGAAGTTAGGTTTTATCGCGAAAGCAAATTATAAAAATTTTGTTTCCACAGATAATCCCTCACCAAACTTAAAGACTACATTTGAATTATTCGCTCAAATTGGCAATAATTTTGCTTTTGCTTAAAGTCTTTCAAAAATTCAGGATAGAAGAGAGGAATAAAAAATGGAACTCTGGCTAGTTCTGATAATAAGCATTTTGGTTATCGGTTTTGCGTTGTTTTTGTTGCGCGATGTTTTAAGGCGCGATATGGGAAGCGAAGAAATGCAAAAGATTTCGGGAGCAATCAAAGAAGGTGCAGAAGCCTTCTTGAGACGGCAAAATAAAACTATCGGAATGCTCGCCGTCGTTGTTGCCGCGCTGCTTTTCATTCTCTATGCTTTCTTGAGAGAGAGAAGCTCGGCTGACCCAGTAGAACCTGTTTGGCTCGCTGTTTGGACTGTGGCTTCGTTTATTTTCGGAGCGATTTGTTCAGCCGTAGCCGGATACGTTGGAATGTGGGCTTCAATCCGCGCAAACATCAGAACAGCTTCTGCCGCTACGAGAAGTTTGAATGAAGCTCTACAAATAGCCTTAAGGGGCGGAGCAGTCGCAGGATTATTCGTCGTTGCAATGTGCATGCTCGGAATTAGCCTCCTTTTCTTGCTTGTCAAGCAAGTCAGCGATGTTCCTGCTGAGAAAATCCCACTGATGATAGTGGGTTTCGGATTTGGAGCTTCGTTTGTTGCTCTTTTTGCCCAACTTGGTGGCGGCATTTACACGAAAGCGGCAGACGTTGGGGCAGATTTAGTTGGAAAGGTCGAGGCGGGAATACCCGAAGATGATCCTCGTAATCCGGCTGTTATCGCTGATTTGGTAGGTGATAATGTTGGTGACTGTGCTGGCCGCGGAGCAGACCTTTTTGAATCAACTGCTGCTGAAAACATCGGAGCTTTGATTCTCGGAGCAACGCTTTTTTCTGCAAATGCATCAATGTTCGCACCTTCCCAGCAACTCGGCGTTATTCTCTTCCCTTTGGTTGTTTCTGCTCTTTGCATGATAGCTTCAATCATAGGGGTCATGATTGTCAAAACTCCTGAAAATACCGACAATCCGATGAAAGCTCTAAATCGCGGCTATTATGTAACTGCATTCTTAGGAGCGATTATCTTCGGTGTGACTTGTTATTTCCTTTTGAACACACCAAAAGCACCAAACGCATGGATTTACTTCTGGGCATGCGGAATCATCGGGCTTTTAACTTCGGTTGCATTCTTATTCATAACTCGTTACTACACTGAATCTGACTATCGCCCTGTTCAAAGCATTGCAAAAGCCTCAACAACAGGCCCTGCAACAAATATAATCAGCGGAATAGCTGTTGGCTTGGAGTGTGTTGCAATTCCTGTGATAGTTATAGCCGTAGCATTACTAGCTGCTTACTATCTTGCTGAAGCTTCCGGTCTCAGAGATGCCGGGCTTTTTGGAACTGCTGTTGCAACTGTGGGAATGCTCGGAACTGCTGGCTACGTTCTGGCAATGGATACCTTCGGACCGATAACCGACAACGCTGGTGGGATTGTTGAAATGTCGAATCAGCCAGATTCTGTCCGTGAAAAGACTGACAAACTCGATGCTGTCGGAAATACCACAAAAGCACTTACAAAAGGTTATGCAGTTGGCTCCGCAGCACTAGCCGCCTTCTTGCTTTTCTCTGCATATCTAGATGAAGTCAGGCACTACGGACTTTATCTTGACTCTGTGAATCTGTCGAAACCTGCTGTTTTCATCTGTGCTTTACTCGGAGCGATGTTAGTTCTGCTTTTCTCATCTCTTGCGATAAGAGCTGTAGGCAAAGCGGCACAGGTTGTTATAGAAGATGTTCGTAATCAGTTCAAAGAAGACCCAGGAATTTTGCAAGGAAAATCTAAGCCGAATTATGGGCGCACGGTTGATATTGTTACTCGTGGGGCTTTGAAGCAAATGGTTCTACCAGGACTTTTGGCTGTCGGAATGCCTGTTGTTGTTGGGATAATTTTCAAATTCCTCTATGAAGCTCTGGGAGGACAGCAGGCATCTAACGCTGCAACCGGAGCCGAAGGTGTGGCCGCATTCTTGATGGTTGCAACAATTGTCGGAATCCTTATGGCTTTGTTTCTAAACAACGGCGGCGGTGCTTGGGACAATGCAAAGAAAATGATCGAAGCAGGTGAATACGGTGGAAAAGGAAGCGAAGCTCACAAAGCCGCCGTCGTCGGCGATACTGTTGGAGACCCATTCAAAGACACTGCGGGACCAAGTCTCCACGTTCTAATAAAACTTCTTTCAACCGTCACACTCGTTTTAGCTCCGTTCTTCATCTAGTTTTCTACCTACAGCAAAACTCCATAAAGCAAAAAGCGACTGCCAAAATAAGCAGTCGCTTTTTTACTTCTAACCTACTTTGGTTAACTCTACAGTCTTAACGGCATTAAAACATAAACGTAGTTGTAGTCTTTCCAACCAAGTGGTCTCATTAGAACTTGCGAATTGCTGTCGCGGAATTCAAACCTGATTCTTCCCTTTTCTTCATCTGAGCCATCTTTAGCAACTTCCCGAACCTTCACTTTATTTGACTCTATCTCCTTTTCTGTTTCTTCAACCGACTCAGCAGAGCTTTCCGATGCCTTCGATGCTCCCACAGACAAAACTACATCCAGAAACTCCTGAATGTATTGAGAGTTAAATCCTATTGTGAAATCTTCTCCATCGTAAACAACAGGAATAACTTCCTTTGCTTCTCCATCTTGACTGAAAGCCTCTATAACAGCTTCATTTTTCATCAGCGTAATCTTGACAGCATGGCTCATTTCATCAGCCATAAGGCTTACTCTTCTAAGAGCCGCTCTCAGCGTAGCAGAATCGAACTCTGCCACGAAGGGACTTTCCTTTGGAATAACGGCTTCGTAGTTCGGGAAATTCCCTACGAGTTTTCTAACAATCAAGCTACGGTTTTCCGAGGTGAAATAAAGATGCCTTTCATCTTCACCGAGGCCAAGCTTATTTTCATGACGACAAATCTTTGCAATCTCTTGCAGTGCACGCCTAGGTATTAAAATGTCTAGATTGCCTACCTCAGAAGATTCTCCTTCAAGGTCCTTCTCAACCATAGCTAATCTGTGTCCATCTGTTGTAACCATTCTGAGTTTTCTTCGACGGTTTTGAGACTTTCCGTCATTTTCGTTAACCGACAAGAACTTCGCAGCTGACAGCAAATAGCGAGACTGCTCCTGACTTATAGCAAAGCCAGTCATCTGAATAAAAGCCAAAAGCATATTTGAATCCAGTTGCGCGCCTACTTTCGTTTCAGCAGGCACTTCCGGGTATTCAGTTACGTCAATACTTGCTATTCTAAACTTAGCATTTCCGCTCTCAACATGAACCCATGAAGACTCCTCGGCCCGAAAACGAATTTCTGGTAGATCCAATGATCTTGCTATGTCGAAAATTCTCTTTGCACTCACCAAGACTGTGCCCTGCTCTGAAACTTGCGCAGGCATGTTAATATGCATTGTCATCTCCAAGTTGCTTCCTGTTACTCTAATTTTGTCCTCGCTAACCGATTGGAAGAGAATACTCGATAGAGCCGGACTAATTGTCTTCTTATCTATGATGCCTTGTATAAATCCTATCTCTTCTTTGAGTGTCTCTTGCTTTATCGAAAATTCCATATTCTTCTCTCCTTTTTGATTTTTTCTTGATTCTTTAATTCTTCCAAATTTTCCAAAATTTCGGAAGTCTGCCCTTGCTACTACTATTACTACTATCAAAATAAATTATTTTTTTATATCTAGTAGTAGTAATAGGAGCCTGTGGAAATGTGGAAAACTCACTTAACTCATTGAAAACAAAGGAGAAAAATTTCCACAGTGGGCTGTGGAAAAATCCCGAAAACCTGTGGAAATCTTTTTTTCCTGTGGAAAATTTTTTGAAATTTTGAGTTTTCCACAGAGATCCACAGGGCATTTTTTGGGGTAGCCTGTGGAAATGTGGAAAACTTTTAACTAAGTATTGAAATGAGATAAGATACACGATTTTGAATTTTCAAAAATCTGTGGAAAACTTTTTTGCCGAAAATCCGTAACTAGCTGCAGATACAATCAATTAGCTCGTCAATGACCCTGTGGAAATTTTTATCTTCCTTTATCAGGGCATCTATTTTTTCGTAGGAATGGATTACAGTTGTGTGATGTTTGCCTCCGAAGGCTCTTCCTATTTCTGGAAAACTACTCTTTGTTAGTTTCTTGCACAAATACATTGCGACTTGACGCGGAAAAGCTATTTGTCTGGAATTGTTTTTTGATTTTAGTTCTTCGACTGTTAGCTTGTAGTGAGCGGCTACTATTCTGGCGATTTTTTCAATTGTTATTCCTTCTTCATTTTCAACAGGAACGAAATTCCTGATGGCATCTTGAGCCAGCATCTTTGAGATTGGCACGCCGCGAAGTGAAGAAATAGCTATAAGTCTGATCAAGGAGCCTTCAAGTTCGCGGATATTGCTTTTTATTTTGCTTGCTATGTAAAACGCAACATCATCAGGAAGGAATATGCCTTCGAGGTCTGCTTTTCGCTTTAGAATCGCTATTTTGGTTTCCAGGTCCGGTGGCTCTATGTCTGCAATCAATCCCCACTCAAACCTTGAGTGAAGCCTTTCTTCGAGGGTGGGAATTTCGCGAGGTGCGCAATCGGAGGTTATGACTATTTGCTTTTGATTGTTATGTAGCGTGTTGAAAGTATGGAAAAATTCTTCTTGAGTTCTTTCCTTGCCTGCCATGAATTGAATGTCGTCCATCAGCAAGACATCTATGGAGCGGTATTTTTCCCTGAAAACCTGAGTTTTGTCATACCTGATTGCGTTTATCAGTTCATTCATGAACTTTTCTGCGGAAATGTAAGCTACGCGCATGTAGCGATTTCTTTCTTTGATGTAATGACCGATTGCATGCATTAGGTGAGTTTTTCCGAGTCCCACTCCACCGTAGATAAACAAAGGATTATATGTTTTCCCCGGAGCCTCAGCCGCTCTTAAACTTGCCGCATGAGCAAACTGGTTGCAGGAGCCAACTACAAAGGTTTGGAAAGTGTATTTTGGATTCAAAGCCGTTTCCGCAGGCTCAATGTCAACGAAATTCGCTGAGGAACTAAGGGAGCTAATCAAAATCTCAGGAGCGAATTTTTCGCCGTTTGCGTAACTTTCATGCTGAGGATTGTTTTCCGAGGAGAAGAAATCATCCTCGTTGCTGTAAAAACTTTCTTCAGGTTTTTCCTCCTCTATCTTCCATTCAATTTCGTATACCGGCAGTTTCAACTCGTGAATTACTTGCTTGATCAGGTCTGAATAATAAAGCTCTATCCAGTCTTTGTTGACCTGATTTGTTTTTAGGTAAATCACTTTGTTTTCTTCGTCCACCCTTTCAAACTGAATCGGACGGAACCAAGAATCGAAAATTTGCTTGTTAAGTCGTTTCTCGACCAATCCCAAGATAGTTTCCCAAACGTTTCCCTTATTTTCGGCTAAAGCTTCCATAAAACTCCTCCGAAACGAAAGCTAAACTTCTATGATAGCTTTTAAGCACTCCCAAGAGAATGTTCCTCACCTAAAGCAAAAATTCCAAAAAGCAAGTCTAAAACTAACAACCAAAAAGGGTTTCCCTGTGAAAATCCGAAAAGTTTTCCACAGGTTTTTCCACAGGCTTGTCAATGGTCGCTTAAAAGCTTACCTTGAACTTTAAGTTTCCTATTATCAATTATTTACGGGAAATTCTACTTCCCGAAACGGCGAAAAGAGTAACATAAAAAAAGGGAAAATGCAAGAAGAAATCCACAGGTTTGAGAAAAATTTTTTTCACTTCTGTAACCTCCTGCTTTCGTAGGTTTTGAGACAATTCTTTTGTGTTAGACTGTGTTCTTGATGAGATTTTTGGAATGTTTTTTGTGTTTTATGCGCAGGAAAAGCAAGGAGAATGAAGTATTTAGGTTGATAAAGGAAGCAACAAAGGGGCTGTATTACGTAAGTGAAACAGATGCAAAATTGGAGCCTTTCATTGGCGGTAAAGTTGATGCTTTGACGAGAGAAGAGTTTCTGAAGCATTTTGGAGTTGGTGAGAAGGAAAAAGTTGAGGAGAGAGACTTTGAGAAGTTTTTTGAGAGGCTGGTTAAAGTTCAAGATTGGTATGGTGAACACGAGCGGGAAATGGCGAGGAAATACGAAAAACTGCAGAAGGTTATGAAAGAGAATCTTCGGGACTTGAAGGTTTTTAGAATAGGCAGAGTTGAGATAGATATTTACGTAGTGGGAGTTGACTCACAAGGAAATTTGATGGGATTTAAGACGAAAGCGGTGGAAACTTAAAGTCCCGAAAGAGTTTGAAGACCTACCAGAAGACGAGCTATGGTTTTTTGATGAAGAAAAAGTAAGAGAGAATAGACTGAACGACGCCGATAATCAATCCGAACAAAGCGCCGAAAAGTTCTATAGTTCGCAAATGTTCTTTCGCAACCGATAAAATCAGGCTCTCAAGTTTTTCGACCGGGTAACTGCTAATTTTCTGCCTGACTATTTCGCCAATGTTGAATTCTTTGATTGCATCGGGAAGTTTTTGTTTCGCACTTTCGAGAATCACTTCCGAGAGTTTCTCGCCCATTTCTTTGATTTTCTCTTCCGGGACATAATCAGACAGTTTCCCGATAGGCTTATTTAGAAATCTTTCGATCTGTTTGGAGATAGCTTGATTTATAGACTCTGCTGTGTCTTCTTGATAGAGAATGTTCAAGATGATTTTTGAAACTGATTTTTGGAGAGTTTCTTCCAGTTCGGGATGAACGATTTTCAGGACTGCGTCGATGCTGTGTGGACGAATTTTGTTAAGTAATTCTCTTATATAGGAATTTATGGACTCTCTCATTTCATCGCTTTGAAGAGCGCGTAAGATGCTTCTTGTTATTTGCTTCTTCAGGCTTTGCAAGTGGCTTTCAGAAATGTTGCCGATGACATCGGCAAGCGGTCGGCTCATTGCGTCGTCTATTGCGGACGTTAAGAACGATTTGGCTTCTGATGCGAAGAAATCGCCGTTAAGAGTTTCTTCTATTTTTCTGGGCAGAGAGTCGTTTATCAGGACATCTACTTCTTTGAACAGGTTTTCGCGGGAAACAAAGATTTTTTTGAAAAAAGGGAGATTTTCGTAGTAGTTGTGAACTTCTTTTTTTATTATCGAGCCTATCTGACTGCGGGTGCGTTCTGAGGTAGCGATTTCGGCGATTTTGTGCATTATTGGTTTAACTTGATCAGACGCTTTTTCCTTCAAGAGTTCAACAGCATCGGACGTAAAAAATTCTCCAAGACTGACTTTTGTTATCAGAATATCGTTTACTTGCTTATCAACGAACTCATAAACCTTTGCCTCGAAATATGGCGATTTTAAGCTGGAGTAGATTTTATTTTGAAGAAAGTCAAGGAAAAGATCAGCTTTTTCCTCTTCGAGAACAGTGGAAATGCGATTTGAAAGAAGACTGTTTAGTTTTTTTCCCACGAATTCATTGACCGATTGGGCTGTTTCAGGGCTTTTAAGTGTTTCTCGGATGTAGGTGCTGATTTTTCCTTCCAGAGAGGACAGAGCGTCCATGATAGGTTTTCGCAGTTTTTCGGGAAGAGCTTCTATCAGGGACGGTTGCGGAGATGAAAGAAGTTCCTGAGAAAACTCTTCAATTGCGGATTCGATTTTTCTTTTCAGGAAATCCTTTTCAAAGAGTTCTTCAAGTATAGTCTCTTGAGAAACAAGCTCTTCGCCGACAGCTCGTCCTATGGCAGATGCTAAACGATCTCTGTGGCGCGGGATCATGCCTTGTGGGAAGATAGTAAATCCGAAAAGTTTTATCGGGTAGCGCGGACGAAACAGCATTCTTACCGCTAGCCACGCTCCAAAATATCCGTGAAGGGTCGCAAACAAAATAAGCAAGAAAAATTCAGTGATGTTCTGTAAAGTCATCTTTTTCCAGAACTCTCAGAATACCTGAAAGCCTTTTGAATTCAGGCAGAAATCGGCAAAATCCTTTAGCCACTGGTAGCTTACGGAGTAGTTTTTCCAAGCTTCGTCGGGATCACGATACAAGGTGCCGTCATCGGGTTCATCAGTTATGGTCAAGTTTATGAACATTCTCTTGTTAGGTTCAAGTTTCGGCAAAATCTCTTCGTAAAGTTTTCTGCCAATTAGATGTGCTTCGTCCATCTCGATTTTTATGCCGTTGCCACTTGATTCAAGCATTCTGAGTTTTGTTATGTTCATTATGTCCAAACTCCTAATGATTTCGAGCGTGGTTTTCCAACACCAAACGTTTGCGTGGAACTCGTAACCTTCGCTTCCCATGTCTAGCAATGTGAAGCTCATTTTCACCTCCCTAGTGTCTGTGGAATCTCAGCCACAAAAAATGCTAAAAGATTACAAAAATACAAGTCAACATGAGAAAAAGTTTCTTTTGGTAACGGAAAGTAGCTTTCGGCATTAGCCAAAGTTTTGTAATGATTCTATAATCAAAGTTTCGGTTATGTCAGATCGGATGTCCTACGCAGACGCCGGAGTATCCATTGATAAAGCAAATCTTGCAGTAGCCAAAATCAAGGAACTAGCACGTTCTACGTTTAACGAACGAACCTTGACGGAGATAGGGAGCTTCGGCGGAATGTTTCTGGCTTCTTTCCCAGAAATCAAAGAACCTGTGCTGGTAGCTTCTACCGATGGAGTCGGGACAAAGCTAAAAATCGCTTTTCAAACGGGGATTCACAATACAGTAGGACAAGATTTGGTCAATCACTGTGTCAATGACATTCTGGTTCAAGGCGCAAGACCATTATTTTTTCTGGATTATTTTGCAACCGGGAAATTGTCACCTGAAATAACTGCATTGGTCGTCGAAGGCATAGCAGAAGCTTGCAGACAAAACGGGTGCGTTTTGCTTGGAGGAGAGACGGCTGAAATGCCGGGATTTTATGCAGATGGAGAATACGACTTAGCAGGTTTCATTGTAGGAGTAGTTGAGAAGGGTAAAATAATTGACGGAAGGAATATAAAGAGTGGAGACGTAGTGCTTGGTCTTGCATCAAACGGGCTACAGACGAATGGATACTCTCTCGCCAGAAAGGTTCTTTTTGAGGTAGCTGGCTACAAGCCTGAAAGCTACATAGAAGAATTGGGAGAGACCCTTGCGGAGGCTTTGTTGAGAGTTCATCCCAGCTTTCTTAGGTCTTTAGAGGGTGTCCTTGATTCGGGCAAGATAAAGGGATTGGCTCACATAACCGGTGGAGGATTGATTGAGAACATTCCGCGTATACTTCCAGAAGGTTTGGCAGTCGAAATAAGGCGAGGGAGTTGGAAAGAGCTTCCTATCTTTGGACTCATACAAAAGCTTGGAAATATAGAAGATTCAGAGATGTTCAGAACTTTCAACATGGGGATCGGAATGGTTTTAATCTGTGAGCGGAGCGACAAGGATTTTTTCATGGAAAAACTACAAAACTGTTTTGAGATAGGAGAAGTTATTGAAGGCAAAAGAACAGTTACAATAATCTGATGGGGAGAGGAGACGCATGAAAATAGGGTTACCGAAAGAAATAAAGGATAACGAGTATAGAGTTGGATTAACACCGGCAGGGGTTAGAGCGTTAACCGATGCCGGGCATCAGGTTTATGTCGAGAAAGGTGCAGGTGAGGGTTCAGGATTTTCCGATGAGCAATATATCAGAGCAGGTGGGAAAATCTTGGATCGGGCAGATGATGTGTGGGCAGAAGGCGAAATGATTGTGAAAGTCAAAGAGCCTATCGAGCCTGAATATGAAAGAATGCGCGAAGGGCAAGTTCTCTTCACATATCTTCACCTTGCACCTGAAATAGAGTTGACTAAGCAGCTGATGCAAAGAAAAGTGACTGGAGTCGCTTATGAAACGATAATGGACAAACACGGAAACTTGCCCCTGCTTAAGCCAATGTCAGAAGTCGCGGGCCGTATGGCGGTTCAAGTTGGAGCGACTTATCTTGAGAAAATGAATGGCGGAAGAGGAATTTTGCTGGGAGGTGTTCCGGGTGTTCCACCGGCAAATGTAGTGATAATCGGCGGTGGAGTTGTTGGAACGGAAGCGGCAAAAATAGCTGTAGGCATGGGAGCAAGAGTTACCGTTATTGATAAAAACCTTGAAAGATTAAGACAACTTGATGATATGTTCTTGTCTAGGGTTCAAACTCTTGCATCGAGCCGTTATCAGATTCATGAAGCCATCTCAAATGCTGATCTGATAATCGGAGCTGTTTTAATTGTAGGGGCGGCGGCACCGAAATTGGTGACCAGAGAAATGCTTAAAGACGTGCCGAAAGGAGCTGTCGTTGTTGACGTTGCCGTTGATCAAGGTGGATGCTTTGAAACTACGCGGCCAACAACGCATTCAAATCCGACATTTTACGAGGAAGGAGTCTTGCATTACTGCGTTGCAAATATGCCCGGTGCCGTTCCGAGAACCTCGACATTTGCTTTGACAAACGCGACCTTGCCATACGCCCTTGATCTCGCTAACAAAGGCTTTGAAAGAGCCATAGCGGAAGATGAGAGCTTGCGTCAAGGTGTAAACACCTATGCAGGCAAGTGCACATACAAGGCGGTTGCGGATTCTCAAGGCATAGAATATACACCCTTAGAAACTCTTCTTGATTTAGCAGAAGCGGCCAGAAAGTAACTTTTAGCAGGTAGCAAGCGGAAGAAATTTTCAATGTTTCTGCTTGCTACTTGCCTAGTCATTCATCAATTTGCTGAACAAAGATTGCCAGTCGCCCCAAATTGCCAGAGTCACACCTACGGATTGAATGTTCACGAAGAGAGTATCTCCATCTTTTGAAAAAGTCGAGCCAGCAAATTCACTGTTGAGAAAATTTGGGGTTATGTTCTTTGCAAAATCGGCAATTCTGCCATCGGGAGTTAGAATCCTGATGAAGTTGTCAATTGTTCCACCGTTACCAATGTAATCGCTATCTTCACAAATGAACAGAAAGTTTTTTGTTGGGTGCAAGCAGATGTTATCAGGCATATCGAGTAATTCTCTATCAGGTGACTCAAACAGCAAGGTCAGAGTGCCTTCATCTTTGCTTGTTGGAGTGTAAAGCCAAATTTGTCCACCGCCGTTGTTGCCACCACTTGTTGAAACGAAGTAAATTTTTCCGCTTTTTTCCGCATAAATGCCTTCGAGACGTGCAAAAATTGCGGCTCCTTTCTTCGCTCCCTGATTGAATACAGCATGTTCGTCAACATCAGCTTCTTCTGGATCGGGATTGTCTATGTTTACCCAGCTTGCGGGTAAAGTTTTTCCTACTTTTTGCCCTTTTCTGGTATCGTAGTTATCAGCGTTTTTGACTTTCAGAATTTGCAAAGTGCCGCCTTCGAGTAGCTTCCCGTATTTTTTCGGCAAAAACCGGTAGAATCCTGCCGGATTGTTGTCTTCTGTTAAGTAAACTATGCCTGATTTGGCATCAACAGCAATCGCTTCATGAACAAACCGGCCCATTGCCTTGATGGGTGTAGGCGTCACAGGTGCGTTTGCTGAAGCGAAAACTTCAAAGCAGTAGCCATGAGGTTTGAGAAATCCACCTTGTTTTTTGCCTTGTGGTGTTGTGATTACGGTTTTGCCAAGAGTTGTTTCTTCACATGAAATCCAGCTTCCCCACGGAGTTGGACCACCTGCGCAGTTTATGAGTGTGCCGCTTAGACTTACGAAGTCCTTGATAAGCTCACGGGTTTTGGGATTAACAATAAGCGTAGTCGTTCCGCCAGGAGCAGATTCATCGTAAGGATTTTGTCCTATCGCAGAAGTCGGTATTCTGCCTCCTGTGACTTCGTGATTTCTAATCAGCCTTAATTCGTTTCTCAAGTTGAAAGCCGCCATGCCGTCGTGTGATGGTGGCGTTATGTTGCCATCGGACATGCGGCTTTTCACTTTTCCAAAGGCGTTATACTGAAAACCTTTTGGCAAGGCTAGGAAGGTTTCACCTGTGTTTTTTGCAGGCGTTGGAATCAGTTCACCGAGTCCATCAGCACGCAGTTTTTCTCGATCTTTTCCACTCAAAATGGCATTTATGCGATTCTGGAAACCGCTAAAGGCTAAAAGAGAACCACTCAGGGCTAAGCTTGAGCTTTTGAGGAAAAATCGGCGGTTTATCATAGCTTTAGCTTACACTACTAAAAATACAAGAACAAAGCTCGTGAGGCTTAAGTTTCGGTTAATCGTGAAAGCGTAATTTCAAGCGGTGAAAATGCTAAAAACATGACCGTTTCTTCGGAGCACAAAAACTCCAAACAGCAAGCTATTGTTTGAGATTTGTTAGTAAGCTCATGCCCCCAAATATGTCGGAGTGCTGAAGCCTATCAAATTGCCAAGATGATGCTTGGCGAACGGATTTCCACCTCTACTGGGAACGTTGATTATTCTCCCTACGCGGCTCATGTTAGGCGATATAATATCTATAATGTCCAGAATCTCTCCGGACACGACATAATTTACCACTAGATCGCCTCTTCTTGCTATTTGTTCCCTGTTTGCGGGTGTAAGATTCAAGGGAGCGGGATTAACTGTTGCGCATCTTTTACCTGCATGGATTGCTGCAAAAGAAGCTAACCCGCCGCCAAGAGAGTGTCCTACGACCATTTCGCAACCTGTGTTTCTGGCTAAGTCAAGGGCATTCAAATACTGGGCAGAAAGCCCAATCACCGCTTGCATTATATTATCCACCCAGTCAAGGGGTTCGTCTGTGCCCGAAAAGGCAAGGATTCTCCTATCACCTTCGACTAAAACAGCATGAAGTGGCCCTCTTTGATATTTCGCAACAGTTCTCCAGACCTTGCCCGTCACAGAACGCCACCTTCCAGAACGGAAATTTCTCTTATAGGCTAACCAGGACAGAGTTACAACGTCCAGATATTGGACACCATGCGCACTTGATACGCTTGGTGTGCTTGCGGCAAAAACACTGTTTTGAGAGCCTCCCAGAGCTAGTAAAGCTCCCCCCAAAGCTAAACTAGAACTTTTCAAGAATGCTCTTCTGTCCATAGTGGATTCTTACTTAGCATATTTCAAATACTTGTGCAACAGCAGAAAGCTATTGAAGTTGATCATTTACAAAATTTTTACAAAAATCCGAGATAAATTCATGTTTCTTAGAAGTGCAGATATGGTGGAATTGCGAGAGAGTTTCTTGATAAAAGCTTGAGCGGAAATGAGAGGAAGTAGGAAAGCTACTTTTAACTTGCTATTTGTAATTACTTAAAATTTTCATCAAATCTTCTTCATTCAGTTCGTATGTTTCGTTGCAAAATCCGCAGGTAACTTTTGCGCCTTTATCTTCTTTGAGCATCGCTTCTACCTCGCTCTTCTCCATTGCGGAAATCATCGAAATAACACGCTCTAGAGAACAATTGCAGGCAAATTTGACAGGTCTTTCTTGCAGGATTTCAAATTCCAGATTTCCTAGAGCAAGTCTTATCAAGTCTTCTACGGAAGCACCTTCGTTTATGACATTTGTAAGCTGAGGAGCTTTTTTTATTGTTTCCTCTATTGTCTCGATGGTTTTTTCATCAGCTCCAGGCATTATTTGAACCATAACGCCGCCTGCCGCTTTAACGAAAGGTTCTTTGTTTTGCAAAAGCACGCCCAAGATGACAGCTGAAGGAATTTGCTCCGACGTTGCAAGATAGTATGCAATATCTTCAGCTATTTCTCCTGAAATCAGCGGTGATGAGCCTCGATAAGGTTCGCGATAAAACCCTACATCAAAACCTTCTTCTCTGATTACGTAAAGCATTCCTTTCCCGACCACTCCGCCGACATCAAATTTCCCATTTTTGGTTGGCAAATCGGCGAGAGGATTTTTAACGTAGCCTCGCACATTTCCTTGAGAATCAGCTTCGGCTACAATTCCGCCAATGGGACCATCTGATTCTATCACCAATGTTAGCCGATCAAAATCTTTCAAAGTTGATGCTAAAAGCAAAGCTCCTGTTAAAGTTCTTCCTAATGCTGCAGATGCCGTCGGTGCAGTTGCGTGCCGTCTTATGGCTTCCTCAACCGTTTCTGTCGTAATGGCTGACATAACACGAACCGTTCCATCTGCTGCTGTGCCTCGGATTATCCTGTCCATCTCTTAAAGTTTCAACAATAGGGAATCAAAAAGTCAAATACGAAATCAAATGAATTCAAGATTTAGATGAAGTTGCACATTATTTTGTTAATTTTTTAGTCAAAGCTACAATATATTGTGCTATAGGATTGACAATTGGGTAGAAATTCGTTATAAACGAGCAATGTTTGAAAAATCTAAACGGAGGAGATTTTCATGATAGAATTTGTGACGAAGACCGACAAAGAAATGGAAAAGGCTAATGGGTTTAATGTTGGTTTTAGTGAGCTTGGGCTGAATGCGCAAAAAGTAGTATCGAAAAGATACAGCCTAAAAGATGAAGAAGGGAACCCGATAGAAACTTGGAAAGATATAGTTGCAAGAGTTGTTGCTCGGGTGGCGAGCGTGGAGAAAGATGCTGAAAAGCAAAGAGCTTTTTATAAAGCGCTTTCGGAGATAATGCTTCGGCGTGAGTTTATTCCGAACACGCCTTGCTTGGTGAACGCAGGAAAGCCTAAAGGGCAGTTGTCGGCGTGTTTCGTTTTGGAGGTTCCTGATTCGATAGAAGGGATAATGGAACATGCGAAGGCCTGCGCTTTGATTCACAAGTCGGGTGGTGGGACAGGCATGACTTATGAATTCATTCGTCCTGCCGGTGCAGTCGTGGCTTCTACACGCGGGGTCGCTTCAGGCCCAGTAAGTTTTATGCAGATTGTCAATAGCATGACCGAGGTTGTCAAACAGGGAGGAGTTCGGCGCGGCGCAAACATGGGAATTTTGAGAGTCACGCATCCGGACATTTTGCGTTTCATCCATGCCAAAAACGATCAGGTTTCCCTGACGAATTTCAACATATCGGTTACTGTGACGGATCGGTTCATGGATGCTGTAGATCGGGGCGAATGGTTTCAGCTTGAATTCGGTGGCAAACCATGGGAACGTCCGATTTACGATCCTGTTCAAGAAGGCGATTACTGCGTCTGGCGCCGTCCAGATGGCTCTACAGTCACGTTTGCAGACCGTCGGCAGTTTCTTGCAACCGATTTTTCAAATCTTAGACGTGAAGACCCACCGCGTCCTGGAATGGTCTATGCTCCGGATGTATGGAATCGGATAATAGCTTCGGCTCACATTTACGCCGAACCGGGCGTGATTTTTATAGACGAAGTTAATCGGCACAATTACCTTATGAATTCAATGGGGCCGATTTATGCTTGCAACCCCTGTGCCGAGCAACAACTTCATTTCAATAATGCTTGCAATCTCGGCTCGATTGATGTTGCTAAGTTCGTCCGATTCGCCGATAGCAACGGTCATGCTGCAGATTGGAATTCACAAATTGACTGGAAACGCTTGGAAATGGTAACGCGCTATTGTGTCAGATTCCTTGATAACGTCGTAGATGCTTGCCATTTTCCTTTACCAGCAATTACGGAAGTCGTTAGAAGAACTCGTCCCATAGGGCTTGGAATTATGGGATTTGCTGATGCACTATTGAAACTTCGCATCAGATATGGTTCTCCTGAGTCAATCCAAGTAATGGACAAACTAATGGGCTTTATCCGCCGCGTGGCTTGGGATGAGTCCTTGAAACTTGGCCGCGAGAAAGGCGTCTTTCCTGAGTTTGAAGCTAATCGAGATTTATACGAAAAATTCTTCTACGAAATCTTAGAGCTTCCGCGCTCAACAGAGCTTACGCCGCGCAATTACGAAGTAACTACGATAGCACCTACTGGCACAATTTCACTAGTTGCGGAGACCAGTTCGGGCATTGAGCCGAATTTCAGTTGGGCATACGTTAGACGTGACTCGTTGGGAACACGAACCTACGTGCATCCTTTGGCGGCACGTGCTTTAGGTCTAGAGGTTGACATGACGGATGAAGATTCCATAAGACGAGCGGCAGAGTTTGTTGTTGAAAATGAGCACAAACTTCCAGAATACTTTATTTCAGCTCATAAGATTTCTGCCAAGGAACACGTGTTGCTTCTTGCAGCAGCTCAGCGAAATGTTGATAATTCCGTTTCAAAGACTTGCAATGGTGCGGCTGATGATACGGTTGAATCGGTTGATGCGCTTTATCGTCTGGCGCGGGAGATGGGCTGTAAATGTGTTGCTTACTATCGTGATGGTTCGCGTGATTCTCAAGTTTTGAACAAGGTTTCAACACCAACGGTTTCAAGCGAATCAGCGTCTGCGGGATCGGCCACTACTGTAACAGCAGAAACTTCGGAAGCGCAAAAGGAAGCCATTGAAGAAAAACAAAGATTGTTTTTACCTCAAAGAGAAAAGGCTAGAAGCACTAAGGTTGAAGTCGTGAAATTTGAGCGTCCGCGTGAGCTTTTCGGTTATACTTGGCAGATTCCGTTCGACGGGCGAAATCTTTATGTGACTGTCAATACTGATGGTGAGCAAGTGCTGGAGGTTTTTGCGACCGGGCCTATTAGTCCGAGTGTTGGACTTTTGGCTTCAAAGATGCTTCGTGGTGGATTCGATCCAAAAGAGGTTGCAGCAAGTTTGAACAAAGTTACGGGAACACACGGCGTTTGGTTTAATGAAAGACTTCTCACTTCTCCAGAACAGGCTGTTGCTGAATGTTTGTTGATAACCGAAAGAAGACTCAGAGGGCTTCCAGATTCACAAAGACAGATTGTTAAAAGAACTTCTGAAAGCGTAACTGAAGGTGCAGTGCCTTCAGAAAAGATATGTCCTGATTGTGGAGGCATAGTCGAAAAACAAGAAGGATGCGATCTTTGCAGAGATTGCGGTTACTCCAAATGTAAATAGCCAACAATCAGGTGAGAAGTAAAATGAACGGCGAGCGGCAGGTTTTAATGCTGTTCGCCGTTTTTATTTGGGTTGCCGACTTAAAATTTTGCTTTTGAAGAACACGGAGGTATGGAGTTTTGTTTTTTTCCGAATAAATAGAGCCTTAGAGAGAGTTTTACAGGGACTTGTCGAGGGATTTGGTGCCGGAGGTCGGACTCGAACCGACATGGGCCGGTGAAGGCCCGCTAGATTTTGAGTCTAGTGCGTATACCAATTTCGCCACTCCGGCACTTTCAGCAAAAACAAAATATAACCGCTTTTTTGTTTCGCGTCAAATTCTAATGACTTCTTTAGAAGCACGACTTTGAGTTTTCACTGGTGATGCGCTTTCAAGTATCTTTGTTTTTTCACCGTATTGTGACTTGTGATAATCTTTGTTTAAGCGTATGAAAGCCGTTTCAATACTCGGTTCAACAGGTTCTATAGGTTGCAACACCTTGAGGGTTATAGAATTTTTGGGAGATTACCGAGTTGTAGGACTCGCTGCTGGGAGTAATGTTGAGAAACTAGCGGATCAAGTGGAGAAATTTCGTCCAGAGATAGTAGCTGTAAAAAACTATGAGTGTGCAAAAAAACTTTCTGGCGAACTTGAAGCTAGAGGAATTTTGAATCACCAACCCAAAATTCTTGTAGGTGAAGAAGGGTTAGTCAAGGTCGCAACGCATGAAAAGGCGGAAATAGTGGTTTCTGCTACGGTTGGTGCAACAGGTTTTGTCCCGACCTTGCGAGCTATAGAGACAGGCAAAAGAGTTGCACTTGCAAATAAGGAAACATTAGTTATGGCGGGAGAGTTGATGATGCAAGCAGCCGAAAAAAGTGGTGCAGAAATCCTGCCTGTTGACAGCGAGCACAACGCGCTTCACCAATGCCTCAGAGGAGAGAAAAAATCTGAGGTGAAGCGGCTTATCCTCACAGCTTCAGGAGGTCCTTTCAGGACGAAGACAAAGGCGGAGATTGAGAGAGCTACGGTCGAAGAGGCATTG
Source organism: Acidobacteriota bacterium (assembly GCA_003697135.1). Classification (GTDB taxonomy): domain Bacteria; phylum Acidobacteriota; class Blastocatellia; order Pyrinomonadales; family Pyrinomonadaceae; genus J014. The sequence continues at coordinate 28,595 of RFGC01000047.1, forward strand.
AATCATCCTAACTGGAAAATGGGAGATAAAATCACGATAGATTCGGCTACTTTGATGAACAAAGGATTAGAAGTTATCGAAGCCCATTGGCTTTTTGGTTTCGATCCCGAAAGAATTTCTGTTTTGATTCATCCGCAGTCTATTGTTCATTCAATGATAGAGCTAATTGATGGTTCGGTAATTGCTCAACTGGGCGTTACCGACATGAAGCATGCGATCCAGTATGCTTTGACATTTCCAGAGCGAAGACCTTGTTGCTTGGAACCGTTGGATTTTAGAAAATTTTCAAAGTTGACATTTGAAGAACCTGATGTGGAAAGGTTTCCATGTTTGCAATTGGCCTATGATGCTTTGAAAGTTGGCGGAACGATGCCTGCTGTAATGAACGCGGCTAACGAAGTGGCTGTTCAGGCTTTTTTAGACAGGAAGATTCGCTTAACCGATATTCCGAAAATTATCAAAATGGTCATGGAGTCTCACAAGGTTGAAAAACTGAAGGACCTAGAAACTGTCAAATCCGCTGATTCTTGGGCAAGGGAAGTGGCTGTTTCGGTATTAGTGGAAAAAGCTTTTCATTTGGCATAGAGAATTGGGATTATATTTTCTACGGAAACGGCGTTTTTCACGAGCATTGACTCTAGCGTTTTTAGAACTTAAACTTGAAGTTAGCCAATATGATGGAAGTAGTAATAGCAATCTTAGCAGTTATCTTTGTTCTTGGTGTTGCCATAAACATTCATGAATTTGGGCATTTCATAATCGCCAAGCTCTTTAGAATGAGAGTTGAAGCATATTCATTTTTCGGTTTAGGGCCTAGAATCTGGGGATTCAAGATAGGTCATACTGATTATCGCATTTCAGCAATTCCTTTGGGCGCTTATGTGAAGCTATACGGAGATGAAGCGACAGCTTCCCTAGAGGGCGGAGTTTCAAAAGAAGAGGAAGTTCCAAAACATGAGCTTTATGAGCTTAGGCCACGATGGCAGAAATTCCTTGTAATGATTGGCGGACCTTTGATGAACATTCTTCTAGCTCTTGCGATTCCTTTCATTATTGCCTTAACTTACGGAGTGCCTTCAAATCCTGCTCCTATAATTGGATTCGTCAAGCCCGGGGGCGAAGCAGAAAAAGCAGGCTTAAAACCTGGCGACCGAATCGTTAAATTTGATGGAATCGAAAATCCGACATGGCGAAGAATAGAAAGAGATGCTCTTTTGATGCCTGAAAAACCGATTCCTATAACAGTTGAACGCGAAGGCTCAAGAGTGGATTTGTTTATAACTCCTGTCAAGGTGGTAGAAAATGGCCAAGCTTTCGGGATTTTGGATTTTGAACCTGATTTGGGAGCAGAGCCGGTTGTTGTAGGAAGACTTGAGCCAAGTATGCCCGCGGCACAATCGGGATTGCAAGTTGGGGATTGGGTTGTATCGGTTAACGGCAAACCTGTTCGCAACCGTCAAGAAATGAAAAAGCTCATAAATGAAGCAAAAGACCAGCCAATAAGGCTTTCTGTTGTCAGAAATGGAGAAAGACTTGAAATAGAAACCAGAGCTGTTCAGAAAGATAATGATTGGCTTATAGGCATTGGCTTTAACAACAACCTTTCATCGGCTCGTGAATCAGTAGGAATTCTGGGAGCGCTTAATTTTGCTTGGGAAACGAACATGGAAATCTTGAGAATGACGGCAAAGGCATTTGGGCAGGTTTCAACAGGTGAAAGGTCTGCTAGAGATACGGTAGCAGGGCCAATTGGGATTGTGCAAATAATTGTTCAGATGGTAACAAGCGCAGGATTTTTAGGGCTTCTTTCACTTCTCGGAATCATCAGTTTGAATCTTGGGATATTCAACCTTTTACCAATACCACTTCTTGACGGTGGGCAAATCATGATGCTTGGAATCGAGAAGGTTTATAGCATGTTTGGAAAAACTATGTCCATGGCAATCAAGGAGAGAATTCAGATGGTTGGGTTGGTTCTAATTTTAATCTTGATTATACTAACGACTTTCAACGATATTTCAAGGCTTTTCAGATGAGATGAGTCGCGGTGAATCCGCTGTAAAAGGGAAACCAGAAATTTCTATTTTTCTTCCTGTTTTCAATGAAGAAGAAAATCTCCCTTTACTTCACGAAAAGATTACCAAAGCCATTGAGGAAATAGGAAAAGAAGTTGAAATCATTTACGTTGACGACGGTTCGACAGACAACTCTTTGAGAGTTCTCAAGGAAATTGCGTTGCGCGATCGAAGAGTCAAAGTCATCGCTTTAAGAAGAAACTACGGGCAAACGGCCGCTATGAGCGCCGGAATTGACGCCGCTGCAGGCGAGATTCTGATTCCGATGGATGCAGATTTGCAAAATGATCCTTGCGACATTGCGAAATTGCTGCAAAAGCTCGATGAAGGCTATGATGTTGTATCAGGATGGAGAAAAGATCGCAAAGATAAACTAATAACTCGCAAAATTCCTTCGCAGATAGCCAACAAGCTGATCTCATGGATAAGCGGAGTTTATCTGCACGATTACGGCTGCACTTTGAAAGCTTATAGGCGTGAGGTTTTGGAGAACGTAAAGCTTTACGGTGAGATGCATCGTTTCATACCAATTTATGCGAGCTGGGCGGGAGCCAAAGTTACTGAAGTGCCTGTAAATCATCATGCGCGCAAGTATGGAAAATCGAAATACGGTATTTCCAGAACTTTGAAAGTAGTTTTCGATTTGATGACGATAAAGTTCATGGCTTCCTATCAGACCAAACCGCTATATGTTTTCGGCACCTTTGGTTTGATTTGTTTGGCTCTTTCTTTGGTTTCAGGCATTTGGGCTTTATACCTGAAGATTTTCGAGAATACTTCATTTATCTTGACTCCGCTTCCGGTTATAACAGTTGTTTTGCTTGCCATCTCCGTTCAGTTTCTTCTAATGGGGTTGTTAGCAGAGATTTTGATAAGAACTTATCATGAATCACAGAATAAGCCTATCTATTTGGTGAAGGAAAAAGTCGGGTTTGACAAGAAATGTGTGGAATAACGGGCTGGATAAATTTAGCATCAAGCCGACAATCTGCAACTGAGGAAGAAGCAGAAATTTTGCGAAGAATGTGCGATCGGATGCGACATCGCGGACCCGACTCTGCAGGTTTCTGGTTTGATGAAAAAGTTTGTTTGGGGATGAGAAGGCTTTCAATCATAGACCTTCAGACTGGAGATCAGCCTGTTTTCAACGAGGATAAATCTATTATCGCCATGATGAATGGCGAGATTTACAATTTTCGGGAGTTACGTTCTGACTTGGAAAAGAAAGGACACACTTTTCGCACAAAAACAGATACAGAAGTATTGCCTCATCTTTATGAAGAGTATGGAGAAGCAATGCTCAAGCATCTTAACGGAATGTTTGCTTTTGCTCTTTGGGATTCAAAGAAGCAAAAGCTTTTGATTGCACGAGATCGTTTCGGTGAAAAACCTCTCTTTTATGGAATTTTCAAGGACAAATTGATATTTGCTTCTGAGCCTAAAGTTTTGTTTGAGCATCCTTGCACATCAAAAGAGCTTGATCTACAGGCTTTGCGCTTTTATCTTTCCTTTGATTATGTTCCAGCACCGTTTTCGATTTACAAAGGGATCAGAAAATTGCCTGCTGCGCATTTCTTGAAGGTTGAAAATTCAACTGTTTCAATTGAACAATACTGGAGGCTTTCTTTCGGTGAGAAGATTGACATTTCGCTGGAAGAGGCGGTTGAAAAATTGCACGAACTTCTAGCAGACTCCGTAAAGATGCGCCTGATTGCAGATGTCCCTTTAGGGATTCTGCTTTCAGGTGGTGTTGATTCTTCCACAGTGGCCGCTCTTGCAGCCGAGCATTCAAGCGGTAAAGTGAAAACTTTTTCTATTGGTTTCAGGGAAGATTCGTTTGATGAATCGAAGTTTTCTCGGCTTGTTGCAAAGCATCTTGGAACTGAACATCATGAGGAAATTTTAAGCGTTGAAAAGGTGGCTGATTTGATATCTGACATCGGGCACTGGTTAGATGAACCTTTGTCGGATGGATCGTTGATTCCTACATATCTGCTCGCAAGATTTGTGAAACAGCACGTGACAGTTGCTTTGGGAGGTGACGGCGGAGATGAGATATTTGCGGGTTATCCTATGTATTTTGGACACAAACTTGTGAAAGCTTATCGGATGATCCCAAAGTTCTTAAGGCGAAACTTTATCGAGCCTGTAGTTGAAGCTCTGCCTGTTTCAACTAAAAATCTTTCATTTGATTACAAAGCAAAGCGTTTTGTGCGGGCTTCTGAGTATGACTTTGCAGCGCGTCACCATCTTTGGTTTGGCTCTTTTTCGCTTCTTGAGCAAGAGAAGCTTTTGAGCGCAGATGTTCTTTCAAGCACAAATGGCGATATTTACGAACATGCAAGAGAACTACTTTCAGAGTGCGATGCCAATGACGACATCGAGAGAGCACAGTTTTTAGACATGAAGCTTTATTTAGCTGAAGACATTTTGACCAAAGTTGATAGAGCTTCAATGGCAGTTTCTCTTGAGGTCAGAGCACCTTTTTTGGATCCGCGAATAGCTGAATTCGTTGCAAAGTTGCCGCCAGGGTATAAGCTAAACGGAATGCAGGGTAAATTCTTGCTTAAGAAAACAGTAGAGAAACTTTTACCGAAAGAGGTTTTGAGGCGCCCAAAAAAGGGTTTTGGAATACCGATAGCAGAATGGCTTAAAGGAAGACTGAATCCGTTTTTGCATGACATGCTCAATGCGGATAGGTTAAGAAAACAGGGAATTTTCAACGGTGATTATGTCTCGAAGCTGATCAAAAACCATGAGCAAGGCAAAGTTTCCCACCACAAGGAGCTTTGGACTTTGTTGATTTTCCAAATATGGTTTGACAATTTCATGCAAAATTAGACTTCCTTTTCTGAAGATGAATCTTCTTAACCTGTTTTGACTGATTTATCATAAAACTGTGACCACAATAGTTGCATTAGCTACGCCTTTAGGAAAGAGCGCAATTGCTGTAGTGCGATTGAGTGGCAAGGAGGCACTTGAAATAGCAAAGAAATTGACGAATGGATATAATTTCAAGCCGCGCTATGCGACTTTACGAAAAATTTATGATCCTCAAACGGCAGAAATCATAGATGAAGCCGTTATAACCTATTTTCAAGCTCCGAAATCCTTTACGGGCGAAGATATTGTTGAGATAAGCTGTCATGGCGCGCCGATGGTTATTCGGCAAATTTTGGATGCTTGTTTATATTTGGGAGCGAGGATGGCAGAACCAGGGGAATTTTCCTTGCGTGCTTTGATGAACGGCAAGATGAATTTGACGCAAGTTGAGGCGATTAGAGATTTGATAGATGCTCAAACTCTAGCTGCGGCAAGACAGTCTATTCGGCAGATGAAAGGAGAAATTTCTAATCGTTTGCAGCCGCTAAAGGATAAGTTGCTCGATGTGATAGTGATTTTAGAATCCGCATTGGAATTTGTCGAAGATGATTTGCCTGAGTATCAAACGGAAGAGATAAAAGCGAGTTTGACTGAGATTATAAATGATTTAGAGAAAATGGCATCTACGTTTAAGGCAGGTAAATTGTTAAGAAATGGTTTGAGAGTTGCTTTAGTGGGACGTCCAAATGTAGGAAAATCAAGTCTTTTCAACGCTTTGGTTGGTTATGAACGTGCAATAGTGACAAGCATAGCTGGAACCACTCGCGATAGTATACATGAAAGCTTCAGTATAGATGGTATCCCAATATCTTTGATTGATACGGCAGGGCTAAGGGAAACGCAAGATGTAGTAGAAAGCATTGGGGTTGAGAGAACGAAGAAAGCTTTAGCAGATGCCGATTTGGTTTTGGTAGTTTTAGATTCATCAGAAGGTTTGAGGCAAGAAGACAAGGAGATTTTGAAAGATGTAGAAAACCTTTGTCATTTGGTTGTTGTGAACAAGATTGACATAAAAAAGTTTGATTTGTTGAGAGAGATTCCTAGCAGCGTTAATGGTGAAGTGAAAATCGTTGAGGTTTCGGCGAAAACAGGTGAAGGATTGGAGTATCTCAAAAGAGCTATCCTAGAGCCTTTTCAGCAAGAAGGGTTAGATGATAAGGGTTTTTTGATAACTGATGCTAGGCATGCCGATCTTTTGCAGAGAGCAAGAGAAGAGTTAGAGAATTCCTTAATTCTGTTTGAGCAGAGGGCAAGCGAGGAAGTAGTTCTAGTAGGTCTTCATAACGCAATGAAATTCTTAGGCCAGATTACGGGGGAGGTTACAACGGAAGATATGCTAAATCGGATATTTTCGACATTCTGCATAGGCAAATGAGCTTCCTCTGCGGGTTGGGTGTATATCAAGACTTGGTTTTTCAGAAGTTAGGCTCGGTGCGAATGTAGAATTCCAAAATTTCGGGAGGGCAATTATATTTTCTGCATTCCTCGTTCAATCTCTGGCTGTCTGAATTGAAAGAAAATAAAACGACTTGCCAACGGTTACTTTCTCTTTTCAAAAAGGCTTCTATTGTGTTAAAGTCTTTCGACAAGCGATATTGGCTGAGATCAACTCCACTGTTTTTCCATTCAAAAACGCTGTTCTTTTCTGGATCAAGAAGACCAACAGATACAAACGCCCATTCGTCTTTGATGCGCACGTAGAAAATGTCAAATCGGAATGCCTTTCTCGCTTTGAGAGAGGTTTTTATAAGATTTCCTAACGAGTCTAGAATTTCTTTACGTTCGGGACTTCCGAGTTTAGGCACGTAATACGGGCGATTATGAGCGGTACGGTCATTTGTTGATGCTAGAAAAGAGTGTGACAGAGCTTTCCAGGATTCATTTTCTCTTTTGAGTTGAACGTTCATACATGCATTGAATTTGTTATCGTAGATGGAAAGATCGAGGTTGAAAGTTTTTTCTATATCAAAATAACTTCCATCTGCTTTTGACAAAGCTACGCAAACATTTGCATCATCTTTTCTTGCTTCCAAAAACACCACTCTAAATTTGGTTTGACTTCCATCTTTGATTGTGTTTGCTAGATACAGGCGCAGGCTGTTTATGATTTCGCTGCGTTGAGTATCTTCTGCTTTCGTTGTAGTTCCTCTAGTGCTTGTATTTTGGGCGAGTGAATTTACGGTAATGATAGTTAGTAAAAAAAACATGAATAAGAGTTTCTTAATTTTCCAGATCATGACGCTTCACCTCCAAGTGCACAAAGGATCCAACTTTCTTCATTAGAGCGGTATTGTTGTCTTGAAGCCTTATTCCTCTACTGCCGAAAACTACATTTCCGCTTATACTTCGCTCGATCTAATTCAAGCCTATTTTAGATTTTTTTACAAAAACTTCAAAATAAATTCTGGTGGTTTCAGGTAATTGTTTTTTGAAACAAGACTGAAAAATCCGTTTTTGTGGGGAAAGCTTTAATACTGATTTCTTGAAGAGAAACGATCCAAAAATTGCATGCGTGGTGCTTGACCGACCTAGTGGTTGGGAAAATTTATGAGACTTGGGGCGGTTGAGTAGCTTAACTTGATGAGAGCAGTGCTCTTCGGAAATACAGAGCTAAGAGGACAGCGAAAAGAGAAGATTTGATATTTATTTGGAAAATAAATTCGCAGGTTCCCGCTCTCATATTTTAATTCTTCTCTGGTGTATAATCTAACTTCGGGTGGCTTTAGGTAAAGAACTATGTATTTCGATGAAGTGTTTGACGTAGTTGTTATTGGGGCGGGACATGCAGGATGTGAAGCGGCTGCAGCAGCTGCGCGGCTAGGGGTGCAAACGGCTTTGGTGACGATAAATTTGGATTTGATAGGTCAAATGTCTTGTAACCCTGCTATCGGGGGAATTGCCAAGGGGCATTTGGTGCGAGAGATAGACGCATTGGGCGGTGTGATGGGGCGAGTGATTGACCGAACAGGAATCCAATTTAGGCTTTTGAATCGTTCAAGAGGGCCAGCGGTTCAAAGTCCACGTGCTCAGGCGGATAGAAGCCTTTACAGATTAGAAATGCGTCGAACTTTGGAAGGCGTCCCGAACCTTCATCTACGTCAAGGCACTGTTGTGGATTTTATAGTAAGAAATGATCAGATTTTCGGAGTGGAGCTTCAGGATACGAGAAGAATCGGAGCTAAGGCAGTAATCGTTGCGACAGGAACTTTTTTGAATGGAACTATTCACTCAGGAATGAGAACCTATTCTGCTGGTAGAGCAGGTGAACCTGCTTCAATAGAATTGGCGCAGAAACTTAGAGAGCTGGGTTTTCCTGTGGGCAGGTTGAAAACAGGAACTCCACCAAGGTTAGACGGCCGGACCATTGACTGGGACGCTTTTGAACCTCAGCCGGGAGATGAAAATCCAGTGGCTTTCTCTTTTGCAACGGAAAAAATCGAACAGCCACAGATAACTTGTTACATTGGTTATACATCAGAAAAACTTCACCAACGTATTCGGGAGAACCTACACTTGTCACCGCTTTATTCTGGGAAGATCAAAGGAATTGGGCCGCGTTATTGTCCTTCAATAGAAGATAAAGTAGTAAAATTTGCTGATAAAAATCGGCATCAGCTTTTCCTTGAACCGGAAGGCCATAATACAAATGAAGTTTACTTAAATGGCTTTTCTACGTCTCTTCCTGCAGAACTTCAGCAAGAGTTGGTCAGGATGATTCCAGGTCTAGAGGAAGTTAAAATAATCAGACCTGGTTATGCTATCGAGTATGATTTTGTTGACCCACGGCAGATAAAGCCCACTATGGAGACAATCAAGATAAAGGGGCTTTTCTTTGCCGGGCAAATCAACGGCACCACTGGTTACGAGGAAGCGGCTTGTCAAGGACTGATTGCAGGAATCAATGCGGCTCTTTATGTTCAAAGTCGGCCTTCCTTTCAACTTCGTCGAGATGAAGCTTACATAGGCGTTCTAATAGACGACTTAATCAGAGATGGAGTTGATGAACCCTACAGAATTTTTACTTCAAGAGCGGAAGCACGGCTACTTCTGCGCCATGATAACGCTGATCGTCGTTTAATGCCGAAAGGACGCGAGCTTGGATTAGTAGGGGATGAAGATTGGGAGCGGTTTAATCGTCGCCGTGATAGGATAATGCGGCTACATAGAATCTTAGAAACCACGAGATTCAAGCGTTCTTCCACGGAATATGCTTCACTTTCTCAGCTTTTGGGTTGTGATTTGGGCGATTCGATTTCACTAGCCCAGCTTTATCAAAGACAAGGTGTGACAGTTGATTTGATTTATCGTTTGCTGCCAGAACCTATAAGATCAGAATCCTCAATCAAGGAATTGGAATCAGCGCTTGCAGATATTGTTTACAAGGGTTACATAGAGAACCAAAAAAGTATCAATGAAAGGATCTATCATTATGACGAGTTAAAGATTCCTGAGAATTTTGATTTCCGCAAGGTTTCAGGTCTTTCAATGGAAATGATAGAGAGAATGGAGCGTGTTAAACCTCAGACTTTTGGACAACTGAGAAAGATTAATGGTTTGACGCCTGCTGCTGTTTCCACGGTTTTAGTTTATCTAACCAAAAAATAATCTTGGGAAAGTTTTGAATGCAAAGAAAGTGCGTGTCACGTGCCACACTCACCATCCCAAAGGCTTTTGGATTCGTTATTAAGGTGGGGTTGTGTCACATGACACAATTTACCTCTTGATTTTTCTTTGGATCACTTGGATATAGGTTGAGAATCTTTTGCCAACATTGTGAAAATTTGTTGAAGTATGCTAATTTATTCGCTGTTAAAATAGTGTAGAACATCAGGGGGAAAATGGGGAAGACGATTGCTATTGCTAATCAGAAAGGTGGTGTTGGCAAGACTACAACAGCAGTAAACTTAGCGGCGAGTCTGGCTTTTGAAGAAAAAAGAGTTCTCTTGGTTGATGCTGACCCTCAGGCGAATGCAACTTCTGGTGTAGGATTGCCAAGAGGATTTAGTAACAGAAAAAACCTCTACAACGTGATAGTAGGTAGAGAGCAGTTAAGAGAAGCAATTCGAGAGACGGAAGTGCCGCTGCTTTGGGTATTGCCTTCAGATAAAAATTTAGTGGGTGCAGAGATTGAATTGGTGGAGGTGGAAAATAGGGAGTTCATTCTGAAAAAGATCCTTTCGGAAATAAAGGATGAATATGATTTTATCATAATAGATTGTCCGCCATCTCTTGGCTTAATGACGATAAATAGTTTGACAGCGGCAGATTCTTTGATAGTGCCAATACAATGTGAATACTTTGCCTTAGAAGGAGTAACTGAGCTTTTTGATACATTGGCACGTCTTCGTCGAAGTTTGAATCCACACCTAGTTATAGAAGGGCTTTTACTGACCATGTATGACGAAAGAACTAATCTTTCAGCAGCCGTTGCAAAGGATTTAAGAGATTTCTATGGTGAGCAGGTTTTCAAAACTATAATTCCCAGAAATGTCAGGTTAGCGGAGGCTCCGAGCTACGGAAAACCTATAGTTCTATATGACATCCGTTCTCGCGGGGCGGAAAGTTACATGCAGTTGGCTAAAGAGATACTAAGTAAGGAGATGCGCAGCTATGGTAAGGAAAGCTTTAGGTAGAGGACTAAGTGCTTTAATTGGTGGAGAAATTTCTGGAGTTGATCGTGAAGAACTTTTGGATATAGACATTGACCTTATAGAGCCAAACTCTGAACAACCGCGAACCAGGTTTACAGAAAAGGAGCTTGAAGAATTATCACAGTCTATCAAAGCAAATGGAATTGTTCAGCCGATTGTTGTTCGCAGAAAAGGCAACGGGTATCAAATAGTTGCTGGGGAAAGACGCTGGAAAGCGGCGCAGATTGCAGGATTAAGCAAGGTCCCAGCGATAGTCAAGGATATTCCAGAGGAAAAATTGCTTGAACTGGCTTTGGTTGAAAACATTCAAAGACAAGAATTAAATCCAATGGAAGAGGCTAGGGCCTATAAGAAGTTAATCGAAAAATTCGGACTTACCCAAGAGAATCTCGCTGAGAGAATTGGAAAAGATAGAACCGTGATAGCTACGCATTTGAGATTATTGAAACTCCCTGAAGGAATACAAAAACTTATTGAAGAAGGAAAAATTACGGTGGGGCATGCAAAAGCGATTCTTGCGGTTGACGGGAGTGACTTGAGATGGGATTTAGCAAGAAAGATAGTGGAGCAAAAACTTTCAGTAAGAGAAGCTGAGAAATTAGCAAGAACTTTGGGAAGGAAAAAGGAGGCGATAAGCATCCAAAGGGATGCGAATCTTGAGATGGCTGAAGTTAAACTTATGCGACATCTTGGAACAAAGGTTAGGATAGTTCCGAACAGAAGCGGTAAGGGTGGGAAAATAGAAATAGACTACTACAGTGAGACAGAGCTAGATGAATTATACCAGCGGTTGATGAAATGCTGATTATTTTGGTTAAGTATTTTGGAATGTTAAGAGGTGCACTACTTTTTATAGGAGAAACGATTGGTTGGCAGGAGCTTTTGCTGATAGGAATGCTGGCTTTGATTTTCCTTGGCCCAAGAAGACTGCCTAAGGTAGCTAAAACCTTTGGGAAGGCAATGGCGGAGTTAAGAAGAGCCGGACAGGAATTTAAGAAAACTTGGGAGAAGGAGGTTGCTCTTGAGGAAGAAGAGAAAAGATTTCTTCAAAATCCATTTGATGAGAGTCTAATCTTGGCAGAGGAAAGATACAGCAAAGCAAATATGCAAAAAGATAATTCTGAAAGTTTTATTCCATCGAAGGAAATCGAGCTTTCTTCTAAATCTAAAAGCCTGTCTTCTCAGAAAGGTTTTGTAAGAAGGGTTGAGCAAAAGGAAAAAGAGATAGAGACCTCAGAGGATTTGAACAAAGATAAGACGGTAACGATTAACAGCAAGCAAAATTGGTTATGAACCAAGTGAGAGAAAGAGAAGAAGAACTCGGTGCTCAAATGACATTTCTCGAGCATTTAGACGAACTGCGCCGACGATTGATTTATTGCGTTCTTTTCATCGCCATAGCATTTTTCGCTTGCTGGTTTGTATCTGACAAAATTTACAACTTTCTATCCGTTCCAGTTCGAGATGCTCTCAGAGAAGCTGAGCAACGTCAAATTCCCGTGCAGGGAATCAGAGGTGAAGAAAGGATAACTTCTTTGGCAACTTTGAAGGAAGGAGAAAAAGGAGTCTATGTTTTTGACAAACCTACAAGGTTGGGCGGAGTTGTTGTCCCCTCAGGAACAGCAGTGGCTGCGAAAATGGACAAGGATATTGAAGGACAAATAGGACTCTTCACCGACGAACCTATATTTTTGGGAAATACAGTTATTCCAAAAGGTGTTAAACTTCCGATAACTTTCAACGATAACACAAGCGCAGAGGAAAGGATGATTGTTACAACTGCAGTTGAGCCTTTCACTCTCTACGTTACAGTATCGCTTTATACAGCAATAGCATTGTCTATTCCATTCTTGATTTACCAGATATGGGCTTTCGTTTCACCAGCCCTTTACAAACATGAAAGAGCTTACATTACTCCTCTGATTTTTCTTTCAACGATTTCCTTTGTTGCCGGAGCCGCTTTCGCTTATTACATTTTGTTTCCGCCAGCAGTGAAATATCTTTTGTCGTTGGGAGAAGATTTCCGCTTGCTTCTTCGCGCAAGTGACTATTTCGACTTCATAACGCTAATAATGCTAGCTATGGGTGTAATTTTCCAGATGCCAGCGATCGCCTATGTACTGGCTAGAATTGGAGTGATAAACGCCACGATGCTCTTAAAAGGTTGGCGGGTTGCAGTAATAGCTATTTTGTTTGTTGCGGCGATTATTTCTCCAACTGGAGATATTCCAAATTTGATTCTTTTTGCCCTACCGATGATGATTTTGTATGTGTGTTCAATTTTCATTGCTTGGTTTTTTGGAAGGAAAAGACAGATTCCAGCTAAGTAATTGAGTGGTGTGCGAAAATCGATTCTCTCATGTAGCCTAAAGATAGGAAAAATTGTAAATTTGAATTTGTGGAGTTAACTGTCGCAATCACTGGAGCCTCAGGTGCTATTTACGCGTATAGAACTTTGAAACTTTTGGTTGAAAGCGGTGCTGTTTCGACTATAAATTTGATAATGTCCAACAGCGCCATAACCGTTTTGCAAGTGGAGCTACAAGTTAATCTTCGTAATCCGACGACCGAAAAAGTTAATCGTTGGTTAGGACTTGCAGATAACTCAAAGTTAATACGCCTTTGGCAGTTAGATAATCTCGCAGCAAAGCCTTCTTCAGGTTCATACAAGCAGGAAGGAATGATAATAGTTCCATGTTCAATGGGAACGCTTGGGGCGATTGCATCTGGGGCTTGCACAAACTTAATTCACCGTGCGGCAGACGTTACGCTTAAAGAAGGAAGAAAACTTGTTTTGGTGCCAAGAGAATCGCCCTATAACGCTATTCATCTTGAGAATATGCTGAAGCTTGCTCATGCCGGAGCGAGAATTTTGCCTGCTAGCCCCGGTTTTTATCACCGCCCGAAAACGATAGAAGAACTAGTTGATCATCTTTGTTATCGAATTCTAGATCAGTTTGGTATTCCGCATTCACAGAAAACGCAGTGGACAGGTAAGGAAGTAGAGGAAACGCAAGTAAATCTAGATGATTTTTCGCAAACACGGAGAAAATTGTAAAATATAAATTTTGCCAAAATCCGCTATGGAGAAGATTATGGACACGAAAGCAGAAGTTAAGAAAATCACGATTGCTCACTCTCCTGATTCCGATGACGCTTTCATGTTTTACGGATTAGCAACTAACAAAATAGACACAGGAAACATAAAATTCGATCATATTTTGAAAGATATTCAGACCTTGAATGAGGAGGCGTTCAAAGGAACATACGATGTAACAGCAATAAGCTTTCATGCATACTTTCATGTAACTGACAAGTATGTTCTTCTTCCACATGGAGCAAGCATTGGCAGAGGATACGGCCCTGTATTAGTTTCACTTGAGCCGCGCAAACCCGAAGAAATTAGCAAACTCAAAATAGCCGTGCCAGGCGAACTTACAACGGCATTTCTAGCTTTGAAGATTTACAATCAGGATTTCGATTATATTGTGGTGCCTTTTGACCAAATTATTGATGCAGTCAAGAAGGGAGAAGCAGATGCTGGTTTGTTAATTCATGAAGGACAACTCTTTTATAAAGATTTGGGCTTGGATAAGGTTTTAGATTTAGGCGAATGGTGGTATGAGAAAACGGGCGGATTGCCTTTGCCTATGGGAGGGAATGCTGTAAGGCGCGATCTTGGCATTGATTTGATGAGAGAAATTTCCAAGTATCTAAAGAAAAGCATTCAATACTCAATGGAAAACAGAGAAGACGCATTAGCTTATGCAATGCAATTTGCACGAGAAATGTCGCCTGAGCTAGCTGATCGTTTCGTCGCTATGTGGGTTAATGATCTGACGCTTGACTATGGTGAAGTTGGCCGAGAAAGCGTTAAACGCCTCTTGCGAGAAGCTCAGGAGAAAGGAATTATCAAAAATGCTGTCGAAATAGAGTTTGTTGAATAATTTAGCTTAGCGGCGAAACTTGCAGATCCTAGCTTATGAAAAAGACCATAGCCTTGTGTTTTCTGTTACTTTTTCTTTGCTGTCACATTTTGGCACAGGGACGCTCGAAAAAGCCCATCATTGTAATTCCGGGATTGCTTGGTTCAGAATTAGTCAACAAGAACACAGGTGAAAAAGTCTGGTTTAGATTGTCGCGATCAGAAGACGACGATCTGAGACTTCCGATTTCACCAAATTTGGTTGAGAATCGTGATAACTTAATCCCTGCCGATGTAATGCGGAAGGTAAAAATTGGTCTTCTAAGAGAACAGAAAATATATGAAAGCCTTATACAAAGACTGAGAGAAAGTGGCTATGTCGAAGCCGAATGGGAAAAGCCTTTACCAGAGAACTGCTTTTACCTTTTCGCATACGATTGGAGGCGCGATAACATCGAGAATGCCAAAATCCTTGTAGAGAAAATTGAATCTGTGAAGCAAAAACTAGGACGTCCTAGGTTGAAATTCAACGTAATTGCACATTCTATGGGTGGGTTGATAGCTCGCTATGCAGTAATGTATGGGGCATCTGAACCTCCTTCCGATGAATCCCTGCAACCTAATTGGGCAGGAGCAAAGCATTTCGATAAGATCTTCTTGCTTGGAACACCGAATCAAGGATCAATGCGCACCTTGAGGGCGTTGACAAAAGGCTTTTCGATATTTGGCATCAGTCTTAATTTGCCTTTCATTCAAAACCTAACTGTTTTCGATCTCTTTACAATACCTTCGCTTTATCAACTTCTACCAAGCGGAAGGAGTTTGAAGATTTATGATGAAAATCTCAAGCCACTAAAGATCGACGTTTATGATCCGCAAGTTTGGGAACAGTTTGGTTGGAGTATCTTTGGTGAAGATAAGGTTCCCGAAGAGTTCAAGTTTGATGTAGTCAATGTGCGTCAATACATTGCGTCGGTGCTAAAACGAGCTGAAAAGTTTCATAGGGCCATCCAAGCAGTTGATCTCGAAAAAGCTCCGGTGGAGTTTTACATTGTTGGTAGTAATTGCAAACAAACTCTAAATGCTGCCGTGATTTACAAAGACAAGGAGAGATGGAAAATTTTATTTGAAGGAAGGGGTTTCCGAAAACAAAACGGCGAAAGAGTTTCTGGCAAAACTGTGGAGAAATTTCTTTATTCGTCAGGTGATGGTGTGGTTAGTGAGGAGTCATTTTTAGGTGGAAGCAAGAAACCTAGAAAAACGAGAGTTCATCTAGAATGTGAAGCTCACGATCGCCTAATGTCCAACAGAAATGTCCAAAACTACATACTTCAGCGAATAAATGCTAAATGATTGTGCTTGGTATGTAGAAAGTACCGAAGCAAAGTGGTTGGTATTTTTCGTCAATGCGACTGTTTGTATAATGTGGTGTCCAACCTTTTGGGTCTTGGAAAAGCCTTATAGCGCGAATGGTTTTGTCTTCACAAAGATTAAACCAATGCAAAGTTCCACGAGGCACGCAAATTAGATCGCCAGCCTGCACTTGAATGGAGAGAACATCGGAATTCTTCGGCGCTATGTGAAATAATCCGTTTCCTTTGACGATAAAGCGAACCTCATCTTCATCATGCCAATGTTCTTTGTTGAACTTGTTAAGCATTTCTTCAAGTCCGGGAGTTGTCGGGAAAATGTTGATTACATCGGCTGTCACATAGCCGCCTTCGGCTTTCAATTTTTCTATCTCAGGTTCATAAGCACGCAAAATTTCTTCTTCTGAAGCTTCGGGTGAAACTCTCGTTTCGTCTGCATCCCAGCGTTCATAACGAATGCCGATTTTTCCCAGATAAACCTTAATCTCATCTTCTGTCTTGAAAGTCAATCCTTTGTCTGGAACACTCAAAATGGCCATAGAGAAAATTCTAAAATACCGCAACAATCAGAGCAAGACTTGCGTAAGACCGAACGATCATGAAATTTAACTATTTTGTTATCAAAGAGATAGAAACTTCGACCCGAACATTAACGATGATGTTTCTGCGCTTGCTTTACAGTCTGACCGTAAGATTTTGGTTGGCATCGACTTTGCGAAAATCAACGGATAGACGCGCAACTGTCATGTTTGACAAGCGACACCCTTGCGTTACTTCGTTAAATGGTTCGCTTTACGTGGTATGACCTATTCATCCGTTTGGGTGCTTTTATTTAAGAGTTCTCCCTAAAACTTCAAAAAGAAACTCAAAAATTTCAACATGCCTTCTTGCTTCTGTGACGTTTTTGCCCCATGTGTAAAGCCCATGCCGACGCAGGTATATCCCATGAATTTTCGGGTTTTCACGCAGGACGTTTTCTATTACGTGGGAAAGAGCGATGTAATCCTGCGAGTTTTCTACAATTGGGACAGTTTCACGGTGTTCATGTGTAGTAACTTCCGATAAACCTTTTAGCATTTCATAGCCTTCAATTTCTATTGCCCCTGACTCGAAGAAATAATCCGAAAGAATCGTTCCCCAAACCGAGTGGGTATGAAGGATCGCACTAGCATCGGGTCTCATTCTGTAGATTGCTAGATGAAGAAGCGTTTCCGCAGAAGGACGTCCAAACCCTTGCAATACTTCGTCATTGTCATCTATTTCTAAAAAATTAGTTTCATCAAGTGCTCCTTTGTCATTGCCACTTGCAGTGATGCAAAGTCTGAATGGATCACGCGAAATCAAAGCGCTAAAATTTCCGCTTGTTCCCAAAACCCAACCGCGGCGGTAGAATTCATAGCCTGCTAAAGAAAGTTGTCTGCAGAGTTCTTGAAAACCAGCCACAACTAAAGTCTATATGCAGGTTCTCTAAACTTCAAGTTAGCTTAGTATCGAGATTCTGCCTACGTAGCACGAGACGATCAATCTATCCTTGTTTCCAAAACATCCTGCAAGCTTCTAGGTAAAATTGAGAAAAAGTCATAGCCTGTTTTTCTCTCTATCTCTCTAACGGTCGTTTTGTATTGTGACCACCGGTTACTTTTTATTCCATTGTCGTTCGGCATGGTAACAGCAATAACACGGGTTTGCTCATTGATTGACAAGGGTGAAGCTCCTTTGGGCAAAATCACAGCTATTTTCCAGAAATATCTTGGTATAGTAATTTTTTTCTTTTAATTTTGCCTTTGTAGCCGTAGTTGCCCGCTATGATGTAAACGTCGTAGTTTTGCCTAACTAAAGAACGCAAATAGGATTCCAGACTTTCCCATGGTCCTCGGTTTAGGTCGGGAGTTTGAGGAGCTATATTGGTCATCAAAAAGGTTGAAGCCATAGCTTCTCTTGTGCTTGTTCTGTCAGCACTGGGGCAAAGGTGGCCTCTATCGTATCCTGTATTAGTGTAATCTCCGGGATAGGCTTTCGGAAAGCTACTCGGCAGCCTATTGTCAGGACGGAATGAATCTTCTCTATTCACGCTTCCTAAATTTGCTTGGGTGACTCGCCACGCAACCCAGTTTGGAATTACTCTGTTCCTAGAATACGAAATAACCATGTAACTGTTCACGAGTAGATAGTTTTCCGGATTATTCGTGTCAGCGCCTGAGGGATTCCCGTAAGGCAGGAAAATTCTTAGAGCTTCTTCATTGGATAGCGGGCTTGATGTGTAGCTATAACCAAAGCTTAATTCCTGCAAAAGCGAGATTCGGCTTTCCGCTGGCAGGCTTGACGAAATCGCTAGGATTAAAAGCAAAAGAGTGATTATTCTCCTGTAAAACTTCATAACCTTTTCTCCTGAGTTTTTATTTGTGGATTCAAGTTAAAAGTGTAGCTTGAGAGGGCTTAAGAATTTGTTAAGGCCCTATGAGATCGAGATTAAAATTTTGTAAATTCTAGGTGAGTCTCGGTTTTTCTTAAAGTGAAAACTCAACAAGTGGTAATCGAAGGTTTGAAAAGGTGGCCTTGAACTTATGGATGAGTTCTGATTAACTAAACTTGATTTATGACGAGAAAAATAAAGAGAGTGGGCTTAAGAATTGGGAAAATTCAAAAAGGCTTTTCCGATAACCATTCTTTTTTGATGGGGATAATCGTTTTTCTTTTGTTCTACAGTGTCGCATGTTTCAAGCAAGAACCGGTAACGAACCAAAACGAAGGTTCGGAGGAGATGCAATTTTCAGAACTACAAACGTCGGTTGAGAGCGACGCTCCTTTACAAGTTTCACAAAAACCTGAAGACGTAGTGTTGGCAAGCAAGATTGATAAGTTGATAGAAACCAGTCGGTTCGCAAATGCTCGTTGGGGAATTTTTGTTGTTAGCCTAAAGGACGGAAGAATTTTGACTGCCAGAGACGCTAGAAAGCCTTTTATACCTGCTTCAGTTTTGAAGATTCTCACTTCCGCAGTGGCTTTGGACAAGCTTGGAGCTGATTTTCGTTGGCAGACAAAACTTTTCACAAACGGAAAAATAGAGGATTCCGTAGTGAAAGGAGATCTGATTCTTTACGGTCAAGGTGCTCCAGATTTCGATGAATCAGGGGTTGAGGAGTTGGTTCAGAAACTCAAAGCTAAAGGAGTCAAGAAAATCACGGGTGACATAATTGGTGATGAGAGTTACTTCAGAGGTGATAAACTCGGCGATGGATGGGTTTGGAACGAAATTCAATGGTATTACGGTGCTGAAGCTTCCGCTTTGACGATAAATGCCAACCAAGTTGGTATCCATTTACAAGGTAGCAAGGTAACTTCTACAAGCGAATTTGTAGAAATCAAAGCAGAAGTCCAGCGTAGTTCTAGCAATGAGATTGACTCAATTGGCGTCAAGCGTGAGCTAGGAGAAAACAGCATCTACGTTTGGGGAGCAGGTGGAAATCTAGATGTGAGATTGGCCGTTCAAAATCCTGCCCTTTGGGCGGCGAAAATTCTCGATAAAAAGTTACGTCAATCGGGCATCGAAGTTCAGGGTAAGGTGAAATCTGTGGATTGGAAGTCAAAAGAAAAACTCGATCCTGAAAATGCTACTGAGATTGCTAGCATTCAAAGCCGACCTCTTGGTGAAATAGTTCACAAAATGAACAAGTATTCTGTAAATCTTTATGCAGAGTTGATTTTGCGAACGCTCGGCAAAAAGTTCGGTAGCGAAACTTTAGAGCGGAATCCAAAGATGAGAAAAGTCAGAGGCGACGATAGAGCAGGTGCTGCTGTGATAGAAAAATGGTTGGAGGAAAAAGGAATCAAGCTTCAGGAAAATGAATCCATAAAGGACGGATCAGGGCTTTCAAGATTGAACCTGGTCACACCTGAAACGATTGCTAGAGTTCTAATTGCGGCCACGAAGATCAAGAATTCGGATGTTTTTGCCAAGTCTTTACCAATTGCGGGAATAGACGGGACTCTGAGTGCAAGGCTTACGAATTTTGCGGGAAAAATAAACGCCAAAACAGGTTCAATTTCTTTTGTTAATTCCCTTGCAGGTTATATCAGGAAAAGAGATGAAACTATTGTATTCGTAATATTTTGTAACAATGCTTCAGCAGAAAGTGTTACGCTTATTGATAAAATTGTCTCAGAATTAGCCTCACACTGAAAAACATCAGGGTTTTTGGTCAATCTCTGTTTGTTTTGCAGTTGTGCTACCCGTGCCATCTGAGCCGCGTTTTTGGTCAGTCTCTGTTTGTTTTGCAGAGTTTTGTTCTTTCATAAGTTGTTCTGCAGTTTGAAGGATTTCATCTATCTTTCCTTCTCCTTGAATCCTTTTCACAATCTCACTTCGGGAGTTTATCAAAACATAAGAAGGGTAACCTAACATGAATCTGCCTTCTGAATCTCTTTTAGCATATCTAAGAATGATTCTGAGACCGTTGACGCCGACCATGAAATCTAAAGGGTTTTTTCTCAGGTATTTGGCAACTATTGTTTCGTTCTCTGCTGTGATTGCCAAAACCTCAAGATTTATTGCACGTGCCTTTAGTTGTTGGCTAAGCTTGGAGAATTCGTCTTTGCATATTATACAGCTCGTTGCCCAAAATATGATGAGTAGGTTTTTCCCTTCAAAGTCCTCTAGTGAATATGTTTTGCCGTCCAAAGAGTCAACGAAAAAGTCATACGCTGGTTGAAGCTCAGATTTGCCATTTGCCTCAGGCTGCGCGTAAAGGAGTGAAAACGATAATAGAACTATAAAGAGAACTAGCCCAAATCTCATTTTACCCTTTCGCAAACCAGCTTAAAGATGCGAAAATCTTAAAAAGAGTTTTTTCTAAAGCTAGCTCAAAACGGAATAAAAGTCAATGCTTCTAAGAAAAATTGGGGTTGAAAATTTCCGCCAGCTAAGGGGAGAGTTTTACTGCTCAGAAGGTCTTAACATAATTTTCGGTCGAAATGGACAAGGCAAAACTAACTGGATGGAAGCGATTTATATCCTCGCAACAGGAAGCTCCTTTAGAACGTCGAAAATTCAGGAAACAATTGCTTTTGATAAAGAAATAGCTAGCATTTGGGGCGAAGTTCTTCAAGGCTACGACATAGAACGTTTTTTGCAAGTTTTTATCGAAAAGAAAAGAAGGCTCTTTTTCGTCAACGGAAAGAGAACAAGCATTGAAAATTATCTTGAAGAAATGCATGCAATCGTTTTCAACGCAGATCAACTCGAAATAGTTCGCGGCGCGCCCGAAGCCAGAAGAAAGTTTCTAGATTCAAGCATAGTTGCCATTTATCCTGCGTTTTACAAAACTCTTTCCGATTACAACCGATGTATAAAACAAAAGAACGCCTTGTTAGAAGAAGCTCAGAAAAGAGAATTGCCGAAGTCTTATGTTGCTGAAAGAATCGAGCCTTGGAATGAACAGATAATTCATCTAGCTTACAGAATACACAAAGCGCGCATTCGATATGTTGAATTGCTAAACGAAATCTTGAAGGAAAAGTTATTCGCATTTGGTGAGGAAGAAGTTTCGTTGAGATACGTTTCTTCACTAGAAGGGAAAGGGGATTTGTCGAACTATGAGTCTTTGATGAGAGAGAGGTTGGATTTGAGACTCGAAGCAGAGATGGCGGTTGGACATTCACTCGTCGGAGTTCATAGAGACGACATGGAAATAAAAATCAACGGCTGGGATGTGAGAAAATACGGTTCGAGTGGCCAGCAGCGAAGTGTTTTGTTTCTACTACTGCTTGCTAATTTAACCATTTATCGTGGACGCACTGGAAGGTATCCGCTTTTCTTGATTGATGATATAGATGCAGAATTAGACTACATGCGTCTTGAGAGACTTCTGGCGTTTCTGGACAGTAGGTCTCAAACATTTGTCACAACTTCAAAGGAAAGTTTTATGGAAAGATTTCGTTTCATGGGAAGGGTTTTTATGGTTGAGGATGGGAGGATTTTTAGTTGACCTGAAAACTCTTTTGACAGCTCATTTCAGCAAGTTCTGTTTTTGCATATATTCTTGTAGTATCTGGTTTGATCGAGAGATGCTTTTTAATGCCCATTCTAGAAGAACTTGAATTTTCTCTGCTTCCGTTAATTTCCACTGAACGTTTGATTGACGCAATCGGCGAGTGGTTTCGTAAAGAATTATTGCCGTTGCAACAGAGATGTTATAGCTTTCGGTAAAGCCGTAAATTGGAATTTTGACGAATGAATCTGCCATTTCCAAAACTGTTTGTGTTAGACCTTCTTTTTCACCTCCCATAATGAAAGCTATGGGAGCATCAAGCTCAAGTTCGTGAATAAGAAGAGTTTTTTCATGCGGAGTAGCGGCAACGAGTCGGTAACCTTGCTTTTTCAGTGTTTGCAGGCATTCCGCAGAGTTGTTTTGTCCCTTTTTGTCATAGATGTAAATATCTAACCACTTATCAGCTCCTTTTGCAATTCCTTTGGCAATTTTGTATTCGTGCCGATTTTCAATGATGTGAACCGATTGAATCCCAAAGCATTCAGCGGTTCTAACGACGGCACTTGCGTTGCGTTCTTGATAAATATCTTCAACCGCCACTGTTAGGAAGTAGGTTCGATTCTCGATAACCTTCTCAAATATCTGCCTTCTTCGTGGTGTCAGATAGTTTTTCAGGTATTCCCACAGGAGCTTCTTTTCTTCGAGACTGAGAGCATTCAGCAGAGTTGACCTATGGTTTTTTCTTGCGGTATTCATAAAGTTTTTGATTACTTCGATCGCAATTACTCGAAAGTTTTACCGATTGGCAAGGATATTTATTTTGTAGAGACCGCTATTTTTTCGATGGTGCTCGAAAGCTCGGAAAGTTTCTTTTTGACGCTGATTTTAAGACTATCTGATATATTTTCTCCTGATGCTTTTAGATTTTCCAGTATATCCAAAAGTTCTTTTGCTTCGGAGATAGCTTTATTTATGTTCTTTTTTACTTCGGATTCAGTTGAGGTAGATTCTCCGGCGGTGAGTTTTTTTGCTTCCATGATTCCCCAATGAGTAATGCGAACGTGATGAGGTCTTTTGTCTTCGGTTATCCAGCCTTCTCTTGAAAGTCTTTCAAGTATGTCTGAGTAGCTAGAATAATAGCCTGTGGCTTTCAGAAGTTCTTTGAAATCAACAGGTTTGCTGTCTTTGCCTTGAGCCGCTTCGTAGATTTTTACTAGAACGAAGTGATAAGTATCCATAAATCTTCGGATTTCCTAGAAACTTTTACATTCAATTTATCACAAAAGATGCGAAAGCATCAAAAATTTTTAACATTCGCTTTGTAGAGAATGTTTTATATGCCTGGCGTTGCGACAGATTTCATTTTATCGAAGGCTATTTTTGCGGCGCCTAGAACTCCAGCCATTTCACCTAATTCAGCCTTTAGCAGTTTTGCTCTTTGAGCAGGCTCTTCATAGGCTCTTTTGCGTATTTGTTCAATTGTATATGGAATAAAAAGCTCCCAACCTTCGCTTGCTCCACCACCGATGACGATTGCTTCTGGATTCAAAACATTTATCAATCCAGCTAGACCTATGCCTAGGTAAGTTCCCATCTGTTCAAAAACTTTTAGTGCTAGTTTGTCGCCTTGTTTTCCAGCTTCATAAACGTCTTTTGCTGTAAGAAATAGTCGGCTGTAGAGTGGTGATCTCGGATAATCACATCTAAATTCTTTTGTCATTCTGATTATTGCTGATGCGGATGAATACTGTTCCAAACAACCTCTTGAACCGCATCCGCAAGAAGCACCCATTGGCTCGACGGTTATATGGCCTATCTCGCCTGCTGTGCCGTCAATTCCGCGCCAAAGTTTGCCGTCTAAAATAATTCCACCGCCAACACCGGTTCCTAGCGTGACCATTACAATTGAGTTAAAACCTCTCGCCGAGCCAAAATTTTGTTCGCCTATCGCGGCCGCGTTTGCATCATTTTCTAAAAAGCACTGAATTTTCAGTTCATTTTCTAAAACCGAGCAAATAGGCATTCCATCTAAAGCGGGAACATTTGGAGCTTTCATGATTATGCCCTTTTCAGAATTCAAAGTTGCCGGAGCGGCTATTCCCAAAGCATTGACTTCGTAACCGACTCTTCTGGCTTCATAAGAACACTCTTCAGCCAGCGAAACTATCTTTCTTATGATTTCTTCTCGTGTTTTTGGTGTTTCGCTTCTAGATTGATAAAACATCTTTCCGTCTTTATCCACTAAGGCCATTCTTAAGTTTGTTCCGCCTAGGTCACAAGCCAATACAACTTTCATCAGAATGCTCCTCTCTTTTAAGTAGTGCAGATTTTAATTTCAACGACTAAACCGCTGTTGTCAAGCTAAGTTAAAGAGTTTCCTGAAATAGCTCAAAAAAACTTTTTCAGATTTTGCAAGCTGTGAAAGGTGCGATTTATCATTTAGGGTTAGACAAGATTAAGTTGAGGAGAGCTTCTATGTCGGAAAAGATTGAATCCATTCTTCAAGAGAGCAGAGTATTCATGCCACCATCTGAGTTTTCGTCTAAGGCGCATATTAAGAGTTTTGAAGAATACGAGCGGCTTTACAATGAAGCGGCTAAGGACACCGAAAAATTTTGGGCTTCGATTGCGGAAGAGAATCTTCATTGGTTCAAAAAGTGGGACAAAGTTTTAGAGTGGAACGAGCCACATGCAAAATGGTTCATCGGCGGCAAAATAAATGCTTCATACAACTGCCTTGATCGTCATGTGCAAACGTGGCGTCGGAACAAAGCGGCGATTATTTGGGAAGGCGAGCCAGGTGAAGTTCGCACCTTGACCTACCAGCAACTTTTTCGTGAGGTTTGTAAGTTTTCAAATGTTTTGAAAAGTTTGGGTATCAGAACGGGCGACAGAGTAGCAATCTACATGCCTTTGATTCCCGAAGTCATAGTTGCAATGTTAGCTTGTGCGAGAATAGGAGCAACTCACACCGTAATTTTCGGTGGTTTTTCAGCCGAAGCTGTAAGCGACAGAGTCAACGATTGTCAATGCAAACTTATCATAACGGCTGATGGCGGCTACAGGCGCGGCGGCGAAATAAGACTAAAAGACACGGTTGATTTGGCAATGCAAAAAACGCCTTCGGTTGAAAAAGTGATTGTCTTTCGTCGAACAGGCTCTGCGGTCAACATGCAACAAGGACGTGACTATTGGTGGCATGAATTGATGGAAAAAGCCAACGAAAATTGTCCAGCAGAGGAACTTGATAGTGAACATCCGTTGTTTATTCTTTACACTTCAGGCACGACAGGGAAGCCGAAAGGAGTTCTGCATACAACGGGCGGATATTTAACCGCAGTGAACATTACTTCAAAATGGGTTTTTGATCTGAAAGACGAAGATATTTATTGGTGTTCGGCAGATGTTGGTTGGATCACGGGGCATAGTTACGTTGTTTATGGACCCTTATCAAACGGTGCTACAGTGCTCATCTATGAAGGTGCGCCGAATTATCCTGATTTCGACCGTTTTTGGGCAATAATCGAGAGGCACAAGGTCAACATTTTCTACACGGCTCCAACAGCTATAAGGTCTTTTATCAGATGGGGCGAGGAATACCCTTCAAGGCATGATCTATCGAGTTTAAGACTTTTGGGAACTGTCGGCGAGCCTATAAATCCAGAGGCGTGGATGTGGTATTACAAGGTTATCGGCAAGGAAAGATGCCCGATTGTTGATACATGGTGGCAGACCGAAACGGGTTCGATAATGATTTCTCCGCTTCCCGGTGCAACTCCGCTTATTCCCGGAACAGCTACAAGACCTTTGCCAGGAATTTTTGTTGATATTCAAACCAAAAAAGGCGAATCCGTTGGAGTCGGAGAAGGCGGTTATCTGGTGATTACTAAACCGTTCCCATCAATGTTAAGAACCATTTGGGGCGATGATGAAAGATACAAAAGACAATACTGGTCGGAAATTCCGCATGTTTATTTCACCGGTGATGGTGCTAGAAGAGATGAGAGAGGCTATTTTTGGATAATGGGAAGAGTTGATGATGTTATCAACGTGAGTGGACATCGGCTTGGAACGGCAGAGATCGAATCTGCTCTGGTTTCACATCCTTTGGTTGCGGAAGCAGCAGTTGTCGGAAGACCTGATGAAATCAAAGGTCAAGCCATAGTGGCTTTTGTTACGCTTGAAGGTGGAAGAGAAGGAAGCAAGGAACTCAAAGAAGAACTTCAACAGCACGTTGTCAAAGAGATAGGTTCGATTGCAAAGCCCGACGAAATTCGTTTTACTGATGCACTCCCGAAAACTAGAAGTGGCAAAATCATGAGACGACTTCTGCGTGAGCTTGCCGTTAGTGGCGTGGTTGCAGGCGACGTGACTACTCTAGAAGATTTTTCTGTGCTAGAAAAGTTGAGACTTGACGAGGAAGAATGAGCATTTAGTCCCGTAAAAGGCTTTTGCAATTTACCGACAGAGAGAATCTGAATCCCTTTTGAGAAAAAGCGAAGGTTTAGTTTTCTCCAATGACTTCAGTTAAACTAACAAAGTAGCTTGGGCTATTTTTTGCGTGCTTTCGACAAGTGAGTGTTGGAGCAGAAGAAAAACCCGATTCTTTCGTAGAGGTAGCTTTGCCAATTCCTTTAAGGCAAACCTTTACCTATCTTTTACCGAGTGCCTTTCGGGGAAGAATCAAGTTGGGATCAAGAGTAGTAGTTCCCTTCAAAAACAGGAAGTTAATAGGATACGTAGTTGCATTTCATGAGGACTTATCAGAATCAGATGAGTTCGATCTCAAAGAAGTCATCGAGGTTCTCGATGAAGAGCCAATGATAACTCCTTCGATATTGAAGCTAACACAATGGGCGGCTGATTATTACATGGTTTCATGGGGCGAGTTGCTAAAGGCGGCGCTTCCTGCAGGTATAAATTTCAAATTCGATAAATTCGTTGGAATAACCTCTGAAGGCATTGACGAGTTTCTCAAACTGGAAGTCGAGCCTAAAACTTTGAAAATGAAAATTCTAAAGTTTTTATCGGATAAGGCAGACGTTCGGCTAAAGGAGTTAGAAAAAAGTTTCGGAAAAAGGCAACTTGGTAAAGCTCTCAAAGAACTCGAAGAAAGAAAATGGATAAATGTTTCTTCTAAACCGTTGACCGTCACAGCAAAGCCTAAATTTCGCAAAATTGTTTGCATCAAAGAGCTAAACGAAGAAATGTTTGAATCGCTAAGCGAAGAAGAAAGAGACGTTGTAGGTTTTCTGCAAGCTAGCGGGGGCAGACTTTTCTATACGGATTTGATTGCACAAACTAAAGCTTCCGTTCTGAAAAATCTTCAGCGAAAGGGAGTTTTGGATATAGCTTCTGTTGAGGTTTTTCGTAGTCCTTTTGAAAACTTGTCGGTTAAATCAGAGGAAAAAGAAGCTGTAAAGTTGAATCCTGAACAGAAGAAGGCTTGTAAAGAAATAAAAGAGGCGATAGAATCTGGCAAATATCGAACTTTTCTGCTTCATGGAGTTACTGGAAGCGGAAAAACAGCTGTTTATGTGCAAGCGATAAAAACCGCTCTTGCATGTGGCAAAACAAGCCTTTTTCTTGTTCCGGAAATTTCATTAACACCAGCATTTTCTCGATATTTGCATTCGGTCTTCGCTGATGAAGTCGCTATTCTTCACTCTGCGTTATCTGCAGGTGAAAGATTCGACGAATGGCGACGGATAAAGTTAGGAAAAGCGCGGGTAGTTATTGGAACTCGTTTGGCTGTTTTTGCTCCGCTTGAAAATTTAGGTTTGATCATAGTTGATGAAGAGCATGATTTGTCGTATCGGCAACAGGAAATGCCATTTTACAATGCTAGAGACCTAGCAGTGGTTCGTGCGAAATTTGCAAATGCCGTTGCTGTTTTAGGTTCTGCAACACCTTCGATGGAAAGTTTCTACAATGCTTCCACCGGCAAATATGCTTATCTTCATCTGCCTAATCGCGTGAAGAGTCCGCATCTTGCAAGTTACGAATTAATTGACATGCGGCAGGTTGTCAAGAAGGAAGGCAGAGACGTTGTCATTTCTTCTGCTTTAATGAAGGCGCTGGAAGAGACTTTGTCGGAGGGTAAGCAAGCAATAATTTTCTTAAATAGGCGTGGCTATTCGCAGTTTATCGTTTGTCCTAACTGCGGCGAAACTTGCCGTTGCAAAAACTGCGATATAACCTTGACTTATCACAAACAAAAGAGAATTCTGCTTTGTCACTACTGCAATTTCCAAATGTCTCTTCCTTCAGAATGTCCTTTTTGCCAATTCCGACAATTTTATTTTGTTGGTGAAGGCACCGAAAAGGTTGAAGAAATTCTCAGAGCAAGATTTTCTTCATACAAAATAGCACGAATTGATAGAGATGTGGTTAGGAAGAGAACACAGTTGGAAGACACTCTCGAAAAATTTGCAAGCGGTGAGATTGACATTTTGATTGGAACACAGATGCTTTCAAAAGGGCATGATTTTCCAAATGTAGCTCTAGTTGGCGTTATTTCAGGAGATAATGTTTTAGGACTACCTGACTTCAGAGCAGCTGAGCGAACCTTTCAATTGATTACCCAAGTTGCTGGACGTGCTGGACGCGCTGCAAAAGGTAGAGTTTTGATTCAAACTTTTCACCCAGAACATTATGTTTTTTCGTGCGGGCAAGATTACCTAAGGTTTTACCAAAAAGAGATCGAGTTTCGTAAAAGGCTAAATTATCCGCCTTTCAGCGTGATTGCTTGCATACTAGTCCAGCATCAGGACGAGAAATATGCTTTGGGTAATGCGATGATTTTCAAAGAATGTTTGGATAAAGCAAAACAAGCTCTGCATGCTGACTTGACAGTGTTTGATGTTGCCCCTGCCCCAATTTCAAAGCTAAAGGGCAAATACCGCTTTCAGATTCTCATAAGGTCGAAAAGCCGCAAGCAAATCCATCAAGTCCTTGAATTAGCAATCTCCACGGTAGAGGAAGCAAATTGTGACTTCCGCACAGTCACCGTTGAAATAGACCCGATAAGCCTTGTATGAGAAATATTGCTAAGCGTTTCTCCGAAAGGAAGATTGGGTGTTTCAAAAAAATGTTTTTCAGGAAAAATCCTATCATTATTACCTTACATGATCATTGTAAAGAGCTTGTAATTTGGCTATCTGCGTAGTAGTATAAGATGAAAAGGTCTTATTTTTAAGACGTTTATTGGTTGTGATAATTTTGGAAGTGTTGCTGATTTAAGGATGAGGTTATTTGCACTTGCCGTCTTGAAGATTGAGTCTAAAACTTATATTTTTTAGACATTATGGAAAACGGCAAAATTACTCAATTTCTGAAGCATCATTTTCGGCATTTTAACGCTGCCGCTTTAGTGGATGCGGCAGAAGGCTATAAGCGCCATATTGAAAGAGGCGGCAAGATGATGATTACACTTGCAGGTGCGATGTCAACGGCTGAGCTTGGACTTTCTTTGGCTGAAATGATCCGCCAAGATAAAGTCCATATAATTTCCTGCACTGGTGCGAACTTGGAGGAAGACATTTTCAACCTGATTGCGCATGATTTTTATGAGCGTGTTCCGAATTATCGTGATTTAACGCCGGAAGATGAAAAGGCTCTTCTTGAAAGACGCATGAATCGAGTAACTGATACCTGCATTCCCGAAGAAGAAGCGATGAGAAGATTAGAAAGCGTTTTGATGGAAGAATGGACTGAGGCAGAGTCGAGAGGCGAAAGATACTTCCCACATGAATTCATGTATCGTGTCCTTCTTTCGGGAAAGCTTGAGAAATACTACCAGATAGACCCAAAAGACTCTTGGGTTTTAGCGGCGGCAGAAAAGAATTTGCCAATGGTTGTTCCCGGTTGGGAAGACTCGACAATGGGCAACATGTATGCGGCGCGATGTATGGCTGGACAGATAGAAAACGTTCACACAGTTCGCACAGGTGTAGAATACATGATAGAGCTTGCGCGTTGGTATATTGAACAGTCAAAACAAGCTCCAATAGGCTTTTTCCAGATAGGCGGCGGTATTGCGGGCGACTTCCCTATTTGTGTGGTTCCCATGCTACATCAAGACTTAAAACTTGATGGGATACCTGTTTGGAGCTATTTTTGTCAAATATCTGATTCGACCACAAGCTATGGTTCTTATTCGGGAGCAGTTCCGAACGAAAAAATCACATGGGGCAAGCTCGATGTTGACACACCAAAATATGTCATCGAATCTGATGCGTCAATAGTTGCACCTTTGATTTTTGCAATCGTTTTAGGTTGGTGAGGTGGCTTATGAAGTATGATTTGATAATCAAAAACGGAACGGTTGTTTTTCCGTATCAAGGAGAAATAAATTGTGAAATCGGCGTAAAACAGGGCAAAATTGCTACGATAAGCGATTCGATAGATTCAAATCTAGGTGAGCAGGTGCTTGACGCTAGAGGTAAGTATGTTTTTCCCGCTGCCATTGATTCGCATTATCACGTTGGCATATATCGTCCGCATTCGGAAGATGCTGAAAGTGAATCGCGCACGGCTTTGGTTGGCGGTGTCGGCACAATAATAAGTTACTTCCGAACTGGACATCATTACTTAAACAAGACAGGACCTTATCGAGAGATTTTTCCTGAGGTTTTAGCACTTTCAAACGGTCATTTCTATACGGATTATTGCTATCACATTGCGCCGATGACCACGCCGCAACTTGATGAAGTCGAGTGGCTTGTTGAAGAGGCAGGAGTTACATCTTTCAAGTTTTATATGTTCTACAAAGGGTTAACACTTGCGGCTGACTCAACAAAGGGAAGCGAATATACAATGGCGGAAAACTATGATTTAGGGCATCTTTACGAACTAATGACACGTGTTGCAAAAATGGCAGAAAAGTATCGTGGAAAGACTCGGATATCTTTGAGTTTGCACTGTGAAAATCCTGAGCTTATTCGTGTTTTTATCGAGCGAGTAAAGAAGCAGGGTTTAACTGGACTAAAAGCCTACAGCGAAGCGCGTCCGCCGCTAACGGAAAAATTGTCAGTCCACGAAGCCGCAATTCTAGCTGATGCTACGGGCTGTCCGATAAACTTGTTGCATCTATCAAGTCGCGAAGCTCTGCAAGCCGGAATTGACGTAAGACGTGCTTATCCGAACCATGATATAAAACTTGAAACAACGCTTCACCATCTTGCATTGGACTACGAAGAGCTTGAGAAATCTGGGATCGGGATGAGAGCGAAAGTGAACCCGCCGATTAGAACACGCGAGCATAGCGAGTTCTTATGGGAAGGAATCATTAAAGGTCATGTTGACACTGTAGTTTCCGATCATGCTTGTTGTGGCGAAGAGCATAAAAAGAAAGGAGTTTGGGATTCGCTTCCCGGTTTTGGTGGAAGTTCAATTCTTTATCCAATCATGCTCAGTGAAGGTGCGCATAAACGCAACATTCCGCTTTCCAGGATTGCTGAATTAGTTTCGGCGAATCCAGCTAGGATTTTCGGCTTGTATCCGAAGAAAGGTTGCATTGCTATAGGTTCAGATGCTGACTTTACAGTGATTGATATGAACATTGAAAAACCTGTTCGTGCTGAAGAACTCCTTTCAGCGCAAGATCACACGCCGTTTGAAGGGTTCATTGCGAAAGGTTGGTCAACTCAAACAATCGTGCGCGGTAAGATAATGTTCGACAATGGGAAAGTTACCGAAGAAAAATGCGGTGAGTTCATAAAACGTCCCGTTTTTCTGCACGATCAAATTCGAGCCGAAAAAGCGAGTGAATAAGATGAAGGTCAAGTTTTTCTATGGCTGGATTATAGTTGCGATTGCAACGTTGTCGCTGCTTATTAGCAACGGTCTCTCGATAGGAGGCTTTCCTGTATTCTACAAATCCATTCGCGAAGACTTTGTCAGAATCGGCGCTGTAGAGGCAAGCCAAGCGGAAAGTTTCATTGGCCTTGGTGCGGCGTTGACCTTCTTGACTGCGGGCTTCATAAGCCCTTTTGCAGGCTGGCTTATTCAAAAATTTTCGACAAAGAAAATGATGATTGTGGGATGTTTCATACTAGGCATAGCCTTGATCCTACATTCACAGGCACAAACAGCTTGGCTTGTTTATTTTTCCAGAATCTTGATGGGAGCATCTTTAGGATTTGTAGGTGTTCTAGCAACCACCGTGTTAGTTGCAAGCTGGTTTGTTCGTCTTCGTGGCACTGCGATTGGAATACTCTTAACGGGAACTAGCTTTGGCGGAGTTTTGATTCCACAGATTGCCAGTCCTTTAATCGAAAGATACGGCTGGCGGACAGCTATGATTTCGGTTAGCTTGATAATATGGCTTATACTTCTGCCAGCCATTATTTTCCTGGTCAAAAACAAGCCTTCTGAAATCGGACTTTTCCCAGACGGCGATGAATCGCCTATTGATGAAAATGTCGCCGTCAACGTTAAAAACCAAGAAGGACTTACGCTTTTTGAAGCGATGAGAACCCCGATATTTTGGGTGTTCGCTTTGTGCGCCGCTTTGATTTTTTATCCGATTTTCGTAACCAGTCAGCAGTTCATACTTTATTTGCAGAGCGAAAAGATCGGGCTTTCGCTTCAACAAAGTAGTTATGCTCAATCCGCTTTGTTTATAGTGAGTGTCGCTGGTAAATTTTTCTTCGGATTTTTAAGTGATAGAATGTCGCCAACCAAAGTGATGTTGATTTGCTGCACCGTGATGTTCTTAGCAACCCTGATTCTACTGAATCTGACTGCTATAACGGCGTTTATTTTTCTCATTCCGTTCGGGCTTGGTTATGGCGGGACTTTTGTGCTTTTGCAAAGATTG
The DNA here is from genome assembly GCA_003697135.1 of Acidobacteriota bacterium. Classification (GTDB taxonomy): domain Bacteria; phylum Acidobacteriota; class Blastocatellia; order Pyrinomonadales; family Pyrinomonadaceae; genus J014. The sequence goes on from RFGC01000047.1 coordinate 61,308, forward strand.
GTTGCTGATTACTTTGGCAATAGAGACTATCCGAAAATCTTGGGCGTGATTACGGTTGTGGAGACAGTTGGAGCTTCCGTTGGTGGAATAATTACAGGAAGATTAGCCGACATGGCTGGCGGTGATTACACACAAGCGTTTTATGCGGTTATTATCGTTACTGGTTTGGCATTGGCATCGGTTATAGCACTCAGCTTTATGCATAAAGAACGAAAACCAGCAATTCAGATTTCCTAGCCACCAAGGCTGTGATTTTCAGAAGATTTGCAAAAAAGGAGGCGGATCATGAAGCACTTTTTCTTCACACTTCACAGGCTACCAAAAAGGGATACAGTCTCTGATGAGTTTGCACAGAGCGTTTTACAAAAACACACAGCTTATTTCAAGGAATTAGGAAAACAAGGAAAATGCCTTATGGCAGGGCCTTTCGCCGATCAAAAAGGTCCTCTAGGCGCTGGATGCTATGTGTTTTGTGCAGAGTCGGAAGAAGAAGCAAAGAAGATGGCATCTGAAGACCCGCTCGTTGTCGAGGGGCTTTATGAATTCAGAGTCTATGAATGGATAAAAGTTGTGCCTGAGTAGATTTCTACAACAGACCTAAAAAACTGAAACTTTCCCAGTCCAAAACTCGTTTTTCGTAAGAGATGTTTTGTCCTGTTTGTGGACATAAGCAAATAAGTCAAAATGTTAGGTTTTGTTCCAAATGCGGCTTCCCGCTTAGCGATATTTCTTTGTTGATAAGCAAGGGAGGATATTTGACTACTGGCGGAAAGAAAGATTCTCCTCGCAAAAGAGGTCTGAAGCAGGGACTTTTTATTTTCCTGTTGACATTTTTAGTCGTACCGCTGTTGGCGATTTTGTCTGAGATTTATGGGATAGAAGAGGCATTCGTTGCTATTTCTGCAGTTTTGTTTTTTATGGGTGGGATAATAAGAATGGCTTATGCACTGATGTTTGAAAGTGGGGATTATGCGAGTCTTCAAGAGCAAAATTCTCAGTTCCTTGCGATGCCCAACAAGATGGAGCTCTCATTAGAAAAGGCTTTGCCGTCAGAAATGGATCAGAGTGATTTGCTTCAAGCTCGAACTCAGGAAGATTTGTTTCAGCTTGAACAATTGAAATTCAAGCTACCCGCGAGCGTTACTGAAGAAACCACAATGCTTTTTGAAACAGGACTTTCTGGTGAAAAATCTTCCGTTGAGGAGGTTTCTCAAACTGAGGAAGTTTCATCTCCATTCAAAGAATCCAAATAATGTTTATTTGTTTGCGAATTTTCTATCTTCTTCAATCAAAGCTAGACCATAGTTTCTGCCGTTTATGGTAACTCCTGTTTGGATTTTCCCTTTGATGCCGACTCTAGCGCCTTTCGATGGAACAGCATTGTTCGTCAATACCCAAATTTCGCCTGTTCCGTCGTTTACCTTGTATGCTCCTCCTCTGAATCCTTTTATAATCGGTGCGGAAACTCCGAAACTATTTTCTACTGTCCCAGCAATTGTTACCTTTTTCCCATCGAACTTTGAAGGATTGGCTTCAATTTCGCCTATCATTGTTCTGCTAGGACATGCCGCCGAAAGAAGACTCAAAGCCAAAATCAACAAGATGTTTGGAATTCTTTTCACTTTCATACTTACCTCGCTATTTTCATAAATTGCGAAACAACAGATTCATTCCTTCGGCCAAAAGTTGCTAAATTTTTCATATCAAAATCAAGTAGTTGAAAACAAAAATGGCCTCGCCGAAGTTTGCGAGGCCATCTCTCTACACAGCAAGAACTTAGATTTTATCTAGAGAAGTTAAACACAATAAAGCCTCTTGCCTTAACTGGTTTTCCTTCGATAGTTCTAGGCTTGAATTCCGATCTTTTGGCAGCATCTTCACAAGGCCCACGTAAGAGACTATGTCCTTCCACTGCCTTTGCTGAGATAACTTTTCCTTGTTCATCCCATGTAACCTCAACTTTTACTTGACCGCCTATCCCTGCTTTTTGAGCTACTTGAGGATAAACAGGTCTTACTAGTCTCACAATGTCTGAAGAAGTTATTTGACCTACACCGATTATTACATCTGACAAGTCACTATCAATTATCGAGTTTATTTGTTCTTCAGTAACTTGTGGTTTAGGATTGCTTGGTTGATTTTTAGCTACCTCGTTTTTAGGTTCAGGTTTAGGTTCGGGTTTTGGTTCAGGCTTGGGTTCAGGTTTGGGTTCAACTTTTTTAGGCTCATCCTTAGGCTGATTTTTGGCTACCTCGTTTTTGGGTTCAGGTTTTGGTTCAGGTTTAGGTTCAACTTTCTTAGGCTCATCCTTAGGCTGATTTTTGGCTACCTCGTTTTTGGGTTCAGATTTAGGTTCGTTCTTGGGTTCAACCTTTGGCTGTGTTACTGAGGGTTGCACTGGAGGTTGAACAGGGGGTGTTGTTCCGGTTGAAGCAACTTGATTTTGCGGTGGTGATGGTGTTGGTCTCGGTAACCGTGCTGTTAGATTTTTCAGTGCATTTTTGGCTTGTTCATTGTTGGAGTCAAGTTCGACAGCCTTTTGATAGTCTTCCAAGGCTTCTTCTAGGTTCCCGCTTTTTTCATGAAGTTGAGCACGATAGAAGAAGGCAGAAGCGTCTTTCGGATTTAGCTCAATAGCTTTATTGTAGTCAGCTAAGGCAAGGTCGTAGTCCTGAGTATTAAACAAAGCGAATCCTCTTTTGACATAAAGAGAGCTAGTTCTTGGACTTAAAGTGATTGCTTGATCATAGAGAGGAATCGCTAATTCATATCTACCTCTTTGGACGTAAGAATCAGCTCTTTTTTCAAAAGTTGCGTAATCAGTTTGAGGTTGAGGAGCTGGTGTAGGCTGTGGATTGACTGGCTGGCTTACTTGGGTTTTCATCTTTATAGTGTTTATCAAAATATCACTAGCCCCTGCTCTCTTGAGTTCGTCTTCGATTTCAGGCGTTACTGCAAAGGTTACCCCACGGTCTATCACCGCTTCTATCAAGATTCTGTTCTTTTCGTCCATGTCTTGAATCTTTTGCGAACCTAGCGCAACCAGAATGTTAGTTAGGGTCAACGGCTTTTTTTGTGGTGCTGGCTGTGGTGTTTGTGCACTCAAGATGCCAACACCAAGAACTGTTAGCAGAACAAACAACATTGAGAAAACTTTGAAAACTTTTTTCATAACTTCCCCCTTCACGAAAGATTATAAACCCAACCGAGCGAAACTTAAAGATTTTTTACTGATCACTTATCAAATCATCAACAGTAATTTTCTTTTTCTGCTGATTTTGTGCCGGTGTTGGTTGAGATTCCCTGGGTTTTCTTTCAGCTTGTTGATCAGCCCTTTGGCGCTGTTCTGATGCTGTCTGTCTTTCGGACCTTTCTACGTTTCTCGTGGGAACGCGAGCCTCATTTTCAGCTTTACTCTGCTGAGCAGAAGTTGCTTTGGTTTCAGAGGCTTGAGTTGTTTGATTTGTGGACGCAGTCGTTTGAGCATCAGTTTTACTTTCAGCACTCACTTGATTTTTAGTAGCACTTTCAACGTCAACGCTTGAATCAAGCAAAGACCAAATGCCGAAACCGATTACTATCAGGAAGACTAAAGTTCCTGCTGCGGCTCCAATCTTCCATTTCGGAATACCTTGGTGTTCTTCGTCAATATCGTATGAGGCAGAGCTACTTAACTCTGAAACTGTTGTCTGGAGAGTTGTGAGTTTCTGTTCGGCTTCTGCAGCCCGTTTTTCAGCTTCTAGTCTCTTTGCTTCAGCCTCTTGTAGCTTTCTCATCAAGTCAACAACAGGCACAGGTTCTGATTCTAAGTTGAGGATTTCATCTTCAAAACCTGTAATCTCTAATTCACCAGACCTTTCGCGTATCCTTACAAAAGCAGTCCTCAGAAATTGACGCATTATCGCTGCGGAATCAAAGCGATTTTCACGCCTTACTTCCATAGCTTTTGCTATGGCTTCAGAGATTTCGGGAGGTAATTTCGGGTTGTGTTGATGAGCTGGAACTAGAGGGTCTGGTTTGTCTTCAAGCATTTCTATAGACCTTTCAAGAGGGTCAATTGGAAGCCTTGCAGTAAGAAGATAATAAAGCGTCGCACCAAGCGAATACAAATCGCTTTTAGCATCAGCTGGTTGCTTGAGTATATCAGCAGATTTATCGTCATAAACACTTAACAAAACCTTCTGAGAGGCTGAATCGAGTTGCTCAAAAATCACTTCAAAAGGTATGAAGTGCAAGTTTTGATTAGTTATGGTAGCACCGACTTTTGCTTTTGGAGTTACTCCTATTTCCGAAATATCTAGCTTTATTTTGCCGTTTATTGCTAGTCTTATGTTCTGCGGCCTTACATTCATGTGAATGATTGGCGGAAGATGTGAGTGAAGATAAGTCAAAGCATCCAGTAACTCATTCGCCCAGTTTGCGACGTCTGATAAAGGAAATGGCCTTTTGTTTCTCTCTATTAGCTGAGCAAGGCTGTCACCATCAACGTTTTCCATTACCACGTAGGTTTTGCCACCTTCGTGAAAAACGTCGTAGATTCTCTGAAAGGCTTCATGCTTTAGATTAAGAAGTTTTTCTGCCTCAATTCCTAGCTCGTCAACTTCTTTTAGAATTACTTCTCTTTTCTCCGCTTCATCGAAGGCTTTGTAGATTTCGACATTTTGGGTTTCCGACTCTGCTTCAAACGGTTGAATTACTCGGTAGCGATTTTGTTGCAAAACTGCGTTAGCGTCAAGCATAATTTTTGTTTCCTTCATCTAGAATTTTCAAGTATCTGATACTTTGCTATTACATTATAAGAAAAACTTTTCCAAAAGAAAAGAAATTTTTTAGTATATTGAGAAATTTTTGAAGGACTAGCTTTTCATTTCTTCCTTTGGTTTGATCAGAAATACCAGCTTGCCTGAATTTTCGGAAATATCTTTCCAAGCAGAGATTTCTAGCTCAACTTTCGCAAGTGCTGCTGTCGGCATGGATTCATTCTGTCCCGTTAGAATTCTCAATAGTTCTTCCATTCCTGGGTTATGCCCTACAAGCAGCACTGAGGAATACTTATCTTCAATGTTTGAGAGAATGAAAAGAAGTTTCAAAGAGCTTGCTTCATAAATTTCCTTGTCGAAAACTATATTGGCTTTTAGTTGGGCAGATTCTTTGATCAATTCAGCCGTTTGTGCGGCGCGCTTTGCAGGTGAGCTTAAGATTATGTCCGGCTGAATTTTTCTTTCTTTCATCAATTTTCCCATGAAAGGCGCTGCTTCAAGACCACGCTTATTCAAAGGACGTTCAAAATCTGGTAGATTCGGATCATCCCAACTTGATTTTGCATGACGTAGTAAAAAAAGCGTTTTCATTTTTGAAATTCCTAATGAAAGCCTGTAGAAATTTCTTTTGATTTTGGTTTATCATGGCAGAAGTGAAAAATCAAACCATAGCCGCAATTGACATTGGCTCAAACTCCATCAAACTTTCAGTAGTTCAGGCATCAGCGAGCGATTCCTTTATTGTGGTTCTTCAAGAACGCGAAAGAATACGGTTAGGCGAAATGTTGAATGCCGAAAAGATACTGCCGTCTGAAGCTTTGCAGAAAGTTTCTGAAGTCATAACCAGATTCCGATTGATTGCCGAGAACAGAAAAGCTTCTAAAATTCTTGCCGTAGCGACTGCCTCGGTGCGGGAGGCATTAAACGGAAACGATTTCGTTCAAGAGATAGAGAAGAAAACGGGTGTCAAAGTAGAGGTTTTATCAGCTGTAGAGGAGGCGAGATTGATAGGTTTAGCGGCTGCAAGATTTCACGGCATCAAAGATAAACTCCTTTTGAACATAGACATTGGTGGTGGTTCAACTGAATTATCTCTTATGCGCGGTGATTTGCCTGAAAAGCTACTTTCATTCAAGCTCGGTTCTGTTAGTTTGAAAAACAAGTTTCTTTTCTCTGATCCGCCAAAGGAAAAGGAATTAAAGCAAATGCGTAGCGAAATAAGATTTGCCATCATGCGGCCTGTCAGGGAAATGAAAGAAGTGACTTGGGATATTGTCAGTGGAACTTCAGGAACAATTCTGAATCTTGTTTCTCTCGCTGATGCCGATAGAAAAAAGCTTTCCTTGAAGAAGTTGATTGCCATAAACGAAAAGTTATGCAAGATGACAAATGCTGAAAGAGCAACTTTGCCAAGCATCAGTCCTTCTAGGGCGGAAGTCATAATTTCAGGTGGCTGCATTTTGGAAGAAGTAATGAAGGCTTTGAAAATAGACGTTCTCCAAGCTAGCGGATATGCATTACGTGAAGGCGTGATAATTGATTATCTTAAAAAGATCGAAACCGAGCAGATGCCCTCCATTCCAAGCGTTGAAGATCTACGTCTTAAAGGCATATTCGCTATAGGAAGGCGTTACGGATATGAAGAAAAACATGCTCTTCAAGTTGCGTGTCTTGCCGAAAAAATCTTCGATGGGATTGCACCCTTCTACAAACTAAAGCGCTCTGATCGAATTCTTCTTTCCGCTGCTGCTCTTCTTCACAACATAGGTTACTACGTTTCTCATGAATCACACCACAAACACACGCTTTATTTGATAAAGCACTCTGAAATAATCGGCTTTTCCGAAAGTGAAAAGTTGATTATAGCCAACATTGCACGCTATCACCGCGGCAAAATGCCACAAGAAAAGCATCCCGATTTTGCCGTTTTAAGAGAGCGCGAAAAAGATTTGGTTTGGAAATTAGGCGGAATTTTGCGTTTAGCGAATGCTCTTGATAGAAGTTATGAAAGTCGCATCAAAGATCTCAAGGTGATATGTGAAAAACGCAAAATCACTATATTGCTTGTATCAAATGAAAGCTGCGAGCTCGAATTGGAAGCAGTCAATGCCCGCAAGGATATGTTTGAAAAAGCCTTCGGATGCAAACTGATGGTTGCGCTAGAGAGGTTCCAAAATGCATTTCAGCCATGAAAGTTCTGCAAATACTCGATAGCCTGGGTCGTGGAGGCGCAGAAAGGCAGGTTCTCGAAATCTGCAATAATGCTGAAAATTTCGGAATAGATGTTTTCTTTGTGACCTTTGGAAGAAAAAGCGATGCTTTGGAGAAAGATTTTGTTTCCTCAGGTGTGCCTTTCATAAAGTTAAAGAGAAGAATGCCATTTGACCCAATTTTAGCTTTGAGCTTGAGAAAAATAATCAAGCAAAACCGCATAAAGATAGTTCATTCTTATCAGCCTGTCGAGGCTTTACATGCATACGCGGCTTGCTTCGGTTTGAATGTCAAAAAAGTATTGAGTTTTCAAGGATTCATTCAAGACGAGAAAAACTGGAAAACCGCTCAATTTCTTGCTCCGAGAATGGATGCGAACATCGTAGTTAGCGACGGACTTAAGAAATGGCTCTCCAGAAGAATAGATTTTGGTGGCAGTTTCGTCCAGATTATTCACAACGGAGTTGATAAGAAGAGATTAAAATCAGCAGGTAAGAAATTACGCGATGAGCTTTCGCTAAGCGAAAATGATTTGCTTTTTGGTATGATTGCGAATTTTTATCGAGACCCAAGAAAAGACCAGATGACTGTTTGCAGGAGTTTACCGAAGATTTTTGCAGAGGTCCCGAACTCTAGATGCATTTTTGTCGGTGGAGTCGAGAAAGGAGCAGAGGCGAAGTTTCAGGCATGTGTTGATTTTTGCAAAGAAAATAAAGTTGCTGACAAGGTTTATTTCTTAGGTGAAAGAAACGATATAGCAGAAATTTTGGCTTCGCTCGATGTTTTCGTTTTTTCATCTTTGCATGAAGGTTTACCTTTAGCTGTTTGTGAAGCAATGCTGGCAGGTGTGCCAGCCGTTTTGTCAGATATTGAGCCACTTTTGGAAGTTTCTCAAAACGGTCAATACGCTGAGATTTTTCAAACACAGGACGAACAGCACCTAGCGGAAAAGCTAATAAAACTCCTGAAAGATGAATCACATCGGAAGGAATTAGCTCAAAAAGCGCAAAAATTTGCCGAGGAAAACTTCAGCATAGAAGCCCATCTGAAAAAGTTGAAAGCCCTTTATTCTTCGTTGATCGGCGAAACTCATGCGCAGGATTAAAAGAACAGCTAAAACTTGATTTTGTCTAAGTTAATTCCCAATGCTTTGATTCTGCGGTAGAGATGACTGCGATCAATTCCCATCAATTCAGCCGCTTTTGAAATGTTGCCGTCAGCTTCAGCTATTTTCTGTTCGATGAATCTTCGTTGAAATGCGTCCATAGCTTCTTTGAAAGACGGAAAGCGTGAAGATGATGAGAGAAAGCCATCTGATTCAAACTCTGGCAGATCATCTGCCGTTATCTTTTGCTTTGTTTTCATTATGACTATTCGCTCAACGGTATTTTTTAGTTCTCTAACGTTGCCAGGCCAACTGTATTCTTGCATCGCTTGAATTGCGCTCTCGGTAAATTCCTTCGGTTTCTTGCCGTATGCTAGTGAAAATTTGCGATTGAAGTGATCAACAAGGAGCGGTATGTCTTCGATTCTTTCTCGAAGTGGTGGTATTTGAAACGGAATAACGTTCAGACGGTAAAATAAATCATGTCTGAAACTGCCTGATTCCATCAATTCATCGAGATTTTTGTTGGTTGCTGAGATTATGCGCACGTCAACTTTAACGAGCGTGTTACTTCCCAGAGGCTCAAATCGAGATTCTTCTAAAACTCTTAAAACTTTTGCTTGAACGCGCGGCGACATATCGCCTATTTCATCGAGAAAAAGCGTTCCACCATCGGCAAGCTCGAATTTTCCTTTTTTTGTTTGAGTTGCGCCTGAGAAAGCTCCTTTCACATATCCGAAAAGCTCTGATTCAACTAATTCCTCTGGAATTGCCGCAGAGTTAACTTCGATAAACGCTTTTTCTTTTCGTCTGGATTGATTATGTATAGCTCTGGCAACCAATTCTTTTCCTGTTCCCGATTCGCCTTGAATTAAAACTCTTCCGTCTGTCGGTGCTACGATTGCTATTTGCTTTCTCAAAGCGCGCATTGCTACAGAATTGCCTATCATGACGTATTCTTGATTCAAAGCTTCTGCCAGCTCTGCGTTTCTTAGTTCCAGTTCGCGGGTGCGTATGGCGTTGCGAACGGTTAGGACGGTTTTTTCTATCGAAAGAGGTTTTTCGATGAAATCGAAAGCACCGAGTTTGGTTGCCATCACAGCCGTTTCTATGGTGCCGTGGCCGGAAATCATGATAACCACAGCATCGCTACCTTGATCGCGAAGGAGTTTTAGAGTTTCAAGCCCATCTATTCCCGGCAACCAGACGTCAAGCAGTATACAAGCAAAATTGCTTTTTTCGGCTATTTTGAGGCACTCCTCGCCTGAAGCAACCGTTTCCACTTCGTAACCTTCATCTTCGAGGATTGCGCGTAAAGAGTTTCTTATTCCTGCTTCGTCGTCAACAACTAAAATTTTTTGCATCGCTTCAAGCTTGTAGTTCAATTATAAACCTTGTTCCCTTCGGAAAATTCTTTGCAACGCGAATTTTTCCGCCGTGTTCCGATACAATCCGATGAACTATCACAAGTCCCAAGCCTGTTCCACGTCCTTTCGTGGAAAAATAGGGCTGAAAAAGTCTGGGAATGTCCTTCGGCGATATGCCTTTGGCATTGTCTGCAACTTCGATAAAAATCTTGCCTTGTTTTTCATCGAATTCAGTTGTTACGCATACGGTTTTTTCGCCTTGCTCTCCGTCAAACGCTTCAATGGCGTTTTCTATCAAATTGACCAGAGCTTGTTTCATTTGCTCTTTGTCAATCATGCAATTAGGCAACCTTTCATCGAGCGAAGCTTTTATTTCGATAGTTTCCGAGCGATCCTCGTAAAGCGAAATGACTCTTTTGACTACGTCGTTTAGATTGCCATTTTCGAGCTTAATATCCGGCAGCTTTGCAAACTTGGAGAACTCATCAACCATAGATTTCAGGCTTTTAACTTCGCTCAAGATCGTTTCAGTGCTTTCTTCTATGATCTTCTTGAGTTGGTTTTGAGAGTCAGATTTTTCGATTTCGGATAGAAATTTTCGCCTGATTCTTTCTGCTGAAAGCTGAATAGGAGTAAGCGGATTTTTTATTTCGTGAGCCATTCGGCGAGCAACTTCTGACCACGCTGCGGCTCTTTGAGCGGCTAGAAGTTCGGTCAAATCTTCTATGACTAATACTATGCCACCATCAGGCAAAAGCGTAGCCGTTAGGGCAACTGGATAGATGTTCCTTTCGTTTGTCTCATCTTTTTGTCCGTTCGGATTCTCGGAGTAAATTGTAGTTTGCTCGAAAGCCTTACCGGCGCGTTTTGCACGTTTTATGATTTTATCGAAAACTTCGAGATTGTCGGCACTTAAAAGCTCAGAAAGTTTCAGTCCTCGGAAATCGCCAGTTTCTAGTTTCAGGATTTGTCTTGCGGCCTTATTTATTGTGGCGAGCCGATTTTCAGAATCTAAAGAAATCACGCCAGTTGAAAGTGATTCTAAGACGGTTTCGATGTATCTTCGTCTTTGTTGAAGTTCCTCTGCGTTTGCCTGAAGTTTTGAGGCCATCTGATTGAAGGAATCAACCAATATGGCAAGTTCGTCTTCTGCAAGGACATTAACTCGGTGAGAAAGATTGCCTTGGGCTATTTCACCGGCTCCTTCTGCCAAAGCTTTTATCGGAACGGTAAGCCCGCGCGCAACGTAGAATGCAACCCAACTAGAAGCGAAAATGAGAAGAAATGTTAAAAGTCCCAATGTGGAAAGCCCAATTTGCCGAACCATAGTTTGCTGAGCTTTAAGCCTATCGAATTCTTTTAGTGCATTTTCGGCTATTTGATTTAGATTCTCGCCTGAATAAGTGCTTGGTATTATCAAAAGTTTCCTGCCATCAGTAAAATTCTCAACTATCATCAATTGTCCGTCGGTATTTTGAAAAACGGATTTTGACGATGAAAAATCTGCACCTGCAATTTTGGCGTTTGCTTCTTCTGTGGAATGACTCTGAGCCAGAATTCTGTTATCTTTCGATAGGCAAACAATTTTCGCCAGATTCATTTTTTGTGCAAGTTCGGTTAGTTTTTCATCGTTTATCTCAGTGTTTTCGAGAGAATAAACAAGCAGTTGAGCTTTTTCTTTGAGGCTTGCTACTCGATTCTGAAACACCTCTTGCTGAACCTCACGTGCACTGCGGACAACGTTTTCTGGGATATTCGTAAACCATCGCTCAATGGCTCTGTTCATGAAGAGATATGAGAAAAGTGACATTGCTGTTATTGGCAGAAGGCTTACGGCGAAAAAATAAAAGAGAAGGCGCGTCTTTATCTTTGAGCCTAATTGCAATGCTTTCCGCTCGCGTAAGAGCTTCAAAAGGTTGCGAACAAAAATAAAAGCAAAGATTACGAAGGCGATGAAGTTTAGCGATGAAAGAGCATAAAGAATCAATGTGTCGGTGGCAGTTTCAACTATTATTTCTTTCCATAGGTTGGAAGCTTGAAGCAATACTAGTGTGATAAGCAGAAGAAAGGAAATGATGCCGAGAACCAATAACTTGAGATACTTTTTGCTTTTTGTTTGCTTCCTTTCCACAAACGAAGTTTAGCATAGTTTTCAAGACTATCTCCAAACTTTTGAAACTTTATCGTTCCGAATTGAAATCAACGCCGATTTTCTACGTTTTACTTTTCTAGGCTAAAATCGTCGAACCAGACTTTGCCTGAAATTGGGCATATTTGTTTCGGGCATGGAGCACGCATCAAGCGCACAATCACCGCTTCGGTTGTTGGAAGAGTTGTGAAGGCAATTTCTAGAGATGTCCAGTCTGCTTCTGGTGGGATTGGTTCAGTTTCTGCTAGGACTTTTCCTTCTGCCGCATCAACAACTTGCCAAACTAACGTTTCTTGGGCTTTCAAATTGCTTCGGAAAAATAGCTTCAGCCTGTATTGCTGGGCAGAAGAGACAACAACCATCTGTTGAATAGAACGAAAATCCTTGCCCGTAGGAGAATTGAAAATCATAAACAAACTTTGCTCGCCGCTTCGCTTTTGTTCTCTGTTAATGCCTATTTGAGGCTCTACTCCTTCGGAGATTCTCCAGCCGAAGTGGTCGGGATTTGTCGTGTTTATTTCTTCCTCGAAACTTGGGTTTTGAAACTTTTCAGCTTCGAGTTTTTCGCTGTTCATGATTTGATTTCGCAGATGTAGGGCATAACGGAATCTTTTTTCGGAAAGGAATAGACTAAAGAGCTGTTCGGCTAAGTTTCTATATTTTTTCGTGCTTTCTTCTGAAAGAGATTGCCATATTTGAAAGGCTTCGTCGAATCTTTTATCTCTGGCGAGCACTACCGAGAGTGCTGATTTTACTGCTTCAGAGTCGCCAATTTTATTCAGGATTTTGTCTGAATCACCACGCAGAACAAGCCAAAGCGTTGCAATTGCGGGCACAGCAAGTGAGGTGTCCTTTTCAACGGCAATTCGGATTTCATTCAGAGCTTCTTCCTCTTTGCCTTGTCTTAAAAGGTTGTTTCCCAAAAGCCAGTGAACTTGAGCGTAATTAGGTGCGAGTTCTAAGGCTTTTCTGAAGGCGATTTCTGCTGATTCGGAACTTTCATAGCGCTCTCTAGCAAATCCTAAAGCAAGCCAGAAACGATAATCATTCGGTGAAAGCGCAACTGCCTTTTCATACTCCTGCAAGGAGCGATTGATGTCTTCGGCGCTAAAAGAATTTTCAAGTGAATATGCTAAAGCGTAATGAGTTTTAGGATCGCTTGGTGCAAGAGAAACCAAAATTTCAGCTAATTCTTTTTGGCGAACGTTTCCCGCCGCTGAATCTGCCAGATACCATCTGATAACAAAGGTCAATAAAATCAAAAACAAGACTACCAAAATGGGTAGTCCGATATTTGCCGCTACTGAGTTTAAGCGAATGGTCCTTATTTCCATTACTCAAATCCGATTGTCTCTATTTTAAGCTCTGCCTTTTTCAAAATTATGCCTGTTTCCCTACAAAAATCCTTTACTCTGCGCAGGTTTTCTGGCTTTAGCTCTTTGCAACTGATTACGATTTCTTGAACTCCGATTTCTTCGCAAATCTTTGAGAGATCGCCGTTACTGCCGAAAATTTTCAGTCCGTTTATAGTTTTCCCTTGTTTCATCGGGTCATCATCAACAAATCCGACGGGCAAATAGTTTAATTTTGGGTTGTTGTAAATTTCGCGCAAAACCATCTCCCCACCATCGCCTGCACCATATATCAAAACTTTGCGACTGTTAGGTTGTGACTGATAGGGGAGCAGTTGCCGAAATAGCCTGAATGCTAGTCTGCTAGCTGTCAAAGTAGTGAAGAGGAAAAGCGCATCAAGCAAAATGACGCTTCGTGAGATTTCTTCGAGTTTGAAGAAAAAGAAGAAAACTATGACGCATAGGACGGAGCCAGAGACTACTGCCTTTGCGAAAGTTATCGAGTCGCTAAGTGTTGTGTATCGCCAAATACCTCGATAAACGCCCAGAAGCAAAAATGCTGAAAGCTTCAAAACTATTACGACGGGCAAGCTCATCAGGAAAAATTCCCATCGTTTTTCGTCACTTTCTATCGGACCGAAAACAATTATGTTTGCCAAGTAGTAGGCAAGCGAGATTAAGAAAACATCGAGAAAAATCTCGAAAATCCTTCTTTTGTATGAAATGTCAACAAGGAAAGTGAAAATAGCATTTTGTTGCTGGATTTCTTGAGTTTCTTCGTAGGCTTTGACTTTGGCAAGGTAAATACCAGCCATTATCAAAATAACGGTAAAGGTGGCTATTAGGGCAACGCTTTGAGTAAATTCAAGATTGCGAACAATAATTGCAAGAATGCCAGCAACGGCAGCGAGTCCATATAGCAAGAGAACAGCTTTTTTTTCGGAAAGGCCCAAAGCTACGAGTTTATGGGAAGTATGATCACGTCCACCTTGGGAGATTTTCTTGCCGCTTAGTTTTCTCAAAATGGTGACGAAGGTTGTATCGAAGATAGGGACAAACAGCGTCAACACTGGGACAGCAAGAACCGAGGCAATGCTACGTGATCGACCTGCTGTTTGGCTAAGCAAAATGGACGTCGAGAGAAAGAAACCTATAAACATTGAGCCTGCATCACCCATGAAGATTGATGCAGGATTGAAGTTGAAAATTAAAAATCCTAACAAAGCCCCGATAAATCCTGAAATCATGACTGCATCGTTGTATCCACCAGCTTCATAAAGGCTTATTAAAGTTATTGTTGCAGCGATTACGGCTATTCCTGCCGCAAGTCCATCCATGTTGTCTAAAAGGTTGATTGCATTTGTAATGCCGATTATCCAAAAAAAGGTCACAGCAGAGTTTATCAAGGTTGATTCAGTCCAATTCAGTAAAATTCCATTGCCGATGATGAATAAAGCACCAAAAATTTGTCCTAAAAGTTTTTGATAAGGTTTTATGTCAAAAATATCATCAATCAATCCTACTAAGAACAAAAGAGAGCTTCCTGCAAGAATGATACTAATTTCTCTATTCCATTCGACGAAGAGAAGATAGGCAAGCCAGACCGTGATAAAAATTGGCACACCGCCATACATCGCTGTAGGTTTTTTATGCCATCGGTCAGCTCGCGGCTTAGCTACAAGTCCGTATTTTCTCGCTATATTCCGTGTGAGAAGCGTTAAGATAGCTGAAAGAGAAAATGCCAACAGAATCGAAAGAAGAACTTCTTTCATAACTTTTTAGAACTTTTTACACTAGAGCCCATCAATGCGCTCGTTTCATTCGCTAAAACTATAACAAACCTGAGACTCAATCGCAACAAAAATTTTGCTAGTGGTTGCCAGCGATTTCCAGAAGTAACGAAGAATTAAAGATAATTTCTGTAAGAGTGTTAAGCGAGATGCAAAGGGTTCATGAGATTTATTCGTCGGCAACAACTTCAGCTTTTTTTGCGAGCGAGAGTTTTTTCGATTGCTCGAACATTTCTCTCAAAGAAAATCCGCGTTTGACTATCAACAAAACTCCAACCATCGCCCAAAAGAGAATTCTGCCCTTTCTAATAATTGCCACCGTAACACCGAGTCCCGCGCCCAGAGCTAAAGTCTCTGTAACAAATTGCGCCCCAGCCTCGTCAATGCCAACCAAGAAGGGAACAAGCTTGAAAACAATTGTGATCAAACGGCTGACGGATTCAAGAAGGAAAGCGACATAAAATTTCGCTCCTTCTTCGCTTATCCGAGAAAGTATGAAGAGAACTTCCAGAACACCGAGAAGGTGAAAGGCAATCTGTAATAGCAGAATCGGCAGTAGCAAACGTGGGTAATGGCGATAATAGCCGTATATGAGATTCTCAAAAAGCCTTGCGTGTAGTCGTCCGTTTTCCAGATATTTTTTCAGAATGCCCTTTTTGTAGAGCCATTCGCAAGTGCCACTCAAAAAACGCCACCGGCGAAGCACCATAAGAACAAGGAAAACCATTATTCCTACAGTGGCAAAAATCAGCAGGTCCAAAGTCCAAATCCAATTCTCACTGAGTTGGAAACTTTTTAAGAAAACTATCGAACCGCAAGCAACGAAGAGAGCTGTGACGAATGAATAAAAGAGATTTTCAGTTGCGACACTTGACAAGCCTATGATTAAAGGCACTCTATGGCGAACTGCGATTGCTTTTGAGGTTCCGCTTACCAAAATACCAAGCGGAATCATGCTACTCATTGCTTCGCCTATGATTACGGCTGGAATGGTGTCCCTGAGACGAAGCTTGTAAGGCTCAAAGACCGAAAGCTTCCATGCTAAAGAACGAACGAAGATTCGCAAAAAGTATATGAAAAGAATCACGATGAAGCCATCTATTCCAACTTTCGCAATTCCTTCAAGAATTTCATGAATCCCAACAGACCAAACGAAATATCCGAAAAGTAAAATGCCGAAAAACGTAAGCAATAAACCGAGAAATCGAAGTCTCGCTAATTTTCTGCTGTTTGTTTCTGCTTCGCTAATGGTCTTTTCTTTGAACTTTGAGGACATTACTCTATGATTGTTAATAAATCCATTTTACAAAACAGAAAGGAAAAGTTTGTTATGAAGGCAACAGCTTTGGAAAAAGAAATTTTACATCCTGCTTTAACGACTTTGAGCGAAGAAGAAGAACTTTTTAGAAGATCGGTTAGGGAATTTGCCGAAGGCGAAGTGCGTCCGCGCGTTGAAAAGATGGAAAGAGAAGGCAAGCTAGACCCTGAGATTATAAGACAGTGTTTTGAATTAGGTCTTATGTCAATCGAAGCGCCGGAAGAATATGGCGGAGCAGGTTCTAGCTTTTTTAATGCGATTTTAGCTATAGAAGAGCTTGCACGCGTTGATGCTTCAACTAGCGTTTTTGTTGATGTGCATAACACGCTCGTAATGAATGCAATGCTTCGATGGGCTAATGAAGAGCAAAAGAAAAAATACATTCCGCAGCTTGTCAAAGAAAAAGTTGGCGCCTACGCACTTTCAGAAGCCAGTAGTGGTTCAGACGCATTTGCCTTGAAAACAAGAGCTGTTGATAAAGGCGATTATTACGAATTGACAGGGCGAAAACTTTGGATTACAAACGGCAACGAAGCGGAAATTTTCATTCTCTTTGCAACAGTCAACCCAGAAGCGGGTTACAAAGGCATCACGGCTTTTATTATCGAAAAAGGCTTTGAAGGTTTCTCGATTGGTAAAAAGGAAGACAAGTTGGGGATTCGTGCCAGTTCCACTACGGAGTTGATTTTAGATTCGTGCAAAGTGCCTAAAGAGAATGTTTTGGGTGAAGTCGGGAAAGGCTACAAGGTTTCAATCGAGACCTTAAATGAAGGTCGCATTGGGATTGGAGCGCAAATGGTAGGCATTGCTCAAGGAGCATACGAAGCAGCTTTGAAATACACTGCCGAAAGAGAACAATTCGGGCAAACCATTAACAAGTTTCAAGCCGTTCAATTCCAACTAGCAGAAATGGCGCTTGAGATAGAAGCCGCAAGATTGCTGGTTTATAACGCCGCTCGCCTTAAAGATTCAGGCAAATCTTTTGTCAAAGAGGCGGCTATGGCGAAACTTTACGCTTCACGAGTTGCTGAATACGTTTCATCAAAAGCAATCGAGCTTTTCGGTGGTTACGGTTACGTTAAGGATTATCCTGTCGAAAAATACTGGCGGGATTCTAAAATCGGCGCAATCTACGAGGGAACAAGCAACATGCAACTACAAACAATCGCCAAGTTGATAATAGGCGGTAAGTAGTTTTTGAAGCTTTGTTTTGACAAGTTTCTAAGCGATTTTCTGAATTGACGGGAGTTTGATTCTATGAGGAAGGTGTTTCTTTCTTTAGCGCTGCTTTTGTCATTTGTTTTTACAAGTTTTTCACAAACAATGCCTGAGGGGTTTGATCCCCAATTGTGGCAGAAAGCTTTGAAAATCCACAAGAAAGCGATAATTGTTGATGGTCACAACGATATTACAACACCGATGCTTGATGAAGACCTAGATTTAAGCACAAGCACTGTAGGAAAGTTCCACAAAGACGGCACTCCATTTCATACCGATCTGAATCGCTTGAAAGTTTCTGGTATAACAGGCGTTTTCTTTTCGATCTATGTTTCTGGTGAGACTTTGAAAACTGGCGGCTCGATGAGAAGGGCAGTGGAGTTGATAGATGCGACGTATCGCGAAGTTGAAAAGCATTCTGATACTTTGACGATGTGCTACACTTCGCAAGATATAATTCGTGCAAAGAAACAGGGAAAAATATGCGCGTTGATGGGAATTGAAGGTGGTTATGCAATAGAAAATTCTCTGTATGCGCTACGGGTTTTCTATCGTCTCGGAGTTCGTTACATGACACTAACTCACAACGTAACACATGATTGGGCTGATGCTCATCGTGATGAGCCGCGAAACAACGGGCTTTCTGAGTTCGGAAAAGAAGTTGTGCGTGAAATGAATAGGTTAGGAATGCTTGTTGATATTTCTCACGTCTCGGATAAAGTGATGCATGATGTTCTTGACATTGCTACTGCTCCTGTTATTGCATCGCATTCATCGGCACGTGGCGTTGCTAATCACACTCGCAATGTTCCTGATGACGTTTTGAAGCGCATCAAAACGAATGGCGGAGTTGTGATGATAAATTTCTACCCAGCCTTTTTGGACGATGATTACAACAAAGCTGTGACCGAAAGAAACAATAAACTAAAACCTCAACTTGATGCTTTGCGGGAAAAATACAAGGACGATCCAGTTGCTTACAGAGAAGCAGAAAGAAAGCTTTTTGAAGAAAACCCAATAGAATTGCCGAGCTACACGCGCATAGTTGATCACATTGACCACATCAAAAAAGTCATAGGGATTGATTACGTTGGGATTGGTTCAGACTTTGACGGAGTTCCTGTGCTTCCGAAAGGCATGAATGGGGCTGAAGATTTGATTTTGGTTACGTATGAGATGCTACGTCGCGGCTACACAGAGCAAGAAATTTTGAAGGTTTTAGGCGGAAATTTCTTGAGAGCTTTCGCAGAAGCCGAAAGAGTTGCAAAGATAAATTCGCGCAAGATCAGCGCCGAAGGTAGCTTGAAAAAATTCAAGAAATAGCATATAGAAAACTCGAAAGCGAAAGATGCGATGCTAAATGGGCAGAAGATCATCGTGGTGTTGCCTGCTTACAATGCTGAAAAAACGCTGGAAAAAACAGTTGCAGAAATTCCGCGTGACATTATAGATGAAATTCTGCTCGTTGATGACGGGAGTTCCGATAAAACGGTAAGTTTAGCGAAGAACTTGGATTTGACAGTATTCACGCATGAACAGAATTTCGGATATGGACGAAATCAAAAAACATGCTACCGCGAAGCACTAAAGCGCAATGCCGACATAGTCGTTATGGTTCATCCCGATTACCAGTATTCGCCGAAACTCATAGTCCCAATGGCAAGTATGATTGCTTATGGCGAATACGATGTAGTTCTAGGATCGAGAATCTTGGGAAATACTGCTCTTAAAGGCGGGATGCCTCTTTACAAATACATCGCTAATCGTTTCTTGACTTTTGTTCAAAACATTCTAGTCGGACAGAAACTATCTGAATATCACACAGGTTTTCGTGCTTTTCGCAGAGAAGTTTTGGAGAAACTACCGCTTGAAGAAAATTCAGATGACTTCGTATTTGACAATGAAATCATTTGTCAGGCGATTTTTTTCGGATACAGAATTGGCGAGATAAGCTGTCCGACCAGATATTTTCCTGAAGCCTCTTCAATAAACTTTCGTCGAAGCGTCAAATACGGTTTAGGCGTTTTGGCAACCTCAGTAAAATTCCGACTTCACAAAATAGGAATCTTGAAATTTAGAATTTTCAGAAAACGCGGGCAAAGACTATTTCCTGATTATTACAAGCAAATAGAGAAAACTCGAGAAGAAGAGTTGCAGAGAGGACAGCAGGAGCTGAAAGAAGTTGGAAAAAGATGAAAGTCTTTCTCAAAGAAAACAGAGAATCGCTGATTTTCTTGTCTCTTATCTTGGTTTGTGTAGCCATTTACGGTCAAACGGTCAATTTTGACTTCATCAACACGGACGATATTTACTATGTCTATGAAAACACAATGGTTTTGAGCGGTTTGAACTGGAATTCGGTTTATTGGGCATTTACTGCTTTTCACTCGGCAAACTGGCATCCGCTCACATGGATTTCTCACCAGATAGATGTTTCTCTTTTTGGACTCAATCCGGGCGCTCATCATGCGACAAATGTTGTCTTTCACATACTAAATAGCTTGCTCGCTTTTGCCGTTTTTAAAAGACTGACAAATGATTTTTGGAAAAGCGCGTTTGTTGCCGTATTTTTTGCAGTTCATCCAACGCATGTTGAATCGGTTGCATGGGTTTCGGAAAGAAAAGATGTGCTTTCGACGATGTTTTGGCTACTAACAATGCTTGCCTATGCAAGCTACTGTGAATCAAGGCAAAATTCAGCAAGATTCGATAAAGTCGTAACTTTGAAATACCTTGCGGTTATTTTTCTTTTTGCTTTGGGCTTGATGTCAAAACCGATGCTTGTTACTTTGCCTTTTGTGCTTCTTTTGTGTGACTACTGGCCACTCGAAAGGTTGAAAAAGCTCGGAGATTTGCAAGTTTTGATACTTGAAAAACTGCCCATGTTCATTTTAACGGCAGTTTCAAGTTACATTACTTTCATTGCGCAAAGAGCAGGCGGTGCTGTCGAAGGTCTTGAATCTCTGCCGCTTGACGTTCGACTCATAAATGCTGTTATCTCCTACACTACTTATGTCGTGATGATGTTTTATCCCGTAAATTTGGGACTTCAGTATCCGTATAGAAGAGTTTTGAACGTAGAAATTTTCATCGCTTCGTTGATTTTTCTAATCATTATATCCGCCTTTTGTTTATGGCAATGGAGAAAGCGCAAGTATCTAATTGTAGGTTGGTTGTGGTTTTTGGGAACGTTGGTGCCTGTCATCGGCATAGTGCAAGTCGGAGCGCAAGCGATGGCTGATCGCTACACATATATTCCATATTTCGGCTTGTTTATAGCATTGGTCTGGGGAGTAGGAGAATTGGCTGAGAGACTCAACTTGCAAAGAATTGCGGTTATCGTTGGGTTTCTTGCAACGATAGCTTTAAGTATTTTGGCATACAAACAAACTTCATATTGGCGAAATAGCGAAACTCTTTATCGCTATTCGCTTTCAGTGGTCGGTGAAAGTTTCCTTATAGCATATAACTTCTGTCTTGTTTTAATGAGGCAAGATAGACTCGAAGAAGCCGAAGAGTTCTGTCAAAAAGCGGCAATCTGGAACAGAGAATACCCCAGTGCTTATAATGCTCTCGGTATTATCAAGATGATAAAACAAGATTATGAAGCGGCAGTTAATTATTTCTCTATGGCTCTCAGCCTGAGTCCTACAGACCCTTTGACGCGCCTAAATTATGCTCGATCGCTGGAAAAAGTAGGACGAGAAGATGAGGCAGAAAAACAAATGCAGATAACAGAGGAAATTCTGAAAGCCGATGCGAATAATCTGGATATAGTCGTTTTTCTAAAAGCTTGTAGGGAATTGGCCAGTGAATACATGAAGAAAAATAAGCCAGACAAAGTTCTAAAGGTCTATGAAATAGCTCTAAGTCGTTTACCTGAAGACCTAGAAATAAGAGCAAATTATGCGCTAACGATGGCTGAAAATAATCAACACGAAGAGGCTAGAAAACAAATCGAAGAAGTTATACAAAAAGCTCCTAACAATCCCAAGTTCTATAACTTTTACGGTGCGATTTTGGCTAAACAAAATTTGCGCGAAGAGGCTATAAAACAGTTTGAGAAAGCTTTAGAACTAGACCCGAATTATGAAACGGCAAAGAAAAATATAGAGGAGTTAAGAGGTAAACAGCAATGAGAAGGCGAGATTTTTTGAAATTTTCTGTTTCTTCGGTATCTGCGGCTTTTTTCATCAAAAATATCGGTGGTGCGGAAATGAAATCAGAAGACTTTATTCTGGAAGAAGCTACGATAGCTGATTTACAACAAGCGATGGCTTCAGGCAAACTGACTGCTGTTGACTTGACCAAAGCTTATATCGAAAGAATCAACAAACTCGATCAGCAGTTAAAATCGGTAGTTGAAATAAATCCAGATGCTTTATCTATAGCTGAAGCCCTCGACAAGGAGAGAAAAAACGGCAAGGTGCGTTCTGTTTTGCATGGAATACCGATTTTGCTTAAGGACAATATAGATACTGCCGACAAGATGAAGACAACAGCGGGAAGCTTGGCTTTGATGGACGCTCCAACACCTAAGCAAGATGCCTTTCTCGTGCAGAAACTAAGAGAAGCTGGAGCTGTGATTTTAGGGAAAACAAATCTTTCGGAGTGGGCAAATTTCCGTTCGGAAAACTCTTCGAGTGGCTGGTCGGCTCGTGGCGGACAAACGCGCAACCCTTACATTCTTGACAGAAATCCTTGCGGTTCGAGTTCGGGTTCTGCCGTAAGTGTTTCGGCAAATCTCTGCGCCGCTTCGATTGGAACTGAAACCGATGGCTCAATCGTTTGTCCTTCTTCGGTCAACGGAATTGTTGGTTTGAAGCCCACAATCGGGCTTGTTTCTAGAAGCGGAGTTATACCGATTGCACACAGCCAAGACACGGCTGGGCCGATGACGCGCACTGTCGCTGATGCGGCGATTCTTCTGAGTTTCATCGCTGGCTACGATGAAAAAGATTCCGTAACGTCGCAAGCAAAAAAGCACGCACAAGATTACACGAAGTTTCTCAAAAAAGATGGTTTGAAAGGCAAGAAAATCGGCATCGCAAGACAATACTTCGGACGCAATGAGCAAGTAGATAAACTAATGGAAGAACAAATCCAAATCCTCAAGCAAAATGGGGCTGAAGTTGTTGACGTAACATTTCCCGGATTCGGGAAATTCGGCGATGCAGAATATGAAGTTCTTTTGTATGAATTCAAAACCGATATAGCAAAATATCTCACTGAAAGAAATGCCAAATACAAGACCTTAGCGGATTTGATAAAGTTCAATGAAGAAAATGCCGACAAGGAAATGCCGTATTTCGGACAGGACATATTCTTGAAGTCGCAATCTAAAGGTTCGCTCGAAGATAGAGCTTATCGGCTGGCACTTTTGCAAAGCAAAATAATGACGCAAGACAAAGGAATAGATGCAGTCGTAGAACAGTTCAAAGTTGATGCAATTGCCGCACCGTCAAATGCTCCAGTGTGGATGATTGATTTGGTAAATGGTGATAGCCCGACAAATTATGTTTCCAGTTCTTCTATACCCGCAATTGCAGGTTATCCGAACATAACGGTTCCTGCGGGGTTCATCAAGGAATTGCCGATTGGGATTTCATTTTTCGGTCCTGCTTTCAGCGAGCCAACTTTAATCGAAATCGCATACGCTTTCGAGCAGGCGACAAAGGCTCGACGTAAGCCAAAATTCTTGCCGACTTATCTTTGATTTGTCGGTTGGTTTTCGGTTACTTAAGGCAAAGCCTTTTCAAGTTCTGAAACCACTAGATTCCCGAAAGGAAAAGCATGAATTTATCTGATGCCGATCATCAAGCGGATCGAGCGATCATGAATCTTCTTTTCAGGGCTTGCTTGCCATTGCCTAAACGATTTTAGTTCTTCTTCACTTAACGGAGAGTTTCCCATTACAGCAGTTTGAGTAGCGTGAAATGCTCGATTTGTCAAAGCCACATGAGATAGGTTAAAGGTTAGTTTTTCTGGATACTTCGATATGGCTTCATCAGCGGATTCGACATCGGGAAAAAGTTCGTTGTAAGCCGCTAAATGCCAGATTTTTTCTCCGCTTGGAGCGTCTTCAACTTCTAAGATTCTCAAAAGCCCGTATCCGCTTTCAAGTTGAAATATCAAAAAATCACCTGCTTTGTAGTTTTGTGACATATTAAATTTCGTTGGTAAATCAAGGTCTTTTTCGTTAGTAAATCAAAGTCTTCAAATCGTCTTTGAGAACCTCAAGATTAAGGGAAACCAAGCTTTCATTTCTTGAGATTTTAACGTCGTTAATCATTTTGGCATAAACTTTTTTGTCTTTGCCTGAGAGTCCGCCTAAGAAACTACCTGCGAGCATTCGCAGAGTGTCAAGCATCTCTTCAAGCGCTTGAGCATTGTCGGGGCTTTTAGTCTTCGCATTTACAGATATTTGAATGCCTTTTTCGGTTGAATCAATCCAGCCGAAAAGATGCTGGATGGAAGAAAGGGTTTTTTCAATCTCTTCATCGCCCAAGTTTTGGAGAATTGGCAAGTCAGATGGAATTTCAGCTCCGAAACGAATTATGGCGTTCGGTTTTTGATTTAGCAAGCTTGCAATCTCAGCCTTGAGTTTTGGGGTTGATGTTAAAGCTTCTCTGACCGCTTTTACGGAACCAAAGGCTATAGTTTTCTTTTCCAAAGCACAAACGGCTATTTCCGTAGGCAGATTGTTGCCTAAAGTGCCAAGGAGTTTTGCTACGGCATTGCCGTTTTTATTATCTTGCTTTAACTCTTTTGTGGAAAATACGTAAACGGTAGTGCCGTTTATCTTTTCTTCGCGATGAGTTTTGGCCAAAAGTTTAGCATTTGCGATTAAATCTTGAGAGTCTTGTTTGCCTCTTGCTAAAACTAAAGCATCTAAGTTCATTTTATTTCCGTTAGATTCGCTTTTCAGGCCGATGGCTATTTCGTCGAATTGTCTAAGGTCTATGCCTGTTTTGACTTTTATTTTGTCAATCTCTGCGTTGATTTCGGCAAGCTTCTTTGGATCGCTAGCTAAAACTTGTGGTATAGCTTCGTTGAAAAGTCGGCTTGAATCAATCGCTATAATGCCGTCTGGATTTGGTAGTAGCTCAACAAGATTTGTTTGCGCATTTGCTTTGTTGAGAGTTAAAACACTGAAGAATAGAGCCAGAAAGAATATCTTGAAAATTCTCATTTTCCAAAAACTCCTTTTGAAAAATTTTCCAAAGAGCTAAGAAGATGCATTCTCAAAAATAGTTTGCCTTAGCTATTTCAAAACCTCAAACTCAAAATAAATTTCCTTTCCTCGAAAAATAAAACTCAAGTAGTGTTCCCAAAACTTTCTTGTAAATCGAAATGCTGGTATTTTCTGGTCGAGATTTATCAAAAACTCTATGCCTAAAATTCTCCAGAGATTCAGGAGCGAAACATAGGTTTTGATAGGCTTTAGGCGAACATCGGTGTAAAAGTCGAAAACTCTTTTCTCTGTGAATATGTTGAACGAGTAAGAATTGAAATGGTTGCGATGTGTTGGATCGGTTGCCCAATCAGGATTTGTGTAGTGTGGCGTTACGATTTTTATTCTTGCCCCGGGTTTGGCAATGCGGTAAAGCTCAGTAACGAATGCCATTACATCTGGAACATGCTCGATGACATGGCGCGAGATAATCAGATCGAATTCGTTATCTGGAAACGGATAAGGGATTTTTCCTAAATCGTGGATGACATCAGCCGCAGTGCGCGGATTATTGTCTAGTCCGATTGCTCCTTCGTATTTGTTAGTGCCACAACCTACATCTAGAATTTTCATCTTTTGAAAGTTAGATTTTACAGGAAATTGAATCGCAAAGGGAATCAATGCAAATCCGAGCGTTTCTTAAGCTCTCAAGATTTATCGGCGATTTCAGTAACGCCACATCTTGGACAAACCAAAACTTTTCTTGAGCTATCGGCCCACTTTGCTAGAGCTTTGCTTGAAAGCTCAGGCATTTTGCTTTCGGCTTCGCCTTCGCTCATCAGACGGGAAAGAGTATTGCTTTTGCCTGAAGTCTTAGAAGATTCGTCTTTCAGTTTCTCCTCGCAGCGCTTACAAATCCAGCCAAAACCTTCGTTGTAAAAGTCTTTAAGCTCTATTTTCATCATAAGCAGAAGGCAGGGAAGGATCATAGCAACTTCCTTCCCTGATTCTCTTGAGTTACTTAGAATCTTCTTCTGATTGGGGTTCTGCTCGGTAGCGTTGTTAGCTTCATTGGAACAGTCAGTATTTTGCCATTACGATAAACTTCAACCTGCACAGAGTCGCCGACTTGTTTTTTATCAAGGAAGCGATAGAGATCATCGAGATTATTCATTTTCTGGCCATCAATCGAAATGATTATATCGCCGAGAAAACCTTCTGGAGTGACTCCACGAAGTCCAGCTAGATCAGCAGAACCGCCTGGTAAAACTTGAAGGATTACCAAGCCTGAATCAACAGGCAATCTGTAACCTCTTTGAATTAGTTCTTCGACACTACGCAAAAGCGCGCCTAGTTTCGGACGTTTGACTTCTCCAAACTGGATTAACTGCGGAACAACCCTTTTTGCAATGTTTACAGGAATTGCAAAGCCGATGCCAACCGAGCCACCTGCTGGCGACAGAATTTGAGAATTTATGCCTATCATTCGGCCATATTTGTCGAGTAAGGGACCGCCGGAATTGCCGGGATTTATCGAGGCATCTGTTTGAATTGCCGCGTCTATCAAACGCCCGTTTCTCGCACGAATAGGTCTTTGTAGTGCCGAGATAACACCTGTCGTCAAAGTTCTGTCTAATCCAAACGGATTGCCGATAGCCAAAACCTTTTGCCCGACTACTAGCTTATCGGAATTACCGAATTCAACAACCGTTAGTTCAGAAGGCGGAGCATCAATTTTTATAACGGCCAGGTCTGTGTCGGGATCGCCACCTACGACAGTTGCTGGATAAACTTTATCTCCACCAAAACTAACCGTGAGTTTAGAAGCACCTTCGATAACATGATAGTTTGTTAAGATATGACCTTGTTTATCAATCACCGAACCCGATCCGCTCCCGCTTTCTTCTTCAAACTCTCGGCCAAAGAAATCTTCAAATCGTGCGCTTGTTTTTATCGAGACCACGCCTGGTGCTACTGCTCGATAAACCTCTATGCTGTTTTGCTCATCGCTAACTTTCGACGGATCGGAAACGCCGGGTATAGGAGTTTCCGGATTGGCTTCCGCAAAGGCGATTTGATTGCTCTCGTTGGGTTTGCCTTCTGGATTGTTTAGATTCATCAAACAAGATGTAATGCTGAAAGTTACAAAAGAAGAAAAAGCAGCTATCAGCAGAATTTGCTTTACCGACAATTGATAAGCTTTCGACATAGTTTCCCTCTACGAGTTGAGATTCAAGCAAAATTATCAAATTTCTTCGATGAGATTTCCAAACTGCTTAGTTGTGTTTTACCTTGCTAGGTAAGGAAACTTTTCATCGAAAAACAAAAGCCAAACCTACCTGAGGTTTGGCTTTCTGAAATCTTTTCGATTTGTTTTAGCTTACTTTTTTCTTACTCTTTGCTTTGGTCTTTGTGGGAGCATGTTTATTTGTGAGTTTTGTTTTCGCATCATCAAACGCCGGAGTTTCTGCAGTGGCAAGAGATGCTTGTTTGAGTTGCGTTGCTTCTACAACGTTACCACCAACTGTTTTGACATTTGTCGTATCCGTTTGAGTCTCAAATATAGGATTCACGGGGCTCGTAGGATCGGGCATCGGCTTGCTAACCAGTGAAGAAATATATTGATCTACTCCGTCTTTCTTCCCGTCAAACCGCACGCTGTATAGGATTTTGATAGTTTCGTAAAGTGCCTCTTGGTAAGGCTTGTCGTTAGCAGCAGCAGCTCTGGCTCTGGCGTAAGCGTCTATCATTCTTTCTGCATAACCTTTTTGCAAAGCTAAGATTTCTTTAGCCTTTTCTATAAGCTGTTTCTTTGTTTCTTCGTTTGTTTCTTCCTGAGCTTTTTTGGCGGTTTCGGTTCTTTCATCGTCGAGACGATTATACTCTTCCTTGTAGTAGTCGCCGATGGCTTGATAAATATCAGGGCGCTTCTTTACGTTGGAGTTGTACTGAATCGCCTTGTAAAAGAACGGTAGCGCTTCTTTCTTTTTACCTAGTTGATGGTAAAGCGCGTAGCCAGCAGTGTAGTTCATCCATGCAAGGGCGTTGGTTCTTCCATCGGGAAACTCTTTGGTTTTGTAAATGAATCCCCAGAGGCCATAGTCCTTTGATGGAGCATTTGCTTCGAGTTTTTCGATTGCTTGTTTTGCGTATTCTAAGGTTTCGTTGGCATATTTCTTATTGCCCAGGAGTGCTTGATCAAGACCCACGGAAGCTAGCGTAAGCATCACATCTAAAGCACTTGCAAAGTTCGGCTCTATCGTCAAAATATCTTTGCCACTTGCAAAGGCTTGATCTACCTTTACGTTTTTTGAATCCTTGACTGCATCATTAAACTTTTCGATAGCGTTTCCCAGGTTATATCTTTTTTCCATGTCAGGGAGCCGTTTTTTGACAAACTGTATAGGCTCTTTGTAGGCTTCTTCAGAAGCACACTGTTCAACAAGCTTTTTGCCTGAATCAATTGCTAGCTTCAATTTGGCTAGATCAGTGCTTCTGTAATTTGGCACAAAGTCTTCGTTGTAAAGCTTGTCGCACGGATTCTCCTGCGCTATTATAGCGGAAAAACCGAGCATTAACGTCGAGCAGAAAATTATGAATTTTGTTTTGTTTTTCATCAACAACCTCCAACAATTACGAATTTATTGCGCATCGCATAAGATGTGATTTTCAAAACGACCGTTGCTACATTTTCAAACCTAACGAGTGCAGAAAAAATAATCACGCAACTCGAATCCGACTGTCAAGTTTATCAGTGCTATTTACAGCCAAAATTGAAAAATTTAGCTATCTTCTTTTTTCTCCCTAACTAATTGAACGGAATAGCCATATAGATCGCTTCGGTAAAGCGAATGGACATACTCAACGGGTTTGTCTTCGTCCGTATAAACTGTTCTTTCTATCGAAAGAAGAGCGGTCCCTACGCGGACTTCCAGAACTTGTGCAACGTAAGGGTCTGCAAGTTCAGCTCTGATTTCTTGAATTGCTTTTTCCAAACGATAACCAAGTTTGGTCTCGACAGTGTGAAGTATTGCGCCACTTGAAAGCTCTGCCATTGTAAGCGCTGAGCCGATTTCTTCAGGCAAATAGTTGATAATCAATCCGAAAGGCTTGCCTTCGTATATCCTGAGTCTCTTTAACCTGTAAACAGTCGTTCCGGGTTTTATTCGCAAAAGTTCTGCTTCATGAATATCAGCCACAACTTTGTTCATCTCCAAAACCTTAACAGGCGTTTCCATGCCCATTTCGATTAGCTCATCGAGCGAGCCGGTTAGATGGATGATTCCAGAAAACTTCCTTCTTCTTGTTTTTCGTGCCGCTACGACTGTTCCTCTACCTTGCTTTCTTTCTATCAAGCCTTCATCGGCAAGTGCTTGCAGGGCTTGTCGAACAGTTATTCTCGAAACTCCATACTGCTGAATCAATTCGTGTTCGGTCGGCAATCTATCGCCGGGTTCAAACTCGCCTGAAACTATCTTTTCACGCAAAAGATTTTCAAGCTGATAATAAAGAGGTATGCGTTTGTTCGCAAAAGCTTGTCTCTGTTTCGGCATCTTTTTGCTTCCGTTTGCAGAAGTTTCTGAATTATTTTCACACTAATTTTAAGAAAAATCAATTCCTTACAAGGCTTGTCTCATGAGCAAATTGTTTATTTCTCGGTCTTAAGTTATTTTTAGTAGATGAGAATTTTGATAACTGCACCAAGTCTTGATGAATCAGAAAACGTAAGTGGTATTTCAACCGTAGTAAGACAAATAATCAATAGTAGTAATTTACATTTTGTTCACTTTGTTGCGGGTAAGAAGGACACGGAAAAGAGGCGTTTTGGATGGTTTTTAAGGCAGTTTATCTTGCTATTTAGGTTTTATCGTGAGGCGAAGAAGGTTGACATTGTTCACATAAACACAGCCTTGAATACGCTTTCAATCTTGAGGGATTTTTTTCTCGTAAGCATTGCGAAAGTTGCAGACAAAAGAATCTTGCTTCATGTTCACGGCGGAAATTTTTTGGCTGTGTGCGAATTTCCTAGCTTTCTACTCAAGAAAATAGCTGAAAAGATGCTTGCAAAGGCCGATGTAGTTTTGGTTTTGAGCCGAAGAGAAAAGGAAATTTTAGAATCTAAATTCAGCGGACTTAGGAAAGTTTTGTTTCTAGAAAATTCGGTTGAAGTTGATGAAAGTATTTCAATTGAAAAAAAGCCGAACTCAGTAATTTTTCTAGGGCGTTTAGAAGAATCGAAGGGTTTGCGTGAATTAGCGGAAGCAATGAAAATCCTAACTTCAGACCCTACGCTGAGCTTTACTCTCAGAGTTTTCGGAGCCGGAACACTCGAAAAGGATTTCGTTTCTGAAATGAAGAGAACTCTCGGCGAAAGGTTTTACTTCGGTGGTGTTGTTTCAGGAGAGAAGAAAATACATGAGCTTGCTAAGAGCGATATTTTCGTGCTTCCTTCGCGATATGGAGAAGGATTGCCTATGGCAATGCTTGAAGCTATGGCTTATGAGTGCATTGTTGTAGTTTCCGAAATGGCATCTGTTGGAGAAGTAGTCGTTGATGGCGTGAATGGATTTTTGATTCAACCGCATAATATCAACCTTTTGGTTGAAAAGCTGAAAAACATTCTAAAAGCCGATGAAGAATTCAAACAGAGTTTGCGCCGAAATGCTAGAGAGACCGTAAAATCGAAGTTCAACCTGAATAGTTACATTCAGCGTTTGGAAAGAATTTATAGAGAAGAACTGAAGCTTGAAAGTAAGGATTTGGCGCATGAGAACACACGCAAGTAATCGAGAGCAAAAAATACCAGAGTCGAAAATCAAAGTTTTGAGTCTTTTTCCGAATGTAACTTCACTTAACGGAATAATCGAAAAGGTCGAAGAGTTAATCAAGTTGCAAAAAGGCGGATACATATGCTTTTCAACTGTTCACATGGTCATGGAAGCTTACGATAACCCCGAATTCGCCGAAAAAGTCAATAATGCAGACTACATCGTAACAGACGGAATGCCGATAGTGTGGATGCAAAAACTACAAGGTGCAAAGGAAGCAACGAGAGTTAGAGCTAACGATTTGATGATTGAGCTTTGCCGTTATGCCGAAAAACAAGGGTTTTCAGTTGGGTTTTATGGAAGTAAGCCTTCAGTTTTGGAAAAGATTTTGCAACGCGCTAGGAAGGATTTTCCGAATTTGAAAGTAGTCTATACATTTTCTCCGCCATTTCGGAGTTTGTCAGATGAAGAAGATGCGGAGATAACAAAGGCTATAAACGAAGCCGGCCCAGATATTTTGTTTGTCGGGCTAGGGTGCCCAAAGCAGGAAAATTGGATGGCTGATCACAAGGACAAGATCAGAGCCGTGATGCTCGGAGTCGGTGCATCTTTCGACTTTTTTGCGGGTAGCGTCAAGGAATGCCCTGCTTGGCTAGGAAGATTAGGTTTGGAGTGGCTATTTAGACTCGTTCAAGAACCTAAACGCCTTTGGCGAAGATACCTCATCTTAAATCCTCGCTTCGTAATTCTTGCGATCCTACAACTCCTGAAGTTGAAAAAGTTTTTGCTTTGAGTTTCTGCTTGATTTCTGTAGGAAACCTTTGTTTTGCCGAGAAAACAGCTTCTTAAGCCAAGTTCTTGATGGGAAACTCGATTTTTACTCCGCCGATGCCGCTTTCCCAGCTTGCAAATTCACATGCTAAACATTCAATACATTTACCGCGTTCGGCTTCTTCTGGTTCGATGGCTAAAACTGGTAAGTTTCTTTCGCTTAATTTCAAAATCTTCGTCGGACATGACTCAACTATTTTTGCGGCGCTTTCGGTCGAAAAAACCGAATGATTGAAAATTATTCTTCCCGTGCGGGTTTTGAATTCGTAAAGCTTTGCATCCGCAGAGGTGCTAAAGAATGGCTTTGGAAGAGAAGAATCAAAAGCTCTTTCGTGGGTTTCTTCAAAGCCTTTTTCTGCCACAGCCTCAGAATTAGGAGTTACTTGATTTTGCTCGTTAATTTTAGCGCCTTGCTTCGAGGTGTTCTTACACGGCTGTTCAGATTGGTTTTTGTTGGATTCAAAAGCTTGAATCAAATCCTTCAATCTAGAAGCGCAAAATTCAGCCGAGTGTATTTTTTGGTAAGCTTCCATCGGTGCTGGTAAGAATCGGGCATATTTTTCGACAAGCTCTTTTGCCACTTCTTCGCCATTTCCGCCTAATCTCAAAACAGCAGGAATTTTGGGTTTTACTTCCAAGAAAGCCTTGATGATCCCGCGCGCTAATATGAATTGTTCTTGACTGGCGACACCAGAGCCAGAGAGAAAATAGCCGCGAATTCCTGGGATTGAAAGAATTATTCGCGCAGCACGGTAGATTTTGGAAGCTGGTGGACTGCCGCTGGTATCAACATAGCAAGCAGGTTTTAACCCGACTGCTTGAGCCGCGTCCAAAGATGCCATAGACCCACCGCCGCCTGCACCGTGGAAACCTATTTTGATTTTTGATTCGTCCTCTTGCAAAATCTCTACAAAATAAAAAGTGCCTCTGTAGTCGTTTTTTTCGACTTCCCAAGCAATTTTCTCAAGTTTTGTCGGTGTATGACCTAATTCACGGGGAATTTCTATGGGCAAATCTGGATGTCTGAAAACGGCATAATCGTCAACGGAGATTCTGCAATCTAGAGCAAAAATTTTACCGTTTTTCAGAAGTGCGAGCGGATTGATTTCTGCCGAACGCGCTTCGCATGATTTGGCGACTCGATAAAGTTTTTGCAAGACAGAAGCAATTCTTTCATCTGAGCAAATCTGCTTTATCTGCTGGATTTCAGGCTCTCGGCGAACCGAGCATACTAATTTCTTCGTTGTTTCAGCTCTTTCTTCAATTCCGCTTCCGCCGACTTCAGAGAAAATGAGAATCGGACGCTTCAAAACTGTGTCTATTATGAAGCCAAGATAGAATTCTTGTTCGATTTCCAATTTTTCTTCAATCAGAACTGCTTCACAAAAATTTTCGCCGATGAGTTTTCCGAGCATTTCGCTTGTTACCCTTTTGGCTTCTTCAGGCGAGTTGGCAAATTTGATTCCGCCCTTTGCTGCTCTAGATGTGGAATGAATCTGAGCTTTTACAACTACCTTCCCGCCCAGGTTTTCAGCTACTTTGCTCGCTTCTTCAGCACTAAAAACAACCCGTCCACGCGGAGTTTCAATCCCGTGGGCACGCAGAATTTCTTTTGCTTGATATTCGTGTAGTTTTGCCATCTTCTTTAACCCTAGAAAATCATTCAGAGTTTATAAACCTCAAAAAGCTTAATTTGCACCCAAATCAATTTCAACTAGAGCACCTTAGGCATCCATAGTGGTCGCTTGCTTTCGTATTCGGAAATTTGGTCTTGAAACTGCAAGATAAAACTTATATCGTCGAGTCCTTTGAGGAGTTTTTCACGCTTGAATTCATCTATTTCAAAAGATTCGTTAAAACCGAAATCATCTGATATTTGCTTTGTCTGCAAATCAATTTCGAGTTCATAATGTTCGAGTGTTTCAGTTTTTTCAACTAGCGTTTTGATAATTCCTTCGGGCAAGGTAACGAGTAGAAGCCCTACGTTGAAAGAATTGTTATAAAAAATCTCGCCGAATGAAGGTGCTAAGATAGCGCGAAAGCCGTAATCGAAAAGCGCCCAAGGAGCGTGTTCGCGTGAACTTCCGCTCCCGAAATTTTTTCCCGCAATCAGAATAGAAGCATCTTTGTATCTTTCCTGATTCAAGATAAATTCGGGATTTGGATTTCCGTTTTCGTCAAAGCGCCAGTCGTAGAAGAGAAAATTTCCAAATCCTGTTTTGTCAATTCTCTTCAAAAATTGCTTGGGCAGGATTTGATCAGTGTCAATATTCGGTTGGAAGATTGCAACCGCTTTTCCTTTGTGTTTTATGAATTTTTGCATCTCAATCCTTGAATTTCCAATTGCGAATATCAACAAAATGACCTGCAATTGCGGCCGCTGCAACCATTGCAGGCGAAGCAAGATGCGTTCTTGAGCCGCGTCCTTGCCGGCCCTCGAAATTTCTGTTTGAAGTAGAAGCGCATCTTTCGCCCGGCTGAAGGTAATCATCATTCATTGCAATACACATCGAACAGCCAGAATGGCGCCACTCAAAACCAGCTTCCGTAAAAATCTTTGCCAATCCTTCAGATTCCGCTTGTCGTTTAACAGTTTCAGAGCCGGGAACAACGATTGCCTTGACTTTCGGATGCACTTTGTAGCCTTTTACAACCTTAGCCGCTTCTCTTAAGTCTTCGATCCTTGCATTTGTGCAAGAGCCAATGAAGGCATAGTTGATGCTTATCTCTGTTATTTTTCTCGCAGGCTCTAAACCCATATATTCGAGTGCTCGTTGAAATGCTTGTTGCTCTAGCTCATTCTTTGCAGTTGAAGGATCGGGAATCTCATCATTTACGGAGATCACCATCGCAGGCGTCGTTCCCCAAGTAACCTGTGGTTCTATTTTGTCAGCTTCTAGCTCGAAAATTTTATCGAATGCAGAATCGTCATCGCTTTTGAGCGTTTGCCAGTAATCAATGGCTTTTTCCCAAAGTTCGCCTTTCGGAGCAAAAGGTTTGTCTTTCAAATAATCGAAAGTAACTTCATCGGGAGCGATTAGCCCTGCTCTAGCGCCTGCCTCAATACTCATGTTGCATACGGTCATGCGTCCTTCCATTGAGAGATTCTTGATAGCATCGCCTGCATATTCAATTACATAGCCATTAGCACCGTCAGTGCCGATTCTGCCGATTATGTAAAGAATCAAGTCTTTCGCTGTTATGCCAAACCCAAGTTTTCCCGAAATTTTTATGAGCAAATTTTTTGATTTCTTCTGCAGAAGGCATTGAGTTGCTAAAACCTGCTCGACTTCGCTTGTTCCGATGCCGAAAGCTAATGCTCCGAACGCTCCATGAGTTGAAGTGTGCGAATCTCCGCAGACAATCGTCATGCCGGGCTGAGTAAGTCCGATTTCCGGGGCGAAAACATGGACAATTCCTTGATTTTCGGTTCCTATATCGAAAAACTTAACGCCGAATTCTTCGCAATTTTTGCGAAAGGTTTTTATCTGCAAATCGGCAAAGTAGTCTTTTATCGGCGAAAATATGTTCTTGGTTGGGACGGAATGATCCATCGTGCCGATTGTCAAATCAGGCCGTCTTACCTTGCGATTGGATTTTCTAAGTCCATCGAAAGCTTGCGGCGTCGTAACTTCGTGAATCAAATGCAGGTCAATATAAATTATCGTGGGCTTTCCTTCTTCCTGATAAACAACGTGTGAATCCCAAATTTTGTCATAAAGCGTTCTCATCTGACCGTTGTTAAAGGTGAGACTAGCTTTGCTCGACCTTGAAACTTTCAGGTTTAGAAACTAGCCGCATTAGTTCCGCAGTGTTTTCCAGAGATTCAAGGTTATAAATTGCCTCGAAAACTTTTTGCTGTTGTTCTTTACTTAAAACACCTTCGGCCAGCACTTGGAATTTTTGCCTGAGTTCTTCTTCAGAAAGTTTATCTCTGGGATCGCCTTTCGGGTAGGCACGTTCTCGCTCTAGCTTTTTCCCATTTTTCAAATTTATAACGACCTTGCAAGGTTGCTCTGCCGGGAATCTGTCTTCAAAAGATGGTTCTAAAACTGCTCGGACTTTGGGAACGTTTTCTAGTATTTTTTCGTCCTTTAACGCTTCTTCAGTGAATTCATCGGGAGTGAGCTTTCGCCTGACGAGCGCCGCAGCAATGCAGTATGGCAAACTATGGTCAGCAGTTTCTCTTGAATCAATAATGTATTTCTTTTCGTCCGCCAAAATTTCAGCTGCACGCTTTAGTGTGTAAATTTCTATTGATTCGATTTCATCAGGTTTTAAGTCATGTTCAAAAACTAAGTCCAGTGTTGCCGAAATCGGAGCATGTGTTAGGGCTTCCGACGGGAATGGTTTTATTGAACATTCAGTTATTTTGAATGTTTCTCCCAGTCCTTCGGTTAAAACTTCTGGTTTCCATTCCTCGCCTATGGAATCGAAGAGTCCTTCGCGCCCCTCGAAAATTGCTTTGGGAGCTTGGTAGCCTTTTTGAGCAAGAAGTGCCGCAAAGACGCCTGCTTCCGTTGCCATCGGGTCAACTGTGTTTTTCATCATTGTCAAGGCGCCTGCGGTGACAGCGCCGAGCGTGATGCAATGAGAGCCGCTAATGCCTATAGCATTTGCTATCTGTTCGGCATTAAGACCGAGCATTTTTCCTGCGACAACCGGAGAAACAAAAGCTGTGAGCGTGGCATGATGGAGTCCTAATTCTCTTATGCCCGGAAAAGCGGCTTCCATAAGACGCATTTCTAGTTCGTAAGCTATGACAATCGCAGTTAGAAGGTCTTTACCGCTTCTTCCTTCGCGTTCACCGACGCAAAGCGCGGCAGGAAGCAAATCGCTTGGGTGGCTTGGGTCTTGTTTCCAGTAAACATCGTTGTAATCGAGCGCTCTTATTGCCACGGCGTTAATCAAAGAAGCACTGCGAACGTCGGTTTTAAGATTTGATCCTATAACCGAGCATTCGGCATGCCCGCCTATTTCCCGAAAGACCTTTTCCAAAATCGCAAAATCTTTCGTTTTTGACCCGCCCAGAGCGCATCCGATGCTGTCATAGAGAAACATTTTTGCCGATTCTATGGCTTCAGCAGAAAGATGTTCAAATTTCAATTCAACTGCGTATTCTGCCCAGATTTGAGAGATCGTTTTCTTCATAAGGTTGTGACTTTCTCGAATTATCAAAATTTTCAGTAATCAGGGATTCATTAGCCATCAAAAAGGTCTCTTTTTGCTAACCAAATCAAAGTCGATAAAGTCGGCGTGATGGAATATAACCGATTCACTTGAGCGAACCATTATGTCGCCTTCTTTCGAGTGTGTGGCAATTATATGAAGCACCTCTAAAGGTATGTTGCGTGCATAGCTCATTGCAACACCAACAAAAGGATGCCTCAAATGCTTGCCTCGTCCAGCTCTGGTTATCTCACCATTTCGTTCTTCATACTCGATCAGCTTTCCTACGTCTGCAAGCAAAGCTCCTGCAATCAAATAATCTTTGTTGAGTTTAATCCTGTCGCCATAGGCTTCTTTCAAGACATCTGCTATTGCGACACACATTTTGCAGACCGTTCTAACATGCTCGATAAAAGTTATTTGGCAATTCTCAACGTGCACAGAGAAGGGAATCTCTTTAATTCTCTTAACTGTCCATCCACCTTTCGTAATGGCGTCTTCCCATACAGCAATGGTTTTGTTTCTAAGGTCAGTGTCTTCTATCAGATTTAACTCAGGTATAGCTTCGACTATTTCCTCTTTCAACGTCGTTACAGCTTTCATAAATCCTCACTTTGTTATGTTGTTATAACATTTTTAGTTTCGTGATTTGAAGGCTTTTTGTCAAGCTGGAAGTCTTTTTCCGAGTTCGCCTTCGTATTGATATTTTTCTACGTCAACGGTTTTCATGGGCGGGTTTTTTTCTTTTTCTTCGATTACATGGGCAATTAAACCCACAACGCGTGACATGATGAAAACACCATTGGCAAGTTTGGGAGGAAACCCCATCTCACAAAGCAAAGCAGCTATTGCTCCGTCGGCGTTTATTGGTAATTTCTTTCCGGTTTTCTCTGTGAGGACTTTTTCGATTGCTTTAGCTTGGGAGACAAACTTGCCTGCTAAGCCTAACTCTTCGGCAATTTGGAAAAGTTTGATTGTTCTCGGATCGGAGGCATGAAATCTGTGTCCAAAGCCTGATACTCGTTCGCCCTTAGCCTTGTAGCTTTCGATTAGTTTTTCTGCTGCCTGCATTTCCGATAAATTCTCTTTTTCTTGCATCTCGACAGCTTTTGAGATGGCTTCCATTGAATCTTCTATCGCTCCGCCGTGATACTTGTTTATCGCTAAAATTCCTGCAGAAACAGCACAGTTTAGACTGCCGCCAGTGTTTGCAACCGTCACTGCCGCAATTGTCGAGGGCGGACGAACGCCATGGTCTATAACCGAAATCATTATAGCTTCGAGCAACCGTGCTTCTTTTGAACTCGGAAGCCGCCCTAGTAAAACTAAAAAGACCACTTCTACCCAAGACAGCTTCCCTATCAAATCTTCTATGGGATAGCCTCGGATATAAATTTTCTCAGCCTCTACCCAAGAAATTGAAGTTTTTCTTTCCACAAATCGTCAACCTACTATTGACAAAAATTTGTTACTAAATTATAACTTTTTTATCTGTTCTGTCAAAACTATTTATTGTGAACTTTTACTTAGGTGATGTTTGAGCAAGTTGAAGAAGTTTGTAATTTGTATAAAACAATTACAGAAAGGAGTTAAAGCGTATGTCGAGAATTTCAAGTAAAGTTCTTGCGGCGATAATCATGCTGGTTTTTATCAGCAAGATTTTCGCTCAGGATGGAGCAGTTTTGAGCGGCACGGTGGTTGATGCAACTGGAGCAGTGATTGTAGGGGCGACAGTTAAGTTGCTCGATCTAGCTACAAATCGTGAGATTACGGCGGTAACCAATGGTGAGGGGAGGTATGAAATCACGGGCTTGCGTCCTGGTGCATATCGTCTTTCGGTGAGTAGTCAAGGTTTTGCTACTTCGGCAAGAAGTATTTTGATTCTTGAAGGCACGAGACTAGAAGAGAATTTTACCCTTGCGCCTGGGGCTATCAGAGACGTAGTGACAGTCACGGCGGTAAGGGGAAGTGCACGAGTTGCAGTGGAAGTTCCGCAGACGGTGACGGTAACAACAAGCGAAGATATTGAACGTCAGCGACCACGTTCATCTTTCGAGGTAATAGAAAGAGCACCGAGTATAATTGTTCGTGAGACAAATCCATCGCGAGAAAGACCGCGTCTTCGTGGACTAGATTCCAGCCGTTTGTTGATAGTCATTGATGGAGAGAGACTTAACAACACAAGAACTGACCTACAAACAGGGCTTTCACCTTCGATAATTGACATAACACAACTAGAGAGCGCAGAAGTAGTTGCTGGGGCTGGTTCTTCTGTGTATGGGTCTGACAGCTTGGCAGGAACGATAAACTTTGTCACAAAAGGACCGACGCGTTCCGATAAGGGATTGCTTGTTGGTTTTCGTCTTGATGGGAACTATGCAACAAATGGAAAGGTAAGAAGAGGAAGTGGAGTGTTAAACATAAGTAATGAGACCTTTGCATTTCGCTTTTTAGGTTCGATCTTTCGACTCGAAGACTACAACATGGGCGGTCGCGCTATAACTCTTGATGAAGTGATAAGCCTTGGAAGATTTTTCACCAGTGTTCCTACCAGTTTACCGAGACCGAATGGGACTTTCACAACCAATGGTCCCGGTAGCTATGCTATTTTTAGCATCCCAGAGAATGGAAAAATACTTTTCGGCGGCGGTAATGGGTATAACCTTCAATTCGATGCATGGTGGTTTCCCGCTGAAAACCACAATTTCCGCGGTCGCTACATAGGAAGTTTTCATAGCAATCTGCAAGATGCTTTTTCAGGACCTCCTTACGAGAGTCAGCAGAGGTTCAACGAATTTCGAGACTTCAGTAAATTCAGTTTACGCTACGAGGGTCTGAACGTATTGAGTTGGCTTCCGAGAGTTTCTGTGAATTTCTACAATCAGAAACTTAGTTTCCCTCAGAACCAATACGACTATACGAATCAAGCTGTGAGTGCGGCTTTTCCAAACGGAAGCTATTCAGGCACTAACTTTACAGGAAATCCGTCTGTTTTTACAATGAGCGTTTACACTAGCAACAAAAACACTATAACAACCTTCAACATAGACGCTCAGGCAAACGTTCAGCCCTTCAATGGTTTGATCATCACTCTCGGCGGACAGAGGTTAAAGGATCAGTCCAGAGATGAATTTATTAGCTATGGTCTTATAGGGTTTGATCCAAATCGTCCTAATCTGTCCCCTAATCCTGTTACCTTCACTTATCTAGGTCAGAACTTTACGGCAAGAGGTTTGCAGTCAGGAGCAAGCTCTCCGAATACGGATTATGAGGATAGAGCTTTTTTCCTACAGGCAGAACTTGATCGGATTCGATGGTTGAGAATTTCTGCTGGATTTAGAGTTGATAATTGGAGAACTAAAGCAATGCCATCGAATACTTTCCCGCTGCAATTCGAGTTTGGAGTGCTGCAGGCGGCAATACCAGCAATTCAGGCTGATCCGGGACCTTTGGCTTCACAAGTAAGCGCGCTTCCAAAACTTTTAGCTCTTGCAGGTAGAACTGGCGAGATAACAACCAGCAAGACGAGTTTTACAGGAAACGTCGGCATAGTGTTAAGGTTACCCTTCGGCTTGAATCCGTATCTCAGGTATGGAACAAGCTATCGAGAACCTTCTTTGACAGAAAGATACATCATTCGCAACTTCCCAGCGTTTCCGGGTTTGGTCGCTATAGTCGTGGGTAATCCAAATCTGGAGCCTGAAAAAGGAAGAAATTACGATGTAGGTCTGAAGGTTCAAGGTAGATTCTACACAGGTAGTTTCGGATACTTCCGCAATGACCTGAGAAACCTTATAATCTTTCAAATCCCTGCTTTTGGTAATATTTGCGTAGCTCCTAATCCAGCCATAGGATTGCTTCCGCTATCGCCGATATTTGCGCCGAGTGCGCCACCATGCCAGGTTGGTCAATCAGCTATAAGTTTTAACGGCAGAATAAATCAGGCAGTCAACGTTATTAGAGGGTTTGAAGGAACAGGAGAAGTAAACGTCCCACTTGGTAGATACGGTAGTTTGAATCCATTTGTTAGCTTTAGCGCTTTACATGGAACGAACAAATCTCCAACACCTTTG
Organism: Acidobacteriota bacterium; assembly: GCA_003697135.1. GTDB lineage: Bacteria > Acidobacteriota > Blastocatellia > Pyrinomonadales > Pyrinomonadaceae > J014. Next base: position 101,593 of record RFGC01000047.1, read on the forward strand.
GATATATTCCGCTTGCAATACTTGCAAAGCTTGCCTAACAAACCCTTCGAGATAGGTGGTTCTGTTGATGACTTTCCTTTGGCTAACATAACGCCTTTTAGATTGATTGGTGGAGCACAGTTTATAGACAGAAGCGGGAGAATTTTCGTTGAGTATTCATTCCGTCATCAAGGAAGAGTTAGGAGAATAGCTCCGGGAACACTAACAGGCACAACTCTAGTTAATTATGGAACCTACGCTAGTTTGAATTCCTTCACGCGCCATGACATCAAAGGAGGTTACAGTTTCTCAACAGATAGAGGTAGAATTTCGATAAATGCCGGTATAACTAACATCGGCAATAGACTTTATTGGGAGCACTTCCAAAACGCTCCAGCTCCCGGTAGAAGCTTTATATTCGGTGTTACCACCGAAATATTCAACATTCTGAAGAGATAAGGAAAAAGAATCCGTAAGGAGAGGAGCTTCCCAACCGGGAAGCTCTTTTTTTGGATTTCGAGACTTGAGATATATGAGAGTATCGAGACGTAGGTTCTTGTCAAGCATTTTAGCACTTCCTTTTGTCGGGCTATTTAAGCCTGCAAGAAGCGTTTTAGTGCTCGGGGCAGGGCTTTCTGGATTGTCTGTCGCTTATGAACTTGCTTTGAGAGGTTACAAAGTAACTGTGATTGAAGCTCGTGATTATGCAGGCGGTAGAGTCTTCACACTTCGTAAGCCTTTCTTGAATAATCAGTATGTCGAACTTGGTGGTGAACTCATTGGTGATGGTTACAAACGATTCTTGAAATACGCTAAAGACTTTTCAATCGAGTTTGAAGAAAATCAAAACCCAGTAGAAACGGGCGGAAGCGTAGCTAATCCTCAAAGAGGCATTACTTCTTCAGCTATTTTGAAGGGAAGGCTTTTTGCAGTTGGGACAATACTGAATGAAAATCCCTATGGCCTACCTGAAAAAGAAACAATGGATTTGCCGCCTGCAATTTTGTTTAGGCACATAGCAAGTGTCGTATCAGAACTTCGCACCAATCCGTCGAAAATTTTCGATTACGATAGGTTGTCTTTAGCAGATTTTCTGAGAAAGCGCGGAGTCTCTGAGCAGATGATAAAGCTCATGAATATCTCGCTGAATTACAATTCAATTGAGACTGTTTCAATGGGCGGAGTTCTCTGGGATGCAGTGAGAAGAGTTTCTGCAGGAACGAAACCGATCCAAATCATTGGTGGTAATGACAGGATAACGAAAGCATTGTTTGAGAATAGTGTGAGACTTGGGGTCAAGTTTATTTTCCAAGCTGAGGTGAAGCGAATTTCTCAGAATCCGTCGTCGGTGAGGGTGTCTTTCCTGAAGAACGGTAAAGTCGAAACTGTAGAAGCCGACAAAATCGTTTGCACGATTCCTTTTTCGGTTCTAAGAGAAATCATTTTTGAGCCGAATTTGCCTGAATCGAAAGCAAAAGCTATAAATGAGCTTGCTTACACGAGGATAACGAAAGTATTTCTGCAAGCAGAACGTGCCGCTTGGGATGAAAGAAATTTGGGAGCGGCTATTTGGACGGATACACCTTGTGAGAGAATCTTTAATTCGGCTGGTAAAAAGGGCGATAAATTTGGCATTTTCACGATATGGACTGAAGGCGCAGGAGCGGAAATCCCTGAAAGCATGAATGACAGGGAAAGAATTGTCTGGGGCCAGAGAGAGTTTGTCAAGGCTTTGCCTTTCATGAAAGGCCGAATCCAAAGGAGAGCCACCAAGTCTTGGACGCTTGATAAGTATGCGCGTGGAGCTTATGCTCATTTTAAGGTTGGACAGCTTGCAAGTCTTCAGCCTTTTTTGAAAACACCTGTTGGCAGGATTCACTTTGCAGGAGAACACACAGCCGAAAAAATGCCGGGAATGGAGGGCGCTTTGGAATCGGCAGAAAGAGTAGTTGCAGAGATTGATTCTGGAGGTTAAATCGAGTCCTTGAGCGCAATGAGTCTTTGAAAATTTTGAGATTTGCTTTAGGTTAATCGTCGAGACAATCGGTTAGATTTTGCTACGCACAGACAAAGTTCAAAAAATCAAATTGCTCTCGAAGAGACTTTGTGGTAGATTTATAAGCTAAGACAAAGTAAAGACTTATCAAGCAAAAAATGACAACAGAGCCTATCGAAGAAAGACGCTTTGCCCTTCGGATGGCGTTACGGCTACCAGTAGTTGTTTCCGGACGAACTGCAGACGGTTCGGTGTGGAGTGAACCAACAGAAACTGATGACATTTCAACAATCGGTGCTTTGTTTCATATCAATCAAAGAGTTTCAATAGACGAGATTCTAAATATCCGTTCACATCGTCCTGATGGCGTTCCTGTGGAAGTGAAAGCCAAAGTTATTAGAACGACTCCTTCGAGTTATGGAACAATGCGCGTTGGAGTTATTATTATCGAGCCTACGGAGAGTTGGTTAAGATTTTTCGTTTCATGGGTTGCCGATGAGCAAATTAACGAGGAGAATCAGAAAATTTAGGTTATGAGCAGTTACGAAACTATCTTGATCGAAAAGCAAGACGGAGTAGCTATTTTGACAATAAATCGTCCAGATAAACTAAACGCCTTGAATTACAAAGTGCATGTTGAAGGCGTTAATGCTCTCGATGAACTTCGCAGAGACAGTTCTGTAAAAGTTGTTATAATAACAGGTGCAGGCGATAAAGCCTTCATTGCTGGTGCAGATATTTCGGAATTTGCAGGCAAAACGGTTGTCGAGCAAAGAAGCATTTTTCACGAGAGAACCCTTTTCAATTCGGTTGATACTTTTCCGAAACCGACCATTGCAATGATAAACGGTTATTGCTTGGGTGGTGGCTGTGAAGTTGCTTTAGCCTGCGATATTCGTTTGGCAAGTGAAAAAGCGAAGCTGGGTCAACCCGAAATAAATTTGGGGATCATTCCCGGCGGCGGTGCAACGCAGAGGCTAACACGCCTTGTCGGTGAAGGAAAAGCGATGGAGTTGATTTTAACCGGTGATATGATTGATGCCCAAACGGCTTTGTCCATAGGGCTTGTCAATCATGTTTATCCACATGACCAGCTTCGTGAAAAAACTCTGGAGATGGCGCGTAAAATTGCTGAAAAAGCTCCCGTAGCTTTGCAACTCGCAAAAGAAGCTGTAAAGTTTGCATCGCGCTCGAACCTTGATGAAGGTTTGCGCCGTGAGGTTGATCTTTTCTCAATTTGTTTTTCAACAGAGGACAAAGAAGAAGGAGTAAGAGCGTTCCTTGAGAAAAGAAAGCCAGAATTCAAGGGTAGATAGAAATTTAGCTGAGAATTAGAAAGCTCAAGCCTAGCGAACTTGAGCATTGATATAAACACTCGGTTTTTATTCAAACAATTGAGGAGGTGAAAAATGAAAGCGGGCGAGAAACTGTTGCTCGTTGCAGTGGTAGTTGTTTTTTCCATTGCAACTGTGTTGGCTGGGGAAGAAACCAGCAAAGAGCATAAATCGAGGAAACAAGATTCGCTTGAAATAAAAGTCGTGCCTTGGGGGCCGACGCAGGCTGATGTTGAAGTGGCAAAGGCACGCGTATTGCGAGATTCTTCATTGCAGAATGAACTTCGCGGCGTGAAGTATCGCCTAATGGCTTTTGAGTTTTTGGAAAATAGCGACACCGATAAATCGAAACCAACGATGCCACCGAGCCGTTTCAGGGTCATTTTTTATGACTACACAAACGATCAAGTAGTAGTGGCTGAAGGCGACTTCAAAGGTAAAGAAACTATAAAGGTTTATCGAGATTCGTTCGAGGTTGGGACTAACGAAGACGAATTAAATGCTGCATTTGATATTGTGAGCAAATCGCCTGAGTTCGCATCTGCCGCAGGCCAACTGGAATTTTACGAACCGATGCCTCCGACAACATACATAAACGGAGAAAGGCTTGTTAACGTTGGGGTTCGGAATTTAAGAACAGGCGAAAACGAAATTGTAAGTGTTAGTTTCAAAAACGACAAAGTAGTTCGTTATCAAGAAAAAGCTCCGCCTACCTCGAAAGCTGGGCCTGAAGGTTGCGGAATTTCCAGCGCAGGACAAGGAAGCACTGGTAGAGGTCTTGCCGGACAATACCAGCTAACCGTAAACGACCAAAACGGCTCGCCTCTTTGGGAAATGCTTATAATCAGACCTTCATCTTCTTCAGGAGCCGGCAGTGAAGGTTCAGGAATTGAAATCAGAAACGTAAAATACAAAGGCAAAATGGTTCTCAAGCGTGGACATGCGCCAATCTTGAACGTTCAATATGTCAACAATGCTTGTGGTCCTTTCAGAGATTGGCAATATGCTGAAGGATATTTTCAGATTCCTAATTCGGGTGTTAATTTCCCAAACGGTCCTGATGGCGGTATAGCGATTCTCCCTCCAGGGACGATAGCTACGACTGCCGTAGAGACAAGAAATGATTTAGGTAATTTCAGAGGTGTGGCTATCTACAGGCAAGATGTAGGCTACGGCGAAGAAGTTGTTCTGGTGACAGAGATGAATGCAGGTTGGTATCGCTACATAATGGAGTGGAGATTTGCTCCTAACGGAACAATACGCCCGCGTTATGGTTTTGCATCGGTTACTAATAGTTGTGTTTGCAGACCGAGAACACACCACGTATATTGGCGCTTTGACTTCGATATAGTTCAACCGAATAACAAAATCTTTCAAGTCGAGCGTGGTAGAAAATTCATGAAGCAGATTTTGACGGAAGCAGCTATTTTCCGTCAATACCAGCTAAATCGTAGCTTCTTGATTCAAAATGCTAACGGTGACGAAGCTTACATAATCACACCCGGCTTGAATGATGGTAGCGTTGCCGATAGATTCGGAAACTTGACTGATACCTTCGGAGCAGGTGATTTTTGGTTATTGAGATTCAAAGGCACTGCCGATAGTCCGTTTGAACTTGACGATCCGAATACAAGTGCAGCAGCGAATCTAGCGCCTTGGGTTGATGGTGAGTCTTTGGATAATCAGGACATAGTTGTTTGGTATGGAGCGCATCAATATAGAGTTGATGATACAAGCTTCAGTGAGCGCTCAAACGTAATTTCAGGGGTTCACGTTATAGGGCCAACGATAAGGCCGGTGCGCTGGTAAAATTGGATACTTCTGAAGCGAGTAGTATTTCTGAAACGCCTCTTAAACGAGAATCTTTTTGTCTGTTTTTGCTGGTGAATTGATTTAGATAGCTTTGCCTAAGAACCATTTGGTTCTGGCTGTGTTTTCTCATCAGATTTCTTTAACCTGAGAAGATGGATTTTTCGATCATCGGCTCGCAAAATCTCTATGTTCAATCCATGAATAGTAAATTTCTCTCTTGGTTTCGGTATGTATCCGAGCTTACTCGTCACAAGCCCGGCAATTGTAGTAATGTCTTCTTCTTCAATCTTGATGTCGAAAAGCCTTTCTATTTTATCAATTTCGGCCGAGCCTAGGACGTCGAAGTAACCTTCTTTACCTTCGATGATCTCGATAATTTCTTCTTGCTCTATGTCTTCATCTTCTATCTCACCGACTATTTCTTCCAAAATATCTTCGATTGTGACCAGTCCCGCTACGCCGCCGTATTCATCAACAACTATGGCAAGTTGTATGTGATTTTTCTGCATTTCCTTGAGCAATTCAGATGCTAGCTTTGTTTCAGGAACGAAGAAAGCAGGTCGTAAAAACGCCTCTATTTTTTCGTTTTCCTTTCCTTCTGCCCATGCTGTCAAAAGATCGCGCACGTAAATCATTCCTTCAATGTTCTCAATGTTTTCCCTGAAGACTGGAATTCGTGAATACTTCTCTTCAATCATCAAATCACGAGCTTGTTGAACTGTAGCTTCCACTGGCAGAGCACAAATTTCCGTTCTTGGGGTCATGATTTCCATGACGCGTGTTTCCAAAAATTCCACCATCGCTTCTATCATCTTGTGTTCTTCATCTTCGATGATTCCTTCGGCTTTGCCAACTTCGATTAGAGCCTGGAAGTCTTCCTCGTAATCTTCATCATCTTCTTCCTCTTCTTGTATTTCTTGCTCTTGTCTTTTTCTAAGCAAACGTTCAAAGGGATCAGCAATAAAAGACATAAACCTGTAGGAAGGTCGCACCAGTGGGAGCAGGAAAAGTAGTTTCTTTTCAGGATTTTTCCATGTGAGAAAGCGTGGAATGAATTGGCGAAAAATTCCCGAAAGCGGAAGAGCGATTGCCAGTGAAATCAAAAGTAGCTCATAGGGAGTTTGGAAAATCTGGCTTTGATAGACTATCAGCGTCGTTAAAACTGAAAAAATAATCAAAAGAATCTGAATCGTTGCAGAAAGAGCAAAACGAAATTTGAAACGATTTTCCAAAATTTCCAAAATCCACTTTTTGGACTGTGAAGGCGGCTCTGCTCGGATTTCGGCTAATAATCGCCTTAACGAAACGTCCGATAGCTGTGAGAAAGACATATCAATCGTTGCAAGAAAAACAAGCAACACCAAAATCAAAATAGCTATGGCTATTTGAATTTCCATAAATGAGTGTCTTTAGTCTATGTTCAGTTTTTTTCTGAGTTCTAGTTCGAGTTGATTCATCTGCCCACTGTCCGTTTCATGATTATAACCGCAAAGATGCAAAATTCCATGCAAAATGAGTTGTTTTATTTCCTTTTCCAAACTAAGGCCATTTTCCTTTGCTTGTCTTTTGGCGGTTTCTAAGCTAATGACTATATCGCCTAGGAAATCGTTCTTCGGTTCGGATGGATCGGCCTCGTAGCCGAATGAAAGCACATCGGTTGGCAGATTCTTGTTGCGGAAGGTTTTGTTGAGTTTTTTAATTTTCTGATCCGAAACGAAAACAATCGTAAAATCTTTGTCTTTGGCTTGCTCTATCAAATTTGAAGCTTCTTTGGCAAATTTTTCAAATCTGGATTTTTCTAGCTTTATCTTTCTTTGTTTGTTGATAACTTCGGGCATATTTAGAGTTTTTCAAGCTGATGCAAGTTTCGCTTCTTCGTTGTCTCGTTCGTAGGCTTCGATGATTAGTTGCACAAGGCGATGGCGGACAACGTCTTTTTGAGTGAAGTAAATAAACGCAATTTCTTCGATGCCTTTCAAGATTCTCTCGGCTTCCAAAAGCCCGCTTTTCTGGCCACGTGGCAAATCAATTTGAGTTTTGTCACCAGTAATTACGACTTTTGAGCCGAAGCCGATTCTGGTGAGAAACATTTTCATTTGCTCGCTTGTTGTATTTTGGGCTTCGTCCAAAATGATGAAGGCATCGTTAAGAGTTCTTCCACGCATGAATGCAAGCGGAGCAATTTCTATTATCCTTTTCTCAAGCATTCTAGTAACCTTTTCAGCATCAACCAGGTCAAACAAAGCATCATAAAGCGGACGCAAGTATGGATCGACCTTTTCTTGCAAATCGCCGGGCAAGAAACCTAGTTTCTCACCCGCTTCAACGGCTGGGCGCGTTAGAATTATTCTGGAAACCTGCTTTTGAAAAAGTGCCTGAACTGCCATCGCTACAGCCAGGAAAGATTTGCCAGTCCCCGCAGGACCGATGCCAAACGTCAAATCTTTAGTTTGGATTGCCTCTATGTATTTTCTCTGCGTTGGTGTTTTCGGCGTGACTTGTTTTTTTCCTGAAGGATTAAACCGAGCTTTCGTGAAATAGTCTCTGAGTGAATAAGCACGGTCTTCAGCTATATGTTTGAAAGCATCTCGCAGTTCTCTGTCGGTGAATGTGTTTCCTTCGGAAAGAAGCTCAGCAAAATCTTGCAAAATTTGTTCTACCGTCTTAACATCGTTCGGATCGCCGTCAATTGTTAAGTCTTGACCGCGAACGTTGACACGAACATCTAAGATTGACTCCAGATACTTTATGTTTTGGTCTTGAACTCCAAAAAGCGTTTCTATTCCTCTTGGTGGTAGTTCTATTCTTTTCCTTTCGCTCAAATCTCCTTTGAAAACCTCTTTTTGAGAATCTTTCTCAATTCCGACGCTACTAAAACCTTGCGCTTTTGTCAATGGAAATTAAGAAGTCTTGTCGAAAAAAACAATTCCTCAAGATGTCGCTTGACTCTGTGATTGAGAACAATGTTTCTCGAAAGCCTCAATCAGGGCTTCGGCAATCTCAACAGGATGCCGACCTTCCAAATCTTTACGCTCGAACATTTGCACCAGCTTCCCGTTTTTCAGAATCGCAATCGAAGGTGATGAAGGCGGATAAGGAGCAAAATATTCGCGTGCTTTTTCTGTTGCATCAATATCGGCTCCTGCAAAAACTGTTATCGAGCGGTCCGGCTTAACACTTGCCTTTTGAAATGCAAGTGCGATACCCGGACGCACTCCGGCTGCCGCACACCCGCAAACCGAGTTGACTACAACCATTAAAGTTCCTTTGGTGTTTTCAATCGCTGCAACAACTTCTTCGGGCGTTCTTGTTTCTTCAATCCCGATCTGCGTTAGTTCGCGACGCATTCCGTGAATCATTATTTCAGGATAAGGCATAGTCCTAAACTTTTCTCCTCCTTGAATTTTTGCTTCCCTTAATGAGAATATCAAATTTTCTGATTCTTTATCAAACCTTCTATTCCGAGCGGCTAATCATAATCTTTCTTTTCTCATCTCCTTGACCTTCGATTTTCACAGAAATTTTTTTTCTTGATGAAATTGGTAGATTTTTTATCTTTTCGGCCCACTCGATTATTACAACCGAATTTTCGTCGTTTAGGATTTCTTCTAATCCAATGGACGGATCGTTTTCACCTTCAACGCGCCACAAGTCAACATGATAAACGTTGAACTTTTCCGTGTCGTAGATATTCACTAACGTAAACGATGGAGAATTAACCTCGTTTTCATCGAATCCCAAAGCTGAGACGATTCCCTTGGTCATTAAGGTTTTTCCTGCACCTAATCCGCCTGAAAGCATTATCACTTCGCCGCCTGATAGTGATTCAGCAATTTTGACGCCAAGTTTGAAGGTTTCATCGGGCGTTTCGCAAATATGTTCTTCTGTTTCAATCCATTGCTTCATAAAACTTGAAACTCAAGATATGCTGAAATTCAAAAAACTTTTCAAAGAACTCTTTTGTAAAACTCCCTTCGCAAAGTTGTTGTCAGTTCGCTTGTGAAAAATTCGCTTTCTATCTTTCTCACTGGGACTATGCCAATTCCGCTAGAAGTTAAGAAAACCTCATCTGCCAGCAAGAGTTTGTTCAGGGTTTCTTTGACTGTGTAGATTTCTATTCCCAAATCCTTGCAAATCTCAATTACGAAGGCTCTCGTTGTGCCTTCTAGGCATCCGGTTTCCAGAGAAGGTGTGAAAACCACTTCGTCTTCGACCCAGAAAACGTTAGCCATACAAGCAGAACTTACTTCTTCTTTCTCGTTAAGGCGTAAGGCTTCATCAAATCCTTCTGATTTTGCTTTTTCAAGTGCAAGCAGATTCTCTAAATAATTGCACGATTTTACACCTCTTAGAGCAGACCCGGAATTTATTCTATAAGGCGAGACCTTCAGCCTAATCTCATCAGGAGTTTCCCTGAATTGAGCCGTTGTTATCAACACAGAAGTTTGCCTAGCTTCTCCACCCCAAAGCCCTTCGATTGTCTCCTCAAAGACAGTGATTCTAGCGCGTCCTTGTTCAAGATTGTTTTTTTCAATAACTTCCAGCAGTGCTTCTTTAACTTTTTCTTCTTCTTGTAGCTTTAGTTTCAATCTTTGTGAGTCTTGCGTTAATCGTTTCCAGTGTTTTTCCCACTGGAATGGTTTTCGGTTGTAAATTGCTATAGTCGTAAAGGCACCATAGCCGTAGAATACAGCCGAAGAAAAAGCGCTTATTTTTGCTTCTGATGCCTTCAGAATTTTGAAATCCTTTGAAACGAAGTTTTCCACTTTCAAACTGCTCTTCTGTTAGTTGTAGGGCTTTTTTGAATTTGTGCTGTTTCTGCAATTAAGGGAAATTCCAAGCGGAAAGTCGTCCCCTTACCAACTTGGCTGGAAACCTCTATTTTGCCAGAGTGTTCTTGCACGATTCCATAGGTAACAGCCAAACCTAGTCCAGTGCCACTGCCGATTGGTTTTGTCGTAAAGAATGGATCGTAGATTTTGCCGAGATTTTTTTCATCAATGCCAACGCCTGTATCTGCGATCTCGATGAAAACAGCCTCTTCATTACAATCCGTTTTCAGCGTGAGTGTTCCACCGCTGGGCATTGCATCAATAGCGTTGAGAACCAAATTTGTGAAAACTTGTTGCAGTTTTCCTGCATTGCCTAAAATTTTCGGAAGATCGGCTTTGTAATTTCTTATGACCTCGATATGCGACTTGCGTAGTTGCGGTTCTAAAAGCTGCAGTGTGTCTTCTAAAATTCGATTTATCTCAACTTCGGCGAATTCCGTTTGTCCGTTCTTGGTGCTTCTTGCGAAATTCAGCAGGTTACTTACGATATTAGCGGCTCTTTCAGTTTGTTTTTGGATTTTTTGTAAGATTTTATGTTTCGGGTCTGTTTGCGGTATCATTTGCAAAAGCATCTGTGTATAGCTAGAAACACCTGTCAAAGGCGTGTTGACTTCATGCGCAACACCTGCCGCCAGCAGTCCGATGCTTGAGAGTTTCTCGCTTTGCTGAAGTTGCTCTTCGAGTCTAACCCTCGTTGTGACATCTTCTAGAACGATGATATTCCCGCTTCGTCTCATCGAACGCAATGGGGCAATTCCGACATTCAAAATCAAAACCTTTCCTTCATTGTTTTTGGCTGTGAGTTTGTAAGCTCTACACGGTTCTCTCAAACTCCATTTTGAATTTCCTAAAACTTCTGCAAGGCTTTCTAAAAAATTTCTGTCGAAGATTTCTTCTATTGCTTTTCCGATTACTTCTGTTCGCTTCAGACCGAACATTTCTTCAAAAGATGAATTGCAGTGAGTTATGATTCCGTTTTCATCAGTCGCTAAAAGTCCTACGTTGACAGATTCAACAATGGATTCGTTAAATTCTTTCAAAAGTTCCAGTTCTTGCGCTCTTTTTTCTTGCTCTTGATAAAGCAAGCTATTTTCGATTGCAACGGCAATGTAGCCTGAGATAGTGCGGAGAATGTCTAAATCTTCTGATGAAAGCAATGCGCCTTCGGAAGTTCTTCCCAAGCCAATTACGGCTATCATTCTGCCGCGGACAACGCAAGGCACGAAATAATGAAGCTCTTGCCTGAAAGAAATCGGACCTTTGCCATTTTCTGCTTCCAATTCATCAATTCTTACCAGACCCTTTTTGGAAGATTTGATTCTTATGATTTGGCGGAAATCGTTTGGGATTGTGTATTCTGCATTGAGATTAACTGCTTTAACAAGGCGATAGCCGCCAGATGCTGTTTCGTCTTCGATAAAGATAGCAACCTTTTCTACGTCAAGCACCTGTTGGAGTCGTTCTATCAAGGAATTCAACAAAGATTCAAGGCGTGTGGTCGCCGAGATCGTTTTGCTGAAGTCGAGTAGCCCGCGCCTGAGATCATATCTTTCGCCGTAGAAGAATCTATCAACCCTTTCTTGAAGAAAGTTTTTCAGTGGTTCGCTGAGCATTACTATCGCCGCCATAGCGATAATCGAAACTACTACTCTAACGACTATTTCTGCACTTGAGAGATTTTCTCCAAAGGTTAACAGAATCAATCCAAGAGAAAGCGTGCCGATCATTAGGGCTATTGCCAGCGTCGTTAGAACATAAACGACCGCACGGCGAACAACTATGTCAACATCCATCAAACGGTATCGAATAACGGAATGCCCGAGACTGAGCGGTATGAGAAGAAGCGGAAGCGTCGAAAGTGCCGCTGTTAAGTAATCGTCAGGTAGATATGTAAGTCGGCGAGTAATTTGTAAGCCAATTATCGGCACTATTGCCGCGGCTGTTCCCCATATAACCCACTTCAAACGCTGACGCACAAGCGGCTCATGTGTGTTAACAAATCTCCAGAGCAGACAAACAGCGCCTAGAGAAATGCCGATAGTGAAATGCATCAAAAGCGCTTGATTTATAAGCCCGAAAACGTCGTGAGCATTGATGAATTCCACTAATCGGCTTTTGAACTCATCACTTAAAGGTAGTGAGAGTGATATTGAGAAAAACAGGTTCAAAAGACTTATTGCGATGGCTGGTAGATAAAGACTTAAAGTCTTTAGTTTCGAGCCAATGAAAACTTGTGTTTGAACTGGGTAACGCAAACAGAAATGCAGGAAAACAGGCACAAAAAACGCAAAAGCCAAATCGTCAATCAAACTAACCGCTAAATCGAAATCTTCCCCAAGACCTAATGGTTTATAGACATGGAAAATAAAAGCAACTAAACAGAGAATAGCGAAATGCAGAACAAATGGAGCTTCCGCACCTTGTTTGAAAAATACGAAAAATCCAATGCCTAACCAGAAAAAGCCAACCAGAGTTAAAAAGAATGTGGTTGGAGTCCATCTTGGCAGTGAATCTAGTCTGGTTAGGTCTGCAATGTAGATTCTGTCGGAAAAGGAATAAGAGGTTCTTTCGAGTGAATATGAGAGATTACCTCCAACGCCTGCCGCTTCTAAATAAAGCTGTATATCGGATATTTGGCTTATTTCTTCAAAATTTTTTCCGTCAAGGCTTATACCTATGAGTCTATCACCTACGAAAACACCTGCTCTGTCGCCCGCATATCCCGGTATTTTGTCTTCGACAAAAATTCCTTCAGGTTTCTGAACCCAGATGATACCATCTGTTGGCGGCAAATCGTGAGTCGAGCGCTGAAGCAAATTCAAAAAGGCTCCAACTACAAAGAAAAGCGTCGCCAGAATCCATATCAAACCCCAATTTGTGAAGATTTTACTTTTCATTTATAAAACTCTTCACCAAGTTACAATTTTCCCATGCAAAACTCGTTCCATCAAGAATTTTTATCTGAGGAGCTGTCAAGTGGCTGAAAAATCCTTACTTGAAAAAGCTGGTAAAATAGGGAAGTTTTTCTTGAGAGGCTAATTTATCCATTTTTTCGTTTCTTAATCCAATTTCTTGGATTTTTTACGAATTTCTAACAAGGGAATTTACTGGCTAACAAGAGAATTTACTAGGAACTTACTTCTATCGCCTTAGCCTCTTGAAGTTTTTGCCAGGTTAGTTCCATCAATTCTTTGATGCCCCGGTTTGTAACGGCACTAATGGCTATAAAATCGCGTCCATCTTTTATTGCTTTTTGTTCTAATCGTCGAAGTTTTTCTGGATCGTCTAGTGCGTCTATTTTTGTTGCGACTACTATCTGCGGACGATTGGCAAGATCGGCACTATAGTTTGCAAGCTCACGGTTTATGATTTCGTAATCAGTGATAGGGTCTCTGCTGGACATCGAAGAAACATCAACTAGATGCAAGAGAAGTTTTGTTCTTTCAATATGACGCAAGAATCTATCACCCAGCCCTGCGCCTTTTGATGCGCCTTCAATTAGTCCTGGAATATCAGCTATGCAAAATGATCGAAAGTCTCCCAAATCAACCATTCCAAGATGTGGTTCAACGGTGGTGAAAGGATAATCGGCTATCTTGGGTTTTGCTGACGAAACAACTGAAATCAAAGTTGATTTTCCGGCGTTCGGGAAGCCTACCAATCCGACATCGGCGAGCAGTTTCAGTTCGAGTTGCAAGATTTTTTCTTCGCCGGGTTTCCCTTTTGTGTGAAATCTTGGTGCTTGGCGTGTTGAAGTTGCAAAGTGGGCGTTTCCAAATCCGCCTTTTCCACCTCTTGCGGCTAAAAACCTTTGTCCGTGTGCGGTGAAATCAAAAAGCATTTCGCCGGTTTCTGCGTCGAAAACTTGTGTTCCGACAGGCACTTTTACGATTACATCAGCGCCACTACGACCTGTTTTATTCCCGCCTTCACCGTTTCTGCCTCTTTCAGCCCGATATTCTGGGTTGTAGCGAAAATGAAGTAGCGTGTTCAGACCTTCATCTGCTTCAAGCCAAACGTCGCCGCCTTTGCCACCATCGCCACCAGAAGGCCCTCCGCGTGGGACATATTTTTCGCGTCTAAAAGCCGTTACGCCATCCCCACCGTCACCTGCCTTGACCTTGATTTTTGCGCTGTCTATAAACATCTTTAGTCTTCAGACTCTTTGCTTAGTTCATAAAGATACTTGAAACTGTAAATGCCCGTTTCATGGCCATCGGAAAAAAGAATATTCAAAGCATAACGTCCGACGAGTTTTATATCTTCTATTTTCAGTTTTTGATCGATCTGTTCGTCTTTCAAAATTTTTTCGCCTGTCCATTCGTCAACGCATTTTGCACAAGGACAAGCACGACGAAGTTGCAATGCGTCAAATTCAGACTTGCTCTCGTCACTCCAAACAATCGTTATTTTCGTTTCAGAATCTTGAAGAATCTGTCTCGGTTCGATTCTCATAGAAGATTTCCTTGTAGATGAACGCTATCGAAGTCAGGATCAACGGCATAACGAAATATATGCCGACGCAAAATGCCAAGTTTCCTATAATTGCCAAAACAAAGCCTGCTAAAAATATCTTCACAACAACATTTAGATTTTGCCAGACCGCTTTTGAACTTATCAAAATAGATTGCCAACCCGAAACTCCTTTATCTGCTATCAGCAAGAAAGAAAACGTCAGCAAAGTGTGAAGGCAAACTATTATGAAGACCAATGCAAACTCGATTACAAAGATTTTCAAAAGCAAATACGACAAATCAGAATTGCTATCAAAAAATATCATTGCAAAAGGAACTGCAATCCCTACGATTGGCACGGGCAAAATGAAAAGAACAGTTGGGAGAAAACTAGGAAAGAAAAGCCTGAATCCTTTGAGAAAATCTTCAAAAACCACATTTTCACCTTTGAGTGCCTGTAAAATGCAAACGAATGCACCACAAAAGACAGCGCCTAACAAAATTCCCAAAGACATTTGAGCTATCACCAGTGCAAGAAATGTAACGATGAACAAAATCCAGTAATGTTTTTTAATCGAGTCCCACGATTTTTTGTAGCAATCTGTAACGCTGATTTCCACTTTGCGGATTCTCAGACTTTCCATGCTTTTAACTCATTTGATTATTACTTGAAGAACATCAACCGCTTTTCTCTTTTCTATTTTGCCGTCTTTCGTGACTATAACCAGACTTTCTTCGTCAATCTTAAAGGATGAGACTTCCTGCATGAGCTTTTCTAATTTGCTTCCATCTTTGAAAATGACTATAAGGTTCATGTTTGCAAATACAGCTGTTTCTTTTGCTTCTTCAGTTTTTTCGATTTTTCCTTCTTCGGTTTTTGCTACTTGCTCCGATGACACTTCTTTTGGGGTTTCTTTTTCTTGTTTTGTCAGTTCTTCAAGCTGTTTCTTGTCTAGATTTTCGGTGTTTTCTGTTTCTTTCTCGATTTTATCTTCTACAAGCTGTTTTTTTTCAACTTCTTTATCAGCGCTCTCCTTTTTTTCGATATTTTCAGCTACTTTGGTTTTTTCTTCTTTTTCTTCATTAACTTGGTTTTCCGTGATCTTTTCCTTCTCTATTTCTTGTTTTTTCTCGGTGGTTTCGATGTTTTCACCGGATTCGATTTGCTCTGATTTTTCCTCTATGTTTTGAATTTTTTGCAATTCCTTCTTTTCCACATCTTCTCCAATTTTTTTCTCAATCTCTTCGTTTATCGGCTTTTTCTCAGCCATTTCTTCTGCTGATTCACTTTTTTGAGGTTCTTCCATTGGCTTTTCTTCAACAATTTGTTCTTTGGTCTCTTTGTTTTCTTCTTTGTTTGGAGAACTTTCTTCTAGTTTCTTTTCTTTTTCAGAGTCCTGTTTTTCGGCAGATATTTCTTTAATTTCGTTTTGCCTTAAATCTGCTGAGAGGTCTTCAAGTAGTTTCTTTGCTGATTCTTTGGCTATAAAACTTCCCGCAAATTTTATTCTGAATTTTGCAGGATTATCGTTTGGAGTTCTTCCTTCGATTCTAAGAAGCAAAGTTTCTGGTTTTCTTAGGAAAACGACTCTACCTGTTTCTACCTTTGTATCTGCGGCGTAGATGGTGATTTTCGCAAGTGGTCTTAAATTACTTGCTATAAAAATATCCAAGTCTCCGTTAAGATTTTCAGCTTCGACATTGATGAAGAGATCGCCTTTGTCGGCATCTAGGCTGTAGAAAATTCTTGTTAAGCGGTCGTCGCCAACGCGTCGAGGTTTTATGGTTCCAACCAGTTGATTTGACGTTACCGGGATTGGAAAGTCCTGACTTCCAAGTTGAGCTGAGGCGGTTACTGCAAGAAGCAAGTTTAGCCAAAAGAATGAGCTTATTCTGAGTGCTTTCTTCATCTCTTAAAGCTTAAATTATAATGCTACTCCGAGATGAAAGATAGCAAAAATTTCCTTATCTCATTTTTGCGCCGTTACCTTTAGCCCTGTAAACATTGAGTTTTCTTGGCCATCGAACTTTTTTGGTTTTTTGTCGGTTTTGATTAGCAAGACGTAGATGGGAAATAAAATTATTCGCAGGGATTTACGGAAGATTTCGGGCATTTTTGCAAAGGTGAGCCATAGACCTATCATTTGAGCCAAAGCCATATTCCAACCACCGAGAGCAGAGATTTCAATATTCTTGAACCCGGCATTAGCGAAAAACCTTTCAAGTGAGAATGGTGTGAAGCGATATTCGTCATGAGGAATTTCATGTAGATTCCACACAAAAGGCACTGTGGCAAAGACTATACCGTCATATCTCAGCACGCGCCATATCTCACGCAGGATTTCTTCTGTGTCTGCGTAGTGTTCCAGAAATTCGGTTGCCATAACACAGTCAACGCTTTCATCTTCGAGAGGAATCTTTTTGCCGTCCCATTCAAGATCGGGCTTTAGAAACTCGGAGTAAAGCGGGCTTTGCCAATCCATGCCAATATACTTTTCGACTTTCGGGTTCGATTCGATGATTTTTCTGTATGGCATCAAACCACAACCTACGTCCAGAACTGTCCCGTAAAACTCAGAAGATGCTTTTTTGACACTTTCCAAAATAGCCGTCCGCACGGTGTAAATTAACAT
This sequence comes from Acidobacteriota bacterium, assembly GCA_003697135.1. Lineage (GTDB taxonomy): Bacteria > Acidobacteriota > Blastocatellia > Pyrinomonadales > Pyrinomonadaceae > J014. Next base: position 118,633 of record RFGC01000047.1, read on the forward strand.
CGTTTTCGGACGTAAAGGGATTGACAAAAACTCCCTTTCAATTAGGTTTTCGATGTCATTTCGGTTCATCGTCCGAAAAATCAAGTATTATCGCTTTATAATGTAGTAAACGTCAGAATTTTTCCACTGATTTATTCTCTCCGGAAGTTTGTATTTTGACAGATAGTCATGAATGGCTTTGGAGAATCCTTCCCAAAAGTAGTAATCGTCCATTATTATTAACCCGCCTTTGGCTACTTTTGGATAGAGGTTTTCCATGCATTCCATAGTGGACTCATACCAATCGCAGTCAAGGCGCAAGATAGCTATAGGCTCTTTGAACTCGGCTTTTGGCAAAGTGTCTTTGAACCAGCCTTTAACTATGTTAACGTTGGGAACTTTTGCTAAAGCCATTGCTTTTTGAGCGAACTCAATCTCGGCTCTGCAGTTATCAAAGTAATTCGGAGCATCTTTTCTAGATTGCCATTCAATTGCTTCTCTGCCGTCAATTTCCTGTGCTTGTGGCAGACCCTCGAAACTATCGAAAAGATAGTAGTTCCTTTCAGGACCTAAAATTTCAGCCATTGCGGCAGACATCCCACCTCGCCAAACACCGCACTCTACAACACAACCCTCAACGTCTTTGAACTTTTCGCAAAGCTCTAAGTTAGGCACGAAATTTTCATAAGGCACCATCGTAAGGTTTTGATACTTTCGATAAATAGCCCTATATCTGGTCTTTCTTATCTGTTGTTTGACTATATCTTTCATTGCTCTAAGGCTTCTTCGGAGATTTTCTTGAAGTGGTTTCATTTTAAGGTTTTCCTAGAAATTTCAGTTTAATCACGTAGTTTCAATTCTACAATAACTTTTCTGTTATTTGAGTCGTGTTTTTCGCAATCATCTCACCAAAACCAACTGCCTAAAAGTTTATAAAACGGGATGATTTCGACTTTTGTATGATTGAGCGAAATACTCATGTCCATCTCAAGGTTAACAACCAGCGCTTTTTGAGGCTTATACCTTTCTATAAAACTTCTCATACTTCTCGTTATTTCAGGTTTTGAAAGTCTTTTGTATTTGGCTTCTATGGGGATAATCTCCGTTCCTAACTCCACCACAAAATCTACTTCACTTTTGTCTTTGGTTCTCCAAAAATAGATTTTGGCAAAATTTTGTCTTGCCTTTTCCTTTAACAAATTGAAGATAAAGTTCTCAAAAACAAAGCCAGTGTTTCTGATGCTCCAAGCACTTCCTACCGCAAAATTTCTCATGCCGAGATCACGAAAGTAAAAGATCGAAGATTTGGTTATCTCTTTCCGAATGTTTCGGAAGTAAGGAGGAACTCTTTCAATAATGAAAGTTTTCTCCAGATACCAGAGATAATCTTTCAAGGTTTTAATTGATATGCCGACAGTATTTGCAATTTCAGAAAGATTTACGAGACTACCAATTTGGGAAGCCATTATTTTGATTAAATTGTTGAATGCAACCGTCTTCTGAACTTTTAGAAGATAGTAAATATCGCGTTCAATGTAACTCTGATAGATTTCGTTAAGGATTTTCAGTTTCTCACTCTCAGTTTCTTCGGTAATTACTCTTGGATAACCTCCGAAAACGAGATACTCTTCCAGAAGTTCATCTGTTTTGCTCTTTTCGGTATCAAAAAAGTCTAAAAGTCTGTCTTCATACTCATAGCTGGTTTTGTAATTGACAAACTCTTCAAATGAAATTGTGGAAATCTCAAAAACTCTTTTTCTACCAGCTAAAGATTCATGTATCTTCTCTTTTAATTCAACACTCCCAGAGCCTGATACGATAAACTTGTAAGGTAAATTCATATCGTAAATTCCTTTCAAAAAAAGACCTGCATTCTCTTTCCGCTGTATCTCATCTATGAAAACAAATCCACTTTGTTTTCCCAGCGCAAGTTCTATTTTCTTTATCAATTTTGCTTGTGAGGTAAAGAATTCTTTGTCGTGCTCAATGTCTAGATTTAAGAAGAGGGTCTTTTTATCATTTTTTTCTAGGTATTCCTTAAGCATAAGCATTAGAGTTGTCTTGCCTGCTTGTCTCGGTCCCACAATGAAAGAAATCTCCTTTTTATTGAGATGCTCTTTGATTTCATCAAACAGCTTTCTTTTAATCATACTTCCATCTTAACACGAGATTTTTGAAAATTAACTTCCAAAATTCTCGGACTAATCTGAAGCTGTAGTATCAAGCAAACTGCAAGTCCGAAGAAAGCACATGAGGCTTTTTTCTTATTTCATCAAGAGTTTTGAATAGCTAGAATTGGTTAAGTGGGGTTTCTGCTACTGGTGGCTGTCTTTGTTAAAAGTAGCTTCTCAGATTATTCTTCTAACCTCGAAAACTCCTGGGATTCTTTCTATAGCGCTTATGACTCTGTCAAGATGGTCTTTATCGAAAACTTCTACGGTTACTTCTATTAGTCCTCTATTGTCTTTTGAGACTCTTGCTCTGGCGTCGAGAATGCTGGTTTTAATATCAGCTATTGCACCTGTTATTTCGGCAAGTATTCCTGTTCTGTTTTCTGTTTCAACTGTTATCTTCACGCTTTGAGCTGGGATTTTTGCGTCTTTTGCCCATTCAACTTCGATTATTCTTTCCTTGTTAGCCATCAGACTTATCAAGTTCTTACATTTTTTGCTATGAACGATTATTCCTCTGCCGTTTGAAACATAACCGACGATTTCCTCTCTGAAAACTGGGTTACAACATCGAGCGCGTGAGACCAAAAGATTATCAACACCTTTGACTAAGATTGCATCTTCGACAAGACCTATGAATCGTTTAACTGCTTTGATTCCCGACTGTATTGCAGATTCTTTTTTCTTTTCAGGATCACGCCTAGCGAATTCTTCAGAGCCTAAATACTTTGCCATGAACCCGCGAGGCAGAATTTTTCCATAACCGACATAAGCAAAAAGGTCCTCGATTCTGCCCAAACCGTATTCGCCTACGATGCGTTTGAGGTTTTCTTCATCGCTTAAGATTTTTTTCGGTGAGAGATCAAATTTTTCGATTTCGCTAGAAAGCATTTTTCTGCCAATTTCTATAGCTTCAGCACGCTGTTGAGCCGCTACCCAGTGCCTGATTCGATTCCTTGCTTTTGCTGTCTTTACGTAGTTTAGCCAGTCGGAGCTTGGATGGGCTGTTGGTGATGTGATGATTTCGACAACATCACCATTCTGAATTTCGGTTCTTATCGGAACCATTCTGCCGTTTATTTTGGCTCCAATGCAGGTATCGCCGATCTCTGAGTGAATAGCGTATGCAAAATCTATTGCAGTTGCACCGCGTGGAAGACTAATGATTTTCCCTTTTGGTGTGAAGGCATAAACATCTTTCGGATAAAGGTCTAGTTTGAGCGATTCTAAAAAATCGTTAGGGTCTTTGATATTTTTAGCTTCCTCAACCAACGGAAGCAAGAGTCTTGAAACTATCGTTTTAAGTTTCTCAAGTCCTTTATCCTCATCGTTTTTGCCAAGTTTGTTTTCTTTGTATTTCCAATGAGCGGCAACGCCTTCTTCTGCTACGTGGTGCATTTCTTCTGTGCGAATCTGAATTTCAAAGGCTTGTCCGCCTTCACCTATAACAGATGTGTGAAGTGATTGATAAAGATTTTCTCTCGGTGAGGCGATCCAATCCTTGAATCTTTCCGGGACGGGTATCCAAATACTGTGAACCACACCCAATGCTGAATAACAAAGACTTTTGTCGTTAGGGGTGATTATTCTTGCGGCGATTAGGTCATAAACTTCGTTTATAGTGATTTTTCTCTTTTTGAGCTTTTTCCAAAGAGAGTATAAGCGTTTAACGCGCCCTTGAACTTCAACATATGGAACTTGGTTTTTTTCTAAATTCTCTCTGATAGTGGCTGTAATTTTTTCAAGTCTTTTTTCTAGTTCTGGACGTCTTATTTCGACTTCTGCAGCTAGTTTTTCGTATTCTTCAGGGTGCAAGTTCTTAAAAGCTAAATCCTCAAGCTCTCCTCTAATCTTTCCCATTCCGAGGCGATGTGCGATTGGAGCATAAATATCGAGAGTTTCCTGTGAAATTCGCTTTCTTTTTTCAGGTTTAAGATATTCTATCGTTCGCATGTTGTGGAGTCTATCAGCGAGCTTAATCAATACGACTCTTGCATCTGTTATCATTGCAAGAACCATTTTGCGAAGGTTTTCAGCTTGCTGTTCTTCTTTCGGGAGGTTACTGATATGAGCAATTTTTGTGAGTCCGTCAACGAGGTTTGCAATTTCGTCACCGAAGGTTTGTCGTAGAGTTTCTAAGTCAACGAGTGTATCTTCAACGACGTCGTGAAGAAGCCCTGTTGCAACTGAAATCTCATCGAGCCTCATGTCGGCCAATATGTCGGCTACTGCAAGAGGATGGATCAGATATGGTTCTCCTGAAGCTCTTTTTTGGCCACGATGATGAAGGGCTGAAAAAAAATATGCTTTGCGGATTAAATCTATGTTTGCTTTTGGATGATTTTCTAATACTTTATTGATTATGTCTTCGATGCGAATCATAAAAAAGTGGTGTCCGAGTAATTATTTTAATCGAACACCACCAAGAATTAGAAGGAATTTTCGATTAAGAAGGTTTTTCTTAATTTTTGGATGATTCTTGCTGAGATTCTTGCTTTGATTTTTCTTCTTCTTTTTGCTTGCGTTTGGCTTCGGCTAAACGAGTAAATTCTGCTCTGGCACTTTCTGCTTCTTTTTCAAGGCGCTCCTTATCTTCTTTACGACCTTCCATTTCAGCTAGGATTTTTTCCTGTATCAAGAGAGAGGTTTTGTAAGACCATATAGAATCAGCACTTTTGTCCAAAGCTAGCGCCTTGTCTATTAGTTCTTTGCCTTTTGCTATGCAACCTTTCAGTTGTTGGTAGGTTTTTTCTTCTGCCGGTTTGACGTATTCATAGACCTGTTTGTTGTCAACCTTAACAGTCTTTCTAACGGAAGGATTGGAAGTTATTTCGTTAGCACAGACGTTTTCCTTCGATGCTAAAAGAGCATAGGCCATTGCTCTTACAGGATCAGGAAAGCTACTGTCTTCAGCTATTTGAGTTTGCCAATTTTTCCATTCATCGTTTCTTTGTAAGGTCTCAAGCAAGTTTCCCACAGCCGCTATGGAGCTAGAAAGGAGGTCTTGAACTCTCTTGTAGGTATTGATTGTTTTTTCATCGTTTTTATTTTCTTCTAGTTGCTTCTTCAGCCTATTGACCTCATCTTTCAGTTGTGGGATTACTTTTTTGTATTCAGCAATTGCTTCTTCAGCCTGTTTCTGATCGCGAGTAGAAACGTATTTGGCATGTAGGGTTCTTGCCAGAAATAGCCTTCCCAAAGGCTGATCCGGACTTAAACTGATTGCTCGACGAAAATGAGCCTCAGCTTCATCGTAATTTTTGTTTTGGTAAGCTTGTGTCCCATCAACTAAATGTTGTTGGGTTTTTATCTTACTCCACAACGAACAATTCGTTAAAGTTACGGTCAAGACAACCAGCAAAGGCAAAAAGCTTTTCTGAATGAAACTCATCTTTTCCAACTCCACATTAAGAATTTAGTTTTCTAGATCGTCTATTTGCAGGCCGACAGGTTGGGCGCCTGCAGTTTTTACGGCGTCTATGACTTTTGCAACATCACCGTAACGGATGGACCGAGGTGCTTTGATGAAAACCGTTTTTTCAACTTCGTTAGTCCCTTCACGAAAGATACCGTTACGTTCTCTATAGTCAAAAACCTCTCTAAGTCTTTGAATCAAAGGATTCGGGTCCGCTATGTTGCCCATGTTGTCTTTGTTTAATCTTAGGCTTAAATCCTTCGAGACAAAGACTATCAGAGCATTAGGGTTCGGCTTAATAATTGCTTGTTGCTCTTGAGGTTTAGGTTCTGCTGGAACTTTTGCTTCAAAGCGTGTTGGTTTCGATGGAGAGATAACCATAAAGATAATCAAAAGAACCAGCAGAACATCAATCAAAGGCGTTACATTTATGTTTGGTTGCGCCTCCTCGTGTTTTATTTCAACTTCTTCGAAATCACCGAACAGGGCCATGATCTACCTCCTATTCAACTCTTTTCTTTTTGTCGGCTACTAGTCCAATTTTGTCAACGTTTTGGGCGCGGATTATATTGATTGCCTCAACAACCGTGCCATAATCAACGTTAACGTCACTCTTGATGTAAACGATTCTCTTTTCCGTTTCGCCTTTAAGCCTGCGGTCAATCACTTCTCCCATAACCTCTTTTATTTTCTCGCCCAAAACGGCACGAGAGTATCGGTCTTTGCCGATATAAAATTCGTAGTTATTTGGTATGGCTACCACGACCGCTTTTTCATTGTTTATGTATTGATCCTCTTCCGGTGCATTCAAATCACGCGGAATGTTAACGGTGACGCCTTGCTGGAGTAGTGGCGTGATTATCATAAAGATAATCAGCAACACCAACATCACGTCAACCATAGGAGTTACGTTTATCTCGGAATTATATTCATCCGACCCGCCAATTTTCATTCCCATAGGCTTTTTCTCCTCCTAACGAATTTAAGCCAGAAAATAAAATTTCTGGCTTAAGTTTTCTTATCCCTTTAGTTGCTTAGCGCGTTGTTTAATGAAGTAGTCAATGAGTTCAGAAGCTGAGTTCTCCATTTCAACGCTGAAGTTAGCAACCTTGTTTGTGTAGTAGTTGAATAACCAAACAGCCGGAACAGCTACACCGATTCCAAAAGCCGTGGCTACCAGAGCTTCTGCAATTGCGCCACCAACTACTGCAATACCGGCATTTTCGGTTTTTGCTAAGGAAACGAAGGCTCCAATAATGCCGACAACAGTTCCAAAGAGTCCAACGAACGGTGCAGTCGAACCAACAGTAGCTAGTCCAGAAAGTCCGCGCTTTAGTTCAGCTTGCTTGACTGCTATTGCTCTTTGCAAAGCGCGTTTTGAGGCTTCTAGTTCATCGCTTGTTATTTCAGCACCTTGATGGGCTTGGAACTCCTTTAATCCTGAAGAAACAACCATCGCTAAATGCGAATTCTTGTGTTTGTCGCTTATGTTTATGGCTTCTTCGATGTTGTTGTTCTTCAGAGCTTGAGCAACCTTTTGAGCGAATATCCTTGATTGTTGTTTGGCTGTGTTGTATGTCATCCAGCGCTCAATTCCTATTGCGATTACATAGACTGACATGAAAATCAGAACAAAAACAACTATCCATCCAGGGATAGTCAAGCTCTTTGCGATTTCATACAGTCCGAACTCGAATTTTTGTTGCTGTTCCAGAAGTATCAACAGAAAGCTTGTCATCTTTTCTTTATCCTCCCATGAATAAAATTTATTATGGCGGTGGCGGGACGTCTGATTTCACATCCCGCCATGTAAGTCACTGTAAGATAAACTTATAAGTGATTATCCCGGTAACCTTCACAGGCTGACCGGAAAGCAAAGTTGGTTTGAACTTGGCTCTCTTAGCGGCATCTACCGCTGCTTGTCTTAAGAGTGGATGCCCACTAGTCGCAACCGCCGAAATAACGTTTCCTTGTTCATCAATAGTCACTTGAACTGTTACGTCTCCAGACGCTCTAACTGCTTTAGCAGCTGGTGGATATGGCGGTTGTGGCAAAGATATTGCCTCTCCATTTATCACTCCCTTTGAAACAACCTTTGGAGGTGTTTTCGTAGGGCTAGGTTTCGGAGGAGGCAGCGCATCTTCATCGTCATCTTGTCTGGTTGTGGGAGTAACGGAAAGCCCGCCGCCACCTTCGCCTCTTTCAATGCCGGTGCTTGGGTTTGAAGCTCTTATATTTTCTTGACCTATCTTGAACTTTTCACCCGGCCGAATGGCCATTACGTCTCTCTTTCCAAAAACATCTTCAGGGGCTTCTCTTGTATTTTCTATCGTAGCGTATGCTTCTTTGACTATAGTTACATCAGTCTCTTTCGTTGCAGTTTGTTTTTCCGGTTTCGGTTCTGGCTGTGGTGGCGGTGGTGCCTCTTCAGGAAGTGGTGGCGCTACCAGTGTTGTAAGCACCAGTCCTTCATCGCTAAGTCCTAGCTCCTTTGCGAAAAGACTATAGACTAGCCCGCCAAAAAAGGCTGATACTACAACGATAAGCGTAACCAACAAAAGTCCGCTCCGAAGTAAATTTTCCTCTTTGTGGCTTTTCGATTCAACTAACTGATCTAGCATATATCTTCCTCCCTTTCCTTCTGTATTTTTGCACCGGCAAAGGATCGGGTTTTATTATTGCGAAAAATATACTTTCCAAAAGCTACTAACGTATAAAATCACAAAAGTTTGCTTTGCAACGCTTTGAAGTGTAAATTTTTATGTCAAAAAAGTCAAGAGATAATCAAATTTTCTGCTTCTTATCTTGCTACAGTTCTTCTAGCAACTGGTGTTCTCGATGCAGAAGCAAGTTTTTCAGGTTGTTTTGTAGGCTGCTTCATTTCTGCTACGCCTACAATTGATTGCCACCATATAGCAATCGGGCTGGCAATGGCTATCGTAGAATAAGTCCCTGTAACTGCACCTACTAGGAGTGCCAATGAAAAGCTTCTTAAAACATCTCCACCAAACAGAACTAGAGCCAGCACAGATAGAAAGACCATAGCATTTGTTATTATGGTTCTCGACATCGTCTGATTTATAGAATCGTTCGTTAGTTTATAGATGGATTCACCTCTACGCAAAGTCATGTTTTCACGAATTCTATCGAAGATAACTATCGAGTCGTTAACCGAGTAACCAACCAAGGTTAGAAATGCTGCGACAACTGTTAGGTTGATTTCCCACTGAAAAACTGAGAAAAATGCTAACGTAACCAATACATCGTGGAAAACGGCAATCACAGCGCCTGCTGCGTAAGTCCAATCGTAGTTGTAGGCAATATAGAGTAGAATTCCAAGCAATCCTAAAAGCGTAGCTGCTATGGCTTGATCTCTTAGTTGCGCTCCGGCAACAGGTCCAACAACTTCTGTTCCTACGATTTTGTATCTTGCTTCTGCATCTTGATCAAGTGAAAGTGCTGGCTCGGCTTCTTTGCCGAAAGAATCCAGAGCTTTTTTGACAAAGCATCTTCCTGCTTCATCGAAATCCGGACATTCTTCTCGTCTTCCCAAAGCAGGAACTTTTATCAAAACTTCATCTCTTTTGTCAATTGAATCTTGAATAACAGCATCACCAATGCCAACAGCCTGCAAGGCTGATCTTATCTCATCGGCAGAAGGTTTTTCCTTGAATTTTACCGTGACAACTGTCCCACCACGGAAGTCAACGCCCAAATTGAAAGCATCTGTTCCACCTTCAACTACTTGACGGCTAACGGCTGAAATCAGCCCAGCAAGAAGAACTGCCACGGAAACGAATATGAATATCTTTCGTTTCCCCATCCAATCTACATTTATGTTTGAAAAAATCCTAATCATTTTGACAAACCTATATGCTCAATCTTTGCATATTGGGGCGCTTTTCAAGTAGCCACATAAAGATTGTTTTCGAGACGTAAACAGCCGAGAAAAGATTTATCAATAGCCCCAAAATTAAAGTAACTGCAAATCCTCTGATAGCGCCAGTGCCGTATATGTAAAGTATAACAGCAGCAATTATAGTTGTTACATGGGTGTCTATAATTGTAACAAAAGCTCTATCGAAACCTAAATCAATGGCTTCGGGAATGGTTTTGCCAGCTAACAATTCCTCTCTGATTCTCTCGAATATAAGAACGTTGGAGTCAACTGCCATACCGATCCCTAAAATCAGACCGGCTATTCCAGGTAATGTGAGCGTGGCATCGAAAAAGACCACAGCGGCCATTGTCAAGAGCAAGTTCAGTAGCAAGGCGATTACAGCGTTTATTCCGGCACCACGATAGTAGAACAGCATGAAACTCATTACAAAAATCAAGCCACCTATCGAAGCTGAAATGCCAGCGCGAATCGAATCAGCTCCAAGTGAGGGCCCAACAGTTCTTTCTTCTTGATACTCGATCGGCGCTGGTAAAGCCCCTGATTTCAATGTCAAGGCTAGGTCTTCGGCAGATTCTTTGGTGAATCTTCCTGTGATCTCTCCGGAATCCGTTATTTTCGATTTGATATATGCGATTGATTTTACTTCATCATTAAGGCGAACTGCCATGTAGTTATTTATGTTTCTCTCAGTCCATTCGCCGAATTTTTGCGCGCCTGTTGGTTTCAGACTGAAGACTATTTGATAGTCACCCGGCATTCCGGTTCTTGAAACGGCTGCTGCATCTCTTATTTCGCTACCATCAATAACTGCAGGAGTTTCAACCACAACAAATCGGCTTGGTTTTTTCTCTTTGTCGTTTGAAGAGACACCATCTTCTCTTTCGGTGTATGGAAAGACCTTCCTTGATAAGGTTTCCCTGCCGCCTATTGAAGCAAGCGCTTCTTCTTTTGTTGCGTATGTCTGAACAGGTGAAGGATACGGTGGACTTACAACCTTCATCAATTCTAGCTTTGATTCGGCACTGATAAGTTTCTTGACTCTTTCGGGGTCTTCAACACCGGGCATCTGCAAAAGTATCCGTCCAGACTCCTCGCTACCAATTACCTGCAAAGTCGGCTCTTTTACACCAAAAGCATTTATTCGGCTTTCGATTATTTTCAATGCTTGTTCTGTAGCTTGCTTTGCTAAAGCTTTTTGGCTTTGAATTGGTAAACTCCAAGTTATCGTTGTGTCTGTCGAAGATATAGTCCAAGGTGCTGTTGGGTTGTCGAGATCGGCCTTCTTCTTTACTGCTTCTATGATTGCATCCTTTTGAGATGGGTCAGAAAATATCAGTGTGAATGAATAAGTATTGCCTTCGCTAACTTCAGTGACATCGGTAACAGAAAGCCCTGCATCTTTGGCCGCTTCAAAAGCTGCTTGACGGTAATTGTCGGTTAAAGCTTTCATGTATTCTTCTACTTTAACCCGCATTACCAAATGCGACCCGCCTTTCAAATCCAAACCTAAATTGATGTTCTCACTCAGGTTTTTCTTTATGCCTTCCCATGTGAAGCTACTTGCAGAGAATTGACCGTGCGATGGGCCAAAAACCATGTACAGCCCAATCAAAATCACCACTAGAGAAATTATCGTTCTATACCACAAGTTGCTTTTTTTCTTCATCTTCAAAAACCTGAGAACCTACTTTTGATTTTCTCTTTTCGCTATTACTGCGTTTTTGCCGATTTCTATGAAAGATTTATCGGCACTGACGATGATAAAGCTCGAATCTCTTATTTCCTTTATCTTTCCAATGATTCCACCGCTTGTTATTACCTCATCGTTTATCTTTAGACTTTCGATCATTTGAATAAGTTCCCGCTGTTGTCTTTTTTGTGGCAGAATAACGATGAGATAGAAGATGAGAAAAATCAGAACTAATGGGAAAATCGCCCAGAATAGACTTGCACCACCATTTTGAAAGAATAGATACATTTGCCCCTGCGAAAATTTGTAGAAAATGCAATTATGACAAAGGAATCTTATTTTCGCAAAATCGGAAAGGCAGTTTTTGGAAATTTTCTAAAGTTTTGAGGGCGAATAACAAATGAAGCGGGAAACTTTTGGCAGATTTTGAAGAGCTTGCTATTCGCCCTTAGCTTTTGTTATTAAATCGAAGCGGCTATGGCATCATCGAAAATCTCCAATGCCACGTCAACATTTTCTTTTGTTATGATGAGCGGTGGTGACCAGCGAATTGAATTTGTGCCGCAACCCAAAATTATCAAACCACGCTCAAAGCAGGCTGTTTCTACCTTATCGCGGAGCGCCGGATTCGGTTTCATCGTGCTTTTCGATTCAACGAATTCAACACCGAGCATCAATCCAAGTCCGCGAACGTCGCCAATGCAGTCGTATTTGTCTTTGAGTTTTTCCAAGCCTTCTTTCAGATAATTGCCAACTTCCCTTGCGTTTTCAATAAGTCCGTTTTCCAAAAGCTCTATGGTTTTCAAAGCTGCGGCGATGCAGACAGGATTTCCGCCAAAGGTTGAAGCGTGTGCGCCCTTGTGCCAAGACATGATTTCCGATTTCGCAACACAAGCTCCTATTGGAAGACCAGAACCGATTCCCTTTGCAATGCAGACTATATCAGCTTTAACGCCGTAATGTTCAAGGGCAAACATCTTGCCAGTTCTTCCCATGCCTGATTGAACTTCGTCAACTATCATCAAGATTCCGTATTCGTCGCAGATTCGGCGGATTTCTCTCACGAATTCGACGGGCGCTGGAATATATCCGCCTTCGCCCTGCACAACTTCAAGCACGATTCCGGCAACTTCTTCTGGCGGTGTGGTTGTGTTGAAAATGCGGTTCTCAATCCATTCTATCGTCCCAAGACAACACTTGCCGTTAGATTTTCCTTTGTTGAACGGACAACGATAGCAGTAAGGATAAGGAACATGAATAACATCAAGCGCTTGGCGCATGAAGCCAAGTCTTTGAGCTTTTTTTGATGAGGTTAAACTCAAAGCTCCTAAAGTGCGCCCATGAAAGGAGCCGAAAAATGAAATGAATTTTTGCCTTCGAGTATGATACATTGCAAGTTTCAAGGCTGTTTCTATGGCCTCTGCACCAGAGTTTGCAAAATGCGTTTTTGTTTCACCTTCAATCGGGCAGATTTCGTTTAACTTTTTTCCCAGTTCTGGCATGTGGCGGTAGTAGAAGTCTGTTCCGCACATGTGTATCAGTCTTGAAGCTTGCTCCGAGATTGCCTGCACAATCTCAGGATGACAATGACCTGTTGAACAAACAGCTACTCCTGCGTTGCAATCGAGAAAAATATTTCCGTCAACGTCTTCTATCCAAACACCGTAGCCCTTTTCGGCAACCAGCTTGTAATCAGGGCGTGGATAAGAAGGCGTTACGTATCTTCTATCAGCTTCAATGACTTCTTTTGCTTTCGGACCCGGCAATTCGGTCTTGATTATCGGTCTTTGCACATCAATCGTCGGCTTCATAAACAGTCCTCCTTTTTGAATTTTTGAAAGTTAAAAAGTGAAAGAAAAGGTGAGATTCGGTGAGATTTTGCCGGAAGTCCTTAATCGCCACCAAACAAATTCGGGCGCCTGTATGCAGGACAAAACTGTATAAGGATACGTTGAAGCATTACATGGAAATAATAACATGAGAGAAGATGACTTTTCAAAGTTTTCGGGAAAGTGTCAGGATTTTTCGTGTGTTTGATGCTTTATGGTGAAAATCTCGTTTCGAGAATCAGACTTTGTTTGAACCAATTCTTTTCGAGTAACATATTTTCATGGAAACAAAACCTAAATTTACGAATCGTTTAATCAACGAAACAAGCCCGTATCTTCTTCAGCATGCTCATAACCCTGTTGATTGGTATCCTTGGTGCGAAGAAGCTTTTGAGCGAGCGAAAGCAGAAGATAAGCCTGTTCTTGTAAGCATAGGCTACTCGGCCTGCCATTGGTGTCATGTTATGGAGCGCGAGTCCTTTGAAGACGAAGAGACGGCTAAGATAATGAACGAAAATTTCATAAACATCAAGGTTGATATGGAAGAACGTCCCGATATTGACCAGATATACATGACTTTTGTTCAAGCGACTACGGGGAGTGGCGGATGGCCTTTGAACGTATTTGTGACGCCCGACAAAAAACCTTTTTTCGGCGGAACTTATTTCCCGCCTCAAGATAGATACAATCTTCCGAGCTTTCGCCGAGTTCTTACAGCAGTTGCTGAAGCCTGGCGAAAAAATAAGGAGCAATTGATCGAATCGGCAAACGAAATAGTCAAGCAAATCGAATCGGCAATCAAAGCTGAGGTTACACTCTCGACTCTTAACCCGCAGATTTCCGATATTGCTTTCGAGAAACTGCTGAATTCTTTTGATCAGAAAAACGGAGGTTTTGGTGGGGCGCCGAAGTTTCCGCCTTCGATGACTTTGGAGTTTTTATTACGGTATTACAGCCGCACCAGAAACGAAAAAGCTCTCGAAATTGCCGCAAAAACTTGTCGCAAAATGGCATCGGGCGGAATTTACGATCACATTGGCGGTGGTTTTCATCGCTATTCGGTTGATGCCTTTTGGTTGGTTCCGCACTTTGAGAAGATGCTCTACGACAATGCCCAACTTGCAAGAGCTTATCTTCACCTTTTTCAAATTACAGGTGATGAATTCTTCAAGCGTGTAGCTACAGAAACGCTTGAATACGTTTGCCGTGAGATGTTTTCACCAGAAGGCGGCTTTTACTCAACTCAAGATGCAGATTCCGAAGGCGAAGAAGGAAAATTCTTTCTTTGGACTCTAGATGAAATTGAAGCATTGCTTGGAGAGCATGATGCACAACTTTTTTGCTTTTATTACGGCGTCACCGAAGAAGGCAATTTTGAAGGGAAGAATATACTAAACACGAAATACACACCAGAAGAAGCAGCAGTAATTTTGAAAGTCCCAATTGAAAAATTACTTGAAGTAATCGAAAAGGGAAAGCGGATTCTCTTTGAGCATAGGGAAAAGCGCATCAAGCCTTTTCGTGACGAAAAAATCTTGACGTCTTGGAACGGTTTGATGATGGCAACGTTCGCTGAAGCATCGGCAATACTTGATTTTCCTAAATACTTGGACATAGCCGAAAAAAATGCCGAATTTTTGTTACAAAATCTGCGAAAAGACGGAAAGTTATTGCATGTTTGGAAAGACGGTATTGCCAAGTTAAATGCTTATCTTGAAGATTATGCAAATCTGATAGACGGACTGCTTGAGCTTTTTCAGGTTTGCGGAAAAACAAGGTATCTGAAAGAAGCCTTGCGGCTGGCAGATGAAATGCTCGAACGATTCTGGGATAGCCAAGAAGGCGGTTTCTTCGCTACGTCGCACGATCACGAAGAATTGATATTTCGCATCAAGGAATTTCAAGACAACGCAACACCTTCAGGAAATTCCGTTGCCGCAGATGTTTTGCTAAAACTCTTCAAGTTCACAGAAAAATCAGAGTATAGAGACTACGCCGAAGAAATCTTCAAAAAGACGATGCCTCAAGCCGTGCGCTATCCAAATGCCTTCGGACGTGCGCTTTCGGCATTTGAATTTTACTTGAGTCAAACAGTGGAGATAGTAATTGTCTCTGCTGATGAAAGGGACGATACACTTAAGAAGGAAATTTGGAAGACTTATCTACCGAATAAAATCATAGTCTTACACAGCGATGAAGTAGATGCGAACTTGATTCCGCTACTTGAAGGTAAAAGAGCAATCGAAGGCAGACCGACTGCTTATGTTTGCATTAACGGCACATGCAAGGAGCCTGCGGTAGAAGTCGAAAAGCTCAAAATGCAACTTTCTCAAGCAAAAAATGCAGGCTGAGTTTATTCGAGCGCTTTATGCCGTGATGATAATAGCTTTTTTGCCTGTGAGTTCGGAGAAGTCTTTCGTGAAAACCGTTTCAACTTTTCTGACTTGATTGATTGTTTCGATGAGTTCCTGCGTTGAAACAAACTCGTTTTCTATGTGCGCAATTGCCCATTTTTCGATATTTGAAGCGGTTTCGAGGAAATCTTTTAGGAGGCTTAAATACTGACTTTTCGTTTCGACTTTTGAATTAAGTTTATCGCCGAAACTTTGTTCTAAGTCTTCCCAGAAATCATCGGCTTGTCTAAGCCATTCTTCACGCCATGCCTTCCAGCCCAAAGACTTAACGAGACTTGAATTTCTAAACGGCGGAAGACGTAGAAACATCAAATTAGGAACAAAATCGAAATCCTGCTTGTGTTCGGCGATGTAATCTTTCGGATGTTTGTTTTGGCAGAAATTCTGCTTTCCGTTATTTATAGGTGCAATGTTTCTCAACCAAAGTCTCCTGAAGACCTTTGATAAAGGTTGTCGAAGTTGCAAAGTTTCTTCAGAAAAGGAGTGAACGTAATCTCCAACATTCATAACAAGCGAAAATGCAATGGCTTTTGCCATTGGAGATTCGAGCTTTTCGATATTTTGGCGCACATTATCAAACCACCAAGAATCAGTTTCGCTGAACCATTTTCTCAGAGCTGGATTCTTCAGTCGGTAGTGCGGCACATAGGCATCTTCCAACACAACTTCAACTTCTTCTTCAGAAAGATGTTTTGAGTTATTTTCGATGCTTGCAATGGCTTTTACGTAGTTGCTTTGCAAAGGGTCGTTTGCTGAAACTAGGACTTTCCAGCGTTTCAGATATACTCCGAGATGTGGTTCTCCTAAAAGCGGAATCGCAACTGAGGCAAATTTCAAACGCCTTAAAACATTTAACTCAAATGCCAGCCAACCATTTTTGTAAAGTTCCATAAACTTTCAGAAACTTGCACTTTCTTTAAGTAACTTTCGGATTTTCGGTTTGTGTAGCTTTGATAGTGCTGAAATGCTCAAACTTGAAAATTATTGATTCGATGTTTTCAAAGTCAAGCAACACCTTAACAACCACTGGATCGAATTCAATACCTGCTCTTTCTATTAGATAGCTTTTTGCTTCTTCTTGTGAGAAGGCCGCTCGATAAGGTCGTGATGAAGTCATTGCAACGAAACTATCGCAAACGCGCAAAATTCTTGCTGGAAGCGGGATTTCTTCTCTTTCTAAGGCATCAGGATAGCCGCATCCATTCCACCATTCATGATGCCATCTGACGATCAATTGCACAGCTCTTGGGAATTCTCTTCTGGCAAGTTCTTGCTCTCCAATTACAGGATGCCTTTGCATATCAATTCTTTCTTCTTCGTAAAGAGCACGATTTTCGTGAAGGTAGGTTCTATTCATCACCATTTCGCCTATGTCGTGTAGCAAAGATGCCTGTCGGAGCATTTTGCGGTCGTAAGAAGGCATTTTGAATTTTTGAGCTATCTCATCTGCAAGAATAGCAATGTGAACGGCATGTGGACTTTTGTAACCTTCTGCTTCATCAATCAAAGCGGCCGTGTTCAAAAGACGGCTGTCAAAATAAGTCTCTTCACCTTTCATAAAAGTAAAGTTTTGCAGGATTCTGTGGAAAAATCCAACTCAACCGATTTATTTTGTTGGAATTTTTTTTAGCATTTCCAACGCCTGCTTGTTTTGCGGATCGATTTCTAAAAGCCTCTTTAATTCACCTTCTGCGCGACGGTAAAATCCATATTCCATGTAGAGTTCTGCCAACATTATTCGATAAAGTGGATTTTGCGGTTCCATGTTTATCGCTTTTTTGATTTCTTCTTCTGCCCTGAAACGCATCTTTTCATCGGCAGAAAGAAGTTTTCCGAAATAACCATGATATTGCGCATTGTCAGGGTCTAAATAAACGGCTCTTGCCAAAAAAGGATATGCTTTCTCATATTCTCCTTGCATTAAAAGTGCATAACCTTCTTCAAAAGACTTTTTTGCCATAGAAAGCGGGTCTTCTGCTTTTGAAGCAGTCTCTTCCGATTTGATTCTATCTTTGTATTTCAGATCGTAACTTTTTCTTGATTTTTCATCTTTCAAGGTTTCATAAGCTCTTGCAATTTCCCCGAAAGCCGACTGGATTCGCTTATGCAGTTCCGTTCCTGCTTCTTTGTGGTATTTGTCTGGGTGAAATCTCCTTGCAAGTCTGAAATAAGCAGTTTTGATTTCTTCTGTAGAGCTTGTTGGTGAAACTCCGAGAACCTGATAATAATTTGAAGCATTTTCAACTCTATTCAAGTATGCTTCCAGTTCTTGTTTTTCTTCAGCCTCGGTCATTTGCTCTGTTTCTCGTTGCACCTTTGATAAATCAACCTGTTGATGTTGTGCCACGCCAGTAGATATAGGTGCTTTTTCTTCTTTTACTTCTTCTCGCTTCGGTTGCAGTTTAATCGAGCGAAAAGCGGCAATTTGGTCATCGGAAAAAATTCGTTGCTCTCTGTTTAGAAGACCACCGAGCCATAGTGCGTAGATTGTTCTAAGTGTTGTCTCCTCGGTGAGTCCAACATTGAGCATTATTTCACCTAATTCCAAAGGTCGGGATTCAAAACGATAAAGAACAAAGGCTTCCGAAGGGGACAAATAAGGAAGTTCGTTCTGTTCGCTTTGCGGAGAAAATTTTTCGTCGCTATTCGATAAAGAGTTTTTTATAGTCTCAAGCGGGGCTTTGCGAGCATGTTCAAAAAGAAGTCTTTTCAAATCTATCTTGTAATTTATTGAATCTTTTGCGCGTGCAAGAATGCTGAAAATCCATTCACCTTTGTCCCAACGAAACAAATCTGCGACAATTTTTTCAACTTGCTTAGTGAAAATTTCTTGTATCTGTGCATTCTGCATTAAACCCTTTGCTGCCAAAGATTGTGCAAATTCAAAATCATTAGCCAAAGGCAAGCCGACTAGTTTTTCTTTTCCCAATTTGCCTTGTTGCAAAGCTATCTCGAAAAGCCGATGCTCGCGAGCATTAGAAACGGCAAAAACTACATCGCCACTGCGAAGGTAAACTACAGCTTTGCGGTTCTCGTGGCTCAATCTAAATGAGCCGTCTAGTTTTAGCCTTGACGCTTCAGCTAGAATCTCTGCAAATGGGGTTTCCGTCAAACTACCTTTTATTTCGAGGGATCGGTTTTGCAACATTTGGTTCTTCTCAAAGCTAACCCTTTAGAATAGCAAAATCAAATAGAAAGGTGAACAATTTGAGCTGGTTCATGTTAAATTTGTTGATTGATGCTTCACGATTTTTACCTACCGAGTGGTCAAAGATTAAGACTTTGGCAAAGGGAAGGAGAATCCTATGAGCATGTTTTGATGAAAGCGCTCGGCTATGCAATGTTTGTCGAAGAATATCCGAATATGCAGATAGAATTCAAACTAAAAGGGCGTTATAAGCCTGATCTGGTTGCCTTTGATGAAAGTGGTGATTTGAAATTTTGGGGAGAATGCGGACAAAACTCGATTAGGAAAACCTACTGGATTTTGAAACATACACGAGTTGAAAAGCTGGTGCTTTTCAAAATAGGCATGAATGCAATAGAATCTTTACTTAAACAAATGAAGCAAGAAATACCTGAAAAATATCGCCAACAGAGACTACTTTTGATAAACTTTGTCGGCGACATTGTGGATTTGACAGCTTCAAAGCAAATAAAAGAAATTCCCGAAGAATGGTTCGCAAAGTTTTGGGTTTGATGAAAGTAAGAGAAGATATAGAGATTCGCGAGATTACTTCAATAGAAGAATTTCGAGCTTGCATCGAGCTTCAAAGAAAAGTTTTTGAGCTTCCTGACATAGAAATTTCACCGGTGCGACATTTAATCGTAACTAGAGAAGCCGGTGGCTTTACACTTGCGGCGTTTCATCAGAGCAAAATTGTAGGTTTTGTTTTGAGTGTGCCGATGTTCAAGGGACAGGAGCGCGCTCTTTATTCCCACATGACGGCGGTTGATAAGGGATATCAAAATCTTGGCATAGGAGCGCGTCTTAAATGGGCGCAAAGAGAAAGAGCTTTGCAGGAAGGAATTAAATATATCAAATGGACTTTCCAACCTGTTCAGGCAAGAAATGCGTTTTTCAACTTAGAAAGACTCGGAGCAATCGTGAGAACTTATGCGCCAAATTTTTACGGGACCGATTACACTTTTATCAACGGTAATCAAGCAAACTACGGACTCGATAGCGACAGGCTCTTTGCGGAGTGGTTTTTAGACTCTCCAAAAGTAGTGGCTTTATCGGAAGGAAAAACTTTCAAGGAAAATCAAGAACCCGTAAGGAAAATCGAGATTCCGCCTTTTTGGAATAAACTATTGCTGGAAAATCCGAGCCGAGCAATTGAGGAGCAGAAACGGATTAGAAAGGAGTTTGAAGAAGCTTTTGCTGAAGGGCTTGTTTGTCGTGGCTTTGAGCGAGATGAAAGAAGCCCAAAATACCTGCTTTTTGAGTCATAGGCGGTATTTTTGATTCTCACGGGAAAATGTGAATCTAAAACAAAGGAGGTTTGAAAACAATGAAAAAAGTTTTGTCGAGTTTAGTTTTGGGTTTGATGCTTATTTCGTTTTCATTTGCACAAAAAAAGACTGCGGTCGTCAAAGCTGATCCCAAAAAAGAGATTCAAGAAGTTTTTGATCGGCTGGTTGAAGGAATCAAGCAATCAGATGCTGAGAAGGTGATGAGTGTTTATGAAAAAAGTGATCGAATTCTTTTCTTCAACAATAACGGCACTGTCACGATTGGTTGGGACAACATGATGCAAAACCGCAAGTCGCTTTATGCGAAAACGAAAAATGTAACGCTTGAGATAACAGGTTTGCGAATAGAAATGCTAGGAAAAGACGCCGCCTATTTGACTTGTAAATGGAAACAGTCTCAAGAATTCGACGGGAAACTTGAATCTGCTTCAGGAAGAATGACTTTGATTTTCCGTCGTATTGGTAACGAATGGAAAGCGGTTCATCTACACACTTCACCTGATAATCCCGATCTAACTCGACCCGTCTTTCCTTCCGAGCGACAAGAGATTGTTAAGAAGCCTTGAAAGTTTGCTCGATAATTTGCAGGTAATCGAAACGCGAGTTTGAGAGTTTTGTTACCAAAGATTAAATGGTTTTTCCTTCGCCGCTTACGGTAAAATTTTTTATGGCTAGAGTTTCCAAAAGAAATAAATTCAAATCGGGTAAGAATCGCAAAGATAAGAAGACGAAAAACGCTCATGAAGAGATACAAAAAAGACTGCTGAAAGATTTGCTCGAAGGAATCGGAGTCCCTGAACCCAAACCTTTTCAGCCAGATGAATTTCAGCTTGAGGCACTCAAAGCAATAGAAAAATTTGATGTTCTGGTTACAGCTCCGACCGGAGCAGGCAAAACCTGGATTGCAAGAGAAGAAATCCGTCGTCTTTTGCTTGAAGGAAAACGTGCATGGTACACAACACCGCTTAAAGCTTTGACAAACTCGAAATACATTGAATTTTGCGAGGAGTTCGGTTCTGAATACGTCGGTATTCTCACAGGTGATAGAAAAGAAAATCCGAAAGCTCCGATAATCGTTGGGACAACTGAAATTTATCGGAATCAACTTTTCGATGCTCTCAGACAGGGAGATAATGTCAACACGGATTTTGTTATCTTCGATGAGGCTCATTATCTATCAGACGACGATAGAGGGCATGTTTGGGAAGAAGCGATAATTTTAACACCGTCGCGCATTCGCATTTTACTTCTTTCGGCTACCATTGGAAATCCCGAAGAGCTTGCTTCATGGATTGAAGAAGTTAGAGGCGTTAAAGTTAAAATAGTCAAAGCTTACAAGCGGCCTGTTGAATTGAGAGCCGCTTGTTTGATGCCAAACTTGGAGCTTCTACCGCTTCTCAGTGAAGATGGAAAATTAGGAAAAGTATCCAAAGCAGGAAGTAGCTATAG
Source organism: Acidobacteriota bacterium (assembly GCA_003697135.1). GTDB lineage: Bacteria > Acidobacteriota > Blastocatellia > Pyrinomonadales > Pyrinomonadaceae > J014. The sequence goes on from RFGC01000047.1 coordinate 139,957, forward strand.
ACTACCGAGTTTTTATTATGACCTTTTGCGATCGCCTGAAATACCACCGCCACATCTGATAAGCGCATTGCGGAAATACAATCTTTTGCCTGCAATTGTTTTCATGCCAACGCGTAGGAGATGCGATGAAGCGGCACTCGAAGTTTTACACCGACGTCAGTTTAACGATGAACCCAAGGCTTCTGTCAAGGAAAAGAGACAACGAAGAAAGGAATTCATACAAGAGTTTGAGAAACTTTATCCTGAGATCGAAGGGCATCGGCACAAAAACTTGGTGATTCAAGCAGGTGTAGCTTCTCATCATGCAGGCCATTTGCCTGCGTGGAAACTGCTTGTAGAAAAGATGATGTCCGCAGGACTGCTGGACGCAATTTTTGCAACAACAACCGTAGCAGCAGGTGTTGATTTTCCAGCTAGAACCGTTGTTGTGCTCAACGCTGATACCAGAGGCAACGAAGGATGGCGTCCATTGCAGGTGAATGAACTTCAGCAGATGACCGGAAGAGCCGGACGCCGCGGCAAAGATAATGTCGGATTTGTTGTTCTCGCACCATCTGTTTTTCAGAATCCTACGCACATAGCATCTCTTTTGAAATCTGCACCTGATCCTTTGGTTAGCAAATTCCGCGCAACTTATTCGAGTTTGCTAAATTTGCTCGATGCCTACGGAAGTTTCGATCAAATCCGTCATATTGCCGAAAAAAGTTTCGCTTTTCGTGAGATTGCTTTTCAAATTTCGCATCTTGAACGGCAGCGGGAAAGGCGTCTCTCAAAGCTTGAAAAAGCTTGTGTCGAAGCTGGAGTTTTAATTCGTGATTCAAAAAACTCTGAAGCTTGTGGAAGCAATAATTTCAGACCATTGGAGATGATTCTTGGATATGAGCGTTTGATTGCGGTGCGTCAAAGACTTTTTGAACGGAATACAAGAAACTTTGAGGAAGAATTGATAGCATGGCTTAAAGAAAACGTCCGTCCGGGAAGAATAATCTCGAAAAAAGCTCATGGTAGTAAGTTTCTGATGGTTTTGAAGTTGGTAGGCGAGAAAGTTATTGCGATCAAAGAAGATGGGCGCGGAGCAAGCATAAACTTGAGAAGAATAAAACGCATTTTCGCAAATGAATATGACCTGAAAAAGATGACAAACTCTAGGTTTGAAGGTGGTGTGGAAGTTGACGAATTTACAAGAGCTTTTCGAGAAACCGAAGAGGGTAAAAATCCTTTGCTTGAAAAACCCGGTTTCAAAGAAACTCAAGCTATAGATGAAGCAATTGAAATCGTAGATGAACTTCTTGAAAAAATCGAGCTTGAAATCTCAACAAGAAGTGACAGGACTCAAAAGGAAATCGAATTATTTTTGTGGGAGCATCTTAAAGATGCTGAATTTATCGAAAGGACTGAAAGGACAATAGAAAGTTTGAGAGAAACAATTTGGTTACCGTTTGAAAGAAAAGCGAGAGTTTTAGCACATTTCGGCTACTTGAACTTTCGTGAAGAGAAGGTAACCGAGATTGGTAGATGGCTAGCAGATTTGAGAGTTGACCGTCCGCTTCTAATAGGCGAGGCGCTTCGCCGAATAGATTTCAGTAATGCTCAGCCAAAACACTTTGCCGCTTTTATCGGATCGCTTGCGGCTGATAGAGAGAGAAGCTTTGGTTATCCAGATTTAGAACATGAGACTTTGGAGCTTTTGACTTCTTTAGAAGAAGTGATATTTGACGTTTCAAAAGTCGAGTGGAAATATGGGATTCAGCCTGAAACAGAGATAAATTTTTCGGCTGCCGCAGCAGTTGAAAAATGGGCTGAAGGAATTGAATGGAAAGAGTTGGTCAGGAAAACTCAAGCAGAAGAAGGCGATTTAGTAAGGCTTTTGTCGAGAACAGGAGAGGTTTTGCTGCAGATTGCACATCTGAAAGCTTTAGCCGACAGTGACTTGCGAGGAGCACTCGATAGTAATGAGGGTTTTGAGACATCGCTTGTTAAAGCTGATGTTTCTTCCGAAGTAATTGCTCATCAAAGTTTATCGGAACTTTCAAGAATCGCTGCTGAACTTATCTTACGTGAGCCTGTCAAGTCTTGATGAATACCGAAGACAGCATAATTTCTCATACTTGGCAAAAATTTCTTGTATCTCTTTAACTTTTGTTGTATAAGTCTAAGGAGAGAAAAAGTTTTTGAAAAGGAGAGAAGGTAAATGAGTAAAATCATAGGTTTCGCTGTTATTCTTTGTGGTTTGTTGATTTTGATCAAAGCACAAGATGCAAGCACTGCGTTGTATAGGGGCTACAGAGCGGGATATTCAGACGGTTACATGGCGGGCTATCGCGATGGTTCTGAGGGACGAGAAAAGAATCACCAAATCCATTCCGAATATCAAAAAGCTGATAGAGCCTACCGAGCAGAGTTCGGGTCTTTGGAAGATTACAAAAACGGCTATCGTCGTGGTTTTGAAAAAGGCTATGCTGATGGATTTGAAAAGCGTGAATTCAGACCGGAGATGCCAGCGGAGCTACAGAAGTCGGTTGGAGGATCGGGAGAAACATCTGAAGAAGCCAACAAAGGAACCAAAACTTCAAATGAATCCGATACAGGGGAGAATCCAGTCAAAACAAGCGAAGACGAGCCAACGATCATCATTCCCGCAGATACAGAGCTTGTAATAGAGCTTGAGCAAGACCTTTCAACTGAGAGGAACAAGGCTGGAGATAAATTCACCGCTAGAGTCATATCGCCAAGAGAAATATACGGTGCAGTGATCGAAGGAAGAATTAACAAACTTCAAAAGCCTGGAAGAATTAAAAGGCGCGCCGAGATGTTACTTTCGTTTGACATAATAAGAGTAAATGAAAGACGTTGGGCTAACTACAATGCCATGGTTGTCGAAGTTTTACCGATAGCAGGCGATAACATAAAGCAAGTTGATGATGAAGGAGTTTTGCAAGGCAAAAGTTCGGTCAAGGATGATGCGAAAAGGGTAGCTATTTCAACTGGTGCCGGTGCTGTTGCTGGTGGCATAATTGGTGGGCCTGTTGGTGTGGCGGTTGGTGCAGGCGTTGGTGCGGCTTTTGGTGTTGGAACAATCGTCGTGGATAGAGGAAAGCACATAAGACTCTCAAAAGGTCAAAGGCTACGAATCAGAACTGTTTATGAAACCCAGATAAGATAGATTTCTTTTCAGAAAGCCAATTGAAACTCTAATTCGGTAAAGCGATACAGTCGGTTTTTAGTTAAAGCCTGATTATTTTAGCTTTACTGCCGTTACGAATTTCTTCAGAAAGAGCATTTCTCGTGTCAACTATCACAGAAGCAAGTTCGCAGATGCGCTTATAGTCAATGCAAGAATGATCCGTGCAAATCACGACGCAATCGGCTGATTTTATCAGTTCATCTGTTAACTCTTGATTGTAAAGCGGTTCACCATCGCCGATTGTGTAGGCATGATCGAATGTTACTTCAGGCACGAAAGGATCATGATAAAAAACTTCTGCACCGCGTGCCCGCAAAAGGTCAATAACCGATAAAGCAGGTGACTCACGCATGTCGTCAATATCCTTTTTGTAGGCTACACCGAGAATCAAAATCTTCGAGCCTTTGAGAGGCTTCTGTTCGTCATTTAGGGCATCTCTGACAAGTTCGACGACATACTTGGGCATCGAGGAGTTTATTTCTTCGGCTAGCGTTATGAACTTTGAATCGAAGCCGTGTTGTCTAGCTTTCCATGAGAGGTAATGCGGATCAAGCGGTATGCAATGTCCGCCTATTCCTGGTCCGGGATAGAAGGGCATAAAACCGAATGGTTTTGTAGCCGCCGCCTTTACTACTTCCCATGTATCAATTCCAAGGGTTCTGCAAAGTTTTGCCATTTCATTTGCCATACCGATATTGATTGCTCTGAAGGTGTTTTCCCAGAGTTTTGCCGCTTCCGCTACTCGTGCTGAGCTTACCGGGTAAACCTTCTCGACTATTTGAGAATACAAAAGGGCGGCTATTTGAGTTGAATCTTTCGACACACCGCCGACAACTTTTGGTATGTTGTGAGTTTGAAATTGTGGGTTTCCGGGATCAACTCTTTCAGGTGAAAAAGCAAGGAAGAAATCTTCGTCTAGCTTTAGTCCTGTTTCTTCTATCATCGGCAGAAGAACTTCATCAGTTGTCCCAGGGTAAGTGGTTGACTCTAGTATTATCAATTGACCGCTGCGGGCATGCTTTTTTATTTCTTCACCAGCCGCCAAAATGTAGGACATATCAGGGTCTTTGGTTTTTCTAAGTGGTGTTGGAACACAGATTATTATTGCATCGCATTCTTTTAGACTTGAAAAGTCGCAAGTCGCCGAAAGACGCTTTTCAGCGACGCAGCTTTTCACCTTCTCTGTCGGAACGTCAACTATGTATGATTTTCCAGAATTGATTGATTCGACCTTTTTTGGGTCAACCTCGAAGCCAATTCCTCTGAATCCTTTTGAACAAAATTCTGTTATCAGAGGTAAACCTACATAGCCAAGTCCAATAACACCTATGGTTGCTTTTTTTTCTTTTATGAGATTTTCAAGGACTAGTTTTATATTCGATTGTTGTTTCATTTTTATCCTGCACTCTTTATAAAAATTTCTACTTTGAACGATGTTAATTTAGCAAAGTGGAAACTGTCAAGGTGCGGTTGCTGGGGTTTGTCTTATGGAGAGTTAATCTCTCGAAAAATTGAACTGGGTTTTGTTAGAATTTTTCAATAAAGATTTCGTGAAGGTTTGATATGTCGGCAGAAACAGCGAATCCAATTGTTCGCAGTATTTTAAGTGGTAATGCTCCGAGACCAGCGAAATTGGCAGCGGCGCGAGGTGTTTTACCTTTGTCTCAAACCGATCTTCTCGAAGTGTTGGCTAGTTTGATAAACGATCAAGACGAGGAAATTGCATCTGCGGCTGGAGAAACACTTCGAGAGCAAGCCAAAACTGAGACCATCGTTGATATTTTGAAAACTGATGAAGTTCCAGTCGGCGTCTTGAGTTACTTCGTTCAAGCTGACGATATTCCGCGTGAAGTTCAAGAAATAGCTATCATCAACGCAAAGACGCCTGATTCTGCGATACTGAATTTTGTTAGAAAAACTCAAGATGGAAGTTTGTTAGAGTTAGTTGCAATCAATCAACAAAGGCTTATTCGCACGCCTGAGTTAATTGAGGCAATTATTGAAAATCCTCATCGAACGGCGGAGGCTGAAAGAAGAGCGCGAGAAACGAAAAGAGAGTTTTTTGAAAAAGAAAGAGGCGCGCAGCAAATTGCAAATGAGCTTAGAACACAGGGCAATTTGGCGGCAGCTGAATTTATCGAAAAAGCAGAATTCGTCCGTGATCCAGAGGCTTCAGGGTTAACGGTAGAAGATGCATTTTTGATAGCAAAACATATTGAAATACCGGATTCTGAAACAGATGATTCTTGGCTGGCGCTTGAATACATCGAGGAGTTATACGAAGAAACTGAGCAGCAGCGTGCCCTAGCCGTTAACAAGATTTTGAACGAATTTAGAGCCGAAGGAGACGAGGTTTCTGCCGAAAGAGTTGCATTGATAAACCGCATAATGCGAATGAGTGTGAAAGATCGAGTCAAACTTGCTATGAAAGGCGACAGAGAGGCTCGAAGTATATTGATTCGAGACTCTAACCGAGTTGTAGCGCAAGCGGTGATTCAAAACCCACGTATTACGGATCAAGAAGTCGAGAAAATAGCGGCTATGCGAACCGTTCCGGAAGAAGTTTTAAGACAAATAGCGTCGAATCGTCAATGGGCTAAACTTTATCCAGTTATTCACAACTTGGCGAGAAATCCACGAACGCCTGTCGCTGTAGCAATGGGCATTTTGACAAGACTTCATATCAAAGACCTTGAAGCGCTGAGTAAAAATCGGAATGTTTCTGACGCAGTTAGGACTCAGGCCCTTCGCCTGTCTAAAACCCGTAAGGGCAATTGAGCTTTGTATCTTGAGCCAAACAAGTTTCATCAGATAGTTTGTCTTTAGGCGGTTGTTTTTTCGGTCAGAGCCTCTATTTTTGCTTTGTAAAAGCTAGCTTGTGGTGTTTTTCAGATTTCTGCTTTTAGTAGTCTCTTACGAAATTTTTCTGTAAATTATTTTCTGGTCTCGGTTTCTGCGATGAAGTATTTGGGTTTTTTAATTCTTGTTTTCTTGTTTTTACAAAGTTGCGGTAAAGAGCAAGAAGTGGAAAAGTCCATCGCTTTTTTGCCGAAGAATAAACCGCCTGCAATCAATGAACTACGTTGGAGTAATGGGAAAAAGCCGAGAACATTCGATCCTGCAAAAGCTTTTGCACCACCTGAAACCGATATTGTGAGAGCTATTTTCAAAGGTTTGACGGATATTGATCCAAAAACATTGCAGCCAATACCTGCAATTGCCGTTAGCTGGCAAGCGTCTGAAGATTACAGAGTTTGGACTTTTCAACTGCGCAGAGATGCCAAGTGGACAAACGGCGAAGCAGTAACAGCTACAGATTTCGTCAAATCATGGCAGAGGCTTATTTCTTTATCAAGCTCGGTGCCTCATATAAGACTTCTCAAAAATATAGTCGGAATGGATACCGAGAAAATCTTACCTATTTTTGCCGATGAGGAGAAAGACAATAAAAAGTCAATACTCGAGTTCGCCAACAACGGTGTTCTAGGTGAAGATAATGCTGAAAGAAAGGCGTCATCTGAGCAGGAAGGTAAGGCTTTTTTTGGAGTTGAAGCGCTAGATGATTTCACTTTACGGGTTAGGCTGGTTCATCCCGATCGTGATTTTCCTGCTTTGGTAGCTCATACGGTTTTTTATCCAGTTTATCAAGGTGGTAAAGAATTTAGGAAGGACGACTTAACAACCGAAATCACAACTAATGGGGCTTTTCGCTTGGTTTCTGTTGAAAAAGACGTAGTAATTCTTGAGAAAAACAATCTTTATTGGGGCGCGTCGGAGACATTTCTGGATCGAATCAAAATCATTCATTTCGAGAATTCGGAAGAAGCGCTTGAGGCTTACAGAAATGGTGATATTGATGTTTTGACGAACGCGACTTTTACGCCTACAGCCTTGAAACTTCTTGCTGGATTTGACGATTTTTCTCAAACCGTGCATAGTGCGGTGAATCTTTATCAATTCAATCAGCTAAATCCGCCTTTTAATGACCGTCGTGTTCGTGAAGCTTTAGCTATTTCGATTGAAAGAGATCGAATAGCGGAAGACGAAGGCAGTGGCTTTGTAAAGCCTGCCTTTTCCTACTTGCCTCTTAGCGAACCGAAAATCAAGGAGGATGTAGAAAGAGCCAAAAAACTGCTTTCAGAAGCCGGTTTTTCGAACGGAGAGAATTTCCCGACTATAAGGCTTTTGATAAATCGTAATGATATGCAAAGAAGAATAGCTAGAGCGATTGCGAAAATGTGGGAAAGAAATCTCAATATCAAAACCGAAATTATTGTCAAAGAAAACAAAGACCTCGAAATTGCTGTTAGAAACTCTGAATTCGATATTGTCCGAAGGGGAGTGGTTTTGTCAACGATGAGCGAAACTGCTAACATGATTTTGCTTTTCCCGAAAGACGAGCCTTTCCCATCTGAAATCAGTGAAGTTGCAGAAGGAATTTTTGAAGGTGAATCAGAGGAACTTCTTGACAAGAGACTAGAGAATTGGCTTATCACGGGAGGTGAAGCTATAACGAGCGAGGAAAAAGCTTTACAAGAATTGCCCGCCATACCGATTTACTTCCCAACTGCTTATTGTCTGATGAAACCTTACGTCAAAAACTTCGTTCTAAATCCGCTCGATTCTGTTTTGCTCGAAAAGGTTTGGATAGAGAGGAAGTAATACTTACCGACAAAACAATGCGGTATGTATTAAGTCGTTATTTTTGGTCTAAAGCCTGTTTGCTTTTCCTTTTATCGCATCTTTAAGTGATTCAGGAGTAATTTTGTAAACGTCGAATTCACTAATGCTTTTGTTAGTTATTCCGATTTGATATTCAATTCCGCAGGTGTATTTTTCATGAAAATCTGTAAAGCCTTCGAGTGAGAATCTTTGCTGGTTTTTACTGCTGAAAATCATTATTTCGTCTTTTTTATTTGCTCCACGAGTCTTTTGGCATGGTTTCGGGCTATTAACGGGATTCTTTCGTCATTTACCAATTCTTCAAGGAGCGGTAGCATCTGTAGCGGATCGGAGATTTCATTGCGTTTGAGGTAAGAATCAAGTCTATCCATTAGGCGTGGAGCATCGAGCGGTTGATTTTCTCTTGCAAGGTTTATCTCAAATTGCCAGATAAATTGATTGCTGATTTTGCGGTATTCGTCTGCCAGTGCTCTGGCTTCCTTTCTTTCAGACCAATTAAACTGAACGCTTCTTTCTTTTTCCGGTGTTTTCAAGCTTATCTTGGTAGTCCCTAGATGCGAGTAGTTTCTTTCAGTGGATTGATATTCTTCGTTCGAGTTTAGAAAATTCAGTGCTTGGAAGAGGGAGTTTATTTTCTCCAAAGCTGTTTTGGAAAGATTTATTGGCTCAGAGATTTCTTCGTCTAGGTCTTTTTTCCAGAATGTAATCTTTCCTTTTCCGCTTTCGTCATGTTCGATTTGAATGCGGGTTATGTAGAAGTGCTTAGGCGACTCGAATTCGTAAAGGTATTTGTATTTTCCCGAGTTTTCTACTCCTTCTGATAGTGGTGCTTCTATTTTCTGTGAGTTTCGTGTTTCTTGAAGACTATCGCCGCTGCGTTGATTTTTCTTTTGTGGAATCGGTCCAGTGGCAGGTTCAGTTTTGCTCGGTTGTGTTTCTTCTCTTGGATTCACGGTTTTTTCAGAGGTCTTCTTTGGCGATCTCTTTCTTGCCTTAGTTTGTGCTTTGCTTTCTGCGAAGCTAAAAAGAAGGCAGAATGCGACCAAAAAAACTAAAAATTTGAATTTTCTTCTGTTCATACAAGCTTTACTGAAACAAGTTTTGATATTCCGCGCTCTTGCATGGTAACTCCGTAAAGAACTTGCGCGGCTTCCATTGTTTTTTTGTTATGAGTGATGACTATAAACTGAGTTTTGGATGCCATCTGTTTGAGTTTCCCGACGAATCTATCAATGTTCGCATCGTCAAGTGGAGCGTCAACTTCGTCTAAGATGCAGAAAGGCGATGGGCGATACTCAAATATCGCCAAAGTCAAAGCAAGCGCTACCATAGCTTTTTCACCGCCCGAAAGAAGCAAAACATTCTGCAATCGCTTTCCCGGTGGTTGAGCAATTATCTCAATTCCTGATTCCAAAATCTCATCTTCTTCCATGCCAATCAACTTCATTTCTCCACTTCCACCGCCGAAAAGCTCCTTAAAAATCCGCTTGAAGTTTTCATTTATTGCGTTGAAGGCATCCAGAAACTTTTGCTGTGCATGTTTTTTGATTTCTTTCAGGGCTTCTTCGGCATCTTCAATGCTTTTCAGAATGTCTGATTTTTGCGCTATCAGAAAATTTAGTCTTTGTTCGGCTTGATGTAAATCTTCTACAGCAAGCATGTTGATTGCGCCTAAAGATTCTATTTTCGCCGTAAGTTCATCGGCCGTTTTACGTGCTTCTTCTAAATCAACCGTCGTATCGTCATTTTCGATGATTTCAGCTAACTGAGTGCCGAGCTGTTGATAACAGTTTTCGCTTAAGTTTTTCAAATTCGCTTTTGCTTCGGCTTTCTCGATTTCAATCGCCGCTCGACGGTTTCTTATCTCGGACAGTTCTTTGTTAAGTTTTGAAAGCTCTTGCTCTAACTCGGCTTCTTGCTCACGAAGATTTTTAAGTTCTTCGGAAAGAAGTTGAATTTGGGTTTGCTCCTTTGCGGATTCCACTTCGGCTTCTTCGATTGAATCTTCGAGCGAGTTTATTTCCTGCACTAAAACTCTGATTTTTCGGTCGCTTTGCTCAGCTTCTGTTTTGAAGTTCAAAATGCGTCTTTGTAGTTCCGAAATCTCATTTTCAACGCGCCTTATAACTGAAGTTGTCTGTCGGCGTCTTTCTTCTGCAATTTGCATCTCAGTTCTTTTCCGATTCAGCTCGGCTGTGTGTTTTTCCAGTTCTTTTTTCAAATCATCAAGTTTCCCGTTCAAACTGTTAAGCCTTGCATCGGTTTCGGCTAATGCTTTTTGAGCGTTTTCTAAGTTTGTTTCTAAGTTTTTTCGTTTTTCTTCAAGTTGCCTTATCTCTTCGGTGGATTGTTTCATTTCATCGGCGACTATCTTTTTGTGTCTTTCTGCTCTTTCTATCTCACGGGCAAGCGATTCAGCTTGAGTTTCTTTCGATAGAATTTTCTTTTCGAAATCGCTTTTCAAAGCCTCAAGACGCAGGAGTTTTTCCTGTTCTTCATTTAGAATCAGCCTTGCTGATTCGACTTGCTTGCTTTTTTCAGCGATTTTCTTGAGCAAACTCGCATTTTCTTCTTCAAGCAATCTCAGTTTGCGTTTGAATTGAAGTAGCGACGAGGAGTTTTCATTTTTTGAATTTCCGATAACGAAAAGCTTTCCTGCTATCGCAAGATCGCCTTCTTGATTTATCAACACCGAATTCTCCAACTCTTTTTCTTGCGAAAGATTTTCTGTTAGTTTAGCGGAAGTTTCTCGCTCAAAAACCTCTTCTAAAATCTTAGCAAAATCCGCATCAACGCCGAGTAAATCCAGGATCTTTGTTTTATTTTCCAAGTTTGCCGAAGGTTTTATGTTTTTATGTTTTAGTTTTTCTTCTTGCCCGTTTCTGTAAATGCAAAGGATGCTAACTTTGCCTAGGCTATTCTTGTTCAGATATTCGATTAGTGCCGCTGTTTCTTCCTTTGAACCAACCAAGATCGTTTGAAGAAAATCTCCGAAAACAGACTCGACAGCCTTTTCATGCTCAGCACTAACATTAAGCTGATCAGCAAGCGTGCCTAGAATTTTTATGCCGATTTTTTCTTGCTCTGCAAAAATCTTCTGAACTGCTGAGGAGTAGATTGTGCGTTTCGATTCTATTTCTTTAAGGCTTTCCAAGCGATGCTTATTTTGCGAAAAACTTTCCTGAAGTTCCTTAAGCTCTTTTTCTAGACTTACAACTTCACTTTCCGCTTTTTCCTTGCTTGTAAAAAGCGATGTTCTCTCAGTTTGAAGATCATCTAGCTTCGATTTGAATTCCTGAAGCTCTTTTTGAAGTTTCTGATATTCGGCAGAATACTCGCTGAAATTTCTTTCAGCGCGTTCACCCTCGCGTTTTAATCCTTCTAAACGCTCAAACAGCCTTTCGACGATTGCTTGATTTTGCCTAATTGCTTCATTAAAACGCTCAAATGCTAACAGATGCTTTGATCTTTCGTTTTGGATTTCCTTTCTCTTGGCTTCGAGGGATTCGATTTCGGTTGATACAGCTTTATAAGAGTCTTCTATTTTGTCCAAAGCAATCTCTTGAATTTGGGATTTTATTTGACGCTCTTGTTCTCGCAAGGCTTCAGCTTCCTTTTCGAGAAGCTTTAGGCGGTTTTCTGCTTCGCTTATCTCAAATTGAAGTTTTTGGATTCTGGCTTTCAAAGCTTCAATTTGGTCTTTTTTGTGTTCTAGGTCTTTGCAAAAACGGCTCTTTTGAATCAGTCTCTCAGTGTGATTTGTTCTGATTCGGTTTAGATTTTCGTCTGTTTCTGAAAGTCGCTGTTTTACCTTATAAAATGAATTTTCCTTTTCTCGGATTTTTGAAGAAATCTTGCTTTCTTGTCCGATGAGATCGGAAATTTCGGATTCAACTCTTTCGATTGTTTGTATCAGAGTTCTTCCTTCTGCGGTAAAAATTTTTCTAAGACAGGAGCGCAAATTTTCCCTGAGCTTTCTGTATCTTTCAGCTTTACTAGCTTGCCGTTTAAGGTTTGCTACTTGTTTTTCGACTTCGGCGATTATATCGTTGATGCGATTTAGGTTTGCTTTAGCTGTTTCCAATCGAGATTGCGCCGCTTTTTGACGAATGCGAAACCTTGAAACTCCTGCCGCTTCTTCAATCAAAGCTCTTCTATCGGCAGGTTTGGCTGAAAGAATCTGCCCGATATATCCTTGCTCGATTATTGCATATTTTGCCCCGCTCAGCCCTGTTCCCGCAAATAAATCTTGAATGTCGCGCAGACGACAAGGTTTCCCGTTAATCAAATACTCGCTTTCGCCAGAACGAAAAATTCTTCGCGTGATTGAGATTGACTCACCTAACGAAGAAATTGCAACAGTCGGCTTCCAACGGCGTTTTAGCTTCAACTTCTTTTGAATTTCTACTTCGTTTGGATTTTTCGATTCGATCTGAAGGCTTTGTTCTTGAGTTTCAGATAAGCTTCCCGAAATATCCTCGTGAAACCCATTCACCTCAAATTCTATCTCACTTTTTTCGTCCAGTTCTTGAAGCGATTTGTCAATTTTTTCAAGCTCTTGTGTGAAGGTTTCGTTTTCGCTACAAACTAAATGCAAGCAGACTTCAGCCATAGACGAGGGTGAACGCTTGCTTGTTCCTTGAAAAATCAGGTCTTGGATTTCGTTTCCCCGAAGGCTTTTCGCTCTTTCGCCTAGAACCCAAGAAATTGCTTCAGAAATATTCGATTTGCCACAGCCGTTAGGTCCTACAATTGCCGTTATGCCTTCGCCTGAAAAAATAATCTCTGTGTGATCTGCAAATGACTTAAAGCCTGTGATTTCCAATCGTTGTATCTTAAACATTTTTTCGGCGAATGAATAATCATTATAAGCGCAAAACGTCTTGACCGTAAAAGCTAGCAAAAAGCCTGAGAATTTATCGGCTTGTTCGTAAGTTTGGTAACAGATTTGACAAATTGTTTGAGTTTATTTTCTAATATCGTTTTCAGCATTGTTTGTTTGATGTTTCAAAATTAGACCGTTCAGGTGCCGCTTCTATTGGTTTGCATAAACTGGGAAGCGGAGAATAGGGAAGCCGGGTGAAAGTCCCGCACGGTCGCGCCACAGTGAAGCGATTGAAAATGCTTTTTGATTTACAGATTCTAAAGCATTTTCAATCCGAAGTCTGGAGACCTGCCTGAGCGGTTCGCCTTTGAATGTCTCGCGTCAAGGCATTCAGGCAGAGTCAAGCTAATGGGAAGTTTTCAGCCCTGCTTGTCCTGTCTTGCCTTGCAAGACGGGACGGGCAGGGCTTTTTGTTTGGATAAATTCTGGCAAGTATGATGAAAAAATTGCATTACAAAGTCTTATTGCTTTTAGCCTTAGTTTCCTTCGGCTGTAAGTCACAAATCCCGCAGTCGGACTCTAGGGCTACAGATCGGCAAGCGCAAGATTATCGTGAAATCACAGATGATCTAGGCAGAAAAATCAAACTGCCTTTGAAGGTTGAACGTGCCGTTTCACTTTCACCGAATTTAACGGAAATCATTTTCGCTGTTGGTGCGGGCGATAGGCTAGTCGGCGTGACTACTTACTGCGATTATCCAGAACAGGCTAAACAAATCGAGAAAATCGGCGATACGCTCAGACCGAGTCTCGAAAAAATCGTCGCTCTTAAGCCCGACGTTGTTTTTGTCTCGACTGCATCGCAACTTAAAGGATTTGCCGATACTTTAGAGCGAAATGGCATAACCCTTTTCGTCACCGATCCCGATAGTTTTGAGAAGATTTATTCGAGCATCGAAAAAATCGGTGAGATTTTTCAAACCGAAGATCAAGCAAAAGCACTTGTCAATCAACTCAAAAGCCGTGTTGAAAAAGTTGAGCAAAGAGTCAAAGACCTGCCTAAACCGAGAGTTTTTGTGCAGATTGATAAATCTCTTTACACGGTCGGGAAAAATTCTTTCATCACGGATTTAGTGCGAAAAGCTGGTGGGATTTCGGTAACGGAAGAGCTTGAAACGGATTATCCCAAGCTGAGCAAAGAAACCGCTTTAGCGTTGAATCCTGAAGTCATAATCATTACCGATAGCTACGATAACAACGAGCCAAACGAGGTATTCAAAAATTCCGATGCGGTTAAGAACAAGAGAGTCTATATGGTGAATGCAGATATTCTATCGCGTCCCGGGCCAAGAATTGTTGATGCATTGGAGCAGGTAGCTTCTTTGCTACACCCTGAAAGCGAAAAGTGCGAATGCGATAAATAGGCGTTTTGCAGAAGAAAATGCTAGAAACGGTCGGACAAAAAAGCAGATTCTTTCAACCACGTAGAACTTTGGCATTGCTCATCGTGTTACTTGTTTTCTGTCTAATGGCTTCTGTTTTTTTCGGGAGCGAGAACTTGAATTTTGCGGACTTGAGCAATTTGGAAAGAACGATTTTGTTTGATGTGCGACTACCTAGAATTTTTCTGGGTGCTTGTGTTGGTGCGAGTCTTGCACTTGCAGGAGCCGCTTTGCAGTCGCTTTTGAGAAATCCGCTTGCCGATCCTTATCTTCTAGGAGTTTCGAGTGGAGCGGCGCTTGGGACAATGCTTGCTTTTGTTTTCTTCACAAACTTTGAATTCCCGCGCCCAATTTTGGCTTTTATCGGAGCTTCAGCCGCCACATTTACGGTTTATCAGATGGCTAAATCGAAGGCAGGAATGAACGTTGAAAGATTGGCTTTATCGGGAGTAATCGTAACAACGCTTCTTTCTTCGATAATCATTCTCTTCACGTCGCTTCTTGATGCTACGAAACTTAGAAGTTTCACGTTTTGGTTACTTGGAGACTTGTCGCAAGGGACGAAAAACGGATTTTATCTTGTTTTCATTTCGGCTATTCTTGGCGGGGTAGTTTTGTTTTCGCAAGCCAAAGCGCTGAATTTGATGATGATTGGCGAAAGAGATGCACTGGATTTCGGAGTTGAGGTTGAAAAGGTAAGGCTAATAGTTTTTGTAGCATCGGCGTTTTTGGTTGGTGTTTCGGTTTCTTCGAGTGGGTCTGTCGGGTATGTCGGGTTGATAATTCCGCATCTCATAAGGCTTTCCGTAGGTAGTGACAACCGGCTTGTTCTGCCTTTTTCAGCAATTGCCGGAGCGACATTTATAGTGTTTGCTGATACGATAGCCCGAACCATAATTGCACCGCGCGAGCTTCCCGTCGGTGCGATTACAGCGCTCATCGGTGCGCCTATGTTTATCTATCTTTTGAAAAGAAGTTGAAAGGTTTGGACGATGCTAGAAGTCAAAAACATATCTGTTGGCTACAACGGTTCACCTGTGGTGAGAAACATATCGTTTACGCTTGAAAAAGGCAAAATTATAACCTTGCTCGGTGCGAACGGTTCGGGAAAAACGACTATTCTGAAAGCACTTAATTTGAGTTTGCCTTTGATAGAAGGCGAGATTTTGCTTGAAGGAAGGCTTTTGCAAAGTTTCACGCGCCGCGAGATTGCAAGAAAAATCACTGTAGTTGCTCAGGAAACCGAAACAAAGTTTCCAGTAACGGTTCTTGAATTCGTTTTGGCAGGTAGATTCGCACACGGTTCGGCTTTCGGATGGGAGACACAGCAAGACTTACAAATAGCGCGTGAGTGCATAAAACTTTGCGATTTAGAAGGATATGAAGAACGCCTGATGAATCGGCTTTCGGGTGGAGAGCGGCAAAGAGCGGTCCTTGCACGCGCATTGGCAACACAAGCAAAAATTCTCTTGCTTGATGAGCCAACGAATAATCTCGACCTTTCGCATCAAGCATTGACTTTTAGATTGGTAAAGAATCGCTGTCAAAAATGCGATTCTGCGGCGATCGTGATAACGCACGATCTCAATTTAGCTTCAGAATTTGCGGACGAAATCATATTGCTTTCAGGTGGAACCGTGTTGACAAAAGGCACGCCGCACGAAGTTTTGACCCAAGAAAATTTGCAAAAGGTTTTCAATGTTCGAGTTTTACTCGACGAAAATCCAATCAGCAGAAATTTAAGAATTACGGCAATATACTAGCCGATCTTTTTACAAAACTACGAAAGGAGACAAGGTTATGAAGATAACGAAGGTTCTGGTCGCAATTTTGTTTTCAGTAATTTTTGTTTTCGGACAGCAGAAAACACGAGTTACAGGAACGCTGAAAGATGGCAATCAGCCTGTATCTTCAGCGAAAGTCAAGCTGGTTTCAGCAACAGAAAGTTTTGAAACGACAACGGACAATGAAGGGCAGTTTGTCTTTGAAGATGTAAGCGATGGCAGCTATTTGCTGATTTACAACGACAAAAGAGCGTTGGTTACGGTCAAGAACGGAGAAGTTTCAATATCGAATTTGACCGATGTGGTTTTAGTCTCGGCAAATAGCTTTCAGCCAATAGAAGAAGTCTCGAAAACGGTTGATGTGATTGATTTTCAGCAGATTCAAGACCGAAGCGAGTTCTCTTTAGCTGAGAGCTTGAGAACGATTCCGGGCTTTCGCATTCAACAACTCGGCGGTTTCGGACGCCTTGCAAGCGTTAAAACACGAGGCTTGCGAAATCAGGATACGGCGGTTTTGATTGATGGCGTTAGATTTCGCGATGCCGCTTCTATCTCCGGTGATGCGACCGCATTTTTGTCGGATTTTACTTTTACTGGGATTTCCAGAATTGAGGTTCTTCGAGGTGCGGGGTCATCGCTTTACGGAACGAATGCTATCGGTGGGACAATTGATCTTCAAACTCCAAGACCTAGCTCAGGTGTGAAGGGTGAAATTGGCGGGATACTTGGCGGATATGGCTTGGGAAGATTTCAAGCCAGATTCAGCGACGGGACAAAAGATGAAAAATTTGCTTATGGCTTGGGAGTGTCTCGAACAGCTTACACAAAGGGCATTGATGAACAAGACAACGCTCACAATACGAATTTCCAAGCACGCATCGAGTTCAATCCATTTCGCTCAACTAACATCTCAGCGAGGTTTTTCATCTCAGACGCATACGTTCGGCTTAACTCAAGCCCCGATACAATAGGGACTTTACCTTCGACGAACGCGGTAATCATAAAGGCTATACCGCTTTCTCGTTCGGAGCTAAGAAGATACGAAACGGGAACGCCCATAAGCCAGCTCAATCGTGGGAATGCAACCTTTATCCCTGATGCCAACGATCCAGACAGCACTCAGAAGTCCAAATTCTTCAACGGGCAAGTGTCTTTGACTCAAGTTTTAAGAAGCGATTTGATTTTCCGAGCCTTTTATTCGGGCTTGAAAACTTCAAGGAGAAACGATAATGGACCACTGGGAATTGGATTTCAAAGCGCTTCGACTTCGTTTTTCGATGGAACGATTCAAACCGTCAATGCAAGGCTGGATTGGACGCCGAATCGGGTTCACGAAATCACGATTGGCTACGAGTTCGAGCATGAGAAATTCGGTAATGACGGATTCACACCGACCGGGACAGGAAACTTTTTTACTAGAGCCTATCAATCTAGCAATGCGTTTTTTGCCCAAGATGTGGTAAGGCTAATGGAAGGAAGATTGACTTTGAGCGGCGGATTTAGAACTCAGGTGTTCAATCTTGAAACACCGAAATTCAGCCTTACGAATGCTCCTTATCAAAATCTTTCACTCGAGAATCCACCAACAGCCTACACTTTCGATGGCGCGGTTTCTTATTTCATTCAGCAGACAGGCACTAAATTCCGCGCTCACGTTGGAACGGGCTACCGAGTGCCGAGCCTTTATGAAAGATTCGGTAGTTTCTTCAGTTCGTTCTCTCAGAGCTTTGTGGCTTTAGGTGATCCGGATTTGGAACCTGAAAGAACAATCGGAATAGATGGCGGCATTGAACAATATCTTTTCGGCAATAACCTGAAACTTTCAGCCGTTTACTTCTACACAAAGTTGATAAGAACAATCGGTTTCGGAAGCCCTGTTCGCAACATTGGCACGACACAGCGTCCCTTCGGCGGTTACTTCAACACACAAGGCGGAATCGCACGTGGCGGTGAGTTTACAACAGAGGCTAAAATCGCCAAAACAACAAGCATCTTTGCATCTTACACCTACACAAACAGCGATCAACGCCAGCCACAAGTTGCAGGAAGTGGAATAATAGAAACTTTAGCAATTCCAAAACACCAATTCACGCTTGTTGCAACTCAAAAAATTAAGCCATTTTGGATAAATTTTGATCTTTTAGCAACAAGCAGTTATCTGGCTCCAATCTTCAGCAATTCAACATTCAGAAACTACATTTATCGTTTCGATGGAAATAGAAAAGCCGACTTAACTGTTAGCTACGAAGTGCCGATCAAAAAGGAAAATCTTCGTTTGCGAATCTCAGGAACCGTTGAAAACATTTTCAATGATGAATACTACGAAAACGGCTTCCGAACATTCGGGCGTTACGGACGTATAGGTTTTGGTTTCAGTTTCTAAGCTGAAACATCGGTCAAAGACTCAAGAGTCGTAAAGTTCTTTTCAAATGAAAAAGCCTACGAATCAAGGAAACGATTCGTAGGCTTTTTGTCCATTCTTGAGCTATCAAATCAGCGCCCGACGCATTCGACTTCGCTTTCTTCGACAAGATAAGGCGAAATCGGCTTTTCTTCTTCAGCTAAAATTCTTTTGGCGATTACTGGCAAAGCCAAGGATTTGGTTTTGCCAATTCCGGGCACCATTTTACCTTTTGCGTAAACAGGATGCCGGCCGTGAGTTTTATACCATTCAGCGACGGTAGCAGTCATGTGCATATTTTCTATGATTTGACGCCAGCCAACTCCTGTGTTATATGCACAGAAGCTTATCTCGCCTTCTTGCGTGCCGTATGGGATAACGCACATTTCGGTTCTTCGGAAATCGTATGTGTAGAGGTCTTGAAACCACATACCTTCGATGCAAAGGACACGCCAAACGTCCTTTTCCGAAACAGGCTGTTTCATGCGGTCGTTTCTATCGGAATTTGAGCTTGTAGAAGATGGTTTGAAAAGGTTTATGATTTGAGAAATCGGAAAATCTTTTGGAGCTTTTTCGGGATTGTAGTTTCGCATTATTGCCATTGCAAGTTGCGCCATTGTGAGCTTTTTGCCGCGTGCCGTGTCGGTGATTACTGCAACGTCCTTCATGAATTGCTCATAGTTGAAGAACTCGAACAAAGATTTCATCTCACCTGTTTTTTTGTTCACGACTACGAGCGTGAAAATTCCGCAGTTAGGATGGCAATTGCACGATGACCAGCCCCAAGGAGCATCTGCGCCTTGAAGCATATCCATCACGCTTGTAAATGCCGAATATGACGAAAGCGGAAACCAATCTCTCAAAGGTTCAAGCGAAAGGCAATCCTTTAACTGATTTTTCAAATCATGCGCCATATCGGCAAGTGTGTATCGTTGTTTTTTGCGGACTTCATCGGAAACGTCTTCATCTCGTCCAGTGAAGCTGACGGGTTGAAATGCAATTGTTTGGATTTTATCAATGTTTGCCGCAGCGAACCTAACTATATCGCCGATGGCATCGTTGTTAATCGTATTAACGATTGTTGTTACCAAAGTTACCTTTATTCCGACTGATGCCAGGTTTTCGATTGCCTTTAGCTTGACGTCGAAGAGATTGCCAACTCCGCGATGTTTGTTCTTTTCTTCGCCGATTCCATCGAATTGAAGATAAACTCCGTGTTGCCCTGCTTCTTTTGCTTTTCGGCAGAATTCTATATCTTCGGCATATCGAATTCCGTTCGTAGCCGCTAAAATTCTGTAGAAACCGATCTTTTTGGCGTAGGCTACTGCATCAAGGAAGTGTGGTGACAGGGTTGGCTCTCCGCCAGAAAATAGAATAATGATTTGACGACGAGGTTTGAAACTAACGGCTCTGTCCAAAATCGCCTTTATATCTTCAAATGAAGGTTCATGAACGTAACCGACTTGGTTAGCGTCCATAAAACAAGGATTGCACATCATATTGCATCGGTTGGTAAGGTCAACCGTCAAGACTGCACCGCGCCCGAATTTTATGTCGGAAGTGCCATGATGGTGAACGTGAGCGTCATCGGCAGTGCGAAAGTCTCGCCCGAAGAAAAGCGACTCTATTCTTTTCAGAAAAGCGGCATCCGTAGCTAAAACGTCTTCAAAGAAGCCGTGTGTTGGGCAAGTTTTGCGAATGTAAATTTTGCCGTTTTCTTCAACTAATTGAGCTTTGATTTCGCCCGGATGCGAATACATCAAGACTTCAAGCGGAATATCGCCTTTGATGACGCCTTCGCGCACGATTTTAACGCACTTTGGACAAAGAGAATCAGTTTCACGAGGAAATCCGAGCGGTGGGCGAGTTCTTTCGTAAGATTTCAAAAGCGGTGCTGGCGCCCACTTCGGATGAATTGATTTACCCTCAGGAAGCGCTGTGTTCACAGCTTGAAAAACTTTCCAACCTAAATCAGCAAGTTTCGATATTGCTTTTGAACCAGTTTTGCTGTCGGTTTGCGATTCGCCACGCCTAAAATTGTCTATGAACATAATCTTTAAGCTCCAAAAGCGGTTTCCAATCTTTGCGAAAATACCTGCCTTTTAGACTAGCAGATTTTCCGCTTCATTCAAAATCTTGCTCCTAAAAGCAAGGCTTCAGATTCAGTTGGTAAATCCAAGATTGAAAGAGTTGAAATGAGATTTAACCGAAAAGCCTATATTAGCTGATGGCTTTCGGGCATCAAGGCAATCTCGGCAACCACGCCTTCACCATCTTGAGTAGCGGCGAAAAATATGGCTCTAGCCGCATCTTCAACCGTGAGCATTTTTGAACGATCAACTCTCATCGTAGTTATCCCGTCCCAAAAGGTTGAATCAACACCGCCGAAATGCATCAGCGAGAATCTTATTCCGCTTCGTTTATATTCTTCTTTCAAGCACTTTATCATTCCCGTTAAGCCGTATTTAGCGGCACAATAAACTGAGGCTTGAGCCATCGGGGCTTTGCCTAAAACTCCCGGTATCATTACGACTCTGCCGAATTTCTTTTCCGCCATCACAGGCAAAACCGTTTTCAAAACGACAAAGGCAGTCTTGAGATTTGCGTTTATCGAGTCTTCAAAATCTTTCAGCGTCAGAGCATCGAAAGGTTTCAAGATGCCCAAACCAGCCGTGTGAATGAGAAAATCAATCGAGCCGAATTTTTTCAAAGTTTCGTCAACAAGCGTTTGAACGTCAGATTGAACGCTTGCGTCAACTTCCATAGCCAAGACGTTCGGATTGCCCTTTGAGTTGAGTTTATACTCAAGCTCCATCAGTTCAGCAAAATTCCTTGAACAGATAACCACGTTGGCACGGGCTTCAGAAAAAAGCTCTGCGGTGGCGCGTCCAATACCGCGTCCTGCGCCTACTATGAGAACAGTCTTACCTTCAAGATTCATGTTTGACCTCCCCTTGCTCGCTTTTTAATAGTTCTAAACGTTTAATTTAACGAATTTTAGATGAAAAATCATCTTAAGCAATTCACATTTCGATAATCGTATCAGTCGAAAGAATATCAAATTGTCTGTGTTTAGAAAGTCTAGAAATCATTTGCCACTATCGAGTGCGAATTCTTTTCTCGGATTCTTTGTTTTTTCGCTCCAAAAAGCCTCAAAGATATTTGCGATCCACCAAAAAGAGCCTTTAACTCCTAAATGCTCGAACATCAGCCTGAAGACTTTTGGGTGAATTTGTGCTGTTTTCGCGAGCACCTTCCTAAGGGACGAAAATTTGATTCGGTCTTGGAAAAGCTCTCTAGCGATTTCCGGGTCGAGTTTACTTAGCGCCATCATTACTGCATTCATTGTTTCGTTCACGACGGAAGGTTTGCTTTTTGGTGCTGGACGCATGAACTCTGCCAGACTTGCCATCTGTGCAACGTTTGGCTCATAGGTGTTTATTTGTGAAAGCGATTTTTCGTCCAGCGAATTCTCGCTTAAAACTTCTTCAACCATTCTCGTGAGTTTGCAGAAATTCCTTACGAAAGAACCGAAACCGCAAAAAGTCAGTGGACTGGAAAGACCTGCAGAATCGCCGATTAAGAGAACTCGATCAACGGCTACTTTTTTCAAATTGTTCCAGCCGTGATGGTGAAAGCTCGGAATATAGCCGAAAACGGGTTTGATCACTCGCCAATTCCCGGTTCTAATTTTGTAATCCGAAATTTTTTCAAAGTATTCTTCAAAAAGCCTGAATAGCGATTTGTCTGCATTGGAGTTAACGGAATCATAAAAGAAAAGATAAGTTGTGTATTCGTCTTTTTCAGGACTTCCGGCGAAACCTTCCCAAATAAGCTGACGTCCGTCGGTGATGTCTTCGGTCGAAACCAAAATTTCCCCAACCGAAAAATCAACTTCTCTTTGGTCATTACCTCTTTGAAAGCCTCTTGCAATGGTTCCCACAGTCGGACAAACATGAGTAATTGATTTTCCAGCATTGATTTGTCTTGAAACAGGTGAGTTCGTTCCCATAGCGTCTATGAACAGTTTTCCACTGAAAAGCCTTTTTCTGCCTGTTTTGACTTCTTCGCATTCGACAATGACCTTTTCCTTCAAAACATAAACGCGCTTGAAGCGAAGGTAGCTTTCAGTCTTTGAGTTGTTTTGCTTGAGTTTTTCTAATGCCAATGCGAGCAATTTATTTGCGTCGAGTGCTACGTTTAGAACATCTTTCATGAAAAGTGGTGGAGTTTTGATCTTTGAGTTTTCGTCATAAAACTTCACAAAGCCCGTTTTGTAGCGATTCACAACTGCTTGTTCGATTTCTTCTTGACTGAATAAGCCTGCTTTCGTGAGTTCTTTTAGTTCTTGATCTGAAATGTTCCAATCTCTATGAGTTTTTCCGACTGTGAATGCGTCAAACGCAAGCACTTTGCGGTTGTATTTTGTGCTCATCAAAGCGGCATGCAAAAGTCCCAAAGTTCCACCAGCGTAGATTATTTCAAAATCTTTTTCTATGGCATCTTCCAGCTTTGAAACTGTTTGCGGCGAAAAAAGAATCACTTCCTCGAAAGCATTGGGATTTTGCATGAAAGAATTCCAACGTTCCTCCAGTGCCCAGATGCGCCTTAGATATTCTTCTCTATTCGGTAAAGAGCCAAGATTTTCTACCAGAAGCGGATATTTTTTACGGATTTCCGAAAGGTTAAGTTCTTTTATTGCGGTTTTCTCCATATCGCCTTTTGTTAAAAGAAAGCGTTTGCTGATGCCGAGAAAGCCGGGATTATGAATGTTTAGCTTTTTCCCAAAGTTCGTCCATTTCGCTCAGCTTTGCTTCTTCGAGCCTTTTTCCGCTTGCTTTCAGTTCTTCTTCGATTTTGCCAAAACGAGTTCTGAATTTTCGATTTGTTCTCTTCAGAGCGGTTTCTGGTTCAATGCCGAGTTTTCTTGCAAGGTTTACTACAGCAAACAGCAGATCACCGATTTCTTCTTCAACATGCGTCTTTTCTCCTTTTTTGATAGCTTCTTTTAACTCCTTGATTTCTTCTTCCAGTTTCTCGAAAACCTGTTCCGCGTTTTCCCAATCGAAGCCGACTTTTGAAGCTTCCTTCGTAAGTTTCAAGGCTTCCATAAGTGCCGGAAAACTGGCAGGAACGTTGTCAAGAAGAGAATCTTTGGCCTTCTTGCCTCTTTTTTCCCTTTCGTTGGCTTTGAGTTTATCCCAATTTTGCAAAACTTCTGATGCAGTTGTGAATCTTTTATCTCCGAAAACGTGCGGATGCCTTAGAATCAACTTTTCGTTTATGCCATTGATTATCTCGTCAATCGTAAAATCGCCGTTTTCTTCGGCAATTACTGAATGAAAAACAACTTGAAGAAGAACGTCGCCCAATTCTTCTTTGAGCGCTGTTTTGTTGTTTTCTTTTTCAGCCTTTTCGATTGCTTCAAAAGTTTCGTAGCATTCTTCAAGAAGGTAAGGCGCAAGGCTGGAGTGGGTTTGCTCTCTATCCCAAGGACATCCACCCGGCGCACGAAGTCTTCTCATCGTTGCCATCAATTCGTCAAACGCTTTCGACATAACGATTTTTATTATAATTCGCCCGTCCGCTTAAACCGTAATTCAAGAACTCAAGAACTCTTCAAACAAAAGATTCCAAAAAGAGGTTTCTTTTTTGTAGAAATTCTTAGTGTTTGCTCGAATGAGTTTCAATCTCAATAAATATGCTAAAATTCTTTTTTGTCATGAAATTGCCAAGTGGCGTAAAAATCTTGCTAATTCTGCTTTTCTTCTGTAGTTGTAAATGGCAGAAAGTTGATGAAAAGTCTGGTATTCCTACATCAAACAAAACCGATGAGAGTATTCAAACGAAAGAACCGGAAACTTTCCAAACCGATATTGTCTTAATGACTTTTTCTGAAGATAGCCCAAGAGAAAGAAGAATTTTCGTGGCGAAAGATGGCGATAAGAGACTAATAAAATTCGGCGATAAGGCTTGGCTACAAATTGACAAGAAAATTTTTCTCCTCGATTATCGCCGAAAAGTATTCGTCGAGAGTAGAGAAACCGACAAAGATACAGCGTTTTTAACCGACAGCGCCGACTCGCTTTCAAGAATGGTAATCCTTGATTTTCTCAGCAAACGGCTCGACTCAAAAGTCCAAAAACTTTCAACAGAAAACGGCATGTCGAAGTATCTTGTTGCTTTGGAAAATTCAAATAAAAGCGAAATCATCATTTCTTACGATGAGAATAAGAAGCTTATAACCGAGCAAGAGTTTTTTTCTGTTAGAAACGGTGACAAGAAACTTTTATACAAAATGCAGCTTCAGAATTTGTCGTTTGAAGTTTCTCCCGAGAAATTCGAGCTTCCAAAAGGGTTTAGAAAAGTCAAGCTAGAAGAGTTTTGAGACGATTTGAGGATTAGAGATTATGAACGGAATACCCGAATTTTTCAGAGAAAAGCTTAAAAAAGCGCTTGCTAGGTCGCCATACGTGAATTTATTGAAGATGGAAGTTGTAGGTTTGAATATAGGCGAAGCCACTCTTCAAATGCAAGTGCGCGATGAGCTTAGGCAGTCGCATGGGCTTCTTCATGGCGGAGCGACGGCATCATTGATAGATACGGCTACAGGTTTCGCTGTTGCAACTTTGCTAAAAGAAGGTGAAAAAGCTTCTACTGTGGACTTGACGGTTCATTTTCTTCGTCCAATCATCAATGGGAAAATAGTTTGTAGCGCAAAAGTCATCAAATCAGGTAAGAGATTGATAACTGTCTCGGCTGATGTTACGGACGATGAAAATAATCTCGTAGCCACAGCACTTTCTACATACTCGAAATTGGTAAAGGAATAGTTTTCAAACACTTTGCGCCGATATTTGCTGTTTATATCTCGGAATTTTCCGTTGTTATGAGAGAGGTAAAAATCCTTCTTGGATATTTGAAGCCTTATAGGCTCTCGGTATTTGCGGGCATTTCGTGCATATTGGTTTCAATGCTGATTGGGCTTTCTGTGCCTTATCTGGTTGGCATGGCGATAGACGATCTTACTCAAGGTGTTACGTGGCAGAAAACGTTTTTTTATCCCGCTGTGATTCTTTCGGCAAGTTTCTTGAGTGGTATCTTTTTATTTTTGCAACGAAGGCTTTTGATAAATGTTTCGCGCCACATTGAATATGACATGAGGCGGGATTTTTACGCTTCGCTTGTGCATCAACCGATGGAATTTTTTCAGCAAAATCGCATCGGTGACCTGATGGCGCGAGCAACGAACGATTTGTCGGCAGTCAGACAAATCGTAGGCCCGATGATTCTTTATTCTTTTCAAGCCATCTTTGCTTTGCTTGTTGTGATTCCGATCTTGCTGAGCATCAGCGTAAAGCTCACGCTTTTACTGCTGATAACAATGCCCCTAGTTTCAGTCACTGTGAAGGTTCTAGGCCAGCAGATTCACACACGCTTTGAGAAAATTCAAGAGAAATTTTCTTCAATAACCGCAATGGCGCAAGAAAACATTGCGGGCGTGCGCGTGATTCGTGCATACGCTCAAGAAGAGGCCGAAATCGAAAAATTTCAAAAGCTAAACCGAGAGTATGTCGAGCAAAATCTTCGGCTTGTAAGATATTCGGCGGCAATGCGTCCACTGCTCTTTTTCCTTATAGGACTTGGATTTGTAATCATCGTTGCTGTCGGAATACCCATGGCTGTTCGTGGCGAAATTTCTGCTGGTGATTTCGCGGCTTTTGTTCTATATCTTCAAAGAATGATTTGGTATTTGATTGCGCTCGGTTATGTTGTGAACCTTTATCAACGTGGCACAGCTTCGCTAAAGCGAATCAGAGAGATTCAAGAAATCGAGCCGAAGATACGCAATTTCCCTTATGCTACGGCCCAACCTGAAATCAAAGGTGAGATCGAACTGAAGAACTTAAGCTTTTCATACTATGGCAAAACACCTGTTTTGAAAGATATAAATCTGAAGATCGAGCAAGGCAAGACAATTGCATTTGTCGGAAAGACCGGAAGCGGCAAATCGACACTTGTTAGTTTGATACCAAGACTGCTGGAAGCTCCCGAAGATACGGTTTTCATTGATGGTATCTCGATAAGAAGATACACGCTCGAACAACTCAGAGATTCAATAGGTTTTGTCCCACAAGAGACTTTTCTTTTCAGCGACACTTTAGCAGGTAACATAGCGTTTGGAATTGAGGGTTTGTCTAGTCCTGATGAAAAAATACGGCGGAACGGAAAGGTTTATTTCTCTATTCGTGAAGCGGCAGAAATAGCTGGCTTGACTGAAGACATAAAACAATTTCCGGACGGTTACAATCAGTTAGTTGGCGAGCGTGGCATAACGCTTTCAGGTGGACAAAAACAGCGTGTTTCCATAGCACGAGCCGTTATTAGAAATCCACAAATTCTCATCCTTGACGATGCGCTTTCGGCTGTGGACACTTACACGGAAGAGAAAATCTTGCGGAATTTGAAGGAAATCCGCGAAAACAAAACTACTTTGATAGTTTCACATAGGATTTCAACCGTTAAGGACGCTGATTTCATCTGCGTTTTGAAAGATGGACGAATTGTTGAGCAAGGCACTCATGACGAGCTTATTGCTCTCGATGGCGAATATGCCGATCTTTACCGTCGTCAGCTACTCGAAGAAGAAATAGCCGCAGCATAAGGCTTAATTTGCAACTTCGGTTTGCCTATGAAAATTCTCAAGAACTACATACAAAAACGCGAGAAGTATCTGGCTTTTCTCAATGATAATCGCACCGTCCGACCTTTTGAATGGGGAGTTGAATTTGTCAAGGATTTTGCCTGCTGCGATGGGGATTTAGAAGAACCGCTAGAGTTTTTCCGCAAGTTTGCAAATGAAGTGATTTCTTCAAGCGACGCGTTCTTTCATCTGCCTGAGATAAGCGACTATGAAGTGCGGGGTGAGGTTGTTAAATGGACTAGTGCTGTGGAAACCACTTCGCAAGAAAACAACACCGTTTATGCTCGGTTTTTTCCCTATGCAAAGAACAAAAAAGGTGCTGTCGTTGTTTTACCGCACTGGAATGCAAAAGCAGGAAGTTACTTTGATTTGTGCCGCGTGTTTAACAAAGTCGGTCTTTCTGCGTTGAGGCTTACGCTTCCTTATCACGAAGAAAGAATGCCCCCAGAGCTTCAACGAGCTGATTATTTGGTTTCCCCAAATATCGGTAGGACAATCCAGTCGGTTAGGCAAGCCGTTCTGGATACGAAAGCGGCTGTTAGATGGCTACACTTGCAAGGGTATGAAAAAATCGGCATCGTAGGAACGAGCATTGGGAGCTGCGTAGCTTTCTTGGCTTTTGTTCATGAGCCGCTGATTCAAGCTGGGGTTTTCAATCATGTTTCCGGTTATTTTGCTGATGTCGTTTGGCGCGGCATCTCAACTTATCACGTCCGAGCAGGATTTGCTGATAAAATCACGCTGGAAGATTTAAGAGAATGCTGGATACCGATCTCTCCGATAGTTTACATTGACAAACTTACCGAAACTTTGCGCCCGCAAAGATACATTTACACGCTTTATGACCTTAGCTTTCCCGTTGATCTCTCAAAGCAACTGATGAAAATTCTGCGAGAAAAGGGAATCAAGCATAGCGAAGTCTGCCTGCCATGCGGTCACTACACACTTGGCGAAAAACCTTGGGTTTATCTCGATGGATGGAAAATCGTAAGTTTCTTGAGAAAACATCTTTTGAAAAACGATTAGAAACCACAAAGCCCAAGGTTGAAAAAGCAGAAAGCCAAAGTAAAAAGTTATTTCAGACGAAAAAGTTAGTGAAAAATTGAATCCACAAAGTCAATCTTTGCGAAAGCATCTAAGAGGACAATGAAAAAAGCCAGAGTAATAGCAGTAATTATCTTTTTCGTGTTTTCGTCAGCTTGGTTTATTCAGGCGGCTGTTTTAAGTGCATCGCAAAAGGCAATTGAATCGAAAAGTGCACAGAAAGGTTTGCAGAAGGCAAAAGAGCTTTTTTCAAAGCATTGCGCTCGCTGTCATGGCGAAGATGGTAAAGCCGAGACTCAAGAAGGACTTGATTTAGGCGCAACTGATTTAACGAGTGAAAGAGTAAAAAAGATGAGTCGTGCAAAAATCATCTCGACAATCAAAGAAGGCAAAGGCGCGATGCCGTCCTTTGGTAAGGAACTCTCTAAATCGGAAATATCCTTGCTGGCTGATTATGTTCAGAAGATTTCAAAGGGTGAGTGATTTTTCAGGAATTGAAATTTACTGCTATTGAAAACTATCAAAGTTTTTGCCGAACCGAAAAGAAATTTCGGAGCGGCAAGTGAGAAGGTGCGGTTTCTTGGGAAGGGTGGTCTTGTTTCCGCACCTTCTTTTGTTTTCAGCGTTTTGACTATTTTATACTTAATCTATGGTTGCAAGACTCATAGTAGTTTTGCTGATTTTTTTGAGCCTAGAAGTCGGCATAATTTTGATTTTGTTTCCTTGGATAAATATAGGAATTTTTGCAGAGTGGGGCGATAATTACATACTTGCTTTAGTTTCGGAAAAAATCGGTATTCCGTCCTTACGTAATTTTGTTAGTTCAGGTTGGGTGCGCGGAGCTGTTACAGGATTAGGGATTCTGAATATTTTGCTCGCTTTCTGGGAGATTTTCCATTTTCAAGAAAGTGTTGAGATGCTAGAAGGAAAGAAACAAAACGAGAAGTGAGATTGCCAAGCCAGACAAAACCGCTCATTTATTTGATAACTGAAGGTAAATTAACCGCAGAAAATTTCCATGGAGAATCAAAAAAAGTTCTCGAAATAATAGAAGAAGCCGTATCGGTTGGGATTCAACTAATACAAATTCGCGAGAAAAAATTGCCTGCAAGGTTTGTTTTGCAACTTACAGAGGAAGCCGTCGGAGTAACTAAACGTGCAAATTCGGATACGAAAATACTGGTTAATGAAAGAGCCGATATTGCCTTTGCGGCGCAAGCTCATGGAGTTCATTTGCCGGAGAATTCAGTTCCTGCTGAAATTGTAAGAAGAACTTTCCCGGATTTTGTCATCGGTGTTTCTTGTCATGATTTTCAAGGTTGTCTCGATGCAGTTAGGTCGGGAGCAGATTTTGTAACCTTCAGCCCAGTGTTTTCAACGCCGAATAAGGGCGAACCTAAAGGACTTCAAGCCTTAAAAGAGGTCTGCGAAAAACTAAAACCTTTTCCCGTGATAGCTTTGGGCGGCGTGAATCAAGAAAACTACAGTGAGGTTCTACAGGTAGCCAGCGGCTTTGCCGCAATCAGGTTTCTAAACGATAAAATTAACCTGCAAAAGTTATCGGGCGTTCTTGCTTGAAGGATTAGAAAACTTCGGTTTTTTAGACTTCATGGATTCTGCGGAAAGCTTTTCGGGAGTTTTGAAAGCAATAAAAAGAGCAAGCTTTTTCAGGCTTGCTCTTTTGTAGAGAAAAGCTGGTTCTTTGATCAATTCAAGCTGTATTCGGGCTTGACTACGACTTCGCCGTCTTCAACGTCCACCTTGAAACGATTTGCTAGTTTCCAGTTGTTTGTTATCGGGAGTTTAACTTTTTCGTCAATGTGGCGTTTCAGGAAACGTGCGCCGTAAGTCAAGCTAAAGCCTTTCTCAGTCAATAGGTTCAGCGCTTCTTCGGTTACTTCGATGTATTTCCCTTGCTTTTCCATCTGTTGGCGAAGTTTTTCCAAATAGAGTTTTGATATTTCCTTAACTTCATCCATTGTGAGTGGTGAGAAAACGACTATTTCATCTATGCGGTTGAGGAATTCTGGTGAGAATCGCTGTTCAGCCGCCTTCAAGACTTCGTTCCTGATTGCTTTGAAATCGTTGGTTGATTTTTTACCGAAGCCAAGAGGCTTTTCAAATTTACGGAAGTTCTCTGAACCGAGATTTGAAGTCATTATCACGATTGCATCGGATAAGTAAACCTTTTTGCCACGCCCATCGGTTATCCATCCTTCATCGAAAGCTTGCAGGAAAAGATTCATCAAATATGGTGAGGCTTTCTCGATTTCGTCCAGTAGCAAAACCGTGTATGGATTTTCTCGAAGTTGCTCTGTTAGTATTCCGCCACGTTCGGAGCCAACGATGCCACGCGGCATTCCGATTAGTTTTTCAATTCCGACCGTGCCATCAGCATATTCGGACATATCAATCCGAACCATCTTTCTTTCATCTCCAAACATGAATTCCGCAAGTGCTTTTGCAAGCTCGGTTTTACCGACTCCTGTAGGACCTAGGAAAAGCAAAACTCCATCGGGCTTGTAGAAATTTTCTTTCAAAGGACCTTTGTTGAGCCTTAATCTTTGTGCCACGGCTCTTATGGCTTCTTGTTGACCGACCACGCGCTTACTTAAGGCTTCTTCCATGTATGCAAAACGGTCGGAAGTATCGCGGTAAACCATGTCTTTCGGAATCCGCGATTCTTGCGAAATCACCTCGATTATGTGTTCGGGTTTAACAACCATCGAGTCAGGTTCGTTGATTCTGACCTTTACAGATGCCGTATCAAGCCAGCCGATTGCTTTATCAGGCAGATGCAGATTCCGCAAGTAACGCGGTGCCATTTCTAAAGCTGTGTTTATGGCTTCATCGGAGATAGTCACAGAATAGTTTTTCTCAAGGCGCGGGCGAAGCCCAAGGAGAATTTCTCTAGTTTCGCTAATACTTGGTTCTTCAACTTTCACTAGACGAAAACGCCTTGCTAGTGCTTCGTCTTCGGCTATGTATTCTTTGTATTCGGTCAAAGTCGTTGCGCCGATGATTCTGAGTTCGCCTCTAGCCAAAGCCGATTTGAACATATTTGCGGCATCTGATGAAACTCCGATTGCCGCTCCGGCTCCGATGATTGTATGAGCTTCATCAATGAAAAGTATGATTTCAGGTCTTTCTTTTACTTCGTCAATGATTCCTTTAATTCTTTCTTCAAACATTCCGCGAAGCATGGTCCCTGCAACGATACCGCCCATTTGAAGTTGGACAATATGAGCATTTCTAAGCCATACAGGGACTTTTTCCGGTTCGAGTTCAATCAATCTTGCCAAGCCTTCTACGACTGCTGTTTTACCTACGCCTGGTTCTCCAACAAGCATTGGAGAATTGCTACGTTCGCGGTGAGACAAAATCTCTATTATCTGCCTGATTTCTTTTTCTCTTCCTATTGTTGGTGGAATTTTATCTTGCCGTGCAAGCTTATTGAGACTTACGCCGAAATGCTTTAGATACGAAGGAAGTTCATATTTTCTTTTTGCGCGTTCAGCTTCCTGCTCTCGTTTTTTCAGCCTTGTCCTAGCTACTTGTGCAACTTCGTATGGTGGGATTCCCAAGTCCGAAAGTATATCGTTCAAAACGCTGTTCTCGTCATTAGTTACAACATAGAAAATGTCGGCAGAATCTATTACGCGTCGCCCTTGAGAACGCGCTCTTTCCATTGAGCGTTTGAAAAGCTCGGTTGTTTCAGGCGCAATTCTAAATCCTCTGCCCGTGTGCGAACGCGAGTGTTCAAGACGTTTTTCTAGCTGGAGCTTGACAGTCCGCGGATCAATTGAGAGATCACGCATCGTTTCATTAAAAAGCTCCGGCTCTTCAAGAGTCAAAGCATGTAAGATATGCTCAACGGAAATATAATTCTGATCACGTCGGCGTGATTCGTTTATCGCCGTTTCCAGAATCCTCTTTCCGCTGTCGCTAAACTTATCTTTGTAGGCTTCTAAATCTGACATCATAATTCTTTCCGCTCCTAAAGCTTTTGATGCTTTCAAGGAACTTTCTACTGCCATTTTACCATCTACAGACCAGCAAGAAAATATCAAAGTTCCCAAACACTGAATTTCACGCATTAAATTCTTTGAGTTTGTTAGATTTGGAAGTTATGATTTTGCTTGATGAAAAGAATTTTGCTAATTTTCTTGTTAATTTTAGCTGGCTGTTCGAGAGAAATTGAGAATATGAACGAAAAGACCGAAGAAACTTTTGCAGAAACGAAAAAAGCCAATGCATTTTTAGCATCGCTAGAAGACAATTTCTCAAAGCGAAGCATTAACATAAATGCATTTTGCAATCAAAGCGATAAAGTAGAGCGCAGGATTCTTCGAGAATACGGCGCTCTCTTTTTGGCGACGGAAAAGGTTGAGGTCCCTTGTTGTTGTATGTTTGAGAGCGACGAAGCTGTTAGGCGTTTTCAAGACTCTGTCAGAATCATGGCAGAGCAGATTGGAGATGTAAAAATCGAGCTGCAAGAAGAGGCGATGAAAGCATATTTGGCGGCACGCAGAGAAGCTGAGCAGGAAGGTTTAAGCATAACTCCACGTGGCGGCGTAGAAGCCGCTCGCAGAAGTTTTGCAGATACCTTGAGGCTTTGGAACTCACGCTTTGAACCTGCCTGCATCTATTGGAAAGAAAAAGGAAAACTAACCGAAGAGCAGGTAAACTATTTGAAATCTCTGCCGATAAAAGAGCAAGTCCGAGAGGTGCTGAAACTGGAAGAAAAGGGAATTTTCTTCAACAAGCAGTTTAACGGTTCGATTCTTCATTCGGTTGCCGCTCCAGGCACATCTCAACATCTTTCAATGCTGGCTTTGGATATTCAAGAATACGACAACAAAAAAGTCAGAAAGATAATGAACAAACACGGCTGGTTTCGCACAGTCCGAAACGACGAGCCGCATTTTACGTTTTTGGGTCGAAGTGAAGAGGAATTACCAAAGCTCGGACTGAAAAGAATCGAGCCTGATTTTTGGGTTCCTGATTTTTAGCTTATGTGTTTACTTGTTTTTGCTTACCGCATGCATCCCGAATACGAGTTTATCTTTGCGGGAAATCGCGATGAATTTTACTCGCGTCCGAGCGAAGTGGCAAAATTTTGGGAAGAAAATCCTGACGTTTTAGCAGGCAGAGATTTGGTTCACGGTGGAACATGGCTTGGGATTACCAGAAGTGGAAGATTCGCAACCGTCACAAACTATCGGCAACCGGGACAAAAAGAAGGCAAACGTTCACGCGGACGTCTCGTTTCTGATTTTTTAATGACTCAGAAAAGCCCGAAGGAGTATCTGGAAGACATTTGCGCTTCGGACTATACGGGTTTCAATCTTTTGGTTGGTGATTTTCTTGCTTCTGAAATAGCCTATTTTTCAAATCGCGAAGATAATCTCGGAGCTTTCAGAATTCTTCAAAGCGGCATCTACGGACTTAGCAATCATCTTCTTGATACCGAATGGCATAAGGTAAAACGTGCAAAAGCATTTTTGGAAAAAGCTTTGCAACGAAAAGAAATTTGCCCAGACGAGCTTTTTAGATTCTTGGAAGACAGAACACAAGCCGATGAAAGCAGTTTACCAAATACAGGTATCGGCATTGAGCTTGAGAAATTGCTTTCACCTATTTTCGTAGAAACTCCGATTTATGGAACTCGCTGTTCAACCGTGATACTACTCAAAAAAAGCGGTAAGCTTACATTTATCGAACGCAACCATCAACTAAAACAAGAACAAAAATTTACCTTCATGCTGGATTCATCGAAATCCCGAAGTTGTAATCTTAAAAATTCTTGCTTTTAGATAGCAAGTTTGTAGACTCAATCCTTTTGCCACTTTTCAAGAAGCCCACTCCAACTTCTTAAAATTTTTTCGTATTCCGACAAACAGCTTTGAGTTCGGTCTGCAGGGAGATACTTTTTTGCTATGTATGAGTATTTGTTAGGATCAGAGCCGTAAATCATGCAAAGCGAAACGAAAGCTCTTTGTTCTTGCATGAGATGCTCATCTGCAAGGTTGCGGGTTTTGAAAGGTTTACGTTTTGCTTCGATTTTGAAGGCATCAGCAATTGCGAGAATAGATTGCACACCTTCTTCACCTAGCTTCTCAAGGCATATAATACTCGAAAGTCTATCAGCCGCATCTTCTTCATTGCCAGTTATAGGCAATTGGTAAACATCTATCAAGGCATGACTGATTTCATGTAGAAAAACAAATTTCATTGCATCGAAGGCTTTTTTTCTAGATTCTTCGGATTCGGTATAACTTTCGGTAGTTTTAGAACTGTCTGCTTGACGGAAAAGCTCTTCAAAGTATTGAATCATTTCAAAGCATAAAGTGACTTGTTTTTGAGAAGAATCGTAAAACGAATTTGCTTCTCCACACTCTTTGATTTTGATTAAAACATTCTGCGGTAAAATTAACGAACGATTCAGCCGATCAACAGCCTTCTCCAGAGTTTTATTTTCTCGGAGATATTTTTCATATTCAAAAAGTTCAGGTTTTTGAGAAGTTCCGTATTCCAGTAAAAAATCACCTGCATCTGTTTCTTTTTCTTGTTCTACTTTTTGAATTGTTGGACTCTTGTTTGGAGTTGGAGTAGGTCTCCTTGCTTGAAAGACACAGCCAGAATAGAAGAGTGATATGGTGAGAAAAAGCAAATTTGCTACTTTAAGAGTTCTCCCGAACAAAGATTTTTTCTTAGGGAATTTTCCAAGAACTTGTTTTGCTTTCTGATGGGATTTTGGAAATTGAGAAATTCTAGAAGTGAGAAGTAGAAGAAATAAGCCGTTTGCGGGTTGGAGTGAAAGCATAACCAAAGAATTGTAAAACCGAAACAGCTAAAATTACGGTAAACTCGATGTAAAAATCGGGAGATAAAAATCTCCCGATTTTTATTTCTTAGCCGAATTCTCGAATTTCTCAACAAGTCTTAGCAGTGATTTTATGCAAACACCTGTTGGACCTTTTGCTTGGTGTGGACTAGGTTCGTCAGCCCAGGCTGTTCCTGCAATATCAAGATGCGCCCATTTTGCTTTATCAACAAATTCTTGGATAAAGACCGCTCCGATGATTGTTCCAGCTTTGCGGGCCGGGCCGATATTTTTGACGTCGGCAATATCGGATTTAATCATTTTCGAGTATTCTTTCCCGATAGGCAACTGCCAGTATTTTTCACCAGTTTCTTTTCCGCATTCGATTATTTGATTAACGAAGTCTTGATCGTTGCCCATTATTCCGGTGTTTATATTTCCAAGCGCAATGATGACCGCTCCGGTAAGAGTCGCTAGATCAACAATGTGCGTAGCACCTTGCTTTTCTGCATAAGCTATTGCATCGGCTAAAATCAATCTGCCTTCAGCGTCGGTGTTGAGAATCTCTATGGTTTTCCCATTCATCGCACGAACGACATCAGAAGGTCTGGTAGCTTTCCCGCTCGGCATATTTTCCGTTGCCGCAACAACTCCTAGAACAGGCACTGAAGGCTTCAAAAGCGCAACGGCACGCATTATCCCCAAAACCGTTCCGCCACCTGTCATATCATATTTCATTGCTTCCATGCCTTCCGAAGGTTTTAAGGAAATTCCGCCTGTATCAAAAGTTATTCCCTTGCCTACAAAGGCAAGCATTTCGCCTTTGCGAGCCGTTGATTTTTTAGGTTTGTATTTCAAGATAATCAATTTAGGTGGCTGTTCCGATCCTGCCGCAACGCTCAAAAGCGATCCCATGCCTAATTTTCTCATATCGGCTTCGTCCAGAATCTCGCATTCTAAACCGACTTCTTTTGCCATCTCTTGAGCGCGCTTGGCCATTTCGGTTGGTGTCAGGATATTTGGCGGTTCATTTGCCAAATCACGGGTGAAGTTAATCGAATCACCAATGATTTTCCCGCGCTCGAAGCCTTTTTCCATTTCCTTTTCATCAGCACCTTCAATTGCAACCGCTAAAGTTTCTATTTTCCCTTTTTTGTCGTTTGTGGTTTTGTATTTATCAAGCTCAAAAAGCCCTGTAATGACGCCTTGCACTGCATTTGCTGCAATATCAACAGTTTGCCCGTTCTCAAGGCGTGGAACTAGGACAAAGCTCGATATGTTTTTGCTCCTGAGAAAACGAGCGGCAGTTCCTGCCAAGAAAGCAACATTCGGCGTTTTGTATTCTTCTTTCTCTCCAACTCCGATCAAAAGAATTCGGCTAGCTTTTAGCTTTCCTTTGGGAATAATTCTCAAGAATACGGTTTCTCCTTCTTCGCCGCTAAATTTTTCCGTTTTGAAAACAGATGCCACCAGCCCATCGGTCAACTTATCTAGCTCTTTCAAATATCCACTTGTAGGCTGTTCATCCTTGAAAACAGCAATAGCAATCGCATCAACATTTGCTTCGTAAAATTTACCAGTGATTGCTTTTGTCTTCATTTTGTCTCCCGTAGCTAAAGAATTTTAGCGAATACGAAATTATATCTTATTTTCTTTGAGGTTTGCTAACCGTTGTAAAGTATTCAACGGGTTATTTTCAAATGTTTGCGGGTTTCTCTTTCAATGTCTCTTGTCTTCAGGGTTTCGCGCTTATCGAAGAGCTTTTTGCCTTTTGCAACTCCTATTTCGAGTTTTATGCGCTTGTTTTTCCAATAAATTCTGGTTACCACAAGAGTCATGCCTTTTTGTGAAGTTTCTCTTTGAAGTTTTTCTATTTCGCGTTTATGAAGAAGAAGTTTACGGCTTCTAAGCGGATCATGATTATTGCGATTCCCGTGTTGATAAGGTGCTATGTGAGCGTTTATTAGCCATGCTTCACCGTCTTTTATCGCAACGTAGCTATCTTTTAGCTGGATTTTGCCATTCATCAGGCTCTTGACTTCTGTTCCCTTCAGCACAATACCAGCTTCGTATTTGTCCAAGATGAAATAATCGTGATAAGCGGCTCTGTTAACCAGAATTTCTTTCTCTGCAGACATAAAAGTTAATCTTCAATCAATCCTTCTCTTTTGGCTTTTTCAGTTTCAAGTTGTGTCAATATGTCAAGAAGGAAATTAGTGTTGCTGGAAACTTGAATGACAACGGGAAACTCACTTTCGGAAGTGGAAAATTCAAACACTCCCTGCGAGATTTCGATAATGTCGCGAAAAGCAGAAGTCCCATTTTTGCCGTTTGCTTCGGCATCAACAATTTTGCCTTCGTTAAATG
This sequence comes from Acidobacteriota bacterium, assembly GCA_003697135.1. GTDB lineage: Bacteria > Acidobacteriota > Blastocatellia > Pyrinomonadales > Pyrinomonadaceae > J014. The sequence goes on from RFGC01000047.1 coordinate 177,217, forward strand.
AAATGCTTGCTAAAAGCGCATCAGATTTGATAACCAATAAGCCTGTAAGTTTAGAGTTTTCAATCACTTGAATGGCGTCGAAGATGCTGATTAGCGATAGGTCACCTGCAAAAGCCACGTCGGTTCTAACTTGTTGAGAAGAACGCTCGCGTCGCTCGTTAAATATCGGACGACGAGCGCGTCTAATGGCTTCCAAGCCAGGGGCGACCGAAATTCTTGGGTCTAGTAACTTGGCTTCTTGCAGTCTATCGTAAGCAAGGTCGAAATCTTCTTTTGTTATGTAAAGCGAAACTAGTGCCAGACATTGACGCGCAGCTTCATTAAAATTTTTCGTTGCAATACAAATCTCACGCATTTTTTCCCGAAGCGGAATAGAGCGAGGACTTCTTTCTATAGCCGCACGAAGTAATTCGAGTGCTTTGTCGGGAGATTGGTATTTCAAGAATAAATCAGCGTCTAAAAGAACCGACTCTATGGAAAGATTTGAGAGCGGAATCCATTTTTCCGTTTGAGTAGAAGATTTTTCAAAATTGCCCATCTTTCCGAAAGGTTCTTCTATGCTTTCCAAAACATCGAAGTTATGACTACCTGAAGTGTTTTTACTCGATTCGGTTTTTTCTGTCGCCTTCTTGCTCTCTTCTAAGGTGCTCATACACTTTACCCAAAGGAAAAATCTTTGGCAACTTACAAAGTTATCATAAATTTGTGTCTCAAGCTATCAAAAAATCAAAGCTTAAAAAACAATAGGTCTCGATTTTTCGTCGAGACCTATTGTTTTGAATTTTAGGGACTTAAAGAAGGAAACGTTTAACAGTTTTTGCTACCAATTCGGCACAGCGTAAATTTTGCCATTTCTTGCTCTGTAGTATTTATAACCATTTTTGGTGTATAAGTAAGTTGCACCAGCACCTATAAGACTTCCAATCAGCATTCCTTTCTTTCCACCTAAAGCTCCGCCAACTCCAGCGCCAACTAAAGTTCCACCGGCGATTTTTGCTATGCGACGATAGTTGCTATTGTAAGCTCTACGTTTAGTTCCTTTTCTACTCGAAGCATATAGTAAACCTGCACCTGCGCCTGCAATTGCACCGTTTTTACCACCGATCAAAGCTCCTACTGCTGTGCTTCCAGCAACTATTGCCACGTTCGTAGCCAGCCCCGGATGCTTTCTCTCTCTAGTTTGCGCAAAGCTTGCGTTTGCAGAAATGCCGATTATAAGAAACAAGCCTAAAAACGTGATCAAAAACTTTTTCATAATTACGACCTCCTTTTCGGAATTTTTTGACGTTTTAAGCCAAAGCAATCAGTATGCCATTTGCTTTTTCCTCGAAGAAGTAGTTATATTTCAACCAATAAGTTGTATTCGCAAAATTTTTTATGCTCTTAACGATTTCGTTAAAGCTACACCATTTCCGTTGTGTGTTTACCTTCCGTGAAGGAATCTCTTGATGTATGGGTCTTGGGTTTTCTTCAGTTCTTCATCAGTGCCGCTGAAAATGATTTTTCCTTCTCGTAAAATCAGAACCTCCGTGTTGATTAGGCAAAGCTTTTCGCCTTCTTTTTCAAAAACGACTTCACCTTTTTCGTTTATAACTGCATATTCGGACGTGAGATATTCGACATTTTTCATTTCATGCGTTACGAAAACGGAAGAGACATTTTCAAGGTCACGGAGTTTTATTGCTAATTCACAAATTGTTCTTGCGGTTGGCGGATCAAGCCCTGCCGTAGGTTCATCAAAGAGGATGATTTGAGGATGACCTATCAAAGCCCTTGCGATTCCGACGCGCCGACGCATTCCGCCAGAAAGCTCATTTGGCATTTTGTCAATTGCATCTTCGAGTTCAACGAACCTGAGCATTTTTCTAACTTCTTGCTCGACGATTTCTTCGGGTAATCCTTGCTCATGAAGCTTGTAGGCTACGTTATCGTAAACCGAAAGCGAATCAAAGAGAGCTCCTTCTTGAAAGACCATTCCGATTTTTTGTCTAACTCTCATCAATTCGGGTTCGGAGTAATCGGTTATATCTTCTCCGTCAATGAAAATTCTGCCTGCATCGGGTTTGATTAAACCTAAAATCAGACGAATAATCGTTGATTTTCCGCCCCCTGAACGGCCCAAAATTATTTTCGTTTCTCCTTTACGGACTGTAAAACTTATTCCGTCAAGGACTTTCTTATCGTCATAAGACAAATAAACATCTTTTAGCTCGATTGCTGGAACGATTTTGTTATTTTCGCTCATTATCTAGAAATCTATGCCGAGAATGTTTTGCAAAGCGCGAGTAAGGAAGAAATCAGTTATTATTATCGCAACCGACGTTAAAACAACAGATTTAGTCGTCGAATTTCCCACGCCGACTGTTCCGCCCGTTGTGCTCAAACCTTTATAGCAGGAGATGCTACCTATGAGTAAGCCAAAGAATAATGGCTTAACGAGACTTACGATTAAATTTTTGGTGGTTACTCCGTCTCGAACAGATGAAATGAAAAGGCTTGTGTCGAGGTTAAAAATATATTTTGAGGTTATTCCACCACCAATGATTCCGAATATATTAGCGGCGGTTGTCAAAAGTGGCAGTGTGATTAGCAAAGCTATGATTCTAGGCGCAACTAATTTTTTGATTGGATCTGTTCCGAGCGCGCGCATGGCATCAATTTGTTGTGAAACAACCATAGAGCCAAGCTCAGCGGTGATTGCTGAACCAATTCTGCCTGCGACCATTAAGCCAGTCAAAACAGGACCTAACTCGCGAAGGAGTGAAAAGGTTACCATTCTTCCGACCTGGCTCTGAGCGCCGTAGTAAGCCAAGATTTGAAAACTTTGAAGAACAAGCACAGCACCTGTAAAAAAACCAGTTAAAAATATGATTGAAAGTGAGCCGACACCAATTGTATCCATTTGCTTTATTGCTTCACGCCAATATCGAGGTTTTTTCCTAAGGCGATAAAAAGCCCTTGCCGTTAAGAGCGTTATCTCCTGCAACTCATACAAAAAGAGCTTTAGAAGATTCATTCCAAATTATATTAACTCAATTTTCTCCAAAGCTTGAAAAAGCATTTCAATTTTGAGGCGCAGTTTTTCTTTCAAGACGAGCTTGGCTTAAGAAAAATGCACTAGTAGATGGTTTTTTGGGAGTTTGTTGATTATGCGAAATTTTCAATATAATTCAGCGATGAGAATTTTTCCGCTCGGTGAAAGTGCTTTAACGGTTGACTTTGGAAATGAAATCTCAGTTGAGCTTAATCAAAAAGTTCTGTGGCTTGCTTCGTTCTTTGAAAAGAATCCATTTCCCGGCATGATAGAGATTTTTCCCGCTTACAGCTCACTTACGATTTTTTATAGTGTCTCTGAGGTAAGAAAAAATTTTTCTTCTCATCAAACTGCTTTTAATGCTGTCAAAGCAGAAGTTGAGAAAGTTTTATCGCAGAAGGTTGAGTTCATTGAAGCACCTAGAACATTTGAGATTCCAGTTTGCTTTGACAAGGCTTACGCACTTGACTTGGATTTTGTTGCTTCTCGTTGCAATTTGGCTCCGGAAGAAGTCATTGAAATTTTTCTTTCGAGAACCTACAGAGTTTTCATGATAGGTTTTTTGCCGGGATTTGCATACATGGGAGAAGTTGATGAAAGAATAGCTGTTCCGCGGCTTGAAAATCCTAGAACGGAAGTTGAAAAAGGTAGCATCGGGATTGCAGGAAGGCAAACCGGAATCTACCCGTTAAACTCGCCCGGTGGCTGGCGAATAATTGGAAAAACTAGCGTAGCAATTTTCAACATGCACGATTCGAAAAACCCTTCTCTCTTAAGGGCTGGCGATCTGGTGAGGTTTTACAGAGTTTGATTTAGCTACTTTTTCAACCAGCCAAATAGAACATTCAGCGTGATGTCACGATTAGTCTCGTAGATAGCTTTAGTCAGCGGTATATTTTTCGGGCAAACCTTGACGCAATTTTGAGCGTTTCCGCAGTTTGTTATTCCATCTTCTCCCATCAAGCCTTCTAATCTTTCCTGCATGTTCATTCTGCCTGTTGGATGCATGTTGAAGAGTCTAGCTTGTGCTATGGCTTGTGGGCCTATGTAGTTGTTGTCGTGATACTGTGGGCACGCTTCAAGACAGCATCCGCAGGTCATGCAGCGCGAGTATGCGTATCTTTGCAATGCTTCATCATTGGACATTCTTGGTCCCGGTCCCAAATCATGAGTGCCGTCCAATTCTATCCAAGCCTTAACTTGTTTTAGATGCTCAAACATTCGAGACCTATCAACTTTCAAGTCTCGAATGTTCGGGAATTTTGACATCGGCTGCAGTGTTATCACGTTGCTTCCGCTTTCGATTAGCAAATCATCAATCAGCGCCGAACAAGCCTGTCTAACTCTTCCGTTTATAACCATCGTGCAGATACCGCAGACCTGCTCCAAACAACTCATATCCCAAACAGGTGGCGTGGTTTTCTTTCCGTCTTTAGTTACGGGATTTTTGCGTATTTCCATCAGCGCAGAGATAACATTTAAGTTTCTGCGATAAGAAATCTCAAATGTTTCCCAGTAGGAAGACTTATCGGGCCTTTCGCGCCGCTGAATTTTTATCTGTATGGTTTGCGGCGGATTTTCCAAAACTTTTTTCTTAGTTTTAAGACCTTCGATTTTCGCTGTCATAAGCCTATTCTCACTTTTCTTTTGGTTTGCTGTAATCTCGCTTTCTCGGCGGTATCAAGCTGACATCAACAGGGATATAGCTGAAAACTGGTCCTTCAGCAGACCATTCAGCGATAGTTGTTTTCAGCCATTCTTCATCGTTTCTTTCAGGAAATTCGGGCTTGTAGTGCGCACCGCGGGATTCGTTTCTGTTGAGTGCGCCTAGCGTTATAACACGCGCAAGCTCAAGCATATTCCAAAGCTGGCGAGCATGTGGAAGTGCTTGAGTAGCCCACAAATTCGAGTCATTTATCGAAATCCGCTTGAATCTATCCATCAATTCGAGTATTTTTTCGTCGGTTGCTTTGAGTCTATCGTTGTAGCGAATCACAGTGACATTCTCTGTCATCCATTTTCCAAGTTCTTCGTGTATTTTGTATTGATTTTCTGGTCCTTCGCTTTTAATGATTCGTTCGTTTATTTCCTGCTGACGTTTGATTTCTGAATCGTAGATGCCATTTGTTTCGGTTTCTTTTCGTTCTACGTTTTTGGCATATTCTACTGCCGATGCGGCAGCTACGAAACCGCCATAAACGCATGAAACCAGAGAATTGGCTCCGAGTCTGTTTGCGCCGTGGATTGAAAAATCGCATTCGCCTGCGGCTAACAAGCCCGGAATGTTCGTTCGTTGTTCATAGTCAACCCAAAGTCCACCCATTGAATAATGGACACCGGGGAAGATTCTCATCGGCACTTGTCGAGGATCGTCGCCAACGAACATTTCGTAAATTTCCAAAATTGCGCCTAGTTTTCGGTTCAAAGTTTCAGCAGGAATGTGAGTTAAGTCCAAATAAACCTGATTTTCACCATTGACGCCGTATCCGTCGAGACAAACTTGAAAGATTTCTCTTGTGGCAATGTCGCGCGGGACTAGATTTCCGTAAGCAGGATATTTCTCTTCGAGAAAATACCAGCGTTCTGATTCAGGTATATCGCGTGGATCGCGCTTATCGCCTTTTTTACGTGGCACCCAAATTCTACCGCCTTCGCCGCGTGCAGATTCGCTCATCAAGCGCAATTTATCTTCGCCGGGGATGGCAGTTGGATGAACTTGAATGAACTCGCCGTTTGCATACTTTGCGCCTTGTTGGTAGCATGCGGAAGCCGCACTTCCTGTGCAGGTTTGTGAGTTCGTTGACTTACCAAAGATAAGTCCCGGACCACCCGTAGCGATTATGACTGCATCTGCGGGAAATGCTTTAAGTTCAAGTGTCTGAAGGTTCATTGCTACCACTCCGCGGCAAACCTGATGACTATCGAGAACAAGAGAAAGCATTTCCCAGCCTTCGTATTTCGTTACCTTCCCAGCAACTTCGTATTTTCTGACTTGTTCATCGAGTGCGTAAAGAAGTTGTTGTCCGGTAGATGCGCCTGCATAGGCAGTGCGATGATGAAGCGTTCCGCCGAAACGGCGAAAGTCAATCAAACCTTCTTTCGTTCTTGAAAATGGAACGCCCATTCGGTCGAAGAGATAAATTATCTGAGGTGCCATCTCACACATGCGCTTTACTGGCGGTTGATCGGCTAAAAAGTCTCCACCGTAAACGGTATCGTCAAAATGCTTCCAAGGAGAATCACCTTCACCTTTTGTATTAACTGCGCCGTTTATCCCGCCTTGAGCGCAAACTGAATGCGAACGTTTTACAGGCACAACCGAAATCAAATCAACGTCGTATCCTGCTTCGGCAATTTTCATCGTTGCCGATAGTCCGGCCAAACCACCGCCGACGACAACTATTTTCATTTTTTTCGACACTGCCATTTTTCAGACTCCTTTCAAAAAAACTCAAACTTTTACGAAATGAATTCCGTATGCTCGAAAAATCAGAATCTTCTTGGAGCTAAAGGTTCTGGATTTTCGACTTTCTTTTCTTGTTTTTCCATGCCACAGAGCGCTTCTGGCATCAATCCGCATGGACGGACGAAAGAAAAAGCAGCGTTTGTCCCTGCGGCAAAGAGGCAAAAAGCCACCAAAGCACAAGCGTAAAGTGCTATCTTTTGTGCTTTTTCGCCGATAATCATTCCCCAATCAACTGCAAACAAAAACATTCCGTAGCCGAGATGCCATGCTGTCGCCGCTACTCCTAGTATGTAGAAAATTAAAATCCCGACACTTTGAAAATCACCCGCAACTATTGCAAAAGCCTTATCGGCATTCCCAGCAACCGGTGTATCTGTTAACCCAAAACTTCCAAATAAACCAAATCGGAAATGTAGTATGTGAAACAAAATAAAGAAAAATAGGAAAACACCAGTAACGCGCTGGAAAACATATAGCCAGTTTCTTGCGTAATTGTAATTGAAAACATTTACCTTTGCTTCTGCAGATATGAAAATCCCATAGACGGAATGAAACAAAAGCGGTAAAAAGATGCCGAAAATCTCAATAAAAAGCAAGAAAGGCAAATGGTGAATGTCAGCAACGGCATCGTTAAAAACTTTTTCGCCATACATCGCTTTAGAATTCGTAAACATGTGAGCGAAAAAGAAATCCCGAGAGGAACAATACCAGTTAGTTGATGTAACTTTCTCAAAAGAAACGTTTTACTCAGTGCCATCTTTCTAAAGCCTTTCCTTTCAGTCTCAATTTTTGAGATTAGAAAATTTATGCTTATGTTTCAATCACCGAAGTTATGATTTTTGCTTTTTTGATAAATAAGTTTTGGTGAATGTTCTTGAGTGAAGTTTGTAGAAAAACTTATTATTAAATTGAAGTGTATGCACATTGAGACATTAAAAATCTTTTGCGATCTTGTAGAGACGCAGAGTTTTTCGCTGGCGGCGGAGAGAAATTTTATTACGCAGTCGGCAGTTAGTCAGCAGATTCGTTCGCTGGAAAAACGGTTTAGTCGGCGTTTGATTGACAGGGTGCGTGGGAAACGCGAGATTCGTCTGACTCCGGCAGGAGAAGTTTTCTATCGGGCATCCAAGCGTGTTTTGGAAAGCTACGATCAGCTTCAGGAATCAATGAGGAGTTTGACGGGAACGATTAGCGGAAAGATAAGAGTTGCTACTGTTTATTCAGTTGGGCTTCATGAACTTCCGCCTAAAGTGAGAGAATTTATGTCAAAGTTTCCTGCTGTGAAGATTGATATTGAGTATTCAAGGACAACGAGAGTCGTTAGAGATGTTTTGAACGGCAATGTTGATTTAGGAATAATTGCGTTTCCAGAACAGAAACGAGGGTTAACAATCGTGCCGATGCCTTCTGATCGGCTTGTGTTGATTTGTCCGCCAGGTCATGAATTAGCAGGAAAAAAGAAGATTAGAGCAACTGAGCTTCATGGGCGGGATTTCGTAATGTTCGAGCGTGATATTCCCACGAGAAAAGCGATTGACAAAATCTTGAAATCCTATGGAGTCGAGGTCAACAAAGTTTCTGAATTTGACAACATCGAAACAATCAAAAGAGCTGTTGAAGTTGGCTTTGGGCTTGCTATTGTTCCTTATCCATCGGTTGTAGATGAAGAGCGAAACGGACAGTTAGTGGTTGTTCAGTTGGTAGAAAAAGAATGGGTGCGGCCGGTTGGAATAATTTATCGAAGTGATCGAAACCTTTCGATTGCGGCTAAGAAATTTATACAGCTTCTCGAAAACAAAAATGCGGCAGATACTGAATTCTACGACTAATAACGAATTGTTGATTGCCAAGCTGTATTCTTTCAGAGTTTCTGCTATCCTGAAGTTTGGTAAGGTCGCAAGATAAACTACTGAGAATGATCAAGTCTCACGAGAAAGCATTATCTTCTTCTTCGAGTCCTACCGATAAGTTTCATGAAGAGTGCGGAATTTTCGGCATCTATGGGCATTCTGAAGCTTCCACGATAACCCAGCTTGGTTTGTTTGCACTTCAGCATCGTGGACAGGAGGCTTGCGGGATAGTTTCTTCTGATGGTAGCGAACTTTATCAATTTCGCTCAATCGGACTTGTAGCAGATGTTTTAACAGAGCCAGTCCTTAAAAGCCTTAAAGGTCACATGGCGATTGGGCATACGAGATACTCAACCGCAGGTAAAAACACAATCAAAGAAGTTCAACCTTTTGCCGTGACCTGCCAGCATGGGCAGTTAGCTATCTGCCACAACGGCAATCTTCCCTTTGCAGAGCAAAAGAGGAAGGAGCTTGAACAGAGCGGAGCGATCTTTTCTTCGACTTCTGACACCGAGACGATACTTCATTCAATTGCGAGAACGAAAGCAAGCCATGTAACGGAAGCGATTGCAAAGGTTCTGAATGAAACCGAAGGTGCATTTTCACTTCTTTTCTTAACGCTCGATTCGCTTATAGCTGTTCGAGACCCTCGTGGTTTTAGACCTTTGGTTCTTGGCAAGTTGAAAGATTCTTGGTGTGTTGCAAGCGAAACTTGCGCTTTTGATTTGATTGATGCCGAATATGTGCGTGAAATAGAACCCGGCGAAATGCTAGTCATAAATGGAAGGGGCCTTCAGCAATCATTTCCATTTCAGAAGAAGAATTTTGCTTTTTGCGCGTTTGAGCATGTTTATTTCTCGCGTCCTGATTCGATTATTTTTGGTCGTTCGGTGAACGAATCGCGCCACAAAATGGGAAAACGATTAGCTATTGAACAGCCGTGTGACGCTGATTTGGTCGTTCCTGTTCCTGATTCTGGCGTTGCGGCCGCAATCGGATACTCAGCTCAATCAGGCATAAGCTTTCGTCAAGCAATAATCAGAAATCACTATGTCGGCAGAACCTTCATCGAGCCTTCTCAAAGCATTCGTTCATTCGGCGTTCGTTTGAAATTGAATCCGATTAAGGATTTGATAAACGGCAGGCGGATAGTTTTAGTTGATGATTCAATCGTTCGCGGGACTACATCGAAAAAGATCGTTCAGATGGTTAGAGAAGCTGGAGCAAAAGAGGTTCATGTTCGCATAAGTTGCCCGCCGACAATATCGCCTTGTTATTATGGTGTTGACACACCGACGAAAGCCGAATTGATAGCGGCACAAGTTTCCATTGAAGAACTTCGGCGCTATATCGGTGCAGATTCTCTAGGTTATCTTTCGCTTGAAGGAATGCTTGAAGCAATAGGGCTTGACCCGAAAAATTTTTGCACGGCGTGTTGGAATGGAAAATATCCTATTGCCGTGCCGCAAAATTGCAATCTTCAAAAGCGATGAGTTTATGCAGGTCAAAACACAACAGGATGAATTCCAAAGCTATTTGAAAGACGCAAGCAATATCGTTGGCGGATACGCCGAAAAGGTTTTTATTCCTGAAAATGAAAAAGAGATTGCCGAGATTCTTGCAGAAGCTAATGCAAAGAAAATTCCCGTAACCATTTCGGGAGCTAGAACAGGCACAGTTGGCGGTGCTATTCCTTTCGGCGGATATGTTATTTCAATGGAAAAGCTTAACCAAGTTAAGGAGATCAACAAAAAAGATTGCTTTGCTGTAGTGCAAGGAGGCACGATTTTGAAAGATTTTCAACGTTTAGTCGAAAGCGAAAATCTTTTCTATCCGCCCGATCCGACGGAATGGAGTTGTCAAATCGGCGGTAACATTGCAACGAATGCCAGCGGTGCAAGAAGTTTCAAATACGGTGCGACGCGAAGATACGTCAGAGCCTTAAAAGTTATACTGCCAAACGGCGAAACTTTGAGCCTAAAAAGAGGCAAAATTTTTTCGGAGAAAGGCTATATCGAGCTTCAAACCGATCAAGGTAGCATTATCAGAGCAAAACTTCCGACATATCGGCAACCGAATGTTCGTAAAAACACAACAGGCTATTTTTCAGGCGACAAGGTAGATGCTGTTGACATTTTCATAGGTAGTGAAGGCACTCTAGGAGTCATAGTTGAAGCCGAACTTGAGCTTTTGCCGAAGCCAGAAGCATTCTTTAGCGGCATTGTCTTTTTCAAAGATGAACGAGACTTGCTTGATTTTGTTTTTGAAGCCAGAGAGCTTTCTTTTCGCTCTAGAGCTGAAAGGAATCAAAACGAAATAGATGCTACGCTTCTCGAATACTTCGACTCTCAATCGCTTAAGTTTATCTCGCAAAAGTTTCCTGAAACTCCGCAGACGGTTTCATCAGCAATCTTTTTCGAGCAAGAGACAACACAAGATAATGAAGACTTATTGCTTGAAAAGTGGAACGCGCTACTTGAGAAGCACAATGCCAGTCTTGAGATTTCATGGTTTACGACGAACGAACAAGATAGAGAAAAGATGCGTCAATTTCGCCATGCACTTCCCGTTGCCGTTAACGAAAGGATCGCGCGTTACAATCAAAGAAAAGTCGGAACCGATATGGCTGTTCCCGATGAGAATTTCCTATCCTTTTTGAGGTTTTACAAAATCAAGCTCGAAGAAAGTGGGATTGATTATGTCATTTTCGGTCACATCGGCGACAGTCACTTGCACGCAAATTTGCTTCCGAAAAATGAAGAAGAAGCCGTGAAGTCAAGGCATCTTTACGGGCGTTTCATTGCACAAGCAATAATGCTAGGTGGGACGATTTCTGCGGAACACGGAATCGGCAAACACAAAAGAAAATATCTTTACGTGCAATTTGGCGAAAGGTATCTGAACGAGATGGTAGCAATGAAAAAAGCCTTCGATCCACATGGCATCTTGGGGCAAGGTAACCTTTTTGATGCGAAGTTTTTGAATTAACTTGATTTGCCAAAATGCGATAGGTAAAATTCATTTCACTATGATCAAAGCGATTTTGATGGACTTCAACGGAGTCATTATCAATGATGAACCTTTGCAGATGAAGGTTTATACGGAATTGTTCAGAGAATACGGCTTCTTGCTTGAGGAAGAAGATTATTATTCCTGCACAGGAATGGACGACAGAGCCTTCATCAAAGAGCAGTTCAGGCGTGCGGGAGAAAGCATCTCAGATGAGGAAGTCGAGCAAATTTTGAGAAGAAAGATTGAAAAATGGTATGAGGTCATTGACGGTAATGGAATTCCTTTGTTTAATGGAGTCGAGAATTTCATCAAAAAGTGCAGTCATCGCTTTTCGTTGGGGCTTGTAAGCATGGCAAATCGCACTGAGATAAACTATGTTCTTGAAAAAACTGGTTTGGGGAATTATTTTGATGCGGTTATTTCGGCTGAGGACGTTAAAAAGCACAAGCCCGATCCAGAATGCTTTTTGAAAGCTTTTCGCAGGATAGATGCAATTCGATCTTCAAGAGGGCATCTACCGCTTGAGCGCCATGAATGTCTTGTCATAGAGGACGTCCCACAAGGCATTCAAGCGGCTAAGTCTGTAGGAATGAAAACTTTGGCTGTGCTGAACACTTTCGATGAAGATACCATGCGCTCATCAGGTGCTGATGCTGTAACAAAAAATCTTGATGAGTGGTTTCCTGATTCGATAATCAGAGTATTTCCGAGATTTTAGAGGTGCGTTATTTAGAGATAAGAGAAAAATCATAGATTTTCGACATTTTTCAGGTTCTCTTCAGCTTTTTCGATGATTTTTTGGCGCAAATTCATATCGAATTTGTCCCAAGTTTTGTAAACAACGCTCATGCGTTGGTTTTGTTGAAGTTTCTTGCGGTGGACGTTTAGGAAATTCCAATACAAGGAATTAAAAGGACAAGCGCGCTCACCGACCTTTTCGTTTGGGTTGTAGAAGCATTTTTTGCAATAGTTGCTCATTTTGTTTATGTATGAAGCCGATGAGATATAAGGCTTTGTGCCGACTATTCCGCCATCAGCATATTGCGACGTTCCACGCGTGTTTGTAATTTCAACCCATTGGATTGCGTCTGCATAAATTCCCAGATACTATTCATCTACTTCATCGGGACTCGTTAAATTCAACAAAGCAAAATTGCCGGTAATCATGAGGCGTTGAATGTGGTGTGCATAAGCATTTTCGAGAGAATTTTGGATCGCATTTTTCAGGCAGTTCATCTTTGTATTAGCAGTCCAATAAAACGAAGGTAGTTTTCTGTTATGGCCGAAGTAGTTTAGTTTGCTGTATGAAGGCATTTCTTTCCAATAAATCCCGCGCATGTATTCACGCCAACCGATGATTTGACGGATGAAACCTTCAACTTGATTAAGTTTGTAAAGTTTCGGATTTTCATAGTAAGCGTTAGCAACTCTTTCAACGACTTCTTTCGGGTTTAGCATTTTTAGGTTGAGTGCAAAGGAAAGCCGCGAGTGAAATAGAAAAGGTTCAGCATCATGCATCGCATCTTGGTAATCTCCAAAGTTTGGTAGAAGTTCACGCACAAAATGCTCAAGTTGTGTAAGTGCTTCGCTTCGGTTGATGGGTAGAGAAAATTCATCTTTAGGCTTACCGATTGTTGTAATGCCTGCCTTTGAAATTTCTTCAAGAATCGGCTTTGCGTCGTGAGTTGCTTTCCAAAACGGAGGAAATGAAAATTTTTCGGGCAAAGGTTTTCTGTTTGATTTGTCGAAATTCCACTTCCCGCCTTCTGGTTTTCCGTTTTTGTCGAGCAAAATTGCGTGTTTCTTTCGCATGTAACGATAAAAAGTTTCCATGAGAATTTGATTTTTATCCTTGAAAAATTGTGCTAATTCATTGCGTGTTGTAAGAAAATGCTCGGTGTCATAAACTTTTGTTTCTATGCCGATCTGGTTGCAAAACTCTCTGATTTGTTGGTCCAGACGCCATTCATCGGGCATTTGGTACTCGAATTTCTGAATCTTGAATTTATGAATCAGCCATTGAAGATTTTCCGGTATCGAATGACGATTGTTTAGGTCATTGATAGTGAAATAAAAGACGTTGTGTCCTTTTTGACGCAATAGATTGGCGAAACTACGCATTGCAAGAAAAAATCCGACAATCTTTTGTATGTGATGGCGAACATAATCAGTTTCTTGGCGAACTTCCATCATGCAATACAGGATTTTTTCGTTTCTTTCTCTAAACCAAGAGTGTTGCGGGTTTAGCTGGTCGCCTAAGATAAGTCTCAAGATACGGTATTTTTGTGTCATCGTCAAAATTTTTCCTAACTTTGCCTTACACTTTCGCTTTCCTGTTGATTAGAACCCACGCTGTAAGAAGAGTTGTTTTGTCCTTTCAATACGCTCCATAGGATTGTTACGATCAACAGGGCCGTTAAAGCCATTCCTCCTGTTAGGGGAGCATAAAGGCCAGCTAAGCTGATGCTTGCGCGAAAAGCAAAAACGCCGCGCGGCCATAACATCAAGATCAAGCTACAGACCGTAGATACTATAACTGCAGGCAATAACATAAAGGGCATAAACCATACAAGCAAAACACAGGTTGCTGCTAGAGCGGCATACAATGCCAATACTTTGACTGGAGGCACTAACGAGCCTGCGAATTTTGGTAGGGTTTTCAGAGATCGCTGGGCTAGTAGTTGCAGTGTGCATAAACCAGGATTAACGATAAAGTTCAGTATAATCAAGATGAATCCCATAGCGAGTCCTAAACCCAAACCACCTAATCCCTCCCACCAACTCGGTTGCATCAACTTCGTGCTGAACAGACAAAGAGGAAACAAAGCGCTAATCATCAATGCCGCCTTGCAGGCTCGATCTAGAGCTATTGCGGGTCGCTGAGCACCAAAAAACGTCCAGACAAGCAGAAGTGCTCAAATGACTACCTCAAAAATCCATGAAGGTCCTTCTACGATCGTTCCAATGGCCATACTTAACTCCAGACTCAGGAGTAGAGTTGCAAGAAGCACAATGGCTGCAGCGAGCATGTAGCCCAGAACCCACACAATCATGGTTATCCCTCCGCTCAGTTGGTGAGCATCAAGAGACATCTCATTCGTCAAAGATTAAATTTGAACATCGGGATACTAGCGATCAGATCATAAGCACTTTTCCCTAATTGTTTCAATGAGCCAGACGAAGAAATTTGAGGCAGTTTTCGTGCGCTTTTTTAACCATTTGTCTTGTTCCCACCAATACTCGTCGTAAACGCTAAGTTTATCTTCCGTCTGAACCCTTACAAAGGCGATTGGTTCCCAATCTTGAGGAGAAAAAGAATTCTCAGCCTTTTGCTGGAGTTCATACACTAGCTCTTTTCCGTCAAAAACCAGGCGCAAGATATGCTCTTCAAACTGAAAAACTATATGCCACGAGCCGAAGGATTCGGGAGATTTCCAGTGTTCCGTAACTTCAGCACCAAGAAATTCGAGCGCTAGTATTGTTTCTTTTATTAAGGGATGGATCGTAAGGCTCTGTTCAGACTTTTTATCCTTTGTGGATTTCATACAGTTAACCATTCTCGTTTGTGGTGGGGAGGCAACATGTGCCGTTTCTATTCTATTCGCCAACGATATGAAAGGAAAGTTTACCGGCTTCCGCAAACATGGTAGGGTATTTGATGGCCACCGGTAAGGTGGTTTGGTATGATGAACTTGAAGAATGGCTGCGTTTATACTTTGGGTTGTGATATGGGTAATTTGCCTGTTCCGCGACCGTTTTTGAAATGGGCTGGTGGTAAGACGCAGTTAGCAGATGCGCTACTTGAACGAATGCCACTAGCATTCAACACCTATCATGAACCATTCGTAGGTAGTGGTGCTCTCTTCTTTCGCTTATATCGTGAGCGGAAAATACGAACAGATTTAAGCCCAAGTGCTATTCTTTCTGATCTCAACCCTGAACTCATTGACACATACATAGCGATTCGTGATAGTCTCAAGGAAGTTATTAGTATTCTCTCCGAATTTCCTCATAGTAAGGAGTTTTATTACTCGATTCGTGAAAAAAATCCTTGGGATTTAACTTTACCAGAAAGAGCAGCACGAATGATTTATCTGAACAAAACTGGATACAATGGTTTGTATCGTGTTAATCGTCAAGGAAAATTCAACGTGCCGTTTGGGCGTTACCGTAACCCTAAGTATTTCGACCCTGAAAATTTGACGGCAGTTTCTCGTGCCCTGCAGGAAGTAGAGATTTTGCGTGCATCATTTGAAACTGTGCTTGAAAGAGCGGTTCGAGGTGACTTTGTTTATTTTGATCCGCCGTATGCTCCTCTGTCGCCGACGGCAAATTTTACTTCTTATTATGCGGACGGCTTTGGATTGTCTGATCAAGAGCGTCTGCGTGATGTTGCAATCGAGCTAGGCAAACGAGGCGTTTATGTAATGCTTTCCAACTCCGACACTGAGGTTATTAGATCACTTTACAATCTGCCCGACTTTACCATACATGAAGTTTTGGCTAACCGTGCTATCAATTGCAACGGGGCTAAACGAGGTCCAGTTACAGAGTTGATCATCACAAATTATCTTGCTGAAAGAAATTTTGCCTTGAGAAGTTGTTCTATGTTTTGAGATTATTCTGGAACATAGTTTTTCTGTTATTTTGATTTGTGCTTATTTCTTCTACATCTTTCGCCACAGTATTTCACATTTTCCCAAACTCTCTTCCATTTCTTACGCCACTTGAAAGGTAAACCGCAAACAACGCAATACTTTACCGGCAAATGTTCTTTCGATAGAGTTTTCCTAGGCATATTTGCGGATTCAGAGTTTATATTTGCCATGAATTTCAAGGCGAATGAATGTAGCAAAATTCTTGTGGCTCTTCACCTTTGTTGAACTCTTTTAGTTCTTTTTTCGGGCATTTGGGCGTAGCTTTTAAGCCGCTTGTTGGACATACAGATATTAAAGCCTTAGGACTGGAAAGCGGCTCATTCGCCTTTGGTTCTCCCTCTGGCTTTTGCTTGAGTTCTTGATCTACCCAAGATGCAGAAGGACTAGTTTCAGACCCAATTGCTTCATTGCTTTCGTAAAGTTTATTCTCATAGTTTTCGGGAAGGGACTCGATTTCTTTGGTTTCGTCGAAGTATTCTTCCTGAGTGGTTTTGATAGGAAGAGTCCCTCTGATGAAAAGCTCTACTCTTCTGAATTCAGGTGGAATCTCGTTTGTAGTTGTATTTTCTAAAAGCGGTTCGGCTTGTGAACCATCTTGTTGGCTCGGAGAACTTTGCTGGGGATTGTTTTCTGGGTTGCTTTGTGTATTTGATAAATCGGAGTTGTCAAGCTCCCTCAAAACCTTACCATTTCGTATATCAATCTCAGCTTTGACGATTGTATCAGGCATTTGCCAATCGCCGTTCCATTCAGGATAAAGCTCTAGAGCCGCCTTCATGAAATCAGCCCATATTGGAAGTGCTGAATCAGAGCCTTTCATGTTTAGGTCTGAACCATCATCGAATCCGACATAGACAACACAAACCAGATTGGGAGTAAAGCCTGCAAACCAGCCATCTCTGGAAGTGCCTGTTTTGCCTGCGTAAGCGCGTCCTGGTGAGTTTCTGAAACCCCAAGCCTGAGCAGATGCGGCTGTTCCGCGGTTGATTACATCCTTAAGCATGTCGTTTACTATGTAGATCACATCTGAACGCAAGATGTTTCTTTTGTTTGGAGTTGGCTTTGAGACGACTTTGCCGTCGCCTGTTGTTATCATGCTTATAGGTTTCGGTGAAACTCTATCCCCGAGGTTTGCAAAAACGGTGTAAGCTGTAGCGACTTGCAATGGTGTTGCCTCAGCTGTTCCAAGTGCCATCGAAGGATATGCTTTTTCAACTTTTGGCAGACCAAATTTGTGTGCAAGATTCATAACTTTGCCGATATTTAGCTCCATTGCCAATTCGACTGTTATGACATTTTTCGACTTGACAAGGGCATCGCGTAAAGTCATTTCCTTGTTTGTGAAAACATCGCCGAAATTATTTGGCGAATAAGTTTCGCGTCCGTAAGTAAAAACCTTCTTCTCATCCTTAAAAACAGATGCGGCTGTGAATATACGAGAGGTTGGATCATAAGCGGTGTTTATTGCTGCGGCGTAAACTATTGGTTTGAAGACAGAGCCAGGTTGACGCATTGCATTGGTGGCGCGGTTGAATTGATTTTCAAGAAAATCTTTTCCACCAATCATCGCAAGCACATCGCCCGTTTTTGGATCGAGAGCTACAAGGGCCGCCTGTAACTGATCTTTCTTCTTCGGAAAATACTTTTGGAGTTTTTCAAGCCTCTTTGTAACAGCTTGATATGCCACCTTTTGAAGATCGACGTCTAGAGTCGTGTATATTCTCAAGTGTTGAACTGCTTCAGGATCGTTTACATATTTTGGTATTTCTTCAATAACGTATTGAGTGAAGTATGGAAGATCACGTAGCTCCGGACGATTTGGTGGAGCCAATTTCAAAGGTGTTTGCTTTGCTAGTTCAAATTCTTCTGGTGTTATTACGCCTTCTTCGAGCATTGACATTAAAACTTGGTTTCTTCTCTCGGTAGCCTTTTTCGGGTCTTTGTATGGGTTATAGCGATTTGGGCTACGGATAAGCCCTGCAATAAAGGCTGATTCCGCAAGGCTTAATTGAGATACATCTTTGCCAAAATAGGCATTTGATGCTTCTCCAACGCCATAAATTGAGACTCCAGCTTGTTGACCGAGATAGATTTGGTTCACGTAGAGGGTGAATATCTCTTCTTTGGTGAGCCTTGTTTCCAGAATTATGGACATGTAGGCTTCCTGAAGTTTTCTTTTGATAGTTCTTTCCGGTGTAAGGAAGAGATTTTTGACGAGTTGTTGAGTTATGGAAGAACCGCCTTGATACGCTATAGGCGAATCGTCATTGCCTTCATATCTTCGCCATAGTGCTCGTAGAATACCGCGCAAGTTTACACCATGATGCTGAAAGAAAGCGCGATCTTCAGTGACTATTATTGCTTTGATTAGATGTTCTGGTAAGTCATTGAAACTTACAACTTTTCTTCTTCCTTCATTCTCGCCTGCTAGGGAACTCAAAAGCCTAGGCTCAAGTTTTGCTCGCTTTACTGTTTTTCCAAGATTCAGATCGGTTATCGAGTCAACCTTTTTGCCATCTTTGGTGAATTTAACCAAAAGCGGTGGGAAGATTCTTTCTCCGTCAACTAAGCTTGTTTCGCCTGGCTCAATTAAGAGAGAGTTTTCCTGAATCTGATAACGACTTCTGGAAGGATCGGTTTTGCTACCTTTTTCGACATAACCTGCTGATTTTAGGTATGAAACCAACTCTTGAATGGAAAAGCTTTCGCCATCGCGCAAAACTTTGGGTGCGGCATAGATGCCTGCGTTGCGCGTGAAAATTTCACCGCTTAAAAGCAGATCTATTTTTGCAGAATATTCAAACCAAAAATAAGTAGCGACAAGAACCAAACCAACAAGGATTGTGCTAGCGATACCTATCAGCCAAGGACTTAGCAGGAAAGTCAGTACCCGTCTTATAAGTTTCGGTTTTGGTTTTTTGAAAGAATAAACTTTTGTGCTATCGTTGCTACGACTGTTTCTGTATTTGTAACTGCTGTGATTTTTGGGATTTGGCATTTTTGGTTCTCAATATAACACAAAAGATGCTAAAAAATGTCGGAGAGTTTTGCAAAACGGCAAAAATCATCAAAACAGGTCGTCTTATGCAATTGCTAAGTTAAGGTTAGTGTATTAAAGTTTATCAAAGATGACGACGCAAGACGGACGATTGTTAAGAATTTCCGTATCGAATTTAGAGAGGGATTTTTTGCTTCTGCAAACGCTAACAGTTACTGAAGGGATTTCTGAGCTTTTTCGTATAGAAGTTGAGCTTTTGCATGCGGAAAATTCTCCTGGATATGAAGTTACAGAAATTGATGCTGCGTCCATTTTGGGAATGCCGGCTACGATTACGATTTCGCAAAGAGACGGCTTAGAACGTTGTTTTAATGGGATTATTCAGAGCTTTTCTCAAGGTTACCGTGATACAAGATTTTCAAAATATCGCGCTACTATAGTTCCGGCTGTATGGGTGCTGACTCAAAATGTTCAAAGCAGAATCTTTCAGCAGCTTTCTGTTCCCGAAATTTTGAAGAGAATTTTTGAGGGCTTTGAAGTGGTTTTCAAACTTCAGCGAAACTATCATCCTAGGAACTATTGCACTCAGTATCGCGAATCTGATTTTGATTTTGCTTCGCGTTTGATGGAAGAAGAAGGAATTTATTATTACTTTGAACACGATGTTAACACTCATCGGATGGTAATTGCCGATACTCCTCAATCTCATCTTCCTTGTCCGGGAAAAAGCTCAATACCTTGCTTCATCAAGGTTGAAAGACAAGACGATTGGCGTAGTTCTATAACTTCATGGCAAACGGATTACAAGCTTCAAAGTAACAAAGTAACGCTTTGGGATTTTAATTTCCAGCTTCCTCATAGAAATCTAGAAGCAATGACAGTAAGTAGGTTTAAACCTGCCGGTTTAGGTAGTTTGGGAGATCTTGAGATTTACGATTTTCCTGGTGGCTATGCTCGAAAATATGATGGCATAGATAGAAGCGGAGGCGAGAATTCTTCTGAGTTACAAAAGATTTTTGAAGATAACAAAAAAACGGCACAAGACAAGATTGAACAGATAGACTCTCAATATAAAACGATTCGGGCGACCTCTGACTGTGCTGCTATTTCAACAGGATTTAAGTTCACGTTGTTCAATCATCCTAATAAATCTGCAAATGGCGATTACGTAATAACAAAAGCAATTCATCATGCTGTTCAATCGCCTAGTTATGTAAGTGGCGATGAAGTTGAAAATCCTTACATGGTGAGCTTTGAGTGTATCCCTTATGGTTCTGGGCAGCCACCTTTTCGCCCGCCTAAGAAGACTCCTAAGCCCATAGTTTATGGAAGCCAAACTGCTTATGTTGTCGGCCCAGCAGGAGAGGAGATTTTCACCGACAAATACGGACGCATTAAAGTTCAGTTTCATTGGGATAGGGAGGGGAAAGACAATGAAACGAGTTCCTGCTGGCTTAGAGTTGCACAGGGTTGGGCTGGAAACAAATGGGGCATGATGTTTATCCCGCGTGTAGGCATGGAAGTTATAGTAGATTTTCTTGAAGGCGATCCAGATCAGCCAATTGTAACCGGATGCGTTTACAACCCTGTCTCGATGCCGCCTTATGCACTTCCAGATGAAAAAACGAAATCAACCATAAAATCGAACTCGTCAAAAGGAGGTGGCGGATTCAACGAAATTAGGTTTGAGGATAAGAAAGGCGAAGAGCAAGTTTTTATACGTTCTCAAAGAAGAATGGACGTTAGAGTCAGAGGCTCGCTTTACGAAACTTGCGGTGGAAATAGACACGAAGTCGTAGGAGTTAGAACTGATAACCAACCCGGGGGAAATCTAGCAATCACTGTTGGTGGAAACTATGATTTGCACATCAAGGATTCTTTTTACATAGGAATTGACGGTAAGCTACACGAGTCTGTTAAAGGAGAAGTAGTAGAGGATTATCAAAATAGTCTTTCAACGCTTGTCAAGCAAAAGGCCCAACTGAATGCCTTGGAGGTGACGATTGAGGCAAAAACTAAGATCAGTCTCAAGGTTGGTGGCAATTGCATAATGATTGATCCAAGCGGCATAACAATAGCTGGGACTATGGTCAAAATAAATTCAGGTGGTTTTGCAAACGGGACAACTGATCCTATGATTACCGATCCACTCGATGCAGAGATAGCAGATACAGGTGAGCCGGGCTTTTTAAGCAGAAGACGAGGAGCTTTGAGTTTAGCAACGAGAAGAAGAAGACAACTTAGGTCTCAACACTACATAGCTCCACCACGTCCAGGTGAAGACCCTAGGATTACTCAGATTAGAAACATACTAGCCAACTCTGAGCGCGGTCGCCATGCCTTAGAAGTTTATGATAGATACGGTGTCAACCCAACTTTTAATCCCGGCCAAGGGTCTTCCTTCGATCATTCTACTAACACTATGAACCTTGATCCATCTCAAAGTCCAACTAACTCTGCTTTGACATTTGTTCATGAAATGAACCATGCTGAGGTATCTCATGAACATAGAAGCGGAGATGTTCAAAATCAAACTAGGGAAGAATACGTTAACACTATGCTCCAAGAAGAGGTTGATGGAACGGTTGCGAGTATAGAAGCAAAAAGAGAGTTACAAGCGTCGGGAACAGATGTTTCTGGAGCAAGTTTTCCGTTAGAGAGTGAATATAACCAAGCCTATAGTAACGCAGTTGAAGAAGCTAGAAGGCAAAATCCGAATCTAACAGACGAGGAAGCTGATGCAATCGGTCGTGCGGCTGGACGTGCAAGAGTTCTGCAAGGCTTTCAGAATGGTGAAGTAGTCACTTCAACGAACGGGCAGAATTACCCTAATTACTACGGGCAGATTTGGGATAGAGCGCATGGTCGCAGTGGGAACCCATAAAATTGCAATTTTGATAGTTTTGCTTACTGTGTTGCAGAGTTTTTGTCATGAGAAGAGATTCCCAGCATCGGTAGGAAATTTGGAGAAAAAAGAAATGGAAGACAAAGAGAAATTAGCCGAAAAATTGGTCAAAAGCGGATTGGAAGAAACGGCAATAATTCTTCAAAAAGGCGATGTAAAGCTTGATTCTCTCAATACGCCTTTCTTAGACAAAGGTAAAATTTATCGAATCACAAGATTTTTGCCGACAAGGCCGCTGATTATTTATGTTGGAGTTGATGGTGAGGAGAATACATATTTGTTAAATGCTGATGCTGAGAAATTCTTTGAGTTTGTCTTGAAGAGTGGGCTAAGGATTGACAAAAAAGAACTAAAGCTTGAATACGCAAAAGTTTATCTCAAGGTTGTTTATTTGCCTAACGGAAGGCTCGAGATTGTAGAAAATGTGCAAGACTTGAAGCCGAGACCGAATTTGAGTGAGGAAAAAAGACGAGAATTTGACGAGTTTCAAGAAAGATTCAAAACTGTCGTCAAAAAACCAGAATGCCAAGAGAGTCGTTGTGTGTTGTTCGTTGTTAAGGGGCAAGATTTGGTGAAGATGGAGTTAGAAATTGCCGGGGACGGAAAAGTTAACGTGAAAGAAACAGTTTTAGAGAAAGACTTACTAATACCATACGCTTTATAAGAGTTTATGCCTCAAGGACCAGCAGCTAGAGTGTTGGTTGATACGGTTGCTCATCCGATACCGCCGAATCTGTCGCCAGGCCCTGGAAGTCCGAATGTTTTGATAGGTTTTGCGCCTGCGTGGCGTGGGATTCCTTTGGCAGCAGTAGCGGCACTCCAAGCGGCAAAAGCCGCTGCAGATGCGGCAATAAGAGCTGCAGAAGCGGCGACAGCAGCAGCTGGGACTCCTGGAGCACCTGCCGCTTATGCTGCGGAGCAAGCTACAAAATCAGCTGCGCTTGCTTCGATGTCTAATGCAATAATGAGTGCTGCAGCGTCTGGAGCTGATATTCACTCGTGTAGCACACCAACACCGGTTCCGCCGCACGGACCTGGAGTTGTAATCAATGGTTCAGCAACTGTAATGATAAATTTCTTGCCTGCAGCACGACAAGGCGATACAATCCTTGAAGCTATAGGACCTGCAAACACGATTACAAAAGGTGAGCCGACGGTCATAATAGGCGGTTAGTAAAGGCTTCATTCTTTAGAACACAAATCTTAAGTTTTGCGGATTTTCAACATCAAAGATTGTGGTTTGTAGGTCTTAGGTTTGACAAAAAAGCATAAAGGGTCAAAATTATTGGTTTGTGATTCTTGTTTGAATGGCTTGTTTGCTGTTTGGATATGGTTTTATGAAAGTGGCTAGGAAGTTCATAATAAGCGGGATTGTGCAGGGCGTAGGATATAGGTTTTTCACTCAACGTGCAGCAGCCGAACATCAGATTGTTGGCTACGTGAGGAACTTGGAAAACGGTGATGTTGAGGTGGTTGCTGAAGGTGAGTCGCAACAAATGGAAAATTTCAAAAAAGAATTGATGACAGGGCCAAGGTTTTCAATAGTAAGAAACATCGAGGAAGTAGTTTTAGAGCCAAGCGGTGCTTATTCATCTTTCAGGATAGAAAGATAATGAAGAGTCTTTGACAAAGTGGTTTCTCGAGAATTAACATAGCAAAATTGCGGCATAGATTATGGAAAACGTAGCAGTTGAGTTAAAAAAGTTAATTCGTGAAGTGCCCGATTTTCCGAAACCGGGAATAAATTTTTACGACATTACAACGCTTCTAAAAGATGCATCTGGACTCAAGAAGACCATAGAAGCCTTAACCGAAAAGGTTAAAGGAGAGAAAATAGATACTGTTATAGGTATAGAATCAAGAGGTTTCATTTTTGCCTCGCCGATTGCGTATATGCTCGGGGCTGGTTTCGTTCCTGTTCGTAAACCAAAAAAACTTCCTGCTGAGAAGGTTTCGGTGTCTTATGAGCTTGAATATGGGCAAGACAGTCTTGAAATGCACAAGGACGCCGTAGGACAGGGACACAGGGTTTTAATAGTTGATGATCTAATAGCAACAGGAGGAACAGCAAAGGCGGTAGTTGACTTGGTAGAAGGTCTAGGTGGTCAGGTAGTTGGACTAGCCTTTGTTATAGAGTTGACCTTCTTGAATGGGAGAAGCAAATTGAACGGTTACAATGTGCATTCTCTGATAACTTACGACTCATAGTTTCTCGATAAACTCATAAGCCAATTTTTGAGATTTTTACTTGCATCTTGAGAGTTTTTCGTTGTATTTTATCTAAGTGAAAGCGGGCGTAACTCAACGGTAGAGTGTCAGCTTCCCAAGCTGAAAGTTGCGAGTTCGAATCTCGTCGCCCGCTCCAAGATTCTCTGAGTTAAAAAATTTTGAAGTTCTTTTGAAAAATTCTTAAACAAAAACTTGACAAGCAGAGGTTTGAAATTGCAAAATACAAATTTGCCTGCGGAGAAAAGAGATTTGATATTAAATTGAAAAAAAATTTTGATTTCTTTCTTTGTGGGCTTGACATAAAAGATGAGTTAGATATAATTAAAATTTCGCCTTGAGATAAGGCGATTGAAAAAAAGGCGAAATTTTTCGATGGTTTTAGGGATTTTGATCTTTGAAAACTAGGTATAGCGAGTTCCGTGAATCAATTCTCGAGTTTTAGTCGAGAGTTTGATCCTGGCTCAGAATCAACGCTGGCGGCGTGCCTCAGACATGCAAGTCGAACGGTTAAGACTCCCTTCGGGGAGTGTATAAAGTGGCG
>RFGC01000004.1 GCA_003697135.1 Acidobacteriota bacterium
CTTCGCGCCCATCACCAGCGCGCAAGACGCGCCGACGGTGGTGACGCTGACCTTCCAGGCGCAGGCCGTGGGCCTGCGCATAGACACGCTGGCGCCGGTGTGGATCACGCAGACCGACCTGTTCTATCCCACCAACTACGCCCAGCTCGAATATCCGTGGCCGAATCACGTCAGCGCCACAGCCACCAGCGCGGTGATCCAACCCCGCCTGGCGCTGGACAAAGACAGCACGCCGCCGCCGGGCAGCGTGGTCGGCGCCGGCGACCTCATCACCTACCGCCTGACCATCACCAACGACGGCCACGGGCCGGCCTACGACATCGTGATCAGCGATGTGTTGCCGGCCGGCCTGGCGCTGGTGACGGCCACGCTGAGCGCAAACGCGCCGCCCACGGCCGCCTTCTTGGCGCAACCGCCGGTGAGCGCGACCGGCACACTGACTTGGCAGGTGAGCGCACTGTGGGGCCTGGCTTGGAACAGCGGCCAGCCCGGCGTGGCGGTGATTACGGTGGTGGCCCAGGTCAGCGCCGCCATCGGCGCCAATCTGACGCTGACGAACACGGCGACGCTGCCTGGCTACGACTCGCAACCGGGCGACGGCCCCGGCCCCTACGCGCCGGATGAGCGCTCGTACAGCGATGGCAGCGACGCAGTCTCCCACCGCACGGCGGACGCGACGCTGCTCAAGTCGGTCACACCACCCACGGCGACGCTGGGCAGCGTGGTGACCTACGTCTTGGTCGTGCCGGAGCTGCCGATCACCAGCGCGCTCTATGCCGTGACGGTGACCGACCAGCTCGACGCGCGCGTGCAACTCCACAGCGTCAACGCGCCGGGCGGCAGCGCGGTGGTCGTTGGCAGTGCCTTCACCGTGACCTTTGCCAGCATCCCCGCCGGCGAACAGCGCCTGATCACCGTGACGGCGGTGGTCTCCTCGCCGCTGGGCGCGAATGCGGGCGACGTTTTGACCAACGTCGCCACGCTGCGCCATCAGGACGGCGGGCCGACGCTCTCCAACCAGACGCAGGTGACGGTGACCGAGCCGGCGCTCGCGCTGCTCAAGGCCAGCCAGCCGCCCAGCGGCAGCGTCGTCGGGGCCGGCCAGCTTGTGACCTACACCGTGCGCCTCACCAACGCGAACGGGGTGACGGTCTCGGCGGCCTACGACCTGGTCTTCAGCGACACCTTGCCGCTGCACATGCGCGCCGCACCGCCCGTGTTGATTGGGCTGACCCTGGATGGCGCTGCGTTGGGATCGGGCGACTATCTGACCAGTTACGAGGCGCTCAGCGGTCACTTCGCCATCACCTTTGGCCTGGGCATTTCGCTGCCGCCCGGCAGCGCCCTGGTGATTACCTACACTGCGCAGGTGGACGCCGACGCGCCGCCCGGCGCGGTCGAGGACAACCTGGCGGCGGCCGGCTGGTCATCGCTGCCCGGCCCTACGCCCGGCGACCGCGACTACGGCCCGATTACCGACACCACGCGCGTGCAACTGGGCCAGTCGGCGCTCGACCTGAGCAAGTCTGCGCCGTTCATCGTGCAAGCGGGCGAGCTGCTGACCTACACGCTGACGGTGACCAACAGCGGTTTGGTCTCGGCCACCGGCGTGGTGATCACCGACCTGGTGCCGGCCAATACCGGCTACGTGAGTTGCGGCCCTGCGCCGTGCGGCGAGTCCGGCGGCGTGGTGAGCTGGACGTTGGGCGCGCTCGATGTCGGCGCGTCGCGCGTGGTGACGCTGGTGGTGCAGGTGACCAGCCCCTTGCCCAATGGCACGCCGATCGTCAACACGGCGCATGTCACCAGCAGCCACGGCGTCACCGACACCGACACCGCGACCACCACGGTGGGCAGCGCGCCGGTGTTGCTGCTCAGCAAGCAAAGCGTAGATGCCAACGGCGCCCCGTTGCAACCCGGCGATGTGTTGAGCTACGTCATCGTGGTGCAAAACGCGGGCAACGCCGTGGCCAACGCCGTCACGGTGAGCGACAGCCTGCCGGCCCACACCGGCTATGTGCCCGGCTCGATTGCCGGCGGCGACGCCAACAGCGACGCCGCGCTGCCGTTGCTGAGCTGGACGATCAACACGCTGCCGCCGGGCGCGCCGGTGACGTTGAGCTTTGCGGTGACGGTCCATCTGCCGCTCACGAACGGGTTGGTGCTCTCCAACACAGCGTCGGTCACCAGCACTGAGGTAACAACGCCGACGAGCGCGACGGTGACGGACACCGTGGTCTCATCGTTGGCGTTGCAGGTGACCAAATCGGCCGAGCCGGAGCCGGCCACGGCGGGCGGTCTGCTCACCTACACGCTGCGCTACACGCTCACGGGCGACGCGCCAGCGTTGGGCGTAGCGCTGAGCGACACCACGCCGGCCCACACCACATTCTTCACGGCCACACCGCCGCCCACCAGCCACCCCGGCCTTGGCAACAGCGGCCCGGTGGTGTGGCAACTGGGCGACCTGTTGCCGCCCGGCAGCGGCGTGACCCAGGCCGTCGGCATGGTGACGCTGGTGGTGCAGATCAGCAGCCCGTTGCCCAACGGCACGCAGATCGTCAACACCGCGCTGTTGAGCGAGACCGGCGGATTGACCAGCACCGACACCACCACCAGCACGGTGACCAGCAGCCACGCGCTGAGCGTGACCAAAGTCGCTACGCCGCCGGTGGCTACGGCGGGCGGCGTGTTGACCTACACGTTGCACTACACCGTCGGCGGCAATGCGCCGGCGCCGGCGGTCGTCGTGACCGACACGCTGCCGCCCAGCGTCACCGTCCAGAGCTGCGCGCCGGCCTGCGGCGTCGGCGGCAATGTGGTCACCTGGTCGCTGGGGACGCTGAACCCGCCGGCCAACGGTGCGCTGACCGTCGTGGTGAGCGTGGCCAGCGATGTGCCGACGGGCACGCTGCTCACCAATGTCGTCGTCATCGCTGACGGCAGCGGCTTGACCGATACGGACTCGATAGACACGCCGACGCAAGCCCTGGCCGAGCTGATGCTGCACAAGACGGCCACGCCAACCGTGGTTGAGGCCGGCGCCGTGCTGACCTACGCGCTGGTGGTGACGAACGCCGGCCCCAGCGATGCCCAAAACGTCGTGGTGACCGACACATTGCCGCCGGAGGTGAGCCTGCTCGCGACGACGCCGCCGGCCAGCGGCGTGAGCGGCGATGTGATCACCTGGGCCTTGGGCGCGCTGCCGGCCGGCCAGAGCGCGATCTTGACCGTGACCGTCCTGGTCAGCCCGGCCCTGCCCAGCGGCGCGCTGATCACGAACACGGCGACGGCGAGCACTTCCACCGCCGGCGACGATCCGGCCAATAACACCGACGTGATCTCCACGCCGGTTCAGGCGCGCGCCGAGGTGGCGCTGCATAAGCACAGCGACACCTCGATCACCGTGCCCGGCGCGACGGTGACCTTCACCTTGCATATCACCAACTTCGGCCCCAGCGTTGCGCAAAACGTGATCGTCACCGACACGCTGGATTCCCAAATGGTCTACCTGAGCGCAACGCCTGCGCCCAACAGCGTGAGCGGCTCGATCCTCACCTGGCTGCTGGGCGATTTGAGCGTTGGCCAGCACGTCGTGATCACGGTGGTGGTGCGCATCTCGCCTTTAGCAACCTATGGCGTGCTGCTGATCAACAATGCAGTGGTGACCACCGACACCCCTGGCGACGACCCGGCCAACAATATCAGTGACTGGTACGTCACTCCCGTGCAACCCACGGTGGCGATCCAGAAACAACTGGTGGGCTATGACACCGACCTGATCGCGCCGAACTTCATCACCTTCACCATTCGCGTCACCAACACCGGCCCAAGCGCAATCACCACGCTGCGGGTGGTTGACCAATTCGACGATGGCGTGCTCAGCTACACCCACGCGACGCCGGCGCCGAACGTCATAGACCCCGGTGAGTTGCGATGGGACGACCTGACCGCTGCCGGCCCGCACGGCTTCGGCGCGCCGCTGTTGCCGGGCCAGAGCTATGTCATCACCGTCACCTTCCGCGTGATCACCGACATCGTGAGCACGACGAACTATGCCGTCATCGGCGAAGGCACGCGCGATGCGCACGACAATCCGACCAATGAGCCGAGCGATCAGGTTGAGGTGATCGGCGTGCCGACCGCAGTGACGCTGCGGGCGTTCTACGTGAGCGCCGTGAGCGGCCGGCAGGTGACGCTGGCCTGGGAGACCGAGACTGAACAAGACAACTTCGCCTTCCGGTTGTACCGCGCGCCGGCCAACGACTTCGGCCAGGCGGTGCTGATCGCCAGCGTGCCGGCTGCCATGGGCGGGACGAGCGGGGCGAGCTATGCCTACGTGGATACCGCGCCCGACGACGGCGTGTGGTGGTACTGGCTGGCCGACGTGGACACCGCCGGCCGCGAGACGGTGCATCGCCCGCCGGTGCAGGCGCGCGTCGGTCTGTCGGCCTACCGGCTGTGGTTGCCGGTGGTGATGCGCGCGGAGTGAGGCGACCGCTGTGAAGATCATGGCCGTGGTGGTGAGCCTGGGGATGGGCGCGCTGCTTGGCCTCGCGCCTATGCCTCCCTTGCGCGCGGGTGCTGCGCCGGCGCTGCGCGTCTGGACGGAGCCGGGGGCATTGCACCTGGAGGTCGCGCTCGATTCGGCTGCCCTCGACGACGCCTTGCCCTTGCGTTGGCCGCTGGCGGATGGGCGCGCGTTGCCGTTTGCAGCTTGGCTGGTGGCTGTGCCGGATGCCCAAACGCTGCCGGCCGTGACGGTGCAGGCGCTGGACGCCGCGACGGTGAGCGACCTGCCCTTGCCGGCGGCAGCGCAGGACGCCCTGGCCCCGGCATTGCCGGACGCTTGGCCGCTGCGCGTCGAGCCGGTCGGGGTGATGCGCGGCGTGGCGCTGGCGCGCGTGCAGTTCTTGCCTGCGCGGCCAACTGCTGCGGGTTGGGAAGTGGTGCGCGCCTTGCGGGCGACCGTGCGCTGGCCGGCGCCCACCGGCCCCAGGCCGGGCGCGGCGACGCACGACGATGACCCGCTGCTGCGCGTCGTTCGCGGGCAGGTGGTCAATCCGCAGGAAGTCGCGCCGCCGCCTGCCGTCAAGGCGCGTGCGGAGCGACAGTCGGCCGGCGGGGTAATCGCATGGATAGACGTGGCGACCCCGGGGCTGGTGGCGATCACCCCTGCGGCTTTGGCTGCCGCGGGGGCGGCGGTCGGCTCGCCGCATGGCTTGCGGCTGCGCCGGGGCGGGGAAGAGGTATTGATGCTTTGGGAGGGCGACGGCGATGATGTCTTCGAGGCAGGCGAGCGGTTGTTGTTCTACGCCGATCCGCGCTTCAGCCGCTACGCCGACCACGACGCCTGGGCGCTCGAAGATGTCGGCGCGCCGGTGGCCCGCCTGAGCACGCGCGACGCCGCGCCGGGCGCGCTGTCCGCCGGCAGCTTGCACGCCACGCTGACCTTTGAACACAACGCGCTATACACGCCGGACTGCGGTTGTCGCCCGCCGGCGCATCGCGACGGCGACCGCTGGGCCTGGGCCAACTTGCAGGCCGGCCAGAGCTGGACGCACGCCTTCACGCTGCCGCTGGCCGCCCCGCAGCCGGTCACGCTCACCGTGTGGCTGATCGGCTACACCGATCCGCCCCAAGCGCCCGACCACCGCGCGCAGGTCTGGCTGAACGGGGCGCTGCTCGGCGAGGTCACCTGGGATGGCCGGCAGGCGATCACTGCCGCGCTGGGCGGAATCGCCGGCGCCCACAACGCGCTCTCGGTGACCTTGCCCGGCCTGAGCGGGGTGGCGGTGGAAGGGAGCTGGGTGGATGCGTTCGCGGCGACCTTCGTCAGCGACGGGCAGAGCGTGGCTGGCCTGCCGTTGGGCGGCGACGACGCGCAGCGCGCTTACACACTCGGCGCGTCGCCGGCCTACCTGCTGGACGTGACCACGCCGACGCAGCCGGTGCGCCTGGCCAATGCCGCGCCGGTCGCCGGCGGTGTGCGTTTTGCCGATCCGCCTGCTGGCTTGCCGCGCCGCTATGTTTGGGCTGCGCAGCCCGTCGCGCCGCTGCGGGTGCGCCCGCCGGCGGCGCTCAACCCCGCGCAGGGGGCGCTGCACATCGTCGCTCCGTCGGCATGGCTGCCCGAGCTGGGTCGGTTGGTTGCGCGCCGGCAGGCGCAAGGCTTGAGCGTGGTGACGCAAACCTTGGAGGCGATTTACGATCACTACGGCGAGGGCCGCCCAGACCCAGCGGCCATTCGCGCCTACCTAGCCGCGCGCTATCAGGCCGATGCTGTTCGTCCGGCCTATGTGCTGCTCGTGGGGGATGGCACGCTTGACCCGAAACGTTATCGTCCCACCACGCCGCCCAGCGCCCTCCCCCCCTGGCTGGCCGAGGTAGATCCCTTCTTGGGCGAGACGGCGGCCGACAATCGCTTTGTGACGGTGGACGGGGACGACGCCCTGCCCGACATCGCGCTGGGGCGCTGGCCGGTGAACACGCTGACCGAGACGCGACAGCTTGTGAGCAAGACGCTGGCCTACGAGGATGCGCTGTTGACGCCGGCCGATCGGCGCGTGGTGATCGCAGCAGATGACGCCGATCTGGCCGGCGACTTCCCGGCCAAGGCCAATGCGCTGGCCGCGCACGTCGCCGCGCCGTATGTGGCTGTGACGGCGACGCTCACCGGCAGCGTATCGTTCACCGCAACGCGCGCCGCATTGCTGAGCCAATGGAACCTGGCCCGTTTGCTGCTTTACTCTGGCCATGCGTCGCCGCGCCAGTGGGCCGCCGAGCGCTTGTTCCACCGCGACGATGTGGCGACGCTGCCGCGCCGCGCTGCGCTGCCGGTTGTAGTTGGCCTGACCTGTTACACTGCCCGCTTCCACGAATTGCAAGATGCGCTGGATGAGACGTTGCTGCGCGCCGATGGGCGCGGCGCGGTGGCCACCTGGGGCGCGACCGGCCTCACCCTCAGCGCCGGTCACGACGTGCTGGGGCAGAATCTGACCGACGCCTGGCTGGCCGGCAGCCGGCTGGGCGATGCAACCCTGGCCGGCAAGCTGGCGCTGGCGGGCGGCGGCTTGTACCTCGATTTACTCGACACCTACACCTTGCTCGGCGACCCTGCGCTGGCGCCCGGCTTGCGTTGGGC
>RFGC01000005.1 GCA_003697135.1 Acidobacteriota bacterium
GAGGTTCTGCTCCTATGTTTAGTCGTGTAGTTTTTGAGCTTTCGACTGATGGAGGAGCGACTTACTCAACTCTTGGAGAGGCATATCCTTCGCCGATAGTTGGTGGGGTTCAATACTTGTTAACAGGAATTACCTTGCCATCGAATCAAAACATTCTCATTCGTGCACGTGGATTTTATTCGTCCGTGAGCGATGGTTCGCAGTCAATTGAAGAAAGGTTGAAACTTGAATTTTTGGTTGACCCGCCGCAAGAGAATGCG
Source organism: Acidobacteriota bacterium (assembly GCA_003697135.1). Lineage (GTDB taxonomy): Bacteria > Acidobacteriota > Blastocatellia > Pyrinomonadales > Pyrinomonadaceae > J014. The sequence goes on from RFGC01000005.1 coordinate 261, forward strand.
GATTTTGTGACAGAAGGCAAAATCAGAATTCCATGATTTGTTGTGGACGATGATAGGGAGAGATTTCTTGAAGACGAACTTGTGGGGTTGTTGAAGAGTTCATTGGGAACTTAAGAGATTTTCTTCTGTTCTGGCAATAGTCTTTTAGCTTTTTGCAGGTTTTTGAGAAATCTCTCCTGACAATTTTAAGATTCAAGGATTTCTCTGAATTCCGCTGTTTGCTCGATCACAGCCTTTGCGAAAGGGCATAGCGGAGAGATTTTCCAACCCTTACTGTGAGCAAACTCCACACTTGCACTAACCAATTTCCTGCCCAGCCCCATGCCCCGCATGGGTTTTTCAACAAATGTGTGATCAATGGTTATTTTGTTTTCGCCTATGATTGTGTAGGCTAATTCACCGGCTCTATTGCCGTTTTCTTCAAGCACAAATTCACCGCCTCTTTCTGTTTGATAATGTTTCATCTCCAACATATCACGCAAATCTGTAAATGAACATATTAGCTTAACAAATGTCAAATGACGAAGTAGTCCCGCAAGATTTGATTGAACTAAATGAGTCTGATAATTGATGAAGTGGTCAGTCGCACTAGTAGTTGTAAGTGATAAAGCGCGAAGAATGTGCATTATTGGGGTGTATGAGATAAATGCTTGGAAGCTAAAGTTGGTTATTTTGGGGCAGATTAAGAGTTTGGCGCACCCTGCAGGACTCAAACCTGCGACCTTCTGATCCGAAGTCAGACGCTCTATTCAACTGAGCTAAGGGTGCGCCAAGCGAAACTTAGACTCTTTTTCAAACTGTAACTCTTATTAGCTCCCGAAAATAAATTTAGCCCTCAACAAGCTTGATTGTCAAACCAAAAAACTAATTCAATGCCGACGTTTGTTAGGTGAAGATTCATTGCTTTTGGAATTCTTTACGTATGAATTTTACTAAATCCTTTATTTGGTCTTCGGTCAGTTCTTTCTTGAATGAAGGCATGCCGTCATCGGGAATGCCATTTTTTATGGCTTCGATGAATTCTTTATCGGGTTCTTTTTTCATCTTTTCGGAAGCGAAATTTGGGACTCTGAGTTCTTCGCCATCAATCAAAACCTTGCCACCGCTTCCATCTTCTTTGTGACAGCGAGCGCATTTTTCCAAAAAAAGCTTTCTTGCATCTGCCAACTCGTCTGAATGTGGATTCTCAAGCGGAGTTTCCACAGGCAAGGTAGCAGGCTTTTCAGCTTCCGATATTTTTTTCTCATTGCTCGTAAGCCTTTCAGCATGCTCACTGCAGGACGAAAAAATCACAACAAAAGCGAAAGCTAGTGTCAGAAATGTCTTAAAAAACTTAACCGTTTTCATTTTCGTAACCATCGAATTTGATTTGTGAATATCAAAAGTTTAACTTAGAAAGTTAGCCGTATGCAAGAAAAAGAGATTCTTTTCGGCGGCAGGTGGCGCAAGACTAGCCGAAGAATTGCCGTTGTGAATCCTTATTCCATGCAAACACTAGCCGAAGTTTGCACGGCAGGTAGTGGTGAACTTGAAGAAGCGATTTCTTCGGCTTCAGAAGCGGCAAAGAAAATGAAGAAGCTATCGCGCTTTCAGATTTCTCAAGCTTTACGCTTGATTGCTGACGGGATTGAAAGAAGAAGATCAGAGTTCATTCGTTCGATCGCTGAAGAAGCGGCAAAGCCTGTGGTTTATGCGCGAGCCGAAGTCGAGCGCGCTATTGCGACTTTCAGATGGGCTTCTGGCGAGGCAGAAAGATTCGTTGGCGAGATTGTCCCGGTTGATACTCAGCCCGTAGGCAAGGGCAAAATCGGATGGACGCAAAGAGTCCCGCGCGGGGTGATTTTTGGTATTACGCCTTTTAACTTTCCACTGAATCTCGTTGCCCACAAAGTTGCCCCGGCTTTGGCTTCCGGAAATGCAATAATAATCAAGCCAAGCTCTAAAACTCCGCTTACAGCACTGCTTTTGGGCGAGGTTTTTCTGGAAAGCGGATTGCCAGAATCAGCTCTTCAGGTTTTGCCGATGGAAAGCAAGTTGGTAAGTGCGATTTTCGACGATGAAAGAATCAAAATGATTTCTTTCACGGGAAGCGCTGAAGTAGGCTGGAAGCTGAAAGCTCAGGCACCTAAAAAGCAAGTAACGTTGGAATTAGGCGGGAACGCACCTGTGATAATTGATGAAACTGCTGATGTTGATAAATCCGTTGAAAGAAGTGTCTTCGGGGCTTTTTCTTACTCAGGACAAGTTTGCATTTCTGTTCAACAAATCTTTGTTCATTCAAGCATTTTCGACATTTGGACGGAAAAGTTTGTCTCTCAAGCTAAGGCTCTCAAAAGAGGCGATCCGCTCGATGAAGAAACTCGGATTTCTTCAATGATTGATGAAGAAGCAGCGAAAAAAACAGAAAAATGGGTTGGTGAAGCTGTTGAAAACGGCGCAAAAATTCTCTGCGGAGGAACTAGAGAAGGAAATTTCTATGCTCCGACGGTTTTAACTAACACTTCGCCTGAAATGAAAGTCGTTAGTGAAGAGGTTTTTGCTCCCGTTGTTGTTGTGGAGCAGTTTTCAGAATTTGAAGAATCAGTTGAAATGGCGAATCGGACGAAATATGGCTTGCAAGTCGGAGTTTTTACGCAAGATTTTGCTCGAATGCGTTATGCTTTTGACAATCTCGAATACGGCGGTGTGATAATAAACGATGTGCCTACTTTTAGAGTTGACAACATGCCATACGGCGGAGTGAAAGATTCCGGATTTGGACGTGAAGGATTGCGTTATGCAATGGAAGAAATGACCGAAATTCGCTTGATAGTTGCCGGCTAAATTTTTCAGCAAAAAGCTTGAAAAAGGAGGTTTAATCGCAAATTGAAAGGGACGAAGATTCTGTTAATTTTATTGATTGCTTCAGTCTTTTTATCGTGCAGGCCAAGAGATACTGGAATTGTTACGATAGCTTTGACGGATAGATTTTCAAATCTCGACACTTTAACGGCTTCTGTATCTGAAATCGGTGCAGACAGAGTCAGAACCTTGATTTACAACTCTCTTGTGAAGAAGAACGAGCGTTTTGAATATGTTGGCGATCTTGCAAAGGAAATCTCAGTAGCCGATGACAATGTGACTGTAACTTTCATCTTGCATGACGGAGTCAAATTTCACAACGGAAAGACTTTTACTTCGACCGATGCAAGATACACAATCGAAGCATTGCTGAAGCTACCGACGAGCTACAAAGCTAATAGCTTTTTCGATGAAGCAAGCAAGGCAGGTGGGCAAGCTGAAATCAGGGGGAAACCGCATATTGTTTCGATTGAGAATCCCGACGCAAGAACTTTAATAATCAAAGTTGCGCGTCCGTCGCTTGTCAATCAGCTTTTGTCGAATTTGGTTGCGATCCCGATAATTCCTGAAGGAACGATAGAAAAACAAAATGAGACTCCCATCGGCACAGGACCTTTCAAATTTGTAAGCTTCGATAGAGCAAACAATATACTCGATCTTGAAAGCCACGAAGATTATTGGGAAGGCGCGCCGAAGATAAAGCGACTTCGAGTTAGAACTATAACCGATGCGAACGCTCTACAAGCCGAACTTCAATCGGGTAGAGTTGATCTTGCACCGAATCCAACGAATTTCTCTGCCGATACTTTCAACTCGCTCAAAAATAATCCGAATCTTCAGGTTATTCAGTCGAAAGGCTCAAATGTTCGATACATCGGCTTCAACGTGACCGCATCGCCCGTTAACGATGTTAAACTTCGTCAGGCTATAGCTTATGCAATAGACAGAGAGAAAATTGTTAATGAACTTCTCAGTGGGCAGGCTGAAGTTGCACATTCTATTTTGCCTGAAGAATGCTGGGCTTACGATGCGCAAATAAAATACTCTTATGAGCCGAACAAGGCAAAGCAACTATTGCAAGAAGCAGGATACAAGGGCGAAGTTATAAAACTAAAAATCGCCGCTGGAAGCACGGCTGTTAGTCAATATGCTCAGGTTATTCAGCAGTCACTCAAAGAAGTTGGGATCAGAGTAGAAATCGAACCACTAGACAACAGCACATTGATTGAACAGTTGAAGCTTGGACAGTTTCAAATGAATACTTCGATCTGGGCAGGTGGGAATCAAGACCCAATCTTTTTGCGTGATCTTTTTCTTTCAACTGAAGCACCCGACAAAAAACCAAATGGCAGAAACCGAAGCCGGTATTCAAATCCGGAATTTGATAAGGTGATATTGGAAGCAGTAGAGACGACGGACAAAGAAAAAGCCAAGGCTCTCTATGCAAAGGCTCAACAAATAGTCGCTCAAGATTTACCGTTGTTTCCGCTGTGGTATCCGGCAAACATGATTGTTGCCAGTAAACGTTTGAGCAACATTAAAATTAACGCAAGTGGAGATTGGAATTTCGTTAAAGACATAAACTTCACCAATCCATGAACGAAAGACACGAACCGAAATCTGCCGACAATATCGGTATTTTCGAGATCACCGATGATGAAATCACCGGTGATGAAGTTATCGAAAACGCTTCGGTAGATGCACAGAAACTCGCAAAGCTAAGTGCGGTTTGTGAGGCTTTGATTTTTGTTTCCGATGAACCTATTCCAACGAAAACAATGGCGAATTTACTAAACGAAAGCGAAGAGTTGATCGAGAGGGTTGTAAGAAAACTTGCGCAGGATTACGAAAAGCGTCAAAGCGGATTGCAAATCAGAGAAATAGCTGGCGGATGGCAAATAGCAACGCGCCCGGAATATCATGAATACATTAAAGCCTACCTGAAGACAATCAACAAGCCGAAACTCTCGCTTGCGGCACTGGAAACATTAGCGGTAATAGCATACAAACAGCCGATCACGATTGCTGAAATTATGCAAATTCGCGGCGTTCAATCGGCTTCAGCCATAAAAACCTTGCTTGAGAAAAAGCTAATCGTGGCAAAAGGCAGAAAGAAAACCGTAGGAAGACCAATGACCTACGGCACTTCAAAGGAGTTTCTCATTCAATTCGGCTTAAAGGATTTGTCGGAACTACCGTCAATTGAAGATTTTGAGGATTTAGCAAAGTAATTTTCGGATTGTGACTATTAAATTTGCCTGATTGGAGTTTCATCAAAAGTAGTTGATTTGCTAAAACGGTCAGCCGAAAAGCAAGAGTTTTCTGCAAGCTGAAAATATGCACTTGCCAGCTGAGAATTTTTCGGGGCATAATCACTTTGAAAGGAGTGCTCATTTGGTAGAAAACATCATCTATTCGGACGAAAGGATTCTTCTCATCAATGATGATAGCCTGACAACTAACGCTATCCAGCCAGAGAGCATTGACTTGATCGTGACTTCTCCACCATACAACGTAGATATTCAGTATAATTCCCATCGAGACGATCTGTCATATTCTGAGTATCTGGAGTTTACTCGCGCTTGGATGACGAGAGGCTTTGATTTTTTGAAAGATGATGGACGCTTTTGCTTGAATATCCCGCTGGATAAAAACAAGGGCGGTTAGCAGAGTGTAGGAGCAGATATTACCACGATTGCCAAGCAGATTGGTTTCAAGTATCACTCTACGATTATCTGGAATGAGGGAAACATTTCTCGGCGCACAGCTTGGGGGTCTTGGATGAGCGCGGCGGCACCATTTGTAATTGCTCCGGTCGAATTGATTGTGGTTCTTTACAAAAAACACTGGCGGAAAACTAGCGGAAGCGGAAAATCAGATATTACAAGAGAAGAGTTTATGGAGTGGACAAATGGTGTCTGGACTTTTAGCGGCGAAAGCAAGAAAAAAATAAAACACCCAGCACCATTTCCTTTGGAACTGCCGCGACGCTGTATTAAGCTTTTCAGTTTCGTAGGAGATACGGTTTTAGACCCATTTGCTGGCAGTGGAACTACTCTAATCGCAGCAGCAATGCTAAACCGAATTGGCGTCGGAATCGAAATTGACCGTCAGTATTGCGAACTAGCAAAGCGACGTATCTTCTCTGCTCCAGAGTTGCTACAGCCAGTCTTGCTATTAAAGGAGAGAGCGTGTGACGGGTAAAAAGACAATCGAGGGATTTGATATTCTTTCACTCACATTTTCACTCACACCAATAAAAAAAGTCTTAAGACTAAATCGAACATGGTTCTCAAGATGAAACTATCGTGAGCTTTTGCAAAGAAATTTTGGAGACATTTGAAAAATATCACATTAACGATCATATCGAGTGGAAACGAGATTAGAATTTCATGTTGAAGGTTCTCCAGTTTTTGGCAAACCTTTTTCCTCGAGAAATCGCTTGATTTTTTTCATGTCTTCCCACGCTTCACGCTTTTTTGTAGGGTCTCTGAGAAGATATGCAGGATTGAAGGTAGGAATCAAACTGATTCCCTGAAAATCATAGAACTTGCCGCGAAGATCGCTTATTTTCATCGCCTTTGCATCTAGAAAAGCCTTTGTTGGAGTGCTTCCGAGGCAAACAATAAGCTCTGGCTTTATGGCGAATATCTCACGATGGAGAAAGGGCTTGAAAAAACTTAAAACTTCTTGCGTCAATTCTTTTCCAGCAGAGATGAATTTCACGACATTTGTTAGGAAAATCCGATTGCGATTCAGCCCAATAGAAGCTAGGATTTTGTCAAGCAAGTCTCCAACAGGTCCCATAAAAGGTTTCATGAATTCTGCATCTGGCGGACCTGGTGATTCACCTACAAAAACAATTTTTGATTTTGGATCGCCGCTTCCTAAAATGAAAATCCTATTCGGAAAGCGCTTTTTTCCTTCTTCAAGAAGTCTTTGGTAAACAGCTTCCAAAGTTTCTTCTGGTTCATCTGGAAAAAATAAATTGCGCATACGAGCATTTATCGAGGAAATCTGATTCCGTTCATGAAGCATCTTCGTTCAGATATTTCATTACCTTTTTCATATCTTCCCAGACTTCGCGTTTTTTTGAAGGGTCTCTGAGAAGATATGCAGGATGAAATGTTGGCATAACTTTTATGCCGTAGAAGTCTTGAAATTCACCGCGAATCTTCGTGATTGATGCCTTTTTGTCGAGAAGGTTTTGACACGCGGTATTTCCGAGAAGAACTATTACTTTCGGGCGGACTACGCAGATTTCGCGTATCAAAAATTCTTTGCAAACAGCCGCTTCTTCAGGCGTAGGCGTTCTGTTGCCTGGCGGACGGCAACGATTGATATTGCCTATGAAAACTTCTTCGCGCTTTAATTGCATTGCTTCGATGATTTTCGTAAGAAGTTGTCCGGCTCTGCCAACAAAAGGCTGGCCTTGTGCGTCTTCATCGGCTCCGGGAGCTTCGCCAACAAACATCAGTTTGGCTCTCGGATTGCCTACACTGTGAACAATTTGAGTTCTATGTTGATGAAGCGGACATCTTCGGCAATCGCCTATATCTTTGCGAATGTCTTCCAGCGTTTCGTTTGTAACCGGAAGCGATTGAGCAGGTGCTTCATCGAATAAAGAGATGGTTAAGCCTTCTTTTTTCTGAGTCATCTTTGGCACCTCGAACAAACTTGCTTGGGTTTCTTTCGTGATCTCAGCTTTTTGCGAAGGAGTTTCATTGTCAATTCTAGGAGCAATTTCTTTCTTCGTAAGCGATGAAAGACTTGTTTCTTCAAATATCGAGGTTTTAGACCGCTCGGAAGTTTTAGGGCTTGTTGAATCAGCTTTTTTCTGCTTTTCAAAAGGTCTCAGCAATTTATCAGTAGAACCTGTCGGTGAAAATTTGGCAATTTCAGAGGTTTCTTGATTTTTCGTTTTTTGTTTGTAGGGTTCTTTTGACGACTCTGCAATTTCAAACGGTGCTTGAATTTCCTCAACACCAAGTTCTTCCAAATACAAAAGATTTTCTTTGAGTTCTTCAATCAATTTTGCAAGCTCGTTTTTCATCTCGTTAGCTTTGGCTTTCGATTTTAGAATCTACGTTCTCGCTTTTTTCAAGATTCTGGCGAAGTTTAATAAGTTCTGATATTTGCTCGACGATCCTTTCTGCCATCATCGTTTTTGGCATCAAGGGAATTTCGATTTTAATGCCCTTTTTGGTCAGGATAAATCCTTGATTGTTATCCGAACCGAAACCGCTTGAAGGATTTGAAACGTCGTTTGCAACTATCATGTCAAGGTTTTTCTTTTGCATTTTTTCTGCGGCGTAATTTTCCAAATTTTCCGTCTCAGCCGCAAATCCTATAACGAGAAGTTTCTCGTGACGATTTTTCGAGACTTCTTCCAAAATGTCTTTGGTTTTCTCAAGCTCTATGATTAGCTTTGATGAATCTTTTTTTATCTTCGACCGTGCTCGATTTACAGGTTTGTAATCGGCAACTGCTGCCGCTCCGACGTAAACAGTTGCGTCTTTTATTCGCTCCATTACGGCATTGTGCATTTCTTCAGCCGATTTGACTTTGATAATATCGAGGTTTTCCGGTGGAGAGATGCTAAGATTGCCTGCAATGACAGTCACTTTTGCGCCGCGTTTTTGTGCGGCAAGCGCTATCGCAAAGCCCATTTTTCCAGAGGAATAATTTGAAATGTATCGAACCGGATCGATTTCTTCGCGCGTGCTACCTGTTGTTATCAGAAAATGCTCATCTTTGAGATCGAAGTTTTCTACTGAATCGGTGGTTGCGGGTTGTTTTGAAAGTGCTTTTGATTCGAGAAAATCCAAGACTTGCTTGACTATGTTTTGGACTTCTTCCAGTTTTCCTGTTCCAATGGTTTTACAAGCTAATTCTCCGGAAATAGGTTCGATAAAATAAACGCCATCTTCCTTAAGTCTTCGTATATTCCTTTGTGTTGCAGGGTGATTCCACATTGCGGTATTCATTGCAGGAGCGATCATGACAGGAGCTGTTGAAGCTAGATAGGTTGAAGTTAAGAAATCGTCGGCTATGCCGTTTGCAAATTTTGCAATAATGTTTGCCGTAGCAGGAACTATCAGCAGCAGATCAATGTTTTGTGAGAAGTTGACATGAGCTATAGGGTCAGGATTGTCCGGGGCATAGTCATCAACAAAAACGTATTTGTTGGTTAGCGCACGAAAGGTTAGGGGTTGAACGAATTGAGTAGCTTCTTTCGTCATTGCTACCTGAACTTCGCAGTCGGCTTTCTGAAGCTGTCTTAAAACTTCAACCGCTTTATATGCGGCAATCCCACCACAAACGCCAAGTCCGATTTTCCACTTTTTTTTCATGCCGAAGTTGAAAAACTATGAAGGTCGAACTTTCATTGCTACAACGAAAATTGTAAAGCAAATTTTCATGCAAAGATAGCGTAAGGCGAATAGTCTTTTGAAAAAAACAATGACAAATTTTTGCAATATGTTAAACTGATCTCCGAATCGGCTTATGAGGAAGAGCAAGCATCGGGGAGTTGCAGAAGATTTGCCGCTTTTTGATGAGTCTGGGAAGGTCAATCTGGAGGAATTGGCATTGTGCGCGCTTGGAGAATTTCAATCGAGAAAAAAAGAGCTTGCCAATAGGGAACTTCCGCTAGATCGGCTACTTGGTGCTTTTAGAAGAGTTGCGACTGAAAGATTTAATTTAACTTTCATTCCTGAAGATGAGCAGATTGCGAAAGCGCTGGAGAAATTGGGAGCAAAAGTCAAGAGACTACCGAGTTTCAGAGCAAAACATCCTTTTTTGGTTTTGGTTGAAGAAGAATTGGCAAAGCGAGCATTGCAGTTTTTCGAGCAAATGAAGGAAAATAAACCAAAAGATGCATCAAGATAGTGCAAACCTTTGGGAATATATTGACTTTGTAAAGCCTCAAATCGAAGAATGTTTGAGGAAATATCTGTTTTCTCGGCGTGAGAGTGTTGGAGAAGAAATCAGCCTTGCGTTTGAACATGCTTTACTCTTTGGTAGTGATCGGCTACGCGGGATTTTGACGCTACTTGCTGCAGAATTAGTCGGCGGTAGGATTGAAAAAGTTCTCCCTGCATCTGCTTCAGTCGAGTATATTTACGCAAGTTTTGTTTCTTTAGAAAATTTGATTTTAGGAGATGAGTTTTATCAAAGAGAAAAGTTTTCTGACAAAGCAAGCGGACGAACTTTTTCTGTGCTCATCTGTTTGGATTTGCTCAATTCTGCATACAGCCTTGTTTTCGTGAACCATCGCTTTGAATTTGAGAAAGCATTGGAGGCGCACGGTGAAGTAGTTGAATGTATTTCTGCGTTGAGAAAATTTGCCGAAAGAATTTACGAACACAAAGAAATTGCTGCAGTAAACGGCGAGTTACGGAATGTTTTTTCAACCCTTTTGATTAGGCTTTCCATTAGGATTGGGGCTATCTTAGAAGGTGCTGATTATGTGCAACTCAATGCTCTTTCGCGTTTTGCAGAAAATTTCAGCCAAGCCTATTTGCTTTCTGAGCAGATAATAAAGCAAAAAAGGAAGGACAGAATTTTGAAAAAGAAACTTGAAGAAACCGTGCGTGAAGCAAACCGAATTCTGGTAGAGAATTTCCCACCCTCACAAGCAAGGAGCCGCTTGGTTCAGCTTACGGAATATCTTATGGAAAGAAAAGTTTGAGTAAAGCTAAAGATTTTGTATATTTCATTTGCCTACAGTTCGTTTTTTTGTGTATCATATAGATTTCCGAAGAGAAGGCGCGCTCGCTTTCTACATAGCCGCGCCTAATTTTGTTTGGGAATCTGAAATGGATAAGTCTCAGGTAGCAGAACGGGTGCGCAAGATTGCAGAAGAGGTTTTACAGGGAAGCGTAATTGAGTTGGTGCATGTAGAAGTTGTCGGTGTTGGGAAACCTACTGTTCGCATTTTTATTGACAAACCGGGAGGAGTAACGCTTGACGACTGCTCTGAGGTTAGCCAGCAAATCGGCTTTGTTCTTGATAGAGAGGATTTTATTCCGATTTCCTATGTTTTGGAGGTTTCGTCTCCCGGACTTGAGCGTAAGCTCTACAGCCTGCAAGATTTTGAAAAATATAAAGGGCGGCTTGCGAAGGTTAAAACTCATCAGCCGATAAACGGACAAAAAAATTTCCGAGGAGTGATAAAATCAGTTGAAGGAAGTGAAATTGTTTTTCTCGACAAAACGAGCGGCGAAGTCCGTTTTGATTACGGATTGGTCGCAAAGGCTAATTTGGAAATAGATTTGGACGAAGAATTAAATCGAAAGAGGAAAAGTTTATGACGTCTTCGATTAAACAGAGCATCGAATTTATCTGCAAAGAATACGATCTTGATCGCGAAACAGTTATTCGCGCAATGGTTGACGCTTACAGAGCTGCGGTTAGGAAACACTTTAAGATTCAAGACAGAACAGGTGAATATCTTAAGGTTGAGTGGAACGAAGAGGAAGGCACGATTGATGCCTACTTGCAAAAGAGAGTTGTTGACGTTGTTCGAGATGCTGAGAAAGAAATTTCTCTTGAAGAAGCCAGAGAACTGACAGGTGACGAGGAAATTGAAGTTGATGACACCTTGCTTATACCACTCAGCACTGAAGAAATGGGCAGAATCGCGGCACAAAATGCAAAGCAGATTCTTATTCAAAAGCTACGAGAAGCAATCCGTGAAAGGATTTACGAAGAATATATTGACAAGAAAGGCACTTTGGTTAACGGTGTGATTAAACGCTTTGAGCGTGGAGATATTATCGTTGATTTGGGGAACAATCTTGAAGCTATTATTCCGAAAAGAGAGCAGGTTAAAACCGAGAAATGGAATCAGGGAGAGAGAATTCGTGCTGTCATAGTTGACGTGACAAAGGATGCAAAAAGCCCGCAGATAGTTTTATCTAGGGTTTCTGAAGAGCTTTTGAAACAGCTTTTTGAGATGGAAGTGCCTGAGATTTACGACGGCACGGTTGTCATAAAATCGGCTGTGCGTGAGCCGGGAGATAGAGCAAAAATCGCAGTTGCGTCGAACGAAAAAGATGTTGATCCAGTGGGAGCTTGTGTTGGGCTGAAGGGATCACGCGTTCAAAATATCATAAAGGAGCTGCGCGGTGAAAAAATTGACATAATCGAGTGGTCAGAAGAACCCTCGGTTTTTGCGGCGAATGCTTTGAGTCCGGCAAGAGTAACGCAGGTGCAGATTACTGATATTGCCAAGCGCAAGATGCGTGTTATTGTTGCAGATGATCAACTTTCTCTTGCGATAGGGAAGAAAGGGCAGAACGTGCGACTTGCGACTCAGCTTGTCGGTTGGAACATTGACATTGTTAGCGAAGGAGAGGTCAAGAAGGAGATTTCAAGGCAAATAGGGGAAATGATGGCAGAAGGTAAAGAAGTGCCTCTTTCGGCTTTAGAAGGTTTATCTGCGAATCAGGCGGAAGAATTGAAAAGACGTGGCATAGGTGATATTGAGAAGGTTGCTTCGCTAACCGTTGATGAACTAGTTGATATGCTCGACATAAGTTTGGACGAGGCGGAGAGAATACTTGGTTCTGCCAAATCCATAATAGCGGCACGCGAAGAGATAGCCAAAAGTCATAAGGTTAATACTTCCAGCGGAGAAAAGACTGAAGATGCCCAGAAGGTCGAAGTCTAGTTAGAAGAACAGTTCTTCAGTCTGGCATCTTAAAAAATACCGAAGTATAATTGATAGCTTAAAAGAGGTTCAGCGCTACTGGTAAGGCGCAATTCATTAGCAATATGTCAGCGACTGGAAACAAAATCAGAGTTTACGATTTGGCAAAAGAGTTAAAGCTCGATACAAAGAGGCTTATTGAAGAACTGCGACGTGAAGGAGCAGATGTCAGCGTTGCTTCTAATTCTGTCGCAAAAGAGATTGCAGATAAAGTTCGAGACCGATATTTTCCAAAGACTCAGCCTAAACTGTCAAAACAGATTAAAGTAATCAAGAAAGAAAAGGTTGTAAAAGAGGAGCCATCGCAGGAAAACTCTACAATTGCGGTAGCAGAAACACCTTCTGCTGTAGTTACTACTATTTCTGAAACTATCGCTGCTGAGAAGCAAGTAGAAGCGAAAGTTGATGAAAAGGCTTCGCAGAAGATTTTCCGCACTTCCAAGGTTATTAAAAAGACTGTTGTTGCATCCAAACCAAAAGAAGCACCAGCAGAAGAGAGGCTGGAGGTAGAAGAAAAGCCATTAGTAGAAGAAAAGCCAACGGTGGAAGTAGTAGAAGAAAAAGCTTTAGAACCTCAGCTTGAAACGCCAAAAGAAAGCGAGATTCAAAAAGTTCAAGAAGAGAAACAAGAGCCTGATACTACAAAGATTGTTGATACGAGTGTGGAACCTCAGCCAAGCCCGCCTACGGCAAAAGGAGTTACGCAGATAAAGCAATTAAGGTTGAAACGGGAAGCTGTAGAGTTAGGAGTAAAGCCAGGAGAAAGAGTTGCATTTGTTGGGCGCGCCGATCATGAGAAGGAAAAGAAACAAGACAAAAAGCGCTTCGGAAAGTTTGAAAAGGAAAGAAGGGAAACAAGAAAATTTGAACTTCGTGGGACTCCCGGTGAGACTTCAACGCCGCAAACTATTTACATTCCAAAACCTACCGATAGAAAGCCTATAGGACGTCATAGTAAAAAGGATTTCCATAGAAAGGAGAAGAAAGATGCGCTAGAAGAAAAGGAAGTGACCTATACTCGCCCGCGAACGATTGAGGAAAGAATCTTCGAGCATATAGGTAAGCCCGATTTGAACAATCTAAAGCCTTTGAAACTCACTGAAGGCGCAACTGTTAGGGATTTTGCAGAGAAAATAAACGTTCCCGCAAAAGACATCGTTCAATTTCTTTTAAGTCGCGGGATTTTTGCAACCATCAATCAGCAACTTGGCGAGAAGACTCTTAAAGAAGTCGGAAGAGATTTAGGTTTTGACGTAAAAATAGTGCCTTTTGAAGAGGCGATTCAAGAAGAAGAGATTCTCCATATTTTGGAATCAGATGCAGATGCGATAGAAATTCCACGTGCTCCGGTTGTTACCGTTATGGGGCATGTTGATCACGGGAAAACTTCGCTTCTTGATGCTATTCGTCACACAAACGTAGCCGAAGGAGAAGCTGGCGGTATTACCCAGCACATAGGTGCATATTCGGTTTACATTCCCGATCCAGACAATCCCGAACAAACGCGCAGGATAGTATTTTTGGATACACCGGGACATGAAGCATTTACGATGATGCGCGCCCGCGGCGCAAAAGTCACAGACATAGTTATTTTGGTCGTAGCGGCAGATGATGGCGTTATGCCTCAGACGATAGAAGCTATCGAACATGCAAGAGCGGCAAATGTGCCGATAATCGTTGCGATAAACAAAATTGACAAACCTGATGCCAACGTTGAAAAGGTTAAGCAAGAACTAGCAATGCAGGGACTGCAGCCGGTTGAGTGGGGCGGGAATGTTGAGATGATTCCCGTTTCGGCTAAAAAGCGCCAAAATTTAGACCTTCTTTTAGAAACCGTTATACTGCAAGCCGACATAATGGAGCTTAAAGCAAATCCTTCCATGCGTGCATCTGGGGTTGTTCTGGAAGCGAAACTCGATAAAGGGCGTGGTCCCGTGGCGACTGTTCTAGTTCAACAAGGAACTTTGAGAAAAGGCGATCCCTTCATCGTTGGCTTAACTTATGGAAAAGTGCGTGCGATGCTTTCCGATAGGGGAGAGCCTGTTGAAGAGGCACCACCAGCGACTCCTGTTGAAGTTTTGGGACTAGAAGAAGTTCCGCAAGCAGGAGACCTTTTCCAGGTTGTTAGCGATATTGAACAAGCTCAAGAGATAGCATATAAACGCCAGATGAAAGCGCGTCAAGCGGCATTGACTACTACAGTAAGACGCGGAATTGAGTCACTCACACAAGCAGATGTTAAAGAACTGCTCGTTGTTCTAAAGGCTGATGTTCAAGGTTCTGTTGAGGTTTTGCGTTCTACGCTGGAGAAGTTATCAACCGATAAAGTCAAGGTAAAGGTTATTCGTTCGGGAGTTGGTGCAATTACGGAATCAGACGTTCTTTTGGCATCCGCTACTCAAGTAGATAACAAGCAAACTGCGGTTGTTATAATCGGCTTTAACGTAAGACCTGAAGCACGTGCCGCAGAGGTTGCAAAGCAAGAAGGAGTGGATATTCGCTTGCATTCGATCATCTACAAGGTTGAAGAAGAAATCAAGGCAGCGATGATCGGAATGCTTGACGAAATCGAAAAGGAAGTAATTTTAGGGAAAGCAAAGGTGCAGGAAACTTTCAAAATTTCGCGTGTTGGAACTGTGGCAGGTTGCCGCGTAACGAATGGAGTTATTCGCCGATCTGCCAAAGCTAGATTGATTCGTGATGGAATCGTGATTTGGGAAGGCGATATTGCATCTTTGAAGCGTTTCAAAGACGATGTCAGCGAGGTCAAAGAAGGATTTGAATGCGGTATAGGCTTGCTGAATTTCAACGACATAAAGGTTGGAGATGAAATCGAAGCCTATGTTATTCAGAAGGTTGCTGCAACCGAACTTTGAGGTTATATGCATCGGCCTGAAAGAGTCGCAGAAGCCATAAGGGAAGAAATCACAGCCATAGTCTCTTACGAGCTTGATGATCCGCGCATTCAATCTGTTTCAGTAACAAAAGTTTTGGTGTCGGAGAACTTGCGTGATGCAAGCGTTTACGTTTTGGTTGAGGGTACTGAAGAAGAAAAACAGAATGCAATGAAGGCATTGAGAAATGCCGAGAAATTCGTTCGTCGGCAACTTGCTTTCAGTATGAATATGCGGCGAGTGCCTTATATCCATTTTATTCGTGACACAGTTGAAGAACGCGCAATCCGAGTGGAGAAAATCATCGAAGAACTTCATCTTAAAGAGAACAAATAGGCAAAGTTTTCGAGAAATTGGAATCCCATAAGTTTTGAGAATGCTGTTTGAATTTGACGAAAGATGCTTAGCCAAGTCATTGAGCTTATAGAGAGCAAGCAGAAATTCGCCATCACGACGCATGTGAGACCTGATGGCGATGGAATAGGATCATCACTTGGACTTTATTGGCTTTTACGTTCTTTAGGAAAAGATGTTGAAATCATAGTCAGAGATCAAATTCCTTTTTCGTATCTTTCGCTGCCCGGTGCCAAAGAAATCAGAAGGGTATCAGAGATTGACAAAGAATATGACGCCGTTTTTGTTATAGAATGTTCTGGATTGGAACGTCCGGGTATAAAAAATCTCGAGAGCCAGTTCACTGTCAACATTGATCATCACGTCACAAGCGAGCGTTTTGGGAAAATCAATTGGATTGATGCAACAGCTTCAGCCGTTGGTGAGATGATTTACAATCTATGCAAAGCAATTGGTGGAAAAATAACGCCTGAAATTGCTGAATGCCTTTACATGGCTTTGGTGACTGATACGGGAAGTTTTCTTTTTTCAAACACGACGGATCGGACATTGAAGGTTGCATCTGAGTTAGTAAAGTTTGGTGCTAGCCCCTCGAAAATCTCCGAGGTCGTTTATAATTCTCATTCATGGAGCAGAATTGAACTTTTGCGTGAGGTTTTGAACACTGTCCGACGCGATCCATCAGGTCGGGTTGCGTGGATGAGACAATCTCTGGAGATGGTTGAAAAAACTGGTGCAGTTGATGGCGATAACGCTGGCTTCGTCAACATTCCGCTTTCAGCAAAAGAAATCAAGGCTGTTGTTTACATGCGCGAGACTCAACCTCAAACCTACAGAGTTTCTCTTCGATCAAAAGGTGAAATTGACATTGCGAAAGTCGCAGAAAAATTTGGCGGCGGTGGCCATAAAAACGCTGCCGGGTGCCGTGTCCAAGGTGACTGGGATTACTGGGAAAAGCAAATAGTCAAGGCTGTTATCGAAGCCGTTGAACAAGCGGAAAACACCACTCGCAAAATGGAAAGCTCTTCATCTTCTTAATGGCCCTAGCCCGTGTCCGTCTCTTATCCAGAAGAGCGCGTCTGATAACGCATGACCTTTGCATGTAATTTTGCATAAGCGCGTCTGATAACACAGGTTGTAGTTTCACAGTGCGTCTGATAACGGACTTATCTTCTGGTGTCATGTTTTGTTTCTTAAAATATGCGTGCATGTTTTGTTTCCTAGATTATGCGCGTCTGATAACGAATTCGGATTTGCTAAAGTTAAGATTGCTAAATTGCCAAATCTCCGATGAATTTGAGCCGTTCTTGTTTATTTTAGGTGAGCTGGTTTTATCGGTGTTGTAACTTCCCTGGGAAAAATCTTGTCTTTGGTTTGTGTGGAGGCTGTAGTTTGTTTAATTATCGAATTTATGGAAAGGGAAAAGCTTTTAGCTATTTTTTTGTTATTCGCAGTTATAGCTTCTTTTGGTTGTAGTGGCAAGGGTGTATCAGAAGTTCGTGGTGAAAATACAAGAAGTGCGTCGGTAGATTCTGCAGCGGTAAAGGTAACAATGGCTAAGGCGGAACTTCGTGAGATACCTGCATACATTCAGGCTACCGGAAGCCTTGTAGCATTTGAGGTTTCCAATGTTGCACCGAAGATAGCCGGTAAAGTCGTGAATGTATATGTCGAAGTTGGACAGTTTGTTAATGCAGGAGCGGTTATTGCCAAATTAGATGATAGAGAAGCAAAGTTAAGGCTTGCGGAAGCGGAAGCAGCGATAAAGCAGGCAGAATCAGCCGTCCGTCAAGCTGAGTTAAGGCTTGGGCTTAATTCAGAGTCGAAATTCAGTGTGTCAGAGATACCTGAAGTCAGGCAGGCGCAAGCGAATTATGAACAAGCTCTAGCAGAACTGCGTCAGGCAGAAGCGAATGAATTGCGATATAGGGAATTAGCACAGACGGGTGATGTCTCCGCAGTTACTTACGAGCAGTATCGAACAGCGCTCGAAACTGCAAAGGCAAGAGCAAATGCCGCAAAACAAAACTTAGAAGCAGTTATCAACCAAGTAAAGCAGAACAATCAAGCTATAAAATCGGCTCAAGCCGCAGTTGAAGTGGCTAAAGCAAATGCTGAAACAGCGAGGCAGGCAGTTGCTGATACCGTCATACGCGCGCCTTTTGCTGGTTTTGTAAGTGAAAAGAGAGTTGCACCTGGCGAATACGTAACCTCTTCAAATCCTGTTATAACTTTGGTTCGGACTAACCCGATAAAAGTCCAAGTTCAAGTGCCAGAATCGAATGTTCCCGAAATTTCCTTGGGAAGTAAAATTTCGCTGAAAGTAGATGCCTACAAAGACCGCGATTTTTTCGGAGTTGTTACGGCTGTCAATCCTTCAGTTGATCCAGCCACTCGTTCTGCCGTAGTAGAAGCGCAAGTAGAAAATGGTGAAAATCTCTTGCGTCCGGGCATGTTCGCTACGGTGAGAATAAATCTCAAAGGAAGCAAATCAGGTATTTTCGTTCCGAAGTCTGCGGTTTACAACGACAGAGTAACGCAAAGCTATCGCGTCTTTGTTGTTAAAGACGATGTAGTTAGGCTTCGAGTTGTTCAACTCGGTAGCGAAGAAGGCGACATGATACAAATTCTTGATGGTGTAAACGCCGATGAAGTAGTTGCTACGAGCAATCTTGAGCAACTCTATGAAGGGGCACCAGTTCAGATAATTTCAAGCGTAAACTGAGAGGTTTTCTATGCAGTGGCTTGCAGAAATATGCGTTCATCGTCCGGTTTTTGCAACCGTGATAATCTTGTTTTTAACGGTTGTTGGCGGATTTTCGTTTTTCACGCTCGGCGTTGATAGGTTTCCGAAAATTGATCTGCCTACAATCACGATTCGCACTACAAATCCGGGAGCTTCTCCGCAGGAGATTGAAACCGAGATTACCGATGTCATAGAAGCAGCGGTTAACACTGTCCCCGGCATAGAGGAGATGCGCTCAAGTTCTTCGCGCGGATCGTCTAATATCACGCTTACATTTAACCTTGAGAAAGACCCTGATCAGGCTTTTCAAGAGGTCCAGCAAAGAGTATCGAGTGTGTTAAACCGACTCCCGCAAACTGCTGATCCGCCGATTATTCAAAAGAGTAATCCTGATTCCGATCCTATAATTCAGTATTCCATAAGCGCGCCGCGTGATATTGTTGAACTGACGACCCTCGTAGAAAATCTCATTCAGGAAAGGCTAGAGTCCGTTGATGGTGTTGGCGAAGTTTTCATGTTTGGTGCACGCCGCAAACAGGTTAAGGTTTTGCTCAATCCTGAAAAACTGCGTGCATACAATCTATCAGTAACCGATGTTACGAATGCAGTCAGGCTTCAAAATCAAGAGTTGCCGAGTGGAAATTTGATTGAAGGGCCGAGAACTTTCGGACTTCGCACAATGAGCAAGCTGACTTCCGTAGAGGAGTTCAGCGATATAGTCATCACAACGAGAAATGGTTATCCGATAAGGATTAGGGACGTTGGAAGAGTAGAAGCAGGTGGAGCAGAACCAAGCACTGCGGCATCTCTGAACGGGACGCAATCGGTTTCGATAGGAGTTCGCAAGCAGCCAGGAGCAAATACGATTGCAGTTATCGGCAACGTTAAAGCCAGAATGGCGGAAATCATGCCTACTTTGCCGCCAGATATGAAAATTGCAATCATACGCGATCAGTCAGAATTCATACAAAACAGCCTTACTGCAATCGAGGAGCATTTAATCATCGGCGGTATTTTGGCTTCAATCGTGGTCTTCATCTTTTTGCGAAACCTGCGTTCAACAATAATTGCGGCTCTGGCGATACCGGTTTCGATTATCGCTTCCTTTGCCGCAATTGCCGCTTTCGGATACTCACTTAATCAAATGACGATGCTTGCTTTAACGCTGATGGTGGGCATCGTAATTGATGACGCAATCGTTGTTTTGGAAAACATTTATCGTTTTGTTGAAGAAAAGGGCATGAGTCCTTTCCAAGCGGCAATTGAAGGCACGCGTGAAATAGGTTTTGCAGTTTTAGCAACGACGTTTTCTTTGCTTGCGGTTTTCGTCCCTGTAGGTTTCATGACGGGAATTGTTGGAAGATTCATGTCTTCTTTTGGAATCACGAGTGCCGCCGCAATAGTTGTTTCTTTGATAGTTTCATTCACTTTAACACCAATGCTTGCGGCACGTTGGATTAAACCTAAAGGTGAAGAAAAACATGCAGAATCAAAGCAGTCTTGGTTTTACAGCAAGCTGGAAAATAGCTACATACGCTTACTAGAGCTTTCACTTCGTTATCGTTGGGTTGTTGTTTTGTTGTGCATCTTAACGGTGGCTTCTATTTATCCGCTTTACAGATATGTTGGGATGTCGTTTCTGCCCGAAGAAGATGAGTCGTTGTATCAAGTTTCTCTCAGAGCGCCACAAGGAACCTCGCTTGCCGCAACGCAATCAATTTTAGAAAGGATTGCGCGTGACATCAGAGAGCAAATTCCCGGCGTTGAAAGCACTTTAGTTTTAGCTGGCTTCGGGCGTGGTTTAGGGCCAAATAATGGGTTCATAAACGTTCGTCTCAAGCCAGTCGAAAGCAGGGAATTCTCACAATCGGAATTGATACAAAAAACCCGCGCTTTAGTGAGAAAATACCAGTCGAAGGATTATCAAATCAGTGTTTCGGCGCCATCGTCAATTGCGAGCGGTTTAGGACTCGGGCGTGGTGGAACTGGCATAAGCTATTACATTGCTGGACCCGACATGGACCTTTTGACCGAGTATGCCAGAAAGCTCGTAGAGAAAATGAAGCAAGACCCGACATTCCGCGATCCAGATGCTTCTATTGAGATCGGTTCGCCTGAAATCCGTATCAAAATAGATCGTCAAAAAGCGGCTGACTTTGGAGTTAAAGCAGGTGATATTGCACAAGCATTGAATATACTAGCCGCAGGGCAGAGAGTTTCGACCTTTAATCAAAACAATGAACTTTACGATGTTTTAGTGCAGGCAGATGAGCCTTTTAGGCGTGATCGGAATAACTTGAAGTATTTCACGGTTGCCTCGGCAAACGGTGCGCCTGTTGAGCTTGAAAAGCTTGTGAGATTTGAAGAAGGTTTAAGTGCCGCTTCAATTAACCGCTTGAATCGGCAAAGACAAGTTACGATTTTCTCTAGTTTGCCGCCAAATGCTTCAGAAGCTGATGCTGTGGCGAAAATAGAAAAATACGTGAAAGAGCTGAATTTGCCTGCTGGATACAGAACCGGCGTTACAGGACAATCAAAGGAATTACAGAAAGCCTACGATGCATTTATGCTGGCTTTCCTGCTCTCATTTGTTTTTATGTATCTGGTTTTAGCGGCGCAGTTTGAGTCCTTTATTCACCCAGTTACAATTCTCTTGACATTGCCTCTAGCAATTCCGTTTGCCCTTCTTTCAACGGCGATTGCAGGACAAACTTTGAATATCTTTTCGGCTCTTGGAATCCTTTTACTTTTCGGGATTGTAAAGAAAAATGCGATTTTGCAAATTGACCATACGAATAATCTCAGGGAACAAGGCATGGATCGTTACAGCGCAATTATTCAAGCGAATCGAGACCGTCTGCGCCCGATTTTGATGACAACGATTTCGCTAGTTGCAGGCATGATTCCTTTAACGCTTGGAAGCGGAGCTGGAGCGGCAACGAATCGCTCAATAGGAATTTTGGTTGTGGGCGGTCAATCTCTCTGCTTACTTTTGACTTTGCTTGCTGTGCCTGTTTTTTATTCGATCTTCGATGACATCCAACAGTCAGTCGCTTGGCAGAAGGTGCAAAATCGCTTTGCATTCGTCGGTTCGTGGATTCAGCCTGTAAAATCCAGACTGAAGAGCATTCTAAAGTCTTCTACTTTGCGCCGTGAAGCTGGTGAAGAGCAAGAAACTTAAATATCACCTTAAATCTTGAAGGAAAGAAATCAAAAATATGTTCACGAAAGTATTCAGGTTATCTTTTTTGCTTCTCAGCATTTCGATTGCGGTAAGCTCGGCTCAGGAAACTCAACCAGAAGTAAGAATCACACAGCAACCCGTTGATTTTGCTCACTTTTCTAAAATCCCAAAAACAGCGGGTGATGAAGGTAGTCTTGTAAAATTAAATGGCGAAGGCGCAAAATCAAAAGACGATATTGGTTTGGAAACCGGCTCTCAAAATGAATCTCGGTTCACTGTCAATTCGTCTCAGCCCGTTTTATCTTCTAGGTCTCTTGAGAGAATTGGCGTGCAAGTTACAAGTCAAATTCCGTTGACTCTGGAAGATGCGATAAAACTTGCACTACAGAACAATAACGACATAGATTCATCGAGAATAGATGTTCGGATTGCTGAATTAAACTTAAGAATCGCTCGAAGTGCTTATGATCCGATAATTTCGAGTGAGAATTATTTTGAAAGCAGGCAAGTTCCTTCGGCTTCGACAATAGGAGGTGCAGGAGCAAGTGGGAAATTTACGCAAACGGATTTGAACATCTCTTTCAGTGCTAACGGTTTTTCTCGTTTTGGTGGTGGAAGTTACCAGATTGATGTTTCAAGTGCCAGAACCACTACAACTAACCAAAACGCGTTACTGAATCCGCAATTTCCGAGTTCTTTTTCGTTTACCTACGTGCAACCGCTAATGCGTGGATTTCGGTTCGACGTGCGCCGCCGAAATATCGAGATTGCAAAGAAGAATCTTTCTTTGACGGATGCGCAATTCAGACAAAAGGTTATTGACATAATAACTCAAGTTGAACAGGCTTATTGGGATTTGGTGTTTGCGCTAAAGAATTTGCAAGTTCAGATGGAAGGCGTTCAACAAGCACGGCAGCAACTTGAAAGCAACAAAAGGTTAGTTGAAAAAGGCGTTTTAGCCCCTGTTGAGATAGTAGCCTCAGAAGCGCAGATTTCGACACTGGAGCAGAACGTTTATTTAGCGCAAGAATCGGTAACCAGAGCCGAGAATGCGCTTAAGACTTTGATTTTGAAGGATAGAAACTCGAATCTCTGGTTTTCATCACTTGTGCCGATTTCTCCTGTGGAGATTGAAATTCCACAAATTTCCTTGGAAACAGCCGTCAGTGAGGCTTTGAAGAATCGCTTGGAACTACAAGGCAATCGAACTCAGCGCGAGATTCAAGACATAGAAGAGCGATACTACAAGGACTTAACGAAACCGCAGATAGATTTAGTCGCAACATACACAGCTTCGGGAATTGCAGGAACCGCAAAGGAAATCACTAGAACGACAAATACGGTTAATCCTGACTTACTTGCTCGCATAAATCAGCTTTCGGCACTGCAGAATTTACCGCCTTTGAACATTCCGACGACCATCACAACTGTGACTCGTCCGCCCGATGTTTTGGTAGGAAACTATTTTAGCTCGCTGACCGATATATTCACGGCTCGGTATCCCACTTATAGAGTTGGCTTGAGAGTTTCGCTGCCTTTTAGGAATGAGTTAGCGGAGGCGGAGTTAGGAAAGGTTTTGGCTGAGAAGAGCAAACTTGAGAATCAGAAATTGCAGATTGAGCAAGCGATAGAAGCAGAGGTGAGAAATGCGTTGCAGGCGGTTTCTGCGGCACAGGCACGGCTTCAAGCGGCGATTTCATCAAGGATTGCGGCAGAAACGCTTTATGAGAGCGAGCAACGACAATTTCGTGCGGGAGTTTCGACCTTTTACATGGTTTTGCAGAGACAAAATGAAGTTTTAGTAGCCAGAGGTCGCGAGCTTCAAGCTCGGACAGATTTGAACAAAGCAATTGCCAATCTCCAGCGCGCCATCGGCTCTACTCTTTCCGCAAAACAGGTTGAGATAAAAGAAGCGGAAGTTAAGTAGCGAAAGTTTACAACCGATTTTTTGAAATTGGCTGGTCATATACAAGCAAGAAAGCGAGGGTTACACTGCCTGCAAACACTCCGATTGCTGAACAAAGAGGAGCTTTTAGCACGCTAATCAAATCTACAGACTATCTTGCGCCCATGCTGAACTATTGAGAAACTTGTCCAATAGCCCTAACCTTCTTAAATACATCAAATTTGGTCAGGGTCTTGTTTCTTTCCAAGTGTATTTCTTACCATTCCATTCTAGTATTCCTTCTGAGGCTTCAGTTGGGAAAATTATTCTTGTTTTTCCTTTTTTCTTTTCGATTTTCATCCCGTCTCCCGCTTCCCCGAGGCGTTTCTTTTGAAAAATCAAGACGCTATTTCGTCCAACGAGTAGAACCGAAGACTTTTGTTCAAATTGCCAACCTTTACCTTTGCCGTGAATTATGAATAAAGCCAAAAGGTCGGGATTGATCTCTTTACCCCAAAAACGAGCATACGGATTTTCTATTTTGACGAATTTGGCAATCTCTTCTATTGGACTTAACAAACTCACGATAACCGCTACGTCTTCGACTTTATCGTTATTAAAATCTCCGACGAGTTTATAAGGCGTGGCTTTGGTTTCAACTTGCAGTGTCCCACGCGAAAGCGATTTTACTAAATCTTCGACGCTTTTTTTAGTTTGAGCATAGGCAGAAAAACTTAACACCAGCAATAAAAGAACAGAAAATTTCAAAGCCGATAAGACTGCCAATAGTCTTAAGACTGCCAATAGTCTTAAGACTGCACCTGATAGCTTGACAAAAGACAGTTCCCAAAAGGTTTTAATCGTCATCTTATACCCTCCAACAATAGACGGTCGAGAAGTTTGGTCGGGTTCATTAAATCTGCTCTTCTTTGATAGTTTCCATCTCTCTTTACACCATCATTGTAATACTTAATTCCTTTTGTTCGATCAGTCAAAGGGCCGATTTTTGTTCCATCGAATAACTCAAGATGAACCATTGCGCTAATTTTTATGACCTGCCCAACTTTACCGATTATGTCTCCGGCTTTGACCTTTGCGCCAACCTTGTAAAAGCTTTCTGGTATTTCTACAATTTCACCGTAACGAACAACACCGATTCCTTCGTGGCGAATTGCAAGCGCTTGTGTTCCCAAGTAGAAATCTCCTACTTCAACAACGATACCGTCAGTTATAGCAACAACATCTGATTTGAACGGTGCGTACAAATCACAACCTGCGTGAAGTCGTCCTCTTGCTCTTGGCCAACCAAATTGTGCCATTCCTTCTTTGTAGTTTCCGTTATATTTCGGAACAGGAAAATAAAGCTTCATTTTTGACCTCCTTTTTGTTTCATATGCTTGTTGCCATATATTTCTGGAGATTAAGACGCAAATTTTTGTGATTTTTGCGTAAAAAATTCGTTTGATTCTCAAAAGGCGAAAATGTTTGATTTTACTTAGAGAGTTTGTTGATAACAATGCTAAAATCTGCAAAGATACCTCAAAACAGGTTGAGATAAAAGAAGCAGAAGTTAAATAATGTAGCACTGTCTCTCTGAGGGTTTGTTGCAGCAGATATTTCAAATGAGGCTGTTTTCTCAGATCGAACATCAAGCTAAAGTCGAATTATCATTTCTACAAAAACTTACTCAGATGTCAGAATAAATGTAGAGAGAAGACGTAAGGACAATGCTATCAGAGCATCCAGTTAGACGACTTGTTAGGCGCGACATCCTTTTATCAACGCGGATTACTATCTTTTTTCTCTGTCGTTTTTTTCTCTTTTTCTATCATTTGCCAGAATTGGCTTTTGGATAATTGTTCCATAAAATCCTTTTGAAAAATAGCTTTACCTTGTTTTTGCGCTGGCCATACTAAATCCAAGTATTGCCAGGCTAATTCTTCGTGTCCGCTGTAAATTAAGTCAAGCATTTCGTCCCAGAAGACCACTTCAAACCCAGAGGAAGGATCATCTACTCCTTTATATGGCTCAAGGCTAATTTTCTTTCTAATGACTCTAGCTTTATTTTTCAACTTGGTTAAAGATGGAGCAGGTTTCCTCATTAGCTTGAAATTTGGGCGGAGGACTCCTTCTTGAAATTCTAGTATCACTGTTGGCATAGGAGACTGAGCGAAACTGGTCACCCAATAAGCAAAGGTATCATCTGCGGTTTCAAATCTAAGACCTCCTTTCGGATTTTTACCGATTGCTATCATTCGAGCATTACCAGTTGAGATAGGCTTTCTAGGTTTGAGCGTTTCCCCTAGTTCAAAGAACATCATCGTATAGCAACAATGCGCCCCTCCTGAATAATGTTCAACGGCTACATCAGGCGTGCCATCTCCGGTTTTATCAAGAGTGGATTTCATCAGCATAGCTGAACGCCTCTCTTTTGCAGAGTAGGCGTGCTTTACATCATCGCTAAAATAGAATCTTGAAAGCAAAAAAACATCCTTGAGTACTAACTTCGGTCGTCCACCCTTTTCTATTAAGAGTGTAGATTTTTCTTCCTCTGCAGAGTTTAAGATTTTTACATCATACCCATTGATTTTTCTGAAAGCCCTTTCGCTGATTTTAGAAGGAAGTTTGAGAGTATCAGTGTATTGTAGTGTAATTTTCTGGCTCTCCTTGTCACGAGACTCATTTGACTTAATAGTAAACTTATAATCGCCGCTAGTTTGTGCAACGAAGGGAATTGAGTCATCAACGTCGTTGATTGCGGAAAAGCCATTCTCTAGTAAATCTTGACCAGATGGATCATAGAGCGAGAAAGATAGGCTCAAATCTCTATCGGCTATCCAGAAAATTTCCGCAAAGTCATCTTCCTTTAATTGCAGGACAAATGTTCTTTCCTCCTCTGGAGCTAAAAGAAAAGTAATGGGCTGGTGAGGCTTAAGTATATCTTGCCCATAAGCTAAATTTAGCGAAAGGAAGGCATACGATAATAGACAAAGAAGACAAAATCTAGGGAAACTGTAGCGGGTATTTCGTAAAGGTTGATTTGCTAACAGATGCGAAAACTTCATACTTACTTGATCTCCAAAAATAACAGATTTGACACAAGCTAAAGCAGTAGCGACTACGCTGGGCGCGACTACAGCCAGTGACAACATAAGATTAACACACAAAGTTTTAACGTAAAATTTAACACGCAACATTTTTAAGAGAATCGCCGCCTGTGTCACTGATGTCTGTTGGTTTGTTGGGTTTCAAGTTATTGGAGCGTATCCACGACGAACATCCTCCCGCAATTTCTCACTGCCTTCACTGCGATGTTTCTTTCTTGTAGATTTTTGAGCTTCTTTGAGACCTCTCGATTCACTTCTTCTGCAAATTGAGTTGAGTTTGTTACAAGAATGGGAATAGCCATCTCATCGTGTTTTGCCTGGGCTAGTAGGTTCGATGCGATCCATTTGGTAGGTGCGCTGCCGTCTGAAATCACAAGGACCTCGCTTGGCCTACTATTGCTTCGGTTCAGCGGCGGTTCGCCGCAACAGGCTGTCAGTCGCATGCTGCCGTTAGGTAGTAGCGACAATATCATTCGTTGAACCTATCCGCCGCGTCACCACTCTGCCGTTGAAAGGAAATTGTCCTGTCTATCGTAAATCCACCTTGAAGGAGATCTCAATCTCACCGATAGCACCCGCCTCGCGACCCAGTGCTTCCACATTCTTTTCGTTGACCACACGCGCCTCAATCTTCAGAGGGATTGCTTCAAGACGGGCTGCACCAGACAATTCAGCAGCCGGCTTCGGAGAACGTTCCTGTGTTTGGGATGACTGCTGCAGCGAAGCGTAAAAAGCAAGCTTCACGGTGATTTTGCCGTGATCCACCATTACATACGGCACGCCACGCCAGTATACTTCCTTCACCGCCTCCAAGCGTGTTCGGCAATCTTCATTCTGAGGTGCTCAATGATTCGCCTCTCTCCCTCAGGGGAGGTGCGACCTTCTCGAATATCCTCCGGTTTGATTTCGTAGCCAGTGAGCCTCTTGATGGGCGGGGCTTCTTCTTGCCCTTTTTCTGGGACGGCGGGTTTACATGGCGCTCCGGCGCTTATCCGCAGTTGAGTCTCGCTCTTCTCGGTTATTGTGAACAATCGCTGGAATTCTGCAATAACCACTTCATCAAGCACCAAAGACTTCGCAAGCCGTTCTTCCAGCAGTGCAAGGGGTGTTGAGCGCACTTTCAACTGGCCCAACCGGTGTCGCAGCGAAGATCCGGTTGGGCAGAGATTATGAGTATCCGACCGAGACGAGCGAAACGATGCTTCATGTCGCAATGATTAACCTGATGGTGCAGCTATTAGCTCGCCAGCCTACTTTTCAAACATGCTCTTAGTGCGACGACGACTTGGTTTTGATTACCAAGTTCGTCGTAGTAGGCGAAGCCTTCACTTTTTGCCACACTTCCTTGTCGAACCATTCGCGATTTTGCTCCCACCATTTCGCATCGCCCAGATTCTTTTGAAGCCGATCTCCTAAAACCAAAAAGATCGTTGGCTTATCCGCAGACAGCCGACCAGTAGCGCTACCAGGCTTGTAATCCAAAAAGCACATCCGGCACATGCAGCCAATCTCACCGCTCTTTGTCCTCCAGACGATACAAAGACAATCTATTGGCCCTTTGTCACAGCCGCAGTCAACAGGCGGCACACAATCTCCGCCTTTCTGTTTTGCCGCAAAGAAAACCACGGAAGAATTTTGCGGAAAGATTTTGAACAAATTGCCTAAAGGCGGCTGTTCAACTGGTTTCTGTCTGGCAGCGTCCGCTTTGGTTAGCTTTGCGCCCGAAGCGATCGCATCCACCGTTGCGCTGCGAGCCAGTTCCGCCGCTTGGTCAGAAGGCGTTTCGTCTTCATCGTAGAGAATGACAAGGCGAATGTCCTTCTTCTCGATCCCACGCAGCACTTCTGGTCTAGGTTTAACCTCCTGCCGAGGGCCGCTCGCTTGCTGTGTCTGCCCGGGAACTGGGTAGACAACAGAAAAGACCGCTGTAACTAAAGCTACGAGATAAATTCTACACCGACCTGTCATTGTCTGTTTCCTCCTTTCTTAATTTGTTGGATTGTTAGGAGTAGTAGGATTGAACGGTTGCGGTTTGCACTTTCCGTAAGATCCGGCATTGTAAATCGCCTGGATCTCCGCCTGCGTGAGTGCCCGGTTGAAGATCTCGACTTCGTCGATGACACCGTTGAAGGTGCGTGGATAATTAGCGGCTCGAATTGGCGGGGCCGCTGATCCAATGGTCCAAGGGATCGCCGGATCGTAGGTAATCGTCTTCGTGAGCGCCATTGAACCTTCGAGCGCACCGTTCACGTAAAGCTTGAAGGTGCCGCCATCGTAGGTTGCCGCAACGTGGTACCATTGTCCAGGCGGGAAATTCGCAGTTGAGACGATCCGCTCCGTCGACTGGTGGCCAAAAGTAAAGACAAACTTCGGCTGTCCTGACACGTTTGCGCTCCATGCTAGGGAGATCGGCACGTCGGTGTAACCTGAAGGCGGGGATTTTGCCTTCTGCACGATCACACTGCCCGAAAAGTCATTGTTCGGTCCGGGTCCCTGCGGATAGACCCACGCATCCACGGTGAACTGCTGGTTGGCGAGCGCCGAAGAGTGGGGGATGTCGATGTAGCCGCCCGTGCCGAACGTTACGCCCTGGCCCACTTTTCCCGCGACGAAGCTGATCGCGTTGGTTGCCGAAGGATTCTGGAAACCTCCTAGAGCCGCGGTATCATTGGCGTTACCGTCCATCCAGTACCATGCGACTAAGTCCGACGGTGCCTGAACGCAACCCTGCTGCTTATTGCCAAATACCACATTGGCGGTTTGACCCGCTGCCACCGTCACCGTCTGTGGATTCGGCGTCGTGGGCGTCCAGCCGGATTGAACGACCTCGGTGATGGTATAGGTTCCCGGTGCGGACACACCGAAGCAAATGCTACCTTGCGGACCCGTGGTCACGGGGCTGGTGGTCGGCGGCAGAGGTGCTGGAGTGACGTTGAATTTCCAACCGCCCAACCCAGGCTCGTTGGTATCCTTCGTGCCATTTCCGTTGAGGTCTTTGAACTTCTGGACGCAGATCTTGGCTTGTCCCGGTTTGCACTTGCCCGCAGGACCTGCATTGTAAATCGCCTGAATCTCTTGCTGGGTGAGCGCCCGATTGAAAATCTCGAGCTCGTCGATGGCAATCGGTTCATCGACCGAACTCGGCTGATAACCGATCTGTATGCTGATGTTGTTCTGAAGTGAGCCGACGGTACCGCTTAACGTTTGACTGCCCTGCGGTGCACCATTGACATACATCAAAACGGAGGCACCTCCAGTGCTAGGTCTTTGGAACGTCACGGCGACGAAGTGCCACTGGTTGGGCGAAAGAGGTGCGCTCGATTGCACCGTGTAGAAATTGTTGCCGTCCCCCCATAAGAACTCCAGATACGAAGCACTCTGGTTTGGAGGGCGAACGATGTAAAGCGCGTAGCCCCTTTTTTGGGGAGCGTCGTACTTGTTGATGATCCAGTGTTTTCCGCCCGAATTAGCGGTCGGTGGGAATTTGACCCACGCATCAATAGAAAAATCAGCGGACCCGATGAACACCAACGGCCCTTGCATGTTACCGACCACAGCACCGGTGAGCCCTGATCCGAAAAACTTCACGAAATCAATGGCACCACCGACCTTGCCGGCTATCGGTTGGGGGGCTTGCGCGGCGCCGACGGGGGACATCATTGAACCCGCATTGTTGTTTCCGATTATCTCCTTTAGAGTCATGCTTCCTGCCATATCATCCATCAGCCACCAAGCGACTAAACCTTGAGGTGGATTGATACATTTCTTAAAACATCACTAAAGACGCAAAATTAAATGCAACTTTGCACAAGGAGCCGTATTTTTTTCTGCATTCATATTACCACTTTATTTCTTTACACAATCTCATGCTCTGCTTGTATTTATCTGCTGCGTCCATGTTGTCACGCAAAAAGGTCGGCCATGCGTCAGAGTTTGGCTTTGTAGCCAGCCGATTTAAGCTATGCGAGGGGTAGATAAGTGCAGAATTACTTGGTTGCGGATTGCGGCTTGTTCGCTCTGCAAATTTAATTTGAGAAATCCGCTGCCAGCTATTCTCTCGGGAGACGCGATTTCGACACATCGCCAACAAACATACTCGGCTATATTAGCCCGACCTATGTTGATGACTAGATTGCTCATGAATATATTCAACTTGGCTTCGTCATCACTGTCACTGGTTGTCAAGTATAGTGCAGTCCCCCGAGAACGACCTCACCCGTATCAAGCCTTTTCCAGAGTCAATAAAATTTTGATCTTTGCTTCTGTTTTCGCTATTTTCCGCCAAAAGCAAGAATTGCCTAAATTTTAGGTAGAAAATTATTGCCACACCTTACGCGCAGCTTAGTAAACGAGGTATCAGCTTTGTGAGATTATATTAAAGCCAGAAGGTTGTGATGCCTTTTGGTTTCTTTCGGGTTTGTTCACAGAACAAAGCGCTATACTGGCCTCAAGGAGGGAAAAGAAAAGTCTCAGTCAAGCAAAAGCAGAATGTAACGCAGCTTGACAAGTTAATAATCTCTCTGGTATTTTGCCTGTAGGTTTTTACTTTGAGTTCTGAAGAGTTGTTAGATTTTAATATTGCTCCGTATTTGTTGAGGATACAGACTTGAGGCATTGTAGCGACAATTAGCGGATTGAATGCAGAAAAAAGAACAGTGATGCAGGGCACGTTGGAAATTGTGACTCCACTTTTTCTGGGAGGTACTGATCCTTGCGGAGCGCCGGAACTGCGGGCTGCATCCGTGCGCGGCGCCCTGCGCTACTGGCTGCGGGCGCTCCTGGGCGGGGTCATGGGAGATCGGGATTTGGATGCCTTGCGGGCCGCCGAAGCGGCTGTCTTCGGCAGCACCGAGGGTGCTTCGCCCGTGGTCGTGCGGGTTCAGTACGGCTCTCTACCTCAACAGCCTTTTTCCCAGATTGCTGAATGGGATAGCCGCACTCGCCGTTATCGCAAGCCTGGGATTGCTTATCTCTTCTTCGCAGCGTGGGGAACAAAAAGCAAACCCGAACGCGAGGCTATTAACGCAGGAAGTTCGTTCGAACTGCTTCTAGGCAAACGAGCCGGCGTGGCTGAGTCAAACGATCAGGCGTTTCAACGGGCCCACGCTGCCCTATGGCTCTTGACTCACCTCGGCGGTCTGGGCGCACGCTCGCGTCGCGGAGCCGGTAGTTTGCAGGTGACGAAAGCAACTGGCGAACCTAACGGACTGCCTCCGCTTTGTGTCCGTGCCACCAGTCCTGCTGAATTGCAGCAAGACCTCAAAGAGGGCTTGACCCGCTTGCGGAAGTTAGTGGGTACCAGTTCGCCTATTGGCATTAGCAACCCTTCTGCTTTCAATGTGCTACATCCAGATGTCTGCAAAGTGTGGGTCATAAACGAAGGTTTTAACTCATGGAGCGACGCATTGGAAGCCATTGGGGGTGCGATGCAGAGGTTTCGCACTCGCCGGAATCCTGACTATCAAAATGTCAAGAATGCTGTGCAGGGAGGGCCCCTGACACAATCTGTACAGCGTGCAGCATTCGGATTGCCTATCGTGTTTTTTTACAGCTCTCTCTATAACCAGTATCAACAGCAAGGCGACGATTCAAAGACGGCACGGCGCAAATCGACAGGCACACTCGTAGGTCAAAGCCCATGACCGTCGCGCGTCGCCCTTGTGGATTCGCATTACCAGACTGGAAAACGGTCGGTATGCAGTTGTGCTGACCGTATTCCATGCTCAACTGCTCGAAGCAAACGAACAACTGAAGTTAGAACGTCGCGGAGCTCCCTGCTTTGTTGCTGTACCTGATTTGGGTTTGATTAACGACTTCCTGGGAGATTTGGACAACGCTGTTGCTCAACGATTGGAGGTAACGGGATGGTAAATCCAGACCGCTGGGCTCGCAAAATCGTGGCTCTCCTGCACGACCCGCCGGGGAAGGCGCTCGTACTGCGCTCTACACTTCACACCGCGCATACACAGCTTGCCGAGGTACTCCAGCAAATCGCTTTGGGCCCCACCGCATCAGCGCAAGAGCGCGATTGGGCTACAAAGGCTGACCATATTGCGTCTGCAGCTGACCGTGTGAACTTTCCCGCAGGCACAACGGCCTACTGGGATCGGGTTGAGCCTGTGCTCCGGCATCCGCTGGCGAAGGGGGCAAAACCACATCCCATACCGCTGCCTTCGAATGCAAGTGAACTTGAGAGACTGGATAACGAGGTCCAGGAGTATGCTGCTCAGCATATCCTCCGGTCTTGGACAGAGCAGTTCGACCATGACCTGAAGAAGCTCTATTTCCATCTCTGGCGGCTACTGTATGAGGAACTTGCCCGAGGGACAAGTCTCGGCGGGTGGATTTGGCTACTTCCGGCTGAAACCCGCCAACCAGACCATCCGCTCACACAGCATCTCTCGATTACGGCTGCAATTGCAGATGCCTTGCCCAATCCGGCGTTTTTGGTCTTCTCCATCGGTCCCGTGCAAGAATTCATCGCCGCCGCCCGCCGAACGCAAGACCTGTGGATGGGCAGTTGGCTCCTTTCTTACCTTTCATGGACGGCCATGAAGAGCCTCGCCGAAGAGTATGGCCCCGACGTCATCGTCTTCCCATCGCTTCGCGGACAACCGCTATGCGATCATTGGCTGCACGCAGCACACGGGCTCCCATGTCAGCCTTCCCCAACCGACCTTTCCCGGCCCACGTTCCCCAATAAGTTTGTGGCTATCTTGCCGAGTGACGAAGCCGAGAAGGCAGCAACTGAGGCCGAGAAAGCCGTTCGAAATGAGTGGAAGCGACTGTCTGAAGAGCTTTATCGAGCACCATCGGCCTACTTCCCTGCTGACCAGCAAATGCAGCAGATGTGAAGAGCGCAAATCCAACGGCATTTGGAAGTGTACTGGGTAGCGCTGCCGTGGATTGGTGCCGATAAAACTCTGGTGAAATCTCAGGCAGAAGCTGTCAAAAAGGGGTATCAGACACTTCTGGAACCAAATAAACCATGGCCTTTCGAACAGATCTATCAAGTTCTGGATCAGAGCGGACAATACGACCCCAACTGGGGCACGGTCTACAGCCTGCTCTACGACCTGGCCGACCGCGTCTTTAACGCCCGTAAGAATCTGCGCGATTTCATGCCCAATGAAGAGACAGGCGAGAAATGCACTCTCTGCGGACAGCGTGCCGCCCTGCGTTCTACAAACCATGATACCCGTGAGTTCTGGCGCCAGACCGCAAACAACCTGCGCGCTCAGGGAAGGCACGACATCAAACCCGATGGGCGCGAACGCCTCTGCGCCGTCTGCACGATCAAGCGCTTCGTCCAGCGCGAGATTCTGGAGAAGGAGATAGGTCTCACCGGTTCTTTCCCTTCCACGAGCGAGATCGCCGTAGCAACATTCAAAGCACAGATCTTAGAAAAGCTCGGGGACTCGAAAGTCCAGGACACTCTGCGCGCCTTTCTGAAGCACGTCGCGCAGATTCAAATCCCCGAGACGGTCTCTGAAGATGCTATCCCGTACTTGCAGGAAAAGGCAAAGGATCGTGAAGGGCTTGCTTGGAGGCTTCTGCGTTTAGACGGCGAATACTTTTTCGCCGAGACTTGGACCCGTAAGAGCCTAGAAGAAGTCAATCCCAACATCACCGAGGAACAAGCCCAGAAAGGGCACCAGCTTCTGGGCCGGCTCTACGATGCCATAGGGACGACGCCCAAAAAATACTACGCTGTCCTCCACATGGACGGCGACCAGATGGGCCGCTGGCTCAGCGGCACCCATGACGAGCTGGCCACCTTTAAAGACATCTTGCATCCCGAAGTCGCACAAAAGCTACAGAATGATCCCCGGTGGCAGGGGATCTTGGATCAGAAACGCATTATTACCCCAGCGGTTCACGCAGCCATTTCGGGTGCGCTGGCCAGCTTTTCGCTCAAACTCGTGCGCTATGTGGTCGAGGAGCGCTATGCCGGCCGCATTGTCTACGCTGGTGGAGACGATGTCCTGGCGCTTCTCCCCATAGACCATGTTTTGCCGGCGGCAAGGGAGCTGCGGGCGCTCTTTTCGGGTGAGGTTAAAGTTCTCAACGGCAGCCGAAACACGGATCTGCGGCAAGCGAACTGGGAAGTAGCTTTCGGAGATGATCAGTGCACGGGCTATCTGGTTCTTGATGGAGAACCGATGCTCACAATGGGCCCAAGTGCAACGGCATCGATTGGTGTAGCAATTGCGCACCATCTGCAGCCGTTGGATCTGGCGCTTCAGGCGGCCCGCCGCGCCGAGCGCAGTGCCAAACAGCGTTACGGTCGCAATGCCATCGCCCTCGAAGTGCTCAAGCGCTCGGGCGAAGAGCTTGCCGTCGGGACAAAGTGGTTCAAGCGGTTCGGTAATGAGGTGCTGGATTGCGTCGGTGAGCTCATAGCATTTTGTCGGCTACTCGAGGAAGAGAAACTCAGTGGAAAGTTTCCATATGCCGTGTATGCTGTAGCTCGAACGCTGTGCGGTGTGCCCGAGGAAGCACAAAAGGCTGAGCTGCGGCGGCTCCTTAAGCGCCAAGCCGGCGAAGGCTTAAGCCGGGAGGAGAAGGAAAGACAGGCGGAAGAATGGTCGGAAAAGCTGATGCGGTTGGTGCAGGCAATGGGATTTGAGGAAATGGCCCAATGGCTTTTGGTGTGCTCGTTCATCGTCCGAGGAGGTGAGCAATGAGCTTCGAGCTTTTGATCGAGCCGCACGATGTGCTGCTCTTCCGGGATGGAAGACCTTTTAGGGCGGGCGAAGATACGCGCGCCCGCAGCCTCTTTCCGCCGACGCCTTTCACGGTGCAAGGTGCGATCCGGGCACGGGTGCTTTTTTCAAGCGGCGTAAGCCTAGCCGATTACGCCAGTCCGAATCCTTCCCAAGAAGCCCAACAACTACGCCAGCAAATCGGCGTGCCAGGACAGAAATATGGAAGCCTGCGCTTGCAGGGTCCACTTCTGGCTCGAAAGGAAAATGGGCATTGGAAGCTCTACGTTCCTGCCCCGGCTGATGTGCTTGCGAAGGAAAGCGGTGGCTATGCGTTGCTTAAACCTTTGGAATGCAAGGAGCTCAGATACGCGTCGAATCTGCCTGATGCTCTGCGCCTTCCCTGGGTGCGGACAACCGACCGTCCTGAAGAAGTGCGTGGCTGGATGAGCATTGAGGATCTCCGGCGCTACCTGAACGGTCAAGCGCCGCAGCAGGTATTGAGTGAGGAGGGATTTCTCATCCGAGAGCCCCGCATGGGCATTGCGTTGGAATCGGGACGCCGCACGACACGGGAAGGCCATTTGTACATAGCAGAATTTCTGCGCCTCAAAGACAATGTAGCGCTGTGGGTGCGCGTAGAGGGCATCCAGCAGCAAGACTTCGGACCACCGAATGGCTTCCTGCAGCTCGGTGGCGAGGCCCGGGCAGCATACTACCGCGTATTGGACGGAGCGCTTGGTGAGCTCCCTACTGTACCCAATTCGCTCCCGGAACGCTTCAAAGTCGCGTTGCTCACCCCCGCATGGTTTAGCGGAGGCTGGCAGCCGGCAGGTGGAAATTGGTCTCAATTCTTCAGCGGCTTGGTGCGGCTGGTTTCGGCCATTGTGCCGCGTGCTCAACCGATTGGTGGAGCCTATGTTGATGACCAGCGCCGTCGTACGAACTTCCAAAAACCCATGCGGCGCTTTGTGCCGGCAGGTAGTGTGTATTTCTTCGAAAGCGACGGCACTGTCACCTGGAACGGCAAACCCTTTACCGAAACGCCTTCAGGCGAAGGCGATTTCGGGCAGATCGGATTCGGATTCTGTGCAATCGGTCAGTGGAATTACGCCTAGAGGAGGTTGCTATGTTTGACAAAGCCGCGATCCTGTTTCTCTACACCGAGACCCCGCTCCATGCGGGCAGTGGAACGAGCCTGGGCATTGTGGACTTGCCCATCCAGCGCGAGCGCACGACGGGGTATCCGATTGTGCAAGCGTCAGGATTGAAGGGATGCCTGCGGGATGTAGCTAATAGTGCAGACAGAGCAAAGGTCGAGATTGTCTTCGGTCCCGAGCAAGATCCCAGTGCGCACGCAGGTGCCTTGTCCGTAGGCGATGCACGCATTCTGCTTTTCCCTGTGCGATCTCTGGTTGGGGTATTCGCTTGGGTGACGAGCCGGAACGTGCTGGCTCGGTTTCAACGCGATGCACAGCTGGCCGGACTTCGTGTGGACTGGCCCGATGTGGGACCAAGCGCAGACAGTGCTGCTCTCATTGCGAACAATAGTATGGTGGTGGCGGATGGAAAGGTTGTGCTCGAGGAGTTTGCGTTTGAGGCACGGGCAAATGATGCCGTGAGACACATCGCGGATTGGCTTGCTCGAAACGCATTGCCCTCCGGCGATGAATATGCCTACTGGCGCGAGACGCTCCCAAAGCGGCTGGTGATCCTGCCGGAGACCGCCTTCCAAGATTTTGTGCAGTTTTCCACCGAAGTCATCAGTCGTGTGCGCATCGATGATGAGAAAAAGACGGTGGCACGCGGGGCGCTCTGGACCGAAGAGCACCTACCCACCGACACACTGCTATATGCGACGCTGTTTGCCAGCAAGCCGCGAACAAACAGTGCGCCGCCTGATCTTCAGGATGCGCAAGCTGTCCTGAATTTTGTGAAAAACTGCGTGGACGGCAGGCGACTGCAACTGGGCGGCGATAGCACCGTCGGTCGTGGCTTTGTGAAAACGCGAATGGTTCCATAAGGAGGTGATAGCCATGCTGAGCCAACAGCAAACGCTTGAGCAAAAGCGAGCACAGCGAGCATGGAATGACATTCAGAGTGTCGTCAACCGCTCCGACGAGTTCAAAAAGAAATACGGCAGCCTCGCCCGCCGCGTGCCGATGCTCGTGCTCACAAATGGCCTGGGACAAACGCTGGCGTTCCTGCGAGCCAAAGGTAAGAACGACCAGAGCGACGAACACAACGTTCTGTTCAATCACCTATCGGCGTGGACGATGAGTCAAGTGGCGCCCAATGTGAGCGACCAGAACCTGCTCAATTGGGTGCTCAAAAGCGACAGCACGGCCTATCGCCGCGCCACGGCAGAAGCCTTGGCGTATCTCGTCTGGCTCAAACGCTTCGCCGAAGCGGAACTACCCACGGAGGAGGGATAAGCCATGCCGCAACAACGACCGCGACAAGGCCAGAGTGGCCGTTCTCCCCAGCAACCCCAAGAGACTTATCCGCTCCCGCAAGATACGCGCGCCCTCGCCCAATCGCATGCGGGTCAGTGCCTCAACTACGGCTTGCGAATAGAGCGGCTGCTACCATGCAATGCGCAAACGTGGGAGTTGACCAAACAAGCCAAAGAACGACAGGGCGTTCGCGCGTTCAATCAGGGCGACTTACAGCGTATTGTCAGCGCTCACAAAGCGCGTTGGGAAGCCATGCTCAATGATTACCGCCAGCGTGGCTATGAAACGCGAGCTTTTACGATGCGCGCAGCCAGTCGCGTGATCGTGGGCCTGGGTGCGGAGAGCGTGCTGGAAACGAGCATTCGCTTGCATCGCATCTACGGTTTCCCCATCATCCCGGGCAGCGCGCTCAAAGACTTGGCCCGGTCGTATGCGCTGTGGCAGGTTGCGGAACAGTTGGGTGTTCCTGTCCTTTCTTCAGAGGATGTAGCGGCACGAGAGAAATCCGGGAGGCGCACACCGATTCAGATACTGGAGGCCTATCTTGACGAACCCGACGAGAAACGGCGTTCTCATTGGCTTGAAAACTTGAAGAAGGACGAGGCTATGCCAGAATCTGCAAAATTGCGCAGCTTGGATTTTGCAACTGTCGAGGAGAAGACCAAATCATTTCGCTCTGCCTTCGGAACGATTGGCGGCGCTGGCCAGGTGATCTTCTTCGACGCCGTGCCCGCAAATCCTGCCACCCTACGACTGGACCTGGACGTGATGAACCCGCATTACAGCTCCTATTACCAGGGAGGTAACACGCCACCTGCGGATTACCTGAACCCAGTCCCCGTTTTCTTTCTTGCCATTGCACCGGATAGCGAGTTCATGTTCGCCGTCGCTTCCAAAAATGCTACGCTCGCCCAGCAAGCCCAGGCCTGGCTCCAAGCAGGCTTGCGGGAAATGGGCATCGGCGCCAAGACTACGGCAGGGTATGGACTGTGGAGGTAAAGCAGTGAAAGCCCTCACCTTCCTCGGCACGGGGCGGTATGGAACCGTCACCTATGTCTGGGACGACGGCTCGCAGCAACGCGAATGGCAGACGAACCTTTTCCCCGAAGCCGTTGCCCGCATCTTTCAGCCCCAAAGGATGCTGGTTTTCGTGACACCCCAAGCGAAGACGCATGAACATTTTCAGGCACTCGATCAGCGATTGGGCGGCTTGCTGGAATCTGTGGACATCCCCGAGGGCAGGTCGGAAGCCGAACTTTGGACGATCTTCGAGCGCGTGGCTTCTTCGGTCCAAGAAGGCGACACGGTGCTCTTGGACATCACCCACGCCTTTCGCTCCATCCCGATGATTGTCTTTGCCGTTGCGGCTTATCTGCGACGGGCCAAGGGCGTGACCATCGAGTGCATCGTCTACGGGGCTTTCGAGGCGCGCAACCAAGACAACCGGGCTCCTGTGTTTGACCTCACGCCGCTACTGAATTTGCTCGAGTGGCTCAGTGGAGTGGAGTTCTTTCTGCAGCGCAGCGATGGAGTCCTGTTGGCAGAACGCCTTATCAGCATCCAAGATGCTCTTCGCAGAAAGCAGCCGCCTTCTCAAACAAGCAAGGAGTTGCCCGAGAAACTGAAGTCTGTCGGCGATAAGCTCAAGCATTTGTCTCAAGCCCTACACCTGGCACGCCCGCGCGATGTAATGCGGTACGCCAGCGAGCTTCTGCCACTTCTCGAAAAAGTTGCCGCCGAAGCTGAGCGATGGGCAAAGCCCTTTGCCCTTATCTTGGAGCAGGTCCGCTCGGAAGTTGTCAAGTTCGCTCACAACACGCCTGATCAATTGGACCAAGAAAACTTACAAAAGCAACTGGCGCTCATCGAGCATCTGGTGGATAAGGGGCTCTGGATGCAGGCGGTGACACTGGCGCGGGAGTGGGTGGTCAGTTGGCTGGCACTTCAACGAGGCGACGGCGATTGGCTCGATAAAGAATACCGCGAGCACCAACTGGAAAGTGCGCTGGGTGCAGCTGCCCGGGAGCTTCAGAAAAAGCGAGCTGTAGAGAAAAAGCAAGCGGAAGTGCCCGAGTGGTTTGGTCAGTTGCTGAAGGCAATGGAAATCGCCGAACTCTGGAGCTGGCTCACCCAGCTTCGCAACGACGTGGCGCACTGCGGGATGAGCCGGCAGGCTGCCGGTATTCAGAGCATCGAGCAGCGGGCACGAGAACTCCCCGGGCGTCTGAAGGCGCTCGCAGACGATGTGCCCGACCGCGTGCTCTACGGCGGGCGCGTGGTGATTGACCTCAAGAGTCTCTACGGCGAGGTTGCCAAACTGGACGAACTGCCCAGCTACCTTGAGCGAGCAAAGGAGCTGGCTGGTGAGGGCACCGAAGTTGTGCTCACTGGGCAAGCGCCGGTGTGGCTATACCTATCGGTTGCCCACGCACTACACGGAAAAGCACGGCGGTTGATTTATATGTCGCCAGTAAGTGGTGAGGTTACTATTTTTGATCACAATGCTTTGTAAAATTAACAATTTCAGTGAAAACGCACAAAGTTAGAAAAGTTTGATTTCAACAAACAACACTTTCGGGGAATTTACAGTTTCCAAGACTTGCTTATGTAGCGTTGTTTCTAAGAAAAACAAGGTGTAAAAGTTTGTGCTTTGGTTATTCTACTCTTGGAACCCGTTCTCATCAAGCTTATCCGAGCAAAAGCTTATGCTTTGGTTATTCGACTCCCAGCAAGAAAGAGACGAAATCTGATTTGGCGAAGGGACAAAATCTTCGTTATCTCGGCAGAAAAGCCACTATGCGCAAGGGGCCGCCGCTGCCGCCTTTGATCTTCATCGGTAAAGCTATTATCGTCATTCCTTTCACAGGCAATTTGTCAAGATTAGCTACATTTTCAAAAGCCGGAACATTGTTTTCCATTAGTTGAACGTGAGTTTCAAAATTCTCGGATGCGCCGAAATCAATGCTGGCTGTGTCAATTCCAACGGCACTGATTTTGCGATTCTCTATGAGCCATTTTGCCGCTTCTTTGCCTAAACCCGGAAAATGTTTCTTGCCATCTTCTTCTCCCATATACTTTTTGCGATCACCCCAAAATTTCCCATAGCCGGTCTGAATCAAAACAATCGCTCCTTCAGGGATTTTGCCATGAGCAGATTCCCAAGAGGTTATGTCCTCAACGCTGAGTTGATAATCTCTGTCTTTGGAGGCTTTTTCTGATATGTCTATCTTAACGGCCGGTGCGATTAGTCGCGACAGCGGAATTTGCTCGACAGATTGTTTCCCTTCGGCAAAGTGAATTGGAGCGTCTATGTGAGTTCCACCATGTTCAGGAGCACAAAATTTATATGCCGAATAGTAATAGCCCTTCGGCGTTCGACCCTCGGCAACGGCTTCCTTTTTGAAACTATCGGCTTCGTTCCAGTAAATCGTCTCGCCCGAAAACTCATAGCTTAAATCAATCCATTCACCTTGCAGAAGAGTTTTTGTTACATCGCCACTTTGAGTTTCAGCGGATTTGACATTTTGCATCGTGACATTCGACGATTGACTGTTTTGCTGTGCGCATCCAGCAAAAATTAACAAACAAAAAGTTAGATAAGCAGTGATTCTGGCATCCTTGGCTATTTTGTAATTCTTCATCTTTCAATGGCTCCTTTCACTCGAATTTGTATTTTATGAAGACATTAAGCCCGCCGTTAATTACTTCATGCCTGATGCCAACGGCTTTCATTTTGATTTCAGCTTTGATTTCGTTCCTATCACGTATTGGAAAAGTAAAAGAAAGTTTTTCGAGTTCCAAGATGTTTATCGGGTTAATTTTCTCATCAATCGAGCCTTGAACAAGTCTAGCGATGAGACTCCCGCCAATCCCGCCTGTGCCTGAAAGATTTACACTCAAGACCGTAACTTTGCCAAGTAGGGTCTGAGTTTGCGGGTCAAAATACAAGTTGATATTCGTTTCTGCGATACCTGAAAAGTCTATGCATCCGATGAGCGGAGGATTATAGCTACCTGTAAAGGCAATAGGCACAAGGATTTTGCCATCACGAAAATAAACAGCCGTTTTAGTATTGTTTAACTGTCTTTGTAGCCGTATTTTGTTGCATTGAGTTTCGATTGCTTCTGCGTTTATGAATTTCGCCTTACGAAATTCTATAGCTTCTTGTAAGTCTGGTTTTTCCGCAGATTTTGCCAGTGAAAATTCTAATTGCACGTCTTGCCTGAAAAGCGCGTTGAGAAGCTCTTCAAAAAATTTCTCGTTTAAGTGTAGCGTTACTTCTGACTGCGCCTTTGCTGAAATTGCAAGGAAGGTCAAAAACAGAGCTAATCTTATAAGTTTTCCAGCCATTGTTTCTTCCAAGACTCCTATTGTTGTTTATTGAAAGGCAATGGCGGTGGTTCTTCGCCTTCCTTCGGTGGTTGGCGATTTAGTGAGGCAAAAATTTCAAGGATTCTGTCGTGCATTTTTTGGGCTTCTTCGTCCTTTTTGAGTTTCAAGCCTTTTCGGAAATCTCCAAGCGCGGCTCTATACTGTGCCGCTTCCGTTAGCGCAAATGCGCGCTTGAAGTAAGCGTTTGCCAGTGCTTCCTTCGCTTCTTTACTCTTCGGATTTTTCTCATATTTCTTTTTCGCTTCTTCAATTTCCGCAGTCATAGCCGAAACGTCAATCGGACGTGCCATGGGACTCTCGGTGCTTTGAGAGTTGCTATTAGCTTTGTTTACATTTTGCGAATGACTTGAAGCAATTAAGTTGTCAGCTTTGTTTTCTTCACTAGAGTTTGCGCGCATGTATTTTGCCGGCGAGCCACAAGCTAAAAAAAGAAAACTTAAAAACAAGATAAGTATTGCTTTCATAATCCTGTCTCCTACTTTTCAATATAAGGACGCGACTGGACAATGTAAACAGTGCCTTTCATGATTCCCCATTCGATGTCTTGGGCTTTTTCGCCACCAAAAATTTGCTCAATTTCTTTAGCGATTTTGGCAAGGCGTTTTACGTCTTCATCGCTTAGGATTCTTCCATTGAATCGAGCGCATCTGTCTCTGGTTTCAACCAAATCACCTCTGACGCTAAATGTCAGGGCATTTTCCTGCTGTGACAAGGTTTTGACGATGATTGAGTTTGAGCCTGGATTGTAAATGACCTGTTCGGGAATGCCTTTATTGTCAGGAATTAAAGAATTATGTCCGCAGACAGCCGAGATATAAACTATTTCTCTATTTTCTTTGTCGAATGGGTCTTTTGTTATCATAACGCCGCCTTTTTCCATGTTTATACCGATCTGCACCAGCGCGGACATATAAACGCCTGTTTGGCTTACGTAGTTTCTAAGCCTTGCTTCGTATGCCTCGAAATTCCATAGCGACGCCCAGACATATTTGATTCCTTCGATAAGTCCTTGCGCAGTTCTTACGTTTTTGGCTGTCGAATAAAGTCCTGCACCAGAGAAATTCGGCAGATCTTCCGTGTTTGAGGAGCTTCGCACAAAGACAGGTAAACCACGAAGTTGCGTTCTCCAACGCTTTATCACTTCTGCCTGCAGTTTCGGATCGAATCTGCCTTTTTGAATTTTTGCTCTAAGTTCTGCCAGTTTCTGCCTGCGGACTCTCGGATTGTGGACGAAGTCATAATCATCAACCAACTCTTGAACCACAATGTCGAGCCGATTATCTTTCATAAATTTGTCATACCAGTAAAAAGGAATGGCGAATCCGTCCGGGACTTTGAAATCTTTTGGTTGGTGGTAGAGCATTTCGCCAAGGTTAGCGGCTTTTGAGCCGTAAGCAACGCTATCCTTTTTTCTGATTTGTTTCAGACCCGCGATTGCCTTGACTTCAAGATTCACTGGCGGGATTTGTTCAGCTTCTTCAGAAGGAATTTCAGGCCGATTCTTTGGGTCATAATCAACCAAACGCTTAAATTTGTAACCTTCTGTTGTAGCTTCAAATTCAGCCCACCATGAATGATATTCGGCGAAAAGTTTGTCAGCGTCCTTGATATAGGCATTTGGAATGCCCCAGCCTTTTGCCAAAATGTTCACATGAGATAGCGGCGTTGAGGGTTTCGCCACTATTATTCCACGAACTGGTGGAAGACTGAGAGGAAGTTCCCTTAAAATCAAAATCTCGTTTGAGCCTATTTCAACCGTATCATCGAGTTTGTTGATAACATGCACTCTGCCAATGGCTCTTCCGGGATTTAGAACCATGTATTCTTGATTTTTGACGATTTCGCTTTGCAAAACGCGGTCTATGTTCAGTTTTGCCGAGATTTCTTCTTGGCGAGTTGAATTCGGCTTAAAGAAAACTTTCTGAAAGAAACTTTGATTGATCGTTTGATGAGCAAGTTCGATGTGATCGGCTGTTGCCATATCACCTTCCCAAAGCTCCCAAGTAAATTTGTTAACCGTAGTCTGCCA
Source organism: Acidobacteriota bacterium (assembly GCA_003697135.1). Taxonomy (GTDB): domain Bacteria; phylum Acidobacteriota; class Blastocatellia; order Pyrinomonadales; family Pyrinomonadaceae; genus J014. The sequence goes on from RFGC01000005.1 coordinate 44,569, forward strand.
TGCAATCGTGCCTACGATGAAACGGCGATCTTCAGCAATGTATAAGGGTTTATGTAGATCGCTACCACGCGGTATCAGGTAATTTGCAAGCAGAAAATCTTTATGAAAGCGATAACGTTTCGAGTTTATGAAATAAATCTTGTTGCTTTCTTTTCTGTCAATCACAAACATCACATAAGGCAAAGGGTAGGGCATATTTCGATAAAATGTATTTGCTAACAAATCAAATTCTTCCCTTGAGTTTACTTTTTCCAGAAATCGAATCGAAGAAGATTTTTCCAAAAAGTGACTTTCTTGCAAGGCTTCTTGAGAATTTGTTTCTTTGATGGAAATGTTTGGGTCGTTTTTCTGTGCAAAAACTAATGAAATCACAAAAAACGACATAAAAAAGGCGACGAAAAGGTTTCTAAAGGCTTCCAGTTTTTTTCGCATTTCAATTCCTTTTGATGTTTTTACTGGCTTCATATTTTGCTTTAATGCTTCGTTTCTCGATGGTTATTGTCTTTTTTGATCAGACTGACTTTGAATCTCTCAAGATTAAGCTTCAACAATCGTTAAAATTCGTGTTCTCTAGGTTATTTTCCATTAAATTTCGGGGAAATTCAAAGTTTACCTTGTTAAGTATAAGTCGCACAGGTTTTCATTTTTTTGGTTTTGAATGCTTGGACATTTGTAATTCATTCAATCATACCTTGGAAATTTTGACTTCGGTTGCGATTTCGAGCCAAAGTCGGGTTATATTTGAGATTTAATATGAGATTCGCTGACAAATTGTCGCCGACGGGCTTAGTTCTTCTTGCTGTATTGTTGTGGTCAACTGGCGGAATTTTTATAAAACTAACCGACCTAAATGCATTTGCTGTGAATGCAGGTAGGTCTTTTTTAGCCGCTTTAGTTGTTGCAGTTTTTACCTACAAAAAAGGCTTAAAGTTGGAAAAATTCACCATTTTGACCTCACTTCTTTACGCTGGAACGCTCTCTTGTTTTGTATATGCAACAAAGACAACTTACGCCGCAAATGCTATTTTCCTTCAATATACTGCACCTGTCTATATTTTGCTTCTATCTCCTTTCATTCTGAAAGAAAAGTTCAAAGCTGTGGATTTGATAACAGTAGTTCTTTGTTTGATAGGCATGAGTCTATTTTTCTTTGAAAATCAGCCTGAAACTTCAACAGCTCCAAATGTGTTTCTAGGAAATTTGGTCGGATTGCTTTCAGGACTTTTCTTTGGCCTTTATTTCATTTTTCTTCGACATCCGAAGTCACTGAAGAATCCAAACACAGCTATTTCTGTTTTTTACGGCAATCTGCTGGTTGTCCTAATGATGATGCCTTTTATTGTGCAGGATTTGCCGAAGCCTGATCTGAAAGATATTTTGGCAATCTTTTTTCTAGGAGTTTTTCAGATAGGCCTGGCTTATATTTTCTTTACTGAGGGCATTGCTAGAGGAGTCCGATCTTTGGATGCAAGTATAATTGGATTCGTCGAGCCACTCTTGAATCCCGTCTGGGTTTTTATATTTCTCGGCGAAGTGCCTTCCAAATGGGCATTAGTCGGCGGGCTTGTTATAATCGCAACGGTTGCTTTTCATACGATTGCGATTTCACGTCAAGTAGCATCTACGTCAGACAAAATGGTGCCCAAAACAGAGTGAACCACACGCGACCGAAAGTTTTGCAGTTTTGCCTTTTACTTGTTGACGCGTCTGATAACGATCTCAAGTAGGATTGCGTCTGATAACGCTTGGTCTCGGTTAGATTTGATGTTGGAGCAGTTTTGATAGTAGAGCACACTTTCAACGCATCTCGAAAGCGCGTCTGATAACGTTTGGTTTATCTGGGTTTTGCGTCTGATAACATTTTAGTTGTGTTTTCATTGAGAGCTTAGTTTTGTTGATTTTGGTTATAGGTGTGAAGTATTTTTGTGAAACTCTTTTGCCGATGGGATCGTAAGATTTGCAGTAAAGCGATAAAATTTTTGATTAAGGAGAGAAGATGAATAGAAAAGCAGTTATTGGTGTTGTTGGCGTAGTAATTTTCATGCTCATAGTGATTGGAGGAATTTTTGCAACAAGGAAAGACCTTCCCGAAGTTGTAACTACGAAAGTTGAGAGAAAAGCGCGGTTGGTTTCTACCGTTACAGCTTCGGGCGAAGTTCGTCCAATTCAGTTTATAAACCTGACAAGCGAAGTCCAGGGAAGAATTCAGGAAATTTATGTCAAAGAAGGTGATCAGGTGAAGAAAGGGCAACCTTTAGTTCGGCTTGATCCGACGCAACTTGAATATAGCACCGATGCTCAACTAGCCGCTTTGCAGGCATCTCAAAATGAAGCTCAGGTTGCGCGTTCTCAAGTTTTAGCGGCACAAAATCAACTTTCTCAAGCGCAGCAAGCTCTGAATGCCGCTCAAGCTTCTGTAGATGCGGCTGTTCAGCAAGTAGCCACTGCACGCCAACAAGTCGTAACAGCACAAACAGAAGTTGATCGCTCACAGATTGAACTAAATGCCGCAAAGCGTGAGTTAAAACGCGCTGAAGACCTCTTGGAGAGCAATGTAATTTCAAGAGCCGAATATGATCAAGCAAAAGACAGAGTCGCTACTGCTGAGACAGCTTTGCGAAACGCTGAAGCTAGGCTCCGTTCTCAACAAATCGCAGTTCAGGAAGCAGAGGCGAGATTAAAAGAGTTAAGGGCACGCGTGGCTCAACAAGAAGTTGCTGTCCAAGACGCCAAGAGAGCTGTAGAAGCGGCAAATCTCAATGCAGAATCCAGTGCAAAAAGAGCTGAACAGCAAGCAGCACTTTTTCGAGGACAAAAAAGCCAGCGCGATAAAACTTTACAACTTGCTCCAATAGACGGCATAATTGCCGATATTCCATCGAAAGTTGGAACCTTTGCCGTTGCAGGACTTTCAACAACTCCACTGCTTACAATTGCTGATATGTCAACGATTAACGTTGAAGTCAAGATTAGTGAAGCCGAGATTGATAAGGTTGAAGTAGGGCAAAAGGCAAAGATAAGGGTTGACGCATTTGCAGACAGAGAAATCCTCGGTGAAGTTACACAAAAAACACCACTTGCAATTGGGAAGTCGCAAACCACTAGTGGGCTTTCAACCATTATCAATACGCAAGAAGCAAAGGAGTTTCGCGTTGTCATCAAGTTGACTGACATTCCAGAGGACATCAAAGAGGGTTTACGCCCCGGAATGAGCGCAACTGCAACTATAACAACGAAAATTGTTGAGAATGTAATCACAGTTCCTCTCCAAGCTATTGTCGAAAAACAGCCCGAAAATTCGCCTACTCCGACTCCTCAGGTGGCAGAGTCTGTTGAAAAGCCAAAACCACCAAGAGGAGTTTTCATAAACGATGACGGTAAAGCTAAATTTGTAGAGATAACAACAGGAATCACAGGCGAAACCGAAATCGAGGTAACATCAGGTTTAAGTGAGGGCCAGGAAGTCATAATCGGCCCTAGCAAGGTTCTTAGGACTCTTAAGGACGGTGATCCAGTCAGGGTGAAGAAAGAATAAACAAAGGCTTATGTTTGACAGGATTATGCATTTACAAAACAACGACCAAACAAACGTCGCATTGGAAACTCCCGATGCCGTTTTGGGTAGCTCAACGATTATAAGAATGCAGGACATTTGGCGCACCTATGACATGGGGCTAGAGAAAGTTCATGCGCTTCGAGGAGTTTCTTTAGAAGTCAAAAAAGGTGAGTATGTTGCAATAGTCGGACCTTCTGGTTCCGGAAAGTCAACTTTGATGAACATAATCGGATGCCTCGATACGCCGACCAAAGGAAAATACTGGCTCAACGGCAAGTTGGTTTCTGAAATGAACGATGATCAGCTTGCAAAAATCAGAAACAAAGAAATAGGCTTTGTTTTCCAAATGTTCAATCTTCTTCCCAGGGCAACCGCACTGCACAACGTTGAATTACCGCTGATCTATGCAGGCGTGCCTGCATCTAAAAGGCACGAAATAGCGATGAGGGCGTTAGAAGCGGTTGAACTAGGGGATAGAGCGCATCACCGTCCGAATGAACTTTCAGGCGGACAAAGACAAAGAGTTGCGATTGCACGCGCTTTGGTCAATAATCCTTCAATTTTGCTTGCTGACGAGCCAACTGGTGCATTGGATTCAAAAACCAGTATTGAAATCATGGAGCTTTTTGAAAAGCTTCACTCAGAGGGAAATACGATAATTATCGTAACACACGAACGCGACATAGCGGCACGTGCTCATAGAATCATCACCATACGAGATGGAATGATAGAAAGCGACCTGCCAAACGAGAGAAAAATCATTGCATAATCGCAAAGAGAATTAAAATTTTCACCACAGAGGCACAGAGAGCACAGAGGAAACACAGAGAGAACGAGAACCTAAAGAAAACTATCTGTAAATCGCTTTGTGTTCTCTGTGTCTTGGTGGTTAGACTTACGGGAATTTAGGGTTTTCCATTCGCTTGTATTTGTGCGTGATTGGACGTCGTCTGCCTATGCCGATTGCATTTTTTGAGATGATTATAGTCGGCGGAAGTTGACGGCGTTTGAATTCATTTGCGGGTGACTCGACTTTGTTTAGGATTTCATAAACAAGTTTCGGATTGTGTCCTTGAGCGATTATTTCTTGCGGTGAGAGCTTATTTTCAAAGTAAAGTTTCAGTATCGGGTCCATCAATTCGTATGGTGGTAGAGAATCTTGGTCGAACTGGTTTGGAGCAAGCTCGGCAGACGGGCGTTTTTGAATGATTTCATTAGGAATGATTTCTCTACCTGCATATTCGTTTATGTGTTTCGCAATTTGCCAGACTTCGGTCTTCAGAACATCTCCGATTACGGCAAGCCCGCCGTTTGTGTCACCGTAGAGCGTGCAATATCCAACGGCTAATTCGCTTTTATTTCCTGTCGAAAGCAGGAGTCTGTTTTCAGCATTTGAAATCGCCATTAGGATAACGCCTCGAAGACGCGATTGCATGTTTTCAGCGGCTAGGTTTTCTCCGCCACGAGTGGGTTTTTCGAGTTTTAGCTGTTTGAGCAAAACTTCAAAGGCGTCGGTGATAGGTTCGATTCTAGCTTCGCAACCTAAATTTTTGACCAGTTTTTCGGCATCTGTGATGCTTTCTTTCGAGCTGAAAGGTGAGGGCATCATTACGCAAAGAACGTTTTCAGGACCTAAAGCTTCACAAGCAAGAGTGGCAACCAAGGCAGAGTCAATTCCGCCTGATAGTCCAATCACGGCGCGCTTGAATCCGTTTTTCCATGCATAGTCGCGAATGCCCAAGACCAGAGCACGCCGAATAGTTTCTAGTTCGTCATCTGTGTTATAGCAAACATAAGGTTTTTCACTCTCGATTTCTATCGTCCCGATAAATTCTTCAAATGTAGGAGCTTGAAAAATTATGTGTCCTTCTTTGTTGGCCACGAGACTTGTCCCGTCGAAAATTATTCCATCGTTGCCACCTACAAGATTCACAAAGACAATCGGCTTTTTTTGCAGGCGTGCACGATGAGAAACCATATCACATCGCAGTTTTATTTTGCCTTTGTTGAAAGGTGATGCGTTGATTGAAACTATCAAATCAGCTCCTTGGCGGATAAGTTCGTCCGTAGGGTCAATTTCGTAAAGTCTTTCTTTCCAGAAAGTTTTGTCATTCCAAAAGTCTTCGCAAACAACGACTCCTAGATTGAAACTTTTTGAATCGGAGACTATTTGAAAGACTCTCTTTTTCGGGCCTGGTTCAAAATATCTTGGATCATCGAATACGTCGTATTCTGGTAAGAGTTCTTTATCAGCAAAGCCTAAGAGTTTCCCATCGTGAAGGACAGCAGCGCTATTGAAAAGCTTTTTACCGTTTTTGTTTTCATTGGGGCGAATTGTCCCAACAATTGCTGTTATGCCTTTGGTTTCAGGGATTATTCTTTTGAGCGGTTCAAGAGCGTTTTCGATTATGTCGCCGTCTTGAAACCAATCTTGAGAAGTGTAGCCATGTGTGCAGACTTCGGGAAAAACAACTAGATCAGCATTGTCTTCCTTGGCTTTCTTTATGGCCTTAAGAATTTTCCTTAGATTTCCTTCAAAATCTCCATTTGTTGTGTTTATTTGTCCAATCGTAACCTTCATTTTTCAAGTCTTTTTACCATCTCCAAACGATTGCCTTTCGCGTTATAGCTGACTTCGTCCATGATTTTCTTGATAATCAAAACGCCTCGTCCGGAGGATTTTAACAAGTTTTCTTCTATCGTTGGGTCAGGAACTGCGTTGACGTCAAATCCTTCGCCTTCGTCTTCTACGACAAATCTTGCCTCTTTGGTTGAAATATCTGCGGTTATGCGAACCAGTTTTTGGCTGTCGAATTTATTTCCATGTTTTACAGCATTAACAAAGGCTTCGTCTAATGCAACGAAAAGATTGGATTTCTCTGCATTTACCACTCCCATTTTCTCAACACGGTTTATCAAATAGTTCAAAATCGAGTATATCAACGAAAGAGCGCTGGGGAAAACAAACTCTATTTTCTCACTCACGCATTTGACTTGCGGCTCTCTATCAACAAATTGGGATTTTGAATCAAGTATGATCTCGAAAATACTTTTTAGTTCAGCTTCGTTGAAATCTCTGCTGAAACCATCTGCGAGTATTTTGAAGGAGCGAGTTTTGCTCCTTAGGTTTGGAGATTTCGATTTTTTCGCCGCACTGGTACTTTCGTTAACGTCAAGGTCGGAAATTACTACGTCAAATCTTTCTTTTTTCTTAAGTTTTGTAGCTTTTTCAGGGCTTTCCGTTTTGATGACTGTGTGACCTGATGCTGTGAAAATCTTTTCGAGTTTACTCGCTAAGTCATCGTAATCATCAACTATCAGTATCTTTCGAGGCATCTTTTCATCTACTTTTACGGACGATTATCTACCACCGTTGCAAATAATAATTTATCTTGCTAGAAAATTTCTATCAATGATGAAAAGCGTGGAGAAGGTATTTCGTCATGCACCGCTTTCAAAGTATTCCTTAAAACAAAGGCTTACGATTCATCTAGCCGATAGGCTTTTCTATGCTTTGATAGCGTTTGTGGGAAAAACAACGCATTTTGAAGTAGAAGGTGCAGAGCATTTGCAAGCAATTGAGCAAGAAGGGAAAACGCCGATTTACGCATTCTGGCATAACAGAATTTTTCTTTTAACTTATTATTTTCGGCATCGAAAAATTGTGGTTATGACCTCACAAAGTTTTGATGGCGAATATATTGCTCGCTTTATCCAGAGATTCGGATACGGAGCTGTTAGAGGAAGCTCTACAAGAGGTGGCATCGGCGCACTAGCCGAGATGATTCGGCTGATGAAAAAAGGCTTACCAATGGCTTTCACGATAGACGGTCCCAAGGGACCAAAATACGTTGCCAAAATGGGAGCTTGCCTTTTGGCTAAAAAAACCGGTAATCCAATTTTGCCTGTCTCGATTGAAGCGGAGAAATTCTGGGAAGTTGGAAGTTGGGATTCATTGCAGATTCCAAAGCCCTTCGGAAGAGCGAGACTATTTTTTGGTTCGCCAATTTATGTTTCGGCTGATGCAGATGAAGTTGAACTAGAAAATAAAAGATTAGAACTTCAAAAGATTCTTGACTATTTGGTAGAACTCGGCACAAAATGGCGTCTGGAAATCTCAAGCGAAGGAGGTTCTCATGGAGCAGAAAGAAAATATGGAAACAAAAACTCTCTCGAACTCTGATGATAACCAAGATCAAATCACGATTCTAGACTGGCTTGCTCCTTTGGTAATTGTTTTACTGCTGATAATTTTTGGAGCTTGGTTTTGCGGCGGTAAGTAAACTATTCGATTGCACAAAGAAAACAAAACACAGAGCACAGAAGGTTTTGAGTCTGATAACGCTTTGGTTTTGCGTCTGATAATGAAAAAGTTTTAGGTGGCTTAAAGTTTTAGGTGATTTGGTGAAACTTTGAAAGTTTAACTGCCTTTTTGGGATTGTGTAGTAATACGAGGGACTTTGAGAACTGCTTTTATTTTGAAAACTTCTTTGCTTTGAAAACTTCTTTTTAGACTGTCTTATCAATTTTTAGACTGTTTCATCAATGCGTTTTGTTCTGAAGTTTCAGCGATTGTCCGATTGTTTTTCATCATCGTTTAATCGCAAAGATGCTTTTTGTCGAGGATTTGAAAGTATATTCTTGAAAGTTAGGTTTTTTTAGGGCTTGCCAACGATTCTGAATGTTTTTTGATTAAGTTTTCAGCGGCGTTGTAACCTTTTGATTTTAGAAGATGAATTTTGACAGCAGTTTCAACAAGTGTTGAAAGGTTTCTACCTGGGCTTACAGGCAGAAGAAATTTTGGGACGGGAACGCCGAAAAACCTTTCTTCTTGTGCTTCCAAACCGAGTCTTTCGATTTCTTCTACCTCTTGCCAGTCTTTCAGTTCTATGCAAAGGTCTATGTTTTTTTGTTTACTTACGGCTGAGACTCCGAACAAATCACGAATGTTTATAATTCCCAAGCCTCTAATTTCCAGATGTTCGTAGGTTAGTTCGGTTGCAGAGCCTTCTAAGGTGTCGCCGATTCTTTTTATTATTACGGTATCATCCGAAATAAGTTGATGCCCTCGTGCTATCAAATCAAGGGCACACTCGGATTTTCCTATGCCTGATTTTCCTTTAATCAAGACTCCCAAGCCATACATGCCTAGAAGAACGGCATGAATGGTCATTTGCGGAGCTAGTTCCTTCTGTAGAAAGTCAGACACGAGTCCGATAGCCAGAGAGCTTACCTTTGGGGTTCTCAACACAGGCACTTTTGCCTGTTTTGTGATTGAAAGAAACTCTTCTGGTGGATCAAGTTTTTTTGTTATGAGAATACAAGAGATTTTTTCTAAGTCAAGATTTTGAATGGCTTTGATTCGATCTTCTTTTGGAAGTTGCCTTAAATAAGAAATTTCGCTTTGTCCAACTATTTGAACGCGTCCTTCGTGAATGTAATGTGCAAAGCCTGCAAGAGCAAGACCGAGTTTTTGAATACGCGCCGAAGTTATCCTCTTTTCACTGAGAAAGTTGCCACTAACAATCGTTTCTAATTGCAAATCAGCAGGCGCTTTTTCGATAAAGTCTGCAATTGTTATGCTAGGATTTTTGTGCTGATCAAGCATTTCAAGGTTGAATCAAACCGTAATTGCCGTCTTTTCGCCTATAAAGAACAGCAACTCTTTCATGATCGCTTGCATTGCGGAAAACCAAAAAACCTTCTGCTTTGTCTTCTAGTTCTAAAACAGCTTCTTCAGGTGTCAAAGGTTTGACTGCGTAACGTTTGGTTTCGATTATTCTAGGCTTGTTTGGTGCAGGTGCGACTTCATCACGAGGAGCAGCTTGACTTGTTTTAGTGGCTTTGTGGTGTTTATCAATTACCTTGTTTTTGAGCTTCAAAGCCTGTTTTTCAAGTTTTTCTACTGTTTTCGAGATAGCTTGATACATATCCGAAAGCGTCGAAGTTGCCGTTAAAATGTGATCTCGCCACTTAAGAACGATTTCGGCTCGGTGACGCCCACGGACAACTTCTATAATCACATGAGCCTTTGCTTCCTGACCGTTGATAATGTTTCTTACCTTTTTGAATTGCTTTTCAACATGCGAACGTATGGCGGGAGTGACTTCAATATGCCTTCCTGTATATTCGATTTTCATAGAATTCACCTCGTGCTTACAAAATTTATAGAAAGCTTTTCCTTTCTCGAGAGCTTGGAATTCTCATCTGCTCTCTGTATTTTGCAACAGTTCTTCTTGAAATTTTTATGCCTTCTTTGGCAAGCATTTTGGCAATATCTTGATCCGGTATCGGATTTTTTGGATCTTCTTCTTCGATGATTTTTTTAATTTTCAACTTTATTATTCTTGTCGAAATTTCTTCACCATCTTCGTTAAGCATTCCTTCGGTGAAGAATCTCCTTAGTTCAATAATTCCCTGCGGTGTATGTGCGTATTTGCCATTAACAACACGAGAAATAGTCGAAGGATGTAAACCTGTTTCTTCCGCAACATCTTTCATCATCATTGGTTTGAGATACAAAGCGCCTTTATCAAGAAACTCTTTCTGGCGCTTGACAATACATTCAACTACCTTGTAAATCGTTTGGCGACGATGCTCGATGTTGCGAAGCAAATCAATTGCACTACGAACTTTCTCCTTAATAAATTCCCTAGTTTCTTTTGGTGTTTCTCGATCTTGCAAAAGACGCTGATATGAAGAATTTATGCGAAGATGAGGAATTTTATCGTCGGCGAAGTAAATCACGTATTTGTCATCAATTTTTTCAATATAAACTTCGGGAACTACGTAGATAGCTTCATTTTTTTTAGCGAATTTTCTTCCGGGAAAGGGGTCTAATTTGCGTATGAATTCTAGCTCAGCTTTCAAGGTTTCCAGATCAACACCTATTTGTTTAGAAAGATGAATCAGGCGATTAGGAGCGAGATCATGAAAGTGATTTTTGATCAAACGAGCAGTCAAACTATTCGCTTTGCCCATTTGTTCTAGCTGAACCAAAAGGCATTCTTCGACACTTCTGGAACCGCATCCTATTGGGTCTAGTGTCATGACGATTTTCCGAACCTTTTCGATCTCTTCGGGCGTAACAGTTTCGGTTTTGAAGCCGTCTTCTGTAAGATCAAGGCATTTTATTATTTCTTCAGTGCTTTCTGTTAGTCTGCCGTCTTCATCAAGATTGCCGATGATTGCATAAGCGATTTGTTTTTGTCTTTCTGAAATGGGACACAAGTTTATTTGCCACTCTAAGTATTCACTCAAACTTTGTGAGTGACTTAAGAACTGCTCAAATTCGGGTAAGTCTTCGTTTATTTCTATCTCTTGAGTTTTGTAGCCCGGGTCGAGATATTCTTGGAAAAACTTATCAAAATCAACTTCCTCGAACGGGTCTTTTTTTTCGGGTAAGGTCGCTTCTTCAATTATTTCTTCGATACTTTCTTCATATCCGTAGTCAGGACTACTGCTGGCACCATTGATATAGGAGCTTTCGGTTCGGAGGTAGTCTATAGTTTCAAGGGGTTCAGAAATTGCTTCTTCGTAGTTATTCAGATTGTCTTCCAAGCTTTCTTCTTGCGTATCAGGTTGCACCTCTTCTAGGACTGGATTGTTGATAAGCTCCTGCTGAATTAGTTCTGAAAGCTCCAAGCTGGTCATTTGAAGCATTTCAATTCGTTGCCTTAGTTGAGGCGTCAAAATCATTTGTTGCTTGAGGCTTTGAGTCAATCTCAACGTCGGCATACGATTCTCAAACTTTCCAGCCTTTTTACGGTGACAATTATAGCACAAAGTCTTAAAATTCTACTTTGCAGAGAAAATTTTTTAAAAGATTTTTGAGTCCTTATTGCCCGAGTGCTGGGAGTTTCTGTGAAAGCTTAAGGCTGTTTTGTAAAATGAAGAAAGGTTTTTAGTTTTCTGCAGGGAAATGATGAAAGATTCAATAAGCAACAAAATTGATTCAGCGCTTGAGTTTAGATACATAGCGAAGATCAGAAGTCTGCAAAAAGAAGTAGAAAAAGTAATCAAAGGCAAGTCTGAAACAATAAAACTTTCTTTGGTGACACTGATTGCTCGTGGAAACCTTTTGATAGAAGACGTTCCGGGAATCGGTAAAACAACGCTTTCAAATGCTTTGGCTCGTTCGTTGAATCTCTCGTTTCAGAGAATACAATTTACTTCAGACCTTTTGCCTTCTGATGTTATAGGTCTTTCTGTTTATAATCAGCGTAGCGAGGAATTTGAATTCAAGCCGGGACCGATATTTGCGAACATAGTTTTAGCTGATGAGATCAACCGAGCTACGCCTAAAACTCAATCAGCTTTGTTAGAAGCCATGGCTGAAAGGCAGGTAACTGTTGATGGCATTTCGCGCCCGCTCCCGGAGCCTTTCATGGTTGTTGCAACCCAAAATCCTACAGAGCATCATGGAACATATCCGCTTCCGGAATCGCAACTGGATAGATTTACACTCCGCCTTCACATAGGCTATCCGAGTCGTGAAGAAGAAAAGCAAATTTTGCGAGATAGAGAGAATGCCGATCCGCTTGATTTCGTTCATCCTGTCATGGATAAAGACGAAGTTTTACAATTGCAGAATCTAGCAACCCAAGTTCATGTTGATGATGCGCTAGTTGATTATCTTCTGCAAATAGTTGAACAAACTCGCCGCAATGAAATGATTGAAATAGGTATAAGCCCGCGCGGCAGCCTTTCTCTTTTCCGATGCGCACAAGCTTTGGCTTTAGTTGAGGGCAGAGATTTTTGCATCGCTGACGACATCAAAAGACTAGTGCTGCCTTGTTTTGCTCACAGATTGATAATAAGTTCGCGTCATTCAAGTGCGGTAAATCGCACTCGTGAAGCAGAGAGAATTCTGAAAGAGATTCTTTCAAGGACGAAAGTGCCTGTCTAGCCGAATTTCAGTAACCCTAATGATGTGGAAGCTAAAAATTCTTGCTGAAATCATAAGTTTTCGCGACATCCGCAATGCTATTCTCGGTTTTTTAATCGTAGTTGCTGGCTTAGCGCTGGCAATTTTAACGTTCTGGGCTAATAGAACGGGAAACTTAAGGCTTGCAAGCATTTTAGCGGCTATTTCGCTCATATTCGTCGTGGTGATTTTGGTTTTCGTTGTGCCGCCACTAGCAAAAAGTGCAAGTGCAGAAGTTTCTCAACTTGATTTACCTTTTGAGTTTACGCTTGGTGGGGCTTTGTTTGCAGGTTTGCTGGTTATTGTAGGTTTTGCCGCATGGAACACGGGAAATAACCTACTCTTTTTGGTTCTGTCAGTTTTACTATCTGCTTTGATTATCAGCTTTATTTTTGGTAGCTCATGCTTGAAAAAACTCGATGTTAAAATGCGTTTCCCCGAAATCGTCTTTGCTGAAGAGCCTACGCCAATTTCAGTTACTTTAGTTAACAGAAAAAAGTTTTTCCCAACAATTTCAGTTCTTGCTGAGGTGCGCGGTAGGCAAAAGAAAAAATCAATTCTTTTTGATGAGCTTAGCAAGCTTTTTCCTGCGTTTCTGATAGAGAAATTCCTTCATCCTCCGATCCTAAAGCATACGTTGAGTTACTTTATGTATGTGCCGCGCTCTGATTCATTGGAAAGTCAAGTTGAACATGTTTTTGAGAATCGAGGTAAGTTTATCATTAAGGATTTCGAGCTTTCCACGCAGTTTCCATTTGGCTTTTTTCGTCATAGAAGAAGACTTCTAGCCGAAGAAGTGGAAATTCTTATTTTGCCGAAGATAAGTCCTGCTGATGAGATAATTGCTGGATTTGAAGCAGATATAGGAAAACTTCCAAGACTTCGACGTGGTAGCGGCAGCGATCTGCTTTCCCTGCGAGAGTATCAACCGCAAGATGATTTGCGGCGTGTTGATTGGAAGGCAACGGCGAAAACGAGACATTTGATGGTTCGTGACTTTGCCGCTGAAGACCAAAAGCGCTTTTTGCTGGTATTTGATACGAGAATCTACGTTGATGAAAAAAGTAAGGGCAAACTGTTTCGTCAATTGATTGCGGAAGAGCAAAAAGGAGTGAAAAGTTCTTCGGTTTCTTTGAGATTCGAGAAAGGAGTCAAATTAGCCGCTTCCTTACTTTACTACTTCAACAAGGAAGAAGCAGAATTTTGTTTAATAACAAAAGATTTTGTAGGCGAGTTAAGCACAGGCAAGGCGCATCTTTATGCAAGTCTTAGGCAGTTAGCGATTCTTGAGCCTGATCTTGTGTATCAAAAGAACAGTCAGGGATTTTCAAACGGATTTCTCGAAAAAATTATGGAAAAAAGCACGTGGGGAAATACTTTGCTTTTAACCTCAATGAAGGATGACTTTATTCCATCTCCTTTGAAACAGATAGCAAAGATTATTCGATTCTAGAAGATAATGCATCGGAGACTATGCGATGCATCTTTCCGATTTGAGTTTTGAGATCAGGATTTTGAGATTCAGCTAATGTGAGTGAGAATGCTCCCAACTTAAGGTATATCTCCAGCACTTTGTCAAGTTTCTTTTCTTTCAGCGCTTTAATATGTTTTTCTAGCGTTTCAGAATCCGCTCGAGCGAAAGTTCCCGTTAGGGCTTTCTCGGGAGCTTGAGATTCTAGGTTTTCGATGACACTTTTGGCTAAAGGCAAGAGAATTTTATGCGCTTTTGCTTTCTCTATACCGCAAGCGGAAAGCATCTGAAGGGCTATGTCAAAAACCGTCAGCAAATGTCCAGCACTCATTACGGCCGAGGCATGATACAAAGCCTTGCAGTCAGTAGGAATCGAAAAAGGCTTTCCTTCTAGGTCAATTACTATTTTCCTAGCTATTTCTACGGCTACTTCGTCTCCTTCTATGCAAAAGAAAGAATCCTTGAAACGATCGACACCTAAAAACGGATCGCTTATGGAAACTAGCGGGTGAATTGAGCCAATACTACAGCCGTTTTTTCTCAAGATTCGCAGCGATTCTTCCGAAGTAAGCGAGCCGCTACAATGAAATACTACAGGACTTGAACGCAACGCAGATGAAAGAGAATTAGCAATTGAACTTATAAAGCTGTCTTGGGTTGTTATGAAAATGATTTCAGAAGAAGAAAGTTTATCGAACTTCTCGGGTAGTAAAACTTTAGGCTTTGGAGAAATTTTTTCGGCTATTGAATGCGCTTTTTCTGGATTCCTCGCTACTAGAGTTTCTATTTCGTAGCCTTTCTTTGATAAGGCCAAAGCGAGTGCTCCGCCAAGCCTGCCTACACCTATGAAAGATACTTTCATCTTTTGCAGAGAGATATTTTTCTGAGTAATCTTAGCGGATTATTGCAGTATATTCGATACGTCTGTTTTGAAAACGTCCGTCTTCAGTGTCGTTCGATGCTTTTGGTCTGGTTTTACCGTAACCGCGAACTTCTAACATGTTTGGGTCAATACCGAAACTGACCAGAGCATCTCGAACGGCTTTTGCCCGATTTTCCGATAGCTTCATGTTGTAATCATCACCGCCTACGTCGTCTGTATGTCCCCCAACTTCTATCTTTACATTTGGAGGGAGTTTTTTCATGTATGAAGCCGCTCTTTCGAGGAATTTCATGTCTTTGGGCTTTATGTCATATTTGCCACTGTCAAAGTTGATTATGTAAAGATTCATAGCCCTAAGTAGCTCTTCTATGGTAAATTTGTCACCTAGTTTGTCGAGAGCTTCATTAGCACATCTTGCCGCTTTCTCGAATTCGCCTTTTTTGATTTCATTACATTCATCGGCGATAGGCGCTGGGGTAGGAGTTGTTTTTGCTCTGTATTTCAGGGTAACCTTCATTTGCTCTCCATCGTTGCCTCTAACGGTCTCAACGTCGTAAAGATAGTTAGGGTTTTTCACTTCGATTCTGTGTTCTCCAGCTCTTAAGCCAATCAATCTTATTGAGCCGTCGAATGAAGAAATTCCCCATCTGACACCATTTACGAAAACATCGCTGTTTGGATGCGCTCCGATTAGGATAACGTCGAAACCGTATTTTTTGGAGAAAAGCAAATAGGAAATAATCATTGTGCTTGCAAGCAATAAGAACATAATTCCAATGCTTGCGTATAAAGTCCATGCTGGTATTCTAGTCACTTTTTCAGCGTTTGAGCTTTGCAATGCAGAGAATTTGCTACTTTCTTGAGATGTAGCTATTTGTTCTGTGAAGTTTACCTTTTGTTTAGTAGAGGGAACATTTCTTTCTGGTTGGTTCTGGGCTATGTTTCCCAAATAAATATCTGCACGCGTTTTGTCTTCCCAACCATGTTCTGGAAAGTTTTTTTCGCGTCTCTCACTTTGTTTTTCTATGTTGATGCTTGGAGTGGTTTTTTCCCAGTCAGATGGCGATGAAACTTCAGAGGATAGGTAGTTCGTTTTTTCCCAGTCGCTGCGATAATCGGATTGATCTTCTCTTTTCGGTGCATCTATGAAAGGTTTTGTTTCTAAAAAATCATCATCAGGTTTTCTGGTCTCGCTCATAACCCTCTCCTCAATTACTTTGTGGTTTTAGACTAAATCACAATACCGCTTCTGTCAAGCTCCTGAATTTCAGTCTAGTAAAAAATTGAAGTCAAAAATAATAAACTTTTCTTGACAAAGAGGTTTTTTCCATGTATAAACCTTATAAGCTAGAAATGGAAAAATATTTTTCTTTCCTGTATCTTGCTAATTGCCAAAGAGAAGTTAAAAGGTGCTTTGGGGGGAGTATTTTAAGCTTTAGTTTCTTCGGCTTTTTGGTTTAGGCTTCTGGAAAGCTGAGGAAGTGACTCCTTTTCGGTGCAGTTTTTTCTTTGGTGGCATTATATTTGAAAATCCCAAAGGAGGAGGGTTTCAGAAAAAACATGAGAGAAATACCAAGGGAAACCCGAAAGGGGCTTCTCTTTACGCTGATAATTTGCGGATTGATAGTTGTAGTTGGGTTAGTAATAGCTCCGCTACGATTTCAATCCGAAGCTAGTGGTGAGAAAAAAGGTAAGGCAAAGAAAGGTCTTATCGAACGCACCACTAGTCATGAAGAAGGCTTGGAAAATTACGATATTCGGGAAGATAAATCCGAAGCGGCTCAAGATGCATTACTGAAATTCCGCGAAAAGGTCGGGACGGATGCGGCTCGTGTTGCCGATATTAGAGAAGGCTTTGTTCGTGGGGAAGAGGCTTTAAGAAGCAGAATCCCACATTTGAAGGTTGAGTATAACACTGATATACGCATTCCCGAAGTTATAACGCCTGACGTTTGGAGAACTGAAATTGCAAGGCTTACAGGGCCTTCGCAGATGAAGCGTTCTGAAATTCTGCGTAATTTTGTCAAACAAAACAACGACTTGTTTGGAGTAACCGATGAGCAGGCAAATTCGCTTGTTGTCTTGTCGGATTACGAGAATCCTGCTGGAAATATGGGCTTTGCTCACTTAGAGCAGAGAATTAACGGAATCCCTGTCTTTAGGGGCGAAGTCAAAGCCGGATTCACCAAAGAGCGTGAGATTATCCGAATCATCAACAACCTTGCGCCTGGTCTCGATTACCAGAGTCTGTCAACAGATTTTGGTAATCCTGTAGATGCTGTTGTTGCGGCGGCAAGATACGCTAACTATGAACTGAAGGAAGGCGATACCACCGTAAATCAAGCAGTTTCAAATGACCTGAAAGTTAAATTCGGACGCGGTGGTGATTGGGACATAACGGCTGAAAAAATGTATTTCCCAACAGAACCGGGAGTTGCTGTGCCGGCCTGGAGAGTTTTGATTTGGAAGCCTGTAAATGCTTACTACGTGATAGTTGATGCAGAAACAGGCACGTTGCTCTGGCGTAAGAACATCACGGAAGATCAAAATCAACCAGCTACCTACAATGTCTATGCCAATCCGAATGCATTCATACCGGTTCACGACAGCCCTGCTCCGTTTACTCCGGGACCAACTGATCCGACAACTGCAACTCAAGCGCCTGTGATAAGTCGTGTTGATATAACACGCGTTGGTAATGAGGCACCTTATACTTTCAATAACTTGGGTTGGATCACTGATGGTCAGAACGTGACTGATGGTAATGCTGTTGAAGCAGGTGTTGATCGTGATGGCACTAACGGTGTGGATGCTCCGCAAACGGGCAGTCCCAACAGAGTTTTCACAACTTCACCTGCATGGAATCCACCGCCAGGTAATCCTGCTCCAGGTGATGCTCCCTTAACACCTCAAGCCCAAAGAGGTGCGGTGATTCAGATGTTCTACGTGATGAACTGGTATCACGATGAGCTTTATAGACTGGGATTTACAGAGCCTGCTTTCAACTTCCAGAATGATAACTTCGGCCGCGGTGGTGCAGGTGGCGACCGTGTTTCTGCTGAAGGTCAAGATTCTTCGGGCACAAACAATGCTAACTTTGCTACGCCTGCCGACGGTGGACGTGGAAGAATGCAAATGTATATCTGGACAGGTCCAGACCCTGATTATGATGGAACCACCGATGCCGATGTTATAATCCACGAGGTCACTCACGGCACTTCAAACAGACTTCATGGAAATGCAAGCGGTTTAACCAGTAATATGTCTCGTGGTATGGGTGAAGGATGGTCTGATTTTTATGCCCATGTAATGCTAAGTGAACCGACTGATCCGATAAATGGAATTTACACTACCGGTGGTTATGTTACTTATCTTGTAACAGCTGGTTTTACGGCAAACTACTACTATGGTATTCGCCGCTTCCCGAAAGCTGTTATTGCTTTCACGGGGGGACCCAATCGTTCGGCTTGTAATAACGGGCCATGTCCACACAATCCTTTAACCTTTAGACATCTGAATTCAAACTGTAACACTGAGATAGGGACAACAACCACGGCAGTTATTAGTGCCTTCCCGCGTGGACCTATTGGATCTTCTCAGTGTGATCAGGTCCACAATGCTGGTGAAATTTGGAGTTCAGCTCTTTGGGAAGTTCGCTCTTTGATGGTTCAGCGCCTTGGATGGGCAGATGGAACAAGATGCGTCCTTCAAGCAGTTACCGATGGCATGAAACTTTCTCCGTTGAACCCAACATTCTTGCAAGGACGTGATTCCATTATTCAAGCGGCAACTTCTCTACCTGCTTTTTGTGGAAGCTCTTCAAGCAATGTTAGTGATGTCCGCGAGGGATTCCGTCGTCGTGGCATGGGCTTTAGCGCCAGCATACAGTCAACATCACCAGCACAGGTAACTGAAGCTTTTGATTTTCCGAATGTTCAGTTCACCGATCCGATAGTTGTTAGTGACGCTCCCGGTGATAATGATGGTTATCCTGAGCCAGGCGAAAATCTTTTGATAAGCGTTTCAGTTAGAAACATTACTGGTTCGACGATTAACAATGTGTTTGTCAACATCAGCGGTGGACCAAACGTAAGCTATGGAAACATTGCAGATGGTCAAACTGTAACGAGACAAGTGCCATACACTGTTCCGTCAGGTGCTCCGTGCGGCAGCATGCATCAAATCCAGATAAATGTTTCCAGCGACATCGGTAGCCAGCCGCCTGTTACGAGAGAATTCCGTCTTGGCGTTCCTGTCGGCGGACCGCCAGTGACTTTCTCTAATACGCAAACTCTAACAATACCAAGCTCTGGACCAACGACACCTTACGGAACTACTATCGATGTCACAGGATTAACGGGCAACAAAAAGATAAAATTTGAAGTTACTGGTATAACGCACACTTGGCCAAGTGATCTTGACTTTCTACTTGTTGGTCCCGGCGGGCAGAAATACATTTTCCTGTCCGACTCAGGTGGTAGTGGTGATGTCAATAACCTGACATTTACCTTAACTGACTCAGCTGCTAATCAGCCTTCAACGACGCAGTGGACGGCTGGAGAATTTCGACCATACAATAGTGGAGCAAATGATCCATTCCCATCACCTGCTCCATCAGGACCTTATGCGAATGCCGCTCCTGCGGGAACAGATACCTTCACCTCTGTCTTTGGGACAGATTCGGCTAACTTGAACGGAACCTGGACGCTTTATGTGGTTGATGACGCATCTGGCGATTCAGGAAGTATGGCTGGATGGAAGTTGACGTTTGAGTCAGATGATTACACTTGCGGTTTAACTTCCAACGTCAGGTCTAGAGCTGATTTTGACGGAGATGGAAGAACAGACCTTTCAGTTTATCGTTCCTCGAACAATATCTGGTATCTGCAGCGCTCCACGGCAGGATTTACCGCTGTGAATTGGGGGCAATCAGGCGACATCCCTGTTCCTGCTGATTATGATGGTGACGGCAAAGCAGATATAGCGATTTATCGTGGCGTGGATGATCCAACTCAGTTTGACTACCTGGTTTTGAGAAGTGGCACCAACACACTGCTTTCAGTCAATTGGGGTGTAAGCGGTGATATTCCTGTTCCGGGTGACTACGATGGTGATGGTATAGCTGACTTTGCTCTATACAGACCATCAGATCAGTTCTGGTATGTTTTGAAAGGAAGCGATTTCACGCCGCTTATAATGCTCAAGTTTGGCCAATCCGGAGATGTGCCGGTTGCTGGTGATTTCGATGGTGACGGTAAGGCTGACCTAACAGTCTTCCGCAATGGAACGTGGATAACAAGGCGTTCTAGCGACGGAAATGTCACCTTCACAAATTGGGGACTTTCAACCGATTTGCTTGTGCCAGCGGACTACGATAACGATAACAAAGACGACATCGCAGTGTTCAGACCTTCCAATGGATTCTGGTATATCTTGAGAAGTTCCAATGGTCAAGGACAGTTTGTCCAGTTTGGAACTTCAGGAGACGTGCCGGTTCCGGGAGACTATGACGGCGATGGGGCAGATGATATAGCCGTTTATCGTGGTGGCACATGGTATGTCAATCGCTCGACTGCTGGCCAGTTGATAAGCGCATTTGGTCTGTCAAGCGATACGCCATTGCCAAGAACATATATCCCATAAACCTTTAGGGGAAGAGGCGTGGCTTCTTCCCTTAAAGCAAAATTCAAAAGGCCGATGGAAAAATTTTTGACCATCGGCTTTTTTTCTTGGTAATCTAGTTTTAGAAAAGCCTGAATCATCTGAAAAGATGAAGAAAAAGCAGAGAAAATTTTATGGCTCAAACCAAAACTCAATTTTCTACTTTAAGTGCAAAGAAGAAACTACCTGCCTCAATTTACTACAACAAACGTTTTCTTTTTAATCGTGAGTTAAGCTGGCTTGAATTTAACCGTCGAGTCCTTGAAGAGGCGCTGGATAAATCAAAGCCGCTTCTTGAAAGGTTAAAGTTTCTCTCGATTTTCTCGACAAACCTAGATGAGTTTTTCATGATTAGAGTCTCAGGTTTGAAAGAGCAAGTTTTGCAGGGCATAGAAGAGCTTTCGCCTGATGGGATGACTGCTACTGAACAACTCAAAGAAATCCGTCAAAAGCTCCTGCCGATGCTTGCTGAGCAGTCCAGATGCTTGCATGAAGAAATTTTGCCAGCTTTGGAAAAGCAAGGTATAAGGATCGAACCTTATTCATCGTTAAAGAAATCGGAAAAAGAATTTCTGAACGAGTATTTTTTGAGCCAAGTTTTTCCGATTCTAACGCCACAGGCCGTTGATGCCAGCCATCCTTTTCCTTACATATCGAACTTAAGTCTGAATTTAGGGTTGATGGTAGAGCCTACAAAGAATCTTGCTCCTAGGCAAATACAGCACCTTTTTACTCAAAGAAGATTTGCGCGAATAAAAATTCCTCCTAGCGTTCCTCGTTTGATTGCTGTTGAGGAAGGAAAGAGGTTTGTTTTGCTAGAAGAACTGATTGCGGCGAATTTACCTTTGCTTTTCCCGAACGTTGAAACTGAAGAATGCTATTTATTCAGAGTAACAAGAGATGCTGACATCGAGATTCGTGAAGATGAGGCCGGTGATCTGCTGAGAACGGTAGAAAGAGAGCTTCACCGAAGACGTCTCAGTTTCCCTGTTCGATTGGAAGTAGAAGCAGAAATGCCTGAAGAAATGATTTCCTATCTGACGAAATCATTTGGACTCAGTCAAACTGATGTTTACAAAATCGAAGGCTTGCTTAACATTCCTGATTTGATGCTACTTTATAACCTGAATCGTCCAGACCTGAAGGATAAGCCGATAAATTATTCGATTCCAAAAGTTCTGCGTAAGACTACAAAGAATTACTTTGATATTCTGAAATCTCAAGACGTGCTTCTTCATCATCCTTTTACATCTTACAGCGTCGTCACAGACTTCATTGATGCGGCGGCTGAAGACGATGATGTTTTAGCGATAAAAATCTGTCTTTACAGAACTGGCAAAGATGCTCCAATCATAAGATCACTTGTTGACGCAGTTGAAAATGGCAAACAGGTTGCCGCTTTGATCGAGCTGAAGGCCAGATTTGATGAGGAAAACAACATTGAATGGGCGCGCCATCTCGAATCCGAAGGTGTGCATGTAATTTATGGGATTCGAGGATTGAAGATTCACTCAAAAGTTGCTCTGGTTGTTCGTCGCGAAGATAATCAGCTAAGGCGTTACGTTCACATAGCAACGGGCAACTACAATCCGACAACTTCAAAAATATACACAGACATTGGGCTTTTGACTTCAGACGAAGAAATAGGCGCGGACGTGACAAATTTATTCAATTTCTTAACGGGTTATTCTTATCAATACGACTACCGACGATTGCTCGTTTCACCAATAAACTTAAGACAAAAAACATTAGAACTCATCAAGCGCGAAACCAAAAATGCAAAAGAAGGTAAGCCAGCACGAATTATCGCAAAGATGAACAGTTTGACGGACGTTGAAATTATTTATCATCTTTACGAAGCTTCACAGGCTGGTGTTCAGATAGATTTAATCGTGCGCGGAATTTGCATGCTTCGTCCCGGTCTAGAAGGCATTTCAGATAGAATTCGGGTTATTTCAATCGTCGGAAGATTTCTCGAACATAGCAGAATCTTTTACTTTGAAAATGCCGGTGAAAGCGAAGTTTACATAGGCAGTGCAGATTGGATGAAGCGAAATCTGGACCATCGGGTCGAAGTGGTGGTTCCTATCAAGGATGAAGACCTTCGAGATGAGCTGAAGGAGATTTTGGAGATTTACCTTCGCGACACTGCGCAAGCTCGGGTTCTCCTTCCGGATGGAAGTTACGAGAGACTCCGCGAAAAAGCCCCATCGTCGGAATGGTTTTCTGCACAAGATTTCTTTGCTAAACGTGGGTTTTGATCTATTGCAATTTGAGAAGTCAAGTTTCTGGGGAATTTCGTGCTTTCGGCTTCAAATTTAGCCAGACTACTAGGCATGTTTGAAGCCGAAAGCTGGGTTTAGGAAAATCATCGTCCTCTTCCTGCCGTTTGTGCCTTCTTGCCTTCTTTTATCGTAAGCTCTTGAAGAATCCAACCAGCATCTGCGAATTTTTCAGTCACGAAGAGCACGAATCTTATATCAACAGCAATGGCGCGGTTGTAGGCTAAATCATAGTAAATATCGTTTCCTAAACCTTCGTAGTTCCCATCGAAGATTATGCCTATTTGCTCGCCTTCAGCATTCATTATAGGACTTCCAGAGTTTCCGCCTATGATGTCAACCGTAGCTAGAAAATCCAGCGGCACGCTATCACCAACTCCATAGCGTCCAAAGTCCTTCTTCTCTTGTAATTCTTTTAGCTTAGCAGGCATGTCAAAAGGCGAAATACCAGTGTCTTTTTCAATCATGCCTTTCAAGGTTGTGAAAGGTTCGTAAATGACAGCTTCGCGCGGACGATAGCCTTTAACATATCCGTATGTGAATCTCAATGTGAAATTCGCATCTGGATATGGTTCAAGCCCTTTCATTTCTGCCATAGCTTTTTGATAGGTCACGCGCAAATTATCAATGACTTTGGAAAAGTTAGCAGTTCTTTCTCTTATCTCGGTTCTTTCCTTCAAAAGACCTAAGACAAATTCGACAAGTGTTGGGTATTTTTGTTTAAGTTCATCTAAGGATTGTTCATACAAAGCGAAAATCTTTTCTGGGGAATTAAAATCTTCTCCCTTTGCTATCATCTCGGCAAAAGAAGCTTCCTCCATGCGGCGCTTCTTGCCGCTTGATTGGCCAAAGATTTTCTCTGCGGTTTGAAATTTTTGATTTTCGGGAAGTTCATCAATAGCCTTTAGGTAGAATTTGATAACTTCTTCCTCGGCTAGAGGTTCGCGAGAAGCAAATACTGCCTGAATACTTGCTTTTTCCGAATCTTGAAGCTTTTTGCCTTGAGAAACTGCGTTAATTGCATTGACGATAAGAGAAAAGGTTGGAGTTGCATTTGAGTTAGGAATTGTTTGAAGAAGCCTATCCCTTGCGCCTGTGCGGTAGAACTCTTCAGAAACCTTTTGCAAATCTTGAAGAACCGAGCCATATTTTGCTTTTCGAGCTGGATCGGCATTTATCCACGCATTGAGTTTTTCTTCCTCAGCTCGTCTTTTTGCTACAACGTTTGCTCGCCTCAGGGTGTTGATTCCGCCTTCGTAGGCTTTTATCGAGTTGTTCAGGCTAAAAATATCGCTTTGCAGTTTTATTCTCTTTTCTTCAGATTCTTCGCCAGCCTTGTATAATCCATTGACCAATGCCTTCAGATAGTTGACTAGGAAAGGAAAGTTTACCTCTTGGCTGTATTGAATTGCTTGGCTTTCTCTGTAACGAGTAGTCCTTCCCGGATAGCCCATTACGAAGACAAAGTCATTTTCTTTGATGCCGTTTAGGGAAATTGTCAGGTGCTTTTGCGGTTGATACGGCACATTGTTGGGTGAATACTCTGCCGGAGTCCCGTCGGGTGCAACGTATGCACGAAGGAAAGCAAAGTCGCCTGCGTGCCTTGTCCACTCGAAATTGTCAGGATCGCCACCAAAATATCCAATGTTTTGCGGTGGAGCGTAAACTATGCGTATATCTTTTATCTCGAAAGTTTCATAAAGATAATAAAAAAGGCCACTATTGATGGGCTGAATCCTGACAGTTACTCCTTTAGGAGCTTTTTCCTGTTCTGTTTTCGCGAGCTTTTGTGCGTTTTCGTCTATTGCTTTTTCGAGTTGCTCGCCTTTCAGATTCTCAGTCCCGGCTAAAACTTTAGAAGTAACGTCCTCAACACGCCTGGTGATGGAGATGCTATAACCTTTTGCAGGTATTTCTTCTGCCATCGAACCAGCGCGAAAACCATCTTTTCCATAGTCCTTTCCCGGTGACGAGGCTGAAACAAGAGCATCGAAAACGCAATGGTGATTGGTTAAAATCAATCCTTTCGGTGAAACAAATGCTCCCGAACAACCTATGCTCAACCGAACAACCGCGTCTGAAATATCAATGCCGTTCGGATTGTATAAATCTACTGGCTTTATCTTGAGACCTTTTTTGTTCAGATCGAGTTTTCCAATTCGATCAGGTGGAAACATTCCTTCGTCAGGGGTAGAAAAGATAATGTTTCCGCTCGAAAAGAAAATGGCTAACAACAAAGCATAGGAAATTAAAAGTTTGGCTTTTATCATTTTGCTATCTTCTCCCTTGTTTGCTAAGGTTCAGTAACTAGAGAATTTTAACCGAAGGTATGTTGATCTTTCAAAAGGGAGAATCGAATTGCAGCCGAGCTTTTGAGCGAAAAGCAGACGATAATGAAAGGATCAAAATCGCGTGAGTTTCAACGTTTTTTCTTCTCTTCTAACGGATAGAAGTTCAAGTTTGTCAGTTCTTCTGTTATGTATAAAACTTGCGGTTCATATCTATATCGCCATGATCGAACGGACAGAACATGGACCTTTCCGACTTCTACTTCTTCAAAACGGTAGTATCCGATTGGGAGTGATGCTGTATAGTTTGAGTTGATTTCATAAGCTCCTATCGGTTTTTGAGAAAGGATTTTTTCTCAAGAAACCCAGTAAACTTTGCAAATGCTCTTGTCTTACCTGATTGCTCTCAGTTCTTCGATTTCGCCTGCATAGATGATTTTTTCTTCGCCTGAATCAAGTTTTAATATCAATGCACCATTTTCTTTTATGCCTTTTGTTATGCCTTCAAGATAACCTGATTCGGTTTTTGCCCTAATGCGTTTGTGATAGGCGTAAGATGAGCGTTTTTTCCATTCTTCGCAGATTTTTCTTTCGCCGTCTTGACCGCAGAGAATTTCATAAAATTTCGATATTCTCTTCGTAAGAGTCTCAACAAGAATTTCAATATCAGGCACTAATTTTGTTTCATGTTCTATTGATGTCGCAGCGTCGGCAATTTCAGGTGGGAAGCTGGATTTTTTCAAGTTGATGCCGATACCAACGATTACCGCCAGACCTTTATCTGTTTCTGTTGTTTCCGCCAAGATACCACAAACTTTTTTGCCGTTTATGTGAATGTCGTTGACCCATTTTATATCGCATTCTACGGAGTAAAGCTCTTCAAGTGTATCATGAACGGCTACGGCAGCCATCAGCGTAATCAACGGGAGATTTGATACATCTATTTTAGGTCGAAGTAAAAGGCTGAAATAAAGCCCTGCATCGGGAGGAGAAAACCATGTGCGTCCGTGTCTGCCTCTTCCTTTGGTTTGCTGACGTGCGATGATGCAAAGCCCTTCTTCAGCGCCTTGTCTTGCCTGTTTGATGGCTTCATCATTGGTTGATTCTAGCTTCGCAAAACGAAGAATTGTAAACCTCATAGTTTTCTTACAAAGAACGGATTTGAAATTCTGGATTTTTCGGTTTAATGATTCAGTATATTCTCAAAGGTTTTGCGAATTGCGATTCGATGTAAGAGAATGCGTTTTTCGAGTTCTTCTTTTGAATGAAGTTTCATTCTTTTAAGAATAACTTTCATAATTTCATCGCTTTGACGGATAGGCAGGTTACCCGTTGAGCCTGTTACAAGTCTGAGCGTATGGTCTAACTCGCTTAAAAATTCATAGCCTTCATAAAGGGCTACGAAATCAGGCTTGTTCAGCGAACCTTTTTCATGAAGAACTTCGAGCATTTTAAGTGTTGAACGATCTTCTTCTGGTTCGGGGATTCGATCACGAAGTTGCAAAAATCTGATAGCAAAATAAACGTCTAGTTTTCCGCCAGAGCTAAATTTTATGTTGAAGCCTTTAGAACCTTGTGTTTTTTGTTGCTCCAAGAGTGAGCGAATTCTTTTTGCTTCTTTGCTCAAAGTTTCTTTAGAGATTTTGCCGACATTTGCATAAACGATTTCTCTTGCTTCTTTCTCGACCGATTTTGCTTTCTCGATATTGCTTGAAGCGATTGCCCGAAGTTTTATGTAGGCAAGCCATTCCCATATAGCTGAGTTTTCTTTCAAGTAATTCAGGAAAACAGGTGTCGGTAAGCATATAGCTCCGCTACTTCCGTAAGGGCGCAAGCGCAAATCAACATTGTAAAGATTTCCTTCACGTGTAAAACTCGACAATGTTTTGATAAGAGTCTCTGATACTTTTGAGTAGTAACTTTGTCGGTTAGGAGAATCATCGAAAATTAGAACCAAATCCAAATCTGAACCGTAGTCCATGCCTTTTCCGCCCAATTTTCCTAAACCGAAAATCATCATTTTAGGTTTCGGTTCAGCATTAGCTTCTTCAGCTATTTTCAATGCAACCGAAACGGACGCATCGGCTAGCTTTGTTTGAAGGTGTTTGGCGTCTGATGAAGAGATTTTACCGAAAATATCGAAAGCGGCTATCTCAAGATAGAGTCGTAGCCATGTTTGGCGTAATTTTGCGAGTTTTGTTGAGAAAGATTCTTCTTCTCTTACGGCATCGGTCAGGATTTTCTCGTAGTCTTCGCCGTCAGGTATCGGGTCGTCTTGTTTTGGCAAGTGCTTTGCTAGCTCTGATGAAGTAGCGAGAATTTCTGTGAAGTAAGGTGAAGTTGAGCAGAAAAGTTTGAGAGACTCTAGTTTTTCTTCTGTATTGCCAAAGATCGAGAGTATATGAGGCGGTAGATGAAGTTTCGCTTTTTCAATTGGTATTGGAGAAATCAAAGATTCTCCACTTATTTTGGTTGCAGGTTTGAAACTTTTTGTTTTGAGGTTTTCTTCAAAAATTTTCTTGAAGATTCTGCTAACGTTTTCTGTGTGGAGTTGTAAATGCGATTCAAATTCATCAATTGAATCAAAGTTCATGCGCTTTGCAGTTATTAGGAGTTTCTTTGGGGCTTCTGGGATTGTGTGAGTTTGCAGACCTTGTTCCATTTGCAAGCGATGTTCAAGCCGTCGCAAAAAAGTGTAGGCGTCGGAAAGCTGTCCAAATTCGCTTTCTGAGATTAAGTTTCTGTCAGCTAGTCTGGAAAGCGCAATGAGCGTATGCGGATTGCGAAGCCATCTGTCTTTTCCACCGTAGGCTATTTGAAGTGCTTGAGCGATGAACTCAATTTCCCGAATACCGCCGCGACCTAGCTTAACATTGAAACCTTTTGAATCTTTTTGCAAGAGATTGATTTTTTCCTTCGATAGACGAACATTTTCAAGCGCTTCGAGAATGTCTATTTCTTTCGGAAAAATCAGTTCTTCGATGCTTTCGTAGAATCTTTTGAAAACACTTATATCACCGGCGCAAGCTCTCGCTCTGATTAAAACCTGTCTTTCCCAAGGCTTTGATGCTGATTTGTAATAATTTATGGCTTCTTGAATTGAAATTGCTATTGCTCCAACTCGACCATAAGGACGCAGGCGTAAATCTATTCGGTAAGCTCCGCTTTTTGTAAAGCGTCCGCTAACAAGATTTGTAACCGTTTCTGCTAGTTTTACGAAATATTCGCGGTTGCTTACTGAGCCTTTTGTTCCGATGCCGGAAGTCGAACCGTTGCTTGAGTAAAGAAACATCAAATCAATGTCGGACGCATAATTTAGCTCTTTAGAGCCAAGTTTTCCGAGTGCTACGATGCAGATTTCAGATCGCTTCGCTTTCCCTTTTTCGTCAGTTTCTAGCGGAATTCCATAGCGATTATCCATTTCTTGGGTAGCTTGCCTTAGCGCATATTCGAGGATCGCATCTGCGAGATTAGAAATTTCTTCCGTGATTTCCGCTATTGTTTCAAGTTGACGAATATCGTTTAGGTATATTCTCAAAAGCTCACGCTGGCGGAATTTGCTGAGCAGTTCTGGCAGAGAAAGCTCAGAATTTATCAACGAAAACCGAGCAAGCGATTCTAAAAGCTCCTCTTTATCTCGTGTTCTTAAAGCTTTTTTCTGCTTTGCGAGCCAATCAATGTAAGAAGGGTTTTGCAAAATGAATGTTCCGAGAAAAGGCGAAAATGAGGCAAGAGCTAAAACATCCGAAAGCAAGGCTTTGTTTTTTGTTAGCTTTTTAGTCGTTTGAGGATGCCTTTCAGAAATTTGACTAAAGAATCTCCTTGCTTCCTCGACATCAGGTAAACCTCTTAGAAGTTCTTCGGAGATTTCGTCTTTGACTGCTTCAAACTTCATCTTCAAATTTTACAACATTAGGATTTTGAGTAGGCGAAATCAGGACTAAAGAGTTCTAATGTTAAGGCAAAAAAGCACCTTCACCGTTTTTTCCAATTCGCATGTCAATCAACCAGTCATACCAGCCTTTTTTCAGTTTCTTGGCTGATAGATGTTCAGAAAGAGCTTTGCCGATATGTTTTGTGCCATCAGGAAACTCGATTTGGGCTTGGCTCAAAAAACGAAGGTAGAAAAAGCTGTTGTCGAGAATTTTGCATTGATTGACTGATAATTCAAATCCTTGACTCATGAAATTTAACTCTTGCCAGTAAATTAGCCCATAGCGATTTATTCTTGGCTTTTTCTTTTCAAGGTTAGCATCAAGAATGTTAGCTGAACCGTTTTTCGTCACAACGAGTTTGGTTACGGGTTTTTTCGTATGAGATTCTTTGTAGTGATAGAAAACTACGGTCGAATCGCTAAAGTGAACTCTTCCCCAATACCAATCTTCGACAGTTTCGGGCATCCAGCGTGAGTCGGCATTGTGATCATGATAACCAGTGCCTCGAAAGTTTACAGTGTTTTCTAGCTTGCCATTTTCATTGAACACCTTGATTTTCCCCGTAACATCTGAGCGAGCTGCAACCAAGTTCCAGTTATGCGCTGACTCGATGAAATCAGTCTTCTTCGGAAGAAGATCGCTTTCTACGGAAAGCCATTCCAAGCTGGCTTCTAATCTTTTGTTTTTCGGTAATTTAGCGTTTACTTTTACTAAGTAGCCTGAACCGTAAGGAGTGCAGTCAAAATGGAATTCACTAGAACCAATCCGACAAAAAGGTCTGTCAACCTCGGCTTGAAACTCATCTTTTGCAAACTCGTTTATAGCTCGGTAAAGGACTTTTCCATCTTTGTAGAAGAAAAAGGCAATTGCTGGAAAGCGGCAGATTTCTGCATCAGGTTTCTTCTGCTTTTTTCTGATAGCTTGGTTGTAGCGTGGCGAAAAAATGAAATTATCCATGAAGATAACAACTAAGGCTTCACGCTCTTTGTCTGATATAGCATCGAAATACCACCATTCGTAGGCTTCTTGTTTTTTCTGTTGATGCCATACGTTCGCAATCGTGCTAGACAGCAGATTAAAGCCTTCGTTGCCGCTTTCCATTTTTAATCCCGATACTTAAATCTGAGTTGGATCGGGCATTTCAGTATTCAAAACATTGTTAATCAAGTCTTCTAGCCCTGATTCTGTTTGTTTGCGGAATTTATAGACTTCTGTTAGTCTTCGCTTCCATTCCTCTCTAGCAGTATTGCCTGCTTCAGCTTGGCTTATTTTTACAGCACGCGCGTAAGCGTCAATCATTCTGTCAATTATTTTGCCAAGCTTTTCCTCATCTTTTTTCATCGCTTCGTCTTCGATTAGCTTATTCCCATGCTTTGCTCTGAAATCCTTTACTTCGCTTTCGTAGAGTTTTTCGTAGTAAAACGCAATTGCATAGTAAGGATATGATGAGCGCTTTATAATTGTGTCAAACTGAATAGCACGATAAAAATAGTTTGCCGCTTCTTTCAAGTTAGTGTCCGTCAAAAAGGTCGCTATGACGTAATTCATGAAGGCTTTGGCTTCATTTTCGCTTTTGAATGGGTCGAACGCTTTAGGTAATTTCTGCTTTGCGAACAGTTCCAAGGTTTGTCTTGCGTAGTTTACTGATTCTGAGGCGAAAGTTTTGTCTTGCTTTTTGGAGTAAAGCTCATATCCACCATAAGCGAGATTCATCGTTACGTAAGAATCTTCTGGGTCTTCGGCTAGAATTTCTTTCCCATAATCGTAGGCTTCCGCCACTTTTAGTTGGTTGAGTGATTCATTGAACTTTGCCAGACGATAGTTTTTTACAAAATCTCTTATTTTCTGGACTTTTTCATCGTTTTCATTGCCAAAACGGGCTAGAAAATCTTTGCCCATTTGGTAAGCTTTTTCCGTATCCTGTGGGTTTTTCTTTTGTGTTAGCTTAGCTATCTTGTTGAAAAGCTCATCTTTTGATTCTTTTTTTTGCGCAACTATGTTGCCTATCGAAAGTGTTAGAATTAAAACCATCAAACAAACTCTCACGAAATTTCCTCCTTTGGTTTTATTCTCAAGAAATACCACGTTTCTCGAAGTTTAGTCAAAAGTGAAAAACCAAGAAACATTGACTGCCATTTTACAGAAGGCTGAAATATCTTAGTTGGAAGAAAGCTCTTGCTTTAACTTTGGAATAGCAGGGTTTTGCGGATTTAATTCTTCAAGTCTTGCAAGAGCTTCTCTTAAAGCCTGCTTGTCTCCTTTTTCCATATAGACAACACACAAATTTTGCAACGTTGGTTCATGGTTTGGCTTTTTTTCGAGTGCAATTTTGTATTCTTCGATTGCTTTATCCAAATTTTTAGGCTCGCTTAGGAGGAATGTTGTGCCGTAATCGGTGCGGACGTCAACGTCATCGGGATTCATCTGCAAGGCTTTCTCATACCATTTCCGAGCTTCTTCATATCTTTTCAAGCCGTAATTTGAATTTCCAAGACGCACGATTGTTTGGTAATCATCGGGTTTAAGTTTGTGAGCGGCTTCGTAGTATCTGATGGCTTCTTCAAAGCGGTCAATTTGATAATACATGCTTGCGGCAGTAAATTGGGCTTCAAAGCTATCAGGTTCATTCTTTGCTCGTTCGATTGCATCAACTACAACTGGAATCGGAGCATTGGAGGAAAAATTGCCAATAGGGCTGCTGCCTATTTGTCTAGCTTGCTGATTGTTCATCATGCTTCGATTCAGGCTATTTGCCAAGAAAAAGCCTGCAAAGAATCCTATGATGAATGCCGAAACAGTAAATCCAAGAGTTTTGTTGAGCAAACTTTTGTTACGCATAGCTGTGAAGCCCCGGAAGCAAGTAACTTACACCTAGATAAGTGAAGATTATGAATAAGAAACCTATGATAGCAAAATAAGCTGAACTTCTGCCGGTCCAACCACGTGAGATTCTGGTGTGCAGAAATGCGGCGTAGGTGAGCCATGCCACCAGAGCACCGGTTTCTTTTGGATCGAAGCCCCAGGGTCTTCCCCATGATTCATTCGCCCAGATTGCGCCAGTTATCAAAAGCATTGCCAGCCCGGCAAATGTCAAGCAAGCGGTTTTATACATTAGATTGTCCAAAACTTCCAAACTTGGTAGTTTTTCACGCAGTTTTTCTGTACGAAAACCAAACAATGCAACGAATAAAAGTCCCACGAATGCTGTTATCAATCCTGATAGCTCGACAGGGTTTGTGTTGAAACTCAGATACATCTTCGGAGCATTTTCCTGAAGATATTGTCGAGCAATTATCTCAAATTGCATCGGCGTTATCTGCGAGAACTCTTGAGCTGAAAGCTGCTGTTTTTCGACCAAAGCTTTTCCAGCCACAATGTAACCGGAAGGATTCGTGGCGAGTTGAGATTTGAGCTTTTCGCCGACGTCGTTTGCAGTTTTCACGCCATAAGCCAAAAATCCGATTGCTAGAATCTGCGAAATCAAGGCAAGTTTCAGCATCGCATGACCGATTCTTCTTGCTGATTCGCTATTTTTGTAAAGATAAACCAAGAAGCTGGCAATCATTGCTGCGCAAAGAATTCCCGAAAGCACTAAAAACCAGCCAACGTAAGGCAATTCGAGGCGAAACGGTGTCAAGATGGGTTTTGGAGTGTTCGGAATGAAAATGCCGATTCTGTAAACAAATTCTGTAAAAACTGAAAACTTACTGATGGTTGCGAAAACGCCTATTGCAAAGAGACCAGCCCAGATAGCCATTGCCTCAACTTTCACATTGTCTTTAAGTAGATAAACAACAGCGACAGCGAAACATACAAGCCCGATTCCATAGCTTAAACTTGCTACTCCAACATGGATTGGACGCCAGTAAGAGTCTAGTATCGGCATTAGGTTGGTGTATTCACCGCCAATGAATCTTGCTAGAGTTAGAATAATTGCAGCAAGCGGCAGGCTGAATACTGCTAAAACTTGCAGATTTTTTCTTCTTATAATCAAAAGTGTTGTTATGCCTGCTCCAAATGCAAAAGCTAGGCTCAAATCATAAAGATTCCCAAACGGAATATAGCGAAACACCCAAGGATTTTCCATGTTTCCGGCGGCACGCAGTTTTTCTATTTCAAAGTTATAAAGATTTACCCAACGGACAAGCCAGCTTGAGAAGTTAAAGAAAACGCCTAAAGTTGCGCTCCAGAGACTTATCTTTTCAGCCATCGTTGACGGAGCATAGAGGTTGGTTAACTGAAAAAGCGAAGCCAGGATGTAAGCCGCTAAGGCTAGCATCATCAAGGCTGTGTCAGATATAAAGCTTTGCCCTATCTCCAGCCTCAAGAAGAGCATTATGAATGAGCAAATAATTGCTAAAGCGGCCGGAAAATATAGATGTATGAATTCGGATTTCGTCAACGTTTGTCGAGTTTCTTGATTTTGAATTTCTTTTGCCGAAAGAACTCTTGACATAAGAGCAAACCTCAACTATTAGGAATTCTTAATGTTTTGAACGATTTTCTTGAATGTTTCTTCAAAACTGAGATGATTACGGTTAGTGTCGCCTGCTAAAATGACTTCAAAACCTTGTTCATTTCTCTTACGAGTTTCGATAAGCGCCCAGCATCTTCTATGAGAGAAGAAGAAGACAAAACAAAGCGACGCCACAAGTCCAAAGCCACCGAAATACCACGCAATAAAAGATGCGCCATAAGGATCATATTTGATTGAAAGAACATGAGCTAAAGGCACTTTTTCAAAATCTACGAGGCGGAATTTATAACCTGCTACGGGCGCACCGACAGGTATGCCTTCGGGTAATTTGTTAAAAAACGCATAGGCAATTTTTCTTTCGCCTTCTGGCGTTACTACATTCAAACGAACTGCTGGGTTGTTGTAGTTTTCCGAGCGAGTATCGGGCTTACCGTTTGCTATGACAAAATCTGGAAAGAATGAGTCGTATTCAATTTTAGTGCCGTCCGGCAAGGTAGCGGAGCCGTTGCGCGGTAAGTTTACTTGGACTTTGCTTGAATCTTTCTCTGATGTTAATTCCAAAGTCATGTTTCGTGCGCTTCCGACCGTGATTGCGCTTGCTTGAAAGAACCGATAGCCACGATAGGTAAAAGGTTTGTTGAGCTGAATATCAGCTACTGTAGTGCCGTATTCTGGATCGTCAATCTTTATCTGCGTGCGCCAATCAAGCGTGTTGGTTATGTCAATCGAGCCTTTGGGATCAATGAGTTTTTGTTCAATATCCGTGCATGTGATCGTAAAGGGTAGTTTAACGCCATATCGTTCGATGCTCAAGCCTTTTTGGTAGTCAAGATTGAATTCAATAAGTTGAATTTCATCAGTTGTCTGTCCAGGGATTAAACGAACGTCGGCATCAAAGCCAGTTTGAAGCGCAACGAAGTGACCTAAAAACAAGATCAGCAAGGCTAAATGCACAATGTATGCGCCCATTCGATTCCATTTTCCGCTTTCTCCGAAAATGTGAATTCGCCCGTTCTTTTCTTTTACAACAGTTTTTAGTCCCTTTGTTTTGAAAACTTCCTGAATTTTTTCAGCTATTTCCTCGGCTGAATAAGCATTGAGCGTAAGTGTTTCTTTGTATTTCTGATTCAAAAGCCATGCTCGCGTGGCTTCTATTTTGGGTTTGACGATATAGCTCCATGCTTTTGGAAAGCGGTCAATAGAAGCCAAGATTATGTTCAAAGAGAGAATCAAAAGTATCAAATTGTAATACCAAGTGTGGTAAATATCGAAGAATCCCAAAACACCGAAAAGCCATCTTTCCGCAGGTGTTAGTGATGCAAAATAAACATCGAAGCCCTGAATGTTTTTTTGCATTATGACCATGCCTAGAAAGGACAGAACAACCAGGGCGCAAAGCAAGAAGATACCAAATCGAACGGAGCTTAAAAAATCAATCACACGCTCCCATGCAGGTTTTGTCTTTACCACAGTAGCAGTTTTAGAAGACTCAGTTTTTACGGCTTCTTCTAGCATTTTATTTTGGGAATCCTACTTTTCTTATGATAACCTTTCGGCAAGGTGTTTGTCATTTTCGGAAAAGATAAGTTTTCCTTTACAGAAGTTTCAGGATTTCTAAAAACGCCCAAGCTGTAAACTGCGAGGCAAAGTGAATTCTCAAGAAAATTTGACTAAAATCATGATTTTATGGAAAGAATTGCGTTTTACGGCGGTTCATTTGACCCGGTCCACAACGGACACATTGCTATAGCAAAAGAATTGATAAATCTTTTTGAACTTGACAAATTTGTTTTTATCCCAGCATTTCATGCGCCTCACAAGAAAGATAGGACTCCTGCTTCCGGATATGACCGATACGCAATGCTGGCAATGGCTACTGATGGTGAGAAAAAGATTGAAGTATCAAAAATAGAACTCGAATCACCGAAAAAACCCTACACGGTTCAGACTTTGCAAAGATTAAAAAGGGAAGTTGAAGGTCGAATTTTTTTCGTGATGGGGGCGGATTCATGGCAGGAAATTACGACTTGGCGCAGTTGGGAAAAAGTCCTAACAATGGTTGATATAATCGTCATGACCAGACCAGATTACGAGATAGCTTTCGATCATGTTACCGAAAAAATTCGCAAGAGAATTGTTGATTTAAGAAACAAACACGGCAACAGAAGTTTAGCCAAACTACTCGAGAGCAAAAAATCTATTTATTTAACAAACGCTGTTCAAATGGAGATTTCCTCAACGGAAATAAGAGAAATGATTCGGTGCAAAAATCCTTCGTGGGAGAAATTAGTGCCTGAAAATGTTGCTCGCTACATTGTAAAATACCAGCTTTATTTGAAATAATTGTTTCTCGATGAGTGTTTTGAAAGAGAAATCACTTTCCGGTTCAGAAATAAAGAATCTTAGTGAAACGACTGATTTTGCAGAGATTCAGCAGAACGTAAAAATGGCTCTGCATTGTGCTGCTGACAAAAAAGGACTTGATCCTGTTTTGCTTGATCTACGTGGAATTGCAGATTTTACAGACTTTTTCTTAATTGTCAGCGGGACAAGCGAAAAGCAAGTTCAGGCTATTTCAGATGAGATTGAAGAGAGGCTAAAAAAAGAGCTTGGAGAATCTCCAATAAACATTGAGGGCTATCGTTCCGCTGAATGGATTTTAATGGACTACGGCGACTTTATAGTCCATATTTTTCACAAAGACGCAAGGGAGTTCTATGACCTAGAAAGACTTTGGCGCGACGCAAAGAGAATATCTCTTCCAGAAAACTTGTAAGTTTGTTGTTACGTTTAGGCGCACTCTATTTTTTGTATTCCCTAGCCCATCTAACAAATTCTACTACTTTGCTTTCTCGATCCAAGAGCCATTTTTCGGCTTCTTTGTTCCCGTTTTGTTGCAGGATTAGGTATGCATGTATCTTCAGATAACCACGATTTTTTGCCTCTGCAAAGAAGGGAATGTAGTTTTTGCCGACAAAGGTTGTGGCGATTTCTTCGTCTTCTATCAAAATCTCCATCAATCTCTCAAACGCATCGGCAAAAATCTCGATCTCCGATTTATTCTTGTCCTTTTTGTCTTTCACTACGGTTAAGGTTGGCAGAATGAAGGTGTCATAAAATGTAAAGTTGCCTTCATCTCTTTGTTCTAGCTGTTGCGGGTTTATTGCAATCACAATCTTATCTTTTTCGTTCTTTTGAGGAAGTCTCAAAATCTCAAGGAGCAACTTAACAGCGTTTGAGGTTCTTTGAGTATTGAGTTCAAGTGTGACAAATCGAGCAGCCGCAAGAAAAGCTGGAACCCTGTAGCCTGAAATATAAAAATTTATAGATAAATGGAAGTGAGGACTCGGATAAGCGAAATCATGCTCTATCGCTTTTTTGAATGCTTCTCTCGCCTCTTTTGCCTTTTTCTGTCTTGAGTGGGTTATGCCTAGGTTAAAATAGACACTCGAAATCCATTTGTTTTTGTTAGGCTCATCTATCTTTTCCATTGTCTTTATCAAATCCTGATAGATTTTAACGGCTTCATCAGGCTTTCCTTGATCATCTAGGATGTTTGCGATTATTTCGTATGCTTTCAGTCGCACGGTTCCTTCGTATTCGGTGACTTTTTGAGCTGTTTCCAGTGCTTTTTGAATGTCCTTCTTGTAATAATAAGAAAGTGTGAGTTCGTAAAGAACAAGGTCGTTGTTAGGATTTTGTTTCAAAACTTCCAGATACTTTGCTATTGCTTCATCGTATTTTCCTTGATCGTGCAGCTTGATTCCTTCTTCAATAAGTTTTTCTTGTTCAAGCGTAAGCGGGGTCGGTTTTAGTTTTGGGGGTTCGATTTGAGCTTGGACTGCAAAACTGAAAAGATTTGCAAAGACGAAAACGGCGATGGTGAACAAAGATTTTCTCATTGTATTTTCTCCCTTTTCAATTTTCAGTAGTTTTGATTAAATTCTTGCATGTTCTGTTTTGACATCTGTTTATCTTGCGAAGTTCCCTGTTTTTCTTCTTTTGGGCGGTAATAAGCGTCGCCACGCTGCTTGAGATCGGCTTCTTTTGCTAGTCTTAGCAAAGCTGAATCTAGCAAGTCTTGATCTTCTATCTTGAAACTAGTGGCTCCGGAAACACCGATTTCTTGATCATCAAAGTGAATGACCATGTATCTTCTTTCCTCTCTGATAAATGAGCCAAGCACTCCGAAGTATGGGACAACACTAATTGCTCTCCCTGCGTTCGAGACTACCGACCTTGAGTGTGGATAGGCGAGCTTTATTGAATCGTAGGGAATCCAGAATAGCTCTTTGTTTGCTTTATTAAAGAAGACAAGCCTTTTGTTTGGGGTGTCGAATTTCAAGGTGCCTTCGAGTTTTTTGCTGTATCCTAACATGCCACCTTCGTATTTGGCGGGGAAAGAGTCAGGTGCAGGTTTTATCTGTTTTTCCTTTGGACTTTCTTCCGGAATCGGCATCGGTCTCTGCCCAAACGAGAAACAAGCAAAGAAACTTGTTGCAAAAAGCGCATAAAGGAATCTTTTTCTCAGCATAACTACTTACTAACAATAGATTCTAATTGCGAACAATGAATTCTAAACCTGTAGATGGCTTTTTTCATCTACGAGGTTGGTTGGGGAAAAACAATCCGTTTGACAAAACAAAGGATCGGAAAATTACTTCGAGTTTCATGTTTTCTTTAGGAAACAGGTTTTTCAGTTGTTTGATTATTTCTCTGAAAACGATCTCAAAGTTTCTCTCTGAATGCGATCTGAGCAAATCAAGATAACGGATTTGCAGTTTTCCATTGTTCTGATGAAGTTTTTTGATTTCTTCGTCCGAAGCTTTGAGTATTTCGCTATAAACAGGAATAGGTGGTATGCTTGATTCCTGATTGATTTGAGAAAACGAGTTATTTTTTGCCAAACCTACGAATGAAATTTCGATTAGAGTTGCAGTGTCAATCATGGAATCAGGCATTAAGATTTTTCGCTCATCTTGTTCAGGGACGATTGGAAGATAATTTGTGTATGCGGGGCTATTGAGAATGTTGTTGAAGATAACTCCGAAGGCTTCGGTTTCTTCCTCTCGAATTTTGATTTTAACGAAGCGTCCTACCGCATAGTCGTTTAACGAAGGTGGATTTTCTATGTCGTTCTTTGTCAAAACTCTACCTACGTAACGAAAATTCGATCCTGACTGTATGTTTCCTATTTTCATAGCTCCTTCATTTTAGTTGAGTTTAACGAGTTCTGGAATTAAATACAAAAGCCACCAAAGCAAAATTTGCAGAATCAGCACCAGAAGGCTTAGGCTCAACGAAATAAGTGAAAGTTTCTTTCCACCAAGTTCAGGGTTTGTTTCTGCCACAAAAACGCCATAACTTCCTGCAATCAGGGCTAGTGGTATGAAAATTATACCGAGATAAGGAACAAGCGAATAAACGAAACAGGCAAAAGCTGTTTCAGAAGCTGGATTTTTGTTTGTTTCAAAGAGATTTTCTTCACCTGTTTTTCCTTCAAGCGTTGTTACGAGTGGTTTTCCTTGCAAGCGGTAAGAAGCCTTTAGCAAATCAAGTGGCTGATAGCCTTCAGATAGTCTTTTCCCACAAGTTTCACACTTTATGCTTTCTGGAAAAACGTCCGAGCCACAAGCAGGGCAATTTTTGACTCTCATAACTTTAGTATAGCCCATGAGTTCTATCTCTTAGCACAAAAAATTTTGTAACCTCAAAAATTCGTGTTTCTTCGAGATTCCCAATTGGTTTCAAGCTAAGGTGATCTGAAAAACTTTTTGCTCAAAGGTTTTCTTGAGAAACTCAAATTTATCTGAGCACCCGACGAAGAACTAAAGTTTTTAATCAAGGTTTCAAGAAATAAAGTTTTATCTTGGTTAGTTATGAAGGCTATTTGGTCTGCAACTGAAAGCGGGTACGGATAACCATTGCCAACTACACATTCTGCGAGGACAACCTCTATGACTTCATCGAGTTGTCCTTCCTCAAAAATCCACGTTGGAATGTCGAGTCTCACAGGTAGGGAAGAATTCACTTTCAGATATGCAAACCCAGTCGGGGCTTCTTGAAGATAATTCTTCAAGTCTTTTCTCTTTGAGTGAAAGAAGATTGTCCTATCGCCGAAAGATTCAAGCAAGGAAAGCGCCTCAATCAATGTTGCATTATCCATCGAAAACTTATTTACGTTGTCTTTGTCGAATAGTGCAAACAACGAAGAAAGGTCGTAGCTGTAGCTTCTGTCTATGTATCCTACTACGGGAACTTTTGTTTCGGCAGAAAGCTTTACAAGCTCAATAACGGATTGGGAAAGGTTTTCTTGTATTTCTCTTTTTGCAAGTGAAATCAAAAATGCGCCATCGAAGAAAGCAACGGGCATTTTTTCGTTTTGTTGCCCCCAATTTCTTTTGCTTTTCAGGAATTCTTTTGTTTTCTCAACTTCCATTGCGAAGCGTCTTTGCCCAACGTAGCTTTCTGCGCTGATGTTTTCGTTTTGATTCTTAAGAATCTCTTTCGGAGTTAGTAGGGAAAGCTCGCTGTTTTTCTCAGGTTTGCTGTCAGTTGTGTGAAAATTCTTAAACCAGCCTACTTGCAGAATTGCGATGGGAAAGTTAAGTTCTTTGTGGAAATAGCTTTGGCTTCCATCAACGCCGAAAGTAACTCTGTCACGCAAAACCTCAATTGCCCATTTACGAAGTTGCTCAGGGTTTTTCCATTTTCCATCAGACTTTATAACCAACTTATCTGCTTTCTCGTGCTCATCTGAAGGAATAACCTCGCATTCTTGGGCAAGTTTACGAAGAGATTCGTAGGGCATTTTACTAATCTTATCAAGAATTTCTTTGTAGTTTGCTAGCTTTGTGTTATTGCTATTGAAAAATTCCTCTATCTCGATTTTCCTTCGACAAAGTTCTTCGTTTATTTTTGTTGGATCGAGCATAACCCACCTTGCCTTATGACCTTACTCGGCTTGTTTTTCGTCTCAAAAAATCCATCAGCACGAATTCGGTTAAGTTATTAGGATTTGCAAAATAAGCCTTACCTTGCGTCATTGCAGTCATTTTTTTGACAAATTCAACCAAATACCAGTCGCTTGCGAGCATGAAAGTGTTTATCATGATTCCAGCTTTTCGGCAAGCTTGAATTTCCTTGAAGGTTTCTGCCATGACAAATGGATCGTTACCCATTGAGTTTTTGTAGAGAAGTCGCTTATCAGGACTGATTTGCGAGTAGCGCCTATAGCTGAAATATGCTGGGTTGCCTTTGTCAATAAACGCAGCGGTTGGTTTTCCGTCTGTTATCATTACGATCTGCTTCATTTCCTTGCGTTGGGCATTTAAGATTCTTCTTGCCAGACGTAAGCCTTCAGC
Source organism: Acidobacteriota bacterium (assembly GCA_003697135.1). Classification (GTDB taxonomy): domain Bacteria; phylum Acidobacteriota; class Blastocatellia; order Pyrinomonadales; family Pyrinomonadaceae; genus J014. The sequence continues at coordinate 85,412 of RFGC01000005.1, forward strand.
TGTATTTGTGTGATAGGGACCGACTTGCGTAGTAGCAAGTTTTGCAAGTGGCAATTCCTCAGCGGAATCGTGAAACAAAACGATTTTCAAGGTGTCTCCCGGATATTGGGTTCTGATTAAGTGCGCAAGCGCTAATGCAACTTTTTTGGCAGGCGTGAATCGGTCTTCACCGTAAAGTATCATCGAGTGCGAGCAATCGAGCATCACGACCGTTGCGCAAGACGATTGGTAATCTTGCTGATGAACGTGCAAATCCTCATACTCGAGACTAAGCGGAATTTTCAAGCCTTCGCGTTTAATAGCTGAAAGAAGCGTTGTATTGATGTCAAGGTTAATAGTGTCGCCGAATTCATATTTCTTTGAGCTTAAAGTTGCTTCAACGCCTGTGTCGAGATGAAAAGTTTCGTGCCTTCCTGTTGAAGATTTGCCAAGTGAGCCTAGAAGTTTCTGAAGTGTTTTGTATCCGAGAAAATCAAGCCCTTTTTCGGTTATCTGAAATCTGATATTTCTGGGCAAGGGTGATTCAATTCTACCTGTGTCATAGAAATCCCTACCAAATCTTTCATCGGTTTTTGAGACTTTTGTTTCTGTTAGGTTCAAGTAGCCTTCTTCGACAAGTCTTTCTATGAGCTGATTTATAAGCTCTTCAAGAAGTGAGCCTTTGAATTTCCCATCGTTTTCAGCTAGCATTTTTTCGATGTCATACTTGGTCAAAACTCCCATTTCTAAGAGTGCCTTAAGAATTGCTTGTCGAAGTGAATCTAATGAATTGTCAATTTGTTTAGGCATCCACCATGGCTCTCTGTAGCCTGAATCGAGAAAGAAATTGCTCAAAGCATTCATCAATTCGCCTAAATCTATGCCGAAGACGTCGAAACCTTCAAATTTTGAATATCGAACGAGTTTCATAAAGCATTCTCCTTTTTTAGCTATAGCCTTCAATGTCGGTGAAATCTTTGTAAATCATTCCGCGTCTATCTCGTTTAGCTTTGGTGATAGCTTCGTAGCCGCCTTCTTCGTTACGTGAGATTTTATTTTGTGCGTAAAGACCCTCTAGAGCGAATTCACATGCGGAAACCAGTTTAGCTGTTTCATGTCTTTCGATTTCCAAAGGTAATGAGACAGTGTCAATGAGTTCAGGAATTTTGCTAAGAAGTTCTAGGCATTCTTCCGAGGAAGCCATTTCGTTCAAAACGATTTTGTTTCCTTCGTCGAACCAGCGGACCACTGGTGAAAAGTCAATGCCCAAAAAGAATCCTTCAAAAATGACTGCGCAAGCGCGTTTAATGAGGTCTTTTGCGAGTTTTGTTGAGCCTATCAATTCGCCTTCATATTCAAGTTCCATTTTCCCAGTCATTGCAGGGATCGCGGCGTAAATATCAGCAATTCTCGGCACTATCTCTTTTTCGTTTGTCAAAAGCGTTCTTCTTTCAGCGTTGGAAACTGCAGTTTCTAGAACGGTTATCGGGAAACGTTGTGACACGCCTGATCTTTTATCAATCCGCTGATCATCGCGTGCTTCAAAAGCTATTTGTTCAATAACTTCAAGCACAAACTCTGGAATCTCCAGCCTTGTGCCGTCAAAATCTCGATTTATCCATGCCTCTTGTTTGGTTATTTCGACACCGATTTTCAAAGTTTTCGGATAGTGAGTTTGTATCTCAGCGCCGATTCTGTCTTTTAACGGTGTTATTATCTTTCCTCTTGCTGTGTAGTCTTCTGGATTTGCCGAAAAGACAAGCATTACATCAAGCGGGAGCCTGATTGGATAGCCTTTTATCTGTATATCGCCTTCTTGCATGATGTTAAAAAGCCCAACTTGTATTTTTCCTGCCAAATCGGGTAGTTCGTTTATTGCAAAGATACCTCGGTTGGCTCTTGGCAAAAGCCCAAAATGCATTGTCAGTTCGTCGCTCAAAATGTGACCACCTTTTGCCGCTTTTATCGGGTCAACGTCTCCTATGATGTCTGCAATTGTTACGTCGGGAGTTGCGAGTTTTTCGACATAACGCGAGTTTCTATCAATCCAATCAATCTTGGTGTCATCACCGTAGAGTTCGACTTGACGCTTGCCGTATGCTGAAATCGGATTGAAAGGATCATCATTGATTTCTGAGCCTGCAATTATTGGTATTTCTTCATCAAGAAGTTCTGTTAATTGCCGAATTATTCGACTCTTTGCCTGCCCGCGTGTTCCCAAAAGAATTATGTTGTGTTTAGCAAGAATTGCATTGACGATTTTCGGGATCACGGTTTCTTCGTAGCCTATGATTCCGGGAAATAGTTTCTCGCGATTTTTCAACTTTCTAATCAAATTCGCCCGCATTTCGTCCTTGACAGATCGCGACTTGTAGCCGCTTGCTTTTAATTCACCTAAAGTTTGTGGTTTTCTCATAGCTCTATTTAGATTTTACTTCATGGGCAACGGAAGGAAAGAAAAGTTTCACACTAAACCTTCAAAATTTCTGTCTCGGTTTGTGAATGCTGTAACATAAGCCTTATGAAAATTGACTTTGAAAAGTATGCTGATAGATTAGTGCCAGCGATAGTTCAAGATTTTGAGACCGAGAAAATTCTAATGCTCGGTTTTATGAATTCAGAAGCTTTGAAGATAACACAGGAAACTGGTAAAGCAACATTCTATTCGCGTTCGAGACAGAAAATTTGGACCAAAGGCGAAACCAGTGGCAATTTTCTTTATGTCCGAGATATTTTGATTGATTGTGACGCAGACACTATTCTTTTGAAAGTTAATCCTTCGGGAAGTGTTTGCCACACTGGAGCAGATACTTGTTTTGGCGAAAGCAACACATTTCGAGATTTTCTTTTCGAGCTTGAAAGAATCGTTAAAGACAGAAAGGAAAATCCGAAGGAAAACTCTTACACTTGCAAACTTTTTTCCGAAGGACTCGACAAAATAGCCCAAAAATTGGGCGAAGAAGCTGTTGAATTGATAATAGAAGCAAAAAATGATGAAAAGGAGCGATTCAAGGCTGAAGCGGCTGATTTGCTTTATCATTTTATCTTGCTTTTATCGGCTAAAAATGTCACTTTAGCTGAGGTTTTAGAGACGTTGAAACAGCGAAGAAAATAGAAAAGTCTTGTTACTGTCAAAATCGGCAATACAAAGGACTGTCGAAACTCAGCTTTCGGAGAAAAATCTCGAAATCAATCTTGCTCTGTCGCTCTTCTGAAGAGATATTCTATAATCAACTTAAGCGAGGCATTTGAAATATGAAGTTTTTGCACATAGCTGACGTTCATTTAGGATGCAATCGTTATGGTTTAGCTGAATCGGAAAGAGATTTCTGGTATGCTTGGAGCGATTTTTTGATGAAGTATGCTGTTGGCGAGAGAGTAGATTTTGTCTTGATAGCAGGCGACTTTTTGCATAAACAAGACATTTCGCCAGAAACCGCAAACTATGCTTACGTTGGGCTTTCTTATCTGAAAAATAATGGTATTCCCGTCGTGGTTGTAGAGGGTAATCACGACAGAAGAAAGCCAGATGCAAGAACTTCTTGGCTTAAGACACTTGCAAATTGGGGGCTTATACATTTATTGGAACCAACAGTTAAAGAAGAAAACGGCAGATATTTCGTCACCTATGAAGAATGGAACAGAGAAGAAAAGTGCGGTGGATACATTGATATAGGAAATGCTAGAATCTTTGGCTCAACTTGGTATGGTAACACCATAAACCAAAATTTCCCGCTTTTGTTGGAAGCACTGGAAAAAAGCTACAGACCAGATGCTTTCAACATCTTGGCAATTCACACTGATATTGAAGGTTACGAAAAAGGACATATCCCCGGTTTAAGCAGGAGCCTTCTTGGAAAAGCCAGAAAGCTAATAGATTACGTTGCTATCGGGCATCCGCACAAGTATTACTCGATTGACAATTGGATTTTTTGCCCCGGCTCTTTGGAAATTACAAACATAGCCGATTACAAAGAAGAACGAGGCGGTTTTTTGGTTGAAGTTAACGAAGATAAGACTTTTCAGGTGACACATCTGAAAGATTACAAGCACAGACCTTTTGAGAGGTTGGAACTAAAAATTTCAGATTGTGCAACTCCTGAGCAAGTTTTAGAGCTTTTGGAGAGGTTTTTGGACGAGCAAAACATAAAAGATAAACATAGTCAAATTCGTCCAATCGTTGAATTAACGCTTACCGGGTTCTTGCGTTTTGCAGGTTCGTCACTCGAATCTTCCAAAATTAGGAAGATGGTTCAAGAAAAAACAAACGCTTATCATGTAAGATTCAGAAACAATGCAATCCCTGAGAAAGGTGAAGAAATCATAGCAGAACAGAATCTTTCCCGCGCTGATCTGGAAAGAAGAATTGTTAGGAGCTTGGTTTTGAGAGACTCTAGATACAAAAAAGATGAGCAAATGATTGAAGACATAACGAGCGCCATAATTGGCTCAAAGCAGATGGCTTTGAATGAGGAAGAGCCTGAGAAGATTTTTAACTTCATTGCGTCAAAAGTGTTGAGAGATGTCTGAAGCGATGGAAAAAGTTCTTAAGTTCAAGCAAATCCCGATATTTCCGCTTCCTGTGGTTTTGTTTCCCAACGAGATACTGCCTCTTCACATTTTTGAGCCGCGCTATAGAAAGATGGTTAAGGATATACAGTTCAGGACGAACAATCTTTTTGGGATTTCGTATCTTTCGCCCGAAACAGTAATTTCGCCGAGTGAACCAATTCCCATGGTAGGCACTATCGGATGCGTTGCGGAAATGCGAGAGATTCAAATGCTTCCCGATGGTCGTTCAAACATTCTAACAATCGGTGTTGTCCGTTACCGCATAGAAGAATACGTTAAGAGTGATGAACCTTATCTAGTGGCTTCGGTTAGCTATTTTCAAGACGATGAAGAAGACACAGAGCTTTTAAGGCCAATTGCCGATGAAGTGTTTGAGCTTTTCATAAAGATTGCGAAAATGGCCCACGAATTCTCTCAAGAGAAAGGCGAGTTGCCCGATCTTCCACAAACTGAACCGCAGACGCTTTCTTTTTTAATCGGAGCCGCATTCAATTTGCCCGCTGAAGAGAAATATGAGCTACTGAAACTGCGTTCAACATTTGAGAGACTTCAAAGACTGCGTGAAAAATTAAAAGAAATAGTCAAAAGGGTAAAGTCGGCTACTAAAATCGTGAAAATAGCACAAACAAATGGACATGGACAGAGAAAAATAGACATGGAATAAACTGCCACTGAGATTTTCTTTAAGATAAACACCGAGGAAGCACGTATTTTGAGAATTCAGCACAAAGGCTGGAAGAGAGCACAAGAAGTGCAAAGGTAGGAGGTAATCAGAGGGTTTTGGTTATGTTGAGAGAAGGCGATTTTGCTCCTGATTTTACGGCCAAAAACCAAGATGGTAAAGAAATCAAGCTTTCGGATTTTCGGGGGCGCAAAGTAGTGCTTTATTTTTATCCGAAAGACGATACTCCCGGATGCACCAAAGAAGCTTGTTCTTTCCGTGACGCTTTCGAGGTTTATGCGGAAAAGGGCATAGTAATCTTGGGAGTTTCAACTGATGATGAGAGGTCGCACAAAAAATTCCGCACAAAATACAACTTGCCTTTTGACTTGATTGCCGATACTGATAAATCAATTGTTACCGCCTACGGAGTTTATGTAGAAAAAAGCCTTTACGGCAAAAAATATATGGGCGTCGAGAGAACGACTTTCTTAATCAACGAGGAAGGCAAGATAGAGAAAATCTTCAAGAAGGTCAAACCAGAAGGACACGCAGAGGAAGTGTTAAGGGAATTCAAATGAAACCCTGGCTTCATGATTAACACGCGTCTGATAACGAATAGATTGATGGAGTCTCAACTCAAGTTTGTTTGATGCGCGTCTGATAACGAACGAAGCGACAAAATCTTGAGCTGAAACTGTTTAACATGCGTCTGATAACGCATCTGGTTTGATAGGGTGAATTTTCTTGGCTACACGCGTCTGATAACGAAATGAGTTTGTTTCGACCAAAGTCTGCTAGAGCTGAATGAATCGAGCTTGCGTCTGATAACGTTTAGTTTTTGCTGGTTAGGAGAGTTCGCCTACTGGCATTCGAGCTGGCATTTAAGAAGGTTAAGAAGGTCCAAAAAATTGTCTTCCAATAAGGCATTGACAGTGATTTTCAAACTTTCAAGGGAGAGGTTTCTTTGTTTGGTGAAACTGAATAGGCTTTCGGCAATTCGTGAAGTTACTTTTCACTTGTTTTCATCAAGTTTCTCTTCTAGTTTCGTGAGAGTCGGCTATGCTTTCAAAGCGCAACGATAATTTCCCTTGGAGTAAGGCGCGCGTTATATCTTGTTGTGAGCTTTGTTGACTACTTTGCTCTAATTTCAAGAAATTCGCCCATCTTTCTAAACTTTTCGTAGCGCTTTTCGAGGAGTTTTTCAACAGGGAGTTTCTCAAGTTCTTTGATATGTTTGACGATAGCTTCTTTGAGCTTAAGCATTATTTCATCAGGTTCAGGAGAGACTTTCCACTGCACAGGTTCAGGAATTATTTCGTCAACAATCCCGAAATTGTATAAATCTGAGGCTGTCAGTTTAAGGCTTTCAGCCGCTTTTGGTGCTAACGATGCGTCTTTCCAAAGAATAGCGGCACAGCCTTCCGGTGATATAACCGAGTAGATGGCGTTTTCCATCATTATAATCCTATCGCCAACACCGATTGCTAAAGCTCCGCCGGAGCCACCTTCACCGATAACCACAATCAGAACCGGCGTCTTAAGGCTTGCCATCTCGCGTAAGTTGTAGGCTATTGCTTCTGCTTGTCCTCTTTCTTCGGCATCAATACCTGGATAGGCTCCCGGAGTGTCTATAAAACTTATCACGGGTCTTCCGAATTTTTCAGCAAGCTTCATGACTCTCAGGGCTTTTCGATAGCCTTCTGGTTTTGGCATTCCGAAATTACGAAATTTCCGAGCTTCCATGTTTCGGCCTTTTTGATGTCCTACAACAACAGTTTCTATTCCTTCAATTGAGGCTATTCCTGCTACTATTGCCGGATCGTCCGAAAACCTTCTGTCACCATGTATCTCGACAAAATTCTCAAAAATAGCCTCCAAAATGTCCGAAGTATAAGGTCTTTCAGGGTGCCTGGCAGTCAAAACTCTTTGAAAAGCTTCTGTTGACATATAACCAAAATTTTAAGCCCTAAACAATAGAAATTTCCAATCCCTTAGCCAAATTTTCTTATGCTGTTAGTTGCTTACTGATATAGTTTCATGACTTCGAGTCGTATTTTTTCTAGTTGTGATGAAAACACCAGCAAAGATCAGAAATGCACCAAGCACCGTCGTTATACTGATACTTTCGCCGAGAAAGATCACCGCCGAAGAAAAGCCGATTAGCGGCTGCAGGTAGATATAGACAGCAACCGAGGAAGGGTCAACTTTCGATAAGGCAAAAGCATTCAGGATATAGGGAACGCAAGTAGCGAAGATAGCGATGTAAGCTACCAAAAGCCATATCTTTGTCGGGATTTCTGAGAGTTCGACCTGGGAAAGTGAGAATAAACCAAGCGGCGTGCATACGAGACTAGCAAAAATGAAAATCCATGTGATCGATTTCATTGCACCTTGGCGCAAGAAAGTTTGCTTTGAAACAGCAACATAAGTTCCGTATGAAAGCGAATTCAAAACGATGAGAATATCCCCTATCGTTGTTTGAGATGAAAAAGAGGCATTCCTAACATCAATCAAAGTCAACACACCAGCAAGTGCGCAGAAAATACCCAAAATCTTTGTTAGACGAAGAGTTTCAATTTTCAAAAATATGCTGATTGCCAATGTGAAAATAGGAATTGTTGCCGCTAGAAGAGATGTGTTTGAGGCTTTCGTTAATGAAAGTCCGCCTATGAAAAGAAGTTGATTGAAAGTTACACCGAGAAAACTGAGAATAAAAAGGTTCAAATAGTCTCTTCGATTATTCAAATGCAGATCGCCGCGAATCCGTTGGAAAATGAACAAAACAACCGCTGTTATGAAGACTCGAAAGCCAACCAAGGAAACGGCTGGAATTTTTTGCAATACAACTTTTCCTATTACGGGTAAAGTCCCGAAGAGAATTTGAACTGTTATGAGCCAAAGATGCGGTAGAAACTCGTCAAATGCAACTTTTCGGTTAGATGAGTCTAGAGTTTTGCCTGGACTTTTCATCTGGTATTAGGTGCTTGAAAGGCTGGTTCTTGTTCCTGTTTATTGTGAACCGCAACTCTGGCTTCAGGGAGAAATTCATTAAATAGTGTGCGAATTTTCTCTTCATCGAAGTTTTCAACTGCTTTCGTGAGTTCTGAGAGCATTTTCTCGACCTTTTCTGTGGGATATTCAGTTATTTTCCCTATGAAAATTTTCGGGTGTTTTGTTTTCAGCAAATTCTCGCTCATTGATTCTAATTCTTCTGAAAGTTTTTCACCGGGGCGAATTCCTGTAAAGACTATTTCAATATCTTCATAAGGTTCAAGCCCGGAAAGGCGAATCATATCTTCTGCCAAGTCAAGAATTTTAACGGGTTTTCCCATGTCAAGCACGAAGATTTCACCGCCCTTTCCTAAAGCACTGGCTTGAAGAACTAATTGAGCGGCTTCGGGGATCGTCATAAAATACCTTGTCATTCTTGGATCGGTGACAGTTACGGGACCGCCATTTAAGATTTGTTCTCTGAAGATCGGCACGACTGAACCATTCGATCCAAGCACATTTCCGAATCTGACGGAAATATAGCGTGTTTGGAATTTTTTGCATAGGCTTTGAACAATAATTTCAGCTATGCGCTTTGAAGCTCCCATTACGGAAACAGGATTCACTGCTTTGTCGGTGGAGATCAAGACAAAACTTTCTGCCTCGTTTTCGCCTGCTATTTCGGCAATTGTTTTTGTAGCAAGTATGTTGTTTTTAACTGCTTCAACAACGTTTTTCTCCATTAGTGGAACGTGCTTATGAGCCGCCGCATGAAAAATTATCTCAGGCCTGTATTTCTCGAAAATTTTTCTCATCTGTCGCTCGTCGCCTACGTCTGCAATTAGGGAAACTATGCTGAAAGAAGAGTCGTTGCGAAGTGAATTTTCAATTTGAAACAATGCGGCCTCTGATCTTTCCACCAAGATAATTTGCTTTGGGCTAAAGTTCAGGACTTGCCTTGCAAGCTCCGATCCGATTGAGCCACCTGCGCCAGTGATTAGAACAATTTTGCTGTTCAAGAATTCATGCAGGTTTTCCATGTCGAGTTGGACGGGTTCGCGTTTAAGGAGGTCTTCGATTTGAATATCCCTAATTCGGCTTACATTGACTTTGCCGGAAACTATCTCGTTGAAACTCGGAAGAATCTGAGCCTTTACTTGAGCATGACGACATATTTCCAAAATTCGCCTTATTTGCTTTCCTTCGCTTTGATCTATTGTGATTATTACTTGTTCGATATTTAGCTCGTCAACCAATCTTGGCAGATCACTTGTTGTTCCCAAGATTTTTACACCGCTTACGCTTCCGCCTACCTTTTGTCTGTCGTCATCTACAAAGCCCTTGATCAAAATGCCCGAATCAGATTTACCTGAGATTTCTTTGACTAGTGCAGCACCGATTCTACCTGCACCAACCAGTAGCGTAGGCTTTGGTTTTATGCGATGCTTTGTTGGGCTGATTTTTTTGTTTTCTGATAGCTCATACAAGAACCTTCTTAGAACTCTTATTGCTAGTAGTCCTGAAAAAGCTAGTCCTGTATCCATCAGGGTTATAGAAAGCGGAACTTGCCAGCGAGTGAATCCTTCGGGTAGTAGTAGCAAGCGAAATGCGATCAAAATAGCACCAGAAACAAAAGCGGCTTTCAAGAAAATTTTGATGTCTTGGAGGCTAATGTAGCGCCAAATAATCGAGTATCCGCCAACGAGAAAAAGCGATGCAAATTGCACCAACACAACAAAGGGAAGTTGATTTAGAGCATTTTCTAGGTAGTATTCGGGAAGCGAAAAATCAAATCGCAAAAGATATGCAACAAAGAAGGAAAGACACAAAATTGCGAAATCCAACGCAACCTGCATTGGACGTCGCAAAAACCATAGCTTTTCCTTCAAAAAAATTTTCTTTGGTTTTTTCATCAGCAAAGTCTCGCTTGAAAAGAAATTAAACCTTTACCTTCTTGATTGTCAAATCCTACAAGCAGAGACTGCTTTCATGAGCACAAGCCATCAGCTCAAGTACGCGTCTGATAACGATTAAAGTCTAATCCGATATGCGTCTGATAACGATCCTTGTGGTGGGAAACACATTTTTCTTTCACCGCCCGTTAAATTGTTCGACAAGAAAGCTTCCATCGAGGGTTCTTCTACTAGGAACTCGAAATGGCAGGTCATTTCTCTACTCTCCCTTTGGGTTAGTAGGACAGCAGACCCTCATTCACCAAGGGATCGCCAACTTTGAAATACCCTTCCATCCACAGATGGCCGAGTAGCGCGCCATGCTTTACAAATTCTTGCACTTGCTCAATTTCGGCAACACGCTTTGCTTGAGTGTAGCCTTGTTCGTTACGCCATAGGACCCACACCTCTTCTGGTCGAAGGGCGTTGACAAAAAACGGCGAATGTGTAGTGACAAGAAGTTGCGTCTGTTCAGTTGCATTACGGCATTCTTCGGCAAGTTCTGGCAGAAGGCGCGGATGCAAAAAGTTTCCCGGTTCCTCTATACCAATAAATGGTGGCGGACTCGGATCGTGGAGCAGAACTAAATAAGCCAGCATCTTTAGGGTGCCATCCGACGCAAAGCGCGCCAGCACGGGGTGCGGAAAGGGAGCGTCTTTGATCTGTAACAACAGTCTTCCGTCAGGCATGACTTCTGTGAGCACTTTTTCAATTTGGGGGACACGACGACGCAAGATTTCAAAAATCTCTTCTAACCGCTGCGGATGTTGTTCAGCTAAATACTGGATCACATTAGCCAGATTATCACCGGTACGAGACAAACGTTCCTGTGGCCCAGCTTCAGGTTGACCGCGTGCACTGTCAGCCGATAGATATGATACATACCAGCCAGTAATAAAGTCGCGCAGTGCCGCCACACGCAGATGTTCTTCAAACTGCCCAAGAGCATTAACCGCAAGAAGATCAGCACTTTTGAGCGGGATTTCGACACGCCGATCTTTTTCGTCTGGTAACTCTCCGCTGATTGCACGCCCTTTACCTTCGCGATACTCGAGAAAACGAAACGGCTTACCACGAGAACCTCGCCTCCACTGAAGCCATTCCTCAACAACGATTGGGCTGCCATTTTTCTCATCTACAGCTAGGTGATAAGTGATAAGAGGATAATCTCCCTCTTTATACTTGATTTCGATGGTGATAGGGCCTTCAGCGTCTTTTGTGCGCAACTCTTTTGCTCGGCCGCGCTTATCCCAAGCACGACGTAATCCTAATTCAAAGCATTCTGCCAAAAAGGCAAAAACATCGAAAACTGTTGACTTGCCACTACCATTAGGCCCGAGCAACACAGTAAGAGGTGTTAGGTCCTTAAACTCTAGCTCCTTTAATGCTCGAAAGTTTTGGACTTTAAGGGATTTAACACGAGGAGGTTGTTGGTTTTGCAAGTTATTCATAGGGAAATTTTTACTTATTTAATGATAGGAAAGTCTGCTAGAGATGGGAAAAGTTGAATTTTTGAGGAGCGAGCTTTTTCAAAAATGGCTCTTAAAATTTTTCTTTTGAAATAGCTTTTTGGCTTGGCAAATGAGGTTTTCTTGTATAGAATTGGTTATAAAGTTATAACAATATGAGGTAAAGAAAGATGGGAAAGATAGACAAAATCACGTTGGACATAATTGAGAATGCTTTGAGGAATACGCGTGAGGAAATGGATGCGGTGCTGTTTCGTTCGGCGATGTCGCCTGTTATTCGTGAGCAACACGATGGGTTCCCGATGGTTTGCACTCCAGATGGCAAAATGGTAGTCGGGCAGTTTGGCTCATATATTAGAGGATTTTTGGAGAATTGGAAGCGAGACATCAATGAAGGTGATGTATTTTTAACGTCTGATCCCTACAGTTGTGGTGGCGCAATCTCACACATTAACGATTGGATGGTTTTGATGCCGATTTACTACAAAGGCGAGCTTGTAGGTTGGGGATCGCAGTTCGGACATACTGTTGACATAGGAGGCCCGGTTGCAGGTAGCCTGCCAACGGACGCCGACACGATTTTCGGCGAAGGCACAAGAATACCGCCCGTTAAATTGTTCGATAGGGGCAAACTAAATGAAGACGTATTGAATTTGATACTAGCGAATTCTAGAGTGCCTGTGATGAACTACTTTGATTTGATGGCTATAGTGGCCGCTTGTAGAACTGCGGAAAAACGCGTCAAGGAAATTTGTGATCGCTTTGGTAAAGATACGTATCTAGATGCTTGCGAAGCTTTGTTGCAAAGAACATACGACGCAATGAGCAAGCTGATTGTTCGTAATCTTCCTGAAACTCCGTTAGAGTTTGAAGACTACGTTGATGATGATGGACGCGGAAACGGTCCCTTCAAAATGAAACTGAAAATATATCGAAAAGGAAACGAAGCATATTTCGATTGGACAGGCACCGATCCACAGGCCCCGGGACCGATAAACTTCTATCTTAATGAAGAAATGTTCAAGATGTTTATCGGCGTTTATCTGATAATGGTTTTCGACCCGCAGATTTTGTTCAACGATGGTTTCTATCCACTTTTGCATGTTACGATTCCGGAAGGAAGCCTCTTACAACCAAAGTTTCCAGCGGCTCTAGGATGTAGAACGCATGCTCTTGCTCGGCTTTTTGACGTTCTCGGAGGAGCTTTAGGAAAAGGTGCTCCAGAGCTTGCAACTGCTGCTGGTTATGGCACTTCGCCTTATCTTCTCTACAACGGCTACGACGAGAATGGCGAGTTTTTCCACTTGATGGAGATAACTTACGGAGGAATTCCGGGAAGACCGATGGGAGACGGTATGGACGCTCATTCTTGGTGGCCCCTTTTCCAAAACATTCCAACAGAATATCTCGAAAGCTACTATCCAATAACCGTGCTTGAATACGGTAGTTTGCCAGACTCTGGCGGTGCAGGTTTTCACCGAGGTGGAAACGGAGTGCATAAGGTTTATAGGTTTGAAGTTGATGGCGAAATCGCAATCCATGATGATCGCGAAAGATCAAAACCTTGGGGCATCATGGGCGGACTGCCAGGTTCAAATTCCAGAAAGAAATTGATTCGCACCGACGGCACTGAAATTGATTTGCCATCAAAGATTTCACGCGTTCCTGTCAAGAAAGGTGACATATTGATCTATCAAACTGCTGGTGGTGGTGGATGGAAAGACCCTCTTGAAAGACCTGTTGAGAAAGTTCAAAAAGACGTCAGAAACGGTTTAGTCTCGATTGAGAAAGCTCGTTCTGATTATGGAGTCGTTTTGAATCCTGAAGATTTATCTGTTGATTTGCAAGCCACAGAAGAATTGCGCAAGCAGATGCGCGAAAAGCGCGGTGAAGTCCCGCTGTTTACCTTCGGAGAAGTCCCCGAACCAATCGGCATAGTTGCCGAATGGTATCGCGCCAAATCGCAAATGGCAGAACCAAAAGAACGAATACAACCCGAAAAATCATTTGCTACCGCCGAACATCCTCAAACGCAGCAGACAGGCTCAAGTTCCACCCTTCTACCCGTCTAAAACCCGATTGGAAAGCCGGTTCCCCCGCCAAAGAGCTGGCTTTCCAATCTTTTTTGAAAGTTAAGTTTTGCACGAGAAAAATGATTCAGTTTCCCGAAGAAAGCAAAATGTATGAAGAGCGCGGTTTTGCCGCTCGCGTAGGTTTTGGCGAAAATCCCGCACTTTTGATTATTGATTTCATCAAAGGTTTTACCGATACCGAATGCCCACTTGGTTCTAATCTCGATGTGCAAGTTGAGAATACAGCGAAACTCCTAAGAATTTTCAGAGAGAAGTCTCTGCCGGTGCATTTTACAACAACCGCTTATGATCCTGAAATGATTTCAGCAGGCATTTTCGTCAAAAAAGTGCCAAGTTTGGCACATTTGAAACTAGGTTCTAAATGGGTAGAAATTGATGAACGCTTAAAACCTCAAAACGGTGAAGTTGTTTGGATCAAACATTATGCTTCTGCTTTTTTCGGAACTTCTTTGTCTTCAGCGCTTTTAGCAAAGCGAATTGATACGTTGCTAATAACCGGATGCACTACTTCAGGATGTGTCCGAGCATCAGCAGTTGACGCCTGCCAGCATGGTTTCAGAACAATGGTCGTCCGAGATTGTGTCGGTGACCGCTCAAACTATGCCCATGAAGCCAACCTTTTCGATCTGAATGCAAAGTATGCTGATGTTGTAAGCCTAGAAGAAGCTATTGAGTATTTGTCAAAACTCTCAAAGTAATAACTAACACGCGTCTGATAACGTATTGTTTTAATGCGAATGAATAAACCGCGTCTGATAACGTTTTTGAAGAGTTTGTTAAGGACTGTTGGCGGTCTGAATGCATATTTTTACTTTGAAAGTTTGTTAGGGAGCAATTGATGAGCTATCTAGCTTGAAAGCCAGCGAATTTTGAAATCGGCTATTAGTTGTTAAGGACTGAGACTACAAAAAGTGCAAATTCGCCGTTGTCGCCTAGTTTCTCGGATTTTAGCAGGCTGCTTTCAATTAACTCTTTCTCATAGCGAAGTGGCACGAGAACTAGAACGGTATCCTGTTTGTTCAATCTCATGAATTCTGCGACTTCAGCTACGCCATAGAAGTATCGTTGTTTGCCTTCAGCGGTGCGAACCAGTCTTTCTGTTGCGTAAAATTCGAGATTGTGTGCAATTGTATGAAGTGTCAGTATCTTGTTTGAAGAGTAACCTTTATCGTTGGCTTTCATAAGTAAGGGCTTTAAGGTTTCGTGGTAAGTTAGATCGGCTACAAGAAACTTCAGAGCAATAACCACAGCCAAAAGCGTCACCAAAGCAATTGCGCGTAAAATAAGATGGACTCTCTGGTGTTTTTGCATAATTTCATGCAAATAGTTTGCTGTCAGAATACAGGCAGGTGGTAGAGAAGGGAGGATGTAGCCAGGTAGTTTTGAACCAGAAAAGCTGAAAAAAACTAAAGGCACAATCAGCCAGCAAAATACGAATAGTTCTGCTCGAAAATCAAGAGCTTGTTGAGGATTTGATGAGGACTTTATTTTATTGAGTGCCGAGATTGTTTTTTTTAGAAAGCTCCAAGTTGCCATCAAGAAAAATGGCGTCCAAGGAAGCATCATTAAGGGTAAAACAACCCAGAAAAACCAAAATGGTTGTGGATGAAGATATTTGTTTGAAGTGTATCGCTCGAAATGATGTTGAATGATGAATTCATCAATAAACTTCCAGCCGTGCCTTTCATACATTGGAAAATACCATAGCCCGGCGACAAGGAAGACTATAGCTACTCCAAATGGAATGCTTAGCAAAACTTTTTTCGGCGGCAGCTTCCTTTGGAGCAAATAAAACAGTGTCGGGACAGCAAAGGGAAAAATTATCCCCACCAAGCCTTTTGCTAAAAGAGCAACACCTGTAAAGAAGTAAAAACAAAAGAGCAGAGCAAAGCCCTTTGGAAAGAAGTTATTTTCGCCTTGTGATGAGGCTTTGGGATTTTCATTTTCCAAGGCTGAAACGGCAATAAAAAAAGAAACAAGCGATGCTGTTATTGGAAAAGTCAAGATTATATCGAAGCTAGCGCCTCGCGAGAAAACTATTAAGCCGATGGAAGTTGCCGCAACTAGACCCAGCCAGTTTGCAAATTCCGTAGTTTTCGATATGTTCTTGCCGAAAATCCATACAAAGAGGATCGTGAGAAGCCCAAGCAGAGCAGAGCCAAAGCGTGCAGAAAACTCCGAAACGCCAAAAATTGAGTATGAAGAAATTTGAAGCCAGTAAAGAAGTGCTGGCTTTTCAAACCATTCAAAACCGCCGAGAGTTGGGGTGATAAAGTCTCCGCGCTCATACATTTCTTTCGCGACCTGAGCATATCGCGGTTCGTCAGGACCTATCAGCGGTAAGTCGAGAGCAAAAAAATAGGTTGCGACTATGGTAGCGTAGAATAATATCCAAAGAGCAGTCTTATACGCCTTTGTTTTTTCGAGTAGTTTCATTGAAAATGTTAAGTTGAATCTCAAATCTAAGTATTTATGAACGAAAAATCAAGTTTGCAAGACATAAAAAATTTAAGAACGGCTGTCATAGGTGTTGGGTCGCTTGGAAAGCATCACGCTCGGAATTACGCTGAGCTTTCTTCTGAAGGCAAAGGAAAGTTGGTTGCTGTGTGCGATATTGACGAATCTAGAGCAAAGACTATCGGTGCAGAATACGGCTGTGATAGTTTCACTGATTGGCGCGATTTGCTAGACGTTGTGGATGCTGTTTCAATCGTCACGCCGACAGAAACTCACTGCGAAATAGCTTGCGCGTTTTTGGAAAAAGGCATTCACGTTCTAGTAGAAAAGCCTATAGCGCGCAAGTTAGAGGAAGCAGACTTGATGATTAAAAAAGCCGAAGAGTCAGGCGCAAAATTGATGGTTGGACATCTTGAAAGGTTTAATCCAGCAATGGTAGCTTTACGCCCGCATGTTGCAAACCCGCTCTATTTTGAAATCCATAGGATTTCGCCTTTTCCTAACCGAAGTTTGGACGTTGATGTAGTGCTTGACGTGATGATACACGATCTAGACGCTGTTCAGTGGCTTGTCGGTGAAAATGTGAAAGTTTCCAGCGTTCATGCAGTTGGTATTCCTGTTTTGAGTGACAAGATTGATGCGGCAAATGCCAGGATAGAATTTGAGAACGGAGCGGTCGCCAACATAACTGCATCGAGAATAGGCACGGAGAAAATTAGAAAAACACGATTTTACCAGCCTTACTCATACGTTGTTCTTGATTACGCTACGCGATTTGCTTCGCTTACAAGTCTAGTTTTGAGCGATGAAGGTTCGGGAATTTCGATAAATCGCTTGAAGGTAGATGATTTCGAGCCTTTGCGTGCTGAAATAGAAGCGTTTCTGGATTGTATAGTCAACAACACAACACCGCCAATATCAGGCTATGACGGCAGAAATGCCTTAAAGCTAGCAGTTCAAGTGCTTGAAAAAATTCAAGAGCACCGAGATAAGCTCAAAGTTTAGCATTTTCTTGCGTCTGATAACGTTGTTTGACCTAGGAATTTTACAGGTGGCAAAGATTTGTTTGATCAACTATATTCGCAAGTGCATAAGGTTCAGGAGAAAGCGGTTTTTGCCTAGAAATAAAGCCTAAGGTAGCCAATTTCTTCAAGCAGTTTGAATCTTTGACAAAAATCTCAATTGTTATTTTCCCTAACTTAAGTTTTCAGTTGTCAGCTTCTTATTTGAAGATTGTTTGGCTTTTTAGGCTTGTGATTTGGAGTTTTTGAAAAATTGAGTTATATTTTGGTTTTCGGTTTGTGGATTTTGAAAAAAGCGGAGAGGTAGCGTAATTGGTAACGCAGCGGTCTTGAAAACCGCCGCCCTTTACGGGCTTGCAGGTTCGAGTCCTGTCCTCTCCGCCATTTTTGTGCCTTCTCTATGAGTTTTTATCAACCCAACGAGACTCACGATCCGAATCTAAAAAGCTGGCTTGAATCAGCGAACGATCCAAACACCGATTTTCCACTTCAGAATCTGCCTGTCTGCAAATTCATCCATCAAGGCAATACAAAAATCGGCATCGCTATAGGGGATTTTGTGCTTGATTTTGAGCCTTACTACAACATGTTTGTTGCCGAAAGGTTTGAGGAAAAGAGCCTTGCGCTTGCGGCAAGTCATAAGGTTAGAAAGAAACTCATAGAAGACTTCAGCATTAACGCCTCTTCGTCTTTGAAGAATCTGATTTCAGAACACCTACTTATTCCAATGAACTCCTGCCGATTCGTCTTGCCCTTTGAAATCGGAGACTACACGGATTTTTACTGTTCGATTTTTCATGCTACGAACGTCGGGATGATGTTAAGACCCGAGAATCCACTTTTTCCAAACTACAAATGGCTTCCAGTTGGCTATCATGGACGAGCTTCGTCTGTTGTCATTTCGGGAACGAAAATAAAACGCCCAAAAGGGCAAAGACGAATTGAAAATGGCAACATTCCTGTTTTTGAACCTTGCAAGAATCTTGACTACGAAGTTGAAGTCGGTTTTTTCATAAGTAAAGGCAACGAACTTGGAAAGCCCGTTTCGATTCAAGAAGCTGAAGATTATATCTTCGGTTTGTGTTTGGTGAATGACTGGTCGGCGCGCGATATACAGGCTTGGGAATATCAGCCGCTCGGACCTTTTTTAGCAAAAAGCTTTGCTACTAGCATTTCGCCCTTTATTGTCACAATGGAAGCACTAGCGCCTTTTCGTGTGCCTGCGTTTGAGCGTCCTGAGGGCGATCCAAAGCCGCTTGAGTATCTTTATGACGAAACTAACCAGAAATACGGCGGAATAGATTTGAATTTAGAAGTTTACATTCAAACGCAAAAGATGCGTGAAGAGGGTTTTGAGCCTTATCTTTTAAGTCGAAGTAATATGAAGGATTTGTATTGGACAATTGGGCAAATGGTAGCTCATCATACGTCGAACGGATGCAATTTGCGTGTTGGCGATTTGATAGCGACGGGAACTGTTTCAGGAAGAAACAAAAACGAACGTGGATGTTTGCTTGAATTAACATGGCGCGGTTCTGAACCAATAGAACTTCCTACAGGTGAAATTCGCAGATTTCTCGAAGATGGAGATGAGATCATAATGAAAGGTTACTGCGAACGCGAAGGCTTTCGGCGAATAGGATTCGGCGAATGCCGCGGTTTGATCCTACCAGCAGATCAGTTCAATTGATGTGAACTAGAAACTCAGGTGTTACAATCGTCGGGACAAAAAATCCTGCTGAAAGATTGAAAACTCTAATACGGGCTTGTTTGCGGACATTTGCTAATCTTCCAAAGCTCCACGTTACAAGGTAATCAATTTCATTAACCGAGGCCAAAGCAACATGGAAGGCGTCAAGCAAATACTTGCGATGAAAAATCCCGCGTGAAATGTATCCTTCTGCCAAGATTGCCGCTTCTTCTGAGATTTGCAGGTTTTTTATTGGTTCGATTATTTTCAAATATGCGCTCCGATAAGGTTCTGCTGTTAGCTCGATTTCATGACGAACAAGCGGAGAGATGAAGGCTTCATATTCAGAAAGCTCTCGCTCGAACCAACGTATCGTTATATCACGTCGGAAAGGCTCACTATTGTCTAAGTAAGCTCCGATGACTGATGTTTCCAGATAAACAGAAGTTTTCATCAAATGTCCACAATCTCAACAAACTTACTTCAGTTGTGCCGAAGTCGGCGTGTCTATCGGATCGAGATAAACTTTAGAATCTACAAAATCAAAAGTCAAACGGTAGTGCTTCAGAAAATTAGCGCCTAAGATACCTGCTTGCTGAAATCCTGAAGTTTCATTTATTATGCTCAGGTCTAGAACAATGGCTTTGATGTTTTCGCGTGTCTGATTTGCGAAAGTTATACGTGGTAATACGTAAGAAGGCACGTTTTCAGTAATCCCGGCCGCGCCTATAACACGCATCCTTTCTTCGGAAGCGTATCTGCTTATTTGATCAAGTTTTGCAAGTTCTTGAGAAATAACCGATATACTTGCACCGGTGTCAACTATAAAGTTCAAAGGAGCGTCAATACCTTCGAGCCAGACTTCTCCACTAAGATAGCCACTTGGAGTTAGGCGTAACCCAAAAAAGTTCGGTCCCTTCTTAATTTCTGGCTGTTCTTTGAGGTCGCGTCTAAAAAGGGAAAAGGTGAGAGAGCCGTAATCAATCGTTGTCAAGAATTTTGAGATCATGGCTATTCCAATGTAGCCGTCAACTGGTTCTTGGGTATTGTGGAACTTTCTGATGTAAATAGGAACGTTTTCGATTTCGACTTCACCAATTCTAATCGAGGGCAAGAAGCCATAAACGATTTCAAATTTTCCATCTCCGCCGATGCCTCTTGCCATACCGCCTTTAGTGATTGGCTTAATGTTAAGTCTTTTTGCAGTTTCTTCGTTGAGGACTGAAATTCCTGAACCGGTGTCCAAGACGAAATTAAGCGGTTCTTTGTGCTTGCCAATGTAAACTTGAATTACAGGTCGCTCGCGCATTATTTTTATCGGCACAGTGGTTTTTTCCTTTCCGTCAATTGCATAAAGTTTTCGTTTATCGCCGATATATCGAAGAAATCGCATCAAGCCTTTTATGCGTTCTTTTCTGTCAACGTCGGTTGGTGGTGCTATATCAAGGAATTTTTGGTAATAGTCAGCCGCTTCTTTGTATCTTTCAGCACGCGCAGAAACCTGAGCTAGTGCAAAGGTGTAATCAGGGTCATTTGGTTCTAGGAAGTGAGCTTCTTTTAAGTATTCCAAGCTTCTTTCGATTCGATTTTCATAAAAATCAAGCAAACCTAATCCTGCCCAAGCCAAATCTTCTTTTCGGTTTAGGTTCAAAGCGTTTATAAAACAAGCATTTGCATCTTTGAAATTTCCTGCACTTAGGAGAATCATTCCCAAAACAGCAAAGGCGTAGGAATTTTTAGGCTCATCTTTCACGATTGGAAAAGCCAAATCATAAGCCTCTAGAAGGCGCATTTGTTTCATTAAAACGTGAGCCAGCTTGAGTTTTGCTTCGGAATCTTGCGGATTCTTTTCTACAATGTAGCGAAAGATTTGCTCTGCTCTATCGTATTCGCCTTTGCGCTTTAATTTTTCCCCCTGCTTTGTTAATTGACGAAGGTCTTGCTTTTGCAGTTCATCAGCAGATGCTGAGACGAACAAAGCCAAAATTAACAATCCTGTCCATGCAAGAGAAAATTGCTCTTTCCGGAAAGGATTGAAAGGCACATGAAAAATCCCCCAAGACATTTTCTTTCCCCCCTTTCCATAAGACAAAGCCTATTTAAGAATTTCGCCCGTTTTAATGGACCAAAGAACGAAATCCATCTCGTCGAAGTCAATTTTCAAATACTTGCTGAAGTCCTTGAGTTTCTGCTCGATTTCCAAGTATTTTGCCCTGCTTTTTGGCGGAGATTCATCGTTTATGATTTTCAACTCTGCCAAACATCGCAAAATGTGCTTGTCAAGAATTGCATAACCCCTAAAGCCGATATTTCTCAAAAAGTGGCTGGCTTCTTTGTAGCCGAGTCCTTTAATGCCTTTTTCTTTAGCAAGCCAATCACGCCGCTTGAGTGGATCGTTGAAGCTGCTAAGCAGTTGGCGAATTTGCATTCCATAGTTTTTGAGCAAGAAATCTCTGGTCTCAACGATGTATCTTGCTCTAGCCCTCGGATAACGGTGTTTCCCCAACAATGCTTGCTCAATCTCCGCTTGGGTTCCGTTCATCAGTAGCGGTCTAACAGCTTCGATTGAACGGAGTCCCATCTTTGCAGAGCATCCGCCAGTAAAGAAGCAGAAAACCATCTCTTCCCAGAGCCTTTCGTCAGAAGCCGTTCGCCAAATTTCGGCAAACTCTTCGAGTTTGGCTCTGATTTCCGTTCTTCTTTCGGCGTGCGTCCTTTTTATTTTGTCAATTGTTACAACCGCTTTTAGAGTTCTTCTTCTTTCCACCAAAGCCTGTTTTTAGTGTAATTCTCAATCAAAGCAAATGTCAACGTTTTTTAGTGATGAGAAATCTCCTGATCTGGAGTTTTTCAGTAGAATTTCAAAGCCAGTTTGAAACTCATGCTATTATGAAAGTTATCAGGTTTTATGCAAAACTTTAATCGCAATCTCGATGTGATTTTGCCTACTACTTTCATTGAATCAGGGAAGCTAAAAGATTACTTAGGGCTTGATGTAACGGTCATTTCCGAAACTTTCCAGCATACAGGGAGTTTCAAGTTTCGTGCGGCATACAATTTGGCATCGAAAGTCCCGAATGAACAGATTTTGACTGCGTCTTCTGGAAATTTCGGGCAGGCTTTAGCTAAAGCATGTAAAATGCTGAACAAAAAATGCTTTGTCGTGATGCCACAAACTTCGGCTAAAGTAAAAATCGAAGCTGTGCAATACTACGGTGCTTTCGTGGAGTTGATTGATACCAAGAGAATTTCAAGAAACGAGCGAGTGGAGCAATTAGCAAAAGAGATGCCTGATGCTTACGTCGCATCGGCGTATGACGATCCGTTCGTTATTGAAGGAAACTCAACGCTTGGAAAAGAAATCGCTCAAAAAGATTTCGATGTCGTAATCGTGCCCGTTGGCGGTGGTGGTTTGATTTCTGGTGTCGTAAAGGGATTGCGATCTAAGGGAAACACAATGAAGGTTATTGGAGCAGAACCTCTTCTAGCAAACGATGCTGCGCGCAGCATTAGAGCTGGAAGGCTTATAGCAAACGAATCTGAACGGCTAACAATAGCAGATGGCGCAAGGACTTTGAGCCTTGGGAAACTGAATTGGGAAATCATTAAAAGCGAGGTTGAAGAGATAATCGAAGTTAGCGAAGAAGCAATTGCGCAAGCAGTTTGGGTTTATTTTCATCTTGCAAATCTCAAAGTAGAGCCTACTGGGGCATTATCGCTTGGGGCATTACTCGAAAACCGAGAGAAATTTGCAGAAAAGAAAATTGGTGTTGTTGTAAGCGGTGGGAATGTTGATGCAACAACTTATGCACAAATAATCTCAAGGTTCTCTTTAGAAACGGCGAAAAAGTTTTCCTACTAAATTCTAGAGTTTTTCTCCAAATTCTAGGGAAAACAGCTTGAATTATTCTCATTAAACCTATGCTTTGGAAGACTTCGAGAAGAACGATAAACCTTGAGCAAGCCGTTGTGATGGGCATTCTGAATGTCACGCCTGATAGTTTTTCCGACGGTGGGAAATTTTTGGCTTTAGATGACGCAATAAGGCAAGCCGAGAAGATGATAGAAGAAGGTGCAGTAATTCTGGACATAGGCGGTGAATCAACTCGACCGGGTTCTCAAAGAGTTTCTGCCGACGAAGAGATGAAAAGAGTCTTGCCGGTTGTGGAAGAAGTAGCAAGGAGATTTGACGTAGCTATTTCTATTGACACAACCAAAAGCGAGGTCGCTAAAAGAGCTGTTCAAGCTGGGGCTGAAATAATAAACGATATTTCTGGCTTGAGATTTGACGAAAAAATCGCTGAAATAGCGGCTGAAAACAAAACGGGATTGGTTTTGATGCACCTTAGAGGAAGTTTTGAAACAATGCATAGTCAACCACCAGTTGAGGATATTTTGAAGGAGGTTTCGCGTGGATTTCGGGAAAGTTTATCGAAAGCTGAAAGAGCTGGGATTGAAAAGGAGCAAATAGCTCTGGACATCGGTTTAGGATTCAGCAAGCAATATGAACAAAACTTGGAGCTTTTAGCTAAGCTCGATTATCTCATTCGCGAATTTGCTGATTTTCCCATGCTTGTAGGACCTTCGAGAAAATCGTTTATAGGCAAAGTTTTGAACAAAGACGTTTCAGAAAGACTTTACGGGACTTTAGCAACAGTCGCTATAGCTGTTTGGCAAGGTGCTAAGATTTTGAGAGTTCACGACGTTCAAGCGGCTGTCGAAACAATCAAGATAGTAGAGGCGTTAAGAGAGCGACTCGAAGATTAACTAGCGATTTCAAATCTTGAGAAGATTTTTTTGGAGACAGTAACGATGAGAACAGCGGTGAAAATCTCAGCTATCGTTCTGGCTTTTATTTTAGCAAGCGCAATCACGCTTGCGCAAAATAATCAGTGTAAGGGACAGAAGCAAGCTAAAGTGCCTGCTATCAAAGGCTTGACTTATCATAAAGCAAGAAAAAAGTTGCTAGCGGCTGGTTGGCGACCTTTGCCGAAAAAGTCTGTTAGCCGAACCAAAAACCCTGAAGAGATTGACGATCCAGATATTCTAGCAGGAAACGGTCCGATTTTTTGGCAACGGGGATACGTAGAGCTTGAATCTTGCTCTGGAACTGGATTAGCTTACTGTTCTTTTCTCTTCAAAGATGCTTATGGAAATCGGCTGCAGGTCGTTACTTCAGGTGAAGAGTTACCTGAACAGAGAATCTACGCCAAGGTGAACAGTCTTAAGCTGTTTTGTAGAGGACAGAATTAGTTTTTTGAATGCTTTGAGCCTCTGGCAATTTCCGAATGTTAAGAGGCTCAAGTTGATTCGAGTTTTTTGAAAATAGAAGCAGGCATTGCCGATGAGTTAAACCGGCAATGCCTGATACTTAAAAAATGTAAGTATTTGCGGCGATCAAAGCATTAGCAATTCTCTGTCTAGCGGCGATTGTGTTTACAGGCGAATTATTCTTCGTAAACCTCTTCAAAGCCAAGAGAAGTATTTTCATTTCGTCGCCTTCTTCAAACATTGCTGCGATTGTATTTCTGGCTAGCATTTCTATTTTCTGCATGGCATCGTTGCAGAAAACTTGCGCCATGTCAATTTGCCTTGAAGCATCTTTGCCGCTTTCAGCAGTCTTTTTAGCTCTCAAGACGGCTGTTTCCATTGCGTAAGCATTTATGATTATGTCGGCACAATTGAGCAAAATCTCCTGCTGATTTTGTAACTCATTCATGTATTTTTGTGCCGCTGTTCCCAGTATCATCAAAGCGACCTTTTTAGCGTTTTCAGCTAGTCTCGTTTCACGTGCAAGTAAGCCTTCATCTTCATCAAAGGAAATCGGCGGATTCATGATTTCCTCTTGCAAGGCTTTAGCGGCAGGAATCAAGGCTAATTGTCCTTTGAGTGCACGCTTCATGAGCATCCCGGGAATTAGCATTCGATTGATTTCGTTAGTTCCTTCATAGATTCTGGTTATTCTTGCGTCCCGATAGGCTTTTTCAGCAGGATAATCAGCTGAATATCCGTAGCCGCCATAGATTTGCACCATTTCATCAACAACATAATCCAAAGCTTCCGAGCCGAAGACTTTGTTGATTGAGCTTTCGACAGCATATTCTTCTATCGAGCGCATTTTCTTTTCGCTATCAGCGCCACTTCCTATCAAAGCATCAATCATGCCGACGGTGCGATAGGTGATGCTTTCTGAAACCCATGTGCGTATTGCCATTTCAGCTAGCTTGTGTTTTATTGCGCCGAAGGAAGATATTGGCTTTCCGAATTGATGCCTTTCGTTTGCGTAGCGGACCGAGTAGTGAATTGCAAGTTTTGCGGCACCTGTTGCAGAAGCACCTAGCTTGAAGCGTCCGACATTTAGAACATTGAAAGCAATTTTTGCACCATCGCCTACATTGCCAAGTAAGTTGCCGACAGGCACGCGAGCATCGGATAAAATTAGTGGCGTTGTTGAGCTGGATTTGATGCCCATTTTGTGTTCTTCTGCTCCGGGACGGCAGTTTTCGCTTCTTTCAACCAAAAATGCTGAAAACTTTTCTCGTTCGCCATCAACTTTGGCAAAAACGATGTAGATGTCGGCAAAACTACCGTTAGAAATCCACATTTTTTCGCCGTTTAGAATGTATTCTTTTCCGTCTTCGGAAAGTCTTGCATGGCATTTTGCACCTAAGGCATCAGAACCGCTACCGGCTTCAGATAGACAATAAGCAGAGACAACTTCACCAGAGACTATTTTGGGAAGCCATTTCTGCTTCAATTCCTCCGAGCCGAAATATAAAATCGGCAAAAGCCCTATAGAGGTTTGTGCGCCGAAGGTTGTGCTAAATCCGCCTGCACGTCCTATGTTTTCAGCGATTATAACCCCCGTAGTTTGGTCTAAACCCAATCCACCGTATTCTTCAGGAACCGTTGCTCCTAAAAGCCCAAGCTCGCCAGCCTTTTTTAACAAGTCTCTTGCGACTTGCCAATTGTGCTTTTCCATTTCTGGAATCTGCGGGATTACTTCGTTGTCAACGAAACTTCGAGTCGTTTCGCCTATCATCCTTTGCTCTTCGGAAAAATCTTCCGGAGTGAAAATCTCCGAAGCATTCCTAGACTCAATCAAAAATGCCCCACCTTTGATAAAATCCTTCTCAGCTTTAGCTTCCATTTCTTTTTCTCCTTTCAAGTTTTCTTTTTCGTAAATTATAGCTGAATGAATGCTCATTCAGCAAATTCAGCATATATCATAAACAAGATTTCTTGTGGATGCGTGATGCAAATTCTAGTGTGTTTAGCAATTGTTAGCAAATCCGTAAGAAAGGTAGATCAGCAGTTATAACTTGCTGAAGTTGAGAGTGGTGCTGAAACAGGTTAAATCTTCTGCTGGGATTTGTTTTTGCTTATGATCTCTTCATAAAAATTTTCCCATTCTTTGATATTTCTTTTTATGTTAAAAGTCCTTTCGGCTTTTGCTTTAGCATTAGAGCCGAGTCTGTGTCTTAGTTCGGGGAATTCGTATATTTCTATCATTGCTTTGACGAGTTCTTCTAAGGAATCTGGATTTACAACTAAGCCTGTTTTTTCGTGTTCTATTATCTCTTCTAATGCTTCTATTTTGCTCACAATACACGGTAAACCTTTAAACATCGCCTCAGCTAAACTAAGGGTAAACCCTCTGTTAATGAAGGAAAAACAAATGCATTTGCCGCTTGAAGGAAATCGGGTATATCACTACGTCTTCCTGCAAAGCGGACTTTGTCTTCTATACCCAACCGTTTTGTCTGGGTTTTCAAATCTTTCTCCAGATCACCCGCACCGACTATTATCATAAAAACATTTGCTTTGTTGTGTAAGACTTCTGCAAATGCTCGGATTAAAAACGTTTGGTTCTTTCGTTTGTCAAGGCGTCCAACATTCAAATACAGGAATCCATCGAGGGGGACTTCAAATTCTTTTCTTATTCGTTCAAAAGCACTTTGAGAAGAAATCAAAGATTCTGGTGTTATTGAATTGTATATGACTTTTGTTCTCGATAAGTCTATTCCAAGATGTCTTTGAAAAGACTTTTTTACGGTATGGGAACAAGCAGCGAAATAAGGTCTCGTCAGTTTCATCGTTAATTTGTCCAGTTGTTTGAGAACTTTAACTTTGAGGGGAGACCAGCCACCAGCAAGGATAGTTTCTTGATCGTAGGCAGTTGATTGTAGTGAAGTAACAAGGGGAATGTTAAGATTTCGGTAGATTTTTGACAAACGGGTTGTTATATCTGCATCAAATAACCAGCTATTTATAAGGTCGGGTTTATAGTCATTAATTACGTCCAGAAACTTTCTTGCAGCGGCAAACCAAGGTCGCTTTTGTGTTATACCCAATTCTTTAACCGTATGTCCCTTTTCTTCTATTTCGGGAGCGAAGAAACTCGAATTTGTAAATGTGCAGACCAAATGAGTAAAAAGTTCATTAGAAGTATTACTGACGACGTTTACAAGTTGACGTTCGGCACCGCCACTTGAAAGAGTTGGTATTAGGTGTAGGATTTTTCTCTTCATGGTGTTTACTTGCGATCAATAGTCAGCTTACCTTCAAAAAGGTAGTTTATCATTTCTGATACCTTTTCTTGGAAAATCTCTATGACCTTGCTTTCGTTATGGTTTTCTCTTACGATTTCTCTTGATCGCTCACTCAGTTTTCTTTTTTCTTCAGTTGTGAGAGAGAAATACCAAATGATTCTTTCGGCTATGGCTTTCGGGTCGAGAGGAGCTATCAATCTTTCATCCACCTCTTTAACTGTTTTTCTTGTTCCCGTCCATTCAGAAATTAGCGCAGGCAAGCCTGCTACCATTGCTTCTACCACAGTGTTAGGAGAGGCATCGCCTCTTGCGCAATGTATGTAGAGAGCGCTTTCCTGAAAGATTTCCTTCAGTGAGGTAACTTTGCCCAGCCATCGAACGTCTTGGCTAGCGATACCGTTTTGAGTGAATTGTCGTTTAACTTCATCAGACCAATCACCAACTATTGTCCATGAAAGATTCGGTAAATGTTTCTTTGCTATTTTGAAAGCCTCGAACATTAGATCAAGACCTTTGTAATGAATTCTAAAACCTGAAGGGCCATTTCCAACAAAAACCATTCTGAAACTTTCCAGCTTGGGCTGAACATTTCGTAGTTCTGCAAATCTTTCTTGTCTGACACAGTTAGGGACTACGAATATCTCATGGTGTCTTTCTGAAGGCACCACTTTGCGGACCAATTCTCCAGTCATCTCACCAGAACAAAGATAAGCATCCCAGTTAAGAAACCAATTCAGCAATCTCTTGGTTTTTCTTTCTCCGTAGTATCCAGTTGCTAAGAAGTATGCAAACTCACCAGCGAGATATGGCACTATCTTTTGATCAGGGCGTAAAAGTCTTAATTTCTTCATCACAACCGGCAAATGCTGGGGATTGTCGCCGATGATTAAATCCCATTTGTTTTTTTCGGGAAAAAAGATAGAGGATAAGAGCAAGCTGGGAATTTTTCTTATTATCGGTGGATTTGGTAGGTGTAGCCAAGGCAATTTGTGATCTGCTGGTATGAACTCTGAGCCTATAGACGGAAATAACTTCAACCGATTCGGATGAATGCCGTGTCCGTGAACATAAACTATTTTTGCTACTTTAGGTTTCATTTTCTCTTGAATCCGCTCACAGTAACGGGAGGCTCTGAAACTCGAATATTTGTTAAACCATTTTCTTCAAACCACTGGAAAACTTCTGGGTATGTATGATGCCATTGATATTTCGGCGAATACCAATCAAAAGTGTCTAGCACTCTCCATTTCCAGTTTTTGTGTTCGGCTATATGCCAGAGCCTGCCCGTGAATACCCTCAGAATTGGAACTCGATTCAGATAATAATAAGGCACAGCCATCCAGCTTATTCCGTAGAGAACCTTTTTGGGAAGTTTCCACGAAAAACGCCTGTAGAATTTTGAGAGTTTCATTCTGGTGGTATCATCATTGTAAGCATGGTAGAGCCATATCACTATAAAACCGCCAGGCTTGAGAAACGGGATCAAAGCTTCAAAGGCTTTCCTAGTGTTAGGCGTATGATGAAGGACACCTATGCTGAAAATCACGTCGAAAGTTTCTTCTGCAAATGGCAGATTCATTATATCAGCTTGAATGATTTTGACTCCTCTAGATGAAAGATTTTCGTAGCTTGCTTCCACTGCTGAGCTTAAATCAACACCTACGACTTTAGCTCCCCAACGACTGACAACATCAGAATAGCGTCCGGCACCACAGCCAGCATCTAACACCAGTTTGCCCTCAACCAATTCAGGTGTTAAACCTATCTGTCTTAAAAAGTTTTCAGAAGGCTTTTCTTTTTCATTGTCAAATTGGGTTCGCTTGTGTTTATTCCATTGAAAACCGAAGTTTTCAACGTAAAACTCACTGTTTACAAATCTAGGTATTCCTCGGATAACCGGATATTTGACACTGCATTTTTTGCATTCCAAATCTTTCGTCAACTCCGATTTGCAGTTAGGACATCTGAGGATGTTTATCAAGTCGAAATCTTCTTTTGTTTGCATAACGAAATCAGGTTGTTACAAATTGAAATAAGCAAATTCACCTTCGATAAGGGCTTTTTGCTTTATGAGACTGGCAGAAACTTTGAACAAACCAAGTCGCACTCATAAAAATATACAACCTCAGATACCTTTTTCTCAAGTTTCTGAATATGCAAGGCATGAGGTAAAGCTTAACTTGCCGATATGCGTCTGATAACGCCTTGGTTGAGGGGATAGGCCCTTGTTTTGAGAGGATATTGCCAACCTGGGTGACAAAAGTTTGACAAATTTAGAACATCGGATTTAGAATTCTTATAACATCAAAGGAAGGTTTAGTAGTGATTTGCCATCCGTATTTTAGATGCATTTCCTTCTCGACTTTCCTTGATTACTTTCGAGCAGTGGGCTGGCTTTTATGAACGTTTGAAAATCAGATAGCTTCATTTAATTTTTGCTTTTTCAAAGGAGATTCTATGAGGTCGGTGAGAATCCTGAGGATAGCGGTTGCTGTGGTAGTATATTTTTTGTTTGTAGTCTCTGTTAAAAGTGCAACCTACACGGTCACGAAAACAGCCGATACAAGCGATGGAACATGTGACTCTGACTGCAGTCTTCGGGAGGCGATAGCGGCGGCGAATGCGTCACCACAAAACGACATAATCAACTTCAACATACCGACAACTGATTCGGGTTGTTCTGGCGGAGTTTGCGTGATTACTTTAAGTAGTCAGCTCACAATCAACTCTGCTTCATCGTCAGGCAATCTGATAATTAGAAACATAGGTGGAAGCCAGAAGATAGAGATTTCAGGTGGCAATGCTGTCAGAGTCTTTGAAGTAGCCAGTGGAGGGAATCTCACCATCAACAGTCTGACTATTAAGAATGGCTCTGCTTCTGGTGGTTTCGGTGGAGGAATTTTGAATAATGGCACGTTGACGGTTTTTAGTTCAACCATCACCGGCAACTCCAGTAGCGGTGGAGGTGGGATTGCTAATTCTAACGGGACTACTGCCTTTATTGTCAACTCAACCATCAGTGGCAACAGTGCTGGAAATAGTGGAGGAATCTTCAATATGGGTGGGGCGACGTTAACTTTGGTTAACTCTACGATTGTTAACAACACTGCATCAAGCCTTACTGGTGGAGGAGGAGTGTGGAACGTTGGGACGGCGAATGCCAGAAACACGATTATTGCCAATAACAGTGCAAGCTCAGGACCTGATTTCAAAGGCACTCTCACGTCACAAGGCTACAATTTGATAGGAAACACTACTGACACAACAATCATAGGCGACACCACAGGAAACATTTTGAATCAGGACCCGAAATTAGCGCCGCTTGGAGATTACGGAGGTCTGACGAAGACTCATGCGCTCTTGCTGGGTTCGCCAGCTTTGAATGCAGGAAACAACTCTTTGGCAACTGATCCGACGACATTTGGGATTCAACTAGCAACAGACCAGAGAGAAGCAACGAGGATCGCTGGAGGGACAGTTGACATTGGAGCTTATGAGCAGAGATATGGAGTAGTTACAAACACGAATGACAGTGGTGCGGGTAGTTTGAGAAATGAAGCTACATCACAGTTTGGAGGATTGATAAGTTTCAACATTTCAGGTTGTCCAGGAGGCACTTGCGTCATCACGCTTTCGAGTCAAATAACCATCAATCGAGTTGTTATTCTGACAAACGAA
>RFGC01000006.1 GCA_003697135.1 Acidobacteriota bacterium
AGCGCGATCGTGCCGGTTGGGTTGCGCACGTACAAGTTTCCTTCCTTGCCCAAGCTGACGGTTCGTGCCGGCAGCCGCTCGCCGCAATTCTGGGTGTAGAGATTATCTATCAACGCTAGCGTTCTATCCGGGCAAGATTACCAACCGCTGCCCGCACTGGTATGTGCGATACCGGACCGGGGTTAGCGTTGGGCGGAAGGCGAATATGAGACCTATCCTTGACCCGTAAGCATTTCGTGCTCATGCGTGACGGCTCTGTTAATTCAATTTGACACACATGCAGATGTGGTCATCAAAAACTCCCCAATCACGGAACTCAACTTGGACACTGAATCTCTGCAGAAAACCGCTGTAACGTTCGATGAGAACCGTTGGACCTTTCAAGCTGAAATGGGAAAATTGCAACCACAAGAAATTTGCTGCGCTTGGTTATGTCTGCACGTACCGATTAGCGGCTAAGTGCTTTACCAACAATAAAATAAATTATAATAAAAACAACGACCGGATCTCCCCCCAACAATATCCCGATAATATATGAAATAATACAAAGAATAAAGAAAGATAAATGTATAAAACGGTATCATAAGAAAGCCAGGCTTATCACAGTTATGATCATATGTGTAGATTGTCAAATTTTGCGACTGTCTCAAATTTTGTTGCTGTGCTCTTTTTGCAGCATTGTAGGCGTCCATATATGTAGATTTAAAAATTTTATACCTCGGATCAAAAGCAAAGAACGATGGTGGTCTCCTTTCTTTGGCGTCACGTTCACCTTGCATCCGAGCTCTGCTCGAGTATGCCAATCCATCGAGAAATTTATCGAGAAGATCGAGGGAAGGATCAACTGAATCCTTTTTCTTCTTAGGCATAGCTTACCTTCCCTATGCATACCTAGCTTGCTACCTAGCCAGCATTGTAGGTCAATAACCAATGCTATTTCAATGGGTTTCTAGGAACTTTCTTCCGCACATTCGCCAACCCTTCTTCTTCAGATTCGCGGTACAACTCGCCGTAAGCCCTACTTGCCTCGCACTGAGGAGGCGTCCATCGGATGGGTGTACCAGCGCGGTAGCTATTGTTATGCAAAGGTACGAATAACTGTTCCCGTTCTAGACCATAACGACGCCCGTATCGCTATATTGCAATCTATCGTCAATCAGGCGATACTATGCAATGAGTTTGAGGTATGGGAATTGCTCAATCGCCTTCCAACATCCTCGACCTGTGGACGCAACCTCCTTAAGCAGTTTTCCGACACGCTAGTGATCAGTTTACCCGGACGTTATAGATTCCCCGGCGTGATCTGGAGTCCTGAGCGTCGGAGCGAGTATTCATCCTAGACTTGATCGATCAACTGGAGATACGAGTGTCATACTGTCACCGTTTTCTCAATGTGTCAGTGGCTCTGTTCAGCTCCAGAAAGTGGAAAGAGACAACTGCCATGGTTCATAGAACCAAGCTCCCGATCAGCAGCCAGCAGCGTCGGCTGTACACACAGGTCGAGCAGCATGGCCTAGTTCGTAGTGTGTGAGATGCATTTTGTATCGCAGAGAAAAGCGATGCTGGGATTGGCAAGGCATCGTTATAGTGAAATGTAAAGACCTCGAATCTTGAGGCTCTTTATCACTCGTTGCACAGTCTAGCACCTGATACCTGATTTGAGTTTCAACTCGATATTGATCCCCACTTGTAGAACATTGTTCTCCCCGTACTATCCCTTCCACCCATATTGCAACAAAGTATCTCGCCGATATACGCGCCTATTGCGAACGGTTGCTCACTTTTTCCGATAGAAGACTGCATGCTTGATTCCCTGTTGCGGCTCTGGTTCTCAAAGAAGAAATCAATATCCCACAAACTTGCGGTTAAGTAGTCTGTGCGATTCAGTGAGACGCTTGGGTTGGCAGTGGTAAGCCTAACGGCTCGTGCTTCAACCTAGCTGCTGAAGGAGGCGTTGGCCGGAGCGGCGGGTTAGCCGCCAAACCCTGAAGACAATCAATCTGAAGACTGGAAATGCTCCTCTCGATATTTCGAGAAGTAGTACAACACAGACCTTTCCGCTATATCCTTCATAATCTCAGTCATCTCTTCAACAGACCACGGTTCCGGCCGAAAGTAAAAGCTACCACGATTAAACCTTCCATTTCCCTCGTTGTATAGATAGGTCGTGTTCAATTTGCCAAACATAGCCATGGTTGTCACCCGGTCCAGGATTGAAGAACCAGCCTCAAAATCACATCCATAGCCAAAACATACGAAGGGAAAGATGCACTCGTGCATAAGTGCTATGCGGAGGCCAATAAGGTTTTTTCCAAGACGCTCGATGGCATTTCCTCTCGCCTGTCTTGGGAGTCCTTCGGCGGTACGAAGGTCGTTTGTCCCCTGATTCTTTACCTCGGCGATCAGAATAGGATAGGTCAGCGCATCATCAGCCTTCCCACGGATGTACAGTATGCCTCCATCAGGGCGAATAGAGCTACTATCGAAATGATAATGAAACTCGACCTCAGGATAGATTTTGCGAAGCTCTGCTACAATGTCTTTCAAATACCATTGGGGTTCATGCACCAGTACCACCCTCTTTCCGAACTTATCACTAATGTAGTCAACAACTTGCTGCAAAGCCTTGATGATGTCCGTTTCCTGCTTCTTTGATGTTACATTGATAACTGTACCAGCACGCTGTACTCGGAGTTGATGCTTTCGGGCCACGATGCCTTACCTCCTTTCAACTAAGAACAAGTATTCGGTAACGTGTATTGGCCGATTGTTAAAGTTCCGGCTCCCTCGAAACGCATTGTAAGGTAGCTCGATAACATCTACGGCACCCAGGTTGTCAAGCATCAGACGGATGCGCTCCGGCGGGATGAAACCTTCATTGTTAAACGATACTAACAGAAACGGAGCATCGATATTATCCAGGAGGTCCTTCATCAATGGGAATGCTTTACTTCTCACATTGTAGGGAGAGCGTCGCCAATTGGTAGGTATTCCTGAGACACGACTAATGTGTGAAGGACGTTGGTAATGGACGATAAGATTCAGCATGAAGTAGTTGGAACCATACGGATGCTGATTGTAGGGAGGGTCAATATAGACGAGATCGAACCCTTTCAGCCTGCGCACGAGCGCGTTGGCATCTTCTTGACATACCTCATAATCGCACTCAAACCGGCTCAGGACAGGGACTTCCAGCGTGATACGCCCCAAAATTCGCGTGAGGGCGTCGGATCCACTGCCGCCGAATTGTCCCACACCGGTGTGACGGTTCTTATAGAAGCCTTTGAAGACTCCGGCCGTATTCGCATGCACAGACGCCTCGCTCAACAGTGGGCCAAGCAGCAAGTCCCTCATCTCTTGTGGAACTTGGTCAATCATGCGACGATAGTTGTCCAGCCTCCGCGCATTCTCACGAGTGTAAAAGACTCGGTCTTCTTTCGTGATATTGGCTTCATCTCTCGGTGCATACAGTTCTTCAATGAATCCTGGAAGAAACGACTCACTGGTAACGCTTGCATTCAGATCGGATACGATGTCTGAAAGTACGCGGAAATCCACCGTGCTCCGGTTCCGAAGATAACAGTGCGAGATCACGGTGGCGTAATCTTCGATGTCGTTACTCACCAGGAGGGAAGCATGTGCTTTCATGAAGCGTGAAACAACGCCGGAGCCGCTAAACAGGTCGGCTACACGAAGGCGATTCTTACCAAGTCGCTGCTTAACACGCTCCAGGGCAATCCCAATGTGTCCGAGGAGAGCGCGCTTGTTGCCGATGTACGTAATGAGTTGCTTTGATAGGTAATCTGGATCCTCGGTAATTGGGTTGTCTCCCCAAAGTGATAATTGTCTGGTATCCCTGACAACGAAGGTGTGATAGTCACTCACGACAACCTCCGGTCATACCTGTTTGGCAGCTACCAGCAGTCCGCCGATGACTGCACATACCCCGATAGACGAACAACCGTCCGTTTCATCTCACCCTGTGCGGTATTCGACGGCCCTTCGTCCGCCTCTATCCGCGTATGCCCCAATAGACGGATAGCCGTCCCTTCTGAAACTCAGATGCAACAAAACCACTTCGTTTGTGTGCTTTGCGCAGCGCAATGCCGTGATGAGTATAGTCACTCCACAGTGACATGTCAAGAGGTGTCCAGGTACCCTCTTCCGTGCATTCTGCTAACTAAGCGCAAGTGGGGATACCAACGGAACCCGCGCTCACCACCAACGGCACAGTGGTCGAACTGTGTGGGCGAATGGACACTTGCTGCCATGTAGCGGTGAGCGGAATACGGGCGTGAATCGTCGTGGTCTTTGGCGAAGCTAAGCAGTTGTGGTTGGCGTCGCACCGATGCTATCAAGCACAGCAGTCAGCTCTTCGATAGGCGGAGGCGAAAAGATCG
>RFGC01000007.1 GCA_003697135.1 Acidobacteriota bacterium
ATCGTTTAGTGCAATAAAGCTTTGTCGCCAATGCAGCATAGTGGTAAACCTATAACTCTAGGTATATATCCGATTATAAACCTCAACAGCTCCTCATCATCCTCTCTAAGGATGTGGTAAAGAGCGTACCAGTCCTCATAATGATTATCTATCTTTTCGTTTACGTAAAGCTCAATAACCGTATCTATCTCATTCCCAAACCGGTCCACAACCTGGTTCAGCCAAATGCGGACGGAACCCTCGTCAATATCAGCCAAATGTTCCGGTAGGACTACTATCTTATATCTATTTACCACTTCATTTACGCATCTTTCTATCAGCACATCTCTAAACTTTTTGCATAAGTTAGTTTTATTACCAAGCTTTTCAACCTGTGATATAAACCATTCGGTTCTGCATCCCCAGATAGTAGCAAAAGCGCCAGGTTTAACTCCACAGCAGACAGAGGATAGGAATTCACCGGTTTCCTTGAGGAATATACCTCCACCGGAATCACCATAATAAACATTTAGCTTATATTGAAGTTGGTTTGCGGTTATAGCTTCAACCCAACCCTCCTCTACGTTCCCAGGTTTATCCCCACCCCATGCTGCGTGGAATACCTTGTCTCCCGGATTAGGAAGCTTACGTGCTACTTTGGCATACGGTATTGGGAACCCAGCTTTAGCAAGTCCCCTGCTAACTAAAATAGCACCGTCGTTCGTATTGTTTGCCGAAACTACAATCGCCTCAAACTTATATTTATTAGGTAAATGAGCCAATTCGACCGAAAACCTTGTACCAATTCGACCGCAATGGGCAGCCGAGAATAAGTACCTTTCTCCATCTTTGGTCTGAAACTCCGTAATAGTAGCACTACAACCTACGCTATTAGTGTATATACGAACCGTTGCATGGATTGGATTGACATAATCCTTATTTGGTTCAGGCTTGGGAGGCCCCGGTTTTTCCTTATCATCATCCGGCCCTTTTTCGTCTCCCTTTTCAATCTTTATATCGACTACATGACGGAATATGGTAAAGTCATCTTTAGCAGCGTAGAAAGTCAACCTTTTAGTCTTACCTACGTCGGCTTGCTTTACTAGGTAAATATAGATTACGTTAGGACTGATACCTATAGTCTGTACGCTATCATCATCACACCAAGTAATCTTATAGCTAGGATCGGCCTTAGCTATAAGTAGGTCGCCAGCTTTTTTAGGATGAGAGATTATCTCGACTACGATGCCGTCCCTAATAACGGCTGGGTCGACTAACGGCTTTTTGGTATGATGGGCTAGAGGACTGTTATAAACCTTGTCCTCTTTACCTAATGTGAAACCTAGTATGGAAACTGTAACAAAAAATATACCGATAAATAAAGCGATAAATAACGAATATGCAGCGTATCTAGCAACTTTTGGCGGGATCATGTTACTATTACCTTATTTCTATAGGTCTTTTGAGGGATTCTACTCTTATAGAATATATGTTATGTTTTACGTTGGAAGTTCCTACAGTAATAACAAACTGTACCCATCGGTTATTTACTTCATCTACCCTAATGTTCAGTATGTCATTTTGTAATGGTACGATTCCGTTGTTAGTATCCTCAATAGCTAGTAAAGCGTCCGCAGCGTATAATGATGCCCAAGACACCGCACCTATGCTTTGTTCCGTATACTCTCCCGGAGACAATACAACCTTACAATTCGCCAGAAAGATAGGTGTACCTTTATCTGGCTTAGGTCTATACAGCTCTGCGGGATACCAAGGCAGTATTAGAGTAAAGTCCAAATATGGGTTGACTAGCCTAAAATCGTGTGGAGCGGTCATCAGGAGTATACCTTATACACTTCGTAGGGATACATAGCTTGCAATACAGCCAAAGATTCCTTGATTGAATGTATAGCTGATATAACACTATTGCGATACGCATTCCAGGAGAAGCTTACCCCACCAACGTTATAGTCTGTTCTCACCCTCTGATCAGGAGGCAGCGAATCAAGCTCAGCCAGGATAAGGAGATACTGATCGAGCGCCTTTTCGAGACGCTCTCTCATCTCCTTTACCCTGGCGTACCTTTCCTCGCTATTCGGTAGCATCTAACTTATCCTTATCCTTTTCCTTATCGGCTTCGGATTCAGAAAGTTTCCCCGCTTTTTCCAGGACTACCTCCTCAAACGTTTTCTCCTTCGGCTTGGGAAGGTCGAATAGAATCTCCTTCACAATACTTTTGTTTATAAACCGGTCACTAGTGTCTACGTACCCTATAAGCTGGTTTACACTAGGAACCTCTTTGTTTTTCTCAGCATATGCGAGAACCCATTCCTTTAGGTAGTCAAGCTTCGGCTTGGAGAACCCAGCGGTTTCTAGTTTTTTGATTGCGTCTAGTGCGTCTTTCATACCGCCTCCTTATCGCCTAAAATCAGCTATCGATGTCCAGTACAAAGTATGCGTTTGGGACCTTCATTCTAGGCAGGAAGTGGTCAAATGCGATGTCCACAATCTGTACAGGGTTGTCGTACACCCGCGCATACCGCCCTCTACCAAACACTTCAACAAAGGAATTCAACGCCTGCTCCGCACCTCCAAACATACCTAGAGTTGTCGGCACAAGCTCAGAACCGCGATAAAACGCCCAGGTTGCCTCCGTAATCTCCGGCGTAAAGACTACCCGGTCCGTTGGGAACAGCTCTCGTACAACACCGGTTGCGTCCTCATAAAACGCTTCATACGCAGGAACCCAAGTAAGTCCCAGGAATTTCTTCGGAATCACACCAGAATCAAGGTAGCTATCGTTGTGATCCTGATGTCTTGCCCAGAAGTAACGGAGTGACTCGTTTACAGCCATATGCTTGGCAGCATCCTGACCGTATATAGCATACTTCAACGGATAACCGGAAGCTTGAATCGCTTTCTTTTTGATTGTGGTAATCTGATCGACTATGTTAGTCGTAGTGTTGGACCATAGGCCGCCTAACGTAGATGCGGCAAGGAAGTTTGTGGAGGGAACGCCTTGATCGACTACAAGACTCGCACCCACGTTGTCTGGGAGCAAATTACCATCACTATCGAAGTAGATTTTACCGTAAACAAGGGACGACAAGGTTGCGGCGATCTCCAAGTTTTCCATACGTAACCGCATCTGCTCGCCTTGGAACGCAATCTCCCTCATTGCAAAATGTTGCTGGGGAGTATACTGTTCCCAGTTGCGCAGGATAAACACAAGCTCGTCACGGAACGGAATCTGTTCTCTGGTAGACAAGAGAACGATGTCCCGCGATCCTAGCTCCACACGCTCCATAGATCGAGCAACGGAGCCGTAGTTAGTGATCCGGCTTGTTTTACGTGTCCCTTTATATTCAATCATTCTAGCCGTATGTCCAGACACCTTTTCTTCCAAGGTGAAAAACTCCTGGGGTAGGACGGAGGGGATACCTCCCTTGACGACTTCAACGGCTTTAGTAAGCGGTACCCAGGAAAGAATCTCTCTCACGCTGTAAGATGGCATGTTTTATCCTCCTTATTCATTAGAAGTCATAGGTAGTAAACAGTTCTGTTTGACCTTGGGATCTCAAATAACGGAACAGTCTATAAACCGCTTCCTTTTTAGCATTATCCTCATATACCGGCTTTATGGCTTCCTTCAGAACCACACCGGTAATAGGTACGTGATAGAACGGGCTTTTTGCATTCTCGTTTAGTAAGATACCGGATTCGTAAGGAACAACGGTAACAAGCCCAAACTTTTGAATCTGCAAGCTTGCTAGTTTGTTGTACACAGTACCGGATACCGTAAAGCTGGTTTCATTTTGAGACACGTTTTCTGTGATGCTACTATGAGTTACTGTAACATTGCTAACAGAAACTACCAGAGTAGATGCGTCATTCTCATAGGTGGAGATTATGAAGTTAGAGCTATACAAAGCTGTCAAGTAACCTCTCCATAAACCATGTAGTGTAACCGTAGTACCGGAAACGGCTTTGACCGGTAACAAGAGCGGTAACCAAGCTCCGAAGTCTTTGTGGTAACCAACAACTAGGCCGCCTCTAAGCGTCTTAGTGTTGGGACTATTTAGTACGTCAACCGCCGCTTCGTGAAACCAGTCATAGTTATTTATGTACTCAACCTTGTCCGGGTTTACGAAAATACGACTGAAAGTAACGTCTTTTCTAGATGCTGCGCCTGGAAGGTTTACAACTGGGATGATCATTTTATTCCTCCTTATTGGTCAATTTGACATATAGGGTTAGTTAGTACGTTAGCCCTTTACGTTGTCTCATATCGCGGATAATGCGTTCCATGTCTTCAATAGCTTCCGACAACGGAGTTTTCTTATTAGATTCCTTCAATACTCTATTGGCTGTTTTGGGACGGTTATTGTTTACAAAGTATTTCAT
>RFGC01000008.1 GCA_003697135.1 Acidobacteriota bacterium
CTTCCAAGCCGCACCGCTGCCAGGCCCTCTTCAAAATCCCACACCTCGTCATACCGGCAGCGCACCACCTCCTTGCCTGCCTTACTCACGAAGCCCCACTGGCTTCCAAACCGCACCGCTGCCAGGCCCTCTTCAAAATCCCGCACCTCGTCATACCGCCAAGGCACCACCTCCTTGCCTTCCTCATTCACGAAGCCCCACTGGCTTCCAAGCCGCACCGCTGCCAGGCCCTCTTCAAAATCCCACACCTCGTCATACCGGCAGCGCACCACCTCCTTGCCTGCCTCACTCACGAAGCCCCACTGGCTTCCAAGCCGCACCGCTGCCAGGCCCTCTTCAAAATCCCGCACCTCGTCATACCGGCAGGGCACCACCTCCTTGCCTTCATCATTCACGAAACCCCACTGGCCATCTCGCTTTACCGCCATCCCGAACCCCGAAAAAACCTGTATCTCGTCATACCGGCAGGCCACTACCTTCTTACCCTTCTCGTTCACAAAGCCCCACCTACCCCCTCGCCGCACCGCGACCAGGCCCCACCAAAACACCCATACCTCGTCATACCGGCAGGACACCACCTCCTCGCCAAGCCGGTTCACAGAGCCCCACTGGCCGCCTCGCCGCACCGCTGCCAGCTTCATATCAAACTCCTGCACCTCGTCATACTGGCAGGGCACCACCTCCTTGCCTTCCTCATCCACGAAGCCCCACTGGTCGCCTCGCCGCACCCCTGCCCGACCCCAATGAAACTCCTGCACCTCGTCATACCGGCAGGGCACCGCCTCCTTGCCCTCCTTACTTACGAAGCCCCACTGGTCGCCTCGCCGCACCGCTGCCATGCTCGGATAAAAATCCCGCACCTCGTCATACCGGCAGGGCACCACCTCCTTGCCTTTATCATTCACGAAACCCCACTGGTCGCCTCGCCGCACCGCTGCCAGATTCCAATGAAACTCCCGCACCTCGTCATACCGGCAGGGCACCACCTCCTCACCCGCTTCATCTACAAGGCCCCACTTGCCCCCCAGCCGCACCGCGAACCAGCCATCTCTAAGAGCCCGCACCTCGTCATACCGGCAGAGCACCAACTCCTCACCCCACCGGTTCACAAAGCCCCACTGGCCGCCTCGCCGCACCACGACCAGGCCCCACCAAAACACCCGTACCTCGTCATACCGGCAGGACACCACTTCCTCGCCCCACCGGTTCACAAAGCCCCACTGGCCGC
This sequence comes from Acidobacteriota bacterium, assembly GCA_003697135.1. GTDB lineage: Bacteria > Acidobacteriota > Blastocatellia > Pyrinomonadales > Pyrinomonadaceae > J014. Next base: position 1,229 of record RFGC01000008.1, read on the forward strand.
CTCGCCGCACCGCTGCCAGGCCGTTTTCGAAATCCCGCACCTCGTCATACTGGCAAGGCACCACCTCTTTGCCTTCCTCATCCACGAAACCCCACTGGTCGCCTCGCCGCACCGCTGCCAAGCCCTCTTCAAGATCCCGTACCTCGTCATACCGGCAGGGAACCACCTCTTTACCCACTGCATCCACAAAGCCCCACTGGCTTCCAAGCCGCACCGCAGCTAGGCCCTCTTTGAAATCCCGCACCTCGTCATACCGGCAGGCCACTACCTCCTTATCCGCTGCATCCACAAAGCCCCACCGGCCACTTCGCCGCACTGCGGCCAGACCCTCCCTAAACTCCCGTACCTCGTCATACCGGCAGAACACCACCTCCCTGCCTCCCTTATCCACGAAACCCCACTGGCCGTCCCGACGCACCGCTGCCAGGCCCTGCGCAAAATCCCGAACCTCGTCATACTGGCAGGCAACCACCTCCCTGGCTCCCTTATCCACGAAACCCCACTGGCCGTCCCGACGCACCGCTGCCAGGTCCTGCGCAAAATCCCGAACCTCGTCATACTGGCAGGCCACTACCTCCTCACCCTTCTTGTTCACAAAGCCCCATCCGCCACCTCGCTTTACCGCCGCCAGATCCGACACAAAATCCCGAACCTCGTCATACTGGCAAGCCACTACCTTCTTACCCTTCTCGTTTACAAAGCCCCATTGCCCATCTCGCTTTACCGCCGTCAGACCAGAAGAAAACCTCCGCACTTCTTCGTATCTATCACGCCAACTCATGGCGCAAAAGTACACCGTTTCTCCAACTTGCCCATGTGCCTACCCCAACCACCCAAGGACTAAAAACAGCCTCCTCCTGCGCTTAGTAGGTAAAGAAAACCGCTCAAACAGCTCGGCGATTTCCTCTTTGCTTACAGCCCTATTTCCTTCCCCTCTCCGTTTTTACAACGCCCCATTTACCATGCCACTGCCCCCAGAGAAATCCCACACCTCGTCCTACCAGCAGGGCACCACCGCCCAGCCATACTCGTTCATAAAGCCCCATCTACCCTCCCGACCACCGCCAATAGCCCCTCAGAAAACCCCGCACCTCTTCATAGCTCTCACGCCACCTCATGGATAAAAAATAGCAAGTCCTGCCCTTTTCGCTGCGAGAGGAGCCCTATACCCCCACTTGGTCTATCCCTCGGTGTGGGAAAGAGCTAACTTAAAGCCTAAGTAACCCCGCCGCCTCACCCGGGGCCGGTAGGTAGAAGGTAAGTAAGGTAGAACAAGGCTCTACCCCCGCCCAAGCCGCCAGCCCACGCAACGGGAAGGCTACCGGCGCAGCTTGGCGATTTTCCTTTTTACTCCTATTTTAGTATACGCGCACTGCACTATCTCCTCCCCCGCTGTGTTTACCACGCCCCACTTGTCTCCCAGCCGCACCACAGCCAGGCCCGATTCAAAATCCCACACCTCGTCATACCGGCAGGGCACCACCTCCTGGCCTTCCTGATTCACAAAGCCCCACTGGCCGCCTCGCCGCACCGCTGCCAGGCCCCAATGAAAATCCCGCACCTCGTCATACTGGCAGGGCACCACCTCCTGGCCTTCCTGATTCACGAAGCCCCACTGGTCGCCTCGCCGCACCACTGCCAGGCCCCAATGAAAATCCCGCACCTCGTCATACTGGCAGGACACCACCTCCTGACCCGCTTCATCCACAAGGCCCCACTTGTCTTCCCGCCGCACCGCAAACCAGCCATCTCTAAGAGCCCGCACCTCGTCATACCGGCAGGGCACCACCTC
>RFGC01000009.1 GCA_003697135.1 Acidobacteriota bacterium
ATCCGGCGCTGCTCTTCAAGGGGTGGGAGGGGGATAAGGATGGTTTTGACTTTCTCAAGACGAAGCGAGGGATAGCTCGGGTTCTCAATGTATGCCCCCATATCCACGGTTTGCAACCATCGAAAGACCCATAAGCGTTCAGCGAGACGTTCATTTACTTCAACTGCAGCCAAATGCGACACGATAAATGCATCTACGCCCAGAATTGCACGAGCATTTGTTAAAATAGCAGCTCCGCTTTTTGGAAAGACTATAGTGCCTGCCGGTGCTCGCTTTAACCGCAGCTCAGTAACCTTCTCGTTCAAGTAGTCTCGTGTTCGTATAATCTTATTACCATCAGCAGAGGATAAGTCACTAACTCGAACGAACGGGAATTTCCCATTTTCAAAATACTTCGGATCTTGTGGTGCAGACGACCCCGCGTACACTTTGGCCACCTCCCCCAGCCTTGCCCATCGCCAGCCAGGGGGTAGGTCCTGGCCGGGGCGGGGGAAGGTGTCGGCAAGGACAGACTGCCAGAGGCGCTCGGCGTCTTCCAAGGCCTCTCGACGCAGGCGCTTCGCCTCACGCACCCGGCTCATGAGCTCCTCAATCCTCGCCACGATGCGGCGCTGCTCGGAGAGAGGGGGGAGGGGGATGAGGATAGCACTCAATTCTTTTTTTGTGAGCGCATTGAATGTAGATCCAGATCCAGATTGGCCAAGTTCCTGTTCTATTGAGCGTAAATAGAAAAGAAGCCACTCTGTCTGGATTTCATGACCAGCGCGAAGGGCAGCGAGTCCTCGACCAATACAACATCGCTCCATCGCTAGGTTCGTTGGACCAACCGGAGCTCTGACGCTAATCAAAATATCTCCGGCTTCAGCAATTTTCATCGGTTTCGTGCACCAAACACGCGGGGTGGGATGCAATTCGCCAAAGTCGGCCTTCCCTTGAAAGAAGGGTAACCCCAACCCGTCATAGTTATAGGTAGAGCTTGGGGGGGATTGCCCCATCAGCACTTCGCACACCTCCCCCAGCCTCACCCATCGCCAGCCTTTGGGTAGTTTATAGGGTCCCTCAGTCATGGCTCTCTACCTCCCTTTCCAGGTAAGCCCGCACCCTGGTGACAAATTTGTGGGCTGCTTTGAGAAGGTCCTCTGCTTCCTCCCGGCTTACCGTAATCCCAACCGCATAATCCCCGGTCAGACGAACATCATAAGCCCTCCGCAGCGTCTGACCCAGTTCATGATCAAATATCCCGGTTTGAACAAAATGCTTGCCGAAAAGGCTGATCACGCCGCGATGGGAAGAGGCGCTAAGCCCTTTAAGCATGAGGGCGGCCTCCGCCATGAAAAACATGGCATAGTAACAGCGAGAGGCACAGGAATCATAGTCCCCCATCTTGAAAAGATGGTCGGCACTTTGGAGGAAACGCTCCGCCTTGGCAATGAAATCCTGAAGCTCTTTCTTCATATCCGGACCCCTTCACGGCGCACATTTGCCAGGAAAGGCGATGTATACTTTTCGTAATACCCCTCACCGACAACAACCACGGAGATGAGTTCCTCCGTCTTGAGCAAAATATCGAAGAGAAGAGCATCCAGAGAACGCCGCACCTGCCATGGGTCCAGGGAATCCTCAACGACCACCAGCAGATCCACATCCGAATCCTCGGTAGCCGTCCCCCGTGCATGAGAACCGTAAAGGATCACCCCTTTAATCCCGGAGCCGTACCTTTCTACAAGAAAGTCCTTCACTCTGCGAACAATCGTGCGGACTTCCTCACTCATTCCCGTTCTCCCGGTTTTTCCCGAGAATCTCGCTCAGTTCTTCCACGATGCTCAAAACCTCCCGCTCTTTCTCCAAAAGCCCTGCTACGATCTCCACCGGCGAGGGAAGTGTCTCGGTTTCCTTGCGGTTCGGGTTGCGAGCGGTAAGGTCATACCCGCGGGCTGCGATCTCCTCCACCGGCACGATCCAGGAGCGCTCAGATAGGCAAGTCTCCCGCGGACCCTGGCCTTTGCGGTAGGCATCCCACGCTTTCCAGAGGCGCCGGGCTTCTGCGAAGTGCTCATCCTGAATGGGGCTTCCCTTGCTGAACTTCTTCAGGCCCTCGGGTAAGGGCAGTTCGTAATACCATATCTCCTGCGTGGGTCCCGGGCGTTCAAAGAAGAGAAGGGCGGTCTTCACATCGGAATAAGGGGCGAAGGTGCCGGGCGGCAGGCTCACGATGGTGTGGAGGTTAAATTGCTCTAAGAGCGCCTTCTTTACCTCGGCGAAGGCACCGCCGCGAAAGAGGGTCCCTTCGGGCACCACCATGCCACATCGTGTACCATCTCGGGGTTTGAGTTTGCGCATGATGTGCTGGAGGAAGAGGAGTTCGGTGGCGGAGGACTTGATAGGGAAGTTAGCCTGAATATGCTGGCCCTCAACACCGCCGAAGGGCGGATTGGTAATGATGACATCAAAGTGCTCCGTGACCTGGCGGATATTCTCCTCCAGGGTGTTTCGGCGGTAGATGCGGGGCGCAGCTACGCCGTGGAGGACCATGTTCATCAGCCCCAGAAGGGCCGGGATAGGCTTCTTTTCTTGCCCGTAGAAGGTGCGCTCTTGCAGGATACGGTGATCCTCAATAGTCCGTTCCCGTTCCTTCATCTTGAGATAAGCCTGAACCAGAAAGCCGCACGTGCCACAAGCCGGATCGTAAACCGTCTCGCCGATTTGAGGCTCTACCACCTCCACGATGAAACGCACTACCGAACGCGGGGTGTAGAACTCGCCGGCCAGGCGGTTCTCGCTGCCCAGGCGCCGGAGGAGTTCCTCATAGACCTGGGAGACGGTGAAGATGTCGTCCTGGCTGTGGAAGTCGATGCCGTTGATGATCGTGATGACATCCTTGAGATTGTAACCGGAGGCGCAGACGATGACGTTGCGTTCGGCGAAGACGCTGCGGATGGTCTCTCGCAAGGGGTCGCCGCCCAGGGCCTGAAGATAGGGGAGCAGTTTCCCGTGCACAAAGGCCAAAAGGTCCTCAGCGGGCCAATCCTTGATGGCCCAGTCCCGCCAGCGGTAGGGAGGTTCAATGATGGGCTGGTAAGAGCGGCGGGCGATGGCTGCCTGCGTCTCCCACTCCTCTTCTTGAGCATCCAAGAAGCGCAAAAAAAGGAGCCATGACAGATGCTCCACATATTCCATGATGCCGCCACAGTTGTTGTCGCGGCGCAAGATGTCACAGGCTCGCCAGATTTCATTCGCTAAGGTTGCTCGGGTTTGAGGCCGGTTCATGGCGTTACCTCCTCAAGGGGATAGAGCCGCTCTCGGATGTCTTGCAATGCTTGGCCCAGCCGGGAAGGCCCACCAAACCACTGGCTGATTTTCACCGAACCTCCCCACTCTCGGAAGGGCGAAACCCCGAAGATCTCCGCCTCCAGCTGGTCAATTCCGGCTGCCCGATATTTGTCCAGCAGCTCCAGGATGACCCGGCGGGCTTCTTCCCTATGCTGACGCAGAAGCGCCTGCTCCCGGTTGAGGAACGCTTCAGCCCGCTGGCTGCGAGTGCGGATGGGAGCCCCAAAAGCCAAATGGGCAAGCAAGTCGTAGATGTCAGCCTCGGATTGCCCCTCGATCTCAGCCAGCAGTTCGGGATAGATGCTGGCACGATGCAGATCTTCCATAAAGCGCCTGCGCCTTGACGGGTCAACCCATATTTCCCGTAGCGTTTGCCGTGTGGGCGCTGCCCCGATCACTTTGCCTCGGATGTAATCCTTGTACTCGTTGAGGGTAAGTTGCTGACCGGTAGCTTCAATCATAAAGATCGCTTCATCCTGGATGGCCACCTCAAGTCCTTCTACGCGGATCTTTTCAGACTTTCCCTTCTGCGGCTTGAGCGGCACCTCCACCCGTTGAATCGCGTCCGCAATGGTGTCTACGCGGAATTCTTTGCGCACAAAGCCGGGCGCGCTTACGATGAGGGTGAGCGTTCCCTCTGGAAGATTTCGGAAGGCGAACCTTCCTTCCGTATCGGTGCGGATAGGCCCCTGCTGGGTATTGGGGCCGGTGCGGATGGAGACGGACGCGCCTACGATGAGGTGCTGTGTTTCAGCGTCATAGACAACCCCGTCTACGCCGGCCGTCAAAGGACCTTTTGGCGGCTCGGCTGGCGGTACAGGGGGCCGATCCCACTGGTCGAAGAGCCGGGTGGCACCGGTGTAGTCGATAATGCGGAACCAGTATTTGTCCGTCGCAGGGTCCAGCCGGCTCCCACGGCCGAGGATCTGCTTGAAGAGCACCGGGGAAGAGATTGTTTTCATGAACACAATGTTCCTGCAGGACGGAACGTCCACACCAGTGGTTAGCAATTCGGCGGTGGTGGCCACCACGGGCGCCCGCTTATTGGAATCGGCGAAATCCTCCAGCCAACGGCGGGCCTCTTCACCCTCCTCGGAGATGATGGGCACAGCATAATTATCTAGCCTGGTCTCGGGACCCAGTTCGTCCTGGAGCAATCGGGCCACCAGGCGGGCATGCTCCATATCCACGCAGAAAACCATGGTTTTCTCCATCGGCCCAAAGCGCCGCAAAAGCCCCGCAAGGTGGCGCACCATTTCCCGCGTGCGGTCTGGAAGCGTGATCTCCCGCTCAAACTGGGGCGTGTGGTAAACGGAGCGGGGTTCCACATCCCCTGGAATAAAAACTTCTGCACCTTGCTCGATGGCGTCCTCCAGTTTGAGTCCCTGAACATCCACCGTGGTTCGCACCACGTGCACCTTATAAGTGGCCAGGAAACCATCCTCGATCCCCTGGCCGAGGCTGTACTGATAGGCGGGAGGACGCCATGTGCCGCGTTCCGGGCGCTCCGGGTCGATATAGACTTCAGGTTCTTCGCTGCAGAAGTAGGCGTAGGTATCAACGTTTTCGTCCTGTTTCGGCGTGGCGGTCATGCCGAGGTGAATGGCCGAGGCGAAGTAATCCAGGATCTCCCGCCAGGTTCCCCATCCTGAGCGGTGACATTCATCAATGATGACCAGGTCAAAGAAATCGGGAGGGAAGCACTCAAAGAGGCGTTTCCCTTCCTCGCTGGGGCTCCAGAGGGTCTGATAGATGCCGAAGTAAAGGTCCCGATTCAGGTTGGGCGGATGGCCTTCGATGAGGAAGCGGGGCTCGCTGGTTCCGGTAGAAAAGAGCGAGAAGGTGTTGTAGGCCTGGTCGCGCAGGACGACTCGATCGGCGAGGAAGAGCACCCGCGCCGGCCGTCCGGGATGGCGGTTTTCCAGCCATCGGGACTTCAAGAGTTTCCAGACGATCTGGAAGGCCACGAAGGTCTTCCCCGTACCTGTAGCCATCGTGAGGAGGATCCGCCGCTGGCCCCGCATGATGCGTAGGATTACTTCCCGAGTAGCCACTTCTTGAAAGTAATAAGAACGCTTGCCGCAGAGGCTCTCGGGGCAGTAAGGATACAATAGGGGATTGGTTTGTCTCTCTGCAAGCCCGTATACACTGGGAGCCCCCTTAAGCCGGCCTGGAACCGGTTGGGTCAGGCCTGTGTTTACCTGCCACCTCCGCCACAGATCATCCGGCGATGGGAATCGGTCCAGATCCCGAGTGGTATGGGTAAAGAAGTCATACTCTATGATCCTGTGCCCGTTGGTGGAATAAGCGAAAGCCAGTCCCAGGTCCCGGGCATAGCCCTTGGCCTGCTCCAGGCCGGCATCGGGCGGGCTGTCCTCGGCTTCAGCCTCCACCACGGCAATGGGGAAGCCATCGGTGTAGCGCAATAGGTAATCTACCCGCTTGGACTTGCCTCGCCGGATGCTGTCTCCAACCAAAATAATTTTCCCGGGCGTGTATTGATGGTTCCGGTTGTAATAAAACTCCTTCCCAAGGTGTTGATCCGTCCAGCCTGCAGCCTTAAGTTTGGGCTCAACAAGCCTTGCCTGGGTTTCCGCTTCATTCATCCCCATCGGAACTCCTCCCAAACGCTGCGGTCTTTGATGGGTGCGCCGAAATCTGCCCGATGGGCACCTCGTCAGTTTCAATCAGGCGGTGGACAGGTCCAGGCATGGTCATCGCCTTTTGTCTTGACCGCAAATATCTCAAAACGGGTCCGTTTCCAATGGACCAAAAGACAGTGAGACGGATCCATTTTGAGCCAGCACATAGCGGCCCCCTCGTCCTTTGCCTTCTTTGCTTAGAAGACCCTGCCTTGCAAGCTCTTGGAGAAGCCTCTTGGCCTGAATCCGTGAAACGCCGAAAACTCGTCGGACGTCTTCAGCCTTTCTCCTTCAGAATCGGTTCCAAGCCTTCCAGCTCGGCGGGCTTTTCAACGGTTGCTTTTTGAGGTTCCGGGATAATCTCATACACTCGCCCTCGAGGCTGGGTGAGCCGCACGATTCGCCGGCGGATGAGGTCCTTGATGTCGCGGCTGGTCGTGTAGAGGTCCACACCGACCAGTTTCTGATGCGTCCGACTGGTGAACCGGCCTCCGTGCTCGTAGGCATAAGCGAACAAGCGGATTTGATTGCGTGTCAGCCCTTGACCTTCAAAGCGTCGCAGCCAACGCATCGTCTCCGGACGGTAGATGGGAGTGCTATACAGGGTGACGACGAACCGTCCTCCTTCCAGCTGGAACTTGGGCGGTCGCAAGCCTTCCCGCTCCATCACCTCAAACATGCGTGGGATGCCCTCGCCGAGTTCCCGCATGTACCCGAAGGCTGTGAGCACCCGCACGATACGGGGATTTTGGGAAGCGTGGACCCGTTCTCCGCGGCACAGGCGCTCTAAGGTCACCGGCTCTACCAGTTCGCCAAGGCTCCCAATCTCCATCCGGTCGTCGAAGAGGTGAACCTCGATCCCCAGCCCTCCCAGGCGGTAATCCCGATGGGCTACGGCGTTGACGATGGCTTCCTGCCAGGCAAAGGTGGGATAGGCAAACCGTTCCTCGGAGAAGAGGTCCACCAGAGGCTGCCGCGCCGGGATATACAACTGAATCGCCTTGAAAGCTTCCCCAACCAGCCGCACCAGCGGGGCCTCCATGGGGGAAGGGCTTATCCCGCTCCGACGCGCCAGCTCCTCAAGGAGGTTCAGGTTCAGAGCTTCCAGCGAGGCATCGGGGAGAAACTGCATCTCGGTAGCCCGTTGCAGGCGGGAGCGCTTGATTGCCTCGATGTCGGCGGCCGGAAAGGGCAGGTTCTGGGAGCCCACCTGCATGAGGTAGCGCCCATCGGTGAGCTGATGCACCTCGGGGCTCCAGTCCGTCTCAAAGACTCAGAGGGACTTTCCTTCAAGCAAGAACTTTGAGAGTCGGAAATTCAGCCGGGGTCGGATGAGATCGTAGATTTGCGCGCGAACCTTCTCGGGATCATAGCGCTCCGGGAGGCCGGAAACCGTTCCGTCGTCCTCCATGCCAAGCATGACGGTGCCGCTATCGGCGTTGGCCATGGCCACCAGGGCTTCCGCAATATCCCGGACCACTTCCTTGACCGCACGGGGACGAAGCACTTTGCCCATCTGGTCATAAGCGCTCTTGCGCTCCAGGAACTGCCCCTCAGGTTGCTCTTTTTGAAGGCAGACATTGCGTCATGCAGGCTGGTGGGGTTACCTCTACATATGCATAACCCAGAACCCGTCCTCCTGGATACGCCATCGAGGGGAGTCCTTTGCTGTGGAGCCCGGTGCCCACGTCAGGCGGCTGGGAATGAATTTTCCGTAATCCCACATGCTCAGCTGCTCCAGTGCGCCCAAAAGTTTGGCATCAGAGCCGGACAGTGCATGGGCTAGCACATGATCGGTCTGGACCAGTGGGTTTGCTCCCGTTAACTCTACGGACTTATCAAAAAGCTTGTTGGCCTGTGAACATTCCACTTTTTGAACCCGTCCCAGTCCGTAGCGGGTGTCACCCCCGATAAAAAGCTCTTGGATGTCAAGAACGCCCGGTTCGGCTCTGTCGGCAAG
>RFGC01000010.1 GCA_003697135.1 Acidobacteriota bacterium
CAGGGGCGGCGCCTTTTGCAAGCGGCGCGCCCCCCGCAGGGGGGCGCGCCGCTCCCCCTACCGCAACAGCGTCACCGTCCCCGAGCGCGTGAAGCTCCGGCCACCCGGCAAAGTCGCTATCAGCTTGTAGGTATAGGCCCCCTCCGGACATTCCCCTCCAGCACGGTTGCGCCCATCCCATAGGCGAGCGTTGCTCCCCTCAAAAATCAGATTGCCCCATCGGTCGTATACCCACACCTGATAAGGCAGCGTCGCCCGAATTTGCCACACATCGTTGATGCCATCACCGTTTGGGGTGAAGACATTAGGGATGAAAATGTCCAGGCCGGGTTCAATGACCACGGTGCCGCGAGCGGTATCTGCGCATCCCTGGGCGTTCTGTGCAATCAGAAGCACCGCATAGGTGCCTGGTTGGGGAAAGTCTACTGGAGGGGGGTTGACTTCAGTGCTGGTCTGGCCATTGCCAAAGTCCCAGAAGTAGGAAACGGCTCCCTGGGACTGATTGGTGAAGGAGACCTGGGTGTTAGGCTGGGTTTGCTGAGCGTTCTGAGGGCTGAAAGCAGCCTGAGGACGGGCGTAGACGGTGACGAGGGCTCGAGCCGTATCTCTACACCCTTCAGCGGAATAAGCCACCAGTTCAAGGTTGTACTGCCCCGGCGAAGTGTACGTATGCGCTACAGCACCACTGGAGACGGTATCTCGCCTTCCGTCGCCCCACACCCAGATGTACTTCACATCGGTAGCGCCGTTAGGGTTGGAGGTGTTGACTGGGTTTAGGAGGAGAGGCGGACACCCCGCCGTGGCCGGCAAGGTGAAGTCGGCATCTGGACGGCGCTGCACCACCACCTGCTTTTGGACCGTAGCAGAGCAAGCCCGGTTATGGCTCCAGGCCGTCAAGGTCACCGTGTAGGTCCCTGAACTGGCGTATACATGCTGAGGGCCCGGAGCTGTACTTGTGTTGCCATCGCCAAAATCCCACAAATACTCGTATCCGTCTGCGCCAACATCCCCGAACTGAACCGCCTGGTTTTCACAGGCGGCACTGAGAACCCCAATTTGAGGAGAAGGGGTGCGGTACACTCGTATATAATGCACTTTTTCCACAGGCACCCAGGTAGCTCCGAAACGAGCTTCAAGCTGTACGGTGAAGAAGCCTACTTGGGTGTAGGTATGGGAGACGGGATTTTGGGTGGTTTGCAAGGGAGCCGAGCCGTCCCCAAAGTTCCAGCGGTACTCGTCGGCCGCTGGATTGGCTGTAAAGGTTACCGTGAGCTGATCGCATCCCTCCTGGCGGTCTGCGGAAAAGTCTGCTGCGGGAGGAGGCGAAGCCGAGATGCTTACAGGCACCTGGCAGGAAGCTGAACACCCTCGGGCATCCGTCAAGGTGATCGTGGCCGTGTAGGTACCTGCCCCACCATAGGAGGCATTGACCTGAGCGGGTAGCGTAGGTGTCTGACCGCTTGGAGAGAAGCCATTGCCCAGGTCTATCTGGTAAGAGAAAGGCGGTTGAAGCTGAGCCGCATTAGAGGCATCCAGGACGAAGGTCACCGGAGCCCCCAAATACCCCTGCAGGGGGGCCGCCGGGCAGACAAGCTGCGGACGAGGGTGCACCACCACACTTACGCTGTTGGTGGTGAGGGGGCTGTTGGAAATGCAGGCCAAGCTGGAAGTGACTTCTACGGTGTAAGTGTCGCCGTTAGAGGGGTTGGGGTCGGTGTAGGTACTGCCTGTAGCTGTGGCGATGAGAGTACCATTTTTGCGCCAGACGTAGGTGGGATTAGGGCCTACGTTTCCTCCTACGACCGTAAGGGTAATGGGCTGGCCTTCACAGACGGCAGGCGGTGAAGCAATAAGCTGAGCCGTCATGGTCTGTGTAGGCACCACATCAAAGCTGAGCGAGTCCCATATAGACCACCCGCAGCACTCGGAACGCACCCTCAGGTACACTTTGTAGGTGCCCGCTTGGTTGAGAGCGGGGGTGGTGTAAGAGGAAAGGGTAGGCCCTTGCTGATTGTCCGAGGTGCCAGGCCCTTGCAGGGACCAGGCGTATTCAAGGATGGTGCGGTTGGCGGGGTTGGTGAGGCTGGCTTGGAAGGTGGCGGTAGCGCCTAAGCACACAGGCAGGTTGCCGCCAGGCTGGATGTCAGGTATCACGCCCGGCTGTATTGGGGAGGCAAAAAGGGTGTACCGGAAAGGCACCCCATTCACCCGCAGGAGAATCGTATGGAATCCAGGCGCGGTGAAGAAAGTCGTAGCGGTAGGGCCGTATCCAAAGATGGGCTGTGCCGCGCTGCCAAAGCCCCATTCGTATTGGGTGAGCGGGTCTGCGTTTTCCACCGAAAAAGAGACTTCGGAATGGCTACACACCAAGCCCGAGACGGCAATAGGCGGCTCGGTAGGGACAAAGCTACTGGTGAGGGTAGGAGGTTGGCCGGCGAGGTTTTGGTAGAAGGGCTGGGCAAGGCCGTCGGCGCCATCGCCACCGCGGCCGCCCCGACCCCCGTTACCTCCGCGGCCGCCATTGCCGCCCCAGCCTCCCTGGCAGCCTGCTCCACAGCTGTTGGACGGAAGGGGAGGCGCCCCGCAGAAACGAGTGCAAGGGGAGCCGATCCATCCTCCGCCACATCCTCCTTCTCCGCCTTGGCCGCCTATCCCTCCTGCGGAACCTGGAGCCCCTTGTCCTGCTCGGCCCACCGTGAGGGGACAGTCTTTTATGATGCCGTTGGCGCCGTTATTCCACAGGAAGAGCGCAAAAGCTCCTCCGCCTCCACCGCCGCCTTTTCCGCCGGGGCCGCCTTCACCTCCTTCTCCGCCACCGCCCCCACCCCCACCC
>RFGC01000011.1 GCA_003697135.1 Acidobacteriota bacterium
ATAGTTGAGAATGCTCCCGTAATAACCGTCACGGTCGTGGAAAACGACCGGCGTAATCTGGAAGGGAGCGGCGCCGGGAAAGAGTGGGAACTGTGTGCCGAGCAGGTGGGTCAGATCGGCAACGTTGTTAAAGCTAACCCGGGTCGCAGTAGCCGCCTCAGCAGCTATCGGTGTGGCTACCGCAGCAACGGCTGCCCCCAACCCGAACTTGAGCAAGCTGCGGCGACTGATCTCAGGCGATTGGATCGATTCGATAAAGCGCGGTGGGCACATCGCAATCTCCTTTTTGCTCTAGATGGCGAAAATAACCTGCAATACCGACAGCGCAACGAAACACGCTACCATGCAGACTCACATCCGTTCCACTTGCCCAGACAACGACTGCGGTTGCAATACTGCCAATAGTACTGGACAGAGGCGTTCGAGATCGGCCTGGAGTGCAGCCATCTCGCTGTCACTCACCTCACCACGGTAACGAATGGTATAGCGCAGACCGGTCGGGGCGACCGGCGCCTCGGCACTGACTGCCAACGTTCCCCGGTAATCGATCTGACCCGTCACTTCAACCTGTAGTTCATCAAGTGCCAACTCACGATCGGCGGCAATCGCCAATGCCGAATGGGCCACACAGCTTGCCATCGCAGCCAATAACAACTCAGGTGCATTCGGACCAAGATCGTACCCGCCGAGTCCTGGCCCGGAATCGCTCAAAACCGTATGATCACGCACCCGCACCGGACGCAAACCGGTCCCGGCGGCGACCGTCACCGCGGCCCGTAGCGTTACCGGTGCTGGTGGCTGAGCAGTTAGTTGAGCGCGGAATGCCGCCAATGCCTGCCGTTTACGTCCCAAAAACTCACGCAAACTCCAAATTGGTGCCATGAGATGCCTCTCCAATGCCATCAGTGGGCGGTACGAGCGTATATAAGAAGGCGCTACGCACGTTTCCCAAAGACCGAGGCACTTAGCGTATATACTACAAATTACCGGGAATTTGGATTGGCGGCATTATCGCGCAAAATGATTAGACTGTCAAGCTTTCGCGATCCCCAAGGAAGATTTTTCCGGCTACAATTACAGATACAAAGCAGGAGGTGCGCCACTCGATGAAACCGCTTAGTCCTGGCGCACCGGGAGAAATGCTATGCCGTACAACGAGATCGTATCCATTAGTTTGCTGATTCTCGTCTGCATCGCCTCTGTAGGCGTAGCGGTCTACATCTGGTCGCTTCAACAGGCACCGGGTGCGCGCGAGTTCCTGGGTATGTTAGCGGCCATCTTCATATGGAGTGCTTGCACTGCACTAGAGCTGGTTTCACCGACAATGGCCGAAAAAGCGTTCTGGCGAACTACCCAACAACTCGGGATCATTTTGCTCCCGCCGACCTGGCTGCTCTTTACCTTTGCCTATCTCGACTTCCGACCGTGGAGCCGTTCGCGCGCACGTTGGCTTTTGCTGATCGTACCGATCGTGAGCTTCGTAATGGCGGCGACTAATAATCAGCATTATCTGTTTTTTCAAATGCTCCAATTCGATGAAGGCCCGCCGCCGATGCTTACCATCACACCCGGTCAATGGTACTGGCTGCACATTGCCTATTCCTACCTCTGCCTCATCTCAGGTTTAGCGCTGATTGCCGGCGCCTTCTGGAATGCCTCCCCTCTCTTTCGCCAACAAGCGATTCTTATCGTGATAGGCCTGTTGTTTCCTTTTCTCACAAACTGGGCGTATCTCAGTCAAATCACGCACTTGGGTGTTGATCTTACGCCCATCGCATTTCTCTTTTCAGCACCGTTTATCATCGTGGGATTATACCGCTACCGATTCCTCCACATTGTGCCGATTGCCCGTGATCACCTGATCGAAGTGATGGCCGATCCGATGATCTTGATCGATCGACACGGGTATATTGTTGATTACAATCCGGCAGCTCAACAGTTATTTAGCATCCCTAAACAATCTTATCAACTGCTGGTGAACGTTCTCCCTTGGCCGGCATTACACACGGTTGCTGATACTCTCGAGACGGTGCGCGTTGAATTAAACTGTCCAGCCCATCCCGACCGGTTCTTCGATATTACGATTGTTCCGGTCGAAAGTCATGATGGTAGTCTGAGTGGTCGTCTGTTCGTGTTTCGTGAAATTACCGAACGTCGACAAAACGAGCAGCGCGTTAAAGAGGCGTTACAACGCTTTACCGATATCATCGAGCAGACACCACTCGTAGCGATCCAACGCTTCGACCGTCATGGCGTGATCCTGGAATGGAACCGAGTCTGCGAACAATTTTACGGATACACTGCCGCTGAAGCATGTAACCGGCGCTTACAAGACCTGATCCTAAGCGAAAATACCGTTGCCGAGTTTGAACAGCAGATAGAGTACATTTGGACAACCGGTCGACCTATACCACCTCGAAAATGGCAGATCCATACCAAAAACGGCGAAGAGCGTTGGCTCTATTCGGCTATGTTTCCGCTTTTTAGTCAAGGACAGGTAAGCGACATTGTTTGCATGGATGTTGATATCACCGACATCTACTGGGCCGAGGAAAATCTGCGCCGACAACGGGACCAATTAGATACTCTCTATCGGCTGACGCTCGATTGGCTCAACCGGCGCGATGGGAAGGATTTGCTGCAAGCAATTACCGACAGTGCCTATCGCTTACTCGATGTTCGCTACGTGGAATTACTCCTCGCCGAAGATGATCATACCCTTGTTATCCGTGCTTGTACGCCACCGCTTCCGACCCATATTGCCCGCCGAGAAGGTCCTGCAAGCGCACCACTTTCTTGGCGGGCGTTTCAGAGTCGCCAACCGGAAATTGTGCTGGATTACACACAGTGGCCGGAACGCACTCCAGATTATGAACCACTGAACTTTGGGCCGGCAATGACACTTCCCATTATCGTGGGTGATGAGTGCTTGGGTGTGATCGGCATGGCCCGTGCGCGACAGGAAAAACCTTTTTCATCCGATGAAATCCAGCATGCTGTCCTTCTCACCCAACTTGCCGCCCTTGTCCTCGACAATGCGAATCTCTACACACAAGCCCAGCGCGAGCTAGCTGAACGAAAGCAAGCTGAAGAACAACGGGCCAAACTGCAAGCCCAGTTGGTGCAGGCCCAAAAGATGGAAGCGATTGGGCAACTCGCTGGCGGAATTGCCCACGATTTCAACAATATCTTGACCGTCATTACCGGTAGTGTCGAGCTGGCAATGCTGGAGATCAATCCCGATCACGTGATCTACCCGGAACTTGAGGCAATTCGTCAGAGTGCAGCCCGCGCCAGCGAGCTGGTGCGGCAACTGCTGACATTTGCCCGTCGCCAACCCGGTCAGCCGCAATTAGTTGATGTGAATCGCCAAATTAACGATACGATGAATATGATGCGCCGTCTGATCGGCGAACACATCCAACTCCGGTTACAATTAGACGAACATATCGAACGGGTGATGATCGATCCATCACAACTTGAGCAGGTGTTGATCAATCTGGTCGTTAATGCGCGGGATGCGATGCCTAACGGCGGGGAACTAACCATTCGCACGACCAGTCAATACCTTTCAGTCAATGATTTGCCGCCATTGCGACAAATCCAGGCCGGTAAATACGTGCTCCTCTCGGTTTGCGATACCGGTGTAGGGATCGCTGAACAGATTCGTCCACATATCTTCGAGCCTTACTTTACAACCAAACCGATGGGTCAGGGTAGCGGGCTAGGACTGGCAATCTGCGATGGAATCGTCACTCAACATGGTGGGTTTCTCACCGTTGATAGTCAGCCGGGGTATGGAAGTTGCTTTACCGTTGCACTCCCGGCGGTGGTCACGGAATTGCAACAGGTTGTCAACATGCATACCGCTGATGCACCAACGAGTATGACCGGGCAAGAAGTAATCTTGTTCGTGGAGGACGACCCTAACGTTCGCCAACTCGGCGTTCGATTGTTACGTGAGCACGGCTATACGGTGCTCGAAGCGAAGGACGCTAACGAAGCACTG
>RFGC01000012.1 GCA_003697135.1 Acidobacteriota bacterium
ACGTTTGGTTATTACAGGTTTTTAGACGTGCCTGCAGGTGAGACATACACTTTTGAGGTAATCTCAAAAAGATATGTCTTCTCGCCACAGACTCTGACGATTCTGGAAGATGTATCGAACCTAAACTTCTACGCAGAAGGTTACAATCTTAAACCTCATGGGAAGTATTGAAAAGAGAAAAGGCTCGAAGTTCTTTCTGAAACTTCGAGCCTTTTTCAATCACAGCAAACCTATCTCGATAAGTTCAGCTACTGGCTCTTCAAAAGAGCATGAACCAAAAGAAATTATGCCTTTTTGGCGAAGCTGTTCTAAGTGCCAGTTGCCTACAAAATGGTTCTCACGCCAATAAATGCCTTCTTCCGTGAAAGAAAAGTTTTGCGGATTTTCTTCTTCGAGGATTTGATGTAGCAACTGCAAAGAGATGCTATTGCGTGCAAAAGCGGCTCCGACGAAAACATTCAGAAATCCGAACATCACACCAACGGGAGAATTCGGTTCATAGGTAAGTGGCTTTTTGCATCTGAGCGGATGATGAAGCCCGGCAGTCGCTTTGAAAGGGACATTTGCGGCTAAACATGTTCTTATGAACCTTGCTAAATCTTCGGTTCTCGGAAAAGCATCTTCTGTAATTCCGCCTGTACGAATTTTTGCTCTTTGTTTTCTTAGTGCAATAGTTGAAACCAACTCCGCCAAATCTTCGTCAGGTAAAATCTCGAAATAGTTCGTGAAACTCGCAGGTATGATTTCAGAGGCTTCTTCTATAAACCAAATGCTGTTGGTTTTTAGCTCAAAAGTATCGCACTGTGCATAGGGCATATAAGTTTTGTTGAAATTTTCCACCGATTCGATGATCTCTTCCAACACTCCATCAACTATTACGCTCAACTGCCATGAAAAACTACTTGAACGAAAATACCTTTCTGCATTTTCCACAAACTCATCTAGCCTTGAAGCTGGAACGATGAACCTTCCAAGCATCCAACTGTAGCGGCCTGATTTGTATTCCGCATAGTTTTTCACCGCATCTTTCATCGAAAGCTTGGCTGGCGGAAACAACCCTGCGTAATCAATCGCATTCGACAAAAGTATCAGAAGAGATTTTTTTACGTTTGCGCTAAAAGTTTCTTCCGGAATCATCTCTCTTCACTTAGTTTATTAAACCAAAGCCTAGCAAGGCAAATTTCGGGAAAACTTTGAGCTTTCAAGCCCGTGTTTCCTCGATTCCAAATCAACAAATATAATATTTGTCGGGGAAGAAGTATGTTCGTTGTGATAATGGCAGGTGGACAAGGGACGAGATTCTGGCCTGCAAGCCGAGAAAAACTCCCAAAGCAGTTTTTGAAAATAATCAGCGAGAAAACAATGCTGGAAGAAACGCTCGCACGCATAGAACCACTTGTTCAAACGGAAAAAATATGTGTTGTCGTGAATGCGCTTCATGAAGAATTAACCAAAAGACTCTTGGGCAACAAGGTTAAAATTCTCGCAGAACCGATAGGAAGAAACACTGCCGCCTGCATAGGTCTAGCCGTCACGCACCTACTCAATCACGGCAAAAACGAACCAATAATAGCAGTGCCCGCAGACCATTTCATTTCAGACGTTCAAACATTTAGAAACCAACTTTTAGTAGCGGCAGAAATGGCAAAAGAAGGCGGGATTGTAACTTTCGGAATCAAACCCACAAGACCCGAAACCGGCTACGGCTACATTGAAAAAGGCGAGATCGTATCACCCGACAAGCAAATTTTCAAAGTCGAACGCTTCGTCGAAAAACCGAATCTTGAAAAAGCCTTAGAGTTTTTATCAAGCGGCAAATATCTTTGGAATAGCGGAATTTTTGTTTTCACAGCCGAAACCATTCTCTCGGAAATCGAAACTTTACAACCGAGTCTTCATCAAGGACTTTTGAAAATCGGCAAGGCAATCGGCTCTGAAAATTATATGCAGGTCTTGACAGAAGTGTATGAAAACCTCGAATCAATCTCGCTTGACTATGCCGTCATGGAGAAAACTCAAAAACCCGTTTACGTGATTGAAGCTCTTTTCGAGTGGAGCGACGTCGGAAGCTGGCAAGCGCTTTATGAACTCAGAGACGGGAAAGATGACGCTGGTAATTTAGCTTTAGCAGACGCAATCTTTTTGGATTCAAAAAGAAACCTAGTGTATTCGGAGGCAAACCGCTTAGTCTGTTTGCTTGGCGTTGAAGAATTGATTATCGTTGATACTTCTGATGCTTTACTAGTTGCAAATTTGAAAAACTCTCAAGAAATCAGGAAAATCCCTGAATTTTTGAGAAAGAACAAGAAATCAAAATTTTGTTGAAAGGAGCAAAATAGAATGAATCCGCATATTTTTCGTGAATACGACATCAGAGGCGTTGTAGGAAAAGACCTAAACCAAGAAACAGTTTACAAGCTTGCTCGTGCTATCGGGACTTACTTTGTCCAAAATGGGGCAAAAAAAATCAGCATAGGGCGTGATGCTAGAGCAAGCTCGCCTGAGTTTCGCAATATCATCATAAAAGGACTCAACGAAAGCGGCTGTGACTGCATAGATGCAGGCATGATCCCAACTCCGCTTTTGTATTTCACGCTTTTCAACTGGGAAGTTGACGGCGGAGTCATGATAACGGGAAGTCACAATCCCGCCGATAATAACGGCTTCAAAATATGCTTAGGCAAAACCAGCATCTATGGCCCACAAATTCAAGAGATAAGAAAAATCGCCGAATCTGGCGAATTCACATCGGGAAGTGGGACAGTTGAAGAACGAGAAGTTGTTGAAACTTATCGTCAATACGTTCTTTCAAACATAAAACTCGGTGACCGTCGGATAAAAGTCGTCGTTGATGGTGGAAACGGAATGGGCGGATACATAGCCGCTCCTCTTTACAAAGATTTAGGTTGCGAAGTAGTGGAGCTTTTCTGCGAACCCGACAGTAACTTTCCGAATCATCATCCCGACCCTACAGTCGTCGAAAACATGAGATTTGCAATAGAAAAGGTCAAAGAAACAGGCGCAGACCTTGCAATTGCTTTCGACGGTGACGGTGATCGAATAGGAGTAGTTGACGAAAAAGGCAATATAATTTGGGGCGATCAATTGATGATTATCTTTTCCCGCGCCATTCTTAAAGAAAAACCCGGCTCAACGTTTATCTCTGAAGTAAAATGCTCTCAAACCCTCTTTGACGACATCAAAGCGCACGGCGGAAATGCTGTAATGTGGAAAGCAGGGCATTCGCTCATAAAAGCCAAAATGAAAGAAACTGGAGCGGCGATGGCAGGCGAAATGAGCGGGCATATTTTCTTTGCTGACCGCTATTTTGGTTACGACGACGCAATATACGCTGGTGCTAGACTTTTGGAGATTCTCTCTAAAACGGAAACTCCGCTTTCGAGCTTTCTTGCAGACGTTCCGAAAACTGTTTATACACCTGAAATGAGAATTCCATGCTCAGACGAAAGCAAATTCGAGATAGTAAGGCTCTTGACAGAAGAATTCAAGCGCACGAATGAAGTTATTGACGTTGACGGCGCCCGAATTATATTCCCGAACGGCTGGGGATTAGTGAGAGCTTCAAACACCCAACCGGTTCTAGTTCTGCGCTTTGAAGCCGATACGGAAGAAAACCTTAAGGAAATTCAATCTACTGTTGAAACGAAGCTAAAAGAACTGATGGAAGCTCACGCTCAAACGGCTGGCTAACAAGACAGCTAACGGCGATAAAGAAAAGCGAAAATATCAGAAAACAAAAAAACTGAAGGCGATCGAATCGATCGCCTTCAGTTTCAGGAGATTCAATCTATCATCTCTGTTAATGCAATTTACATCTTAGGAAGCACAACTTTGTCAATAACGTGAATAACGCCGTTTGAAGCCATTAGGTCTGCTTTGGTCACTTTGGCAGAATTGCCCTGTTCATCGGTTATTACGACACTGTCGCCCTCAGTTGATAGCGTCAAGCTTCCGCCTTGCACAGTTTTTACAGTTGCCTTTCCTTTGTTTTTCTTAATCAGGTTCAAAACATCTTTAGCGGTAAACTTGCCTGCAACCACATGATAAGTTAATACAGCCTTTAGTTTTTCCTTGTTTTCAGGCTTTAGCAAAGACTCAACCGTTCCTTGCGGAAGAGCACTGAAGGCAGAATCAACAGGGGCGAAAACCGTGAAAGGGCCTTTGCCTTTTAGCGTTTCGACCAAACCAGCCGCTTTTACGGCTTCAACAAGCGTTTTGTGATCGGGAGACGATATAGCGACATCAACTATATCATTCTTTTTGGCAGCCGCTTTCGGCTTACCTTCCTTTTCTTGGTTTGCCGCTGACTGTGCATTTACAACACCAGCAAACAAACTTATGCAAACAAAAATTGCTAACAAAAGTTTTTCTCTCATATTTCCCTTCCCTTGTTCGTAATTTTTTTTCGATGGCTCCCAGCCACCGATTCTGTTTATTAGTTTACCTTGTCTTTCAAAGACGATGCAACTTTAGCGGAAACAACACTAGGATTCAGGCGAGATGGTAGCTTTCAGCAGATTTCATTTTGCCCGAAGTAAGATAATTGAAACGAGCCACAACTGCGTATTAAACTTTCATCAATGCGAAGAAAAAGCGAGTTTGGTTTCATTGCAGACTTAAAATGGCGTTTCAGACTGAAAAGAGTCGGGGATGATTGTGCCGTTTTCAGCAAAGATGAAAAAACCGATTTCGTCATTACAGCGGATTTGCTTGTTGAAGACGTTGATTTTCGCTTAAATTGGGCAAGTGCTGAGCAAATAGGGCACAAAGCGCTTGCGGTTTCGCTCTCGGACATCGCCGCAATGGGAGCAAAGCCATTGTATGCGCTCGTAACTTTAGGCATCCCAAACTCGCTTTGGCAAACTGATTTTGTCGAAAAATTCTACAAAGGCTGGTTCAAACTGGCGAAACGTGAAAAGGTCGAACTCATAGGTGGCGACATATCGAAGTCAGCTGAAAAATTTTTCGTTGATTCAATCGTTCTAGGCGAAGTCCCAAAAGGAAAAGCGATTTTGCGTTCGGGAGCGAAAAATGGTGACTTAATTTTTGTTAGCGGTTACTTAGGCAATGCGGCTTTGGCTCTGAAAATTTTAGAAGGAAAAATCAAAAAAAGCTCAATGGACTCGAAGTTTACCAAAAACCTTTTATCTCATCAACTTCAGCCGAACCCGGAAACCAAGCTTGGTGTGATGATAGGCGAAAGACAACTTGCAACGGCGATGATTGACATAAGCGATGGGCTTTCGTCCGATCTATGGCATATTTGTCAAGCAAGTAAAGTCGGAGCGAGAATTTTCGCCGAAAAAATACCGATAAGCCGCAAGCTTCGCTCCGTCGTCAATTCCGATCATGAAGCGTTAGAGTTAGCCCTTCACGGTGGAGAAGATTTCCGATTGCTTTTCACCGTGAAACCAGAAAAAGCGAAAACCTTACAGCGCTTTGTGCCTAAAGGAAAAAAGATTTTTTGCATCGGCGAAATAACTGCTTCTAAAAAACTCGAACTTGTTTTTGCCAACAGAACTGAAATCTTAAACCCAAAAGGTTTTAGCCACTTTTAGCTTTCCAAAAGATATGCTCCGCTAACATAGCTTGCCTTCTCAATTTAACTTGAACGGATTTCCATTCCTGCTTGTGAAGTTTACAATTCTGTTGCTTCATCTGCGATTCGATCTTGGATAGACTAAAGTTCAGATGCTTGAAAATTTGTTGTTTTCGCTTACAATAAAAACTTTTGTCGCTTTTAGTTATTCGGAAAATAATTGCTTGATTATGTTGAGAGTTGGAATAGTTGGGCTACCGAACGTAGGAAAATCTACACTCTTTAATGCGCTAATTGCGCAAGAAGCGGCACTGGCGGCAAATTATCCGTTTGCTACGATTGAGCCGAACGTAGGAGTCGTTGCTGTGCCTGATGAAAGGTTGCAGGTGCTTGAGAAAATCTATCGCCCGCAAAGAGTTGTGCCTGCGGTGGTTGAATTTGTTGATATTGCCGGTTTAGTCAAAGGCGCATCTTCAGGCGCGGGACTTGGAAATCAGTTTCTCGCAAACATAAGGGAAACGGACGCAATCGTTCAAGTAGTTCGGTGCTTCGATGATGAAAACATAACTCACGTCGAAGGCTCAGTTGACCCAGTTCGCGACATCGAAACCATTCAAATCGAATTAGCACTTGCTGATTTAGCTTCTATCGAAAAAAGATTCGATAAAGTCTCAAAATCAGCAAAAGCAGGTGATAAATCTGCAATAGAAAGTCTTAAAATTCTCGAAAAAATAAAACCTGCATTAGAAGACGGAAAACCCGTCAGAAGCGTTGAGCTAACAGAAGAAGAAAAAGCTATCGTAAAGAGTTGGTTTCTACTAACAGCAAAGCCCATAATCTATGCGGCAAATGTTGATGAAGAAACGTTATCAGACGCGGATTCAAGCCCTTATGTTCAAGCTGTAAAGGCGTATGCTGAAGCCGAAGGTTCTGAAGTCGTAGTAATTTGCGCAAAATTGGAAGCTGAGCTTGTAGGATTAGAAGAAAAGGAAAGATTGGAATTCTTGCGAAGTCTCGGTGTTGAATCAAGCGGGGTTGATAAGTTAATAAAATCAGCATACAAAACTCTTGGCTTAATAAGCTTCTTAACGGCAGGTGAAAAAGAAGTTAGAGCATGGACGATTCCTGCAGGCACAAAAGCGCCGCAAGCGGCGGGAAAAATACATTCCGACATGGAGCGCGGATTTATTCGCGCTGAAATTATAGCCTTCGACGACCTGGTTCGTGCAGGCTCAGAAAAAGCGGCACGTGAACAAGGCTTAATGCGCCTTGAGGGAAAGGATTACGTAATGCAGGAAGGCGACATCGCTTACTTTCGTTTCAATGTCTGAAAAACCAACGACGACGAGCCTAATCTCTAATTTTAGCCTAATTCTCTGCTTTCCCTTGAACACCTTTGGATTTTTGTAAAGCATTGAGTTTTTCAAATACGCTAATGACTTGCTTTCTAGTTGCTCGAAAACCTTTGGTCGTATCAATCAAAAAGTCTGCGTATTTCTTCTTTTCTTCCTGTGGCATCTGCGCTTTGATTCTTCTGAGTGCTTCTTCTTCCGTCAAATCATTCCTTTTCATCAAGCGCTTTAGCTGAACCGAAGGTTCGCACCAAACAACGATAATCTTATCGAAACGAACCCAACTTCCCGATTCGATCATCAGCGCCGCATCCACAATTGCGATTCCATCGGGGTTTTTTGCTTCACATTCTTTCAGCCATTCGTTCTGGGCTTCGATGACCAAAGGATGAACAATCGAATTCAACAAAAGGCGCTTTGATTCATCGGCAAAAACGATTTCGCCGAGTTTTTTTCGATTTATCGAACCATCGGGATTAAGGATTTCCTTTCCGAAATTTTCGACTATCAAACGCCACCCTTGCGTGTTAGGCTCAACTACTTCACGAGCCGTTAAGTCCGCATCCAAAACGAAAGCTCCCAACTCTCGAAAGACTCGGCAAACATAAGACTTTCCTACCGCTATTGAGCCTGTTAACCCTACTTTGAGCATCTTAACTTTCCAAAAAAGATTGAGTTCTCACAAGCAAAATCCGAAATGATGGACAAATCTGTTCTTCCACTCGTTAAATTTCACCACTACTTATCGCTTGATTTTCAGAAATTTTTCAAATGAAAATGTTACTACATCCTTTGCTTACAACAATGATAAGAGGACCTGCAAAAACGATGAGAATTTTACAAATCAACTCGACGAAAAACTTTGGTGGTGGAGAGCGTCATTTTGTTGATATTTGCTCCGCTCTGAAAGAACGAGGCTATGAAGTTTTTGCAGTGATTCATCCCGAAAGCGTTTGGCGAGAAAGGCTTTCTTTTCTCGGAAAGAATGTTTTTTCCGTGTCTGTTAGGAACTCCATTGATATTTTCAGCGCCTTGAAGATAGCTCGAATCTGCAAAGAGCAAAAAATCGAGATAGTCCATGCTCACTCGGCAAAAGACTATTTCCCAGTTAGTCTTGCTTGTCGCATTGCGGGAATTTCTAAGTTTTTTATAACCAGGCACGTTCTCTTTCCGATGTCTCGACTTCAAAGAACTGCTTTGAAAAACGTGCGAAAAGCCATTGCCGTTTCCGAATCGGTCAGAGAAATCCTGAAAGAAACCTTCCCTGATGAAAAAATCAACGTCATTCCGAATGGCATTCATATCGAGAACTGGGCGACATCAGATAATCCCGATATCCGCAAAGAATTCTTTTCTTTTCACAAAATCCCACAAAACGCTAAAATCATAGCGACACTTGGAGAACTGAAGGAGCTGAAGGGTCAGCAGGAATTCATATTAGCCGCTAAGACTCTCGCTCAAGAATTTCCCGAAGCCTTTTTTGTAATCGTAGGACGCGACAATTCGCTTAGCCAAGGATTCCGCAAAAAACTGAAGCGATTGGTCAAAGTCTTGGGTCTCGAAAATAGATTTCTTTTCTTGGATTGGGTTGAAAATACTGCCGATTTCTTTCAGGTGGTTGACATTTTCGTTTCGCCTTCCAGAATGGAAAGCTTCGGGTTGGCGATACTTGAAGCTATGGCAAGCGGAAAAGCAATCGTAGCGACTAAAACCAAAGGCGCTCTGGAGCTTTTGCAAGATAATTCTTCTGCCAAACTGGTTCCCGTAGAATCTCCTTTTGAACTTGCCCAGGCAATAAAATTCTTTTTGCTCGATGAAAAGGCACAAAAAGATTTTGGAGAAATGGCCAGAAAAACAGCCGCAGAAAAATTTCATATCGAACAAATGATTGACAGAATCGAAGAAGTCTATAATGGCTAAGCTTTTGAACAGCTCATTTAGTTTGATTTTCCCAAACGAAACATAGGAAAATTCTGGTTTGTGAATAAAATTAAGGAGTTTAAGATGATGAAAAATTTTCTTTATATCGTTTTTTTGTGTCTAGCGTTGCTTGCCACCAATTGTAGCAAAAACAAAACAACTGCCGATTCGCCTACCGAAGCGTATCAAATGCTTTACAGAGCTGTAAAGGCTAAAGACATAGAAGCAATAAAGAACATGTGCACACAATCAACACACAAGCTAGCTGAATTTCAGGCACAACTCCACAAGAGACCACTCGAAGAAGTTTTCAAAAACGGATTTACCGAAACGACTTACGCAAGCAGCATGCCTAAGATTCGTGATGAAAGAATCAATGGCGACTTTGGAGCAGTAGAAGTCTGGAACGAAAAAAGAAGAATCTGGGAAGATCTGCCTTTCATAAGAGAAGCAACCGTTTCATTTGAATTCATCGGTGATGACAAAGCAAAGATTTTGGAAGTAACAAAGTCAATCCCAGAAATGGAAATCAAAGAAGAAAATAACAAAGTCAGCGGAACGAAAAAAGGTGTCACTTTGAGCGAAGCAGAAGAGATAAAAGCTAAACTTACGGAAGCAGGTGCAAATGCAAAGATAGAAAATGTCGGATGGCGTTTGGCTGTTGGCGACGTTTTCAGAGGCACTTACAAATCTCCCGGAAAATCTCAATCTCAACTCGAAAGAGAAGCCGCAAACCTTGCAATCGAACAACAACCTGTCGCAAACATTGACACAACAAACGTTAATGTCAACACAAATGTTCCACAACCACCAAAACCATCAAAAACAACAAAGAAGGAAGGGAAATAGGCTTGTAGGAGTTAGTGTTTGTTGTCTCAATGCCGTCAGCTTGAAAATCTGCCAAAGTCTTTTTGAGCATGAAAACATCAGACATTGCAAGCAAAAGTTTAATCAGGCTTGATCCGAAAAGTTGGGTTCGTTGGGCTACTAACATCGAGAACGTCGGCGATTGCGAAATCGTTAATCCTGAATTCCAGCTCTTCTCAAGGGTTACAGATACTTTGGTTATGGTCAAGGACTCTCCCGTAGGCTCTTTTCTGGCTCTTTTTGAATTTCAAACTCACTACAACAAAGATATGCCCTTGAGAATGGGAACTTATGCCATGCTAGCAGAATCTCAGTTCAAACTGTTAGTCTTTCCAATCCTCGTGAATCTTCTGCCATACAAAGGCGAAATCGCTGATAAATACGAAACCGAAATTTTGGGTCTGAAAAAGAGAATAGACTACAAAGTAATAAACCTTTGGGAAGTAGAAGCAGAGAAGGTGCTGGAAGAAAAGTTACTGGCTTTAATACCTTTCGTGCCTTTGATGAAAGGTGGAGCAGAGGAAAAAACTTTGAGAAAGGCAAAAGAGGAATTAGAATTAAGTAAGGAGCTAAAACCAAGTGCATCTTAGGAGACTTAAAGTTTGCACTACAGATTTTTGCAAACTTGGTCTTAGGAAAAGATGCCATAAGGATTTTGGGGTGGGATATGACGGAGTTATTCGAGCAATCGCCTTTGTATCAAAAAATAGTGCAAGAGGCAATTCAACAAGGAGTTCAGCAAGGTATTGAAAAAGGTATCGAACAAGGTATTGAACAAGGCGAACAAAGGCTTCTGATAAAACAGTTAACAGCCTTGTTCGGTGAGTTAGATGCGGAGCTTTTAGAAAGAATTGATACCTTGACACTAGAACAAATCGAGCAAATGGCAGAAGCGATATTTCAATTTCGTTCTCTTGAAGACGTCAGAAAGTGGATTGAGTCTATAGAAAACTCACAAAAAAATTAGTATCAAACCTTTAACACTCTGAAATTCGGAAGTTGCCTTCAACAACTTAAACTTATGACTTTCTTATCATAATTTCCACCAACTCCTCTGAAATTTGTCATACTTTCGTAAAACTTTCCTGCATTGCAAACGCTTTGTTAATGAAAACAAACGAGTTTTGCTATATTTTAATTTCCTGCGATATGGCAAGGGATCGAAACAAGAAAGCAGCGGCTTTTTATGACTTAGAAGGGACTCTGATTCGGACAAATCTTGTTCACACGCTTGCTTTCTACTCTTTGCGCCAGCAAGGACTTTGGCAAACGCTGAAAAAAGGAACTGAAACTTTGATAAAGCTGCCAGCTTTTGGTTTGGTTGATCTTTACTCGCGAAATGTTTTCAACGAGTTTTTTTTCCGAAGCTACAAAGGTCAATCTTACGACAGGCTTCGTTATTTTGCGGATGAGCTTTTTGAAAAGGTTCTAAAGCCTGCGGTTTATCCGGGAGCACGTGACCTGATTCAGAAATCGAAAAAAATCGGGCTTAGGCAAGTCGTGCTTACAGGCGCACTTGATTTTACGATAGAGAAACTAATGGAGTATCTGGAAATTGATGATTACAAAGCAAATCGGCTGGAATTTGTCAATGGCTATGCTACTGGAAGGGTTTTGCCACCCGTAATGGCTTCTGCTACGAAAGCAAAATGGATAAGAGAATACGCCGAAAGAGAAGGCATCAATCTTTCGGAATCTTACGCTTACTCTGATTCGATTTCTGATCTACCGATGCTCTCGATAGTTGGGCATCCTGTAGCTGTTAATCCTGATTTCCGACTAAGACAAACAGCTTTACAGCACGATTGGCCAATTCTTGATCTGAGATGAAAACAGACTATGGCACTGAACTTACGTAGAAAAACTCACGAATCAATAGTTTACATTGATAAAGACAGCGCGCCTCGCATCATTCCATTCGGCGAAGACTTTATTTTGGAACATCTCCCGATAGGCACGCGTGTAATTTATCCAAATCCACCAATCAAAGGCTTACCCAATCGAGAAGCGGCAATCCGATATGCAATAAATCATCCGATTGATGCCGATCCGCTTTACGCTCAACTTAGACCCGGAATGAAAGTCACGATAGCGATGGATGACATTTCTCTTCCGCTCCCGCCGATGGCAACGCCAGACCTTCGGCAAACAATGCTTGAAGTGGTTTTGGATATTTGCGCCGCAAACGGAGTTGATGACATTCACCTTGTAATAGCAAACTCGCTTCACCGCAAAATGACAGAGTGGGAAATGCGTCGAATGGTCGGAAAAAAGATTTTCGACGCCTTTTATCCCGACAGATACTACAACCACGATGCAGAAGATGACGAAAATCTCGTAACACTCGGCTATACAAAACACGGCGAGCCTTTGAGAATAAACCGCCGATGTGCTGAAAGCGATTTGCTGATTTACTTGAATATCAACTTAGTGCCGATGGACGGTGGGCATAAGTCGGTAGCAGTTGGTTTGTGCGATTATGAATCGCTCCGCGCGCATCACGAACCCCAAACGATCCGCGATTCAAATTCATACATGGACCCCGAACGCTCGGAGCTGAATCACAAAATCGCTCGCTTGGGCAAGTTGGTTGATGAAAACTTAAAGGTTTTTCATATTGAAACAGCACTAAACAATCGAATGTTTCCCGAAGGCTATGACATCTTAACCAGAAATGAAGATGAATTCAGCCTTTCTGATAGGCTGAAGTGGGAAGCCGTGAAAAGAACTTTTTCACGACTGCCGAGAATTGCGCGGCGAAAACTACTTCACCAAATACCTGCGCAATATGAAATGATTGCCTGCTACGCAGGAGCAACAGAGCCAGTGCATCAAAAAATACTTGAAAAAAACTTCCAGCAATATGAAATCCCTGTAAAAGGTCAGTGCGACATACTGATAACGGGAATTCCCGACATTTCACCTTATAACGTTTATTCTGCTTTGAATCCGCTTCTGGTGCAGGTGATGGCACTCGGCTACCATTTCAACATGTATCGCAACAAGCCCCTTATCAAAAAAGGCGGCGTTTTGATAATCACGCATCCATGCTTTGATGAATTCGATCACAATTTTCATCCTTCATATATTGAGTTTTTCCATCGTTTGTTACCTGAATCGCGTGACGCTTTTTACTTAAGGGAGAAATACGAACGTGAATTTGCTGAAAACCCTGCATATATCGAGATGTATAGGCGCGGAAACGCTTACCACGGTGCTCATCCGTTTTTCATGTGGTATTGGGGCGAAAACGGACGTCAACACGTAGGGCGCGTCATAGTCGCTGGAGCTGAAAATGCCCATGTTCCGGAAATTCTAGGCTGGGAACGCGCTGATAATTTGACCGAAGCGATTGCTATGGCACGTTCATACATGGGCAAGAACGCTGAAATCACAATGTTACATCAACCGATGATTGGAATTTGTAATGTTAGCGATTGAAGAGCAAAGCTTTTTATGAAATTTTTCTTCAACAACATAGAACTTATTTTAAGCGGCGTCGGAATAGTCGTAATAATTGCTGTGCCGATGCTTTTCTTTTCGGGATCTAATGTTTGGCACGCGGCGGCTATTACAGCCACCATCGTTGGGACGCTACACGGATTGATTTTCTGGGTTGTCAGAAAACGGCAACGACAAGTAAGAGAAGAAACAATAACTGAAATAAGAAGAATGCTGGAAGAAGTGACCAACAATCAACTTACTGTCATAATGCTGAGCGTATCGGATACGGCAAAACCAAAGCTAGAAGAACTGCAAACTGCAGTATCAAAGATTTCGACTTTGGTAAACACTCTTTCTGAAGAATCTTTGCGATCTTGGAAAG
The DNA here is from genome assembly GCA_003697135.1 of Acidobacteriota bacterium. Classification (GTDB taxonomy): domain Bacteria; phylum Acidobacteriota; class Blastocatellia; order Pyrinomonadales; family Pyrinomonadaceae; genus J014. The sequence continues at coordinate 13,526 of RFGC01000012.1, forward strand.
CCAGATACGAGCGGGTTCTTCAGAGCTTGGAGAAGAAATAGTTTTGTGAGCCAGAAACTCGTAAAACAAAGGCTTATGAAGTTGTCGCCTACGGAAATTTTCAGAGGCAAAAATATACTTCTCATTGGCGGAACTGGATTCGTTGGGAAAGTAACTTTTTCAATGCTTTTGCACAACTTTCCTGATATTGGCAAAGTCTATGCGACTGTGCGCGCTCGCAACGCAGCCGAGTCGAGAAACCGTTTCTGGACAAGCATAGTCACAAGCCCGCCTTTCGATCCTCTCAGAGAAAAATTCGGCGCAGACTTTGAAGATTTTATTCGAGAAAAGGTCGTTCCGATAAATGGCGATGTGGGCGAAGAATTCTTGGGGCTTTCGGAAGACGAAGCTCGTGAGATAATGGCAAACTGCGATGTCATAATCAATGCGGCAGGTAACGTTACATTCAACCCGCCGCTTGAAAGTGCGTTGAGAACCAATGTTGTTGGCTCGAACAATATAATTCAAATAGCACGCATGATGCGCCGCCCGTGTCTCGTTCATGTTTCAACCTGTTTTGTTGCAGGAAAGCGAAGCGGAACGGTTTGGGAAAATGAACCTGTAATCGGCTATTTTCCACGAAAGAACGAACTTATCGGCACTACTTTTGACGTGAACAAGGAAATCGAAGATTGTGCGCGTCTTTCAGAGCAGGCTCGTCAGGAAGCCGACGATGCAATGCAAATAGCCAAATTCCGTGAAGCCGCTCGCAAACGCTTTGAAGAAGAAGGCAGAGACCCTGACGACGAAGCCGAACTCAAATCCGCCATCTTCCGAGAGCGCAAAATGTGGATTCGCGAGCGCACAACCGAACTCGGATCACAAAGAGCCGACTACTGGGGCTGGACAAACATTTACACTTATTCAAAATCGCTTGCTGAACAAATAATTGCCCAACAAAATGATATTGTTAAAGTACTGGTTCGTCCGAGCATTGTTGAATCCGCAGTAGAATATCCTTTTCCGGGCTGGAATGAAGGCTTCACAACTACAGCTCCGCTTATTTTTATCGCACTTCGCGGTCAGCCTCTGATTCCGGTTAATGAAAAATTGGTTCTGGACATAATTCCAGTTGACATGGTCGCAGGCGTCATACTCGCGGCAGCAGCGAAAGCGCTTGTTGACGATAACCCACCGCTTGTTTTTCAAGCCTCTTCAGGTGACTCAAACCCAATCGACATGAAGCGCATCGTGGAATTGCTTGGGCTTTATAAACGCGAATACTACAAGGAAAAGCAAACGGGTAATAAACTTCTCAACAAACTCGCCGCAAACATCGAAGCACTGCCGGTTTCGCAAGAAACTTATGAAAGATTCTCCGCGCCGATGCTCAATAAACTTGCGAAAAAAGCAAGCGAACTTTTGGACGAAGCAAAACCGAAATGGGCAGGCGGAAGATTCTCCGATATTATTTCAAACCTGAAAAAATCCGTCGAAGAATTTGAACAATCAACCAGAGAAACGATTGATGCCTTTGCGCTTTTCAAGCCTTTCATGATTGACAACGAATACGAGTTTCGCGCTGATAATGTCAGGGAGCTAATGGCATCAATCGCAGATGAAGAAAAACATCTTTTGCCTTGGTATCCGGAGAAAATTGATTGGTTTGAATACTGGCTCAAGATTCATTTTCCGGGCGTTAGAAAATGGGTCTTGCCAACTCTAGAAGAAGAACTCAAAAAGCCAGAAAAGCGAGTTTACACCTACAAAGACTTGTGCGACTTATTCGACACTGCAACCAAGCGCTTTGCAACGCGCGTTTCAATGAAGATCGAACGCAACGGACGCAAAGAGCAATATACCTACGAAGACATTAGGGAGCTTGCCTTGAGAGCGGCAGGATTTCTAGCATCTCAAGGGATAAAACAAGGCGATAAGGTGGTGCTTTGCTCACACAACATGCCTGAATGGGGAATAACGTATTTTGGCATCATCAAAGCCGGTGCTACTGCTGTTCCAATCGATCCTTCAAGCTCCTCTTCGGAAATAGCCAACTTCGCACAATTAAGCGATGCCTCTGCAATAATTGTCTCCCAAAAAGTTGCTGATGATAACTTGGATTTAGCAGAAAAGCTCAGGGAATCAAATTTGGAAATTCCTGTGTGGACGTTTGAAGAAGTTTACGAACTTGTCTCCGAAGAAGAAGAGCAAAGAAGAATAGAACTTCTGCCAAAGAAAATTCTGGCAAATTCTATAGCTTCTCTGATTTTTACTTCGGGCACGACGGGCAACCCGAAAGCTGTTATGCTTTCACATAAAAACTTCGTCAACATGGTTTCGATGCTTTCTAGCGTTCTTGAAATGGGAATCAACGATGGCGTGCTTTCGGTTTTGCCTCTGCATCACACTTTTGAATTCTCTGCGGGATTTTTAACGCCTTTCTCAAACGGAACTCAGATAACATACCTTGAAGAACTTTCGGCAGAAGAACTTGCGCGTGCAATCGAAAGTGGACACATAACCGGAATGATTGGTGTTCCTGCGCTCTGGGAAATGCTACACAGAAGAATAAAAACACGGCTTAGAGAGCGCGGAGATTGGCTTGCGGATATTGCTGATAACATTATCGAATTCAACGCATGGCTACGAGACAATACGCCCTTCAATCTCGGTCCCATTCTCTTCTTCCCGATTCATCAAGGCATGGGCGGGCGAATGAGATATTTAATCTCAGGCGGTTCGGCTCTTTCGGAAAAAGTCCAAAGAGAGCTACATGGGCTTGGATTCAACATTCTGCAAGGCTATGGACTAACGGAATCTTCGCCGGTTCTAACGGTTGCGCGTCCGAGTAACAGGTTGATAACGGGAAGCGTCGGGAAACCTCTTCCCGGTGTTGAAATCAAGATTGACGATCCAGATGAAAACGGCATCGGCGAAATACTTGCACGCGGGCAAAATGTAATGCTCGGATATTACAAAAACGAAGAAGCGACTCGAAACGTTTTGCAAGACCGATGGCTCAGAACTGGCGATTTAGGAAAGATTGACGAAGACGGAAATCTCTACATAGTCGGACGCGCAAAAGACGTAATCATAGACTCAAACGGAAAGAACATCTACCCGGACGAGATTGAAGAAATCTATGGCAAATCTCCATACATAAAAGAACTATCGGTTGTAGGTCTGCCAGATGAAGACGGCGGAGAGAAAGTTGCGGCTTTGGTCGTGCCGAATTACGAATATGACACATCGCTTTCTAGAGCTGAGATAAACCGAAAAGTCGAAGAGCATTTCAGAGAAGTTTCTGCCTCACTTCCGTTTTTCAAGAGAATTAAGGTTCTGCACTTAACACCCTTTGAACTTCCGCGCACGGCTACAAGAAAAGTCAAACGCCAAGAAGTGGTTAAGATTCTCCAGCGAATGGAAGCCAAAGAAAAGAAACTTGCGAAACTCAAAACTGAAACAAACGGTGATGAAACCGGTCTGTGGCTGAGAAAGATAGTTGCAAGTGTATCTAACCGCTCGCTGTCGGAAGTTCATTTCAATAGCAAACTTGTTGATCTGGGATTTGATAGCTTAATGTTTGTAGAATTACAAGCGGCTATTGAAGATGCAGGCGGACGCGTCTTACAACCCGATAAGCTAAATGAAGTTCAAACCCTTTCGGAACTTCTCTCAATAGTCGAAAGAGTTAACAAAACAAAGAAAATCGCCGATGAAGTCGTAATGGAAGAAAAGAAAACGGATGAAGATATTAAACTTCCGTGGATAATCCGACGAATTGGCAGTTCAATGATTGATCTTGCGCAAACGATGCTTTACGACGGTATTTTGGAAACTGTTATTGAAGGACAAAGCAACGTGCCTGTTCATACGAACTTCATAGTTGCACCCAATCATGCATCTCATCTCGACACAGGGCTTGTTAAAAAGGCTTTAGGAAAGGAAGTTGCTGAGCAAACAGTTGCAGTAGCGGCGGCCGATTACTGGTTTGATACGAAACTAAAACGCGCCTACATGACCAACTTCACGACTCTCGTTCCAATCGAACGAAGCGGAAACTTACGCCAGTCGCTTCGCCATGTTACCCGCATTCTCAACGAAGGTTACAACGCTTTGATATTCCCTGAAGGAACAAGATCACTAACAGGCCAAATCAACGAATTCAAGCCGATAATCGGATATTTGGCTCTCAACTGCAAAGTCGGAATTTTACCGGTTTATATCTGGGGAACATACGAAGCTTATCCGAAAGGAATGGTTATACCGAAAAGAGAAAGTTTCGGCGCAACGGTAGGCGCTAAAATAGGGCGTTTTCTCGAATACGATGAGCTTTCTGAAATGGTCAAAGGTATTCCAAAAACAGAAGCTTATCGTCTGATAGCTGCGCGCGTTCAACATGAAGTCGAAAACTTACGCGACGGCACAAAAACTCCCTTCGATATCGAAGCAACTCGCCAACGCTGGCAAGCCGAAAAACGAAAAGCACGACGTAAAGAACCAATAATTGACGAATAGAACACCAACAACAGGTAACCTAACCGCAAAACACAACATAAGTCAAGCAAAGCGTTATCAGACGCACAGCTCCTTAAAAAATTGCATCATTGTATCATGTTAATAGCGTTATCAGACGCGTGTGCTTGAAAGAAACCAAATAGTCTGAGTCGAGGCCAGATGTTTTTCAATTATCAGACGCATAAGCTCGAAAAAAATCTCGTCACTGATCGGCAAAAGTTATCAGACGCGCAATTTTCTAAAAAAATTTCATTATCGCATCATGTCATCAAACGTTATCAGACGCGTATTTGTTGGAAGTTTGTGCTGTTTCTTCTTTGAATGCGAAGAATTCATCATGAAGTCTTTTTACGACGTCGGCAACAAACTCTTCTTTAACGACAAAAGTTAGATTAACGCTTGAAGCTCCGTGAGAAATCAATGAGATGTTAAAATCGGCTATGGCTTTGAAAATCTGTGCGGCGACGCCTGCTGTTTCTCTCAAGCCCGAGCCGACAACGCAAACAACAGCGTTTCCATGCTCAACTTCAACTTTGCCGATTCTTTCAAGTTCTTTCACGATACCGTCCAATGCGCTAATGTTATCAAGAGTCAAAGAAACCGATACTTCAGAAGTGGCAACAACGTCAATGACGGTTCTGTATCTCTCGAAGATTTGAAAAATAGCGCTCATGAAACCGAAGGCTCCGAGCATTCTTGCTGAAGTGATCCGCAAAACTGTTATCCCTTTCTTGTATGCGATAGATTTAACTTTTCTCGGCGTTGACTGCGACGAAGGCAAAATCATCGTGCCGGGTTCCTGTGGCTTATGTGAATTGCAAACGCGAACAGGTATTTGAAGATCAACTGCCGGCTGAATCGTCTTCGGATGCAAAACCTTTGCACCGAAATATGCAAGCTCTGCCGCTTCTTCATAAGACAGCGTCTTCAAAGTTCTAGCCTCTGGACATATACGCGGATCGCAGGTCAAGACACCGGTGACATCAGTCCAAATTTGTATTTCCTTTGCTTCGATTGCGGCTCCAACTAATGCGGCGGAATAATCAGACCCACCTCTTCCCAAAGTTGTAGTTTCGCCACTTCGATTCGCCGCAATAAAGCCGCCTAGAACCGGTATTTTCCCTGCATCTAAAAGCGGTAAAAGTTCTAGCCTGATTAAATCTCTGGTTTCTTCCCAAATAGGATTAGCAGCACCGAATTCGTCATCGGTCACTATGAGCCTCCGAGCATCAATGTGAAAAGCATTTAACCCTTTTGCCGTTAGAACTTCTGTTAAAAGTCTTGAAGAAAGTTGTTCGCCGTAAGAAACTATTGCATCTTTCAGCATCGAAAGCGGCAAACTTCGGCGTGCAACACGAGCCAACAGGTCTTTCAACTCTTGCCTTGCAAAATCCAGCTCTTGCTCGAATTTTTCTTGCTGATTTCTATCAAGCAGGTCTTGAGAAACTTTTTGATGTCTTTGGAAATGCTCCTCAAGCACTCTGAAAGCCTCTTCAGAGTTGCCTTTTCTTGCAATCTCAAATGCATGAATCAAGGCATCTGTCACTTTTGCCATCGCCGAAGTCACAACAACAGGTGAGTTTTCTTTCTCGATCTCAACTATCGAAGAAACCCTAATAAACGCCTCAGTATCTTGAACCGAAGTTCCGCCAAACTTCATTACTATCGGCATCTTTTTGACTCCTGCTTAAACTTCCAAAGTAAAAGGATTAAAGTTAGTGTTGCGATCAAAATAATCTTCATTTTCCGCTTTTTTGAGCGAATTTACAATCCAATAAGTGAAAGGTGTCGCAACGGTCTCCCACAAAACTTTGATAAAGTAATTTCCAATCATGACGCTAATAAGCTGTTCATTCGACCAAAACCCATAAAAGGCTACTGGATAGAAAATGAGCGTATCAACGAACTCTCCAGCAATTGTTGAACCTATGGTTCTAGTCCACAAATACTTTCCATTCGTCAGAAGCTTCATCTTCGCTAAAACGAATGAATTAACGAATTCCCCAGCCCAGAAAGCGGTCAAAGAAGCAACGACAATTCGCGGAGTTTGCCCGAAAATCATTTCAAGTGCTTTCTGGGTTTCAGATGGGAAAACACTTGCTGGCGGAAGACTCACAACAACAAAAGACATGAGCGACGCAAATACCATTGCCGCAAATCCGCTCCAAATCACTTTTCTTGAGCGTGCATAACCGTAAACTTCTGTCAAAATATCGCCGAAAAGATAGCTGATAGGAAAAAACAAAACTCCTGCGCCATAAACGTATTCACCATAAAACGGCAAGTTGACGTATGTTACTTTGTGAACGCCTATCAAATTTGAGCATAAAAGCACTGTGACAAAAGCCGCCATCAAAAAGTCATAGTATTTGTAATTCTTACGCATAAATTCAAAGTCTTGAAAAAATTAAAGAAAGCCAAGAGCGAATTTTCGCCTTAGAAAGATTTTGAAATTCTGTAGAATTTGAGACTTACTTACCGATGTCGCGACGATATTGCATACCGTCGAAGTGAATTTTTCCGACTGCCTCGTATGCCCTACTCAAGGCTTTTTCCAAACTTTCTCCGACGGCCGTCACACCTAAGACTCTACCGCCTGCAGTTATGAATTCTCCTTCTCCATTTTTGGCTGTCCCGGCGTGGAAAATAAAAATATCTTCCATCGCTGCCGCATCCTCCAATCCCTTAATCACGTCGCCCGTTTTCGGTTTTTGTGGATAGCCTTGAGATGCTAGAACAACACAAGCTGCACTTTTGTTTTGCCATTTTACTTCCGTCTTTTCCAGAGTTCCGTTCAAAATAGCATCGCAAATCTCGATTATGTTAGTTTCCAGAAGCGGTAGTATCGCTTGCGCCTCAGGATCGCCAAGACGAGCATTGTATTCCAAAACCTTCACCCCGCCCGTTTCCTCTAGCATCAAGCCTAAAAAAAGAATTCCCTTGAATTTGAATCCGTCGCTCAAGCACCCTCGCAAAGTTGGTTCAACAATATCCCAAACAATCTGTCCCATCTGTGAATCCGTCACAAGTCCCCAATCTGCTACAGTTCCCATGCCTCCGGTATTTGGTCCTTTATCACCTTCAAAAATCCTTTTGTGATCTCTAACCGGTGGCATCAAAACGAAATTTTCTCCATCAGTGAAAACCAATTGCGAAAGCTCTTTGCCAAAAAGTCTCTCTTCTAAAACTATTTTCTGCGAAGCGTCTTTGCCTGCCACATTTTCCAGATTCTCAACAGCCTCAAAAGCTTGATGGCGATCTTCTGCAACAATAACACCTTTTCCGCCAGCCAAGCCATCAGCTTTAATTACAACTGGCGAATTGGCTCCACCGAAAAAGCCGCTTTCTAAAATCTGCTTTGCCTCTTCGATGGAATCGGCAACTTTGTATTTGGCTGTCGGTATGGAATGACGGCTCATGAAATCCTTTGCAAAAGCCTTTGAAGCCTCTAGTCTCGCCGCCAATTTATTTGCGCCGATGATCTTCAAGCCTCTTCTTTCAAATTCGTCCACAATGCCCAAAGCCAGCGGCGTTTCACCACCAACAAAAGTAAGTTCTATTTTTTCCTTTTCGGCAAACTCTGCCAAACCGTTAACATCAGTTGGACTGATCCTGATACATTCGGCAATTTCCGCTATTCCGGCATTGCCTTCAGCACAATAAACCGTGCAACTGCTCTTTTTGAAAGCCATGCAGATTGCGTGTTCTCTTCCTCCTGATCCAACAACTAGCACTTTCATACCAACCTCGAAATGAAGAACTTAGTTTCAATTCTATATTCATCATGCCGAGAAGCAAATTTGGAAAAATGATGTTTAGGCTTGATTTATAACAATCAGAAAGCGTTAAAATATAAATTAGCTCCGCTTAATTTTGAAAGTTGAGAAAGGGGAAAAACCATGACAAATCCGACAACCAGCGGTCATTCAGCCTTTTCAGCACCGCAGGAAAACGAAGAACTTTCCGATATTGAGATAGTTTGCGTTGAATGTGGACAAGTTTTTGTCTGGTGTGTTGAAGAGCAGATTTTCTTTCGAGATAAGGGATTAAAAAACCCACCTAAACGCTGTGCAACATGCAAAAAACGAAAAAATGAAAGAATAGAAGCTATACTGGCTCTACAAAAAAAGCATCCCAAAGGAAAAATAGAAGTTGCTGTTTATTGTGCTAAATGCGGTGTTTTTACTACAGTCCCTTTCTATCCGATTCAAGGCAAGCCCGTATATTGCCGTTCGTGCTTTTTGGCAATGAATCCCGATCTCCTAAAACCTGCTTCGTAGCTTCAAATGAAAAATCACGTTTACTTGCACCAAATTAACTCTTCAGATTAACCTTGCTAAAACGTAAACTATAACTCCCGTAACCGAAACATAAAGCCAGATAGGATAAGCAAATTTCACTATTCTACGATGACGCTCAAATTGCTCGCTCAAGGCGAAAAATATCGCTCTTAGCACCAAAGGCAAAACTACTAAAGAGAAGACAATATGAGTGATAAGCACGAAAAGGTAAAAATAACGAACGAATCCTTCCCGCTCGAATCTAGTCGGCGGATTTGAAAGATGATAAACAACGTAGCAAACCAAAAACAAAGCCCCTAGAATAAACGACGCCGTCATTGAATATCGGTGAAGATCAACTTTTCCTTTTTTAATGAAAAACAAACCCGCAATCAAAAAAATTACTGTTAGAGAATTTATCAAACCAATTGCATGAGGCAATGTTTTTGTCCACTCGCCAAAATAGAACTTATTCGGCATTGAAAGCAAAATAGCAACAACGATGGGAATACCGATAGAAACGGTGTTTATTAAAAGATTTGTCTTTTTATCCAAAGAAGCAGACTGTTGCATAAATTCTCAGGGAATCAACGGTAGAAAGCTAAAAGTATCAGCAAGACTATCCAAAGTCCGTCCATTGTATGCCAATACCAACTGGTAACAGTTGCCGAAGTTTGCCTTCTCAAAAGCTCTTCCTGATCTGATGTTTCGTTCCATGATCGCAACACAAGGTAACCTAAACCGATTATGCCACCGATAACGTGAACAGCATGAACTATCGTCAGGATATAGAAAAGCCCTGCATAAGGATTGTTTTGAACGTAGACTCCAAGTTGCCAAAGCCTAAGCCAAACCATCAATTGAGAAGCAATAAAAGCTCCGCCTAAAACCACCGTAGCCGAAAGCCATTTTCTTGCTTCTGCTTGCTTGTTCTGGTCGAGCTTTCGACGAGCAATCTCTATCGTGAAAGTGCTTGCTAGAATCAAAGCAGTGCTCACCCAAACTTGAAAAGGCAAACTGAATGGCTTCCATTCGACAGTCTTGCTTGTTGCCAAAAATATGTAAGCACTCATTAACGCGCCGAAAGTCATTAGAACGACGACCAATAAAAACCACATTCCGACGCGTAGCTTTCTAGGGCGGAATTGTTCAATCTCTTCAAAATGACTTCTATTGCTCGGATCGTCTCCGTCGTCACCGCCACCGCCACCACGTCTTCCTCCTCTACCACCTGAACCACCATCAATGCTAGAAGAAAGCCTCTTTTTCTTCTTTTTTCCCTCTTCGATCCGTGTCTCGATCTGTCCTACTTTTATCTCCATAGAACTAGAAACTCAAAGCCATTAGCGCAAAAATCACTGGTAGATAAATTACAGAAGCAACAAGCACCTTTCTTGCGCTTACGAATGACTTTTCCTTAGCCATTAAAAATGCACAGTATAGAAAATAAGCACCTAGAGCTATTGCACTGAAAAGATAAACAATTCCACCTAAACCGATGAAAAACGGCACAAGACTTACGATGAAAAGCAGTCCTGTAAAAATCATTACTTGACGAACTGTTAACTTTCCTTCTTTGTCAACGACGGGAAGCATTAAAATCCCAGCTCTTTCATATTCGTCACGATACATCCATGCAATAGCCAAGAAATGCGGAAACTGCCACAAAAGTATAATTGCAAATAAAAGCCATGCTTCGATTGAAATTTGATTTGTGGCTGAAGTCCAGCCTATCAGTGGCGGCATCGCTCCAGGTATGGTTCCGATTGCAGTTGAAAGAGTCGTTTTGGTTTTAAGCGGTGTGTAAAGCAAAACATAACCTACAATCACCAATAAGCCCAAAAAGCCGGTCAGCGCATTTACCGAAGTAAAAAACAAAACTTCTGCCACAACACATAGAAAGAGGCCAAAAATCAGAGCTTCGACACTGCTAAGTCTTCCCGAAGGTAAAGGTCTGCCAGCCGTTCGCTTCATCAAAGCATCAGTTTTTCTTTCAAGAAACTGATTCAATGACGCCACACCAAAGGCAAGTAAGGTAATTGCAAAGATTGACTTTGCAAAAAGCCACCAATCGAATGAAGACTTTGAACCCAGATAAAATCCAGCCGCCGCTGTTAAAACCAGCATAAATGCGATGCGTGGCTTTGTCAGTTCAAAATATGCAGTGAGTTTCCCTTTGAAGACTTCAGCCTTTGTCTGAATGCTTTCAGACTTCTGAATTTCCGTCACTATCTCCATCTCCTTTAGAATATCTTCATTTTGCCGAATGTTCAAATGCCCTAAAATTCAGATTTGCTCTTTTAAGTTTTTAGGATTTTTAATCTGTATTAGGCGCACAAAGAATCTCAAAAACACCTTTGTAAACTGGAAGATTCCAGCTCCAAAATAGTAGCGCCGTTTTATTACTCAAGAATTTTCGGCTTGCTGGCGTGCGTGATAGGAACTTCGGGTCAGCGGTGACGATTCCACATGCTTGAACCCCAAACTCATGCCAATTTTTTTCCATTCTGCGAATTCTTCGGGCGTGACATATCTTTCAACAGGCAATCTTCTTTCGTAAGGCTGAAGATACTGTCCAATTGTCATGATGTCACAGTTAACTTTGCGCAAGTCTTTCATCAATTCCACCACTTCATCGAAGGTTTCACCAAGCCCGACCATAATTCCGCTTTTCGTTAGCATCGAAGGCCGAAACTTATCACGCCACTTTGCGGCGCGCTCTAGCAGAGTCAATGATTGCTGATAGTTCGCATCAGGTCGAACGCGCCTATAGAGCCTAGCTATTGTTTCCATGTTATGATTGAGAACGTCAGGTAACGCTTCCAAAACTGTCATTAGCGCATTCTCATCACCGTTGAAATCCGGAATCAAAACCTCAATTTTGCAATTCGGATTTAATTCTCGAACTTTTCTGATTGTTTCAGCCCAGTGAGCCGCTCCTCCGTCAGGCAAATCATCGCGGTTAACCGAAGTTATTACGGCGTGTGCTAGATTCAAATGTCTTACGGCTTGAGCTACATGCAGTGGTTCTTCTGGATCAAGCGGCTGGGGCTTACCTTTTTTAACGGCACAAAATCCGCAGTGTCGAGTGCAGGTATCGCCTCCGAGCATGAAAGTTGCCGTCCGATCACTCCAGCACTCAAAAATGTTCGGACATTTTGCTTCCTGGCAAACTGTATGTAGTTTTAAGCCCTTTATCAAATTCAAAACTTCATTCTGAGTAGCTGGATTCCCAAGCCTGATTTTTAGCCACTCTGGTTTTGGCAGTCGTTCTTTCTTTTTGCTTATAAACCGCTCAATCAAAACCTTTTCTTCCATTTTGCGAATCCCCTTGAAATTAAATTCTAGCAGTTTTCAAGCAGAAACTTCCCTTGGCGCTTCCTCAAACGATTTGACAGTATCTTGAATTTTCTTCAACTGCCTCAAAAGATTTTCCAAGCGATTCAAAGGAAGTTGATTAGGTCCGTCGGAAGGAGCTTTTGCAGGATTGTTGTGAACCTCCATAAAAACACCATCAATGCCGCAAGCCACACCAGCACGTGCCAGATACTCTATGTATTCGGACTGCCCGCCAGTAGCTTTTCCGAGTCCTCCGGGAAGTTGCAGCGAATGAGTTACATCGAAGATAACGGGCACGCCGAAAGAACGCATTATCGGAAAAGCACGAAAATCAACTACCAAATTGTTATACCCAAAACTTGCGCCTCTCTCGGTTAGGATTATCTTTTCAGCCCCCGCCTTTTGTAATTTTTCAACAACGTTTTTTGCGTCCCAAGGTGCTAAAAATTGTCCCTTCTTGACGTTCACGGGCTTTCCTGTTCTCGCAGATTCAACCAAAAGGTCTGTTTGCCTGCACAAAAAGGCCGGAATTTGTATTATGTCAACTACTTCAGCAACTTTTTCAACCTGCCACGTCTCGTGAACGTCCGTTGTTACTGGAATATTTAACTCCTTTTTCACAGTGGTTAAGACTTCTAATCCAAAGTCCATTCCGTATCCACGGAAACTTTCAATCGAACTTCTATTTGCCTTGTCAAAGGAAGATTTATAGACAAAGCCAACTCCCACGCGCTCACAAATCTCCTTGATTGACTTAGCCATGAAAAGCGCATGTTCCAAACTCTCGATAACGCAAGGTCCCAAAATGAAAGCTAAACCGCCGCCACCAAAAGCTATATTTCCGACTTTGAAAAACATAATTAAATTTTAACGCTTAAGCGGAAGGTTTTGAAACCGTTAATTTCTTCAAGTTACAGAGTTGGGATTTTATCGTCAACATTCAAACAAATATGGAATGTTAATTGTTCGTCTGTAGCGTCAACTTCAACTGTGCTGGAAGGCATTATTTCGCCGCGCAGCAGCGCTTCCGAAAGCTCGTCTTCGATGTATTTCTGCAAAGCACGCTTCAAAGGTCTTGCACCCAGTTTCCTATCAAGACAAGTCTTATCAATAAGCCATTTCTTGGCTTTATCAGTAAGCCTAACCTCAAGTGCTCGATTTGCAAGCATCTCGTTTAGCCTTCTTACTTGCAAATCTATTATTTGGAATAAATCTTCTTCGGTAAGCTGATCGAAAATTATTATCTCGTCCAGACGATTAAGGAATTCTGGAGCAAAAACTTGTTTAACTGCCGACATTACTTCATTCTCTATTTTCTCCCGGGAAATTTTTTCATTGCCTTTGAAGCCTACTGCTGAGCCTTTCTGAATGAACCTTGCACCAATGTTAGAAGTCAAAATAAAGATTGCATTCTTGCAGTCAACTGTGTTTCCCTGCGAGTCTGTTAGAATTCCATCGTCGAACACTTGTAGCAAAATGTTGAAAACGTCAGGGTGAGCCTTTTCAATTTCGTCTAAAAGCACGACTGAATAAGGCTGTCGGCGAAGTTTTTCCGTTAATTGCCCACCTTCTTCATAGCCAACGTAACCCGGCGGCGAGCCGATTAACTTCGCTACCGAATGGCGCTCCATGAACTCCGACATATCGAACCTAATCAAAGCCTTCTCTGAACCGAACAAAAATTCAGCTAAAACACGCGCAACTTCCGTTTTTCCTACTCCCGTCGGGCCTAAGAACAAGAAGCTTCCTATCGGCTTATTGGGTGTTTTTAAGCCAGCACGAGAACGTCGAATTGCACGTGCCAAAGCCGAAATAGCCGCTCTTTGCGAGATTATCCTTCGATGAAGTTCCTCTTCTATTTTCAGCAACTTCTGAGCCTCGTTCTGCTTTACAGCTTGAACGGGTATGCCCGTCTGCCTTGCTACGACAGCCTCAATGTCTTCTTTTGTGACCTCAACTGTGAAAAATGAACTCCCCAAATCCTGTAACTCTAAAGCGAGCAATTTATCTTCACTGCTGGCGCTGCTGCGTTTCCAAATTTCAACTGTTTCTCGCCATGACGGCTCTGCTTCAGCTTGATGATGTAGTTTCGCTCTTGATCCTGCTTCGTCTAAAACGTCTATAGCCTTGTCAGGCAAAAAACGATCCGTTATGTAGCGATTCGATAAATAAACTGCCGCCTCTAAAGCTTCTCTTGAATATCTTATCTGATGAAACGCCTCATAACGTTCGACTAAACCTTCGAGAATTCTCAAAGTCTCTTCTTCTGTAGGCGGAAGAACCTTTATTGCTTGAAATCTTCGCTCCAAAGCCCTGTCTTTCGCAATCGTCTTGCGAAACTCTGATGGAGTCGTTGCACCAATGCACTGGATTTCGCCTCGCGAAAGTGCAGGTTTCAAGATATTCGCCGCATCAAGCGATCCTTCAGCCGAACCCGCACCAACCAATGTATGAAGTTCATCAATGAAAATGATGTTGCGCCTATCTTCTTTGAGTTCCTTCATTATAAGCTTCAAACGCTCTTCAAACTGCCCGCGATATTTCGTGCCTGCAATCACTAAAGACAAATCTAAAGCCAAAATATGCTTGTTTTCTAAGAATGATGGCACTTTCCCTTCAACAATCCTTTGTGCTAAACCTTCGACTATCGCTGTTTTACCAACCCCGGCTTCACCTATCAAAACAGGATTATTCTTCGTTCTACGACACAGAATTTCAATGAGTCTTTCTAATTCTTCTTCTCGCCCTATTAGCGGATCGAGTTTTCCTTCGATGGCTTCTTGTGTTAAGTCCCGCGTGTATTCGTAAAGCGCCGAGCCTTCTTTTCTGGATTCGTTCAAGAAATTTTGGTAGTTCGTATTTCTCATTATTATCGCTCGGACGTTTTGAAGTCTTACGCCTTGCTCATAAAGCACCTCTGCGGCAATTGAATTTTCTTCATGTAAAATTCCTAAAAGCAAGTGCTCGGTGTTAATCACCTTACTGTGCAGTTTTTGGCTCTCTTCGCTTGCATAAGATAAAACTCTTTTCGTTTCGGGAGAAAGGCGAATCTCAGTTGATTGAGGCATTCGTTCTCTCAAAACAATTCGGCTTTCTATTTCTCGGCGTATTGTATCAATCGAACATTGATGAGGGAAAAAACGCGTTGCAATTGATTTATCCTCACGCATCAACCCAAGCAAAATGTGTTCGGGAGCAATGAATCGTGAGCCATACTGAAGCGCTTCATAGCGAGCAAAAAATATCACCCTCCTTGCCTTTTCGGTGTAACGCTCAAACATAAATTCTCAACACCCAAGCTGAATTGATTATAGATTATTCAGCACATTTATTCCAGCTTTTTTCGCTTTCCAAAAAGCCATCTAAGCAAAAAACCTGACACAATCACCCGAAAAAACTCAACAGTTTGTCTCTCACAAGTGAAAACCTTTTTCGACTTGTTAAATCCGGCTACGCAAGCAGTGGACTATTTTTTCAAGCGCCTTGTGTAGTCAATTCATCTCTTTGACAACTATGGTGCCCGCAACTAAATCATGCATTGTCCGTCGCTCACGATTGAATAGAGCAGGCAAGAATCCCAAACCCAAAGTCAACAAAGACAAAAGATAAACAATCGTATTCACCGCCGCTTGATGAAGCGTAGGATAATCATTCTCCTCGACATCAATTATCTCAAGCGAAAAAATCTTCATGCCCAAAGTCTGTCCGAAGAAAGTAATACAAGTTGTTAGATAAACAAACATTACGATTGCCATCGTGGTCAAAAATGCAAATAAAGCCTCTACCGAGAAGAAAGTTTTACCCAGAATCACGAAAGGCAAAAGCAAAATGAAACTCAAAAAAACACCCACAATAAGGTCGAAAAGTCCAGCACCAAAACGATGGGAAATCGGAGCATAGTCTTCAACCCAATTCTCCAAAGATTCACTTTCGCTTTTTGCCACCTCGTCAAACGTGCCTTCCCTTACCAACCTATTCCGATCGCCTTCATTTGTTTCGGCAGAAAACTTGGCTTCTTGAGCCAAAAATTCAGGCAAAGGTGTCAACTTCGTGGTTTCAAACTTTCTTGACTCTTCTTTGCTTTCAACTATTGGAAAGGTTTTTACTTCTAGTTTTCTGGAAGGTTTTTCCTCTGCATTTTTGAGAATTTCTTCAGTCTTAAAGCTTTGAATTTTAGTCTTGAATGCATCGGCTTTAGTGCTTGAGACATTTCCTTTCGAGATATGATTTGAGCTTGGCTCCGAGAGATGGCTAAATTTCAGGCGTGATTCCTCGATGCGACGCAAAGCTTTTTCAAGAACCTCATTCTTTTTCGCTTCAGCTCTAATTTCTTTGCTGGAAACCTCCTTGTTTGATTCAGAAACCTTAAGAGAAAGGCTTTGACTTTGCAAGCCGACATTTTGCTGTTCGAGCCGCCGCCTCACAGCATTCTGCAAACGTAGCTTCCATTCAGGCACAGCCGCAGCTTTGTTTTGGAATTCAACCAGAGTCGGATCGGTCGTCTTCGCATTAACTTCAGCAGTTTTAGGCTTTCGGAGATCGACTTCGTTTTTGATTTTCGATTTCAAATCGCTAGGTTCATACCTTGCAAAGGCTTTTTTAGCTTCCTCATTCGGCTCCTTCTTGACCC
This sequence comes from Acidobacteriota bacterium, assembly GCA_003697135.1. Classification (GTDB taxonomy): domain Bacteria; phylum Acidobacteriota; class Blastocatellia; order Pyrinomonadales; family Pyrinomonadaceae; genus J014. The sequence continues at coordinate 30,272 of RFGC01000012.1, forward strand.
TTGAAGGATTCAAACCCAAATCTTTCGATATTTTTTCTGCCTTCGGAATCGGCACGATCTTCGATGCCAGCTCTTCACGAACGGAATCCCCTATCATCGTGCCACAACTTGGACAGACAGAAAGCGTTACAGGCAACTCTCTCTTGCATCCGGGGCAATTCATGGCTCTCAAACCTACGAAATACTTAATCCTGCCGTTTAGAATATCAGAAATTAGTTTAAGAAATCAATACTAACTTACTGAAAAATCAGAAGAAGTTTCGCTTTTCTCAAAGATTTTATCCTTTTCTTCTGAATGCTTTTCCTCTTCTGAAGCTCGATTTGAGTCAGGCATGACTTGTGAAGGAACGCCATTGCGTTCGCTTGAGCTGTCTTTACGGATCAAGTCAACTATTTCGCCTAAATCTATGAAGTAATCTGCCGCATCTATGAGACGTGGAGCAGTGTTTGAGCGAAAACCTGCAACCTCAACTCTACAACCTTTGTAAGCCACTGCATTAACTGCATAAACGAAGTCTTCATCTCCCGAAACCAAAACCGCTGTATCGTATTTGCCCGCTAGGTTAACCATATCAACAGCGATTTCAACGTCTAAATTTGCCTTGCGAGTCCCGTCATAAAAGGTTTTCAATTCTTTTTGAACTACTCTAAAGCCATTTCGACTCATCCAAAGCAGAAATCCCTGCTGGCGTTCTGCTCCTGCATCAACTCCTGTGTAAAAAAATGCTCGAAGTAGCCTGCCGTTCCCAAGCAGAACTCTTAAGAGTTTGTTGTAGTCAATATCAACATTGTGGAATCTTGCCGCATGAAAAAGATTGTTGCCGTCAATGAAAATCGCTATTTTGCCGCGATCTCCAAAATCCCAAGATATACCGTTTTCTGATATTTTCATTCAAAAATACCTCCTTTCTGCTTAATGCACTTTCCTGTCAGTTATTCACTTGACTCGGGCAAAATTCAGAAAGACATTTATAGTTTTCTACTTTTTTTGCAAGCGGTCAAGGTCGTTTACTTAAAAATCAGGATCAGAGACTCATAAAATCAAGTCAGACGAGCGTCCAAAACTAAAATCATCAAGAAGGTAAATACTATTACTCTCGGATCTTTGAGATGAGATAATCTTTTGTCGAGCTATAACCTTGCCGTTACAAACCTGCTTTCAAGAAACTTGGTCATTGAAGCTTCTAAACTCGCTCCTTACATGCTGAGGAACGTTCCATAGCCCTAGACAAGGAACTATTCTCGAATGGCCCAACATACAATCCCATCTCCCATACCAATTACTGCTCCCACATACTGCACAACTTCTAACGAAAATTTTTCTATTGCCTCAACTAGATTCTTTGTTTGAGGAAATGCGTTGTTCCACTTAACAACATCGAGTCTATGAATCCGAAATCCACTTGAAACAAGCAATTTTCTCAAACTATTCGGAGAGAATCCCACAACATGAAAAGGTGAGAAGGTAGGACTAAGATTAACACACCAATCTCTTCCGCGTAATCGCATATACAAATTCCCTATGCGCATCGTAAGCGACATCTCATTTGGAACATCAATAAATACTAGTCCACCTATTCGCAGTGCCTTATGCACCTTATGTAGTGTTTCAAGAGGATCATACAGATGCTCAAGAATAGCTGCTAATAGGATAACATCGTATCTTCCTGTTTGATTCAACAGGCTACTTTTTTGTATAGAAGATTGCTCAACATTAATCCCTTTCGATGCTGCTTTCCGTGCGAAATCATCTGTCATCTCAACCCCGTATACTTCCCACCCACGCTTGGCCGCTCCAACCAACAATTCACCTCGCCCACATCCAAGTTCTAACATCTTGCCTTTGCATCTTAAGACTTTCTCAGCGTAAGCAGCGATTGACTCTCCCATTGATTCTTTCAATTTTGAGTCATGATTATAGAAGTATTCATCTGATGTGGTCTTATCATAAGGATTAGTTTCTGGAATCATCACTGGTCTGGTATAGATAATTTCACATACCATGCACTGAACAACGTTTGTCTCTATTCCTTTCCCTTCACGATGAGCGCGTCCACCCCTTGTTCCAATTACTCTAGGATTATCAGAACCACAAACTGGGCATGGACGCCACTCTGCACGCCAGCGTATCCCATCAGAAGATTGTACGAAGTCATTGCTCATTTGCTGTTGCCTCTTACCAAAAAAGCACTAGAAGGTGTAAAAATTTTACTACAAGGACCCAAAATCACAAAGACTTTCAACACATAGGTTATTCACAAATTACTCCGTTTTGCCAGTTTTCACTGTGGATTCGAGATGGCTTTTAATTTTCGTATGTCTAACTTAATTCCCTGCCATTGGCAACAAAAAATCCCTTATAATGGAAAGAAAGCTGAGAGTATGGACGAGAACCTTGAAATTACCAGATTCTCCATCGAACAGATGATAGAATGCCCGCAGTGTCATCGGCCATCTCCGCCTATTCGAGTAAGGTGCTTATATTGCGGAGCTAATCTTCCCATAACCGCAGAAAACTTGCAAATAAGAAAAAAGAGAAAAATCGAGTCTTGGGAAAAGGCTTTTAACATCGTTTTAAGCGAGCTTAGCGAAAATTACGATCAGGCAAATTTAAGAGAAATATCGAAATTTACCGACCTAAAAGAAGAAGAACTAGAAGCAATCATCATTGAGCAAAAATCTTTGCCGATTGTGCGTGTCGAATCGAAAGCAGAAGCAGAAGCCATAAAAGACAAGATAGAATTTCTGGGAATTAAAACTCTGATAATTCCAGACGAAAGCTTATCAATGGACAGACCGCCACGCAGATTGCGCTACGTCGAATTCATCGAAGATATAGCAATTTTCAACCTTTTCAACTCAAATGAATCGGTAGAAATCGAAAGCCAAAGCCTAAAAATCCTTGTTCTTGGAAGGATTCTCAAATCTAAAGTAGAAACCATCGAAGAAAGAAAGAAAAAGACAAATAAACTCAAGGAAAGCTTTGAAACCAACGAAGACGAAATTTTGATTGACATTTACACATCCCAAGATCAAATTGGCTATCGAATTTTCTCGAAAGGTTTTGACTTCTCCGCATTGGGAATTGAAAAGGAAAAGCTAGCTCATCGGAATATTCCGAAACTGATTGATAAATTCCGCAAGTTCGCACCTCATCTTAAAATCATTGATGATTACCCGAAAATACGACATTTTCTTAGAGACATTTGGCAAGTAGAAGAACAAAAGTCTTCGCTTGGACTAAAAAGAAAAAGCTTTGGCGGATACGAACTCATGAGCGAAATCTCTACAAGCAACTTAGATCAATTCACGAAATACTCCCGCCTTCAGAATTTAATTAGTCAGATATGAAAGCACACGAAAAAAAGCAAGCTATTTTCGGCGTAATGCCTGTTCTTGAAGCCTTGAAAGCATTTCCACAAAGAATAGAGAAAATCTTACTTGCGGAAGGTCGAAGTGGAAAAGTGTTAAGCGAAATTTGCGAACTAGCAAGAATTCATCATGTTCCGTTTCAGCGAGTTAGTCGTCAGATTTTGGGAAAATACGTAAGCGAAAGCACAAATCATCAAGGCATAATCGCTTTGATGGCTTCCTATGATTATCACGATGAAGACGAGCTTTTCGCTTTCGTAGTTTCAAAAAATCAACCGCTTTGTTTAATACTCGATGGCATCGAAGACCCAAGAAATTTCGGAGCGATTTTAAGAACAGCTGAATGCGCAGGTGTTGACGCAGTTTTCATACCGGAAAGGCGTGCCGTTGGGCTTACAGAAACAGTTGCGAAAACTTCTGCGGGAGCAATTTTTGACGTGAAAGTCGCAAGATCAACCAACATAAACAGGCTGATTGACAGATTCAAACGACAGAATTTTTGGGTCGTAGGTGCAGATGCAGAAGCCAAAATGCTTTACACCGACTGGGATTGGACTCAAAGCACGGCGCTTGTTCTAGGCAGTGAAGGCAAAGGTCTGCATGAATTAACAAAGAAAAAATGCGATTTGCTAGTCAAAATCCCAATGTTTGGAAAAGTGAGAAGTCTAAACGTCTCGGTTGCGGCTGGTGTAATTCTTTACGAAATCATAAGACAAAGAAATAGTCAAAAACGCTAAATGTAGTATCAAAAATCTCGGAAAACGGCGAAATCTAGCGACGCTAAAACTTGGTGCTTTGATTACTTGATCTTGAAACTTTCTAAGGTCTGTTTGATTCTTTCTTCGTAATCCTGATAATTCTCCTTCAAAACCACCACTTTCAGCTCAAAGACTTTATTTCCCTTGCACAAAACTTTTCTCAAGATTTTGAAATTGACTCCGTTTTCGGTTTCTTCAGTTTCCGAGGGCAAATTTAGCTCTTTCCTTGGATTTTCGTAAACGCTTACAAAAATCATCGCTTGGTTTATTTTTGATGCTTTTCCTTCGCCATACTCTCTCGAATAAGCCTCGAACGCATATTTTGAGTTTTCGTTGTAAGGATGCAAGAAGTCTTTAGGTTTTATCAAGAAGAAATCTTCGGTTTCTATTTTTTCCTCTTCGTAAGCGGCTTGGCTCGCCGCCTTTATCTTGGTCGAAAGATACGCCATGATTGCAACTAGAATGATTCCCAAAATCAGAATTTCCATAACAGTTTTAGTCCCTTTGCATTCTAGATGGTTTCAAGTTTCTTTGAAACTGCGCTCACGCTTGCTTTCGCGGCGAGTTGCCCACATGCGGCGTAAATATCTCTGCCTCGCGGTCGGCGAATGTAAGCAGGAATGCCATGAGATTCTAAAACAGCCTTGAAACGTTCAATTTTGGTCTCATCAGAAGGAGTGTAATCAAGTTCTTCTGCCGTATTGTGCGGAATCAGATTGACCTTCACGCGCTTTAACCTATATTTTCTCAATAATCTTGCAAGTTCGAGAGCTTGATTTTCCGAGTCATTAACTCCTTTTAGCAAAACATATTCAAAAGTTAGTTTCTCTCTTGGACGCATTTTTTCATGAAAAAACGACGCTGCCTGCATAAGCGTCTCAATATTCCATCGGCGATTTATAGGCATCAGCCGATTGCGAAGTTCATCTGTCGGCGCAGATAAGGAAATAGCCAGATGGGGACGGATTTTCAATTCGGCAAACTCGTAGATTTTCGGCACAATCCCGGCTGTCGAAATCGTTATGCGGTTTGGCACAATTGAAAGACCTTCTTTATCGCAGATTATTTCAATCGCCTTTACGAGATTCTCGAAATTCAAAAAAGGCTCACCTGCTCCCATTCCTACCAAATTTGTCCCGTGAGGAGTTTCGTTGCCTACGCCGTAAACGTCGTTTAAGACGATTAAAATTTGCTCGACTATTTCTCCAGCCGAAAGCGAACGCAAAAGTCCGAGTTTAGCAGTTAGGCAGAAATCGCATTTCAAAGGGCATCCCGACTGCGAAGAAAAGCAAATCGTGTCTCGATTTTCGCTCGGTATAAAGACAGTTTCAACAGGAAATCCGTCTTGCGTTTTCATCAAATAACGGCGCGTTCCATCAGTTGAAACAAATCGAGATTCGACTTTCAAGGTAGAAATAACAGCAATTTCTCGTAAGGCTTGCCTAAACTTCTTCGGCAAATCCGTCATTTCATCGAACGAGAAAAGCCTTCTGGCTTGTATTTGCTTGAAGAGTTGTTTCCCACGCCAACCAGGCTCACCTTGCCTTTCAGCGAATTCCACAAGCTCGGCTCTAGTCAAACCTGTAAGGTGTGTTTTTTCCACATACCTAATTTAACCGATCCGACGCAAATCACCTAAGAGTCTTGATACAATATGAAAACCAACCTGATCAATCACATTAAATCTCGGCAAATTGAAATCAGCCAGCAAGATACTTATACTTTTGCTTTTGGTAAAACTTTCAAAAGGAGCGAATCAAAATTGAGCATCTTGGTAGATAAAAATACTCGTGTCATAGTTCAGGGAATAACCGGCAAAGAAGGGACGTTTCACACAAAGCAGATGATTGAATACGGAACGAAAATTGTCGGTGGCGTCACGCCTGGCAAAGGTGGAACGAAGCACGAAGGCGTGCCTGTTTTCAACACGGTTGAAGAAGCAGTTAGGGAAACCGGTGCGGATGCTACGGTCGTTTACGTCCCGCCAGCATTTGCCGCCGATGCGATAATGGAAGCGATTGATGCAGGCGTAAAGCTCGTTGTAGCCATTACTGAAGGAATACCGGTCGCTGATATGGTGAAGGTGAAAGAATACCTGAAAGGAAGCAAAACTCGCTTGATAGGTCCGAATTGCCCCGGCATTATCACTCCAGAAGAATGCAAAATCGGAATCATGCCCGGATACATCCACAAAAAAGGCAGTATCGGCATAGTTTCTCGTTCCGGGACATTAACTTACGAAGCAGTTGGGCAGACGGTTGCGGTCGGTTTAGGACAATCAACCGCAATAGGCATCGGCGGAGACCCGATCATCGGAACAACTCACCGCGACGCACTGGAGATGTTCGCCGAAGATGATGAAACCGAAGGGATAATCTTAATCGGCGAAATAGGCGGAACCGCTGAAGAAGAAGCTGCCGAATGGGTAAAAGAAAGCGGACTGGCAAAGCGAAAACCCATAGTTGCCTTCATCGCTGGACAAACTGCGCCACCGGGAAGAAGAATGGGACACGCAGGAGCCATTATCTCAGGCGGTAAAGGCACTGCAGCAGAAAAAATGAAAGCGCTCGAAGAAGCAGGAATCAGAGTTGTCAAATCTCCTGCAGACATTGGAGCTACGATGAAAGAAGCCCTAAGGTCGAGATAATTTGCGCATGCAAAATTCTTTGAGAGTTAACTAGCCTCTGCGAAATCTCACGATTTGCATATCGGCTCTGTAAACCTTGCAATGCAGATTAGCCTTTTTCTGCTTCTTGATAAATTTTATCAATTACGCTGCGGTATTTTTCGTCAATAACTCGACGCTTGATTTTTAGTGTAGGTGTTAACTCGCCACCTTCGATAGTAAATTCCTTTTCAATCAAAGCTATTCGCTTGACTTTCTCGTATTTCGACAAATCTGCTGTTAAAGCATCAACTTCAGATTGAATAAACTGGATTATTTTCTCGTTCTGGCACAAGTCCGCTTCTGATTTGAACTGTATTCCGTTTGATTGTGCGTAATGTTTCAGTGCATCAAAGTTTGGCACTATCAATGCCGCAGGAAATTTGCGTTCGCTACCCACTAGCACAACTTGATTGACGTAAACAGATGCTTTTATCCTTTGTTCAATCGGAGCTGGAGCAATGTATTTTCCTCCTGATGTTTTGAAGAGTTCCTTTTTTCTGTCGGTTATTCTCAAAAATCCTTCTTCATCAATCTCGCCGATGTCACCAGTTTTGAACCATCCGTCTTCGGTGAAAGCCTCACGCGTTGCTTCTGGCTTGTTGTAATAGCCAATCATCACGTTCGGGCCTATAACCTCTATTTCGCCATCAGACGCAATTCTCACCTGAACATTGCGAATAGGCTTCCCGACAGTTCCGAGTTTGTTTTCAATCGGATTGTTCGTAGAAATCACAGGTGAAGTTTCCGTAAGTCCGTAGCCTTGCATTATCCTAACGCCAGCACCATTGAAGATAAGATAAATTTCATCTGAAAGCGCCGCTCCGCCCGTGATGCAGTATTTCAAACGCCCTCCGAAAAACTCTCGAAACTTTGAAAATACCAATTTATCAGCGATTTTGTGTTTCAAGGCTAAAAGCGCAGGTATTGGTTCTTTTCGCTCGATTTTCATGGCATAATCTTTTGCAATGCGAATCGCCCAATCGAATATGCTTGCTTTCAACCGACTTTCTGTAGTGGCTTTCTCTTTGGCTTTCAGATAAACCTTCTCAAAAATTCTCGGCACACCTACGAAAATCGTTGGTCTCACCTCACGAAGATTGTCCGGCACTTTTTCGATTGCTTCAGCATAATGAACTGACATGCCATTGAAAATGTATGTATACATCGCCGAACGCTCGAAAACATGCGATAACGGCAGAACCGACAACGGAATTTCGCTTGATGATATATCGAATTTCTCAACCGCATCTATCACGTTTGAAAGTATGTTTGAATGCGTTAGCATCACACCTTTCGGCTCGCCAGTCGTGCCTGAAGTATAAATCAAAGTCGCTAAATCGCTGGGCTGAACGTTTCTTTCAAGCTCTTTCATCAACTCAGGTTGGCTATCCTTCAAATTCTTACCCAAAGTTTCAAGCTCGGAAAGCAAGAGAGAGTCTTCTAACTTCGGTGCCTTGAGATTGAAGAAAACTATTTTTTCGAGCGATGGGCATTCACCTAGGACTTGTTTGATTCTTTCATAAGCTTCTTGATCTTGCAAAAAAAGTATGCGGACGCCAGCATCGTTGAGAATATATTTGACAGAATTCGGCGCAAGCGTTGTGTAGATAGGCACGTCAACAATTCCAATCATCTGGCAACCCGCATCTGTTAGAGTCCAATTCGGCGAATTCGCAGAGAGAATTGCCACTCTATCACCTTTTCTGATACCTAATGAGTAAAGCCCTAAGGCTATGTTTTCAGCACGTTCAATCATTTCCTCCGATGAGATGGAAAGCCACTTATCGCCTGATTTGTAATTCAATGCCTTCGGATTTTTATATTTTGAATCGGCTTGACGAAAAAGCTCGCCCAAGGTTTTTGGCTCCGATTCAAGAAGCGGTATTCTTTCAACCACCTTGCGAGTCACTTCAAAATTAACCTTGTCCGTCATAAAGCCCCCTCACTCCGAAGATATTTTTATCGTTGCAAAACTGAGTTGCATGACAGAATTAAGGTTGCTACAAACCTGCTCCGAAGACATTATCTTTGCAAAACTCCGTCGAAAAATACCGAAGTGACGATTTCAGCCATCGGCGCAAGTGCATAGTTTTTCTTCGATAGAATCCAATTTGTAACCATTTCATCTAAAGCGCCGAACAGAATCTTGGCGCAGACAGTAGGATTCAGTTCGCTACGAAAAACGCCTTTTTGCTGTCCTTCGATAAAAGTTTCTTTGATAATGTTGAGATACTCTGCAAAAGCCGCATTTGAGAATTCTTCCATGAATTTTGTCGAGCCTCGTAGCTCCACTTGAAAAACAATCGCCAGTTCTCTGTCTGCCCCTAATTTTTCAAGATGAAGTTCAGCTATCCGACGCAATTTTTCCTTCGGATCATCAAGCAATTCTATCTCTTTTCTAGCTTCAGCTATGAACAGTGCCATAGCTTGATCGAATATCGAACGCAAGATGTCATCTTTGTTTTTGAAATACAAATAAACAGTTCCGTCAGCCACCCCTGCTTTTTTTGCTATATCCGATACCTTTGAATTGAAAAACCCATTCTCAGCGAAAACCTGAATCGCCGCTCTCAAAATAGCCTCGCGCTTATCGCCTGCAAAGGCTCTCGTTTCTAGATTATTCAACCGAGATTGCTTTGCCATAAGACCTTGAATGAATAATCATTCAGTTTTCCATAAGGCTACAAAAAAACGAATCAGAAATCAAATTTAACCAACAAATTTTTGCTCTATTTCTCTCGAATCCCTCCGAATAATTACAACAGAAGGGCTTCTTTTAGTCTCCCCTCAACGAGACTTTTTGATTTTCTTGAATTCGATAAGCCTCACAACAGAAAGCGAAAGCTAGCGATTTCTTGAAACCCTGTTTCAGTTTTACGAATTTCTTGAAACCATGTCTCAGTTTGACAAACACTTGACGAAAACTTAAATTATTTTTTTCGGGGCTTGGGAGATCGTCTAATGGTAGGACGCTTGACTCTGGCTCAAGAAATCGGGGTTCGAGTCCCTGTCTCCCAGCCAATTCAATAAGCCGACAAAAAACGAAGTCGGCTTGTTTTTTTAGATTTTGCTTGGTTTCTTAATGCTTGCGTTGCGAAGCGCCCCGAACTTCAGGTTTCTTTAGATTTTACTTTGTGTTTGTTAGGTTTTTTCTTGTGTGTTCAGATTCAAAGAGTTTTACGCATACAAAGATGGAATGGCATGAAACAAAAATCCGCGTTCGATATGCGGAGACCGATAGAATGGGAATTGTTCATCATTCAAACTATCCGATTTGGTTTGAGATAGGCCGCACCGAATACTGTCGGGCGCAAGGATTTTCTTACAGAGAAATGGAAGAGAAAGACGATGCACTTTTGGTGGTTACTGAACTTTATTGTCGCTACAAAGCTCCCGCATTTTATGAAGATGAAATCACGATTCGCACGAAAATAGGCGAAATCCGGAGCCGCTCAGTGAAGTTCATTTACCAAATCTTCCGAGAATCGGACAACACTGTTCTTGCCGAAGGCGAAACAATCCACGTTGTAACAGACTCAAACCAAAAGGTCAAAACCTTGCCTGAAATCTACAAAAAAATGCTTGCGCTAGAACAAAATCCCCAACTTCAAGAAATACAAAAAACTAAATAGTTACCACCCATAAAGCTTTTCATGAGACCCACAACTTTGCCATTTCCTCGTAGCGCAGATTCTCTTCAAGAACCGAGTTTTAGCTCGAGATCACCGTTAACTACGTTAACAATTTGAATTTCAAATCAACTCATCAGTTTTTTGTGAGACTGCAAGTTATAATTAGCTGTTAATGATCTGGATGGTTATGAACTGCCCAAGCCTCCGAGAGAATCTCTGCCTGCTCGATTTCCTCTTATGGTTTTATAGGTGCTGACGTGCGTTTAGTCAGGGCAGACTGGATCGTCTGGAAAAAGGCTACATCATCTCGAATGCACAGAGCCTTTTCATGGGGGATGGCGAGCGCAAAGGCTTTGGAAAGGGCACGCACTGCCTGGAGGAATCACTGTTTGCCATTTTCTTGGGCGAAGAGATGCTCTGCCACTGCAAGCAGAAGGACGAGCCGCTCTTGGGGCGTGCCGTTCCTCCACTTTGATCAATCAAACCCGTGGAAAAGCTCACAGCATACCTCGTACTTTTCCTGCATTATGGCGATTGCTTCGTCCTGTTCAATTACAGCATGCCCAGTGCCGCCACTTTCGGTGCACGTGGCCAATGCAGATTTCAGTCCACGGGCAAGGTCTAAGTAATCTACCACCGGCCTGCCGGGCTTATCACGAAAGACGCGGTTGACGCGGGCGATGGCTTGCATGAGCCCGTGGCCACGCATCGGCTTGTCCAGGCACATCGTGTGCAGGCTTGGACAGTCGAACCCCACAAGCCACATATCACGGACGATCACGATCTTGAAAGGATCGGCGGGGTCACGAAAGCTGCGTGCCAGAAATTCCCGCCGCTGCTTGTTCCGGATGTGGGGTTGCCACTCCGGCGGATCGGACGCCGAGCCGGTCATGACGATTTTGATCATACCCTTGTCGTCGTCCTTGTGGTGCCACTCGGGACGCAGCCGCACGATCTCCCGGTAAAGGTTCACGCAGATGCGCCGGCTCATGCACACAATCATGGCCTTCCCATCCAGCGCCTCGAGCCGCCGCTCGAAGTGCGTCACGATGTCCTGGGCAACAAGGCGCAAACGCTTCTCTGTGCCGACGATGGCTTCAAGCTGTGCCCACTTCGCTTTCAGCTTCTCCTTACGTTCGACCTCTTCGCCTTCGGTGACCTCCTCAAATTCCTCATCAATTTTCGGCTTGAGCTCCTCGGGCAGGTCGAGCTTGGCCAGGCGGCTTTCGTAATAAATCGGCACGGTGGCGCCATCCTCCACGGCCCGCTGGATATCGTAAATGCTGATATAATCCCCAAAGACGGCGCGCGTGCTGGCGTCAGCCCGCTCAATGGGCGTACCGGTGAAACCGATGAAGGACGCATTCGGCAAGGCATCGCGTAGATGGCGAGCAAAGCCATCGATGAAGTCATACTGGCTGCGGTGCGCCTCATCGGCGATGACGACGATGTTATGGCGCTCGGAAAGGATCGGGTGCCGGTCGCCTTTCTCCTCCGGCAAGAACTTCTGAATGGTGGTAAAAATTACCCCGCCTGCCTTCACCGATAAGAGATCGCGCAGGTGAGCGCGACTCTCGGCTTGTACAGGCGGCTGACGCAGGAGATCCTGGCACCGCGAGAAGGTGCTAAAAAGCTGGTCGTCGAGATCATTCCGATCGGTTAGCACCACAATCGTGGGGTTTTGCATGGCCGGCTCGCGAATGATGCGGCCGGCATAAAACAGCATCGTTAGGCTTTTGCCAGAGCCTTGGGTGTGCCAGATGACACCGATTCGTCCATCACCGGGCTGCCCCCTGAGTCGGCGCCCACTCTTGCCAACGACTGGAGCCGCAGCAGTCGATCTAGCTGCCCGCAGCGTCTCTTGAACGGCCACCTGCACAGCGTGAAACTGGTGATAGCCAGCCATCTTCTTGACTACCCGCCCGCTTGCATCCTCTTCAAAGATGATAAAGTCGCGCACTAAGTCGAGAAAACGCTTTTTATCGAATACGCCCTTTAGTAGCACCTCAAGCTGAGAAATACTCACATCCTCGACCTGCTCGCCGGAGATGGTCCGCCAGGGCTTAAACCATTCCCGACCGGCACCGAGGGAGCCGATACGAGCCTCCACGCCATCGGAGATAACTAGGGCTTCGTTGGTGGCAAAAAGGGAGGGGATCTCGGCTTGATAGGTCTGAAGCTGCTGCCACGCCGTCCAGATCGTGGCGTCCTCGTCGGCGGCGTTTTTGAGCTCGATGACTGCGAGCGGCAGACCGTTGACGAAGAGTACGATGTCTGGCCGGCGGGTGTGGCGATTTTCGGTGACGGTGAATTGACTGACGGCTAGCCAGTCGTTGTTGGTGGGCGTGTCGAAGTCGATGATCCGCGCTTGGGCGCCTCGGATTCGGCCGGTAGTATCACGGTACTCTACGGTCACGCCGTCCACCAGGAGGCGGTGCAGGGTTCGGTTGCGCTGGATGAGGTCAGCGCCATCGGGCCGGGTGAGCTTGCGGAAGGCGTCTTCCTGCGCTTCGGCAGGAAGGTCAGGATTGAGAAGCGCTAGGGCATCCCGAAGACGCCGGGTTAGCACCACCTCGCGGTAGTCCTGCCGCTCAGCAAAGGGCCCGTCTGGGGCGATATCTGGCCCGTGCTTGATCACCCAGCCCAGGGATTCCAGCCAGGCGAGAGCGGCGGATTCGACGGTGGATTCACACAAGCTGCTCATCGCGTCTGCGTTGATTCCCCTCCTTCCATGGGGTTGGGAGCTACATCCGATGCCAAGCACGCCTCCACCAATTTGCAAAAGTCATCAAGTTTTCCCTGTTCTATTTGCCCCGTTTCGTACAAGTAAAGTGTGTGTTGCGGCTTTTGGTGACTTGCCACTGATGGCAGACCCAACATTTTGTCCAGTTCGCCCGGAATCTGCTTAATCGCCAATGTCCAGCACGGGTCTTTCGAGTCCTCGATGAGCTTATTAATCTCGGCGTGCTCACCCTTGTCGTCATCATTATCGTGAAGCACTGAATGAGATATTCCCATGCGACCGAGTAGATTCATGAACCGGTGTATGTTGTATTTTCCGATGCAATCCATCACGTAAAGGCCAGAACGGGCGTTGCCGATCTTTCCATCGCTAATAAGTTTGTTGATCAGCGCTACCTCTGTTGGCCCCTCGACCAAGAGCACATGGTCAGCGAAAAAGGCACTCGCACGATCTGGGTTGAGCCAAATGAAGTACTTAACAGCCTCCATGTCTGGCTTGGCATCGTCCTGTTGCATCCTCTTAGCCATTCCGGGGTACTTTTCCGCGATCTTGTTTATTTGTTGGTTGGCATGAATTATAGATTCCCACTCGGAGTCGCCGATCTGGAATGCCTTGACCTCTCCGTTCGAGCGCCTCATGCGAATGATAGCCGGAATATCAGTCGCATTCCTACTCACGAAATGGGCCGAGTGAGTCGTACATATAACCTGCCAACTCTCTGCGGCCGCCAAATCCCTAAGGCTCCTCGCCAGTTCTTCTTGTTGAGGAGGATGCAAATAGGCTTCGGGCTCCTCAAACAGAATCAGGGTCAGCTCTGGTCTGAAGTCCTTGGCCTTTTTTGCCCGCCTCCTACCACCGTATTGGGCACTCAAACGGATAAGCGAGTAGATAAAATATCTTTGAAAGCCGGAGCCATAGAGATCAATGTCTAGAGATCTGTTATGTATTCGGTCAATGAGATTCCACCTCATTAAAGACTTAATGATGTCGCCCGGCTGCGGAGGCGGTACTTCCAGCTTGAAGTCTATCTGCCACGGTTTTAGAAACTCATTGATTTTGCTCTCGAAATCAGCCAGCGAGCGACCGTCAGCCGTCTTTTCGCCGCGCACAGAGCCCGAGAACTTCTGAACAGCGGCGCTAAAGTCCTTGTAAGCCTCTCCACCTTGCACCACGTCGCTCATAATTTCGTTCAAAAGGTCACGGAGGGCAGACGGTCCGCTGAGCTTGGCATGCTCATTTACCTCGCTTATCGCCGGGATGTAAACTAGGTCGCCCACTTTACCGCTCTGAACGTTCTTGGCACCGTAGAATGGTTCATTATTGAGTGAACCATCAGCCTTGTAACCAAATATGAAGCCGGCTGCGGATTTGCCGTCAGCTATCCTGGTGTCTGTTTTAAAGTACTTCCGCAATCGAAGTTCTTTTGACGAAGACTGTTTGTACACTTCTGCCAACGAGTCATACTCGTCGTCCGATAGGGAGAATGTTAGTTCCACCCACGAATCTTTATCTTGAGTAACACCGCAGGGGAAGTCACTCTCCGGTTGGAACTTAAAACCATCCTTCTCATAAAACGCGCGGATGGCGTCGATAACCGTACTCTTACCGGAGTTGTTGGGTCCAACAAGCAGGCTGTAGTCACTCAAGCTAATCTCTTGGTCGAGTATTCCTCGGAAGTTGTGGATATGAACCTTCTTCAACTTCATAATCTCTTCTCCTTCAAAAACCGTTCCGCCTCCTTCACCCGTATCTCCCCGCGGATGAGCTTGGGCAAAAGCGCCTCGCGCAGGCGTTGCGCGAGGACAACTTCGCTGTAATCCGCCAGCTCGGCAACGGGCGTGTCCGGCGTGCTCTCCGAGCTGTGCTTGACCGCCCAGCTCAGGTCCTCCAGCCAAGCGAGGGCAGCGGATTCGACTTCAAATTCCGTAAACTGCATAGGCACAACCTTAAGATCCTCCATCCATGCACAAGCTCTTCACCGCGTCTACGAGCGGCTGAAGTTTGGCGGGTATTTTGTCTAGGTTCACACCTTCCAATTTCTCAGCGATCTTCCTCGGCTTATCAGATGCATCCCGAGTAATGCCGAGCGCAGCTTCAAGACTGGGTTTCATGACGTGTACTGCGCCACTCTTCTCGACAGCCTCTTCGATACGTTTGTTTTTCTTTACCTCTACCTGGTTTTCCTTCTCCTGCTTTTTCCGCTTCTCGGCATCCATGATACTGATAGTCGGCCACACATCTTCATCGTGGAGAACAACGAACGGAATGTCAAGCGCCCGACATACCCGCACGAACAGCACGATCCCGTCCTTCCCGCCGCAATCGACAACCGCCGCCCCTTCTGCGTCAAGATCACAGCCTAATTTGTCTGCGATCATAAGCGCCGCTATCCGGTCACCGTACCCTTCGGTCAGCAGAGCCTTGCTCGCAAAAAGGATTTCGTTGCGTGCGGCATCAAACCGATTTCCAAGCTTGAAGTTGCTCCTTGCTTCCTCAAGCGCCGCCTGGTCCGTGTCTCGCACAAAAGCTACACTCGTCTTGCCTGCGACCCTACGCACGAGCCGCAGTGCCTCAAACCGATTCACATCTGCGAAAATCGGCGAGTGAGTTGAATAAATTACCTGGCACTGCTTATTTTGAGCCATCTCGCACAGCAGGTGATAGAAGTAACGCTGCGCTTGAGGGTGAAGATACATCTCCGGTTCTTCAATCGCGACCGTTCCGAAATCTCCACCGAGCTGGCGGAAGGCCTCGAAGATCCCAACGACCATAGCACTTTGGATTCCTAGGCCCAGTTCGTCACCCGGAACGGTCAGGCCTGATTCCCGGTACTCTAGCCTGAACGAGTTGAAGGGGTTCGCGGGATCGGCGAATCCGAAAGCGATGTCCACGTCTTTGATGGCTGACCTTCCGAGGAATCCAAGCATTCGTTTCGTGGTGTCAGCAACGATTTCCTCAATCTGCTTTACTTGCTCTGTTCTCAGCGTCTCCATGGCGGCCTCGTACTTGCTCTTGAACTCATTGACTGCCGCGAACTCTTTGCGCGATTTCTGGAGTAGCCGACCCAAGATAGAACCCCGCACGGTAGGCAGATGCTGAGCCAGGCTTCGACGGTGGTCCACGTAGAGAATGCGGGCATGGTCGCGCAAGTCGGTACCGACTCGCAACGGCGCGAATTGTGCCTTCTCGCCCTTTCTGGGTTGGGTGATTGCAACGTTGGGCACCTTTCCGTCTTCGTTGAGCGGCTCTAGGTCCACGTGCAGATCGCCCGCCTCACCCCACTTGCCAGATTTCTTGTACTCCTTGCAGGTCAAACGCAGGGCTCTTACAACGTGCCGGTATGAGAGGCTGTCTAAATGCTCGTAAGGTGGATCGAAAGAAACAGTGATCGCAATATCGCGGCTCGTATCGAACTCTCGGAAGTCTTGCGGAATACGGGAACTACGAAGGCTCGGCCATGCGTCGCCCAAGACCAGATCGATAGACCGAAGGATCGTCGTCTTGCCCGAGCCGTTGGGTCCCACAAAGGCAGTCAGCGGCCCCAAGGGAACGTCGATATCTTCCAAGCAACGAAAATTCTTCACCTGAAGGCGCGTTAGCATAGCCCCCTCTCCTTCAAAAACCGTTCCGCATCCTTCACCCGAATCTCCCCGCGGATGAGCTTGGGCAGCAGTGCGTCGCGCAGGGCGGCAAGGGTGTGGGATTCGCGCTCATTTTCAACAACTCTCCGGTACAGCGGGCGCGACAAACGATCGTATGCAAGCATGACTGCAGGTGGAGGTGCAACCAGACGGATCGGACGGAAGCTTGCCTTGCTGATTTCAAGGAACGTAGAGCCGTTGGCGTGACTGATGATTTCGTCGTGGGCGGCACGTGCCCAGTGCAGCAGGAACAGATTTGAAACGCCCTGCCGTGGCCTCATAGCGATAAAACCTTGATTCACTGCGACTGGCACCTCAGCAATGGCCAGGTAGCCGATGGGGGCTCGCGAGGACAACAGAACCGTGCCCTGCGGCAGCAACCCAGAACTGATCTGCGCCAGGCCGGCGTCGGTGATCTTGCGTTCGGTGTCCAGCAAGACGGGTAAAGACAGATGCGACAGGTCTTTTGGCGTGACCCAGTGGTACGTGCCCCCTTCCCAAAACTCGGCCCGATTGGTCTTGGGGGTAGAGCCGCCGACGACCTCGGCCATTTCTCCAATGGCCTTCACCTCCCACCCCTCCGGAATCTCGCCCAGCTCCGACTCCACCAGCCGGTCGGGGAAGAGGTCATAGAGGTGGGCGGGGAGGCCGGGGAGGGATTGGCCGCGCTGCCAGCGGCCCTCCATCTTGGCGCGCACAGGCTCGAAGTCCACGAACCACGCCTTGAAGAGCGCCCGCGCCATCTGCTCCAGCGTCTCGCTTAGGCGCCGGTTCAGCTCGATCTTGTCGTCCAGCGTGCCGAGGATGTGGGCGATGGCGCGCTGCTCACCGAGGTCGACAGGAATCAACACCTCAATGTTAGAAAAACGGCTCTTCGAAACGTTCGTATAAACTGAGCCCCCCGACCCACTAGATTCCAACTCGTGTCCTAGCTGAGTGAACACATAGTAAAGGAAGCGAGAGTCAACATCATCGTTCGGGATAACGCTATTGATTTGCTGATTGGTGAAGCTTGGCTGAGTAGTGATGCCGCATTTCCCCACTGTCGCTATGCAGGACATCATAACCGCACCAGGTGGCAACAGGCAGGAACGTAGGATTTCTGCGCCCCGCTCAGATAGGGTGCGTTCAGTACGATCTATTAGGACGCGCCCGTCAAGATCAGGAATCGTGATGAACGGGTAGGGCCCGCCGAAGTTCGAGCTATCAGCGGTTGTGGGGGTCTTCCCCGTTACAACTCGACCGAGAGACCCAATCTTTCGTTTGACCCACTCACCCGCCATAGCCCATTTCCTCCAGTTTGTTCGAGAGCGCTTTCACCGCAGGCCTGGGCGCGGGGAGGTCCTTTTGCACCGCAGCCCAGACGATGTCCGTGTCAATCTCGAAGTAGCCATGCACCGGGATATTGCGCATCCCGATGATCTTGGACCAGGGAATGTCCGGCGCCGGGTTTCGGATGTCTTCTGGCAAAGCACGGGCGGCTTCGCCGATGATCTGGAGGTGCCGGAGACACCATACCTGCAACATCTCGTCCTGCTCGAAAGCGGTCCTGTCGCGATCCCGGTACCGCTCGATGGCCGCCATGGCCTGGAAGATGTCCCGCAGTCGTTCCTTAGGATCTCTCATACCGGCACGGCTTCCCTGAGCACATGTTCGCGAATCCGGCTTTTGAGACCCCGCTCCGTCACGACGTCCACCCGTACTCCCAAGAGCTCCTCCAACTCGTACTGGAGCCCCCCGAGGTCAAAAAGGGTCCGGCCGGGCTCGAGTTCAACCAGAAAGTCCAGGTCGCTCTTCTCGTCTGCTTCGCCGCGGGCCACCGAACCAAACACCCGCACATTGTGCGCCCCATATTGGGCGCAGACACGCAGGATGTCTTCGCGCTTCTTGCGCAGAAGTTCGCTAAGCGTCATAGCCAAGCGCCTTTAGATTCTTCCAAATGGCTTCGTCCAACCTCGCCGCCTCGGCCTGCTGCTCGCGCAGCTCGGCCACCAGGCGCGCCATCTTCTCCTCGAACGGCTCGTCGTCCTGTTGCACCTCGGCGCCGACGTAGCGCCCCGGTGTGAGTACGTAGCCGTGCTTGCGCACCTCGTCCAGCGTGGTGCTTTTGCAGAAGCCGGGGACGTTCTGGTACGCGCCCGCCTCCTTCTCCCCGCGCCAGGCATGGTAGGTGCGGGCGATCCGCTGGATCTCTTCGTCCGTCAGCTCCCGGTGGATGCGGTCCACCATTTTGCCCATCCGCCGGGCGTCGATGAAGAGGATTTCGCCGCGGCGATCCCGCAGAGGTTCCTTCCGACCGGTGGGAGGCCGACCGCTTTTATCACGCGCAAGGAACCAGAGACATGCGGGGATCTGGGTAGAGTAGAACAGCTTGTCCGGCAGTGCGACCATGCAGTCCACAAGGTCGGCTTCGATGATGTTTTTGCGAATCTCGCCTTCTCCGGACTGATTGGAAGACATCGAGCCGTTGGCCAGAACGAAGCCGGCGTAGCCGGTGGGCGCGAGATGGTGGATGATGTGTTGACCCCAGGCGAAATTGGCGTTACGCAAAGGCGGGACGCCAAACTTCCAGTCTTTCTGCAAGCACTCCCAACGGGCCTTAGGCGGCATCCAGAAAACATTCTGGCCACGGTATTCGTCCGGGTCTTCCAGGTCGGCGTACGACTCATGCTCCAGCCGCTTGCGGTGCTCCTCAAAGGCGTCGGAGATGTACTTGAGGAAGATCAGGGCCAGGACGACGTGCTTGTATCCGGCAGCATTCATGCTATCCCCCCAGGGCATCCGCCATGCACCACAGTTCTGCATCATAGCCCACCGTGATCCCATTGGGTTGGTTCACCATCGTCTTTATGCTTTGCGGCATATCCCCTATGAACCGTAGAAAACTTTTGACTAATATCCGAATTGACTCCTCACGCCCACAAAGTTAGCACCTCATATAGGACATGTCAAGTTCGCTTATCCAACTCATCTCTGTTTCATTCCAACCGTACCGATTCCAAACTGCTGCGGCTTTCTAGACCCCACAAAAGCCAATCACCTAAGTAGGAGTTGTCCTGTTTGGGATCCGGTTGTCCTTGCATCTGATTTGATGCTCATTCGTCACCGCCTAACTCGTTTTCCAACTTCGAGGCTGATAGAGCTTGCTTTCGATCTGAGGCACCAGCACCTTTCGGCTCCACCTATGCTCAAGGGTCTGTTGCACATCCCAGAGGCGCTCGGCGGGGTCTTTGACTTTCTCTAAGAGCACGACGTCATGAAACCAAGGAATTTGTGCAGTAGTTTGCTGCATAATTTGCTCGTCGGGCCAAGCTTCGGCAAATGCTCGCATGTATTTGAGATTGGGCGGCGAAAAGCCCTTCATGTCAGGAAATTCGCGCCGGAGGTCTTGCGCTAACCAGTCGAATACTTTTGCTTCCCAACCTTACTGCTTCATCTCCGGTTTGAGCCGGTAACAAGTGACTGATGCAGCTGCGCCACCGCTGGACCCACCCGGCGTGCGATCGAGGTTCCAGGGATTGTTGCTGCGGCCAAAGATAGGATTGCTGGTTTGAACGTCAGAGAGTAAGACTGGCACATTCGTTTTACCAAGGATGATGGCACTGGCGGATTTGAGACGTGCGGTAATCGTGCCATCTTTAGGTGGAATATACTCTGCCAGCGGCTTGAACCCCGCAGTGGTCCGCATCTCTGCGACTGAATGCCCATCTTTAAGCGTCAGCGGCACCTCATGGAGCGGGTCCCATGTCTTACCCCGGGCGAGTGCGGCATCGGTGACCTGCGCCCGCTGACGGGCTCCTTCCGCGTCCAATGTGACGATGGCATTCAGCACGGGATTGTGTTTGGCGATATGCGCGAGGTGCGCCTCCATTACTTCCGTTGCGGAGACTTGTTTCTTGCGAATGGCACCGGCAAGTGCCATTGCTGTCGAAAAGATGATGTCTTTTAGCGTCTCTCTCCTATGCTTTGTGCAAATATAGCCACGACACCTGTGGAGCGCTCAGTGGACCAATGCTCCGGTTCAGCGGCGGGCTGCAGACGGACCGTCCGCTGCAACCGGTTGTTGGACAGCCGCCCGGCCTCTTCAACTCACCTCGGGAGGTGTTACTTCTTCGCCTCCAGGATCAAGTTGAAGGGAGTCTCCGTCGCACGGCGGAAGCGGCTGAAACCCGCTTCGGTGAATACGTTGCGCAAACGTGCTAGACACGAGACGACAATCAAGCGGCGCGCAAGGCATTGTCACGGTCGAGCATACGTCCAGCAACAACCCCGACTGCCGCTCCCGGCCCACTGACGGCAAGGGCGGCGATCGATCCGAATCTTCCGTGCACGAGGATATTGAAAGCGATGACAGGAATGCCAACAGCGAGACCAACAAGCCATGCAAGTCGCAGCTTTAGTAGTGAGAGAAGGAAGGCACAGATGAAAAGAGAGCCAGCCGTAATATCGGTGTCATCCCAAGACGGTCGCGAGTCAACGTAACCAATCGCAACGCCTGCCGAAAATGCAACCAAACCGATAGTAACATTGTTAGACCAATCCCGCACCTTGCTTTTCCAAGAAAGCAAAAATCCAAATAACATCTAACCGCCTGCTCTTATCATAACCACCACAAACAAGCAGTTGTTTAGAGTGTGCTTTCAGCGAAAGTAAATCGCCATGTTTCAGCAATACCTATCGCAAAAGGTCTGGGCACTTTCCAATCAGACCTCAACATTCTTCATCATTCTTCTGATAGGTATTATCAAAGCCACCAAAATAAGGGTTGCGATTGCAAGCGATGCAGTCGTGTAGGTGAACAGAACGGGCATCTGCTCTAGTTTTTCAGGATCAACGTGACCACCAACCAAACCACCAATGAGATTTCCAACAGCAGCAGCCAAAAACCAAACTCCCATCATCTGACCAACAAACCGACGCGGACTCAATTTCGTCATCGAAGAAAGCCCAACAGGACTCAAACAAAGTTCACCTACCGTCTGGAAGAAATAACTCGCAACAAGCCAAAACATTGAGACTTTTATTTGGCCATCACTTGCAACAACTTCCATAGAAGCAAATATCATCACCAAGAACCCAATAGCGGCAAAGAACAGGCCCAAAGCAAACTTAGCAGGACTCGATAAGTCCATGCCTCTTTGCCCAAGCCACGTCCAAATGTATGCAAAAACAGGAGCCAGTAAAATAATCAAAAGCGGATTCACAGACTGAAACCATGTTGCAGGAACTTCAAAACCAAAGACCTCTCTCTGCGTGAAATCCTTTGCAAACAAATTTAGGGAAGTGGGAGCTTGCTCGAATGCCGACCAGAAAACCGCCGCCGCTACGAAAAGAACTCCAATCACAAGGACCCTTTTCTTCTCATCACTATTTAGCCCACCTAAAGTGAAAAGATACAAAAAGTAAATCACCGCCACACCTACTAAAACATACGTCATTGATTGAGCAACAAGTTTAGCGTTGATTGTAATTACTCCAGTAGCGGCAAGTATGAATACTAGAGCAAGCACTGCCACAAAAACTGCTATAGAAATCTTTATTCTTCTTTCTATCTTTGCCTGAATCCGAGGGTCTGGGTGCTTTGAAGGTTCTGCACCTATCGAACCTAAAGTTGATTTTCTTCTCGTAGTAAAAACGAACAAACCAAGCAACATAGCAACGCCTGCTGCGCTGAATCCCCAATGCCAACCGATTTTTTCGCCCAAAAATCCCGTAACGGTCTGACCAAGAAGAGCACCTATGTTAATGCCCATGTAAAAGATCGAGAATCCCGCATCTCTTCTGGAACCGCCTTCAGGATAAAGGTCTCCCACAATTGCCGAGATATTGGGCTTTAGAAGCCCCGTCCCTAAAACTATCAATACCAAGCCGAGGAAAAATGTTGCTTTCCCACCCAAAAATGCGGAAATACCGATCGAGATGTGTCCTGCTGAAATGCAAATTGCACCGTATAGAATGGCTTTTTGGAGACCTAAAAGTTTATCGGCAATCCAACCACCAGGAAGACTCGCCAGATACACACAAGCGGCATATATGCCAACAATAGCCGACGCCTGCTCTCTTTCAAAACCGAATCCACCATCCGCAAGTGCGGCTGACATGAACAAAACCAGCAACGGACGAATCCCATAATAAGAAAATCTTTCCCACATCTCCGTAAAAAAGAGTGTGGAAAGACCTATCGGATGACCTGCAAAAGTTTTACCCTTTACACCTATGCCCTCAGAAGCTACAGCCATTTTCGTTCTCCTTTTCTCGTTATTTGAAATTTTGAAACAAACTTTAAGCAAATATAACAAACATCTAATGTTGAAATCAAACCGCGCATCCGAGAGCAGTGAAAGCAAGTCTTTCTACAGCAATTCAGTTATCAAACTAAATTTCAAAATTTGAACTGACTTTTTCGTTTTTTTCTGTTAAGATTTGCTCATGCAAGAAGAAAAGACATTTCCGCCGAAGTTAAAACTCAATGAAAACGGAGATATAGAAATAGAGTCCTTAGCCGACGTTATTCAATGGTTTCTGCTATACGATCAGAAAACAGCGATAATGCGACACCCGCAGGTTGAAGAGCTTTTCCAATGGAAACAAGAAGACGATGCCGAACAGGGTCTGCAACCTTATCTGTTCGATAGCGCTGAAGCTAGATTTGCTATTGGAGTCTTCCAAGCATTGGCTGAAAACAACACACAAGAAAAGCTACATGATTGGATCGTTTATCTGCTCCAAATCCTAAGCGACGCAAAAATGGTTCGCGAAACCTTTGTCGAAAACTATGAACTTAAAACTAACCAAGGCGTTTCATTTCTTAAAGAAGCTCTAAAACTACCATCAGAAGACGAAAAACGCTTGTTTCTAACAAGTGCATGGCTCGAAGCTCTCTGCACTGCAGAGGCTAGAATCCTAGGCTGGGTTTATCAAGAACTCTACAAAAGGCCGTTTCAAATTCACGCTTTAGCGGAATAAGTCTCGAAAAAAATGATTAAACCGCTTGCGTCGAAAATAGTCGCTTTAATTGATAGGTGTATTCATTCGGAAACTGACCATCCAAAGCTAGAAAGAGCGATTTTTGTCTTTTTATTTCTGATGGTCTTGTTCTTACCTCATTCAATAGCGGCATCGCAAACTGCATGGATTCTAGGAATGCTTTTTCTCTCTTTTCGTCTCTTTCTGAAACCGAAAATCCAGAAAACGCCGCTCGATAAACCACTCTGGGCATTTGCTTTGTGGTCTCTTGTCACTTGTTTCTTTTCTTACACACCGCTAATTTCTCTCGATAAGATGCGTTCTGTGGCGGTTTTCCTCATCTTTTATTTTGTTGTCAACATCGTTCGCTCGAACTTCACAGCAACGGTTTTGGCTTTCACACTCATTCTTTCCTGCATGATCAATGTTTTTTATGTGCCTATTGAAAGAATCATAGGACGTGGAGTCGAGATACACGGCTTGCGCCCTGATAGCCCTCTGTCAAAAGCCTTGCTGATGGATGGTGATACCTTACTGAAAGCCAACGACAAAAAAATACAATCTCCTGAAGATTTGATAGAAGAAATTCAAAAGAATGAGAAAACAGCTATTTTCTTTTATCGTCCCGATTTTTACTATACGGTTGAAGTAAATAGAAGCGATCTTCTAAGAGGTGAAAGCGCTTTGGAAAAGCTAGGGATTGAATCGTGGAGCAAAAGCCACAATTGGCGCTCGACTGGTTTTTACGGACACTGGACAACATACGCTGATGTTTTGCAACTTATAGCATCTCTCACCTTCGGCATTCTCGTTACATTAGCAAGCAATCTAAAAATTTTCTCCACAAGAGAAAACCATCGTTTGACAAAGCGAACTAACTCTGAAGAAAACACCGAAAATTATTCAAATAGTCCCAGCGCAGATTTAGAAAACACAAGCTATGTTGTTTCTAAAAAATCCCTTTTCCAGCACCTATTGTTTCCCATAAACTACCGAATCGGCTTTCTCATAATCGCTTTTTTCTTCGCTATGATGGTTTTTGCACTCGTTTTGAGCGGGACTAGAGCGCCGCTTGCAGGACTTTTGATTTCAACCTTTGTAATCGTTTTGCTTAACAAAAACCGCAAGATCATTTATTTTTCGGTCGCAGCAGGCTTAAGTGTTATTCTTCTCGTTTCAATTTATCTACAGCAAAGCCGACACACGGGATTCATTGATAAAAACGACGACTCAACAAAATACCGTCAAACAGTTTACAAAGAAGCCATTGACCTTTGGATACAAAAGCCGCGCCACCTTTTATTTGGTGTTGGAATGGACTCCATAAGAGTTTATGCAACCGAGTGGAAGCTCTTCGACAGTGGACGACTCCCAATTGGACATTTTCATTCAACCCCGATACAACTTTTAGTCGAGCGCGGACTTCCCGCTCTTTTGATATGGATTTGGATTATCTTTGGCTATTCAAAAATGCTCTTAAGCTCAATCTCAAATTCAAGCGAGATGCTAGAAAAAGGTATTCTCCTAGGCATCTTCGGTGGTATGATAGGCTTCTTGATAAGCGGAATCTTTCACTATAACCTCGGCGATCAAGAAGTAGCTATGATTTTCTTTTTTTTGATGGGCATAGGATTTGTTATCAAAAATAGTCACCCTTCGACATCAAAAAACTAAAAGCCACTTCTATCATGCTGAACATTTACTCAACATTTTGAACCTGCTCTTTGATTTTCTCAATCTCGTTTTTCATCTGCAAAGCCAGTTGCTTGACTTGGAAATTTGCCGTTTTTGAAAGAATGGTGTTTGCCTCACGGTTCAGTTCTTGCGATAGAAAGTCAAGACGCCTTCCTACATCGCTTTCTTCGGAAATTATTGAACGAGCATGCTCAACGTGGCCTTTCAACCTTGCAATCTCCTCGCTGATGTCGCTTCGTTCAACAAGATAAACAATCTCTTGAGCGAATCTAGCTTCATCTAGCCCAACGCCAACCTTCGATAAAATCCCTTCAATCTTTTCTTTAAGCATCTGGAAACATTCTTGCTCTAACTTTTTCGCCTCTTCTTCAATCAAAACAGTAAATTTTTCAACCTGCTTTAGATGATTCAAGATAACCTTCTTCAGCGATCTGCCTTCAGCTCTTCGCATCTTTTCCAGTTGATTTAGAGCCTCTTCCAAAGCTTTGAACACAGCCCTTTCTAACTCGTCATCTTCCCGTTTCTGCTTCGGAACAACAGCCTTTGGCAAAAAAGCAATCTGGCTTAGCTCAAGATTGCCAGAAAGTTCAAATTCCTCCTTGATTCTACTGACTGCATTCAAGAACCCCTCAATCAACGGGCGGTTTATGTCGAATTCTACGGGTTTCTTGCTTTGATAATTCAATCCAACCTCGATATTTCCGCGCAAGACTCGCTCAGAAATTTTCTGCCTTATCTTCAGATCTAACTCATCGCCGATTTCTTGCGAAGAATGCAAACGGATATTCAGAAACCGACCGTTCAGACTCTTAATCTCAATCAAAACTCCGAGATTTTCATTCTCAAAACTACCTCTTCCGAAACCTGTCATTGACTTCATCTTCGCACCTAAAGCCTAGTGTCTTTGAAAATCCATAAACAAAAATTTAACCTTTTAGTCATTTGCATCAAACCGCATAATTGCTTTTTCAGAACCAATGTCCAAATCAAAAAGTCAATAGAACCCGTGAACTCCTCAACAACCAATTCTAAAGTCCGAAATCTCTGCTGTATTTCCTACAAGAAACGTCGAGACAAAATGCGAATCCGAAAAAACTGATTGAAACCCGATAGCAAAAAGGCTTAGAATTTTGGTAGGAGGCAAAAATGAAACTAGCTAAAGATGCAAAACCACAAGTCAAACTTCTTTTATTTGCAACGCTGATAACCGTTGTTTTGTGGTTCATACCTTATGCAGATTTTTTAGTTTATCCGCTACGTCTTTTTGTGACTTTCATACATGAAAGCTCTCATGCGATTGTAGGTGCGCTGACAGGCAGTTCCGTTAAAACTCTTGCAGTTTTCCCGAACGGCGAAGGCGTAGTCCTGCTTACAAGCTACAACTGGTTTTCATCATTTTTAACCTCTAGCGCAGGCTATTTGGGCACAACTATCTGTGGAGCACTGCTACTGGTTGCAATGCGCCGAAATTTCCCTGCTAAAAATGCGCTTCTCATACTTGCTTGTTTGATTGGCTCAATGACACTCCTTTTTGGCTTGATAACACCGCTTTTTAATATATCTGACGAAGCAATTACACTTCAGCAGATTGGTTTCACTTTTCTAGTAGGCTCAACCTTAAGTGCGGGGTTGTTTTTCCTAGCCTTCAGATGCAGTCCTAAAGTGCAAAACTTTGCCGTCGCTTTCCTTGCCGTTCAACTCGTTCTGAATGCCCTGTTCGACCTGAAAACACTGTTCTTGATAAATGCTCCTTTGATCGGCTCAAACATCCACACAGACGCAAAAAATATGGAACAACTAACGAACATTCCCGCAATAGTTTGGGTGTTAATCTGGATTGCAATATCAGTTCTGATAGTCTCAATCACTCTTCGCCTCTATGCTATCAGCCAAAAAGATTCGCAAAGAAATTGAATTAGCCAAATCTTCCTGACATGAATGAAGCTACCCTGGAAGCAATCACCCAAGAGTTGAGAGTTTCTTTGCAAGGCAGAAGATTCGGGAAAATTTTTCAAATCTCTGACTTGAGCTTTGCAGTTGATTTGAATTTGCCTCAAAACCAATATCTTTTCGTAAGCGTCGAACCGAACTTGCCGAGAGTTTATTTGATAAAGCGAAAACTTAAAGAACTTGAAACTCGTCCCTTGTCTAATTTTTTTCTCTATCTCAACAAAAGACTCGCTGGTAGAGTCATCGAAAGTATCTCAAAGTTGAAAGGCGAAAGAATTTTGAAAATCTCGTTTGGTTTTAGGACTTTGACTTTGGATAATCTTGAGCCTGATACTGAAGCTGAATCCCTGCAAGAAGAAAAATACTCGCTCATTATCCAACTCACAGGACGCTCGGCAAATTTATTTCTACTAGATGCAAACGATATGATTTTGGCGTCGCTCCGAGAAAATAAAGGCGAAGGACAAACCGTAGGCACCAAGTTTGCTCCTCCACAAAGGACAAAAGAAACCATTTCCCGCAAGAATGAACCCACTGTTTCCAAAAACGGTTTTGAAACTCTCTCCGAAGCGCTCGACAGATACTACAGCGAACTCGAAGCAGAAAAGAAGTTTCAAGAGCAAGCCACAAAAGCTAAAGCTATCGTTAGGAAAGAACTGACAAAAAGACTCTCAAAGCTCTCAAAACTCCAGCAGGAACTTGAAAGCCTAAAAGATGCATCTCTTTGGAAACGCTACGGCGATTTGATAATGGCAAACTTGAATCAAATCATTGAAATTGATGGGAAGCTCTTGGTCGTTGACTATTTTGATGAAAACCTGCCCACTGTCGAAATAGACTTGCAAAGTCCTGAGATTGAAAAAATACTCAAAAACAAAGTTAATTTTTCGCCTAAAGAATTTGCAGAAGAACTTTTCAGACGATACTCGAAAGCAAAGCGCGCGCATGAAGAAATCTCAAAACAGCTTCAGCTTTTGGAAAAGGAGATAGAAAAGTGGAAGACACTTGAAGCCGAACTGGAAAAAGCCATAAGCGAAAAGGCGATAAACTTCGTGGAAGAGTTCTTGAGCAAGAATGAAAAGAAACCTCCCACAGCCAGAAAATCATCGGGCAAAAGAGATGAAACTTCTTCTTTTGCCCGTAAATTCGTATCATCGGACGGTTTTGAAATTCTCGTCGGAAAAGGCGCTAAAGAGAATGATTATTTGACTTTTCGTTTTGCAAAGTCACTGGATTTTTGGCTACATGCGGCGGATTATCCGGGTTCGCACGTCATCGTGCGCAATCCCAATCGGCTTGAATCTTTACCGCATCAAACATTGATCGAAGCGGCCGAAATTGCGGCTTTCTTCAGCCAAGCCAAAAAACAACCAAAAGCGGCAGTAAACTACACTCAACGAAAATTCGTTCACAAACCTAAATCAGCTCCACCCGGACTAGTTAGCCTTTCAAAGTTCAAAACCATCATCGTAGAACCGAAAGTTAAAGCATCTTAGTTGTTTCTAGTTGATTTCACGAATCTTTAACCGATGCTTTGCAAAAAGCTTTTTATATCTCCAGCCTAAAGGCAGGCACAACCGGAATTTTGGTTTATTAGCCACTTCAAGCCTATAGCTTTTTCCGTTATTGAAAAACTCAAAATCTACCCAGTTATTTCCAAAATTCTTAATCTTCAATATGGCCGGGACAAAAGTTATACCACCTTCAATAGCATCGCAAACTCTAGAATCTTTCCCAATGAGATAGATATGCAGACCATCATCATAACCGCCGCCATCAACTATCCAAATAAGAGCGCTTCCATCTGGCAATTCAAATTGCTCTTCCAGCAAATAATCACCCTCCGCAAATTGCACTATGCTTTTGCCTTCTCTTGATAGACAAATGCCATGTTGTTTCTTAACAACCGAGAAGCTATTTGTCTTCTTCATGAACACTCTACAAACTTAAACCCACTTACCGTCTCCTGCTCTTTATTCGATGTTATAAACAAAATTACCGTTTTGTTCGGTTGAGACATGGATTTTGGAAATGCTCTCACCGGCAGCCATTCTGGACAAAAATTCGTTTGCCATCTCTGGCAAAAGCGTATTGTTTATGATGTTGTGGACGTTGCGCGCTCCCGAATCAACATCAGTGCATCGCTTAAGGATTGTCTCTACGACAGAATCATCGTAAGAGAATTGTGCCTTGTGATTTTCAAGCACTCTTTCGGCGATTCTAGAAAGTTGCAGTTTGATGATAAGTCTCATTATGTCGTCTGAAATCGGATAATAAGGCACAACAGTCATCCTTCCGAGCAATGCAGGTTTGAATGCTTTCAAAAGCTCAGGCTTAATCGCTTCAAGTAGTCCATCAGGTTCAGGCTTTGTTTCCGGATCGGCGCAGAGTTTCATTATAGTGCTGCTGCCGACGTTTGAAGTGAGCAAAATGATGCAGTTTTTGAAGTCAATTTCCCTACCTTCTCCATCTTCTAGCACTCCTTTATCAAAAACCTGATAAAAAAGCTCCATAACGTCTGGGTGGGCTTTCTCGACTTCATCAAGCAAAACAACCGAGTAGGGCTTGCGTCTTACGGCTTCTGTGAGAACTCCGCCTTCTCCGTATCCGACATATCCGGGCGGCGAACCTTTCAAGCTAGAAACGGTATGAGCTTCTTGATATTCGCTCATGTTTATCGTGATTAGATTTCGCTCTCCCCCGTAGAGCGCATCTGCCAAAGCTAATGCGGTTTCAGTTTTCCCAACACCTGAAGTGCCTACAAGCAAAAATACGCCTATGGGTCTGCGTGGGTCTGTTAGTCCAGCTCTGGAAGTTTTTATTCTTTCTGCAATGAGATTGATAGCATGGTCCTGCCCGACAACTCTCTTTTTCAATGTTTCGGCAAGATTCAAAATCGCATGAATTTCATCAGCGACCATTTTGCCTACAGGAATTCCTGTCCAGCCGGAAATAATCTCGGCTACGGTTTGAGCATTAACAACAGGTTGCATCAAAGGCGTTTCACCCTGCACCGCCTTTAATTCCTGTGTCAATCTAGCCAACTCTTTTTTGAGAAATTCGATTTCCTCGACCTTTTGAACGGCAGTTTCACCGTCACCAGTTACCGCTCCTGAAGATTCTCCGGCTCCTTCTGATAAAGCAACTTTCGATTCGAGACGATACATTTCGAGTTTGGCGCGAATGTTACGGATCTGCTCAACGAGAGTTTTTTCCTTTTCCCACTGTTCTTTGAGAGAAGCCAGCTTTTTCTCCTCTCGTTCCCTCATGGCTTTTAGTTCACTGATCCTTTCTGCATGGGAGACTCCCGTTGCCTCTTCTCTTTCAAGAGAACGAATCTCAGAATCGAGATTCTCGATTGACTTAATCGAATCTTCTATCGGAGCTGGAGTAGCGGCTTGTCCGATTGCAACTTTTGCGCATGCAGTATCCAAAACCGAAACAGCCTTGTCGGGAAGCTGTCTGCCCGTGATATAACGATGTGAGAGCTTGACGCACTCGACAATGGCTTCATCTAGAATCCTTACACCGTGGTGCTCTTCCATTTTTTCAACCAGACCACGTAGCATCGCAATCGTTTTTTCCTCGCTTGGCTCTTCAATCTTTACAACTTGAAATCTTCTTGCCAGTGCCGCATCCTTTTCAAAATACTTTTTGTATTCGGCCCAAGTAGTAGCCGCTATCGTGCGAAGTTCACCTCTTGCAAGCGCTGGTTTCAGAAGATTTGCCGCATCGTTTTGCCCCGCTTGTCCGCCTGCACCAATCAAAGTATGAGCTTCATCTATAAACAAAATTATAGGCTGTGGCGAAGATTTAACCTCTTCAATAACCGTCTTTAAGCGATTCTCAAACTCGCCTTTTATTCCTGCTCCTGCCTGCAAAAGCCCTAAATCCAGAGCGCGAACCGAAACATTTTTAAGCGGTTCTGGAACATCGCCTTGAGCTATTCTCAACGCAAAACCTTCGACAACAGCCGTTTTACCAACGCCTGCTTCGCCCGTCAGAATCGGATTATTTTGTCGCCTGCGCATTAGAATATCTATGATTTGGCGTATCTCGAATTCTCTGCCACGAATCGGGTCTATTTTGCCTGCACGCGCCTTCTCGGTTAAATCTTCCGTGTATTGATCTAAAGCTTTTGTCTGCCTTGCGCCTTCAGGAGAAGATGAAGGTTGCGCTCCGGCGCCTGAATCCGAAAGAGCTTTTGCCGATCTATCTTCTTTCGTCCCAGCCGTAATTTCTCTAAATTTATTTTTCAGTGACTCTACGGAAACGTTATTGAACTCACGCGAGATTTCTCGAGCAATTCTTGCAAGCCCTTCATCGCTTAGTAAAGCCAGAAGCAGATGGCCTGAACGAATCCGTGCCTCACCAAATTCAACTGAGGTAATTAACCATGCGTCTTGAAACCAACGAGGTAGCCTATCACTAAGCCCTGGTGTTCTTGAATTTCCGGTCTTGAGCCTGTTCAAAGCCGATTCAACATCCTTCGTCAAACGGTCTAAACTGCATTCGTAATGGCGTAGAATTTTCCGAAAATCTGTGTCTTCTATCTCTAAAAGTTTTGCTAGAACATGCTCGATTTCAACATCGTAATTCGTGCGTGAAAGGCAAAGCCCTGCCGCCGCTTCTAATGCACTACGACATGTATCATTCAATTTGCCAACTAAAGATTTCAGGTTTATGTTCATACCTTTTCTCCTTTTGTCTTTTTTATCTTTAAAATGAGTTGCTCATCGTCATGTGTAAAAGGTTTTGATTTCAGAAAACTCGTCCAACCAAGCATTGGACGACGTTTTGCCCTTGTCGTCAAGATAGTGCTTGGAACTTCCTTTGCTTTGAGTTTCAACTGAACATCAAAATCAAGCTCTATTCCTACAACAAACTTGATTATTTCCCACAAAGGTTTATGGGCATTTCCAACGGGCAAAAATGCCTGAAATTTCTTAAAATCAATCGGGCCAATGCGAAGGCGAAACTTCGATTGATTATCCCAAATTTTCGTCCCAATAACCGCATTCACTCCGAGAAGATTGTTACTCTGTCCTAATTTTGTCGCATTTTCTTCACCTAGTTCTATCCATTCACCTTGAAATTGCAAAACTTCGACGGGAACATCGAAATAATCAGAAATTATATTTTTCAGTGCAACCGCAGAGTGTGGTTTTTGAGCTATCAAACCTGCATAAGGCAACAGCGCTTCATCATCAATTCCCATTCGACCTGGACGCAGTCCATCAGTTCCCAATCCTATTAGACAAAATAAATAGTAAGTAAAATTGTCATTGCCGTGTTCGTAATTGATAGCAGGTTTGTATTTCTCCCAAGCTCTGTAAAAGAGCGAAACCGCTCGGTGAGTAAATATATCAAGGAAACTCCAAAGCGCCGTATCTCCGTAACGCGCGCGTTCTGCGGCTAGTTCTGAATACCGTATGGGCATTGCTCCAAGCAGTCCCAACATGCCCATGAAGTTTATGGTGACTTCTGGAATCTCATCATCGTTTAAACGAACTTCCTGCACTTCACTTGCAGGAAACTCAAAACTCAAACTCGAACGAAATCTCGCTATTTCCTCTTCGGGTAAAACACCATAGCGCCCTACAGGTTTGCGCTCTTTTAGAGCCTTTTCCAGAAGTCGCACTAGTTGAAAGAACTCAAACTTGTAAGGTTCTTCAAGAACTTTCTGAATCAGTGCATTTTTGTTGGAGTAACTATCGTTCATTTTAGCTCTATCAACCTTCGTGTTCTCCAACCGTAAGGCCGTTTTTATTTCCCTAGATCAAAACTGCTTCACCAGCTCTTGGCGGAAAGCGTTTGATTATGCCCTCACGTTGTTTTGAAGTCACAACAAGTTCATTAAAAGAATTTACAGAAACATAAAGCCCAAGAAAACGCTCCAAAACACATGCAAAAAGATAAAGTCCGCTCCCCACCAATTCGGCTTCATCAAATTCCAAAGTGGTTTCTATACCTCGAACATAGCCTGCACCTATCCTGTCACCAATTTGGCGAATTATCTTTCTGCTTTTGATACCAGTTAAGCTAAGTATCTGCTTGCGAACAAAACTAGAATCGGTGAAATTATAGAGATTAAGGATTTCTCGTAAGGCTTCTGGTTTTCCGTTTTCATCTTCAGTTATTGAAAGATGGTTTAAGGTTAGATGAGAAATGAGTCGCCATTGCAAAGCTCGTCTTAAAGGCGGACGCAAAGTTGCTGTGGGCTTTGTTAAACACTTCACGCGCGACAAAATCACAGGACTTTCAACTTCAAAGTCATTACCCCTACCGCCGAACGGAAGTTTTGCAGGTAAGTCACGATTAGTGCATGTAAGCCTAACGCTTATAATCTCTTCCGAAGGTAAACACGGATTAAAATTCATGTCAACAAAACTTATAAAAACTTCTGTTCCTTCATCATGCTGCGAACTTCTTCGAGTTGCATACCAGAAAGCTTTTTCCATTTGCTCGCCGTAAGAATGTTTGATCGAATAAAAAGGCGAGTAGGTGCGAATCTTTCCACTCGTTGGATCAGTAGCAAAAACCTCATCAATCGAATAAACCTCAGTTGCGTTCTGTCTGTGGACATCGCTTACTACTTGGTATTCATACTTTTGATGCGAAAGATAAATGGGATCAGCAGTTTGCTCAAACAGATTGACCACAGGCGAAGCACCGATAGTGAAAGTCTGATTAGTTATCTCACCAACCGGCGGAGTTATATCTTTCAGATGAATTATAATGTCAAAGTAAGTCTCGAACTTTTTCTGTATGGCAGTATCTAAACCATAAACATCGAAGAACAAAAATTTCTGCGGAAACGCAAAATATTCCGTTAAAAGTCTGTATCCCTGAAAACTGCGTTTAGTGTATGGCAATATGGCTTCGTCTTCTGCAAATCCAACTTGTTTTATGTTATCGGGAGTTAGGATAACTGGTTCAATCGGTTTTAGCTGTATGTTTGTGAGAGTAAGAATGGTTTTATCACCAAGCGGCGGTTCTTTAGCTCTGAATTCTACAGCAGTTGCATTGTTAAAGAGAAACTCATAAAGCGGATAGACTATTTGCGGAGCATCATTCAAATAAAACCTTATAAACTTTGGAAGCTTCTCTGTTTCGCCTTCTCGAAATTCCTTGAGTTTTCCGTCACCGTAACACTTGAGACTTATTCGTAGCTGAGCCTTTGACAGCCTACCGCGTGAATCCGGTGGTGCTGAAGATTCCAAACCAGCAGATATTATTTCCAGCGGGAAAAGATAAGTATCATAACAAGTTCGGAATCTGCAATGGGTTCCTTCGACAGGACGAGAATAAAGTTTTGTCCCGCGCGGTATCTTCTGAACTGATGTTAGTTTATCATTGGGATTTCCATAAACGAATTGCACAATCGCCATCGAAGGGATAGGAGCAAGATAATGAGGGTAAAGAACGTTCAGGAATGACTCTGTAATTTCAGGAAATTCATCAGCCAGCTTTAGGTGAATTCGCGCCGAAAGAAAAGCAAAAGCTTCAATGATTCTTTCAACATGCGGGTCTTCAGTTTTATCTTCTTCAAGTAGTAGTCTAGATGCAATCTTCGGATACTTACGAGCAAACTCCGCTCCCATTTTCCGAAGAAACAGAAGTTCACTCTCGTAAAAACCTAATAGTTCGTCGCGCATCTTTCAAGCTTCTTTGACATCGAAAGAACCTCTACCAAGTTGCAAGATTGTATCGAAAACAACAGGCTCCGGCACTGGTTCTATCTTTAGTTCAGCTTCTATGCGAAATTTTATTGTTTTATCAACATCAGAAAATGGCTCTAAAGTAACTCTCAAGTTGCTAAGGCGTGGCTCGTAAGTTTTGATTGCATTTTCAATTGCTTTCGTTAAACGCATCTGTTCATTTTTGCTTCTGATTCCAACACCTGTGAAATCTGGAAGTCCATACATCAAAACCGATTTGTAAAGCTCCTGACTTGAATCGCTAACAAATAGATGACATCTTGTATTTAATAACCACTCCAAATCACGCCTTACTAGTTGCTTGAACTCGCGCAAACTCTTGAGCCGAGACTTTGGCGATTCCTGCAAGAGTTTCGGCTCAAAGTCAATTAGTCTATCCAAAATGGAAGGTGTTATTTTGATCTCTTTATTGAGACTAGGCATAGTCACCAAAAGTCTGCTATTCCGGCTTCGTAACCAGAATAGCAGACTGATAAAGCCGATACAGCTTTTTAAGCGCCAGCTCCTTCAACTGCCTTGACGTCGTAACTAACTGTGTTAGTTAAGGACACAGTTCCGTCAGGCTTTTGTTGATAGTATTCATGGGTGATTTTTGTAAAGTTGAAGCTAATTTGTTCAATGGGAAGTGAATCACCTCCACTACCAGTTTGAAAAGAAGAGATAACCAGATCATTAAAAATAACCTTGTAGTAAGTGTATGGTCTGCCATCACCGCCAGTCTTGCGGCAAGTCAAGACAGCTTCTTTAATGTGGTTACCCTTGCAGCAAGCCAAAAACAACTGTGGGCTGGCTTTTCCATTTTGAACTGTAAAATGGAAGTCCTGAAGATGAGCTTTACCAGTTCCAAGCCCTGTTCCTATCGCAGCAGAACCTGAGTTTGTCACTCCAAAAGACCATGATTCAATTTGTATTTGCTTCTCGAAGCCTTTTGCTTCGCATTCACCCTCAATTCCGTCGATCTTTAAGTAAAAATCAGCTCTAGCCATATTTTCTTTATTTCTCCTTTCTTTATTTTTGCGGTGTAACGCAAGGTTACACTCTTAATTGACCGAAAGATTCAGAAATTTTGCAAAATATCTTGCGAGTTTATTGATTTTATTTCGCCGGAGGCGGAAGTTCTGCCACTAGCCTGAGCGAAACAGCAAGTTCATCAAGTTGAAAGTGCGGACGCAAATAAGCAACAGCTCTATAGGCTCCGGGCTTTCCGGGTATTTCCATCACATCAACTCTTGCCTCTCGCAAAGGATATTTCGCTTTTTGTTCTTGCGGAGCAACGTCGTTTTCGAGCACGTATTTGTTTATCCAGCGATTTAGGAATATCTCGCACTCTTTTCGCGACATGAAAGAGCCAATTTTG
Source organism: Acidobacteriota bacterium (assembly GCA_003697135.1). Lineage (GTDB taxonomy): Bacteria > Acidobacteriota > Blastocatellia > Pyrinomonadales > Pyrinomonadaceae > J014. The sequence continues at coordinate 66,775 of RFGC01000012.1, forward strand.
TCGCGCATCATCGCCTTTAGGTAATGCGCAAAGCGAGAAACAGCAAAAATGTATTGAAGTTGCGCTGATAATCTCGCATTTGCGTTTGCCTGATCAGTGTCGTACTTCTTCGGTTTATTGCAAGACTGCACCGAGAAAAACGCCGCATAATCGGTGTTCTTACAATGCACTAGCGGTATGAAGCCACTATCGGCAAGTTCTTTTTCGCGGCGGTCGGTTATTGCTATCTCAGTTGGGCATTTCATGGCAACTTCGCCTTCATCGGTTTCAAAAGTGTGAGTCGGCAAGTCCTGCACCAAACCGCCTCCCTCAACTCCTCTGATTGCAACACACCATCCATACATTGAAAAAGCCTCTGTCAATCTAGTTGCAAAAGCATAAGCTGCATTGCCCCAGAGATACTTTTTGTTGTCTTTACCGTCAACATCTTCTTCAAAACGGAAAGTCTCCGTAGGTTTAGTCGCCGAGCTGTAAGGCTCACGTAGTAAGATATGCGGCAGCACTAATCCAACATATCGAGAATCTTCTGATTCTCGGAAACTACGCCACTTCATGTATTCGGTTCTATCGAAGATTTTTGCTATATCTCTAACCTCTGTCATCTCGCTGAAAGAATCCCAACCGAACATTTGCGGAGATGCGGCGCTAATAAATGGCGCATGTGCCGCAGCAGCAACTTGGGCAATTTTTTCAAGTAGCGTCAAATCCTGCGGATTATTTCCAAATTCGTAATCACCGATTATGGCACCATAAGGTTCGCCACCAAAAGTGCCGTATTCTTCTTCATAGATTTTCTTGAAAAGAGCCGATTGATCAAACTCTAAGGCTCTTTCAAAATCTTTGAGAAGCTCTTTTTTGGTAGCGTGCATGACACGAATCTTTAGTTGCGGTCCAGTCAAACTGTTCTTGACTAAATAATGGAGCCCGCGCCATGATGCTTCGAGTCTTTGAAACGCTTCATGATGCATGATTTCATTGAGTTGAGCCGAGATCAATCTATCAATTTCAGCAATGCGGGCATTTATGGCAACATCCATGTTCTTGGAAAGTTTTAATTCGCCCGACATTACTTGATTGACGAACTCGGCTATCATGTCTTTGGCTTCTTCCTTTTGATATTCGTCTCTTGCGAGCTTCGCTTCAGTTAGAATTTGATCTAGCAAACTCACTTCCTGAGTTTGCTCTACAGTTTGCTCTACACTCGAAGGAGTGGTTTCTTTAGCTTTTTCTGTCATGTTCATTCACCCTCCTTTTCTCCTGATTGCAAACCGAGTGCTTCGCTCAGTTGCTTCTGCTTCTCGGTGTTTGTAATGATTTCCTCTAGAATAGATTCCAGCTTTTCGTTACCGTCCATCTTCGACCTCAAATCAGCAAGTTTACGTCTTGCTTCGACAAGTTTGCGCAAAGGCTCAACCTGCTGAACTATGTTATCAGGCTCAAAATCTTCGATACTACTGAAACGAAGTTCCACGCCTATTTTACTTCCGTCATTTTGCAGTTTGTTCTCAACACTAAAGGCAAGCCGTGGCTTCATTCCGGCAAGCACTTGATTAAAGTTATCAGCATCAATTTCAATGAACTTGCGATTCTTCAAAGGCGGAAGCGGTTCTTCGGGATTTCCAACAAAATCCCCAATAACACCTATAACAAACGGCAATTCCTTCATTTGAATCGCTCCACCAACTTCAACATCGTAGGTTATTTGAACTCTTGGCGGACGAACTCTTGCTATTTTGTGTTGCAAGCTTTCTTTTGTAGGCATAATTTTCCATCTCCTTTCTATTCGTTATTTGTAGAGCCAGGTGTATTCAAACCCAGCGTCTGTCTGATTTGATAGATAATAGTCTCGTCTTTTATTACATCTTCTAACCAAGCTTCTAAGGGCATGTTGCCCCATTTAACTGCTCTTTGAACTAAGTAAGAGACAGGACTATGGGGTTCATTTTTGCGAAAATACTCTGCTATTTCTTCAAGTTTTTTCAAAGCCTCTTGACGAGTTTGAATCTGCCTACTTGAAGTTACAGCTTGAATCCCTCCAACATTTTCAACTCTTAACTCATCTTTTATCTCCCCTGCGGTTTCGCTCTCTTCAACAGGATCAGGTTCTTCGATACGTTTTTCTTCCAAAATCTTCTTAACCAAGCCCCGAATATCGTCTAGTGATTTTTCTAAGTCCCTCAAACTCGGTGTTTGATTGCGGTCATATTTTTCATTGATAACCCTTTCCAAACCCTGATATTCAATCCAGCATTCTTCTAGTTGAAGTCCCAAATCTTCGTAGAAGGCACGTTTTGTTTGGCTTTTAGCAACACGCCACATCTGGCCTGTAACTCTTTTTTCCTCCTCAGCTTGAGCCTTCAAAGCCAGAACCTTCTCTCTTTCCTGATAATCCAGAGCATCAATGTTATCTGGAAAATCGAATTTCTTTGATTCTTCCCAATTAGCGTAAGATAAACTCTGCATCCCAGAAGTCAGCGGCAGTGTTCTGATAAAAACACCCATTTGTTGGCCAACCCACTCTACGGCATTCGCCCGTCCTTCCATGTCGCCTTCATCAATCTGCGGATGAACCGTCTCCCAAAACTCTTCATGTAGCCGCCTCATCAAACAAAGTCCATCTCTCAAACCCACAAAGCCGTATTCCTTCGTCAAAGCCTCTACTAACCAGGCTGCTATTTGCAAATCTTTCGTTTCCGAAGACAAAGCAGACACTGCTAGCTCTATGACTTTCCGATAATCTGCTGACTTTACTTCACCTTGCCAATCTCCATGTGCTGGAATTTCACCAGAACGGCGTGCTAAGCGTATCTCATCGTAAAGCCCCGAATACTTCAAATCCTCGCCAGATGGATTATCTTCAGAAATCGGCTTCAACAAAGCGTCAAAATCTATCACGGGAGCGCGTGAAGTTGCTCTAAACATAGCATCACCTCTGAGAAACTTCGCCTTTTAATTCTATATCTGATAGGGCGAAAAAGAAAGCCATATTGTCAGATCGAAAGATTTTCTTTCAATTTGAAACATCTTCGATTTCAAACACAACCCTCTCAAGCTCGAACATTGGTTTAGGTTCACCGTCGAAAAAAATCTTTTGTCCTTGCCCTATGTAAACCTCATTGCCAGCATCTTTCCAATCAGTAGCTCTTCCAAGCTGAATATCAGTATCTTGGCTCTGCCATGAGTTAGAATAAATTCCCGGCACGAAAACTTCACCACTTGTGCCATTTACCGCCACGATTCTTGCCTGTCGCCAGAAAAGATCACGTAGTGACTGCAAAGGAGCAAACTCAATCGCTAGTATCTGCTCAAATGGAATCCATACATACGAATCCCTTACAAAAACTTCCATCACACAGGAAGTTAGATCGTTGTAATCTCTGAAATCTTCCCTTTTCTGACCGTTGATCTCGCATGAAAAAGCAGGACGCTTTTCTTCAACCTCGTCGAGCAGTTCCCTAGCTTTCGCTGAATTGCCATCACGCAAATAGTTGTTTGCATTCAAAAGCCCATAGATGTATTCAGGCACGTCTGTTACGAACTCTGGCTTTAAGCTCTCAGAAAAATATCGAGACCTTTTTCTTTCGGCGACAATACATTGCTGATAAACTTTTGCACCAAAAGCTGACTCAACATCCATTTGCCCGATTGCTTCCAATTGCCTTTCGGCTCTTTCCCATTCACCTGAAAATAGCGAAAGCTCAAACAAAAAGATTCGAGCCTGTGAATCCGTAGGTTTCTTTTTTACAACTTGAATTAGGCTTTCTATTGCCCCCTTCAAATCGCCAGAATTTAACTTTTCTTTTGCTTCTATCATTTGTTCATTTCCTCATCTTAAGATATTTTGCGGTGCTCGCACCGATTTGAAAAGATTTCTGTTAAACAAATCTCCTCCCGTAGGTCTAACCGACGCTATCACAGTTTTATTTCCAAGACGGTAACTCAAAACATATTCACCCGTAGGATTTTTCTTTGGAGAACCCGCCTCAAAGAATCTAAATAATCCCCAAGTGCCGGGAAACTTCTTCGATAGCGACTGCTCGGTTGTTGTAATGCTCGACGTATTCGTCGAAGTTGTAGTAGTTGCCCCGGTAGCAGAAACTAAATTCATAAAAACCCCCGTTTCACCAGAAGTCGCGGGAAACTTGAAGTTTGTCGAACCTGTTCCGCTCGAATCAATTTTTTGCCCATCAATCGTTACTTCCACCAAAGCCCCTTCAACCTTTTGGAGTTTGAATTCGTAACTAAATGACGGTGTTTTGTTTTTGCCAAATAAAGCATCGCGCAATCGGAAAGCATTGTTGAGATATTCAACAAACTCATCGCTGAATTTCACCTCGCTGTTGTCCTTGACTTTCAGCTTTCCGTCAACCTCTTCAAAGAATTTTGCGAGTCTGTCACTGTAAAACTTTGAGAGATCACCATCAACAGGATTCAGATAAGCAGAAAGCTTGGTTATATCAGCGTCTCCGACATCTTCAAACGGATAGCCTTTCTCGACTTCTTTCGCCTTCGGCAATATCTGTTCTGCCCATAGTTTCTTAATTTGATTTGCAACACCAACTCCGAGAAAGTCTCGCAAGTTTCCAAGCGGTTTCTTTAGAAAACTTGCCAGTTCTTGCCCAGAAGGAGTATCGTTAAAAGGCCCTAAAAGATTGGAGATGGCATTCTCAGAGTCCCTGAGTTTCAGCTTTACGTCCTTGTCCTGCGATAAATCTTTTGCAATCTGTGCCACCTGGTCGGGAGATAACCCTCTAAACCTGTTAAGAACAGTTTGCAGGACATTTTCATATTTTGCTATGTTCTCACCTTCAACAAAAGTAAATAACGGGCGAAAATCTTTTTCTACTTGAGTATTTCCTCCTGTTTCAGGTTTTCTCTCGCTCTGAAACAGCCTTATTATCCAATCTAGCCAACCAGATGATTTCGGAGCGGCTGAGAGATTCGTTTGCGTGGCTATTTCTTTAATCAAAACTTTCAGCGGAGAATTAGCCGAAGCAAATTCCTCCAAGGCTCTTTCGGCTTCTGATTGCGTAGAATATTTCTTGATATTGATGTTCTTGACAAACTTCCTCCACTCGTCGGTATAATCACGAAAATATCTTTCCTGAATCAGACTGGCTTCAGCACCCTCCGTAGTTACTCTCGCTCCTCTTTCACCCATTACCCAATCATCAGCGCCAAGTTCTTGATTGGCATTCTTTATGGCTTCATCCATCAATCTAAACCCTTCAACGGTAAAAACGTTTGGCACTCTGTAACTTCCTTCAATAAATTCGGAATTTGCACCATTGCGCGCCAAAATGTTCGCAACCGTAATGTCTCCTTGTGTGTCATTAAGTTGCTTGGATATTTCAGTAACCTTCCTTTTGTAGTATCTTTGCCATGCAGGATAAGCTTGCAATTTTTTGCGCGTCTCGGCCACGAGATTATCGTTTATCATTACAAAAGGAAACTCATCTCGATCAACCTGCTTTGCCCAGAACTCTAATTGCTGTTCAGCAAGAAGCCAAAGCCCTTCACCTACTTTCGACTCTTTCTTCCAATAATCCGACAAAGTCGCTATCAAAAACGAAGATTCAGCGTATTTACGATATTCTTCCTTTCCGGAAAGCATCAAATATGCTTTCAATAAATCGTAGTGCTTTCCAAGCAAATCTTCCTGCTGGGCAGTCAAGTTACTCGCAGTTACGGCTTGCCCTGCGGAGAATTTTTGCAAGTCTTCTTCGAGTTTCCTAACCACAGGCTTTTTGAATCTTTGCTCAATGGCATTGAAATAAATGTTTAGGAGTCTTTCTCTATAAATCCGATTACCCGAATAAAGCCCAAACCTCATCCACCAAGGAGCACCGTTTCTTTCATAATCATCAAGCTCAACTAATCTTTTTCTCAAGTTTTCGATTGCAGTCATTTCAAAAAGCACTTCGTCAGGGTTTTTAGCGAAAAGATCACGCCCTGCATCTGCTTTGTAAACCTCTAAAACCTTTTCACCTTCTCTAGTAGCTGAATCCAGCAGAACTTTGTTTCGATAAAGCGAGTGTGCAGAAAGAATCAAAAACAAAGCCATCAAAAATAACGCAAGTCCTGACAAAACCCATCTCAAAACTGGCGGTTTCTGTCTTTGCGCCAAAATAGTCGCCACAAGGTCTTTGTCGCGTAAAATTACCTCTCTAAATAGTCTCTCCGTGAAGTATGTTTCTCCAACAACATAAGGAATCGAAGCTAGTGTTTTTTCACCTGCTGGTGAGTTCGGACGATTTGCTGGAACAGCCGTGAAATAAAAGCCTCTGAATAGCGGATTTTCACTAAAAGGATTTGGACGAAGCAAAGTCGTTATGAAATGCCCGACTCTACGCTTCACGGAAGCAAAATGAAGCGGAAAATTGAAAATTCTCAACTGTCTTATTGGTGGAAAAGGAGCACTTAATCTAAACAAACGACGCTTAATAACGGATGCTTGAAGCAAATCAAACTCCGTGTCGAAAAGATTTATTACTTCATTGTTTTTGTCAAGCGGGATTGTCGTCCCCCAAACTAATTTTTGTCCTTCCTTTTGTGAAGCCGAAAAAGAATCTCGAAAACCCTCTATAGCGTCTGCATGCGTAAAGACCAAATAAACAGGAAACCGCACGCCTGCCGCTTTCATGGCTTCATCTATTCTCACACGCAAAATTTTCGCTTGCTCTTCAATTTGCTTTTCGTCTGAGAGCATCAATTTCTCTACGCTTACGGAAACAATCATTCCATCTATCGGACGTTCAGGGCGATGCTTCTTTATTGTTTCTAATAGCGACAACCATTCCTGAACATCGGTGGGATTTTCTGATTGGTAGCGTCCAAGAGTATCAACGAAAACGGCTTCGCTTGCAACACGCCACTCAACTCGTCTGGTCGGACGGATAAATTTCAATTCCGATTGACGTTGACTCGGAAGAGCTTGAAAATTCAAATTCGAGCCTAAAATCAACGAGGTCTTCCCAGATTTGCTGCCTCCTATAACGAGATACCAAGGCAATGAATACACATTTAAGCCTGATTTTTGCAAAAACTGCACAACTTCTTCAGCAGACTTCGTAAGTTCAGGCAAATCGGCTACAGGTGCTTTGCTAGTTTCGGCCTGTGCTTGCTTTTGTGTTATGGAGTCTGCCTCTTTGGCTTTTGCTTCCTTTTTCAAATTTCTTCTAGAAGCTACATAACCTATGACCAAAGCAAAGGGCAGTGTCAGCAACACAAGCGCTATGACCACCACTCTTTGGCTAATCGGATAGTTTAGCTTATCTCCCGCAAACCAAACTATAAGCGATACTATTCCGTAGAAGGAGAAAAGCCCACCAAGACCTAAAGCATACCTGAGCTGACTAAAATGCCAAGAAGACATACGGGAAACTTAAAAAAGACTCTTCAAAGTTGAAGTTTTTGCATTGCTTCATCTAAGAATTTCGACGCAAGTAAATACATCACTAAATAAACCAAAAGAGTAAAAGCAAGAAAACCAAGCAGCGAAACCTTAACCCACATTGGCAAGCTAGGCTTCTCAGGCGGCTTCGGTTGATCGTTAACAAAGGCATGAGGTGAAAGCTCTACCTTTTTTATCTTTCCAACTTTTACCAAAGCGTTGGCAGTTCTTTGCATTATTTCAAGGAGTTTATGTTGCTCGTAAACTGCGTATTTGCCTTTGAAACCCAGTAACATGCAAACATAAAAAACCTCGACTGCATCGGCTGTTTGCTCTATTTGCTTCAGCATTGCTTCGAGCTTATCGAAGAATTTCTCCCCAGCAAGTTGCTCACCAAAGTATTCTAGCTGAAGTGGGAATTTTTCCCATTCTTCTTTGAGATGAAATTCCCCCGTCAAAACCGTTTCATCAACAAATGCGGCAAGCGCAAACTTCGATATTTGAATAATCTTATGATTAAACCTGTAGCGTTCCGCCCGACGCTCAAAATCATCTAGAAGCACTTTTATCTTAGGTCTTAGTTCATTTGAAGGTTTTACAAGCCCAGATTGCAAGCGCAATATCAAATCGAAAACAGGCGAAGCAAAAAATATCAAGTCGTTCTGGCTCTGCGCTACGACATTTCTTGTTACTGTTTCAGCAGACATTTTTATTTTCCCCTTCAAGGCTTCACGGCATACATTTCCAGCTTTTCATTTGGGATTTTTTCAGGCACGTAAATAGCTACGTTCTTTGCGCCCTTAATCCCTTCCCAATAGGCTCCTTTTGTATCGAGTTGAAAATATCGGAATCCGATTCTTGTTGGGATAGGAGCTGGTGGCGGGTTTGAATGAATCAATCCAACACCCGGCAAAGCTCGACCAACAACCGTGTCAATCACATCGCGCGAAGCTATTTTCAGAACTATCGGAATTTCTTCGATGATTCTCGCTTCAGGCATATCAGCTTTAACCGCTAAATAAAATCCAGCTTCGCTCAAAAGTCTATCATCTTCGATTCTTCCAACATAAAGCGTAGGACTCACCTTTTCGAGTGGAATCGGAACACACTTACTCGGAATCACAGTTTCAAGTAGCTCTCTCAACACGAAAAATAAATTGCTGAATGTGTAGTAAAGATCGTCATGATCGTATCGAACGATGTCTTTTGGATGTGAATCTGTGGAAAAAGTCATCAATTCTCCAACAAGCTCAGCCAGCTTGAGATAGAGTTTTTCGGGATGCAAAAGCGGAGAATAAAAGTAATGCATCAGTGTTGGAATTGCCGAATTTACAGTGTGCAAAAGCCAAAATGAAGCTACTTCAGAAGTTGTAAAATCCGCTAAAGATACCCGGCTTTGCCTTCTCTGCTCGCCTAAAACACTGCTTTTTGTTATGAGAATTTCAACGATCTGGCGAAGCATATTCGTAAGCCACTGCGAAGCGCTTATGTTCAGAACCGGTGGAATGTAATCGGCCGAAATCTGAAACTTCCCTGTTGGCGTTCTTTCAAGCTCCGCTATTTTTATCGAAGTCCACCCATCTCTGAGTTCATCATCAAAAATAATTCTCAAGTTTGGCTTCGCAAAGGCAATAGGTTGTTCATTTGCCCCAGTTGTTTCGTCTTTTACGAAAGCTCCATCCTGAAGAAATCTAACGTTTATGCTTGCAGGAGCGCCGTTAGCTTGAAAATTGGCACCTCCGAACCTCTGTGCTGGTACTGCTAAATGAACACCTAATTTCTCCACTTCAGGGCCAAAATGTTCAGCTATCGGGCGCAAACTAGGCTCCGAATCAGTTTCAGGAATGTTTATCAAAAGCCCATCAGGCATCACAGCACGACAAGTTATGATTTGGAAATTACCATTAGCAACCGATTCATGACTTACCTGCAAATCCAAAATTCCGTAGTTAAAAGGCACGAGTGAATTTATCCGGGAATTCAGTAAGGCTTCATGGTAATTATCCCACTGCTGAAAGTGATGCGGCATCAACAGCATTCCTTCATTCCAAACTACTTTGCGATAACGACTCATAGTTCACCGAAATTCTCTTTTTCCTCAAACTTCACCCTTGCCCAATACGTCTAAAGCATAATATCACAAAAGAAACCCCAAATATAAACGAATAATAAAGATTTCATTCTTCGCCTCTCACAACAAAGCGCAGAAAGGATTTTCCGCAAGATTTACCTGCTCTTGCAATCCAAAGCTTAAACACCCAGCAAGCATCTACAAGCTGTTGACCTTATCTTGTTTGAAATTTCTCGCCCTCTTTTAGTCTTGTTCCGTTGAGGAAGTCCTTAACAAACATTCTTTTTTTGCCTTCGAGTTGTAATTCTTCGATTTTCAACAAAGTCCCGCCGCCACAAGCTACTAAAAAACAATCGCCTTTAGCCTGAACGATTGAACCTGCTTCAGATTCACTACTAGAACTCTCAACTGCCTTAGCTTTCCACAAGGTTAATTTCTTTCCCTGATAAAAGGTGAAACACGTTGGGAAAGGCTGAAAACCACGAATACGGTTTGCAATCTCAAAAGCCTTCATGCTCCAATCAATCAATCCGTCTTCCTTTTTGAGAATAGGAGCATAACTTGCAAGCTCATCGTTTTGCTTCTGCGGAGTTATTTTGTCGAGATTTTTCAGCGTCTCTGCAAGCAAATCAGCTCCTATAGTTGACAGTCTTTCCATCAGTTCAATAGCAGTTTCATCATCATAAATTTGAACCTCTCTCTGCAAAAGAATATCTCCTGCATCAAGTTCTTCGTCCATTTTCATCGTAGTCACACCTGTAATTTTTTCGCCGCGTGCTATCGCCCAGTTAACTGGCGCAGCACCGCGATACTTCGGCAAAAGAGAAAAATGTAAATTCACCGCTCCAAGCGAAAAGGCATAAAGAAAATCAGGCGGTAAAATTTTCCCATACGCAACAACAACAGCAATATCAGCACTGTGAGAACGAAAAATTTCAGTTTCTTCCGCTGTTCTGATTTTACTAGGTTGTAAGACCTTTAAGCCTCTTTCGAGCGCAAATTCTTTTATCGGCGGTGGTGTTAGCTTACCGCCACGTCCTGCAGGTTTATCAGGCTGAGTGTAAACTGCAACTATCTCATGCCCTTCATCTAAAAGTTTCGACAAACTCACCACAGCCGCTTTCGGCGTTCCCATGAATACTATTTTCATCTTTGTTGTCATTAAATGTTTTTTACATTTATTTCAACAGAAATTTCGTTTTTATCCAAAAAAGTCTTGTATCTTTACCTTTCCGATAATATAATTGCTGAAAAATCAAATTCTTTTGAGGAGGGAAAATGAAAAAAATTTATCTTGCTTTGTGCGCACTCATTGGCTTTAGCTTAGCGGCTAAAGCTCAAACGATAATTTATGACAACGGTGGGTTGGCGACTGGAACGGTTTCAAAATCTGGAGTCGCAGCGCCTTCTGGAACCCAATGGAGCGAAGTCCAAAATAACGGATTTGAAACAACATCATCTAACACTACCGCCGGGTTCGGTTGTCAACTAATCGGAACTACAACCAACAACCGCTGTGCTGATGATTTCGCTATACCACCCGGCGAAACATGGACGATTAACGCGGTGATCGTCTTTGCCTACCAAACAAATTACGCGAACACAACTGTTAGCCCTTTTGTTGGAGGGACTTTGAGAATCTGGCGTGGATTTCCTGAAGCTTCGGGTAGCACGCTTGTTTTCGGCGATACTACCACAAACCGATTAACTTCTTCTACTAATTCCAATCTTTACAGAATCTTTAACAGCTTGTATCCTTCGCCTGGCACAACACCTGGAACAACCAGAATAATTTGGCAAAATACCCTTTCGGTGTCTCCATCAATCACCTTAACAGCCGGACATTACTGGATAGATTTTCAACTCGATGCTGGTTCGAGTGGAAATTTCACACCTTCAATAACGATTGTTAATACAAGAGGCACTAGCGTAATGAACGCACTCCAAAAGATTGGCACGGGAGCTTGGACACCTATCGTGGATACCGGCAATCCCACTGCTGCTCCCGATTTTCCACAGGACTTTCCCTTCAAGATCGTAGGCACCATAACCAATCAACTTCCGAAACGTCGCTCCAGAGTGGTTGATTTTGACGGAGATAACAAAACTGACTTCGCCGTTGCTCGATCTACAAGTGCAACTTCGCAAACAACATGGTTCGTGCAGAATTCTTCTGGTGGTTCTTTCGCAACGCCTTGGGGTCTTGGAGTCGGTCTCACTAACGGTGATATAGCCGTTCCTGCTGATTATGATGGCGACGGGAAAACTGATATTGCCGTCTGGAGACCGGGACCTCCCTTTCAAGCCGCTTTCTATATCTTAAGAAGTTCAACATCAACTCTACAAGTTGAGGTTTTCGGGCAAACGGGAGACGATCCAACAGTTGTTGATGATTACGATGGCGACGGTAAAGCCGACGTAGCCGTTTACCGAAGTGGTGGTGCTGGTGGGCAAAGCTTTTTCTACTATCGCGGCACATTCAACAATCCAAGCGGTGGAACTACCTTCATTCCTTGGGGCACCGGCGGCGATAGACCTGTTCCGGGAGACTACGATGGCGATGGAAGAGCCGACCCGGCAGTCATAAGAGACTCAGGTGGCAATGCAGTAATGTATCAGAGGCTTTCAAGTGGGACACCGTTTACTTTCAACATCGTCTCTTTTGGTCTCTTCAGCGATAGATTCGTGCCGGGAGATTACGATGGAGACAACAAGACGGATATTTGCGTTTCAAGAACTGTCGGTTCTGATATTGTCTGGTATGTCTTAAGAAGCACCGATGGAAGAGTTTTCTCCTCTGTCTGGAGTAACGGTGGCTTTGGCAATCCTACAACCGATTTTCTTGTGCCGGGTGACTACGATGGAGACAACCGCACTGATTTTGCCGTCTGGCGAACTGCCGCCGGTTCGGAAAACGGTGTCTTCTATGTTGCTCCTTCAGCAAGTGCCCTGTTCGCCAATAAATGGGGCAATGCAAGTGGAACTCTGACGCCGCCAGATTATCCCGTTGCAAATTATAACGTTCACTAAAAACTACAAGGTTGCAAGGGTGAAATGCCCTTGCGACCTTTTGCGTATATCTTTATCTAATTCCTTGACCGAAGGATTCTGTGCCGAAAGAGCCTATGCCGTTCAGCCTAAAGCTGAAAACAAAACGGTTTTCGCGTCTTATTCCAACGTTGTAAGTGAAAGCCTGCACCGCTAATGCACAGCATTTGGAAGCATATCCCAAAGTGTAAGACGAAGAAACTAAGGGTTCGACTCTTTTCTCTCTGGTATTCTGAAAATCGAAAAAGAGAGAGGTTCCACCGAACCAACCCCTATCACGATTGCCTATGAAGATAGACGGATTCCATTGCGAACCTCTCAGTGTGCCCGGTTCTTTATCCGTGCCGTAAAGCATTTGAAGTTGCGGAGGAAGTTTCACAGATTGCGTGTAGTAAAACGTTTGGAAAATTTTAAGAAGCCTAGTGTCATAACCTAAAGTAGCACTCAAAGCCCTAACGCCTTCGCCTTCGACTCCTAAATCCATTCTTGTATTCACAAAAATAACTCTTCTAGGACGATATGTCGCATCAATGCTAATCGGAGAAAAACGGCGTGGCTTACCTCCAAAGGTGTAAAATGTAAGTCCCGTTATTGAAGCAATCTGATTTCTTCTTCCCGGGACGAACGCTTCGCCAAATGTTTCGTCGAAAAAGTATTTTTGCCTGAGCGTTAATGTGAAAATCTCATAAGGTTGAATCGAAAGTGGTTTGTCGTCTGAGGTATTCTTTTGTTTTCGCAAACGCTCTTGTGCCTCTTCTGTTACCGCTTCAGCATATCGGCGCACAAAGATTCTGTTCGTGATGCCATATTCGATTTCGTTAGTATCAGTTATAGTGTCCTGATAATCAAAACGTATGATCCGATTGAAATTATCAACACCTTTCACAAATCGGTAAATAACGTAAGGCTCGATTGTGTGACGAAACTTGAAGACATCGGATTTCCCATAATAATTCTTGGCCAAAGCAACGGGACGAAAGTCAATTTCAAACTCACCATATTTGCGAATCAAGTTTTTGCTTATTACTCTGCGCAACTGATCTAAAGAGTTTGAGTAGTAGGTAAACCTTACTGCTCCCGTCAAGGTCAAATCGAAATACTTCGTCGTTACAGGCAGAGAAACTTGCGGATACAGATCGAATCTTTGTGCTATTGCAGGTGTTACAATCGGATCGCTTCCCGCAATTTGCCTGTAAAGCACTAAATCATCAACTTCTTCACGACGACTGATTCCTTCAAGCGACGATTTGAACGAAAAGTAAACATTTCGCAAAAATGAAAGTCTCGTTGGCCGCTTCTCAAAGTTCACACTCGGCAAACTTCTGGTTTTGATGCGAACGTTCGGGATCGAAATGGTTTCTGACTTTCCAAGAATGTTGAGAGTGTAGCTATTCCAGCTCTTATTGAGAAAAGCTTTTGAAACCTCGATTGGCGATATTATTTGCTGAATCGTATCGGAGAAAACTTGACGAAATGCCAGGTTCGATGTCAAGCGAACATCAGCTCCCGCAACAAAGCCATTTGGAAAATAATGCACGCCTTCGGCATAAACCAACGTTCCACCTTGATCAGGATTTTGCTTGCTTTCCTTAGTGAAAATTCTGTCCTTTACGGCATAAAATCCGAAATTAAAGTAAGAACGTTCGTTAGCCCTTGTTCTTACATCTAGCCCAACGCCGATACCGCGCAGTGTGTAAACATCGAGTCTTAACGTTGCATCGGCAGAACGTCCGAGAGTTTGATAGTATGCGTTCGAGATTCTGAAGCCTTTGTTAGCAGAAAAGCCGAAAGTCGGCGTCAGGAATCCCGATTGTCTGTTACGCTCCTTTATCGAGATTGTCGCAACCGGCAAAGCAATTATGGGAACGTCACGGACACGAAATCTCGGGTTCTTAAGTTTCACACGGTCTTTGAGCTTTATACTTGCGCGCTCTGCTGTGAAACTCCATTGCGGAACTGCCTCTTCACAAGCCGTGAATTTCCCGTTTATAACTACAATCTCATCGAGTGCAACTCTTTCCACTCGATCCGCCGTGAAATAAATAATCGTGCCATCACTGGTTTGATTGGTAAAACCCGTAGAATTTATGAAATAACCAAGCTTAGTTTTATAATTCCACTCTGCCTTCGTCCCTGTGATGCGCTGATCTTCACCTTGATCGAAAACAACGTTTCCTTCGGCAATCACTAAATTCTTATCCTCGTAAAGCGTTACCTTGTCAGCCTGCAAACGATATATGCCAAGTCTTATATCAACATTTCCTTCGTGAATGACAATTCTTTTCCCGGGTTCTCCTTGTGCAAAGGTTTTGTCCGAATAGATAACAATTTCACCATCGCCACCTTCGGGTTCAATAATTCTCTTGGAACCTACTCTAGTTTCGTTGGAAATCGGACTGACGACCGGGACATCACTTATCGGATTCGCTACTTTTCGATCAACAGGATTAGGGTCTTGGCCAAATAAAAAGAAAGGCGATACCAGAAAAACAAATCCAAGCAACCTTCTCATAAGAATCACATGCCCTACATTATATCCACAACTTAGCACGCTTTGCGCTTACTGATTCTTCAATTTCCCAATTTACTGAATAAAACCTCAGGAAACTTGGGCGAACACGACAAAAATTTATCCCAGCTTGTCAAAATCTTTTGCTAAACACTCTGGTAAAGATTGATTGACTTCTAGTTTCTCAAGTTTTTGAATTCTGCTCCTAACGAAGGAATGTAAGGCGTGCTTAGAGAACTTTAGATTTCGAGATAATAATGGCGGAAAGGGTGGGATTCGAACCCACGGTACCCTTTTGGGGTACACAGCATTTCCAGTGCTGCCAGTTAAGCCACTCCTGCACCTTTCCGCTTATCCGTTTGATTTCAAATATCGAAACCGTCTGAATCTATCAAAGCAACCTGACAAAAACGCCTTGGGCGAAAAATAAATTTAACCTATTCTTCTAGCTTTATCAAGCTCAAAGCTCAAACGTCACTTACCTCGTGAAAAGAGGCTTCGGTATTGCTGCTTTTCCTACACTTATTCGTCTTTGTAAATCATCACTACAGGCTTTCCCTCCGAGTTTATGTATGCTCGATACATGCCTTCAGTGTTGAACGAAATACCTATGTTACCGAACTTATCAATTGCGATTACTCCACCGTCACCGCCAAGTTTTTTTAGCTTCTGCTGAATAACCAGATCAGTGGCCTGTTGGATCGGCAAGGCTCTGTATTCCATTAAAGCTGAAACATCACGCGCAACGTTCAAGCGGATAAAGTATTCTCCCCAACCCGTTGCTGAAACTGCGCAGGTTTCATTATTTGCGTATGTGCCTGCACCGATAATTGGAGTATCGCCGACGCGCCCTACCATTTTGTAATTCATTCCGCCAGTTGAAGTTCCGGCCGCAAGATTACCGTATTTATCGAGCGCTACAGCTCCAACAGTTCCATACTTTTGCTGAACTTCGGGCATACCTAGCATGTTTACGGTTTTTTCTTCTCTTTCTTTCTTCATCTTCAAATACTGTTCCCATCTTTCTTTCGTCCAGAAGTATTGCGGATCAACAAGCTCCATACCTTGCTTGACTGCAAACCTCTCAGCACCTTCACCAACCAACAAAACGTGCGGCGATTTTTCCATGACAAGGCGAGCCAAACTTATGGGATTCTTGATTCGCTGAACTGCGGCAACCGCACCAGCCTTTAGAGTTTTTCCATCCATTATCGAAGCGTCAAGTTCGTTTTTTCCTTCTGCATTAAAAACAGCTCCTTTGCCTGCATTGAAAAGTGGAGAGTCTTCTAAAATCCGAATAGCCAACTCTACAGCTTCCAACGCAGTTTTTCCCTCCTGCAAAGCACGATAGCCTGCCATAACTGCTTCTTCGAGCTTCTTTCGATATTCTGCCTCCTTTTCAGGAGTCAGCGAACCTCTTGATATAACTCCAGCCCCACCGTGAATCACAAATCCGATTCTCGGATTCTGCGGCGATTGAAGTTGTTTAAGTTCCGAACCAGGATAAGTTTTCTGCGCTAAAGTTGACATAAACAAAACAATAACAGCTAAAATGCTTGAAAAAATTTGTTTCATAAACCTCTCCCTCACTCAAGGCTTAACTTTTTCGATTCTAACCAAATTATCGGCAAATTGACAATCTTTTGAGCCAAACTTGTATGAGCGCGCTTTCGGAAAACATCATAATTTTGCCTTTCGATTTCATCTAAAATCTTCGCATAAATTCTTGAAGCAATCAGAACCGTAAAACGCACATCTTTTTCCAAAAGCGGAATCCCCTTCTCTGCTTTCTTGTAAAAATCCCTTGCTCGCTCGATCTCAAATTTCATCAACTCGATAAAGCGGCTGTTTACTTCGCCTTTGAAAATTTGCTCTTCAGAGACTCCGAATCTTCTCAAATCCTCTTGCGGTAAATATATTCTGCCCATCAAAGCATCTTCACCAACATCACGCAGTATATTTGTTATCTGCATTGCAATGCCCATGGCTTCAGCATAAGACAAGGCTTCTGGGCTTTTGTAGCCAAAGATTTCCGAACTCACCAAGCCGACAGTCGAAGCCACACGATAGCAATAAACATAAAGCTCACTGAAAGTTTCATAACGCTTTATGTGAGTATCCATCAGAACACCTTTTATCAACTCCAAAATCAGAGATAGCGGAATTTGGTAGCGCTTCAGAACGTCCTTCCAAGCCTCTAGAACAAGCACTCTCGGTTGAAAATTGTCTTGTGAGATTTTTTCCTTTTCTCTACCTGAAATTTCATCTTGCCGATAAAGCTTATCAAGCTCTATACGCCATTTTTCGACTTCCTGAGCGGCACTTTTCTCGTCATTGATTTCTGCTTTGTCAATCTCATCGTCAATATGGCGGCAAAGAGCATATAAGGCGTATATCGGCTTTCGCTTTTTCCTCGGCAAAAACTTCGATGCAAAGTAGAAACTTTTTGCATGACGTTTCGTCACGCTTTCACAGTAAACGTAGGCTTTTTCCAAAAACTCAGTTCCTAAGTCCATTTTTCCAGTTACAAACTAAAAGGCGAAAATTGAAAACGGAAAATCCTCTTGAAAATTCTAACCTAGAAGACCAGCAAAACTTAAAAAGTCGTCTTCTTTGCTGTAACGTAGATTTTTCAAAAAAGCCTTCCTTTGCTATAAAAGGGTATTTACTAAACCAAACAATAGACATTTTCAAATTCGAGGAAAACTTATGGAAATGATAATCCTAACTTCTAGTCTCACAATTCTTCTTTATGGTTTCTTGATAGGTCTAAAACATGCTACTGACGTCGATCATTTAGCGGCAGTAAGCACGATAGTTGCTGAAAAGAAAAATTTACTCGCTTCTATCTCAATCGGCGGACTCTGGGGATTCGGACATACGATTTCCCTGACGGTTGCAGGCATATTCGTGTTGTTCTTGAACTTTGAAATAAGTGAAAGAACCGAAAAGATTCTGGAGCTTTGCGTTGGGATAATGCTTGTTGTTTTAGGTTTGAATGTTTTTAGAAAGCTCCTAAAAGGGGCAACAATCCATATTCACGAACATTCTCACGGAAAGCACAAACACACTCATTTTCATATTCACGAGCCGAACGAAGAGGAAAGTTCTGAGTCTCATCACCGATTAGATTTAAGCCCACGCGCTCTGGTAGTTGGAATGATACATGGCTTAGCAGGAAGTGCTGGTCTGATGCTCATCGTAATTCCAACCATAGAATCGAAAATTGTTGGACTTCTTTATATTTTGGTTTTCGGAATTGGTTCCATCGGCGGAATGACTCTCATGAGCCTTCTCATAAGCCTTCCTTTCGCTTTGACATCAAAGAATTTCATTCAAATAAACAAGATACTTCAAGGGTCTGCTGCTTTGTTTAGTGTCTTTCTTGGTTTCTACATAATGTATGAAATTGCATCTACGTTGTGATTGCCATCACAACATTAGAAACCTACAAGCCTAATAGTTTCTCTTAGAATTTCTGGCAAATCGCTGCCGTCTCTGTCCCTCGGCAGTTAGAAAGAAGAAACCCACTGCTAGAGATATTCGTTTGAGTGTCTATTCTTCACTTGCCTATTAAGTTTTCTTAAATTTTTCCTTGACTCTTGAAAAATAAAGTTGTATTTTGTGAGTATGTGTTTAGGAGGGGGTTCTTAAAAAACTAACTTGTCCTACGCCGCATCCATTCTAGCAATACCTTTGAGCTATAGAATCTTTACAGCTACAGCAAAAGAGGATTTCAACAAAACAAAAAAACAACAAACAAATATAGAGTCAAAAGAAAACTTTAAGACCATCGGTAATCTCACGCTCGGCACCTTTGATCAGGTGACCAATACTATATTTGAATCTTCTGGTGGGATGCTGTTTGCAACATACGTAGTGTTAGGAGCGGTTTTTACTGCTATCACTAATGGCCTGCACACAGGCACACTCAAGATGGATTTTTGCGGTGACATAACAGAAATTACTGCTGCTTCGCTCAATGTAAATTATCAGGGAGAAATTAACTACAATTCAGTTATGATTTCTCCTTCAGGTAGCGTTTTAATTGAACTAAACGATGCCGATAATATCACGATTGATGCCCTGAATACCGGTGGAAAAGCTTTGACGATTTCAAATACTTCAACTGCTAACGGCACCTCAACAACCCGTTTAGTCAATGATGCTACAAATAATCTCACAACCATTGCTTAGTTTTTGTGACTAGAAACAGAGAGGTGAATCGCGATGAAAAAAGTAAGCTTAACAACAATTATCAGTATTTTGTTAGCTGTTTATTCTTTCGGGCAGACTGCTCAAGAATATTTTAACCGTGGCATCCAGGCTTTGAATGCCAAGCGATACACGGAAGCAATCAATAATTTTTCGCAGGTAATCAAACTAAATCCGAATTCTTACGAGGCTTGGTATAATCGCGGACTAGCATACTCTGGGTTAAACCAACTGGATTTGGCTATTGCTGATTATTCTCAAGCCATAAAGCTAAATCCAAACTTTGCCGATGCCTTTAATAATCGCGGCATTGCCTATGCGGACAAAGGCAATTTGGATTTAGCGATTGCTGATTATTCTCAAGCCATAAGGCTAAACCCAAACTATGCCAATGCCTTCTACA
>RFGC01000013.1 GCA_003697135.1 Acidobacteriota bacterium
ACCACATGCAGCCGCCCCTCCGGCGTAGGCGTCCCGATCCCCACATTCTGCGCCATGGCAAGCCCTGCCAAGCAAGCCAAAAACCTTACACGCCGTGTCATATCGTCTCAAAGTTAGTAAAAAGTTCCCTGACAAATGCAAGTCCCCTCTCTCGCCGCATTCCCCGCTGGACAAAAAAATCGGGGCAGGTGGGTCCTGCCCCGACAAGGGAAGCTTTGGCGACGGTTCCCTCAGCGTGTCAAGGTCACCGTACCCGTAAAGGTGTCTGACTCGCCGGAGTCTTTCACCCCTTTGAAGACCCAGACATAGACGCCTTCCGGTGCCGGCTTGCGCAGGCCCCCTACATTCTCATAGCCATCCCAGTACTTGAGCTCGCCCAAGCGCTTCTGGAAGATGAGCTGCCCCCACCGATTGTAGATAAAGAACTCATAGTCGCGATAGCCGAGTGCTGGGAAGTACAGTTCATCGTTGACGCCGTCGCCATTAGGGGTAAAGCCCGTAGGCACGAAGGTACCATCCACCGGCGCTATGGTGATGGGCCCCTTGCGAATGGAATCTACGCAGTTGCCCGTGTACATGTAGAGGGTCACATAGTAGGTGCCACTGGTGGGGAAGCGATGAACCGGATCGCGTTCGGTGGAGGTGGTGCCATCACCGAAGTCCCACCGGAAGAAGGTATTGGGGGTGATGTTTTGGGAAGTGTTGATGAATCGGACGACGGGGTTAGAGGAAGCGAGGCGGGCGGGGATAGCGGGTTCGGTCTCAAAGTCGGGACGAGGAGCCGGCACAGGCTGCGCCACCGCCACATCCGAACCGGAGCAGCCGCTGGCCGTAGTGATAGAGACCCGCCACACCCCCGAACGAGTATCCACGAGGCGATAGAGGCCTACCCCTTGGGCTACCTGAGTGCCATTGAGGGTCCATAGATAAGTTGCGCCAGGATAGTAGGGGGCTTCCAGTTCTACGAGCGGATTCGCTGGGCAGAAGCGGATCGTATCGGGGAGGTTTACCTGCACCGTAGGGGAGATGGAGACTTCTACGGTGTCGGTACCGATGCAGCTGCCCGCAAGCACCACCACCACATAAGTACCAGGGCTGGTGGGGGTGAGGGTGGGGCCATTGGCGCCAGGGACAGCCAGGTTATTGCGATACCACACGTAGGTAGCGCCTCCCACAGTAGGAGCGGTGAGCGGTTGGATGGGATCGCTGCTGCAGTAGAAGACATCAGGGCCGAGGTTTACCGTAATGGTGGTATCAAAGCGCACCACCACGAAGTCCTGGCCGATGCAGGAGGAGCCGGCGGGTTGGACGGTCACCCCATAGACGCCGGGTTGGGTTACGACGAGGCTATCGGCCGTAGCGCCAGGGATGACTTGACCGTCTTTGGTCCAGGTGTGGGTAGCGCCTGGATACCCACTGTAAAGGGTTACGGAGGTCCCTCCACTGGCACAGAGGGTAATATCGGGTCCAAGGTCTACGGGGATTTGGCTGCTGACTTGGATGTTGACGGCGTCTTGTCCGACACAGCCTGTAGCGGTGGTCACCCGTACCGCGTAGATACCGCCTTGGGTGACGGTGAGGGTTTGGGTATTGCCGCCGATGGGCTGGCCGTTGAGGGTCCACTCATAAAGGGTGCCGCCCGGCCCCGCATCCAGCGTAATCGGCAGGTCAGACTGACAAAGCACCCGATCCGGCCCCAAATCCACCCGCAAGGTGCTATCTACGGTGAAAGTCACCTCCGCCGTATCTGCGCACCCATCCACAATCACGATGAGGCGAGCGGTCTTTTGGCCAGGGGTCGGGAAGGTCACACCGATGGGATTAGGCGCCAGAGAAGTGCCTGGCTGCCCATCCGGTAAAAAGCTCCATACAAAGAGCGCGGTCGGGTCGTTCGTCCCCACCTGGGTAAAGTTGTAGGGCAAGCCATAGCAGAGGTTGGGCACCGGCCCAATGGCTGCCGTAGGCTGCGGCTTGACATAGACGGTGCGCGTGACCCGATGCGAGCAACCCGTAGCCGGATCCGTAATTGTGAGGCTTACAGACTTTGGCCCTGGCGTAGAAAACCGGATACCTGTCGGGTTTTCCAAGTTGGAGGTTTGCGGGGTGGCAGAAGTCCCAAAGTCCCACAGGTAGAGCAGCCCAGCCCCCGTAGAACCGCTATTCTGGAAGTCAAAGGTTTCGTACACGCACTTAGGCGCCGGCGGCGTGAAGTCAGCGACAGGCCCATTGATCACAGAAGCGGTGAGGGAAGCGGTATTGGAGACGCATCCTTGCGGGGAAGTGACGGTGACGGCGACTACATCGCTATTGCGCAGGCTATCCGTAAGGTAGGTGCCTGTGGTGACCCCAGGGAGGGGGTTACCGTTGAGCGTCCAGGCGTAAGTGGCCCCTGCTGGCGCCCCGCCTACCGTAAAGGTAACCTGGCTACCTCGGCATACCGTACCCGCTGGCGTTTGAGTGAGGGTAATCGCAGGCACCGGATGCACGGTCATGAGGATGGAGTTGGAAGGTTGGCCGCCGGCTGGGCACCCCTGCGACGAAGTCACCAAAAGCTGCACCACATCCCCATGGTTGAGAGAACTGGTGAGGAAGCTCGGGCCGGTCGCCCCTGGCACATTGACCCCGTTGACTTGCCATTGGTAGGTGGGGGTAGGCCCGCCGCCTGTCACCGAAGAGGTAAAGATGACGGTTTGCCCCGCACAAATCGGGTTAGCGGAAGCTTGGATTTGGACGGTGGGGTTGGGATGTACAGTCACCACCACCGGCGCCGACAGAGAAGTAGCCCCCGAGCACCCCCCAGACGAAGTAACCCGTACCGTCACCACATCCCCATTCTGGAGCGTACTGCTGGAAAAGACCGGACTATTGGTACCCACCGCAATGTTATTCACATACCACTGGAAGCTTGGGGCAGGGCCCGCGCCGCTGGCCGTCGCCGTAAATACCAGGGTCTGGCCTTGGCAAATCGTAGCGGAGGCGGGATTCACAGATACGCTTACGGTAGGTTGCCCTTGCACCGTAATAGCGATGGAGTTGGAGTTAGCCACGCAGCCGCCTGGCGTGGTAACCCGCACATATACCACATCGCCATCGTTCAGAGAGCTGGTGGTGTAAGTATTGGCGGTAGCGCCGGGGATCGGGTTTCCATTGAGGTACCACTGGTAGGTTACGGGGGCGCTGGCCGTGGCGATAAACTGTACCGACTGCCCTGAGCAGATGGCCGTAGCCGAAGCGGTGATCGCTACATTCGGGACGGCCTCAACCAGCACACCAACGGTGTTAGACTGGGAAGCTGGGCCGCTGCATCCCGCCGAAGAAACTATTACCACATAGACCGAGTTATTGCCCGGCGGCAAGCTGCTGGTGGTATAGGTAGGCGTCGTGGTAGAAGCGACTAAGAGACCGTTGACATACCAGTTGTACGTAGGGGTAGGGCCGCCATTGGTAGGCGTAGCGGTGAAGGTCACACTGGTTCCCTGGCAAACACTTGTGGCGGAGGCGGCAAGCGTCACCGTCGGAATCGGCGAGACCGCAATGGTGATCGTATTGGAAGGCCCGCTTAGGCACCCACCAGAAGAGACCACCGTCGCATACACTTGGTCGCCACTGGCCAGGTTGGTGGTTGTGTAGGTGGGGGTGGTGCCACTGGCCACCAGATTGCCATTCACATACCAGTTGTAGGTGGGGTTAGAGCCAGCGTTGGTAGGGATAGCGGTGAAGGTGACCGGCTGGCCAGGACAAATAGGGTTCTGGGAAACGGTGATGCTGACCGAAGGCACGGGCAATACAGTGGCCGTGTACACATTGGAGAGAGGGCCGGTACATCCTGCGGCCGAGGTCACTTGGACCCAGACTTGATCTCCATTGCTTAGGCTGTTGGTAGCATACGCCGAAGCCGGGCCCGATTGCACCACGGCGCCGTTCACATACCAGGTATAGGTAGCCCCTGCGAAGGTCGTAGCGGTGAAGTTGACCGTCTGCCCGGCACAGATAGGCCCCGCAGGAATAGCCGTAAGGGTGGGCACCGGCTGCGGATTCACCGTGAGCGTGATAGGCGTGCTTTGCGAACCCGGGCCGCTGCACCCGTCCGTAGAAGTGACGCGCACATACACCTGGTCGCCATTGACGGGGTTAGAGAGGAGGAGGGTTGGCGAGTTGGTGCCCACGGGGTTGCCATTGAGGTACCATTGGTAGGTAGGGGAAGCGCCACCCCCCACCACCGTAGCCGTAAAGGTCACGGCCGTACCTTGGCATACGGTCGTCCCCGGC
>RFGC01000014.1 GCA_003697135.1 Acidobacteriota bacterium
AGCCCCGCCGCCGCAGCCCGTCGCGCCGTCGTGAGTGGCGCCGCCGCCGCCGTCGTCGTGAGTGGCTGGGAGTGCAGGCAGGTGGGTGATGATTCTGGATTTGTTTCTGGCGACTGGGCAGGCAGGGGGTTTAGCGGTTGTGGGCGAAATTGTGGGTGAAAAGGGGCGAAATTGGTGGGGAAATTGGGCTTAGCCCTTGACTTTTTTGTACCAGATATGGTACACTATAGCCACTCTGAAGTGAGGAGGCTGAATTATGCGAGTCAGGATTAAGCTGAAGTATGAGGCGTTTTCGGCGGTTGCGCGGGCTGTGTCTCGCGTGCGATTGTCCCTGTCGTGGAAGGCTAATCGTGATACTGTGCCCTTGATCCATGTGGAGCGCGACGCGCTTGCTGATGCGTTGCTGCGCGTGTCTGCCCAGTTGTGTTGTTTGTCTCGTGATGTCAATCCGCTGGTGCGCGAGCTGGCTTGCTCTCTGTCTCGCGAGTTGGAGCGCGAGGCGGGCAAGTATGCGGATGTGCAGAAGGCTGGCTCGTGGCTGGATGAGTTCATCGGAGGTGCGCGATGATTACCTTATGCGTGATGTATCTGAACACTTGCGCTCAGTGTGTGGAGTTTTACGCTCTGGGCGACGGCGTTTCGTTTGAGTTGGGCTTGACGGGCGACTGCCTGTTTCTGCGTCGCGGTGGTGTGATTGAGCGTGCGTGGGCAGGCGAGCCGTCGGATGTGCAGGCTGTGTGGGCTGATTTCCTTCAGAGCCTGCGCTCAGGCAAGTCCGTTGTGGCGTTGAACCTTCGCACTCTGGGGCGTGCTGACTGGGAGCTTTAGCGGTTGCGTGTTTCATCTGGGCGCGGGGCGTCTTGCCCTGCGCCCTATTGTGTATGAGGGCAATTGCGATGATACTGAACCTTGCTGAGGTGGAATATCTGAACTTGGTTTCTCGTTTGCGTGGTGTGGAGGTATCGGCGTTGGACAAGCAGGCTCTAGCTCAGATGATGGGCGTGGGTGTGCGTCTCGTACAGCGGTGGTTTGCGCCTCCGGGTGCGCAGTACCGTCGTCTTGTGCCCCTGAGTGTTGCAGGGCGCGACTGGGCGGTACTGAGTGTGCTGGAGCGTCGGCGTTTGTTGCTGGGGGTGTTGTTGGCTGATTGGCATGAGCGGTATGCTGGTTTCTGCCTTGCTCCTGCGGTGTTCGAGTTGCAGTTTGCCACACTGGCTGACTGCCTGCAGTGGGCTGACGCGCTGGCAGAGGGTTTGGCGGGCGTGTGGCTGGATTGCAATTGGCGCAAGGAGGTGGTTCGTCGTCGTGGCTTGCTGTGGGTGGTGCGCGTGTGCTATGAGTCTGAGCGTGCGAGCAAGCGCGAGGGTGTGGAGCGTGCTTACCGTCGGGGGGAGGATGAGGATGAGGGTAGTCCTCCTGCTTGAGATGAGTGCGAGGGGGGCGGATGTGGTGAGGACTGCAGCGGGGATGACTTGCGTCGCGAGTGTTGCCTCTTTGAGACGCGGGATGAGTGTCGTCGCAAGGCGTATCGTGCCTGCTGTCGCGGGAGTTTAGGCTGTGAATCTTGTGAGGAGGTGCTGTAGCGTGTCTGACTTGCCTGAGTTGTCGCGTGCGGAGTGGCGGGGCGAGGCTTTGGCGACTGGCTTTGAGCCGTTGGACGCTGTGGGCATGGCGTGGTTGTATGAGTCCCGTTGGGATGTGGCGACTCTGGCTCGCGCTGCTAGTGTGTGTTGCCCAGTTGGGCAGTGGTGGGCGTCTAATGACGGTCTTTCTCACCTGCGGGGTCGCCGTGCTGTGCATTATGTGTCTCGATCTCGCCTGCCAGAGGTGTTGCGTGCGCGTGCCGTGTGCGAGGGTCTGGGCGTGGAGCCAGCGTGGAGCGTGGGTGGTTGTGCGCGTGCGCTGTTGCGCTGGGCGTTGGGGGATGGTCTTCCTGCGCCTCATGCGCGTGGCTATGTGGGGGGTCGTTGGCACTACTACGGTGTGCGCGTTGGGTCTTACGATCGCGTGTGGCTGTGGGACTTGGACGCCGCTTACTGGCAGTTGCTGGGGCGGTTGCGCACACCGTTGCCTGTGCTGTTGCGCGACGGTCGGGTACTGTGGCAGGAGCCGTCCTCTGAGCAGTGGGAGCGTTGGGCGTGCTTGCTGGGGAGCGTGGGGGGGTGCAAGTTGCTACGCAACGCGCTGGTGGGCGTGTCGCTGTCTGGTCTGGAGCCGTCGGCGTACTGGTGTCGTGGGGAGTTGCGCCGTGTGAGTGGGCGCGTTGGTGGGCATGTCTGTCTGGGCGCGTTGGTGGTACGCGCCTGCTACGAGTTGACTGGCTGGGCTTACAACACGGAGCGGGGGGCTTGCTACGCCAACACCGACTGCGTCATATCCCGACGGGACGCGCCGCCAGCCGTGTGGACGGATTTCGGTCTGCGCTGTAGCCTGCGGGCGACAGGGGACGCTGAGGTGCGGGGCGTTGGTGCTTACCGTGTGGGCGACTACCGCACTGGGCACTACGGGCGTGCGCTGGGCTGTGGTCTTGCCCACGAGATGGCGGGGGCGTGGCGTGAGGATGTGGCGCGTGCCGTGCTGTCGTGGCTGTTGTAGGCGTGGGCAAACGCAATCGGCGGGCA
>RFGC01000001.1 GCA_003697135.1 Acidobacteriota bacterium
CGTAACTGACGGATGGCCTCTAAACCATCAAGTTCGGGCATCTGGATATCCATAATGATGAGATCCGGTCGCCACTCCGCTGCCATCTGTAACGCTTCACGTCCGTTCCGCGCCACACACACCTCGTAACCATAAGCTTGCAGATATTCACGCAAGACCATGAGATTCATCTCATTGTCTTCAGCTACCAACACGCGAGCACTGCTACCTTTTCCCACTACCGGCTCAGCGGGTAAGACAGCCGAAAACGAGATTTGGCTCAATGCTTGCTGTAGCATCGCCCGAGTGATCGGTTTGACGAGATACGCCGCAGCGCCTGCCGTAAAACCTCGTTCCGGTTCATCAACTACCGAGACAACGATCACGGGAATACGGCGTAGCTCTGGATCACGTTGCAGATCGGCGAGAATCTCCCAGCCGGAGCGATCTGGTATCTCGACACTGAGCACGATTAAATCAGGACGCATGGCTGCCACTTGCTCAACCGCACCGTTACCGTACAGCCACACCACCGGCTGAATGTTTTGCTCGGCGAGGTAGCGGGCTAGTTGTTCGGCAACGACGGCTGAACTTTCAATAATCAGTGCCGATCGCACCGGCGGTAATGGATCATTTGCCGCAGGATTAGGTACCGCATACTGGAGTGGTTGGTACGGTAACGTGACGGTAAATACGCTACCTGATCCCGGCGTGCTGGTAACACTCACACTACCACCGTGAAGATCAACCAGCCGCCTCACTAACGCCAACCCCAAGCCCGACCCTTCGTGTTGTCGGGTGAGACTGCTGTCAAGCTGCACAAACGGCTGAAATAGTCGTGGCAACTGGTCAGGTGCAATCCCAATTCCTGTATCGCTGACTGCAAACGCAATCGTTCCTTGCGCCGTATCGGTAGTCACCCGCAACTCGACCGAACCACCTTCCGGTGTGAACTTAACGGCGTTGCTCAACAGATTGACCAATATCTGCTTCAAACGACGCGGATCGGCGAGGAAGCGGGTCTGCGGAACATCGATGGCACAATGCAGCCGAATCTGTTTCTTGGCCGCTTGTTCTTTAATTAAAACTAAACTGGACTCACACACATCACTGACCGCAACCACCTCTTTGACCAGCTCCATCCTTCCTGCCTCAATCTTTGCCACATCAAGTATATCGTTGATGAGCGTTAATAGATGACGACCACTCGTTTCAATCAATTGGATTGAAGCCCGTTGCCGTTCGTTGAGCGGACCGCGCAGTTCTTCCAGCAAACTCTCACTCAGAGTAAGGATGGTGTTGAGTGGCGTGCGTAACTCGTGGCTCATATTAGCGAGAAATTCATCTTTGACCCGCACCGACCGGGCCAGTTCAGCATTGGCCCGACTGAGTTCGGCAGTACGTTCCGCGACACGCTGCGCCAACAAATCACGCTCGGCTTGCAACTGCAATTCGGCAACCCGCCAGGCAGTAATGTCGCGCACCAGCACAATCGCTTCATCACCGGTCGGGATGGCTTTGATCCGCGCCTCAAAGAATCGTTCTTGGCCTGAAAAAAGCAGCTTATACGCCACCGTTTGTAGTTCGCCAGTGGCAAAAGCGGTTGTCAATGCCGAGCGAAGCTCGCTAATCATCTCTGAACTCAGCACATCGCTCAAGTCTTCTAACGTCTGGTTCAGAATTTCTGCCGGTGGTTTGAGCAAACTGTTCGTATTGCCGGCCGCAACATCGATAATCCGTCCTTCCCGGTTGAGGCGAAATACAATATCGGGTAACGTACTGACGATCAAGTGATTCCGTTGTTCACTCGCCCGTAGCTGAGCTTCTTGCCGCCTAACGACAATAGCAAACGCAATATCCTGCACCAGTTCATTCAGCAAATGAACTTCCGCTGTATTAAAAAATCCCGGCTGAGCAGCATACAAACTGAGCGTGGCATATACTTCACCATCAACCAAAATCGGAAAACTCGCCGATGCGCGATACCCTAAACGTAACGCCGCCTCACGCCATATCGCTACCCGCTGATCGTTAGCAACATCGTTGACAATGATCGCCTGCTTGAGGAGCAACGCTTGCGCTGTAGGACAGGGATTATCTTCGGTTAGCAAAATATCGAGTTGGGCAAGATAATCATCTGCCTTACCGGCAACCGCAATCGGTTCGAGACGATTATTCGTCGTATTCCGTAACCCTACCCACGCCATCCGAAAACCACCCTGTTTCACCGCAATTTGGCAGACTGCCTGAAAGATACGCAGTGGTTCGCGTTCGCGAATAATCATTTGGTTGATGGCACTAAGCAGGGCGTAGGTCCGCGTGAGCCGACGCTGGCGAACTTCGTGACGCTGACGCACACCGACGAAGAGAAAAAAGATCGCTACACTACCTACCGCCAGTACACTACGCCATATGGCATCCTCGTTTAACCAACGCTGTGGATAGGTCGGTCCGGGACGGAACGCAACTTGCCATACGCGCCCATAACGTGATAGTTCTTGAATGATGATTGCCTCACGCACATAGCTCACCGGATCGGGTAATGTATCAACCTGCGTTGTCGCCAACGAATAAAAGGCGAGGGGACGCGGTGGCACTACACTTGCATCAATCAGAAGGATGTCGATATCGGGGGCAGCGATGGGTTGGAGCGCCTGTTTGAGCAGCTCTGCCGGTGATACGAGCATCAAGACCACACCTTGAATCCGCTGCCGCCGCTCCTCCACGGTTTGCGGAGGTGGGCCAGACGTATATACCGGCATGATCAAGAGCACAGCCGGTGATTCGACATCGGTCGCATAGGGCTGAATCGGCCCTGTCATCACCACTTGTCCACTATCACGCGCCTCGTGCAACGCATCGCGTCGGTATGGCTCCATAGCCATATCCATCCCCAACAATGCACGACGAGTCGCGAACGGTTCGACGTAGGTCAGCGGGTAATATTCATCGCGGACTGCGGCTGGTGGCCCTGTAACACCCGGTTCGCGAATTACAAAGTCGGGTATCCCGCGCTCCTGCTGAGCATACTCAAAGTTTAACCGCTCGGCCTGTCGTACCCGACGCACCCATCCCACCGACTGCACCGCCGGTAATTGTTCAAGGATCGTGCGCCCAAAAGCACTAAACTCGTGCTGTTCTACAGACTGTGACGCATAAAAGAATGCACTCAGGCTCTGCATCGCCTGTTCGTAGCGGAGCAAACGATCATCGATAACGCTTACAATTTCGGCTGCGTCGGACTGCACCTTTGTTGCGTAGCGCTGCTGTGCATCGCGCCAAACGAGCTGGAGGGTAAACAATAACAACGCTAGCAGTAGACTACTTACCGGCCACAGCCACGGCTCACGTATTGGTTTTCGTCGCCAATAGGTAACACCCAAAACCACCCAAGGTGCAACCAACCAAACGCCGGTCAGGAGATTGAGCCACCATTGGAGAGCAACGATCCACAGATCGGATACCACCACCACATCCAGGGCAGTTAGTACCGTTAGCCATAACACCGGCGCCGGCAGTACAGCCAGCGCCAGCAATCCGCACGTATGCAACCCCCAGCGCAACGAAGCTGGTGGCAGTGAACGACCGAATCGGCGCACTAACCAACCGGCCAACCACGCCTGCCCTACGGCGCTGAAGGCAAACAGCATCGTCACGGTGATCAGGCGGTACGGCTCAAGGCCTAGTTGCCAACATACGACGCTACATCCAACAAGTGCCCCAAAGAGGATCGGCCAAAGCGCCCGGTTCCCAAAGACCAATACGCCACCGATTGACAACCCGGTAGCAAACCACACTAATAGAGTATCAGAGCGCACCAACGCAAGCTGTACGTCTAGCCAGATGAGTACAGCATATACAAGGCTGAAACCAAACAGATAGCGCTGGTGCAACCGGCCCATAGGTAAAACTCCGGTAGGAAAGCAAAAAGCCTTCTTACTACCAGAGTGTATCGTAGCACAGCTAATCGGCTGCTGCCAATGTTGGCGACGGCTCTGCTAATTGACGGTATGAGCCGGCAAAATAGAGCAATGGCTCCCCTTTGGAGGAACGTCTGAGCGAAACGACCTGACCAAGAACGATTACATGATCACCACCATCAAGAATCCGATCACGTCGGCATACAAGTGCGGCCAGACTATCGTGCAACACCGGCGCCCCGGCCAGCTCGGTAAATAGGATCTCGAGATCGGGCTGTAGACGCCCGGCAAAATGACGTGCTATCGCTTCCTGATCGGTCCGCAGAATATTGACGGCAAAGTGCGTTGCTGCACTAATCACCGGAGCCATCCGTGCCTTACGGTCAACGCAAACCAACAAGAGCAGTGGATCGAGGGAAACCGATGTCAAGGAATTAGCCGTCATCCCGCGCACCTGTTTACCATCATCTGCCGTAATCATGGTGACGCCGGTGGCAAAGAGACCGATAGTTGCTCGATACTCACGTGGATCAATCGTCATAGAATAGCTCTACCCATTTCAAAACATCTTCCTTATGGAAGTATACG
>RFGC01000015.1 GCA_003697135.1 Acidobacteriota bacterium
CAAGTAGGCTATCCACCCTTCCGGGGGCACGCACTCGGTCGGAGTTCCTTGCACCGGTGTCAGATTGCTTCGGGAAGAAAAGGCGTCATTGGTCAAACTTAGCGCCTCGGTTATAAGTAAAAGGTCTTGAGAACCCTCTCCAACTTTGTTTGTGCCACCGGTCTGGGGAACGGCGTTATCACCGTTTATCCTCGTTGCACTAATCCCTCCAGCAATTAATCCCCCGATAATCAGGAACGCAAATACCGCCAGGATGATCCATCTTTGGCGTATTTGATTGAAACTCGGCAATAATAAGTCCTCGGGGAGGGATTGCTCTCTCGCCTGTTGATAAACGGGACAATTAACATAGCGATCGGTCAAGCATGCCAAACGTTGATGCCTTAAGTTGACCGGTGCTATTGGTCGAGCGTGGTGGCAATGGTTTCGCTCGCTTGGGAATTCCAATACTGTACTTGGGTCTCGTTTAAGCCCAAGGTAAGGGCAAATAGGCTGGGGCATGAGCTTCTCCCACCGTACAATACTAATCTTCGAGCAAGGTTAATTCGTCAGATTCCTTAGCAATATAGGCGTAAGACTTTAGGTTATGGTAGTAATGATTTGAAACAGAATCCTGTACGCGATTGAGCACGGCTCCTACCACTCTCGCCTTCACACGATCTAATTGTTCCAACACCTCTAGTGTTACACTTTGTGATGTGCTCCGGGCACGGAGAGTCAGCAACACTCCATCTACTCGTGAAGCCAAAACAATGGCATCCGAGATTAAGAAGGGTGGCCCATCTAGAATAACTTTATCGTAGCGTGTTGCCACCTCACTCAAGAGGGTTGCCATTCGCTCTGAGGAAAGGACTTCAGCCGGGTTGGGTGGTAATGTCCCACTTGTAAGAACATCAATACCCTCTGTTGTTAGATGATGCAGGCTTTCATCCAAAGTACTGTGCTCACGCAAGATATCACTCAATCCCAGCCGGTTGGGTAAACGCAGGCGTTCATGCACTTGCGGTTGGCGTAAATCGGTATCCATCAACAAAACCCGATTACCACCTTGAGCCATCACAATGGCCAGGTTAACCGCAACGGTTGTTTTCCCTTCATCTGGTCCCGGGCTTCCAATTAGCAATGTTTTTAACGGACGATCGATTTCCACAAATTCAAGGTTGGTGCGAACAGAACGAAAGGCCTCGGTAACCGGTGACCTTGGCTGAGCAACTACATGGGGTGGATAATCCTCCCGAGGCAATTTCCCATTCATCTCACTGATATAGCCTAAAACTGGAAGGTCTAAGTTTTTAGTTACTGTTTCGCCATTCCGAATCGAATCATCAAGATATTCGATCAGGAAAACAATCCCTCCGGCCAAAATTAAACCCAATATCCCACCCAAAAGAACATTCGTGGCTGTTTGAGGTCGAACTGGACGTGACGGAACTCGAGCCTCCTCTACTTGAACCACTTCAGGGGTGCTTTGCAATCGTGCCAAGCGAATCGCCTCATAATTGCTCAGCAAATTGGCATAAATTTGCTGATAAAGGACTAACGCCGCTTGAAGCTGGTTATTGGTACCATTTTGACTGCTCTGACTGGCAGGCGAAAACGACAGATTAACATAGATTTGCTGATATATGTTCAACAATGACTTTAATTCATCTAATCGGCTCCGCTTCTGAGTAAGTTCTATTTGTTGATCTACGGTTAGCGTCGGTGTAACACGTGCGGGTTGCCCCAGCGCATTAACTCCCAACACCGTTTCATGATCAGACTCAAGACGAACAATATCTGCCTGCAATTGGTTAATCTCGGCCTGTAACCCCGAGATAATATTTGTCACGTCTTGAAGTCGCTTTTCGCTAGACTGTTCTGAAGATTGGGCAAGTTGCTTCTGCAAATCCGCAATTTGTGCTTCCACTTGTTGAATTTGGGCTTGAAGACTCTCTTCCGATGCCGAAAACCGGTTTGATTGAATCTTGGCATTCTGCTCCAGGAAAACCGTCACAAGAGTATTGGCAATTTCAGCCGCCTTTTGAGGATCGCTATCCTCGACCACGATCTGAATAAGTTGAGCCCCACGAACTTGCTGAACCCGAACTTGACTACTGCTAATGTAATACCCTAAGCGTTCAGAGGCGGCCTCTAATACTGGCCGTGTAACTAATAATTCGGTAAAGGTTTGAGAGAGCAACTCGGTATTCTGGTTCAGGATATCGCTAAGGTTGCTTTGAGGCGCCCCCAAAACCATGACCTTAGTCGTTGCTTGATAAACGGGTTCCTGAACGAGGCTGTAGATTAATCCCCCAATCAAGCCGATTAAAACGCCAACGCCCAACAACCAAGCCCAGCGCTTGGCTAAAAACAAATAGTCTCGAGGTAGCATTATTGCATCCTTCTTTCTGGTGTCTTGTAATCCAAAGGGATTTATGGAATGAATTGTGCTTCAGCCAGGGCTTCAGAAACTGCTTCAACCACCTCATCCACCTGGGTTTTCGTTAGCATGGGATAGAGTGGCAATGTAACTTCGCGATTGGCTACTGATTCGGTTAAGGGTAAACCATTCCCCTGAAACAACGCTAACCCCTGATAAGCGCTGAATTGATGGATAGGAGGGTAATGTACACTGGTTTGAATTCCCCGCCGTTTCATACCTTCCATGAAGAGTTCTCGAGAAGTTCCATGCGGTAACAGTATCGGCATCAAATGATAGGAAGACTGGCCAGGATGACCCTCAAAAGGCACTTCAATTGCAGGCGAATGCTCACGAAGTCTTTCCCGATAGTGCGCCACCAACTCTGCGCGATGCTGATTATTCGAATCCAGTTTTCGCAATTGCACCCTACCTATTGCCGCTCTTAATTCATCCAAGCGATAGTTATACCCCAGCGCTACTACATCATAACTCCAAGCATGTCCGTGATGACGATCCCACGTTAAGGCCGTCATTCCATGAGAACGTAATAACCGGATCTTCTCGGCGATATCTTGACGGTGTGTCGTAATCATTCCCCCTTCACCCGTGGAAAGATTCTTATTAGAAAAAAACGAAAAACACCCTATATCG
>RFGC01000016.1 GCA_003697135.1 Acidobacteriota bacterium
CCCCTGCGCCAGTGTACCTTGTAACGCGGCTAACTCTTGCGCACGCGCTTCAACCGCACGGAGTTCTTGTTCCCACGCGGGGACATCAGCGAAGATTTGAGATAGATCCCACGTGTATTCGACCGGTATTTCAGATCGAGGTGGAACTTGGTTTGCGGTAAGGGTCATAGCAGTTCCTTTTAATATTATGGAGCACAAAAGTGCAATGTCTCCACTACAGCTCATTTCATTATAAGACCATCGAGCGCGGAAGAACAACGTCTAAACTTAGTGTCGTCACCGTGAGCAGCAGCACAACCTCCTATATGGTATACAGAAGCATCGCTGCCGCACGGTAACCGCATAACAATCCTGAGGGAATGTCGCAACGCTGCTACTGAAACAGCAGCGCAACCTGTTACTATTGCACCACGTAACCAGCAGCAGCATAACATCCTACGAGAAGAGCAACGCTGCTCCTAATGGATAGCAGTGCAACACCGCGTAGCTAGCAGCAGCGTAATATCCTGAGGGACGAGCAACTGCGCAGTTGCGCTGGACAGTATAACAATACTGGAGGAATGGCGCAACGTAGCCTTCTAGAGAAAGGAGAAAAGCAACAGCTCTGCTGCCGACCCCATACCAAAAAGTGGGAGTACCACATCCGCTCAACGTCTACACTCTGAACATCACCGCTGCGTGATCCTCAGCAATGCACCGATGCACACTTCCCACCTGCTCATAGTCATTACCGCAGTGCTACCTTCAAGATTCTCACCCTAGCCCTGACCAGCCTTGAGTGAGGCGCCATCTCCATTTACAGTCATCTCACGAGTCTCAGTTGTCTGACGGGCAGCTATCTCACGACACACCTGCACCAGTTGGTGTAATTGGGCTTGCAGTGAATCGTTAGTGCTCGGTAACAACCGTATCCATGCCTCACCATCTTGCTGCACCGGATGGAATAACCAAAACCGTCCATTACCCAATGCAATCAACCGACCCTCATCCGCCATTGGCGCTCGTTCTTCACCATGGTAGTAAATTGCCAACATATCACCAATTGCTTGGGGGCGTACTATATCTTCGGCCAACCAATCCACCCAATTGCCTTCTAATCCATACTCACGCAACATACCTGCCACTACTGCCGGATCACGCTGGCGCATCATTTGCCGAAATGCAGTGTCAGGCCACTGACCGGTTACATTAGGCAATTCTTGCCGGTCGGCAATGTCAAACAGGATTCGACACCCATCACTAATTGCTGCCTCCTCTACTCGTGAAATGACATGGGTAACCCCACGTTCGAGCCAATGTTCGTAGATTGCACCGTCGATATAATGGTACGAAAGAACTCGTGGACCATCTGGTTGGTTTAACGTAAATCGCAGTGTAGCTGCAGCCCCGGTCAACACCCGACCAACCTCCGCCAAGATCGGCACGGCCTTCACCGAACCATCATCACCGATCATTACCAATCCCCGTCCGAACAACACGTTCCCTGCGGCCGAAAGACGGCCACGGGCTTCCTCCTTACTGATTTCGCGACCCAATCCGAGTAACAAAGCCTGCTGCGCGGCCGTAGAGTGACCCGCAATCAGAAGAGTAAAAGCTAACTCATCGGTCGATAGGCGGATCGTTGATACCATGATAGGCACTCCTTTTCACTCGCTAACAATGTTTCATAGCGACTCTCGTTTGCCCTGTCATCACCAGAGAAGGTTGTTTACCCAATTGTTAATCGCTGCCGGCGCCGATTGAACTTGTTCCCACGCTTTTTGCCCAGCTTCCGTAACCTGTCTTACTACCTGATCAGACGTCTCAACTGTCTTGTCAATCATATCGGCTCCCGCTTGAACCATAGGTGCTTTGAATTCTTCGTACCATTCCTGCTGGGTAACCCACTCACCGGCCCACTCACCAAGCTTGCTACCCACAAATCCGCCAATGGTCATTCCAAGAGCTGTTCCCAGCGGCCCACCTACACTGCCTATGGCACCACCTATAGCTCTGCCGGCTAAACTGCCACCTATTTCGAATCCGCTGACTACCACACTGTCAATTGCTGCATCGGCAATCACTTTTTGTATACGCTGCGAGTCATGCTTGTATTTTTCGTCTGTCCAGGCTTGTGCGGTATTTTCACCGAGGTTAACTGCAAATGAACTAAGTACCCCAAAAGGTGACAGTTTAGAGAATTCTTCCAATTGATTTGCGGCTTTAAGTAGGTTTTTGTTCTTGAGAAGTGTTTTGGTAGTCGATTTGAGTATCGGTATCTTTTTATGGAAGTTTTTATCCTTGATAGCAATAGCAGCTAGTCCCGCAACAGAAGTTATACCTTCGAAGCTGTTAATCAGATCGTCTAACCCTCCTGATAAAATACCTAATGGCTCAAAGAGGTCTTTCGGGAGCGATGACATATATTCTGCAGGATCAAACAAAGATAAGTCGTTTGGGAGCGATGACATCAAGTTACTATCATGCGCAGTAACCATAACCGTTTCATCCCCAAACCGTCGCCCGGCCTCTTCCAAATTATCGGCAAACCGCTCTAAGCGCAGTGCCAGATTTTCCAAACTGTTGGCAAGCGGCGTAAATTGGGATTGCAACTGTTCC
>RFGC01000017.1 GCA_003697135.1 Acidobacteriota bacterium
CCACCAAGCAGTACTGGAAGGACGCCTCACCGAAGCCGAAATAGACGAAAAAGTAGAACGCCTTTTCCTGCTCAAGGCGCATTTTCGTCTTTTTGAGCGGCCTGCACCTCCACCGATTGAAAACCTCCTTTCTGACTTGTGGGCTGATTCCCTTTTGCGTCCCTTGCGGGAGGCGTATAGCCAGGCGGTGACCCTGCTCCAAAACCGTCAAGGCGTGCTTCCCTTGGGTCACCTGGGCCAGAAAAAGCTCCTCTATGTGCAGATTGGGTACGAACGGCCTGCTCCTTTCTACCGGTATCTCTCGCAATACGCCGCCATGGATGCGGTGGTGGTGTCTCGGTGGGAAGGACTGAACTTAGATTCGCTAACGCAGGCGCTGCAAGACTACTCTACCCTGATAGTCGGGGTTTTCGGCCTGAATAACAGCCCACGACGAGGTTTTGGGGTGCGCCCGCGCCTTTTGGACCTTTTGTGCGAGGTGCAAGCCCGCCAGCGCGAGGTGATCTTGTGCGTGTTTGGTAACCCCTACGCGCTCTCGTTTTTTGGCGAGGAAACGGCTACGCTCCTGGCCTATCAAGAAGATACGTTGGCCCAGTGGAAGGCCGCCGCCGTGATTTTTGGGGCTTCCCCGCCAGTGGGCCGGTTACCTATTCCGGTGCCTATGCGCTATCCTCGCTTCGTGACGTATGACTTGACGCCTTATCGGCCTGTGTATCCGTACGCGGGGCCCTATGCTTTTCGTAAGACCGACTCGCTCTTGCAGGCAGCGGTGCGGGAACGCCTCACCCCCAGCCTCGCCGTGACGGTGATATACCGGGATACGGTGGTATACAACCGCAGTGTAGGGCGCTTTACTTACGACCCGGCTAGCCCTGCCGTCAGTTCTACGCACAGTTTGTACGATGTGGCTTCGCTGACAAAGGTGTTTGTGACCACATTAGCGGCGATGGACCTGTACGAACGGGGACGCTTATCGCTTACCCAGCCCTTAGGCGAGTCGGTGCCTGCTTGGCGGTCTTTTCCTCTTGCTACGCTCACGCCGTATCAGCTTCTCACGCATACCGCTGGTTACCCGCCTGTGCTTCCTCTCCTCAAGGAAGCCCTTCAAGAAGGCACCGTTTTTTCCGACAGTCTTACCGCTGCTCATACTTGGCCACTGAGTCGGTTTCGGTACCTGCGCACCGACTATCCGAGGCAGGTCTGGCAGCAAATCCGCCAATACATCCCCTCCCCTACTCGTAAGCCGGTGTACTCAGACATCGGTTTTGTAGTGCTGGGGCGGTACATAGAAAAGCTCACGGGTCAGGCGTTGGAGACTTATGTGATGGAGCGCTTTTACCGGCCTATGGGTTTGTACCGGATGGTTTTTCGGCCTGGACTGGAGTGTCTGGATAGCCTGTGTGTGCCTACAGAAGTAGACACGGTGTGGCGTAAGGATACCCTGCGCGGATATGTACACGACCCTACGGCAGCTTTGCTGGGGGGCAGTGCGGGCCATGCGGGGCTCTTCGCCAGCGCCAACGACCTGGCCAAACTCCTCTGGATGCTCCAAAGAGGAGGTGAATACGCCGGTTTTTGCTACCTCTCTCCGCAGACGGTGCGCACCTTCACCCGCGAAGTGGATCGGCTGGGACGTGGCCTGGGCTGGGATAAACCCTCTCCAGGAAAGAACAGCACCGTGCCCCCCTTCTTTTCGTCGGCCACCTTTGGGCATTTGGGTTTTACGGGGTGTGCCGCTTGGTGCGACCCAGAGCGCCAACTCGTGGTGGTGATACTCTCCAATCGGGTTTACCCCACCAGCGAAGACACCCGCTTTGTCCAGCAAAACCTCCGCCGCCAGATTTTGGAAGCTATCGGGCAAGACCTCGGCCTACCGTAGAGGAGCTATTCTTCGGTGTAGGTGATAATCAGCGAATCGCCCGCTCGGATGTCGTCTGAGGTGAGGCGGTTTAGCTGGCGCAGTTGGTCCACCGAAACGCCATAGCGCCGAGCGATGGAAAGGAGGGTTTCGCCAGGTTGCACGGTGTGAATGCGTGCCCGGGGGAGTTTTTGGCCTTTAGGCAGTTCTTTGTCGAGTCGAGGGTCTTCCAGGAAGAACCGCCTAAGCTCCGCAGGGGTCAGCTCGCGTAAGTGCTTCTCATAGGCCAGTTCTATGAGGGCCTGTTCGTCGGGCAGGAGGGGGTATAGCAGTACGCTGCCGCGTGGGCCGGGTACGGCCAGATGGGTGCCGGCGGGATGGAAAGCCGGCCGGAAAGAGATGTGCAAAGGAAAGCTGTACTCCGTGAGGCGAAGGAAGGTGCGTCCGCTCCATAGGAGGGCCTTTTGGTCGGTGCCGATGGAGAGGATATGCCGGCCTGTGGGGCTCCACTGCACTGCGTAGGGGACGCCTTTATGGCCGGTGAGGGTGTGCAGTAACTGGCCGGTGGAGGCCTCCCACACCCGAAGCGTAGAGTCGCTGGCGGCCGTTACGATTTTTTGGCCGTCGGGGCTGAAAGCGGCGGCTTTGAGGGCGCCGGTATGGCCTTTCAGCCGGGCCAGGGCGTGGCCTTCCCAATCCCACAGGGAGGCCGTGCCGTCCTCAGATAAGCACAGGAGGCGGGTCTCATCCGGCGACAACACCACCTGCACAATAGGAGCCGAATGGGCCGCCACGCGAAGGGGCGTCCCTCCTTCCATAGGCCAGAGGTAGAGGGAACCGGCGCGGGTGCCGACCGCTGCTTTTTTGCCCTCTGCGGTGAGGACGCCGCTGAGCACCTCGCTGTCCGTGGAAAGGGTGGCCAGCGGTTCACCTGAAGGCCCCCTCCACAACCGAGCGGTTTTGTCAAGGGAGGTGGTAAGGATCACC
>RFGC01000018.1 GCA_003697135.1 Acidobacteriota bacterium
CGGCCTATACTGAACCTTCGGATTCCTCTTCGATAATACCTTCGTTATCGCCGCTGTCAACGTCGTCTTACCATGATCTACGTGCCCTATCGTCCCTATGTTCACGTGCGGCTTACTCCTGTCAAACCTCTCTTTCGTCATCTTTGTTATCTCCAAAATTTGCTCAAAATTTTGATTGTTTAATAAGGTTTCTCAAAAAAAATCAATTAGGTTAATAGGGAATTAAAAGCCCAAGACGGGGATTGAACCCGTGACCTCATCCTTACCAAGGATGCGCTCTACCTCTGAGCTACTTGGGCGCGCCCTATTAGAAACTTTGGAGCGGGAGACGAGACTCGAACTCGCGACCCTCAGCTTGGAAGGCTGATGCTCTACCTACTGAGCTACTCCCGCTCAAAGTCTTAAGACTATCGAATATCAATCTTGCTGGTGCAAGGGGTAGGATTCGAACCTACGTAGGGAACTGAATCCCGCCAGGTTTACAGCCTGGTGCCTTTGACCGCTCGACCACCCTTGCACTTATCTACAAAACAAGCCAATTCGCAAAATTTGAATAATAACAAATTAACAACAAAACTTGCAAGTCTAAAAGAGACTTTCTAAAAAGGTTCCAAATAGATTTTAACCAAAGTCTTTTAATTTGTCATTAAAGACGTATCTTTTCATCTCTCAAAGCAAACTTTTTTAAGCCGAGATTCTGAGACTAACAACCTGATTTTTCTGAAAAATTTCTTGACAAGTTTTCTTTACTACCACAACCATAGCTTTTTTAGGCATCTTTAAGTTCGTAAGCAAATTCTTAAGTCGCAGAAATCCGTCTTGAAAGACCGTGATTCTCTATGAATACTCGCAAAAGGCTCCAATTTTAGTCTTTCATAAACAATATAGTGAAAAATGTTCAAAATAATGAACGAGCCGTAAAAGAATCTTGAAATGGGAAAAATAATTCCTTAAAGTAAGATTCATCATAACGAATCAATGTTCATGATTTTGAACGACATGGAGGTTTTTGGTTGTGTTAACTAAAACGATTTTTTCGGAAGATTTGCTTTTTCCGGTGAATCGAGTGCCTGAAGGTTTTAATCCGAAGAAGGATTTACCTGAAGGTTTTTACGAATTTTTTTCAGGATTGCACGAGGAGTTCAAAGAGCGCTGGATTGAGCTTAAGCATAGGCGCAAAGAGGTGCTTGCATTGGCTCATAAAGGAATCTTGCCTGATTATTTGCCGCCTTCTGAAGCAACCACTAGAGAATGGCGAATAGAACTACCCGATTATGCTTTGGATCAACGAAATCAAATGACAGGTCCTGCTGACGACGCAGAACTTGTGGTCAAAATGCTGAATTCAGGAGCTCCCGGCGTCATGATAGACCTTGAAGATTCGATGGTAAACGCTTGGGATAATCTGGAACGCGGCATCAACAATGCAATTTCTGCACTGCATGGTCAGCTCAGTTACTACGACTTTAAGCGCGATGTCAAAGTGCCAATTTATTCAAACAAAAGCGTTGCCATAGTGAGAGTTCGTGGGCTTCACCTAAGCCAAGCCGGGATAATTGAAAACGAATTGACATCGGCGTCGCTTTATGACCTATCCAGAATCGCCTTTGGTGTTGATCGAAAAGCGTTGAGACATAATTTAACTTTTTACATTCCGAAATCAGAATCGGCTGAAGAAGCGCTCTTTTGGAGAGATGCTTTTCAACGAATCGAAGAGAAACTAGGTTGGGAGAAAGGCTATATCAAATGTTTCGCATTAGTTGAGTCTCATCCGTTAGCTTATCAGATGGAAGAGTTCATCTTTAATCTGAGGGATCATATTTTGGGTTTGAATCTAGGGCGTTGGGATTACATGGCAAGCTTGATACATTTCAACTTTGAAAATCCCGAATGGGTTTTGCCCGATAGAAACACCATCCCTTTTGACGTGCCGTTTTTCCAAAAACTCAGAGAGTTGATGGTTGAGATTTGCCATAAACACGGGATTTTAGCGATTGGTGGCATGACAGCACTTTTTCCAAATAGGCAAAACAAGGAGTTAAACGAAAAGGCGCTGAAAGTTTTAGAAGCTGACAAAAGAAATGAAGCCGAGATAGGAATGGACGGAGCTTGGACTGGGCATCCCGATCAGAATGAAATCGCGGTGGCTCAGTTTCCTGTGCCAAATCAGATAAACGTTAGAAAGCAGATAGAGAGAAATCCTGAGCTTCGGATAGTCCCGAAAGGTATTGGAAAGCGAACTCTTTCGGGAACAAGAGCAGCTATCAGAACAGTAATTCGCTATCGAAATGGCGTTCTGAACGGCAAGGGAGCATCGCTTATTGACGGTTACATGGAAGATTTAGCGACTGACAGGATATACCGCTTAATGATTGCTCAAAGGATGAAGCATCGCAACAAAGTCGAAATCTTTGATGAGAGCGGACAAGCCGTTTTTCATGACGAAAAGCTGATTGGGCGACTCTTCAACGAGGAGCTTGAGAAGCTTTTGACGGAATCGCCTCGAGAATTTCATGAGACCTTAAAAGAAGCTTGTGCGATTAGCCAGAAGATGATATTTTCGGGTCAATTCGATCCAGAGTGACCTAATCCGAAAACTGATGTAACTCAAAAAAATCAAAAAATCAGGAGGAAAAAACTTATGAATCATCAAGCTATGAGTAAAGTTGAACAAATACGGAGGGACTGGAAGGAAAATCCTAGATGGAAAGGCATTGAAAGGCCTTATTCGGCGGAAGATGTAGTTCGTCTGCAAGGCTCTTTGAAAATTGAATACACGCTTGCAAGGAAAGGCGCTGAGAGACTTTGGAAATTGCTCAATGAAGAAGAGTATGTTTCGGCTCTTGGCGCATTGACAGGCACGCAGGCAATTCAACAAGTTCAAGCTGGACTAAAAGCGATTTACTGTAGTGGTTGGCAAGTTGCGGCAGATGCAAATGTTGCGGGACAGATGTATCCCGATCAAAGCCTCTATCCCGCAAACAGCGTGCCTGAATTGGTTCGTCGAATAAACAATTCACTGCAACGCACTGATCAAATATATCACGCAAAAGGGAAAAATGAAATCTATTGGTTTGCGCCAATAGTTGCCGATGCTGAGGCTGGATTCGGTGGCAACTTGAATGCTTTTGAGTTGATGAAAGCCTTAATTGAAGCAGGAGCGGCAGGAGTGCATTTTGAAGATCAACTTTCTTCAGCGAAAAAATGCGGACATCTCGGCGGTAAGGTTTTGGTGCCTACGCAAGAGGCAATTCAGAAGCTGGTAGCGGCGCGCCTTGCCGCGGATGTTTGCGAAGTCCCAACTTTGCTGATAGCGCGCACCGATGCTAACACTGCAACTCTCTTGACTAGCGATATTGACGATCGCGATAAACCTTTCTGCACGGGTGAACGCACTGTTGAAGGTTTCTACGTTGTCAGGTGCGGACTAGAGCAAGCAATAGCGCGCAGCCTCGCTTATGCTCCTTACGCTGATTTGCTTTGGTTTGAAACTTCAAAGCCTGATTTGCAGGAAGCAAAAATTTTTGCCGAAAGGATACATGAAAAGTTTCCCGGTAAGATGCTAGCTTATAACTGCTCGCCTTCATTTAATTGGAAGAAAAAGTTGGATTCGGAGACAATAGCAAAGTTTCAAAGCGAACTCGGGAAAATGGGCTATAAGTTTCAGTTCATCACGCTTGCAGGATTTCATTCGATGAATCTTGCAATGTTCGAGCTTGCACTAGATTTTTGCAGGCGTGGAATGTCTGCTTATGCGGATTTGCAAGAGCGAGAATTTAGCTTTGAGGACGAAGGCTACAGAGCGGCGAAACACCAATCTTTTGTCGGTGCTGGATATTTTGACGAAATCATGCAAGTAATAACCAATGGAACCACCTCTGTAACCGCACTCAAAGGTTCAACAGAAGAAGAGCAGTTTCAATTACCTCACGGTGAACCAACTCCCGTCACTGTAACACTCTAAAGGCAAAAAGCAGATGCTTGCTCACCAAGCATCTGCTTTTCTTAGGTTTTCAAAGTGAATTTAGGATTCTCTCAAACCGTTTTCTGCTTGCGGAATTCCAGCGCTAGCACCTTGTTTTAATCAGCTTTAACTCTTAACTCTAAATGTTTGATTGTCTTCTTTGACACCAACCAGATGAAAATAAAGCTCGTTTTGCAGTTTATTGACAAAAGGGAAGTGAATTATTCCGAACATAAACAGTGTCGGCGGATAAATATCTTTCTTAAAAGAGATAAGCTTTTGGCATGTTTCATTTTTATTGATGCACCACAGCGTAGCGACATTTTCGGTTTGACTAGGCGCATTTTCCGCTGTTGTTGCGAAAAATAGGTTTTCACCGAGTTTTTTTGAATAAAAAACCGTGCCGTTGACTTCACCCAATGATATTCTTTCGAGAGTTTTTCTATTCACTTTGAAGATTTGGTTGGTGCGGAATTCGGCGTCTGTCCCGTAGTAAAAATAGTTGCGGTCAAATAAAATGCTCACTGCACGCCAAGTTTCGTCACCTTGTCCAATTACTTCTACTGTTTTGAACTCATCGAAAGAGCGCAAAATTTTACATTCTCTTTCCTTGTCGCCGGTCAAGCAAAATATCGAATCCGTATAGTGATCAAAATAAAGCCCGTGTATGTGTCTGATGGATTTTGGCGGAAAAACATAAGCAACTTCGAGAGTGTCACTGCCGCGCGGATATTTGTAAATTCGCATTTCGCCGCGTTCTTCATTTGCAAGGTATTCGCCAAAAAATATGTTTC
Organism: Acidobacteriota bacterium; assembly: GCA_003697135.1. Classification (GTDB taxonomy): domain Bacteria; phylum Acidobacteriota; class Blastocatellia; order Pyrinomonadales; family Pyrinomonadaceae; genus J014. Next base: position 4,759 of record RFGC01000018.1, read on the forward strand.
CTTGTTTGTCAATCGCACAGGCCGAGCGCAGAACTCGGCACGGCCGAACTAAACCTTTGAGCGGCCGAAACTTTCCGTCGCTGACGATGCCGACTGATTTATCAAAAGTGACGAAAAGATAGCCGTTACCAAGCGGGATTACGTTAGTAACCATGAAACGCAAAAGTCTCTGAATAAGCCGAGATTTGCTTGCTATTTGTTTCCACAATGGGGCATCAATGACCGCAATTTTCTCAAAAGGCGGCTTAAGCGTGGTTGAGTGAAACAGCTCGTTTTTGCGTGAGAGATAAAAGTTTCCGGGTTCAGCCCACTCTACCGTGTATCCTGAAAGTTCTGGAACTCTTTCAATAATCCAGTTCATTAGGATTCAGAAAAACTCATGCAATCAAGGAAATTTAAGGTCAATCGTCTTTTCTGCAAAAGAACGATCCGATAACAAGCACATCCATTTTTGTCCGCAAAAAGCATTCGATTGCTTCTGAAGGACGGCAAACTATCGGCTCATTTTCATTAAAACTCGTGTTCAGAAGAACGGGAATTCCTGTTTTCCTTTCAAAGGTTTTTATCAAATCGTAGTAAAGCGGATTTTCTTCGCGTGATACGGATTGAAGTCTTCCCGTGTTGTCAACATGATTTACAGCACAGAGTCGGTTGCGCCATTCAGGGCGAATTTTGTAAACATGGAGCATAAAAGGCGATGGATGGCTTTGCTCGAAAATTTCCGATTGTTTTTCGGCTAAAACGGAAGGCGCAAATGGGCGAAACCATTCGCGGTGCTTGATTCTGGCGTTCAGAATATCTTTCATGTTCGGAATTCCCGGATGAGCCAAAATTGAGCGATTACCAAGAGCGCGTGGCCCCCATTCCATTCTTCCCTGAAACCATCCGACAACGCTTCCTTTGATTAACTCTTCGGTAGTTTCTTCTAAAATTTGCTCGCGTTCGAGTTTCCTGTAAGGCACTTTATATCTGTCAAGTTCATTTTTAATGACCGAATCACAGTATTCATCGCCTAAGTAAGCATTCTTCATTACCCAACGCTTGCCTTCTTTGAGTAGGCAGTTACTTACGTAGAGAGCGGCACCGAGCGCCAGTCCGTCGTCGCCTGCTGCGGGTTGAATGAAAGTTTCACGAAAAGGAGTTTCTGTGAAGATTTTGCCGTTAGCAACGCTATTCAACGCACAACCTCCAGCCAGTGCTAACCTCTCGGTGGGAACTTTCTTGTAAAGCGAATTGAGCAAAAACAGATAATACTTCTCAAAGATTTTTTGTAGGCCAAAGGCTATGTCCATATCGCGTTTTGTGATTTCCGTGTATGGTTGTCGAGGCTGTCCAAATCTTTCGATGAATAAATCCGAATAAAGCCTATGAACAATCATCTCACCGTTTTCCGCAATTTCCATTCCTTGATTTGAACCGAAAGGAAGGAAATAGTCGGGATTGAGTTCAAATCCGTTTTTGTTTGCATGAATCATGTTCTCGAAGAAATCGGCATAAGTATCTTCGCCGAGAGGTGCAAGTCCCATGACTTTGCCTTCGTCGCCGTATTTCGTGTATCCGATGAATTGACAAACGGCTGTGTAGAGTGTTCCTAGCGAATGTGGAACGAAGATTCTATGGAGTGGGCGAATCTCTGAACCTTCGCATTCGGACATCATGCAGGAAACAAAATCGCCTGAACCGTCAATCGTAATAGCGGCGCACTTTTCCCATCCACTCGCAAAATAGGCGCTTGCTGTATGCGCAAGGTGATGCTCGACATTGTAGGTTTTGAATTTTAGCTTTGCAACATCAACTTCAAGCTCAGAGGCAATTAGATTTTTGAGATTGTCGAAGGTTTTACTCTTTTTCCGAATGCGTGCCAAATTCAAAAGCCTTGAAGGATTCTTTAGAGCATAAGCCCATTTTTTACTGAGATTTGCTGAAGAATCGCGCCCGACTGCGACCGCGTCAACATCTGCTAAAGTCAATCCAGCAATTTCAAGGCATCTCAAGATAGAAAGTTTAGGAAATTTGGCGTAGTATTTTACACGATTCAATCGCTCTTCGGCGATTGCGGCTATCGGTTGACCATCAACAACTATAGCGGCGGCAGCGCCAGCATGAAATGCGTTTATTCCTAAAATGACACTCATCTTTGTTTAAGTTTCTTGATTATACTATCGTGTGTCTTAAATCCGCAATTTCGATTGGACCGCTAGTCTAGGTGCTTTTATTTTGCTCTAGCCAAAAAGCTTTTCAAACCTTGATTTATCTTGCATTTTTTCTTCAAACTCTAAATCTTCTTTGGCTGTTTTTAGGGCCTCTGCGACTCTTTCAGGCGAAGTTCCACCAATTTGATTCTTGCTTGCCAGCGATTGCTCAAGGCTTAAAGCTTTGAAAATATCTTCTTCAATCAATTCAGAAAACCTTTGCATTTCTTCCAGTGAAAGCTCTTGCAAGGATTTGCCTTGCCTAATTGCGTGGAGAGTTATCTTCTCGGCTATTTGCTGGGCTTCTTCCGCACCTTTGTTGACAAGGTAGTCGGCAAGTTCCGATGTATTCAAATATCCTTCCGAAATAGCCTTTAACATTATGTCTTTATTAAGCTTAATGTTTTTTGTTAACAAGGTGGCAATCTGTAGGCAAGTTTCGGCGGTTTCAGCTACATTGAAAATAGATTCTTTCTCTTCTTGCAAATCTTCATTGTAAGTCGAGGGCAGAGCCTTAAGCATTGTAAGGATCGAAATTTGATGACCGAAAACTTTTCCAGCCTTTCCACGAATCAGCTCCAAAGCGCTGCGGCTTTTTTTCTTTGATTTTGGGTTTGTAGGTTCAGCGAATTCTATGAATCGGAATTCTTGCGATGAATACAAAATCAAATCTTCAGCAAATCGCGATAGATGCATCATCAGAAGAGAGCAGGCGCTGACGAATTCGACTGCGAAATCTCTATCGCTGATGGCATCTAGGCTATTGTTTGTAACACCATCAAATCCTAGTTCTTCTGCAATTGCTTCCCTATCAATTTCGTAGCTTGTTCCCGCCAAAGTGCCTGAGCCTAGAGGTAAAACATTGGTTCTACGCCAGACTTCTTCAAGCCTTTCTCGGTCTCTTTTGAGCATCTCGAAATATGCCAAGCACCAATGCGCCCAAAGAATGGGTTGTTCACGCTGAAGATGGTTATAGCCCGGCAAAACCGCGTCTTCATTTCTTTCCGCAGAATCAATCAGCGATTTTTGCATACGGCGGATTAGTTCTGAAATTATCTCTATTTCTTCCCGAAGCCATAGTCTCAAGCAGGTTGTTGTTTGTTCGTATCTGCTTCTTCCTGTGCTGAGTTTTCTTGCTGTATCGCCGATAAGTTGAATGAGTTTGCTTTCGATGAAATCATGAACATTATCTGCTCTGCACTCATCGAATAGATTGCGATTGTATTTTACGCGTTTAAGCAAAGTCAAAAGACCGTTTTTAATCTTTTCGGATTCTAGTTTTGTCAAAATCCCTGCCTGAAACAAAGCGTTGCAATAGGCAAGATTTATGCGAATATCGGCTTCAAAAAGTCTTCTGTCAAGTTTGAAGGTGTTGCTGAATTTTGTGAGGATTTCATCAAGCTTTTCGGAAAACGATTTTTCCTCAAGGTGCTTGGGTTTAAGCATGAGTTTATTCTATGCGTTGTGTTCAAATATTTCAACGGCTTAAGCAATGTAAAAACTAACGAAAAGGTAAAATGCGTATCCTAAACTTGGTTTCATCCACAACGGTCAGGGCACTGCTTTCGAGCATTGATTCGTATTGACGTAGTATCTGCACCAACCTACTTCCCAGACTCTTAGGCATAATATCCTGTGTGCGAACCTGAATAACACTTGGTCCTTGCGCGCAAGTAAGCGCTAGCAAGGTGCTAAAGTCTAGGTCGTGAGTAAATACAACATAACCATTTCACGTGCCCAGTTCATAATGAACCTATCTGTGGCACGTAAATCTCCTACCATTGACCTTCCCATCCTTGTTGCTCAAAAATTTCAACCCACTCAGGGGAAAGGTTCATATCAATCAGTAGCTTCATTGAGTGTTCAAAGGCAGTTCTATTTCTTCAGCTCGCCAGGCTGCGTAGGCTAGTGCTTCATGGATGTCTTTCTCTTCTAGATAGGGATATGCTTCTAAAATGTCTGCGGTGGAATATCCTGCAACGACCAGTCCAACAATAGTCCCAACAGTAACACGTAATCCTCGAATACAAGGTTTACCGCCCATCACGTTAGGATCAAATGTTATCCGCGTTAGATTTCGCATCGGTTTTTCTATACCGAGGATACCACATTGATACGGTGATGTGTCTAGCTGTGAGGTGCAAAAAAATACATTTTTTTGTGCTTTCATGTGAATTTTCGATTGCAGAGGTTGCTGAGAAATTTTTGGAGAGTTTCGTGGGGGTCATCTGATCAAGGCTTCTATGTGTTCTCTACAATCCCGAAAGCTTCTAAGATTTCCATTTCGCTCAAGCGAAAACCATTCGGCATTTTGGTTTTGTGAGAACAGCAAAAAAAGTTCTGCATTGTTTTGAGGCTTTCCTAGATGAGTTATTCTGGCGTATGCTAGCGCATTTTTACGCATGAATCCATCTTCTGGTTTTCGAGTCCAACCGAATTCAATCGTGAGTTTACGAATCCCGAAATTTACGGTTAAAAGATGCCCTGTTAAAACGGCTTGATACATTTGAAATTGATGCGGGCTTTTAGTTTCTATTTCTAGCTTGTATCCGTCTGCGATTTTTTCTTGTATGGCGCTAACGAAGGACTCAAAGAGTATCTTCCCAGCTTCAAATCTGATTCGGTCATTTCTGATTTTCAGATCGAGATATTCGACTAAAGCAACATTGCCTTGTTTTAAGGCTTTTTCTCTGGCTGTTTGTAGTGAACTCAGCCACGATGCTTCAAATTCTTCCATTTTCACGTCTCAAGGATAAAACCAAATAAAGCCAAAGGCAATCTTATCGTTCTGTGTTATATTTTAAGGTGCTAATTGGCGAGAGGTGTTTTTATGAGTAATTTCAGAAAAGGCATAATTCTCTTGGTTTTATCCGTATTTTTGTTTGAATTTGCCACGGCTCAAAAGTCTAGACCAACTCCAAAACCTTCAGAAAAAGAAGAACTTCAAAAAGCATTTGAAGTTGAAAACCCGACGGAAAGGATAAGTGCTTTGAAGGCATTTCTGGAAAAGTTTCCAAACTCAAAAAATAAAAATGCAGTTTTGGAAGCGCTAGTAGTGGCATACATAAGTTTAGCCGAGACGAAGTTGAAAAGTGGTGCTGTTGAAGAGAGCATCAGGCACTTTAGGGAGGCAGTTTCAAACCTTCCCGAAGTCATTACAGACGACTTTTTTACGAAGAATCTACTGAAAATTCCGAATTTGCTTTTTTTGAGCGGTCAGCAGACTGCGAGTGTTGAGATAGCGAGACTGATTGAAGAGAAAATTTCCAGTAACGCAAAGCAACTCATAGCTCTTGCAACGTTTTATTTGAATATAGAAGATGGCGAGAGCGCTGAAAGACTGGCTGAAAAAGCTCTTCAAGTAGATGAAAAATTACTGTCTGCCTATCAAACTTTGGGTTTAGCAAATCGTTTGAACTTTGATTTGGAAGCATCTGCTAAGGCTTATGAAAAGGCTTTAGAAATTGAGCCAAACTCTATTTTTGTGAAGCAAAATTTAGCAGATACGAAAAGAGCTTTGGGTAAGTTTGAAGAAGCACTGGAAATTTATCAAGAAATTCTACAAGCTGAGCCGAATTCGATACCTGCAAAAACAGGGCTAGTTCTGTCGCTACTTGAGTTGGGTAAACTCGATGAAGCAGAATCAGAACTCGAAAAAGCTAAAGAAGAGAAAAACTTTATTTTACTAGCGGGAGCTGCTTATTGGTATGCTCGTGAAAGCTTTAAGGTCAAAGAATATTCGGATAAAGCGGTATCAATGGCGCAACAAGCCATTGAAATTCAGCCGCGCTATGTTTGGAGTTACATTGCTCTTGCACGTGGTTTTTTGGCTCAAAATAAGCCAAATGATGCCGAAAGAGTTTTGCTAACAGCCAGACAATACGGTAATTTCCCGACTTTAGATTACGAGCTTGCAGCCGCGAGGTTTGCATCAGGCTTTTACGGTGAAGCCGTTGAAACATTGGAGAAAAGTTTTTCCGTATCCGATGATGGAACCGTTGAAACTCGTTTGGGAAATCGAATTGCAAGGCGATCGGAAGACTTTTCCGAATTACTTTCACTCGAACTTCGAGCTGGTATATTTCAGCAAAAGCGTGCCGATAACAAAGAAGAATCACAAAAACTCAAAACACTTCTTTTGCTACACCGAAAGTTAAAGGAAAAAGAGGTAAGTGAAGCTGATGTTGTCAGGCTTGCAGAAGAGTTTGTTCGAGATGATGACAAAACGAAAGCCTATAGGTTGATTTTCACCGCAGAGCGTTTGATGGAAAGAAAAATTGCCTTGCCGAAGGCGTTAGATTTTTTGAAAGAAGTAGCAAGCAGAATCGAACAAGCCCTAGAAGTTCCTTCAGCTTCTTCTTTTGTTCTGTCTGATCAGCTTTATGAAAGCCGCAAGCTTGCTATGTCGAAGGGGCAGTTGATAGTTATTCCGCAAATTCCGCGTCAGACTCTTTCAAGCATCTTGCGTGGCAAAATCGAGGAAGTGACTGGCTGGACGCTTTACCAACAAAACAAAATTTCAGAAGCCATTGTTCATCTCAAGCGTGCAGTTAGTATTTTGCCTGAAAACAGCGCATGGTGGCGTTCGAGTTGGTGGCGTTTGGGAGCTTGTTACGAAGCAAACGGTGAACTGCAAAAGGCACTTGACGCATACATTAGAAGCTACCGAAGCGGTGAACCTGATTCTCTTAGGTTGACGGTAATCGAGAATCTCTACAAAAAAATTCATGGGAATCTGGACGGCTTGGAGAATCTACTTCAAGCTAGAAACCAAACAAGAAGTGATTTTTTAATGAAACAGCCTGAAGAGGTAAGAAACTTAGCTGAGCGTTCAGAAGTTGCTCAAAATGAGGAGGCAAAAGTAACAGAGGAAGCGCAAATGAGTGTTGAGACAAAGCTTGTCGAGGAGTCTGATGGATTGAAAGCAGGTGTTTTATTGGATAAACCCGAAGACCAGAACCAATCCAACCAAGAACAGCGAAGTCTTAACTCAGAACAGACTGAACTAGGACCGGATATGCCAAAAAATCAATTGAAAGAAGAGGCAAATCAGGCAAAGGCTGAGGACGCAAGGATTGAGAAAGAGATTGAAAATCAGGAAATCAAGAGTCAAGAAATCGAAAATCCAAAAGTTGAAGATTTGGAAAGCAGACAAAATGAAACACCGAATGCAAGAAGCGATTCGATGAAAGACTCTTCTGAGATAGAGCAATCAACAGACGAAGATGTTAAATCTCAAGACGCTATAGCAGAAGTTTCAAATGCTAATGAGCTAAAGACTTCAAACATTGATAACAAGCAGATCAACGAGATTAAATCTTCCGAGCCTGAGAGTATCTCAAAACCAGTGTCTTCGGAAGAGGCTAAGCTGGTGTTTTCAGAAGAGTCGAAAACCGAAAATTCACAATTTAGGTCCGAAGAAGGAAAAGCAAATCTCGATAAAGTGGAAAGGAAGCCATCTAGAAGAGTCGAGGTTGTGATTGAAGATTATCTTGCGCAAAAAAACGATGTGAAGAAAGAGGAAGAGAAAAAAGATTTGCAGAATGAATTACTAAAAGCAGGGCAAATCCGTCCACGCGTTGTCAGAATCGAACTTCTACAGCAAAGGCAAGACTGTAGTTTGGTTGTAAATCAAGAAGAAATATCCATTCTCAGAAGCGGCGGACGTTTAGGCATTTTAGTTGGTTACAGCGGTGCAGACGAGGATTTAAGTAAGATACTGGCGGTTTCTGAATCACCTGCCGACATCGAGGTAGAATATGAGCCTGAGGTTGCAAAAACTTCAAAACAGCTTTTTTTGGTTATCAAATCCGTAAGTGAAAGGTCGGGTCTTTTCAAAGTTTTGCTAAAATCACCTTGCGGAAGCAGAGAGATTAGGGTTCGTGTCAAGTAGTTAGCCGAATTTTCGCTTAAAAACGAGTTTTCGGGTAAGAAGATGGTTTTCAGAATACACGAGAAAATACAGTATGCTCGCACTCTCTCTTCTGAGTTTTATCTCGATGAGAAATACTTTCAAGAATCGAAGGAAAAAATCTTTGCGCGAAGCTGGCAGTTGGTTGCAACTGTTGACGAAGTCAACAATTTGAAACCACTGTTTCTGCTTGAAGATTTCTTGAGTGAGCCTATTTTGCTTGTTAGAAATGAGTCCGGCATCATTTGTCTTTCAAATGTATGCACTCATCGAGGGAAAATTCTGGTTGAGAAAGCATGTCGAGCGAGGCTAATCAAGTGCGGTTATCACGGGCGACGATTTGATCTAAACGGCAAGTTTCTTTCAATGCCCGAATTCGAGGGCGTCGAGGATTTCCCATCAGACGAAGATAACTTAACGAGAATACCTTGCGAGCAACTTAGCGGTTTTGTTTTCGTGTCCCTGAAGCCTTCATTTTCTTTTCCGAGCTTTTTTGGTGAGGTGAAAAAGGTTTTTGAACAGCTAGGCTGGAAGGATTTGAAATTCGTAGGAGCGCGAGATTATTTCGTCAAGGCTCATTGGGCGCTTTATTGTGAAAACTACTTGGAAGGGTTTCATATTCCTTTTGTTCACAAATCTTTGAACAAGGTTGTAAGCGATTATTCGACGGAAATTTTTCGCTTTTCCAGCTTGCAAAAGGCTTTCACCGACGAGCTGGAAGCATCTTTTGAATTTTCGCATAACCCGCCTTACCTGGCGGCACTTTATTTTTTCATCTTTCCAAACCTTATGTTGAATTTTTATCCTTGGGGGCTTTCGGTGAACATAGTCAAGCCTGTAAAGCCTGATGAAACGAGAATCTCTTATTTGACTTTCGTTGCAGATGAATCGAAACTTGCTAAAGGTGCTGGAGCGAATTTACACAGGGTCGAAATGGAAGATGAGGCTGTGGTTGAGTCGGTTCAAAAGGGAATCCGTTCGAGGTTTTACGATCGCGGAAGATATTCACCATCGCAAGAGCGGTGCGTTCATCATTTTCATCGTTTGATTGCTGAATTTATGAGCGTTGAAGAAACGGCGGTTGAAAACTCATGATAGATTGGATTGCACTAAACATGACTCCGGGCATAGGCCCGCGTGTTATGGCTAAATTGCTTGAGCGTTTCGGCTCTGCTGAGAATGTTTTTCTTGCAAACATGCGAGAGCTTGAGGCTTTAAGGCTAAAGTCTGAAACGATTCAAAGCATATTGAAACGCGAATTCCACGAAAAGGCGCAAAAAGAACTTGACGAAGTTAGAGATTTGGGCGGAGATGTTTTGATACTTGACGATGGTTGCTATCCACAACTTTTGCGTGAAATTCCGAATCCGCCGATAGTGCTTTATGTTAAGGGAAATTGGCGAGAATGTTTCGAGATGCCTTGCGTTGCAATCGTAGGTTCTCGCAGATGTTCGACATACGGTGAGAATGTTTGCCGAATGCTTTCGCGTCAATTAGCAGAAAGAGGCATTTGCATTGTTTCTGGTTTAGCAAGAGGAATTGACACGGCGGCTCATCGAGGCGCACTTGATGCTCACGGTAGAACGATTGCCGTTTTAGGCACAGGCATTGACGATGTTTATCCAAAAGAAAATGCGAAATTACTTGACAGGATACTCGAAACAGGCGGGGCTATGGTTTCACAATTTCCTTTGAGAACTCCGCCACTGAAAGATAATTTTCCATACCGGAATCGCATAATCTCTGGTTTGAGTTTTGGTGTTTTGATAGTCGAGGCTTCCGAACGTAGCGGTTCGTTGATAACGGCGCGTTATGCTCTCGAACAAGGCAGGGAAGTTTTTGCCGTGCCGGGCAACATTACTTCGCGTAATTCTTTCGGGACAAACTATTTGATAAAGTCAGGTGCAAAGCTCGTTCAGCAATGGCAAGACGTTGTAGCAGAGCTTCCACCTGAAATTTCAGAACGAATCCTTGCGCCGAAAGTGACTAAAGGACAGGCTGAAACTCCCAGTGTCGGAAGCGTTAAAACTTTCAATGCAACTCAACAAGAGCTTTTACCTGCTGATTTGACCGAGGCTGAGAAACAACTTTTCAAGATGTTGCCGATTGATGAGCCGGTGCATTTTGATATTCTAGTTGAAACTTCCGGGTTTTCCATCACAGATTTGTCAACTGCTTTGTTGGGATTGGAAATTAGAGGGCTTGTTCGTAGCCTTCCCGGAAATTGCTACATCAAAAAGGTTTGAAGTATTTTTGAGATGGCTGGAAGATTGAAATTTTGCAAAAGAGCAGGGTTGTGTAACTAAAATAGATTGACATTGTTAGGCGTTAGATGCTAGAAGTCAAAATAGTCGAGTCAAAAGGTTTGAGATAAAGATGGCTAAGAATTTGGTTATAGTTGAATCACCTGCGAAAGCTAAAACGATCAACAAGTATTTGGGGAAGGATTACCGAGTTTTGGCATCAATAGGACATATTAAAGACCTTCCGCCTGATGAATTCGGAGTTGACATCAAAAGGGGTTTTGAGCCGAAATACGAACTTATTCCTGACGACAAAAAACCCAATAACAAGAAGATAGTTAATGAATTGAAGAAAGCGGCGCAAGAATCCGAGGCTGTTTATCTTGCGGCAGACCCGGACCGAGAAGGCGAGGCAATTTGTCAACATTTGGCTGAAGAAGTGGTCTCGAAGAAGGCGAAGATACCTGTTTATCGAGTTAGATTTAACGAAATAACGGAAAAGGCTATTCGCGAGGCTTTTGCTAATCCACGTCAGATTGATCAAAATCTGGTCAATGCTCAGCAAGCACGAAGGGTTTTGGATAGGATTGTTGGATACCAAGTTTCACCGCTCTTGTGGCGCACTCTTGGCGGAAGACTTTCAGCAGGACGCGTGCAAACGGTTGCTTTGCGCCTTGTTGTCGAAAGAGAAAGGGAAATACAAAATTTCGTTCCGACCGAGTATTGGACAATTACGGCAAACCTGAGCAGTAAGCTACCGCCAGATTTCGATGCGAGGCTTTACAAAATAGACGATAAGGTCGTTAAAACTTCTGATTTCGACAAAGAGCCGAAGGCATCGGAATTTCATATCAAAGATGAGAAAACAGCTCAAGAAATAGTAGCTGAAGCTCAAAAGCAAGATTTCGTAGTTGATTCTGTAACGAAGAAGGAGCGAAAGCGAAGCCCGACTCCGCCTTTCATCACGTCAAAACTTCAGCAAGAGGCATCGCGTAAACTCGGATTTTCACCGAGTCGGACGATGAAAATTGCGCAAAGACTTTATGAAGGAATCGAGCTTGGTGCTGAAGGTTCAGTCGGTTTGATAACCTACATGAGAACTGATTCCGTGCGAATATCTGAAGATGCTTTGGCTCAAGCCCGCGCTTTCATAAAGGAGAATTTTGGTCAAGAATACTTACCACCGAAGCCAAATGTTTACAAAACGAATCGTTCGGCACAAGATGCTCACGAAGCAATCCGTCCAACCGATGTTCACCGCACACCAGAAAGTCTGCAAAACTTTCTTAGCGACGAAGAGCTGAAGCTATACACCTTAATTTGGAAGCGCTTTGTTGCTTCACAGATGTCGCCTGCTATTTTTGACCAAACTACGATTGATGTGAAAGCAGGCAAATTTATCTTTCGTGCTACGGGTTCGGTTCAAAAATTCGATGGCTTTTTGAGAGTTTATCAAGAAGGGCGCGACGAAAGTGATGATGAAGATGAGGAAAGAAAACTTCCTGAAGTAGAAAAAGGTGAAAGGCTAAGGTTGAATCACATCGAGCCTAAACAGTCTTTTACCGAGCCGCCGCCACGTTACACGGAAGCAACGCTTGTGAAGGCACTAGAGGAAAAAGGTATTGGAAGACCTTCAACATACGCTACGATTTTGTCAACAATCCAAGAACGTGAATATGTAGAGAAAATCGAAGGAAAACTGCATCCGACACCTTTGGGTATTGCCGTAAGCGATTTGCTTGTTGCTTCATTTGAAGATATTTTTAACGAAACTTATACGGCAAGACTTGAAGAAGAGCTTGACAAAATTGAGGAAGGAAAGCTTGATTGGCGCGAATCCTTGAAGAGATTCTATGAAAAATTCTCAAAAGACTTGAAAAAGGCTGAAGAAGACATAAAGAGCAAAAAGAAAAGCGTAATTCCTACGGATGAAACTTGCGAAAAATGCGGGGCAAAGATGGTAATCAGGTTCGGGCGTTACGGTGAATTCATGGCTTGCTCGAACTATCCTAAATGCAAGAACACGCGTGAGGTTAGAGAAGACAAAAAGATTGTCTCAGAAACTGAAATCCCACCTTGCGAGGTTTGCGGACGTGAGATGGTGCTCAGAAAAAGCCGATACGGAATGTTTTACGGTTGTGTAGGTTATCCGCAATGTAAAAATACCCGCAAAATTGGTGATGACAAAAAGCAAGAACCAGTTGATCTCGAAGAGGTTTGTCCGAAGTGTGGTTCAAAAATGCAGCTACGTCAAGGGCGTTTTGGAAAATTTACGGCTTGTAGCAATTATCCGAAGTGCGATTACGTCAAGCAGGAGACTTTGGGGATTCAATGTCCAGAATGTAAGAAAGGCGAGATTGTAGTTAAGAGATCAAAGCGCGGCAAAACTTTTTATGGTTGCTCCGAATATCCAAATTGCAATGCAGTTTTTTGGAATAAGCCTCTTTTGGAGGCATGTCCGAATTGTTCTGCAACCTATCTCTTTGAAAAGTCGAACAAAAAAGGCGTGAAAATCATTTTCTGCGGAAGTTGTAGTTATAAAAGGCATGAGGAAATGGCTGAAAAGTCTGAAGCAGCATAATTTTTTTGAACTGAAGCCGATAAATTCTTGACATAAGGTTTCATGTGATGCTCCAATAGAACTGATTTATTTTGCTTTGAGGCTTAATGCTCTAGGGGGATTCATTAGTTTATGGATTTTGTGGACGAGAGCATTCATTTTTTCAAGGCTTTCATCAAAAATCCTCTTCATGTAGGAGCTATTTCACCATCATCTCCTGAGCTTGCCAGAGAGATGATAAAAGGTATTTTCCCAAGTGAGAAAAATGCTGTTTTGGAGATAGGTGTTGGGACAGGTGCGATTACAAGGTTCCTAGCTCCTAAACTGCCAAATAATCGGTCTTATCTTGGAATCGAGATTGATAGAGAGTTCGTCAAAGTTTTGCATAAACGTTTTCCACATCTTTTAATTGTTCAGGGAGATGCTCGCAGAGCTTCAGAAATAGCTCGTAAGGTTAGAATTGAAGATATAACCTACATAATTTCGAGTCTTCCTTTTGCTTCACTTCCAAGAGAAGTTCGCAGAGAAATTTTAGGCGAGATTGACAAGTTTATGCAAAGGGGATGCATTTTTCGCACCTTTCAGTATGCTCATTGCTACTATCTCTCTTCAGCAGTTGAGTTTCGCAAGTTTATGGACTCTCGTTATGGCAAGGCCAAAAGAAGCAAGTTGATACTGAAAAACTTACCGCCAGCGTATATTTTGACTTGGCAAACAAAGTAAGAACGGACGGCATCTGAGGTCTGGTATTTGGTATTATTGGGAAGGCTATAGCTTGCCTTAAAGGGCTGGTAACGATTAAAATCTTCAACAGAAGAATTGGTTTGCTTATAGAAAATGAAAGAATGCCCTCAATGCAAAAAATGTTATCCGGATGATATCGCTCAGTGTCCTGATGACGGTGCTTCAACTTTTCATTCAATACCAGGTGAGCCACTTCTTGAAAAGAAATACAGGCTAGAACGAAGACTAGGACAGGGCGGAATGGGAGTAGTTTACAAAGCCCGCCATGATTATTTGAAAACCTACCATGCTGTCAAAGTCATTTTACCAGATTTAGTGGGGAATGATTCGCAACTAATTACGAGATTTCATCAGGAAGCCCGCGCAGCTGCTGCCATACGCCATCACAATGTTATTTCAGTAACGGACTTTGGAGTTGCGAATAACAAGATGCCTTTTTTGGTGATGGAGTATGTTGAAGGAGAGTCTCTTCACGAGTTACTTCAGAGAGAAAAGAAGCTACCCGTTGAAAAGGCAGTAGAACTGATTTGTGCAATTTGTGCAGGGGTCAATGCAGCGCATAAACTGGGGATAATCCATAGGGATTTGAAGCCTCTCAATATAATGATTTCCAAAAATGCGGAGAATTTTTATGAGGCAGTCAAAATCCTTGATTTTGGCTTAGCGAAAATAAAGTCGGGTGAAATTTTGGGGTCTTTTATTCAAGCTCAGACGACTGGCTTTATGGGATCACCCTATTACATGGCGCCAGAGCAATGGGGTGATGAAGAGCCAGATGCTCGATCTGATATTTATTCGCTTGGGATAATGCTTTTTCAAATGATAGCCGGAGATGTTCCGTTCAAAGGTGGTTCGATTCCGGCAATCATGAGGAAGCATCTTTATGATCCTCCTCCATCGCTATCTTCTTTTGGTGTAACAGTGCCTTTGAAACTAGAAAAGGCGATTCACCATGCATTGGAGAAAGATAGGCAAAAAAGAACAGAAAATGTTGATGAGTTTGTTCGTGAAGTAAGAGAAGCTATTGGCTTGAGTTACTCGACATTCTCAATACCTTCTTCAACTGTTTTGATGCCACCATCAGATGTGCAGATTCTGTCGAATTCTCCCGGGGCTAAGGTTTTTGTTGATGGCATTGCTTATGGAGTGACAGAGTCAGATGGGCGTTTATTGATAGAAGGTTTGCAGAGTGGAAGTCATAGAATCAGGCTGGTTCACGAAGGCTTTCAAGATTGGGAAGCAGATATTTTCTGCGATGGCCAGCCTAAACGAGTCGTTGCAGAACTCAAGAAATCAGCCTCTCAGCCCATTCAGAAACCTTCAACACCTATACTTTCCGAGACCGAAGACTGGCTTAAAACTAGAGTAGAAGAAAGACCGAAAATAACCACTAAACAAAACTCTGAGATTACAATTGAACAAGCGCAAGTTCGTCCAGACACTCAAGTAGCAGAAAAAACTAAGTCAAGAAAAGTTTTTGTTTTGGTGGCGAGTATCTTGTTGATATTTGCACTAGGCGGCTTGGTAGGGCTATTGATTATGGAGTTTAGCCCATCTTCTGAAGAACCACCAATTCCAGCTAATGAACAGATACAGTTAAAAGACTTTAAGCCCGAGATGATAAAAATTCCCGGCGGGACTTTCAGAATGGGGAGAAATGATGGAGACATAAGGGAAAGACCAGAGTTTACCGTTACAGTGCGAGATTTTTGGATAAGTAAAACTGAAGTAACAAATGCCGAATATGAACAATTCATTAGAGAAACTGGTTATCAAGCTCCTCCTTATTGGATTGGTGGCAGACCGCCAGCAGGGCAAGAGATGATGCCCGTTGTGTATGTTGACATGAAAGACATTGAAGAATTTATCAAATGGCGATCGGATCGCGATGGTGTCAAATACCGTTTGCCGACTGAAGAAGAGTGGGAATATGCGGCTAGAAATGGTAGCGATAACAATCTTTATCCTTGGGGAGATAAATGGGAAAATGATAGAGCTGCGGTAGAGGTTTTCAAAATAGTGCCAGTTGGGTCTTTTCCAAAGGGGGCCAACAAATGGGGAGTTTTAGACCTAATCGGGAACGTTTGGGAATGGACAAGTTCAAAAATAAAGCCTTATCCGGGAGCGAGAATTGTTTTCAACAAGCCGAACAATTTTGTTATTCGCGGTGGTTGTTTCAATAGCAGGGCAAGCGGTGATAAAGCTATAACATCAACAACAAGAGGTGACGTTGAGCCTACAAGGAAAGATGGTCTCTTAGGCTTTCGCCTTGCTCGCGATGCAGATTGAGACTTTGAAATCTAGATTTTATCAGGCTAGCAGATTAGCTTAAGAGTTTAGAAACTTCGATGGTCTCACATGAAGAGAAAAAACTTAACTGTCCAAAATGCGGCACTACTTATGAGGAAGAATGGCGGTTTTGTTTGAAAGATAACTCTCGCCTTTTTCCTGGATCGCAAGAAAAAGCCACCAGGATTCAGAACATTCTCGCTGAGGTGCAGAAACATAAGGCCAATAGACTAAGAGAGTCTGAAAAGACCTCTGCTGAGGAAATTGAAACTCCTATTGAAACTTTTCTAGAAGAAGTCCTTGTTTGGAAAAAAGGAAAAACACTGATTCAGGTGAAACCTTCGGAGTTGTTCATGGATTCTTCTGATGAGGAAAGGCAAGAAGAGACCAGAGTAAAATTGGTGAATCCCTTTACCATTCCTTCAGGCACAGTTGAACCTGGGGACAGAAGCGTAAAACCTTTAGGACGAGAGGCTTTCAATCCAGAAAAACCTCGCTTGATGCTTGGAAAAACGCTCAAAGGAAGATACGAGATATTGAATTTTGTAAAACGAACGCTGAAATTCTGTGTTTATTCAGCCAATGATTTGGTAGCTGAAAAAAATGGACTGGAAAAGAAAACTCTTGTTTATATCTTCACGCAAAAAGATGATAATGCAATAAGAAAAATTTTAGGTGAAGAAAGAGTTGCATTTTCCCACACAAAACATCCAAACATTGCCGTTATGATTGATTCCGGCAGACTCCAAGAAGGAAATCCTTTTATGGTCTTGGAATCTCCAGAGGGAGAATCTCTTGAAAAGAGAATTTCCGAGAAAGGTTATATGGAGGTTTCCAGAGTAGCCAGAATCATTTATCAAGCGGCAGAGGCTTTAGGCGAAGCTCATAGAAACGGAGTTCTTCATAGAAACTTGACTCCTCAAAAAATAATTCTGAGCTTCAACGATAAAGGCGTGGAACAAGTCAAGGTGATGGAATTTGCTGTGTCTGAAGGTGAAGTGACTCAAGAAAATTTCTTGTATCTAGCTCCGGAACAGCTTGAAGGCAAATCTGTCTCACCAAACAGCGATATATTTTCTCTCGGCGTTATAGCATATCAGCTTCTTACGAAGAGACTGCCGTTTGAAGCCAGTTCGATAGAAGCTTTGCAAAGGCTTCATAAGCAAGGCTTGAAGTTGAAGCCATCGCAACTAAGAATAGATGTTCCTTTTGTGGTAGATGAAGTTCTGCGAAAAGCACTTGCGTTTGAGCCTTCGCAAAGGTATCTGAGAGCTAGAGACTTTGGAGATGCTTTTTACAACGCTTTGGTCAAAACAGTTGAAGAGGAAAAGATAAGCACTACTACAACGACGAAAGAAAAGCCACACAAAGAGGAACTGCAAAAGCCTTTCAAAGATAAAACAGAACCAATGAAAACAACAGCACAAAAATCGCCTGCCTTATCAAAAGCCGGTTCTGACGCAAAAGTTCATGAGAAATCATCGAGAATATCGAAAAAAAATTTGCTTTTCCTGTTTCTGCTAATTTTAGCTTTGTTAGCGATTTTGTATTTCGTATTTACCGAGCTGTAGAGTCGCTTGGTTATAGCACACGCAACCTTCAGCAAGAGATTTTGGAAATCAGAAAAATCTCAAGCTGTTTTGGTCATGCTTTCCATGTCTGGTTTCCAGCGCAAGATTGGCTTTCTTGCGGCTGTTGCTTCGTCAAGACGTCCGATGCGTGTTGTATGCGGAGCGTCAATGACTATTTGAGGATTTTCTTCCGCTTCTTTTGCTATTGATTTCATCGCATCAATGAATGCATCCAAATCTTGTCTGCCTACCGATTCAGTAGGTTCAATCAGCATCGCTCCATCAACAATGAGCGGAAAATAAATCGTCATCGGATGAAAGCCGTAGTCTATGAGGCGTTTTGCAATATCAATCGTGTGAACACCTTTGCGTGCTTGTTTTTTGTGGGAGAAAACGACTTCGTGCATACAGTCAGAATCAAACGGTTTCTCGAATGTGTCGGCTAGGTGGTGAGCTATGTAGCGTGCATTCAAAACGGCTGTTTCGGTCGCTTCTTTCAAACCTTCAGCTCCATGCGTGTAAATGTATGAAAGGGCACGAATCATCATTCCGAAATTTCCGTAAAATGCTTTTACCCTTCCTATTGAATTAGGACGATTGAAATCGAGCCTGAATCTGTTACCTTCTTTAACAATACGAGGAACCGGCAGGAAAGGCTCAAGTTCTGCCGAGCAACAACAAGGACCTGAGCCGGGACCTCCGCCGCCGTGCGGAGTTGAAAAGGTTTTGTGTAAGTTCAAATGAATTACATCAACGCCCATATCGCCGGGACGCGCTACACCTACAAGAGCATTCATGTTTGCTCCGTCCATATAAACCAGCCCGCCCGCTTCGTGTATGATTTCGCAAATTTCCCTTATGTTTTTCTCGAAAATTCCGACTGTGTTTGGATTCGTAAGCATCAAACCAGCGATTCCGCCTTCAGAACAAAGCTGTTTGAGATGTTGAATATCGGTTAAGCCTTCGGAAGTTGACTTAACAGTTTTCACGGTGAAACCAGCCATCTGTGCCGAGGCAGGATTCGTTCCATGTGCTGAATCAGGAACCAGCATCACTCGGCGGTCTTTTGAAGCTTCACCATCGCGCTTATCCAGAAAAGCACGAATCAAAAGAATACCTGTCATTTCACCTTGCGCACCGGCGGCAGGTTGAAGTGAAACACCCGGCAAACCAGTGATTTCGGCTAAATCTTCCTGTAAGCGATACATTAGCTCCAAAGCACCTTGAGCTTCTTCTTCTGGCGCAAGCGGATGAAGATTTGTAAAGCCCGGAATTCGAGCTACCTTTTCGTTTAGTCTTGAGTTATATTTCATCGTGCATGAGCCGAGTGGATACATGCCTAAGTCAATCGAATAGTTCCATGTTGACATTCGCGTAAAATGCCGAACAACATCAACTTCGCTGACCTCTGGAAATCCGTCCAAGTCGTCGTTTCTTCTCAAGTGCTCCGGAATTACCTCATCGAGATTTGTTTCTTCAACGTCGAGTTTAGGCAAACGGTAGCCGATTCTGCCTTTTTGAGAACGCTCAAAAATCAAAGGTTCGTTTTGTGTTGGATGCTGTCTAACTTTCTTGATGCTCATCTCAACTCCTTCAAACAATCTACTAGATTGTCAATTTGATTTTTTGTGTTAGTTTCGGTTACGCAAACGAGAAAATCATTTTTTCTTTCAGGGAAATATCTCGAAAGCGCAAGTCCGCCGATTATTGATTTTTCCTTAAGCAATTTTTCCAAAATGTCTTCTGCATTTTTGGGAGACCTAACTACAAACTCGTTGAAAGTGTGACCCGAAAAGGGAATTGAGTATCCTTCTAGTTCTGCAATCTTTCGTTTTGCATAAGCGGCTTTTTGGGCGTTTTGGAGAGCGACTTCTTGAAGTCCGCGCTTTCCTAGTGTTTCAAGGTAAATGGTTGCCGCAAGTGCCATCAAGCCTTGATTTGTGCAGATATTTGAAGTTGCTTTTTCGCGACGAATATGTTGCTCGCGTGTTGCTAGAGTTAAGACGAATCCGCGATTACCGTGCTTATCGTATGCTATTCCTGCAAGTCTTCCGGGCATCTGGCGGACAAACTTTTCTCGTGTCGCAAAAAGTCCTACATGAGGACCACCAAAACTCATCGGGATTCCGAAGGATTGCCCTTCAGCGACGACAATATCAGCACCGAATTCACCGGGTGGCTTTAGTAACCCAAAAGATATTGCTTCCGTTACGACAACGATGAACAAAGCGCCTACAGAATGAGCTTTTTCAGCCAGCCCTTCAAGGTTTTCAATCACGCCAAAAAAGTTCGGTGACTGCACCACTAGACAAGCAGTTTGGTCGGAAAGTTTCTGAAGTTCTTCTTGCTTAATTGAGCCAGTTTCTTCGTCAAAATCGGCAAAATCAATTTCCGTTTCGTTGTATTTCGTGTATGTTCTTAAAACCTCGATGTATTCTGGATGAATCGTTCTCGCAATCAAAACTTTTTGTCTGCGCGTTATTCTTTGCGCCATCAGGACGGCTTCTGCCATTGCCGTTGAGCCGTCATACATCGAGGCATTGGCTACTTCCATGCCGGTTAATTGGCAAACCAAAGTCTGGAATTCAAAAATATACTGCAAAGTGCCTTGCGAAACTTCTGGCTGATAGGGCGTATAACTTGTAAAAAACTCGCTTCTTTGAATCAAGTAATCAACGATTGTCGGGCTGTAATGTGAATAAACACCCGCTCCGAGAAAAGAAGTTTTTTGAGATGCCGTATTTTTAGATGCCAGGTTTTCCATCAAAGCGATGACTTCTGGCTCGGACAAAGGTTCTGTAATCTTTAGCGGGCGCTTTAGTCGAATATCTTCCGGGATTGAACGAAAAAGCTCTTCGGCAGAGCTTAAACCAATGACTTTGAGCATCTCTGCTCTTTCTTCGGGTGAATTGGGAATGTATCTCATAAGTTCAAGTCGTGCTTTCTAAGTATTCTTTATACTCGGCCGCCGTCAAAAGCGAGTTAACTTCGTCAGGATTTTGAACTTTTAGCTTTACCATCCATGCTTTGCCATAAGGATCGGTGTTGACCAGTTCCGGAGAATCGTTTAGAGTTTCGTTAATTTCGATTACTTCTCCTGTGATAGGCGTAAAGATTTCTGAAATTGCCTTGACTGATTCCACCGAACCGCATGGCTCATGCGCATTGAATTTTTCTCCAATCTTCGGCAGTTCTACGTAAACAATATCGCCAAGCGATTTCTGCGCGTAGTCTGTAATGCCTACTGTTGCTATGTCGCCATCGAGTAAGAGCCATTCGTGATCTCTTGAATAACGAAGGTTTTCAGGGATATTCATAAGTTTGACCTTTACGCAATAAGAAATTCAAACAAAATGGCAGTCTCAAGAGACTACCGGAATTTTTGCTGGATGTTAAAATTTAAGCCGTCTTCTGCCTTTTGTAAAAAGGCGTTTTGACAATGACGGCACCAAGGAGTTTTCCTCTAACATCAATTTTAATGTCCTGTCCAACTTTTGCAAATTCAGCAGGAACAAAAGCCAATCCTATGTTTTTTTTCAGGAATGGTGCTGGGCTTGCTGATGTAACATAACCTTTTTTTTCGCCTTCAATATAAACGTCAAAACCATCACGTGCAATTCCTTTATCTACCATCTCGAACCCAACAAGTTTACGCTTGACACCTTCTTGCTTTTGTTTCAAAAGTGCCTCACGTCCTATGAACTCGCCTTTCTCAAGCTTGCAAATCCAGCTTAAATTCGCTTCAAGCGGTGTTATCGTATCTGAAAGCTCATGTCCGTAGAGCGACATTGCGGCTTCGAGTCTTAAAGTATTTCTCGCCGCTAACCCGCATGGCAGAATGCCTTCCTTCATGCCATAATTTCCAGCATCTAACAGCTTTTTCCAAATCTGTTCAGCTCTTTCAGGCTCAATGTAAATTTCAAATCCATCTTCGCCTGTGTAGCCAGTTCTTGAAATTATGCAGTCGAAACCATCAACTTTGCCCTCAATGAAGTGGTAATACCCGATTTCAGAAAGCACGTTTTCCGTAAGTTTCTGCAAAATCTCTTGGGCTTTCGGACCTTGAATTGCGATTTGAGCGAACGAAGCGCTTGCGTTTTCCAGCGTGACGGAAAAGCTAGCTTTGTGAGAGTTTATCCAATCCCAATCTTTTTCGGTTGTTGCGGCATTTACGACGAGCAGAAGTTTTTTCTCGTTAAAGCGATATACGAGCAAATCGTCAACTGCACCGCCGTTTTCGTTGGTTAAAATCGAGTATTGAGCTTGTCCGTTGGAAAGTCTTGATACATCGTTTGTGGTGAGAAAGTTAACAAAAGGAATTGCATCTTCGCCTGTTACCCAGATTTCTCCCATGTGCGATACATCAAATAGCCCAGCGAATGTGCGTGTTCTGATATGTTCTTCGATGACTCCTGCCTGATACTGAATGGGCATCTCCCATCCGGCAAAGTCAACCATTCTAGCTTCAAGATCACGATGGAGTTTGTTAAGAGGCGTCTTTTTCAGGTTTTCCATAATGCGAAATAAATTTCAGTGTGTTTCACTTTTTTTGTGAAGTCAAGCCGAACCATACGCCGATGAAGACTGAATTAGATTCAGGGATTGAATACGAGCTAGAAATCTGCGATTATTCTTTGTGTAAGAGCGAGCAAGGGGAGGGAAAAATGGCAGAACATATATTGCAGAGAAGACAGGTTATTCACCGCCCAATTGAAGAAGTTTTTGAGTTTTTCTCGGACGCAACTAACCTTGAGAGGATAACACCACCAGAGCTTAACTTTCGCATAATCACGCCGCTTCCGATTGAGATGAAAAAGGGAACGATAATTGATTACAAACTGAAACTACGCGGAATTCCGTTTAGATGGCGAACCGAAATAACCGAATGGAATCCACCGTATTCGTTCGTTGACACGGCTTTAATAAGTCCGTATAAGCAATGGATTCACCTTCACAAGCTTACACCAGGCGAGAACGGTGAAACCGTGATGGAAGATATTGTTCGCTATCGGTTGCCTTTTGAGCCTTTGGGCGATATTGCCCATTTTTACGTTAAGCGCGAACTCAAATACATTTTTGATTATCGCTACAAGACTATAGAGGAAATCTTCGGTAGCAGTAGAGCGAAGTAGAAACAACACACCAAAATACCGGCCGGGAATTGCATGGTATGTCCGCAAAATCCGAATATAGGCGAAAGTTATTTTTCGTCTAGAATCTTGAATTTGATTTTGCCTTGTTTGATTTCCTCTAGAGCGATTACCGATGGTTTAGTTTTGCGCGGATCGAGATTTACTCTTGGCAAAGCGCCTTTTTGTAGTTGTTTCATTCTCTGCGCCGCTATCAAGACCAAGCGATATTTTGAATCTATCTGCGGGGTTTCTTGATTTTCCTTTTCTTCTTGCTGCTGCTCCACTCTTTCCTCTGTCATAGCAATTCCTGTGGTAAATTCCTAGTGTAGCCTTAAACTCTTCGAGTTTCAAGATGCCAACTGAGATTATCTGAAAAGTTTTTGAATGGTGGGAATTATCCTCAGCATAAATATTGTAGGACAATCAAGATATTCCTGTTGCGGTCTAGATTGTGCTTCTGGGTATAGGTGCGTTTCAAGTCGCTTCTCAGATTGTTGCGGCCTATCAACCGACGCAAATGTTTTCCTAATCGTTGTCGAATGATTCAATGATGGGTTCTACTTTTGATGCTTGTCTAGAAAGTTTTTGGCGTTCGGCTAGGAAAATAGCTAAGAGCGCTTTGGTTGCATCTGACAGCTTATCGTTGATGACTACATAGTCGAAGTCCTTGTAACACTTTACTTCTCTTCTAGCATTTTCAAGTCTTGTTTTCAGACTTTCTGCCGTTTCGGTGCCTCTTTTTAAGAGTCGCTTGCGCAAAACTTCATACGAAGGCGGCAAAATAAAGATGCTTATAGATTGTGGAGCGAGTTTTTTGACTGCCGCTGCACCTTGAACGTCTATCTCTAGAATCACATCGTAGCCTTGATTTAGTTTGTCTTCAACAATCTTTCTCGAAGTCCCGTAGAAATTGCCATGAACTTCGGCATATTCGAGGAACTCGCCTTCTTCGATGAGTCTTTTGAATTCTTCGTGAGAAACGAAAAAATAATCTTTTCCGTGTTCTTCGCCCTGTCTCATCGGTCTTGTGGTGAAGGAAACCGATAAGACGACATTATCGAGTCTTTTCAAAACTTCACGTATCAAAGTCCCTTTTCCACCGCCAGAAGGTGCACTAATGATAAATAGGCTACCTTTCATCTTTACAGCCAACTCTATTTTTTGAACTCTTTGATTTTTGATTCAATTCACTACATTCCCTTATAATTCGGCCCACCGCCACCTTCAGGTGTAACCCAGTTGATTATTTGATATGGGTCAATGATGTCGCAAGTCTTGCAATGAACACAGTTTGTGAAGTTGATTTTAAGTTCTTTGCGGTTAGTTTTTGGATTAAACTCCATTTCATAAACTGCCGCAGGACAGAATCGCACGCAAGGATTACCGTATTCTTCGACGCATCGAGTTGCGCAGATTTCTGGGTCAAGAACATGCAGATGCGGCGGTTGGTTTTCTTCATGCGCCACCGAAGCATGATAAACATTTGTTAGCTTGTCGAAGGTTAGTTTCTTGTCAAATTTTAACTTTTCATAGCGCCGATGGCCATTCTTTACTTCGGAAAGTTTTTGCATTCTTTCATGACCAGCCACATGGCTTTCTCTATCAATGAATCCCCATGCAAAACCGCTTGATAAGAATTGCAATCCGGCATTTATCAGAGCAGGCCAGCGACCACGTTGAAAAGCACCGTGGAAATTCCGAACAGGGTGAAGTTCATCGTAGAGCCATGAGTTATTGACTTTGTGTTCGTAATGTTTGAGCACTTTGGCCGAAAAATCTTTTTTGATAAGCGCTTCTAGGATAGTTTCGGCGGCAAGCATCCCTGATTTCATTGCCGTATGAATTCCTTTAATTCTTTGTCCGTTCAAGAACGAAGCACAATCTCCGACAAGCAAAACGCCATCTGCATAAAGCTGTGGTTGAGTGTGCCAGCCGCCTGCATTGATGCTTTTTGCACCGTATCTTATCATCTTCCCGCCCGATAGGATTTTCGCAACGGCTGGGTGTGTTTTGAACTTTTGAAATTCTGCATGAGGATCGATCATCGGATCGAGATAATCTAATCCAGTTACGTATCCGATGCTGACGATGTTATTTTTCATTCCGTATATCCAGCCGCCGCCGTATGTTTGGGGATCAGAAGGAAAGCCGAGCGTGTGTATCACATGCCCTTCTTTGATATTGCCTGCGGGGACTTCCCAAAGTTCTTTGATGCCTAAAGAATAAATCATTGGTTCTTTGCCTTTATCAAGCCCAAGACGAGCGATGAGCTGCTTTGCCAGAGACCCGCGCGAACCTTCACCCAGAACCGTTACCTTTGCCAAAATATCGCCGCTCGGCTCAAAATTAGTAATTCTTGGCTTCCCGTCTTTTCCAATTCCCTTATCGCCGAGTCTAACGCCTATAACTCTATCGTCCTTATCGTAGAGAATTTCCGATGCAGGAAATTCCGTAAAAATGTTTATATCGGCTTGCTCACATTTTTCTGCCAGCCATTCGCAGATTCGGCTTAAACTCACAATGTAACAGCCATGATTTCGGAGCGGTGGTGGGATTATCGGAGATTCGATCTTGCGCTTTTCGGTTAGATACCAAAAGGATTCCGATTTTACTTCGGTATCAATCGGGCATCCTTGTTGGAGAAAATCAGGCATCAATTCTTTGAGTGCTTTAGGGTCCATGACAGCGCCTGAGAGTATATGAGCGCCGACCGTCGCTCCCTTTTCGACAATTGCTATGCTAACTTCACCGATCTTTTCTTCTTTCCTATAGCCTTTCTCGACTTCTTCGTCATGCTTTTTGATAAGGTTTCTCAAATGCAGAGCCGCCGCTAAATTTGCCGGTCCTGCACCAACAAACAAAACATCTACTTCGATTCTTTCACGCTCAACCATCTTTTTCCTCTCAAAATGAATAGCCGTTCAGTTTGTGAAAAGTATAGCAAAATACCGAGAAAAAAGAAAATACGTAATTCAGCTACAGCATCTCAATCAAAGTCAGAAGCCTTGAAGAAAGATTATAGCCGATCTAATGCCCATTCGCTGAAAGCCCGAGCTTTTCCAAAATACGCTTTGGTGAAATTTCTGCCTTAAGGCTGTATATTATTTTGTTATGACTGAACAAACTGCTTTTGAGAATCTTCCGATAGCTTGGCGTCCGACTCCCGAAATAATCGAGCGAACTCGTCTCAAAGAATTCATGAGGCAAGTAGGCGTTGAGACTTGGGAACAGCTCTATGAATTTTCCATTGGTGACATCGAGAGATTTACTGAGGAAGTTTTGAAGTTTTTGCAGATAGAATTCGATCCGCCTTATGAGAAGCTCCTTGACACTTCTGCTGGGATTGAGTGGGCGAAATGGTGCATCGGTGGAGGGCTGAATATCGTTAAAATGTGCGTTGATAGATGGGCAGAAAGCGAAATTAAAGATCAGCCTGCTGTTATATGGGAAGGTGAAGAAGGCGTATCTCGTCAAATAACTTACGCAGAACTGAAAACCGCTGTCGAGGCTTGCGCTAGTGGATTGAGAGCAAACGGCATCAGGAAAGGCGATGCCGTAGGGATTCATCTTCCGATGATGATCGAAACAGTTGTTTCGCTTTTGGCGATAAACAGAATAGGCGCGATTGCCGTTCCCGTCTTCTCAGGTTACGGAGTTGAAGCCATCTCGACAAGGTTAAACGCAGTCGGTGCAAAGGCCATCTTCACTTGCGACGGATTTCCAAGACGCGGAAAAGCTTTCAATGCTTTTGAGATTGCACAAGAAGCGATAGGGAAGTGCTCAACAATCGAAAAAGTCTTTTTTGTAAGTCGCACCGAAACGAATTTGAATCTTGAGGACTCCAGACTCGTTTTTTACGAAAAACTACTTGAAAGCACCGAGAAAGGCTATCTAGAACCTACTAGTGCAGAAGACCCATTGATAATTCTCTACACTTCAGGCACAACTGGAAGACCAAAAGGAATAGCGCATACTCATTGCGGATTCCCGATAAAATCGGCTCAAGATATGGCATTCGGAACTGATGTTGGTAAGGGAACGCGAATATGTTGGATTACAGACATCGGTTGGATGATGGGACCGTGGCTGATTTACGGTGCTTTGATTTTGGGAGGAACTGTGGTGCTATATGACGGCGCGCCTGATTTCCCAAGTCCAGATAGAATTTGGGAATTCTGCGCTAAACACAAGGTTGAAATTTTGGGAATTTCTCCAAGCCTGATTCGTTCTCTTGCAACAAAAGGCGATGATTTGCCAAAAAAACACGATCTTTCGTCGCTACGTGCTTTTGCATCAACCGGTGAACCCTGGAATCCAGCACCTTGGCAGTGGCTTTTTGAAAAGGTTGGAAATTCAAAAATACCAATAATCAATTATTCGGGCGGGACGGAAATTTCAGGCGGAATTTTGATGGGAAGTTTTCTTTTGCCGATTAAACCATGCTCCTTTCCTGCTCCATGTCCCGGAATTGACGCAATTATCTTGGACGAAAAAGGCCAGCCTGTAGAAAAAGGACAAGTCGGCGAATTGTGTATTCGCAAGCCTTGGATAGGCATGGCTCGTGGGTTCTGGCAAGAACCGGAAAGATACATTCAGACGTATTGGTCACGTTTCGATAAAATTTGGGTTCACGGCGATTGGGCAATGCAAGATGCAGACGGGCATTGGTATATCTTGGGCAGAAGCGACGATACGTTGAAAGTTGCAGGTAAGCGCGTTGGACCTGCGGAAATAGAAAGTCTTTTGGTTGCGCATCCGCTCGTAATGGAAGCGGCAGTCGTAGGAGTTCCCGATGAAATCAAGGGAACGAAGCTAGTAGCTTTCTGCGTTCTGAAGACTGAGGTTGATAATGTCGAAACTCTCGAATCACTCAAGAAAGAGTTGATCGAGTTAGTTGCAAAAGAGATGGGGAAACCGCTTGCTCCTTCAGAAATTTATTTTGTTAAAGCATTACCGAAGACGAGAAATGCGAAGGTGATGAGGCGTGTAATTCGCGCCGCTTACTTAGGTGAAGATGCAGGCGACATTTCAGCACTGGAAAATCCACAATCTGTTGAGGAGATAAGGCGTTTGCATGGCTAAGGCTTATGAAATCCCGGATTTGAATTGTCAATCTGATGCTGGCGAAGGCATCTCGAAGGTGCTTGTTGCACGCATGAGACAAATCTCCGATCTCGTAGAACCTGCACTCATGGAGAATAACATTGAAGGCATACATGATTTGCGAGTAAGTATCAGAAGGCTAAGAAGCGTTTTGAGAGATTTTTCGATCTTGCTCAAGAAAAGCTCGACCAAACAGGTGCGGAAGGGGCTGAAAAGACTCGCAAGACTGCTTGGCTCGGTTCGTGATTTAGATGTCGAGATCGAAATGCTAAAAAAACTCAAGCAAAATGCCGAGCGTAAGGAAATTCAACAAGGTATAGAAAAATTGATACAGGAAAAGCTTCGTTTTCGTTCTGATGCTTTTCGTCCTGTTTCGAGTGAGTTGAAGGAATCGGTGGAAAAACTTTCTGTAGCCGTTTCAGAGATGGCATCGGGAATACCGGAAGCCGGAATTAACTTTAAGCAACTCGGTGGGTTTGTTACCAGAAAAAATTTCAACGAGTTTCTCACTCTCAGCAAAAACCTTTTCGATCCTTTCGATGTGAAGGGCTTACACGAATTGCGAATTGCTTGCAAACGACTTCGATATTCGCTTGAGCTTTTCAGCCCTTGCGTTGGTGAGCTTTCAAGTTTTGCTGAATCAGTAGCAGAAATGCAAGGGTTCTTGGGTGATCTACATGATTGCGACGTTTGGACTGAGAGGTTGAAAGAAGATTTGATTAGAGAAAAAATCGAAAAAAGCGTCGGTATTTGGCTTTTGTCGGAATTTACTAAAAGGCGTGCGAAATCCTATTCCAAAGCATTGCGATTGTGGCATGAGTGGGAAAATAGCGATTTCATAGAGAAAGTGCGATCTGTTTTATACGACTTATGAATATTATGGAACTTTTAATCGGCACCAGAAACAAGGGGAAGATTTTGGAAATATCGGAAAAATTGAGTGGTCTGCCAATTAGAGTGAGAAACTTAAGCGAATTTTCTGGTCTTGAAGAGCCTGTTGAGAATGGTAAGAGTTTTACAGAAAATGCTTGTTTGAAGGCAAGGAGTTACGCTTTGCAGACGGGACTTTGGGCATTGGCAGATGATTCCGGCTTAGAAGTTGAAAGCTTAAACGGAAGGCCGGGCGTTTTTTCGGCCAGGTATGCGGGCGAAAAAGCAAGTGACGAGGAAAATATCAGAAAGTTACTTCATGAGCTTAAAGGCATAGAAAATCGAAAGGCAAGGTTTGTATGTGTTATGGCACTTTGTGATGAAAAGGGAAATCTGAAGTTTCTAGCTGAAGGTGTTTGTAGCGGCATGATTGCAAATGAGCCAAAAGGGAAAAACGGATTTGGTTATGATCCGGTTTTCATTCCCGACGGTTTTGAAAACACTTTTGGCGAGCTTTCTGCTGAGATAAAGCAAAAAATCAGCCATCGTGCTGAGGCTTTGAAAAAGATAATTTCATTTTTGTCTGATTTTACCGCTGTTTTGACTTGACCTTTCGTTTTTGTCCTAGTAGAATTCGCTATTTGTTAGATGTTTCTTCTTTGAAACATTGTTTAATTTCAAGTTTTGATATTAGGTTCGGGGCGTAGCACAGCCTGGTAGTGCGCTCGGTTTGGGACCGAGAGGTCGGAGGTTCAAATCCTCTCGCCCCGACCAATTCAAAAAATTTTGACAAATTTCAGCCAGAAACTTTAGGTTTCGGCTGATGCTTTACGAAAACAAAAACGGAGGAGAGAATATGGCCGGAAAAAGCTCGAAAAAAGCTATGACCCAAACGGAACTTGTTAGCGAACTAGCCAAAAAGTGCGGATTGAAGAAAGCCGACGTCAAGAGTGTTTTCAACGCCTTGGCTGAAATAGCTTTGAATGAAGTCAAGAAAGCTGGTGAGTTTACATTGCCGGGCTTTGGGAAATTCGTCAAGGCGACTCGCAAAGCACGCGAAGGACGCAACCCGTCAACCGGTGCAGTGATTAAAATCCCTGCCAAGACGGTTGTCAAGTTCCGTGTAGGCAAAGCCATGAGAGAAGCTGTGGCTGGAAAGTAATCTTTCTGACTGCCTAAGAGCCTTAAATTCTTCTTTCCAAGAAGCGAGCTTGCTAACGCTGAAGCAGTGTCTCGCCTCTTGGATTTTTTGTTTTGAATATAGGCAAAGCCAAGTTTTTGAGGCTTGAAGTATAATCGAATCTACGAAATCGAATTCAGAATTTCCCCCCAAAATTATGTAGATAATTTGCGTTTTCGCTAGTAGGAATTTATCATAAAAATTTACCCTTAAGATGGAGAGAAAACAATGAAAGCAGGGATACATCCAGAATATCAGGAAATAACCGTTTCATGTGCTTGTGGTAATACTTTCAAAACGCGATCCACACGCAAGACTGATCTTCATATCGAAATATGCTCGGAATGCCATCCGTTCTTTACTGGAAAGCAAAAGTTAGTTGATACAGCAGGACGCGTTGACAGATTCTACAAGCGTTATAAGAAAAAATCAGAAAGCTAGCAATTCTGAAAGAGCAAAAACATAGGTTGATGGCTAGTTGAAAGAAACTTGTTGGCTAATCCTGTATTTGTAAGTCGAAAGCCAAATAGAAAATCCTTAAGCAAACTCCAAAAATATCTCTGCAACTTTGCTTTCTGCGAGTTCTCTGTTTGATTGGAAATTCCACAACAATTTTTGGCAGAAATAAGCGGGTTTTCATCGGATTTAGGTTAAAGGCTGAAGTTCATGAAGATTCTTTTTTCAGCAATCGAGAAGGAAATTCTTGTCGGAGGGCAGGCTGTAATCGAAGGTGTGATGATGCGGACGCCATCAGCTTACGCAGTAGCTTGTCGCAAATCTGATGGTTCAATTGTTCACAAAGCAGAAATTGTTCCAAGATGGTGTGAAAAATACAAGCTCCTTTCACTACCTATTATTCGTGGTTGTGTGACTTTGCTTCAATCAACAACAATAGGAATCAAGGCACTGGATTTCTCGGCTAGGGTATTTGAAGAGGTTGCTAGGAAAAGGAAAGATTCAGAGCAGGCGCAAATCACAGAACAAGAGAATAACATAGTTTCTACAGTCGTGTTTGTATTGCTGTTTAATGTTTTTGTTTTTATTGTGATGCCTTTTGTTTTAACAAGCATTTTACTAGGACATTTCAATTGGTCTCATTCATTCGGATTGAAAGGTTTACCAGAAGTTTTGCAGGTTTATCCGTATCGAGTTGATTCATGGATTGCGTTCAACTTGTTTGATGGAATTTTTAGATTGACGCTTTTTCTTTTGATGATTTTCTCGATGACTTTTTTGAAAGACATTAAGCGGGTTTTTCAATATCACGGCGCTGAACACAAAACAGTTTCTGCTTGGGAAAAAGGGTTGAATCTAACGGTTGAAAATATCAAGCCTGAATCCTGTCAACATCCTAGGTGTGGAACATCATTTTTGGTGCTTGTAGTGATCGTTTCTATTGTTTTGTTTTTGCCTATTAGTTTTGATTCCATTTGGGCAAATCTAATTGCTAGAATAATTCTGTTGCCCATTGTTATTGGGATTGCTTTTGAGATGATTCGCTATGCGTCGAAGAAAAAATCGGGTTTGCTTTTTCTGATCTTAACTTCGCCAGGACTTTGGCTTCAGAAGATAACTACTCAAGAACCCGATGAAAAACAACTCGAAGTCGCTATTTTTTCGCTAAAGAAATCCTTAGAATTAGAAAACCAAAAACAAACCTTTTGAGAAAACGAAGATGCTTGATTTAGGAAAATTGGCTGAGATAGAAAAGGCTTACGAGGAACTGACAGCGCAAATCTCATCGCCTGAAGTCATTTCGGACATTAAAACTTACACAAAGTTGATGAAACAGCATCGCAGTTTGGGCGAGATAGTCGAAAAGTATCGTGAGGTCAAAAAGATAAGAGAAGACCTTGCGAGCGCAAAATCGCTTCTTGAAGAGGCAGAAGATGAGGAACTTAGGCAACTTGCGAATGCGGAAATTCGTGAGTTGGAAGAAAGGCTTCCGAAGGCAGAGGAAGAACTGAAGATTTTGCTTCTTCCGAAAGACCCGAACGATGAGAAAAATGTTATTTTGGAAGTCCGAGCTGGAACGGGCGGAGAGGAAGCAGCGCTTTTTGCGGCTGAGATTTTAAGAATGTATGCCAGATATGCTGAAAAGCAAGGATGGAAATTCGAGATAATGGACATATCGGAAACTGGATTAGGAGGTGTTAAAGAAGCAATAGCTGTTATCGAAGGCGATAGAGTTTATTCAAAACTGCGCTACGAATCTGGCGTTCACAGAGTGCAAAGAGTGCCTCAAACGGAAGCTAGCGGAAGAATTCATACTTCAGCCGTAACGGTTGCTGTTTTGCCTGAAGCTGAAGAAGTTGAAGTGCAGATTGATCCGAAGGACTTGCGAATTGACACTTTCTGTTCTTCGGGGCATGGCGGGCAGTCTGTCAATACGACTTACTCCGCTGTTAGAATCACGCATATCCCAACAGGCATAGTTGTTTCAATGCAAGATGAAAGATCGCAGATAAAGAATCGAGAGAAAGCAATGCGTGTTCTTCGAGCGCGACTGCAAGAACTCGAAGAGCGCAAACGCCATGAAGCTATTTCTGCAGAAAGAAGGGCGCAAGTTGGAAGCGGTGATCGCTCGGAAAAAATACGCACCTACAATTTCAAAGAAAATCGAGTTACAGACCACAGAATCGGGCTTACCGTTTATCAGCTTGATGCTGTCATGGACGGAGAACTAGACGAATTTATAAATGCTTTGACTACGCATTACCAGGCTGAAAAACTTAAATCTGAAAGCGTTATTGCTTAATTCGCCAAATGATATTTGAGTCTGAGAATCTGAAGGTTACAAGGCTTTTTTTGATTAGACATGGGCAATCGAAGAAAAATGCTGAAGGCAGATTTGGCGGGCATTCTAAGACTCCGCTTTCGCGTTTAGGAAAAAAACAAGCAAGGCTAACTGCTAAAGCTTTACTGAGAGAAAAGATTGACGTTATCTACTCAAGCGATCTTCCAAGAGCGATCCAAACTGCTAAGCCTTTGGCTAAGCTAATGAACCTCGAAATTCAGACAACTCCTGATCTTCGAGAGAGAAACTTTGGGCTTTTAGAGGGTTTAACGTTTGAAGAAGTTGCCGAACTGTTTCCGCAAGATTACGAGGCGTTAGTAAACAGGGATTTTACGCACGTAGCTACGGGTGGCGAAAGTTACAAACAACTGTTTGAAAGAGCCAGCAAGAAACTTGAAGAAATCTTGACAAAGCATAAGGGCAAAAACATTGCGATTTTTGCCCACGTAGGCGTTATATGTTTTTTGAGTCTTTATCTTCTCGGAGCAGTTAACGAAAACAGCACTCATACGGCTTGGATTAGCACTTCAAACTGCGGTATCTGCCGTTTTGAGCTTTACGGACGCAATAACGTCCGAGTGATTGCATTGAATGATACTCGCCATCTGCAAAAAATCACGAGAAAAGGCTTTCTCAAAAATCCTAAAAAATCGTTTGAAAGAGCTGCGGAAGATCGGGAAAAATAAGGCGAATTTGCTTTTTAAGCCACGATTTGCGATTTTAAGAATTTGAAACATTCCCTCGAAAATTCTATTTCGGAGAAATAAAGATGAACGGAAAAATAGGAATTGTGGGTGCAGGAACGATGGGAAGCGGAATCGCTCAAACAGCCGCTTCTTCGGGTTTTCAAGTCGTAATGTGCGACATCAAAGAAGAATTTTTAAGCAGAGGACTTGATTCCATAAGCAAAAGTCTCGACCGCTTTGTTAAAAAAGAAACCATTACAAACGAGCAAAAACAAGAAATTTTAGGCAGAATCGGCACAACAACAAACTTAGAAGATTTGAAGGATTCTTTCATTGTAGTCGAAGCCGCGACGGAAGATTTCGGCATCAAAAAAGAAATTTTTGAAAAGCTAGACGAGATAACAAGTGCTGAATGTATTTTGGCATCAAATACGTCCTCGATTTCAATAACAAAAATCGGTGCGGTAACGAAAAGGCCCGATAAGGTTATCGGCATGCACTTTTTCAATCCTGTGCCGATTATGAAATTGGTTGAAGTAATTCGTGGGATTGCAACTTCTGATGAGACTTATACGAAAGTCAAAGAACTAGCAGAAAAACTCGGAAAAGTCCCGGTGGAATGCAACGATTCTCCGGGGTTTGTATCAAATCGCGTCTTGATGCCGATGATAAACGAAGCAATATACGCTCTCTATGAAGGAGTGGCCACGAAAGAAGCGATTGATGAAATCATGAAACTCGGCATGAATCATCCGATGGGACCGCTGACTTTAGCCGATTTTATCGGTTTAGACGTTTGTCTTGCAATCTTGAATGTTTTATACGAAGGCTTAGGCGATCCGAAATATCGTCCATGCCCGCTTTTGAAAAAATATGTTGACGCAGGTTGGCTCGGACGTAAAACGGGCAAAGGGTTTTACGATTATCAGTAGGAACCTGGTGCTTTCAAAAAGCGTATAGTTTGAAAAAGCCATGAACGGGTTAATTTTCGTAATCGTTTCGTTTATTTTAGGTGTTTCAATTTTTGGACAGGTCAAGATAGCGCCGATGAAGTTCAAACAACGAACGCTTCCGAACGGATTGAAGGTGATTTCACTACAAGACAATTCAAATCCTACGGTCGCAATTCGTGTTCTTTATCGGGTAGGTTCAAAAGATGATCCAGAAGGGCGGTCTGGATTTGCGCATCTTTTTGAACACATGATGTTCAAATCCACCAAAAACATGAAAAGCGAAATGATAGATCGCCTTACCGAAGACGTTGGCGGTTACAACAATGCTTCAACGTGGGACGATTTCACCAATTACTTTGAAGTTGTGCCTTCAAACTATCTTGAATCCTTGCTTTGGGCTGAAGCCGATCGAATGGTCAATCTAAACGTTGATGAAGAAAACTTTCGTTCCGAGCGAGATGTTGTAAAGGAAGAGTTTCGTCAAAGAATTTTGGCACAGCCTTACGGGATGCTGTTCGGGCAATACATTGAAAAACTTTCTTTCAGCGTGCATCCTTACAAGCGCCCCGGAATCGGAAACCTGGAAGAACTCGACGCCGCAACGCTTGATGACGTAAGAAACTTCTACAAAACGTTTTATCGCCCTGACAATGCGGTCTTGATAGTTGTAGGTGATTTTGAGCAAGAAAAATTGGATTTCTGGATTGATAAATACTTTGGTAAGATTCCAAAGCCTGAAAGCGAGATTCCGCGTGTGAATGTTGTTGAACCGGAAAGAACAAAGGAGCAGAGATACACAAAGACTGCTCCCAATGTTCCGTTTCCTGCTGTTGCAATAACCTATCTAGCGCCGCCTTCAAAAAGCAAGAATGTCCCTGCGTTGAGATTAGCAGAGGTAATACTCTCGCAAGGAGAAAGCTCAAGGCTTTATCAGTCACTTGTTTACAAACAACAGATAGCGCAAGAGGCAGGATTCAATGTGGACATAAGAGTTGACAAGGGACTTCTGTATTTTTATGCGATTGCTTCTGAAGGCAAGAAAGCTGAACAACTAGAAAAAGCTTTACTTGCGGAACTAAAAAAGATTCAGGAAAAAGGGGTTTCTGCAAGAGAATTAAGAAAAGCGAAAAATCAGATAATCTCATCTTTCTTGCAGGAGATTGAAACAAACGACGGGAAAGCATCTGCAATCGAAAGAGCTGTTGCATTTTACGACGATCCGAACGCTGTAAATGAAGAAATCAGAAAAATCGAAGCCGTGACACTTGAGGACATCAAAAGAGTCATGAACAAGTATTTCACTGAAACAAATAGAGTTGTGATTCACTACTTGCAGGAAGGAGAAGAAAAAAAGAAGTGAAAATGCTGAATTTTTTGCTTCTAGTTTTTACCTTGTCATTTTTCTGTTTTCAGATTATGGCGCAAGAAACACCACCAGCACCAGCACCACCGAAACCGATAAAAGTTCCTTCAATTAAAGAAAAGAAGTTACCAAATGGTTTGACGGTTGCCGTAGTTGAAAAGAGAAACGTCCCGTTAGTTGCGGTTTATTTCTTAATCGGTGATGGAGCTTCAAAAGAAGATTTGAAAAAGGCAGGGCTTGCGAATCTTACAGCTTCACTTTTGACTAGAGGAACGAAGACTCGAAGTGCGAGTAAAATCGCTGAAGATATTGAATTTTTAGGGGGCGAGTTGAATTCGGGTGCTGACTGGAATGAATCTTACATCACTTTGAATGTTACGAGTGATAAACTCGCCGCCGCAATGAACGTTATGGCTGATGTCTTGCTCAATCCGACATTTGCGCAGAAAGAAATTGAGATTTTGAAAGCGCAGATTCAAGACAATCTTTCTTACAACTTGCGTCAACCTGGTTTCTTGGCAAGCTACGCCGCAAGCGTTTATGCTTACGGTGAGCATCCTGTCTTGGGAACACCAGAAAGTTTAGAAAGCATTAGCAGACAAGATATAGTTTCGTTTTATAAAAAAGCCTTTGCTCCCGGAAAGGCTGTTTTGATTTTTGTTGGCGACATTTCTTTGCAGAAAGCCGAGAATTTGGCAAGAAGGTTTTTTGGAGCTTGGAAAAATTCAATTGCTGAAGAAACCGTAGCCAAGGAGCAAAACTCCAACCGAACAAATGGGCTTGAAATTTTAGTGATTGATTTGCCGAATTCGGGACAAGCGGCAGTCACCTATACAAAGGAAATTGCAGATGTCCGAAGAGATGACAGAAAGAGATATTTTGAGGCGAGCGTAATGAATTCTGTTCTTGGTGGTGGATATTCGGCAAGACTCAACCAAGAAATAAGAATCAAACGCGGATTAAGCTACGGCGCAGGGAGTAGTTTTGCATGGCGAAGAGCAAAGGCAAATTTCATAGCGCGTGCCCAAACAAAGAACGAATCAGCCGCCGAGGTTGCCGAATTGATTTTAGGCGAAATAAGAAAACTCTCGGAGCAAGAAGTTTCTGGTGAAGAAATAAAGCCGCGCAAAGCCGCTTTGATTGGGACTTTCAGCCGTAATACGGAAACGAATTTTCAGTTGGCGAATGTATTAGCCGAACTTTATGCACTTGGCGTTTCGACAGATGAAATCAATTCTTATGTCCAAGAAATCGAGGCAGTAAGCAGTCAGCAAGTAAAGGAGTTTACTTCCAAATTTCTCGGTGACGGAAAACTAATCATTGTCGGTGACTACGAAAAGATGAAAGATGATTTATTAAAAAGGTTTTCGTCGGTGAAAATAAAGGTTTTGCGGGCAAGTGAATTGAACCTTGAAAAGCTTCAAACCGAATAGCTCTTGAAGCGATGCATCGAAATCTTCGTTCATTTCTGGATGCTTTGAGACGGGAAAACGAACTTGTTGAAATCAGTGTTCCCGTTGATCCATATCTTGAGATTGCAGAAATACATCGTCGAGTAATCCAACAACAAGGAAAAGCGCTTTTTTTCAGTAACGTTAAAGGTTCTGATTTTCCTGTTGTTACAAATCTTTTCGGGACTGTAAAAAGAATTGAACTAGCTTTTGGAAAAAAGCCACAGGAATTTGTCCGTCGCGCTGTGGAAATGGTCAAAGAGGCACTACCCCCAAAGCCGAGTGTGTTATGGCAATACAAAGATGTGATTTTTTCGGCTTTGAAGTTTGGCTTGAAGAAAACTCGAAAAGCACCTGTATTGGAAGTGAGGCAAAATCCGCCGGATTTGGAGAAGTTGCCGCTTCTTCAGCTATGGCATGAAGACGGTGGCCACTTCATCACCTTACCGCTTGTTTACACGGAAAGCCCTACGACGGGAAAGCACAATCTAGGCATGTATCGAATTCAGCGATACGATTCACGCACCACCGGAATTCACTGGCAGATAGGCAAAGGCGGTGGATTTCACTATTTTGAAGCAGAAAGCCTTAATCAAGATTTGCCGATGACGATTTTCTTGGGAGGACCGCCGGCTTTGATTTTATCGGCGATTGCGCCTTTGCCTGAAAATGTCCCTGAACTGATGTTGGCTTCACTACTTGCCGATGAAAGGCTTGAGGTGGTCGAAAATCCTATAAAAAATCACCATCGGCTAATTGCGGAAGCAGAATTTGCGATATGCGGAAAAGTGCCACCACACAAGAGACGTCCTGAAGGTCCTTTTGGTGACCATTACGGTTATTATTCGCTTAAGCATGATTATCCGATTTTCGAGATTGAAGCCATCTTTCATCGCAAAGATGCGATTTATCCTGCGACAGTTGTTGGAAAGCCGAGGCAAGAGGATTTTTTCATCGGAGATTATCTACAAGAACTTTTATCGCCTTTGTTTCCTTTAGTGATGCCTGCCGTTTTGGACTTGTGGAGCTATGGCGAAACAGGCTTTCATAGTTTAGCGGCGGCGGTAGTTAGGGAAAGATACGCGCGAGAGGCAATCTCTGCGGGTTTCCGAATACTCGGCGAAGGACAGCTTTCGCTTACAAAGTTTCTGCTTTTGACCGATAAGCCACAGAATTTGCGAGATTTCAAATCTCTTTTTGAATACATTTTGGAGAGGGTTGATTGGGAAAGCGACTTTTTCATATTCGACCGAACTTCATTCGATACGCTCGACTATGCTTCAGGCACGATAAATCTAGGCTCTAAGGCAATGCTAATCGGTGTTGGAGAAAAGAAGCGTGAGTTGAAAAGAGAGTTTGCAGAAGTAGCGTCGCTTCCCTTTGGCGTTGAAAAAGCAAAGGTTTTTTGTGGTGGCTGTTTGGTGTTGCAGGTGGCGAAATACGAAGATGATAAAAACTTACCTGAAAGAGTAGCTAAAGCAGATGAATTCAGTGAATTTCAGGTTATAGTTTTGCACGACAAAATTGAATACGCCGATTCTGCTGATCAGTTTCTATGGGCAACATGGACTAGGTTCAATCCTTCGACCGATGTTTACGCAAAAAAGGTTTGGCTGAAAAACAATCATATTTGCTATTCCCCGCCGATTGTGATTGATGCGAGAATGAAGCCTTGGTATCCGAAGGAGGTTGAAGTTCGAGAGGATGTTGCAAAGCTCGTGGATCGGCGCTGGAAAGAGTATTTTGGTGATGATAAGCCATAACCAACGTTTCTGAACATTCCCAAATCGAATTTTCCCATCCCAACAATTTCCGGTCACGTGAAGAAATCCGCAAAAGCTAAATACCTTGCGGTAGGTTCTTGCTTTGTAGAAATGCCGTTTGTTGAAAATTTTTCTTGAAAAAGCCTCTCGAAAAATGCTTTAATGGCAAAGAAATGGAGGGCAATGAACATGGGGGATAAAAACAAGAAAACGGCTTCGGGTAGCCATCGTGGTGATCTTATAAGTCGAATGAATAGGATTGTTCCACTGCTCAAAGAAAAATGGCGGTCGCGAGAAGAATTAGCCGAACAGCTTGATGTTTCTACTCGAACTATTGGCCGCTACATAGACGAATTGTCGCTGTGTAGCTTTTACTATTTGAGAGAAAAGCGTGAAGGGCATCGGATTTTATACAAAATCGAGGAAGGTAGCAAGTTTATCCCGCCTGAACTTACGGAATCAGACCTAATTGCACTTTTGTTGGCTGAAGAAGTTATTGGCGAGGCGGGACTTACCATGATTCCCCAACCTTTCGCTGTTAATTTCGATTCGCTAATGGTGAAACTAAGGTCAGCAATATCGGAGGAGCAACGCAAAAGACTAAGCAAACTGAAATCAGTTTTAGGGTCGGCAGTTTCTCCGGCAAAAGATTTTCGCAAGGATAGAGTCAAGATAGGCAAATTGCTAAAAGCGGCCTTAGATTGTCGCCGTGTTCGCATGCGTTATCACTCTCTTTCGAGTAATCAAACAACAGAGAGGATTTTTGAGCCATATTCGATTTACTACGATCCAGACGGTGCAACAATCAAGGTTATAGGTTTTGACCACAAACGGAAAGATATTATTCCTTTTTCGATAGATCACATTCTTGAAGTTCGGTTGATGAAGGAAAAGTTTGAAAGACCTAGTGGCTTTAGCTTGCGTGAATTTTTAGCGGAGAATTGTTTTAACGGGATTCACGGAAAGCCCGTAAGGGTGCGTTTACGAGCAAGAGGCGTGACGGCAAGGATTTTCGCAGAAAGAAAATTTCATCGCACCCAAAAAATCATCGAAGAAAATTTTCTGAATTCGAGTAAAGCCAACAAGCCAGATGAGCCTGAGGAGATAACAGTTGAGATGTGTGTTGCTGATGGGCGCGGGCTTTTGCGGTTTATATTGAGTTGGGGCAATGAAGTTGAAGTACTAGAACCGCCAAATATCCGCCAGCAAGTTAAAGAAACTTACGAGAGAGCTTTGGCTCTTTATTCTTGGGGCGAAATAAGAGCCGAAATATGCCCAAGCTTAGTGGACAAAACCAGCTGATTTCCATGGAGAGATCAAGATTCTGATTATGAAGATTTTGCGAAAAATTTTTATCAGGAGTGTTGAAGATTGCAAATAATAATATTTGGCGAGGATTTGGATCGAAGAAATTTCGGTTTATGAAGATTGAAAAAGAAAACGTGATGTGAGATACGAAAAAATTTTTAGAGGTTAAAAAAATTTTTGCAAGTGATCGTCCTTGTCCAAGTTTTTTTGTAATCTTCTGGGTAGATTATGAAATGCAAAGGATTTTCTGAAGGAACTTTGAACCGAGAATTAAGTGCTGAGGATTTTTTCAATCGAGCATTTAAGGTCCTAACAGACTATTGTCCGCTCAAATGGCAAAGACGTTTATACCTTAAACTCGTGTCTGGCGAAATTCCGGATGTGGTGGATTTGCCGACTGGTGTTGGAAAAACATCAATCATCACTATCTGGCTAATTGCCTTCGCATGGCAGATGCTAACAGGAAAGAGTCCATGTTTGCCACGCAGAATTATTTACATAGTTAACCGTCGAACTGTCGTTGATCAAGCAACAAGAGTTGTAGAGAAAATTAGTCGTCGGATATTCGGAATGGAAAAGACTTCTCATGAAGATAAGGAAATCCTTGAGAAGCTAAAAGAAGCTTTGCAACTATGCACGGCAATAGAAGTGAATCAGCCTCTCGCAATTAGCACGCTTCGTGGCGAGCTGGCTGATAACGAAGAGTGGAAGGCAGATCCAACTCGTCCCGCCATCATTATTGGCACCATAGACATGATTGGTAGCAAACTGCTTTTTTCAGGCTATGGAGATAGTTATCGGGTGAGGCCGCATCACGCTGGGCTGATAGGTCAAGACGCGCTCATCATTCATGACGAAGCGCATCTTACGCCAGCTTTCAGTGAACTTCTCCACGCTGTCGCTCGTGAGCAAGAAAAATGCAACGAGCCAAGGCCAATAAAAGTCATTGAGCTTTCAGCTACGTTGAGAAAATCGGGAGAAAAAGTTTTCAAACTTGAAGATGAAGATGAGAAGGATGGTTTCGTGAAAGAGAGATTAGATGCGAAAAAAAGCCTTTATATTCACGAGGTAGAAACAGGGGAACTAATAAAAAAGATCGTAGAACGTGCGAAAGATTATCAGTCTTGCAGAAGCAAGATCCTTATCTACGCTCACTCGCCAGAGCAAGCAAAGGGGATCGTAAACGAGTTGAAAAAATCACTTGGTAGAGATAGCTCTGTAGCACTGTTGACAGGAACTATTCGAGGCTATGAAAGGGATAAACTCGTAGAGAGCAATCCCGTTTTCCTTGCCTTCATGAGTCCAGAATGCCAAGTTGAAGAAACGTTTTATTTAGTGTGCACATCCGCAGGGGAGGTTGGCGTTGATCTATACGCACATCACATAATTTGCGACGCAACAACGTTGGAGTCCCTGATCCAGCGACTGGGGCGAGGTAATCGCGATGGCAAACATGAAGCGGAAGTTCATCTATTCATAGAGAAAAATACAAAAGGGGAAGAGAGAGAACTGCAAAAAATTTGCCAGGCAACTGTTGAACTTCTGAGAGAAAGGCTGACGAATAAGGGGGATGGGGCTTTTGATGTTAGCCCGAGAGCCTTGAAAAATCTGTTGAACAATCTAAAAGAGCACGAAAAAGAGGAGGTTTTTACCCCTAAACCGAAAATTGTTCCAGTTAACGACATCTTGCTGGATGCATGGGCAATGACCAGCATACGTGAGAAATTACCTGGTCGTCCATCTGTCGCGGACTATCTCCATGGGATCGAAGCGAATCCGCCGGAGACCTATTTGGCTTGGCGTCGGGAGGTTAGTCTTTTAGTCAATAGTGAGGTTTCGGAAGACGACATAAGTGAGTGGTTCCAGCACTGCCGCATTGAGAGTCGCGAACGTTTGCGCGATTTAAGCTCTCGAGTTTTCGAAGAGCTGAAAAAGATTGCCGAAGTTAATGATTTCCCGGTTATCTTAATTGATGAGCGCGGCGGCGCAAAGAAGAGCTCTCTGCACGAATTGACACGAGGAAACGAAGATGCGATCAGATTTTACAAAGATGCGATCAGATTTTGCACGGTTGTGTTGCCTGTGGAGGCTGGTGGTCTGACCGAGGAAGGGATTCTGGATGGTAGGGCTAAACCTAGAGACGGTTTAGACATTTTAAGTCAAGATAGAGATAAAGTTCGATTAGAAATAAGAGGTATCAATGAGACTTACGAATACCGTAAGCTTGAAGATAGCGAAAACTTCACCGAATTAGATGGAAAATACACCTCGGCTAATGAGGTATTAGGAAAAATATCAGGAAATTTGAAAAAATCGGTTGCAATAGTCCTTCCTTTGCAGCTGCCAGGTGAAGATGAAGAGGAGGTAGTAACGCGTTATCTTGCATTACTGGCTGAGCCTAAGCAGGCTACTACCGAAGATCCAGAATCAGTTGGTTACAAATCTGCGCCAAAGCTAAAAGACCACTTAAGATCTGCAGCTAAGATTGCAAGAAAAATAGTGGAAAAACTAGGCTTAGAGGCTTCAATAAAAGAAGCAATAGTTAAAGCGGCTGAGTATCATGACTTAGGTAAGGATAGAGAATGCTGG
The DNA here is from genome assembly GCA_003697135.1 of Acidobacteriota bacterium. Taxonomy (GTDB): domain Bacteria; phylum Acidobacteriota; class Blastocatellia; order Pyrinomonadales; family Pyrinomonadaceae; genus J014. Next base: position 47,464 of record RFGC01000018.1, read on the forward strand.
CAGTCATCGGTTTTCAATAATAATCCTAACGATCCTTGGGCAAAATCAGGACCACAAGGTATGGATTGGCGGCGTCTCGCCGGTTATCGACATGAATTTGGCTCATTATTGGATGCTAAGAAGAAGTTAAATGGCCACGAAGAAAGTGATCTCATCCTTCATCTTATTGCGGCCCATCATGGACGAGCTCGCCCTCATTTTGAACTTGATGCTTGGGATAATGAAAGATACGCAACTTCCGACAATGAGGAAGAGGCTTATGAAGTCATGCGGCGTTATGAGAGGCTACAGCGAAGATTCGGTCGTTGGGGGCTAGCGTGGTTAGAATCGCTGGTCCGATGTGCTGATGTTATTGCTTCGCGTCAGGTTGTATTGGAAGAATCAACGTTGTTGGAGGAAGTGGGAGATGATCAAAATCAAGGTTGATGTTTTGAATCCCGGTCAATTTTTTGCTTGTTGCGGACTACTGGAACTTTCACATCGCTTATGGCCCGGAGTTGAAGGGCATTTCTCGAAATGCGGTAGTGGGTACTTCTTCGTAATTGAGCCTCCTCCTAGGGGCGAGTCGAATGATGTTGATTTGAGGTGTTTGCTAAATAAATTGTGTAACTGCAAAGTATCTGGATTGACTGAAGAAGAACAAAAGGAAAGAAGTGAGTTAGAGAAAAAAAGAAGTGAGTTAGAGAAAAAAAGGAAAGAGCTGTCGGAACTTGAGGAAAATCGTCGGAAGGAATTGGGCGAAAAAGCGAGAGAAGGAACCCTACACCTTGGAGAACCTTTCAAGTTAACGTTAGATTGGTGGCAAAGTGAAGATGAGAAAGCTACACTGAAAACCTGGGCAGGCCGCCAGGAGATTCACAAAATAGCGCGTGCAGCACAAGATGCATTAAAGGCTTTACTGTGCAACGGAAAAATAGATTTGTGCGAGTTGCTCAACCATGGTTGTATTCTAAGAACACCAGCGGAGTACGCCCAAAAGGACCGCGATCAGGCGAAGCCTGTAGAACCGTTCTGCTTTGATACTCGTAGGTATGTTCATGCTCTGAAAGTGGGCTTTTCTTTGGACGCTCAGAACACAGATATACTAGCTTACCCAGCAGTGGAATTGCTCGCTTTAATCGGCATACAGAGATTTCGCCTATTGCCTTCGGGTCAAAAGTGGTCATTTGAATATGTCATCTGGCTTAGGCCGCTTGGCGTGCCTGTAGCCGCCGCAGTTGCTAGCGGAGTGATTCCGTTCGTTAGTTCTGAAAGATATTTATTTAGATTCGTGTTTCGTGATGATCAAAAGCGATACAAGGCTTTTGGTCGTGCAACAAAAATCAGCAATTAAAAGGAGGTCAATTATGAGTAATCTACTGAACAAATACGACGAATGTAATCTACTGAACAAATACGACGAATGGCTCAACGATAACAGCGATGTTGCGGCGCTCGTTTTGCGCCAACGACTCATACCTGTAGAAGGTAGAGGATCTGTGATCTTCCCACCGACCTATGCCAAACCTGAAAGGGTCAAGGAGGAAGATTGGCTTGGGTATAACATTGATTATTTCCCTGATGGGACAAACGTTTGCCTGATTGATAGCGTCGGTTCACAAGCGAACAGGATTGAGCCGATCTTCAAGAAAGAGCCTTACAAAAATCTCGTGCCACAAATCATCATCAAAGTAAAAGATGGCAGAGAAGTTAATTTGCTTGACGCAGGTCACCGAGCTGCCGATGCTATTGTTAGGTTTTCAGAGCTTGCAGATAAGCTAAAAGACGCTTTCGAAGCCTGGCGAGACAATGGCAATGCTGAACCGCTTGCTAAGATTGCACCGACTTCCATTGTTTTCGGAAGTTGGGATTCTCGTGACACTCAAGCAAAGATACCTCGCGTGGTTAGTTCTGTTATTCGAGCGTTCAATGTTAAGGTTCTTCACCGTTCCGCACAATATATTCCACCGATTGATTATGTAGCTGAGGGTTTGGTTGATCCGCCCGAAAATAAAAGTGCCCAAGACAGACTTTCTGAACTCGGTTTGAGTCATGCCCCAGCACCTTGGACGCATGGCGGAGTAATAGTTGAGGGTGAAATCCGTCGTGATGCGACGTTGAGTCTTGTGGCTATACGCACTTTGGGAGTTGGACAAGATGGTGATGTGCTTAAATTGAGGCGTTATATCTTCGGACTTGCTTTGATAGCCCTATTGATGCCGCAGGATTTCAATCTAAGAGCTGGTTGCCAACTTGTGCTTGATCCAGAACGTTCCCTCGAGTTTGATTGCGTTCGATTAAATGGCTCCCGAAAGGGCGTTGGAATAACTCTCGAGGAAGCACTTAATTTTGCCACCCTGGCCGCAGAAGAGTTCAAGGTAGGCGAAAACAAAGACATAAAATTTGAAGGAAAGAGGGCAAAAGAGGAGTTATCTAAATCAAAAAAAGAGCGTAAAGCTGCGCAGCGCAGTAGGCCAGAAACTGTCGCTAGGGATACATTAAACAAAGAGCAGGAAGCTACAACACTACCTTTGGAGACCGAAGCTCCAAAAGAAGGGTCAGGAGGGAGTGACAATGGCTAAGTATTTTTGTATTTCCGTTACTTTCCTCAATGACTTATTTCACGGAAAGTTGAGTGACGAAGAACCTGAGTGGCCTCCATCACCTTGGAGATTATTCCAAGCGCTTGTAGCAGGCACGCTTACGGGCTGTCGCAAGAACGGTTGGCCCGATAAAAGAGCAGATGCACTGCGGTGGCTGGAAAGAAAGCAGCCGCCGCAGATCATCGCTCCTGAGGTGATCAAATCTACACCATACGCGCTCTTTGTTCCGAATAACGATAGCGATAAAGAATTTGAGCGAGAAAAGCGCCTTACGTCAAAGCTAGTTCGGCCACATCGGATGGTCAAAGGGCAAACGGTGCATTACATCTGGGAGTTAAGCGGTGAGGAACTAGCATCAAACAGAGAATATGTAGATGTCCTTATTCAGGTAGCGCGACACATCATCGCTCTTGGATGGGGAATCGATCAGGTCGCATGTAGTGGGTGTGTCTTAGATGAAGAAAATGCGATCCTAAAGGAAGGGATTCTTTGGACCCCTCATACAGGGATCCAGATTTCGCAAAAAATGCGGCGTGTTCCTATTGAAGGATCGCTCGACGATCTTTTGGATTGCTATGGTAAATTTTGTCAGAGCGTCAGAAAGTTCTATCTCTCGCGTAAAGAGCCTACTGCTTTTCAAGAAGTTGCCTATTTGACGATCAGGGACAACCTGCCGAGAGCTTATGTGTATTTTGAGTTGCGTTCTAATGATGGTAGCAGGTTTACGGTATTTCGTCAGGTTGATACTGTCAAGGTGGCTGCTATGGTCCGGCATCTCGCCTGCGAAGAGGCTAAACGTGATTCTCACCAATTTCCTGGTGGCGCTGATCGCTATGTAGCTGGTCATGCAAATAACGGAGGCGATAACTTCCCGCGCTTTTCTTATCTTCCACTACCTACAGTAGGGCATCCTAATGCCGATGGTATGATCCGCCGCGTAGTCATCGCTGAGCCTATCGGAGGAAACGGCGGCCATGCCCAATGGGCTAAGCGAAGGTTGCACGCTCGTTCGCTTGTAGAGAAGGGGACAAATAAGAAACTAGCGATTCTCTACTCAGCAGAAAATAATCGTGTTTTGCAGCAGTATCTTGGACCATCTCGACACTGGTCGAGTGTCACGCCGGTTATCCTCCCTGGCTTTGATGATGGGAAGTATGGAAAAGCTGAGCGCCTTCTATTGAAAGCGATTAAGCAGGTCGGTTTACATTTGGAGAAGATTGAAGATTTCTTTCTTCGGAAGGCTCCGTTTTGGCCTGGATCGCAACATCCTTGCCAGTATTATAGACCTGATTATTTGTGCAATTACTCAGCTTGGCATGTGTATTTAAGGTTCAAGGATGAACTCCATGGTCCGCTCGCATTAGGGCCAGGCAGACATTGTGGCCTTGGTTTGTTCACAAGTGAAAACTTGGATTGAAAATTACGAAAAAATTGGAGAGATGAGTAACAAGAAAGATGCTAGAAGATTATAGAGAAATTCACGAAATCGAGGGGAGGCTGATAGAAGCATTAGCCGAGCAAAAACCTAGCTTCATCAGCGAGCTTCCCTTGACTGAAGAAGATACATTTCTTTTGAAGCAAATTATTTCGAATTACGCTTCGTCTGTGAAAATCGAAGATACTGCTCCGCTAGCATTTTCTTGTTACTTGGTAGTGATGGGGGTGGAAAACTATGACGAAGGTAATTTCTGGAAAGCAATTGAAGAAGCTTTGGGACGAAGCGGCCCACAGTGGCAGAAGCATTGGGGAGAGGTTTTTCTCGAAACACTGAAAAAACATCATCTAAGCATTTTCCACTTTCAAGGAGCGCATAAATACGTCTCTCAAATCCTTGCGCACGGCGGCATACCAGATTCTTGTCTGCAGGACTTTTTTGAGAAACTCCTTTGGCCAACAGTTGATGGAACGTTTGATGCCGATCCAGGACGAGCCGAAGAAATAGTCGCCGAGTGGCGATTGAGGCCGGGTTTATATCAATCCACCGATCGGCCAGTCCGACGATTTATCGAATCGGGTGGGAAACCTGCCGCAGATTTCCTCGCTCGTTGCATCGAGATGGCGCGCATCGCCTATGATGAGGAGATGGTCCCGCATGCATCGGAGCTAGGTCTTCCAGTTAGAGTCGTCGAAAGATTCAAAGGGTGGTTCGGCAAGAGCGGTGATCTCAAACGCTCCAAACGAAACACGCTCTTTCGTCGTCCAATTATCAGCCTTGATGATTACGGCGAGGTGCATTGCGTTTTGCCAGAACAGATTCTCGACGAGGATGGCGAAGCAAAAGAACTACGTTATCAAATAGTCATCGATGGACATGAATTGTTTTCTGAGCGGATACCAGCATACAAAAGGCAGAAATGCGTATGCACGGAAGAGATGGAATTCTATCTGCCTCCTGCGAAGAGGTATGAGATCAGCTTGTGGTGCGAGGCAAAGCGTTTGCGCGATTGGAATTTCGAGGGGATCCGTCCTGACAGGTGGATAGCGTTCGACAGAAGCGGACGGTTGATCACAGCCCAAGAATTACCAAGAGACGAATTGTGGGTAGTAGTTCCGGCTGGAATAGTTTTCAATTCAGAGGGTCCGGTTTTGGAAAAGATAGAAGGAACGGGCCAGTGGGAAGACTATGTATTCTGGCGTGTAAATACTTCCGAAGTTGAAAACTTTTCATTATGTGATAGTTCAGGCCACCTGAAGAAGCTACCATTGCGATCCGAAAAAGAGCCGTACTTGGATGGCAATCCGCTAGAATCAGTTCGATCACTGAGATTGCCGGTTTACGTATCAGAACTGCCCAAGGTGCTAATTCCTCTTGCTTCGTCCGATGATGTATCACGCTGGGATTTGTTCATCGAAAACCTGAGCGATTCGGCAGCTAAGCCGAAGCGCACTTCCATCGGCGAAATAGCCGTTTTCGAGAGCGATCGAAAACTGGCTAGGGTCGCACTCGGCGATGAGCGATCAGATTTAGGATTTTATCGCGTCAAAGCGCGCGGTCTGCTCGGTCGAGATAAACAATTCGATTTCGCCTTCATTCGGCAGTTGGAATACGAGTTTGATAAGCGAATCTACACGGAAGATGACGCGGTAAATCTGATAGTTCTCGTCGATCCGTCTTGCGGACTTGAATCCGATGAAGATGGAATAAAGGTCAGCGGGAATGACGGTGTGTTTGAAGTGATCTCCTTCAAGCGCTCGCAAGCGCTAGAATTAAAGCTAAAACTCGGTGAGGTCGAATTACCGCTTACGTTCGACATTCCTCGTCTGCGCTGGGCTTTGTGCGGTGCATGTAGGTCATTTAGTTGGAGGTCTGAGCCCGTTGAGATCCAAATAGAGGAATTAGAAGCCGATGAAATCGATTTACGCGTACAAGTTCCTCTCCCGAATGGCTCGATCGCCAAACTATGTCTTGACGGCACGAATCACGTAGTGAAAGGAGAGGTTCGTAATGGCAAAATCCAATTTCATTTAAGGCAGTTTCTAGATTCATTAAGAGGCTTAGGCAAGCCTTTAGCCTGTTTTTCTTTGTGTTTTCCTGACACACCTTTGGAAGATCGTTCGCTCTGTCCGCTTCGGGTCAGAACCAGCTGGAACGTCGAAAACTTCAACTACGCTCACGAGCGAACAGAGGGGAGGCATGTTTTGATTTTCGGCTGGCGAGACAAGGGGCGCGTTCGAAATCGGCGCCTGCGTCTATGGGATCTGTGGCGACCTTGGCAAGAACCAGTCGTTTTTAGCATTCCCGACGGTGAATCGGAACTAGAGGTAGAGATCCCGGTTCGCGATTTTCCCGCTGGAATATATCGCGCGGAGTTTTACGTCGAAGACGAGTATTGTCCGCAGCATCGCCCGCTTTTCGTTCCGAGCGTGAATGAGATGGTGTTTGACGTGGAAATCGAAGCGGCAGGAGACGTCGAAGTAAATGGAACTCCGTTCCAGTGCTGGCTCACGCACAGGCTCGCGGGGAAATGTGCGCCTTTTGATCCTACGGTCACACAAATCGGTTCGGAAGATGCAGCGTGTCTAGTTCATGCAATGATCGTAGACCTAGAAAGAGCGAAGATGGTGTGGAGTGCGTTTCCTGAAACCACGAGGCAAATCTTGCGAAATCGTCTTCGAGAAGTTATCAAGTGCTACGCTGAGCAGTGCCGTGACTATGAAAAAGTGCTTCTGCTCGAAGTTTGCAAGATTTGTCGGGTTTGCGACCAATCGTTAATTCCTTTCAAGCCCGGAACTAGAGTGAGAATCGAAGGAAGGATAGCCGAGTACCGAGGTATCAGATCTCAGCAAGAAGACTTTATTTGGCTTGTATATAGTGACAGCGAGCGAAAAGTGCCACTTAATCGTTTGAATGAGTTGATCCCAGAAAGGGACGATGCGCCTCTTAGCAAGCAAAAATCCAAGGGAAGAACTAGAGGAGGTAAGAAGGTATGAAGCAGTTGAATCCGTTTGACGCGACCGACAAAATACGTGAAAGTTACGTTCGTTATTTGAAGACGCTTTATCCAATTAGCGACCCTGAGTTGCGAAAGCAGTTTGAGGAGATTCTATCCAAGGGAGAAGAACTCGTAAAGGGCCCTTATCTGGAAGCTACTCCGCCATACCGGTTGGGCAAGAGCATCCGCGAGTTGATTGAAGAGGGACTTCTCTCGCCACTGTTTGACGAGTTGGCTGGAGAGGCACTTCCATTAGATCGACCGCTCTATGAGCACCAAGAGCAGGCCATTAGAAAGATCCTTCGCGGAAGGAACTTAATCGTCGCAACGGGTACTGGGAGCGGCAAAACGGAGTCATTTCTCATCCCGATTCTTCATCGTCTCTTTGAAGAGAAATCTCGAGGTACGCTTGGACCAGGTGTGCGCGCTCTTTTGCTATATCCGATGAATGCGCTCGCCAACGATCAGTTGAAGCGCTTGCGCTCGTTGCTAAAGAAGTGCGAAGCGATCACCTTCGGTCGCTATACGGGCGAAACGCTCCAAACCAAACGAGAAGCTGAAGATGATTTCCGGAAGAATTTCCGCGGCGAGCCGCGAATCCCAAATGAATTACTATCGCGTGAGGAGATGCAAGCTGCTCCGCCTCATATTCTGCTTACCAACTACGCCATGCTCGAATATCTGCTCCTTCGCCCGAAAGATTCAGTCTTTTTCGATGGTGAACATGCCCGATTCTGGAAGTTTTTGGTGCTGGATGAAGTTCACACCTACGACGGTGCCAAAGGCATAGAGACAGCGATGCTGATACGGCGGCTCAAAGATAGAATCGTGCGGAGCGAACGAGGACGTTTGCAGTGCGTGGGCACGAGCGCTACCCTTGGCGGAGGGAGAAGGGACTTCCCGCAAGTAGTCCGATTTGCCGAACAACTCTTCGATGAACCGTTCGAGTGGGACGAACAAGACGACTCTAAACAGGATGTGGTCGAAGCAAGTCGAATATCTCGAGATGAGTATCCGCAGCCATGGGGAGCACCGAAAGCGGAGTTCTACTTGGAAGTCCGCGAAATTCTTGACTCGAATCCAAGTGACTCAATTGCTGTAGCACGGAAGTATGGGGTTCCTGAAGAAGTCATTTCCTCAGCAAAGAAAGCTTCCAATTCAGCACAACATTTTCTATTCGAGATTCTCAAAGGAGATGCTAATCTCGCACAGTTGCGCACGTTTCTCGTCGAAAGATCGGACGCTCGTCCCGTCCTGCTTGCTGAAGCAGCTAAGCAGTTATTTCAAGACGAAGAAAACCCAAACGCGCTTATCACCGCTTTGGTTGACCTCGCAGTTCGGGCTAAACCTGAAAAAGAGCATGCGCCACTGCTTCCAGCACGATACCATCTATTCGTCAAAGCTCTTGAGGGCGGATTCATTGCGCTTGCTCCTCGGAAGAAGTTGTTTCTCAATCGTCGAGAGAGGATCACTCATGACGGAGAAGAGTTCGTCGTTTTCGAAGCGGCGACATGTAAAAGATGCGGTGCAATTTATCTCGTCGGGTTGCCTGAAGATCGCCGCTTCAAACAAACTCAGAAGATCACCGAAGAGAATCAAGAAAAAGCTGCGTTCTTTCTGCTTGAAGAAGGAATCATCGATAAGGTAGATGAGGACGAGGAAGTAGCGGAAGCAGGGACGGACACGCAAGACTCAACCGAAGCTTATCAGCTTTGCATCCGTTGCGGCGCGATAGATAAGGTCGGCAGCCTTAGTTCGATTTGCGATTGCGACAGTCGTTGGCAAAGACGGATCATCAAGGCATCGAACGAAAAGGGCGTGGTCACCCATTGCCGAGCGTGTGGTACGCGCAGCCAGAACCTCGTACATCGATTCTTAACCGGTCAAGATGCGCCAGCGAGCGTTCTAGCGACAGTTCTTTACCAAAATATACCAGAGCGCGAAGTTCAAGTTACGAGAACTCGAGAAGAAGACGAATACGGGGAAGCCAAGACATCCACCTTTGCGCGGCGTATGTTGATCTTCTCTGACAGCCGACAAGATGCAGCTTATTTCGCTCCTTATCTCGGTGAGATTACCTACCTCCCGATTCTTTGGCGTCGGCTTATGGTTCTTACGTTGGAGAAGTATGTGGACTCAGTAAGAAAGAATCAGTGGACGGTAAGTGATCTTGCGGAATATCTACGGCGAGAAGCGGAAGAACATAGACTCTTTGAAGCGAGCTTGAGTCGTCAACAGCGCATCGCTGAAGCTTGGAGATGGGTGCTGTTGGAGCTAATGGTGCGTGAACAACGCAACAGTTTGGAAGGACTCGGACTCGTGAGGTTCTCGTTGAAGAAGCCAGATGGATGGACGCCCGGTAAAACTCTTTCCGGTTTACTCACATCTTCGCCTTATGCTCTCACGCAAGATGAGATTTGGGAGCTTTTCGAGACTCTACTTGATAGTTTTCGCTTGCAAGGCGCCATAACCTTCCCAAACGAAGTTCAGCCTGGAGACGAGATTTTCAAACCTCGTAACCGCAGTTACTACTTCCGACAGTTCGGTGCTTTGCCGAATAAGAGCGTGTTCAGTTGGAGTCCTTCTGGCGCAAGCAAGATGAATCGTCGGATGGATTTTGTTCAGAAATTGCTGAAGAAGTGCACACCGGATGGCAGCGTGTCGCCGGAAGAAGTCCTTGATCTGATCTGGAAAAGCTTCGAGGATGCTCCTTTCTGGAAGCCCTATTTTAGCGACTCGCAACTTCCGGAAGCAGGGTGCGTTCTACAAATTCGTCACGATTTTTGGCAAGTGATCCCAGGTGAAGACGTTTCATGGTATGTATGTCAGACGTGCGGCAACATAACGACAAGAAACTTGAGGGGCGTTTGTCCAACTTATCGCTGCGAAGGGGAATTAAAGGCATGCGATCCGAGCGAGGTGAGAAAAGATAATCACTATCGGCATCTTTATTTGAATCTCGCTCCAATGCGCATGGAAGTGCAAGAGCATACGGCACAGCTTACGGGAAGAGCCGCATCTGAACTTCAAAATCGTTTCTTACTTGGCGAAGTCAACGTCATAAGTTGCTCGACGACTTTTGAACTGGGCGTAGACGTGGGATCGCTCGAAACCGTTTTCTTGCGAAACGTTCCTCCGACGCCAGCTAACTACATTCAACGCGCGGGGCGAGCTGGCCGTAGGACAGATTCTACTGCATTCGTGTTGACTTTTTGCCAACGTCGTCCGCACGATCTCAAGCATTATGCCGAACCAGAAAAGATCATCAAAGGCACGATTCCGCCTCCGAGGTTTGAGGTAAACAACGAAAAGATCATTCGCCGCCACATCCATGCTGTTGCTCTTGCCCAGTTTTGGAAACGGTGCGAGAAAGCCTTCGGCACGGTGGAGAGCTTTTTCTTCTCAGTCGGAGACACGGAGATTAAAAGTAGTGAAGAGTTCTTTGAGAAACACCCACTGATTGATTTTCTCCAAGAAAAGCCTGCAGAACTTCAACAAGCCTTGAGACGAATACTTAAGGATCAAGCCGAGAAGTTCGATGTGGAAAACTGGAAATGGCTTGAAGATTTCGTCTTCGACGAGAACAGTGTGCTTCGTAAAGCCATGGATGAGGTTTATGATGACGTTCGACAGCTCGAATCATACAGAGAGGAGTTGTTTAAAGCCAACAAGCCCTCCGATTATATCTTCAAAACTATCAACACAATCAAGGAAAAAGAGGTGCTTTCCTTCTTGTCTGCACGAAACGTGATTCCGAAATATGGCTTTCCCGTTGACGTCGTCGAATTGGAACTATGGCACCATGGTGAAGAGACAAAAAAGCTGGAATTGACCCGCGATTTGCGCATGGCTCTTTCGGAGTACGCACCGGAGAGCCAGATCGTCGCTGCCGGGAGACTCTGGACGAGCAATGCCATCAAGCGCATTCCAAAACGAGAATGGAGGAGGTACAAGTATGCCATTTGCCCAAATTGTAGTTGTTATCAACGCGTGGACGAAGCTGCAGGAGGCGAATTGCCACGAAGTTGCGGCAGTTGTAATGAGCCGATGCAAGGGAAAAGAGTTAGAGGCACCTTTATAGTCCCGGAATTCGGTTTCGTTTCGTGCAGCGCTCCAAAAAAGCCCTCAGAAAGCAGGCCCGAAAAAACATATACGACCCGAGTTTACTACACCAATGAATACGCTAAAGAAGAAAGCTCCCTTGCGGTGCGTTTTGGTGAGGTTGAGCTATCGGCAAAGGCTGTGGTGGATGGTCGACTCGCTGTGTTGAATCGCGCTGGGTTTAAGGTCTGCTTCAGCTGTGGTTATGCGGAGAGAATGAGCAATGATAGACGGAAAAAGAATAGCAAAGAGCATAAAACCCCTTGGGGTAAGGCATGCAATGGATATTTGGACGGTCCAATAGACCTTGGTCACGAATTCAAAACCGATGTCTTGCGACTCGATTTCACCTTGCACGGAGAAGTCCTCAGTCTTCTACAAAAAGAACAATCCCAAGGATCCAGCTCCTACCAAACTTCGATACCTGGTGGGAATAGCTTTTGGTTAAGCCTGCTCTACGCTTTACTTGAAGGGGCGAGCGTCTCGCTCTCGGTCGCCCGATCTGATCTCGACGGCTGTTTATATCCGAACGGCATTGGAAAAAACCCATCCATCGTGCTTTTCGATAACGTACCCGGCGGAGCCGGCCATGTCCGCCGTCTCACTGAAAATGAAGACGCGATCTGTCAAATGCTGCTTGCAGCGCGCGATCGAGTTGACGGACGCTGCGGTTGCGGTTCAGAGACCAGTTGCTATGGTTGTTTGCAGAACTATCAGAATCAGCCGTTCCACGATGAGCTGAGGCGAGGAGCTATCTACGACTTCCTGACCCGGATAAGCTAGCTCACGGTCTTTATTACATTTGAAAAAAGCACGTCTGTTCGATCCGACGGGCCACCAGATAGACCAACTCGCGGTCTTCTAAACTTGGAGGGAAACAGATGGACAACTCAGCACTGCTAAAGCAAGAGCCTTCGGACCAAATACCAGCTCGTATGGTGAATGAGTTCTGCTATTGCCCGCGCCTTTTTTATCTCGAATATGTGCAGCAAGAGTGGGCGCATAATGCCGACACGCTTGAAGGCAGGCTTGTTCATCGGCGTGTAGATCGGCAGCAGGGAGATATCTCGCTGCCTCAGGAACTCGAAGATCAGGAAAAGATCCACGCTCGGTCCGTGCTTGTCGGATCAGATCGGCTTGGCGCGATTGCGCGCATCGATCTCGTCGAAATGGAGGATGGCGCGCTCGTCCCTGTTGACTACAAACGTGGCTCGCCCCCGCCGAAGGATCGCGCTCCCGAAGGCGCGTATGAGCCGGATCGCGTGCAGCTCTGCTTGCAAGGCTTGTTGCTACGCGAAGAAGATTACAGGGTTGATCACGGCATCATCTATTTCGCAGAAACGCGCACGCGCGTGCGCATAGATTTCACCGATGAACTCATTGCGCGCACGCTCAGCTTGCTCGAACAAGCGCGTCAAGTCGCTCGTTCGGGACAAATACCGCCACCTCTTGTTGATTCTCCAAAATGCCCACGTTGCTCGCTTGTCGGTATTTGTTTGCCCGATGAAACAAATCTTCTCGGTCAAGAGTTAAGGGAAAATCAAACAACCGAAATCTCGAAGAAAGGTTCTTCAGTTCGTCGTCTTTTTCCAGCGCGTGACGAGCATTTGGCCGTTTACGTGCAAGGTCAAGGGCACACTGTTGGGCTGAAGGGCGAGGCATTGGAAATACGAAATAAGGGCGAAATCGTCGCCACAGTTCGTTTAATTGATATTTCGCATCTAGTGCTTTTCGGCAATGTGCAAGTTTCAACACAAGCCTTGCGTAGGCTCATGGAGCGTGATTCTGTCATTGTTCACCTTTCATACGGTGGATGGCTTATCGGTATTACAACTCCGCCATCATCGAAAAACATCGAACTTCGACTCAGACAATTTTCTGTCGCTAGTGATAAATCGGTTTCATCAAAATTAGCAAAAGCTTTTGTTTCAGGAAAGATAAGAAATTCCCGCACGTTGCTAAGGCGTAATGCTCGAGAACTACCTAAAAGCGTTTTGAAAAGATTAGCAGAACTTGGAAAGAAAGCCGAAAATGCCGAGTCAATAGATGAATTGTTAGGGATCGAAGGAGCAGCGGCACATGAGTATTTTTCTCATTTTTCACTAATGTTCAAAAGATCAGGAAATTCAATAAAAGAGGATTTTGGTGCTTCAAACGACTCTGAAACTTCGTTGCCGGTTCAAGACTCTGAAGTCCAAAAGTTTCTAGGTTTTGATTTTAACTCACGCAATCGGCGCCCGCCACGCGATCCTGTCAATGCAATGCTTTCGTTTCTCTACACAATGTTATTGAAAGATATTTTGGTAACTCTTGTCGGCATTGGTTTCGATCCATATCTCGGATTTTACCATCAGCCAAAATACGGAAAACCAGCATTGGCGCTTGATTTGATGGAGGAGTTCCGCTCGATCATTGCCGATTCAGTGGCAATCGGACTTATCAACAATGGTGAAATTCGACCGTCGGATTTTGTTACCAGAGCAGGGGCTGCTGCGTTAACCGATGAAGGCAAAAGGAAGGTTATCGAAGCATACGAAAGAAGGCTCAACACGTTAATAAAGCATCCGCTTTTCAAATATCCGATCAGCTATCGGCGTATTTTCGAGGTGCAAGCGAGACTTCTTGCAAGATTCCTAATGGGTGAAATTCCTCACTATCCGCCTTTCTGCACCAGATGAATCTGTAGGAGGTTATATGAGAAATCGCTACATAGTTAGCTACGATATAGCAGACGGAAAACGTTGGCGCCGTGTCTATAAGAAAATGCGCGGCTTTGGCGACCCAATCCAATACTCCGTTTTCTTGTGCGATTTGCTTCCGACAGAACGAATAATGATGATCGAAGCTCTAACGGAAATAATAAACCACAAGGAAGATAGGGTCTTGATAGTTGATGTTGGCCCCGCAAAAGGAACCGGAGAGAAACGCATAAAAGCTATAGGAAAACAACTAGTTGACGAAGAAAAGATAGCCATAATCGTTTGATAACTTTGCCAATCGAAACTCTGGAGAATTTTCGAGCGGTTAGGTGGTGATTTTGAGATTTTCGATTTTTATGACATAAATCGAAAACTCTCAACACTTCCCAAAGCCTAAAAATCAGCACTTCAAGCAATTCTGCAATCTCAATTCTCTTCAAATTTTCAAAAATAACCTCTCGAATTTTTGTAACTTTAACAAAGTCCAAAAGAAACAAGCAAAATTTGCTTGACAAATCTGGTAAAAAGGTTTAATTTTTAGAAAGAATAAGTGAGGCTCTCGAAAGTTGCCTTGTAGGTCTTTGAAAATACGGCTCTTATACTAGCTACTGTTTCCACGACCAAAAAGTCGTGGCCCCATTGAAGCACGCAAATCATCACGCAACCGATCTTCGAACTAACCTGTTTCCACGACCAAAAAGTCGTGGCCCCATTGAAGCGGGCGCCGAAATTTCACCGTGCGAGATCTTCTCGCAGTTTCCACGACCAAAAAGTCGTGGCCCCATTGAAGCCTTATGTTCGTCATGTTGACATACACGCAAAACTAACGTTTCCACGACCAAAAAGTCGTGGCCCCATTGAAGCGAGCGAGTAGGTAATCGAGCCACTACTTCAGATAGATTGAGCGACATGATGGTTTCCGCAATTTTTCGGTTGTGGAAACCATCAAGTTTTTGTTTGCCTGCCGTCATTTTTCGCAAAACATTCAGCAATTATTGCTTTGGTAGAATTTTGTTTTACTTGAAGCTATCTTCCTTCCAAGTTATTGCTCGCCAAAATTAGCTCTCCTTAACAGAAAAGGTTTCCATTTTTGGAAATTATGATTTGTTGATGCAAGTTGTTCAATAAAATAAGCCATGATTGTAGATTTCCGTAAAGTATCTTGTGTTTTGGCTTAACACTTGTTTGGCAAGATGAGCTAAAATTACTTTTTAATTTTTTGCGAGAAGTGAAAACATGAGGGAGAATCTTGCGATCACGGCTGAAGTTATTGAACAGCACAATCTGACCTTGGAAGAGTATGAAAAAATTCTTGAGATTTTGGGCAGAGAACCTAATTTGACTGAACTGGGCATTTTCAGTGTCATGTGGTCGGAGCATTGCAGTTACAAGTCTTCACGAATTCATTTGAAGCGTCTTCCGACACGAGGTGAGCGAGTGATAGTTCCGCCGGGTGAGAATGCAGGCGTGATTGACATTGGAGATGGTTGGTGTGTTGCTTTCAAGATTGAGTCTCACAATCATCCGAGTTTCATAGAGCCTTTTCAGGGAGCGGCAACAGGAGTTGGCGGCATTTTGCGCGATGTTTTCACGATGGGAGCGCGTCCAATAGCCAGCATGAATTCTTTGAGGTTTGGCCCCTTAGATTGCTCAAAAAATGGCAAACGCAATAAGTCAATTATGCGAGGTGTGGTTGCAGGGATAGCCCACTATGGCAATTGTTTCGGCGTTCCTACAATCGGTGGTGAAATCTTCTTCGATGATTCATACAGTCTCAATCCGCTGGTTAATGCTTTTGCTTTAGGAGTTGTTCGCAAAGATCAAATCTTTTTCGGAAAGGCTGAAGGGATTGGAAATCCAGTCATTTATGTTGGTGCTAAGACAGGACGCGACGGAATTCATGGCGCAACAATGGCTTCAGCCGAGTTTGATGAAACAGCATTGGAAAAACGCCCAACGGTGCAAGTCGGCGATCCGTTTCTCGAAAAACTCCTGCTTGAAGCTTGCTTAGAAGCGATGCGTTCGGGGGCAATTGAGGGCATTCAAGATATGGGAGCGGCAGGGCTAACTTCTTCTTCCGTAGAGATGGCGGCGCGCGCGGGAACTGGCATTGAACTGAACCTTGATCTGGTGCCTCAAAGAGAGAGCGGGATGACTGCATACGAAATAATGCTCTCCGAATCGCAGGAAAGAATGCTGATTGTAGCCAAAAAGGGTCGTGAGAAAGAAATAATTGAGATTTTCAATAAGTGGGATTTAGATGCCGTGGTCATCGGCAAAGTGACCGAAGGCAATCGGATTCGTGTGTTTCACAAAGGCAAACTGGAAGTAGATTTGCCTGTTGATAAGCTCACAAGCGAAGCGCCGAGGTATGATCGCCCAAAGGCTGAACCAAAAAGAAGCGGAATTTTGAACAATAAGCCGAGAGTTCATTTGTCTAAAGGGCTTAAGACTGGCAATGAGGCATTGAGGATTCTTCTTGCATCGCCGAATATATGCTCGAAAAGATGGGTTTATGAGCAATACGATCACATGGTTCGCACCAATACCGTAGTATTGCCGGGCGCAGATGCGGCGGTTATTAGGGTTAAAGAAACGCGCAAAGCAATCTCGATGAGCCTAGATGGTAACGGAAAATTCTGCGCTATAAATCCACGCGAAGGCGCAAAGTTAACAGTAGCCGAAGCGGCAAGAAACAATGTTTGTGTCGGTGGAAAGCCTATCGCAGTAACGAATTGCTTGAACTTTGCTTCACCTGAAAGACCAGAAGTCATGTGGAGTTTCTCTGAAGTCATTGACGGCATGGCTGAAGCCTGCTCATTTTTTGGCACGCCGGTAGTTTCGGGAAATGTGTCATTTTACAACGAAACCGAAGGAAAGGGAGTTTTGCCGACCCCGGTAATCGGAATGATAGGCTTGATCGAAGACATTAAAAAGATCGTAACGCAAGGTTTTAAGTCCGAAGGCGATATAATCGCACTTCTCGGCAAAACAAGAAACGATCTAGAGGCAAGCGAATATGAACAAGCCGTTTTGAAAATGACAACTGCCGAGCTTGTCGAACGCGGGACTTTACCAAGACTGGATTTAGAGCAGGAGAGGATAGTTCAGCAGACCTGCCTTCAGCTTGCAAACGAGATGCTTTTGAAATCGGCTCACGATGCGTCTGAAGGAGGACTTGCGGTTGCGATTGCAGAAAGCTGTTTCTCATCGCTCAATCGAAACTCAATCGGTGCTGAGATTAACATTAAGCCAGAGGAAGACGTTACGCTTGAAGCATTGCTTTTTGGAGAGACGCCTTCAAGGATAGTGATTTCATTTGCACCGGAAAATCTCGAAAAAATCAAACAAATAGCAGACTCGAACGGTTGTAGCTTTCAGGTTTTAGGCACTGTCAAAGGTAAAAAGCTAGACATCAAAGTTGATGGTGAGCTTGTGATTTCGGATGAAGTCGCAGAGCTTGAAAGAGTTTGGCAAAATGCCTTAGAAAAATACTTGGAATGATAGTTTCAGATAGCCTTGAAAGGTCTGCTGATTCTGAACCTGCCTTTGTGGAAAATGCAGGGATTTACGTTCATTTTCCTTTTTGCAGATCGCGCTGTTCTTACTGTGATTTTGTAACGGAAATTTACACTGAACGAAGCAAGGTTGAGGAATACGTAAAAGCGCTTTGCCTTGAAATCAGAAATTCAAGCCTGTGCGAGGAAGCAAAAGTTGATACGATTTATTTCGGTGGTGGCACACCTTCGCTTTTGGAGCCAAGGCAACTTGAAGAGATTTTGAAGGCAATTCATGCAAGCTTTACCATTGAACCAAAACTTGAATTCACGCTTGAAATGAATCCTGCAACAGTTAGCTACGAGAAACTCCGTGCCTATCGAGATTTGGGCGTTAATCGAGCTAGTTTCGGTGTTCAAACTTTCGATGACAACTTGCTTAAAATTCTTGCCCGCCATCACACGGCGGAAGATGCATTGAAGACTTTTGAGATTTTACGAAGAGCTGGGTTTGAAAATATATCGTTTGATTTGATTGCCGGGTTGCCTTACCAAACTCTGGAAGGTTGGCAAAGAGACCTTGAGAAGGCATTGGAGCTTAAGCCGGAGCATCTTTCGGTTTATCTTCTTGAAATACACGAAAACACGCCGCTTGCCGAACAAATCAGAACCGGAAGAAGGCCGATGCCCGATGAAGACTTGGCGGCGGCGATGTATGAGTTAACACTTGAAAAGTTAAAATCAGCAGGCTATGTGCATTACGAAATCTCAAACTTTGCCTTGCCGGGTTTTGAGTCAAAACACAACACGAAGTATTGGCTTTGCCAATCGGTGTTCGGATTTGGCGTTTCAGCGGTTTCCTTTCATCAAGGAGAAAGATGGGGAAATGAGCGAAACACTGCTAAATACATCGAGCTTGTCGTTTCAGGAAAACAGCCAGTTGCATTTAGGGAAAAGGCGGATTTAGCTCGTGAAAGCGTTTTTCTGGGACTTCGGCGAACAAGCGGATTAAACTTGAGCGATTACAAGGCAAAATTCGGTTTCGATTTGAAAGAAAAGTTTGCGGCAGAAATCGAAAGGCTAAAAGAGTTCGGGCTTATTGAGATTGAAAACGATTTGCTCCGCTTGACACGAAAGGGCTTTCTTTACTCAAACGAAGTTTTTGCGGTGTTCGTTTAGGCAAATCCTTCCATTTTTGGGTTTGCGAGAAAAATAAACACGGAAAACACGAAAGACACAAAGAAGGGAATAGAAAACACAGAGGTTTCGTGAAGCAGTAGCTTAACTGCGGTTAGGTAGTGGGAATCGTTCTTCTAAAAGCTTTTATTTTCTGCGATAATGGCAGAAGAGGAGAGGCGAATGGCGGAAAATCCCATTCAAGAAAATCCGAAGGATAATGAATCCGTTGAATCTATCCGCAAGCAGTTAGAAGAGATGAATCAAGCGGGAAGCGGGCATACGAAGAAAACCGTAAGCAAGAGAAAAACAAGTGGCTCTACGGGAACTGCCAAGCGTAGAACTGCAAAAGGTGGTAAGGTCGTAAAACGAGCATCAAATCCTGAAAGGCGTAGAAAAGTTGAAGAGTTGTCGAAGAGAAAAGATGAGGTAAATCGAGCAGGAATTTTGGAAGGAGAAGTGTCTCCAGCGGATTTGGGGGCTGAAGCGAAGGGAATCCAAAACAATGCAGAGGAATTACCGAGTTTTCTTGTGGAAAATGACGAATCAAAGAAGAACTTGTTTAGCTCCTTGCTTTCGTGGAGAAGAAAAGAAGAAGCTACTTTACAGCAAGAGGAGTCGCAAGAGTTCACATCAGCGAATTCAATTCGGAATGCTGGGCTGGCTTGGAGTGCGGCAATCGGGCTTTTCGGCTCGATTGTTTTTATGATGGCGATAGGCTGGATCATGGACACTCTGCTTGGCTCTGAACCTGTAGGAATAGTTGTTGGGATAATTCTTGGTGCCGCGATTGGGTTCTATCAATTCTTCCGTATAATGTCCAAAATCTCTGAATAAAATCCTAAGCGAAATCTGGAGTTTTAGGTTAAGGCTTAAACTATCAGCATTTTTTCTCCGCTTTGTTGGGTGTTTGAAGCAAAATCCAGCCGTATGAAACTGCGATTTGCTTTCGTGGGAAAAAATGCCAAAATAAAGTTTAAGTCTGACTTAAGAGATTGCCGCAAACAATGAAAACATTTGAGCTACTCGAACAAGTTTTTAATGGTAATCCTCGTGCCATTGCACGCGCCATAAGTTTGGTTGAAAACAATTCGGAAGAAACGCCTGAAGTAATGAAAGCAGTTTTCAGCCGTGCGGGCAGGGCTTTGGTTATAGGCATAACCGGCTCTCCCGGTGCAGGGAAATCTTCACTAGTTGACAAACTCGCAGGATTTTACAGAGATCAAAGTCAACGAGTGGGAATCATCGCCGTTGATCCTTCAAGCCCTTTTTCGGGCGGTGCGATTTTAGGTGATAGGATCAGAATGGCAGCTTTGGGAACGGACGAGAACGTTTTTATCCGTTCAATGGCAACTAGAGGCAATCTCGGAGGACTTTCACGCGCAACTGTTGATGCAGTGACGATTCTTGATGCGGCAGGTTTTCAAAAAATCATTGTCGAGACAGTAGGAGTCGGGCAAGATGAGGTTGAAATCGTTAAGGCGGCTGATGTGACGGTTGTTGTTTTGGTGCCGGGAATGGGAGATGACGTTCAGGCAATAAAAGCAGGAATCATGGAGATAGGCGATATATTCGTCATAAACAAGGCCGATAGGGAAGGCGTTTTGCGAACAGAAAGAGAATTGAGATCGCTTCTTGAACTCTCTGGCGGACGACCTGATGGATGGAATCCACCGATAGTAAAGACTATTGCAGTCGAGAACAAGGGAATTGAAGAATTAGCTAAAGCAATTGATGATTACAGCAAGTTTCAGCAGAGCAATCAAAACATAGAGCGACGCAAAGCGATAGCAAAATGGCGACTGCTTGAGCTTTTGAGGGAAAGATTACTTGCAGAAGTTTTAAGCAAAAATGGCACTAACGAAAAACTTGAAGAGTTGGCATTAAAGGTAGCAGAAAGGAAGATGAATCCTTATTCTGCTGTCGAAGAAATCTTGAAGAAATAGGGAAAGGAGGTTTTCTGTGAAAATAAATCATCTTGGCATTGCAACCAAAGGAATTGACGAAGCCTTAAAGTTTTGGGAAGAAGCATTGGGACTAAAAAATGTTCACACCGAGATTGTCCAAGATCAAAAGGTTAAAGTTGCGATGCTTCCTGTAGGTGAAACCAGAGTAGAGCTTTTAGAGCCTATTTCTGATGATTCGCCGATTTCAAAGTTTTTGGAAAAACGCGGTGGAGGTATTCACCACATAGCCATTGAGGTTGAAGATATTTACGAGTGTTTAGAAAGGTTAAAGCAAAGAGGCGTTCAATTGATAGATGAACAACCAAGACGCGGAGCAGACGATTGTTTAATCGCTTTTGTCCATCCGCATTCGACTAACGGAGTTTTGCTAGAGCTTGTTCAAACGAAAAAATAAAGAATAGAGGTGTTTTTATGGAGAGAAATCAGTCACAGGAAACTCAAAAACAAGTTATTCAGACGAAACCAGATCAAGGTATTTCAACATCGACAAAGATTCTGGCTTTGATAGCTGTAATAATTGTTATCGGGGCAGGTTTGTTGGTTTGGAAGAAAACGGTTATTAAAAAGGAAGCTTTCAAAGTCCCAACGAAACTAACCGAGCAAGACTTTTTGATTTTGCTGAACGGCGAAAGTCCCGAGTTTCTCAAAAGGCTTTCGGATAATCCTTTGGTTAGGCAGAAGCTTTTAGAGAGCTTAAAACAAAATCTTGCCATTGCAAGTCAGGCTCAGAAAGAAGGTTTCGATAAGGAAGAAGATGTAAAGGAAGTGCTGGAACAGGTTGGTGTAGAGGCTACGGCACTGCTATACGATAGAGAAATAAACAAAAATAAAGGCCCTATGCCGCTATTTGGATTCATCGAGCAAGACAAAATAGACGCATTTTACAGCGATCCGATAAATCAAGCATCTTTTGAACGTCATTTGCAGAGCAATCTGGAAAGATTGAAAAAGCAAGGTCGTTATCCAAAGGATAGAGAACCATCAAACGAAGAAATCGAGCAAGCAAGAAATCATTTTGCAAAGGTCAAAATTCTGAGAAAGAATACAAAGAAAGGCGAAATGAGTTGAGCGAAGAGCTAAGGCGCAAAATTGAGCTACAGGTAAAACTTCAGCAGGCAAATTATCTTGCGGTCGAATTTTCGCGTCAAGTTTTGTCGAAGAGATTTGAGGTTACAGATGCTGACATAGAAAAATACCTAAAAGAGCATCCTGAACTTGATAATAGAGCAGAAAAGCGCGCAAAGGCTGAGGAAATCTTGAATCGCGTAAGGGCAGGTGAAGATTTTGCTGAATTAGCAAAACAGTTCTCCGAAGACCCTGGGAGCAAGGATAAGGGCGGACTTTACGAGAATATACGCAAAGGAGCATTTGTCCCCGAATTTGAATCAGCCGCTTTGTCGCTTGAACCCGGACAGGTCGCACCACAAGTAGTTGAAACTCAGTTTGGTTATCACATTATAAAACTAGAGAAAATAGACTACATTCCCAACGGAGACGGAACTGAAACGACTCTTTACAATGTCCGCCATATCTTGATCTCGACAAACGTAAACG
This sequence comes from Acidobacteriota bacterium, assembly GCA_003697135.1. GTDB lineage: Bacteria > Acidobacteriota > Blastocatellia > Pyrinomonadales > Pyrinomonadaceae > J014. The sequence continues at coordinate 69,473 of RFGC01000018.1, forward strand.
ATCCACTAATGGGTTCTATGCCTTTGAAGGAATATGTTAGAGGAAAACTCCAGGAAGAGAAACAACAAAAAGTGATTGAGGAAATTTTTGCAAATAATCCGATTGAACTACCTGAAGATTTTCCTGTTCCCGAAATCTCACCGGAAGATTTGCAGAAACTCGAAGAGATGGAGCGAATGCGTGAGGAAGAACTGCGAAAACTGAGGGAAACCGGAGAAAAACCGAAGAAGGAAGACAAAACCCAAAAGACAGGAAAAGAAAGCAAAGCTTCTGGAACAAAAGAGAAGAAGAAAAACTAGCTTATCTTGACTCTATGAAGTTTCAACCTTTCGGAGCTTTCTCAAGATGTTGATAGGTGACTATCGCATCGAGGTAATTCCCGATACTGAATTCAGGCTAGACGGTGGTGCAATGTTTGGTATAGTCCCGAAAGTCCTTTGGGAAAAAGTCTGTCCGCCAGATGAACTGAATCGAATAAAACTTCAAACCAATTGTTTGTTTGTAGAGACCTCAAAAGAAAAGATACTGATTGAAACGGGAATGGGCGAGAAATGGGACGCAAAACAATCTGAAAGATACGGTATCTTTCGCCAAAAGCCTTTCGCTGAAACTTTGCGAGAAAAGACTGGATACAAGCCTGAGGAGATTACAATTGTCATAAACACTCATCTTCATTTTGATCATGCAGGCGGAAACACGATTTTCGATAAAAGTGGGCGTATAGTTCCGCAGTTTCCGAATGCGAGGTATTTTGTTTCTGCTTCTGAACTTGAAAAGGCAGAAAATCCGCATGAAAGAGACCGTGCGAGCTACCTGCCAGAGAATTGGCTTGTGCTTAAAGAAACAGGACAACTTGAGCTGAAGCCTGATGAATACGAGGCTGTGGAAGGTCTTACATTAAGAAAGATGCGTGGGCATTCAGAAACCATGCAAACCGTTCAAATTAGTCGCGGAGGAGAAACTCTTTACGGGTTTTCTGATTTGATACCGACAACAGCCCATCTACCGTTTGCGTGGATAATGAGCTACGATCTCTTTCCAACGGAAACACTGGCTTTCAAAAAAGAAATCCTGCCACGTGCAGTGAAGGAAAATTGGATTTGTTGGTTTTACCATGATTTCAATACGCCGCTTTGTCGGCTCAAACAGGAAAATGGAAAGTTTCAACCAATACTTTTGTAGATTCGGAGTGAACAGCTATGGAAAAAGTTAGAATCGGAATAATCGGTGGAAGCGGCTTATATCAAATGCCTGAATTGAAGAATGTCAAAGAAGTAGAAATTGATACACCGTTTGGGAAACCTTCTGATGCATTTATTATCGGCGAATTGGAAGGAGTTAAAGTTGCTTTCTTAGCTAGACACGGGCGCGGTCATAGATTATTGCCAACAGAGATACCTTTTCGCGCCAATATCTATGCGATGAAACTCCTTGGTGTTGAATTTATCTTCTCGGTTTCTGCCGTAGGAAGCCTCCAGGAAAAATACGCTCCGCTGGATTTTGTCATACCAGATCAGTTTTTCGATAGAACCCGCGGAAGAACCGAAGAGTCAACATTTTTTGGCGATGGAATAGTAGCGCACATAACCTTTTCGCATCCCGTTTGCCCTGAGCTTTGCGATATTCTGGAAGAAGCCTGCAAGAAGGTTGAGGGCTTAACGGTTCATAGAGGCGGAACGTATCTCTGCATGGAAGGGCCTGCCTTTTCGACGAAAGCAGAGTCGAATGTTTATCGTCAGTGGGGGATGGACATAATTGGAATGACGAATCTTCAAGAAGCTAAACTTGCACGAGAAGCCGAAATTGCATACGCAACATTGGCGTTGGTTACTGATTATGACTGTTGGCACGAAGGACATGACTCGGTTTCTGTCGAAATGGTGGTCGAATACCTTAACAAAAATGTAAGGAATGCTCAGATAGTCCTAAAAGAAGCTGTAAAGCTGGTGGAAGTTAAAAACCTTAAAAATCCTTACGAGGGAGCGACAAAGAACGCAATCTTCACGGCGCCAGAGTATTGGAATCCGGAGACTCTCAAAAAACTTGAAGCCATCATCGGCAAATATGCAACCAAACAAGCGGAATGAAAAGTCTATTCTTTCAGCAGAAATTTTGATGAGGTTTCTTTATGAAAATAAGATATTCCCGTAAATTCCTTACTTTAATTCTGCTTTTGTTTTTGCCTTTGAGCATCTCTGCGCAGAAGAATATAGAGCAGAAAGTTCAGCGCGATCCAGTCCTTGAAGCTGACTCAATGCATAATCTAGACGTGGCTAGATTGATGTTTCGATTGCGGAAGGCATACAAGGGCGTTTTGATGCGGTGTGAAGAGATAATAGCGGCGAATCCAAACTTTTCAAGAATGGACGAGGTGCTTTATCTTTCAGGCATGAGCAGTTACTATCTTCTAGAAGGCAAAGGAAGCCAAAAAATAGACCTCAGAAACGAAAGGGAAAAAGAGAAATATAATCCCGAAAAGCTCCTGACAGATGCTATTGTTTATCTAAAAATTTTGGTTGAAAAATATCCACAAAGTCGTTTTCGTGAAGAAGCCGAAAGAACTCTGAAACTCCTAGAAGAAAAATACAAGACAAACGCTGAAAAGAAGGTTGAAGGAGCAAACTGAAAAGATTGTAAAAGTAAAGATTACCGTAAAAGTAAAAAGCGTGCTTCATTTTCACTATGAAGCACGCTTTTTTGTTTTGTGAAACAACTTTTAGAATTGCAATCTGATACCGAATTGCATTTGGAAGACAGGTGTTCTCGTAAAGTTTCCGCCACGAGGAGTAATTATGTTGCCGTTGGTGTCGCGAATCTGGCGGAAGTTTGGATTAGTAGCTCCTACAAGTCCGCAGTTGACATCTCTAACTGCGCAATACCATGTTTGCTGACCGCCGTATTGAATGTTGGAATTGTTAAAGAGGTTAAAGAACTCAGTTGAGAAGATGAGACGGCGGTTTTCAGCAAATCTGAAGCCTTTTTGAACTCGCAAATCTACTAAGTATTCGCTTCGATTTCGGAAAGCATTTCTCTTGATTGGAACGCCTGGTGCCAAATAAGGACGGTCATTGTTGATACTATCAAGGTTTACGTCTGAACCAACGACAGCATCCATTGGCAAACCTGATCTCAAGCGAATGGCGCTCGAGACTTCAAAGCCATAAGGCAAGAAGAAAACAGGATAGGCTAAGAATTGATGGGTTCTATCAAGCCTTGCCCGTCCATATTCAGGTCTTAAGTCAAAGGAGTTTTCGTAGAAAATCCCGGTTGCATTTCTCTCATTGTCGTCATCGGAGAGATTGCGGGAAAGCGTGTAATAGACATTGATGTTTGCCCACTTGCGGACGAATCGCATTCTAAGTGTAAGCGCACGGAATAGCGATTGGGCTGATGATTCTCTAAGAACAAGCCTTCCTATTTGTGGCACAGGACGCAGAGAGCGATTGAAGCAAGGCCTTTGTGCAAGGTTGTTCGTGCAATTTGCTGGGCTTGGAGCTGGCAAGTTTATATCACGGTTTCGCTGCAGCTTGATGGTCTTTACTTGGCTGTAGTCTATGCCTAAGACAAGATTTGGCAAAAATTCCTTTTCGTATCCGATACCGAATTGGTAGGCTATCGGATTGTCGAAGTCATTTTGCATTGCGATCAAGTTAGCTCCAAAACCTGGAGGAGGCGTCGTTGTTCCTAAAGCAGCGGCGATTTGTTGAAGTTGTTGTGGAGTCAGTGTTGGCAAATTATTGAGTGGGCGAGTGTTCAAGTTGATCCCTAAAATGGCAAACTGTCTGAAAACAGTAGTTGGATTACAAGCAGCGGGATTAGGTGGATTAGGCGGAGTGCAATTTCCACCTGTTGCATTCATTATAGCCACATACTGCGGATTGTTTTGCAAGAAAGTATTTAAGTTGAAACCTGCGGGCAGCGAGAAAGGTAATTGCACCGAAACGTCTCCCGGAGGAAGTCTGAAGTTATTCACGGGAGCAGCAAGAAGAAGTAGCGGCGTGCGCGCATAGTAAATTCCACTGTATCCTCGCAAAACCGATTTGCCGTCACCTAAAATGTCCCATGCGAAACCAAGGCGTGGTCCTATCTGCCAGTCGCTGTCAGGGATTATAGTTGGGTCGAATCCACGACCTCCTAAAAGCGGGAAAGATGCACTCTTTATCAAGTTTATTACCTGATCGTTTCCAAGTTCTGGTGAGGGGTTAAACTGTTTTTCTATTCGTAAGCCGTAATTCAAGGTGAAGTTAGGTCTCAAGCGCCAAGAATCTTGTCCATAGAAGGCAAGCTCTTGAACCCTGAAGGATGCCAGCAGATTTCCAATCTGCTGATTGTAAAAAGTATTCCCGTCAAATCTTCTGTCATTTGGGTTTGTCGGATCGACTGAAAGAACTTGTAGAGCAGTGTTTCCGCTCACATTGAAGGAATAGGCGCCGAATTGATTAAATCCAAATTTTTGAAAGGTGAAGATGTCGCTAAATTCGACTCCAAACTTTGCGGTATGGTTACCTTTGGTGACTGATAGCCCGTCAACAAACTGAATCCTATTGTCATATTGTTCCGTGGGCAAAAAGCTCCTTGTTCCATAGAGTCCAACACCTGATATTGAAACCAAAGGTGTCAAAGCATTTGCTTCACGCGGACGGACACCGCGTGCATATTGAAAGCGAAAGTCATTGACGTAACTAGAACCAAGGGTGCTGTTTAACTGGGCAACAAAAACGTAGTTCCTATCTCTTTCGATTCCTTCATTTGAAACAGCAGCGTCTATAATTGGATTAAACAGAACACCTACGTCACCAACAGATACACTGTTTTTCCCGACACCTCTGTTTGTGCTAAAGCGGAAATTGGCAGAATTACTATTGTTTATGATCCAGTCAATTCTACCTAATCCAGCTATGGCGTCGTTCGTTAGCTGATAGCTTGTTTCGAGAGATTTCAGATAGTCGTAAGCTTCTTGATTTGCAGATGTTCGCGTGATATTTCCTAAACCGAAAACAACGCTTCTATCAGCTCTGAATCTTTGTCCTTCAACGGATGCGAAGTAAAACAGTTTATTTTTAATGAAAGGACCGCCTATGCTTCCACCTAATTGTTGTTGAGTCGGTGCAGCGACTATTTTAATGTTGTTTTCTCTTTCTATGGCTTTGACAAATTTGTGGTTTACAGAAAACTGTTCTGGACGTAGTAAGTAGAATGCGGTTCCTCTGAATTCATTTGTCCCACTTTTTGTGACGACATTGATGATTCCCCCAGAGGACCTTCCGAATTCAGCTGAATATCCAGCGGCAACGACCTGGAATTCTTTAATAGATTCCTGCGGGATTGTAGGAGCGAAGTTCGATCGCTCACCTCCACGAATTCCGCCAAAGAACGGTTGATTGTAGTCAACTCCATCAACATTGATGTTTGAGTTTATCCCTCTTTGACCAGAAAGCGAGATTTGGTTTCTTTCTGTATCAATCTGTGCTGTCGGTGTTAAAGTTGCAAAATCTTGAAAGCGTCTTCCATTAATCGGTAAGTTTTGAATTGCCGTTTCACTAACGACAGCGTCAAAGTTACTTTGAGTAGTCTGAATGCTTTCAGCAGTTATAACAACTTCAATTTCTGTCCCTGCAACACCCAGAGAGAGGCTGGCATTGGTAACGCGTCCGACTTGCACTTCAACTTTCAGTTTGTTTTCGGAGAAATTCGGCGCTGATGCTGCTATCTCATATTCGCCAGGTTGCAGAGAGACAAAGTTGTAAATGCCTTCATTGTTAGTGGTCGTTGTTAATTCAAACCCTGTGCTGAGATTTTTTGCTTTAACTGTTGCATTTGGAATAACTGCGCCAGTGGAGTCAGTTACTATGCCAGTTATTCCGCCTGTTCCTGCCTGCGCAAAAACTTGCGTCAGGCTTAGGAAACAGCAAAAGACGACAAACGTAAAAACACGAAACATGCTCCAAACAGATTCTCCTTTCATAACTTTTCTCCTGAATTTTTGTTGTTAAATTGCAAATCTTACATGAATTTGTCAGCGTTTCAAACTAATTTGCACTTCCAAAAAACTGAATGTTATCCATTTTTTTGGAAATGCTCTTTTTGCAAAAGCTAGTCAAAATCGCATATTCAAAATTGCTGACGATTTTTGACCCTGCTAAAATTCGTTTTTAGCAATTTTCAAGCCAAAATCCTAAACTAATGATTCAAAGTTACGATTTTTTGATCTTCAAATTAACTTTTGCTTAATAATAACTCGAAGGTATCGGGACGTCAGATGAACTGCCGAAACTGACGGTTGTATAACCACTTGTGCTTCGTAGTAAGTGCCAAATACCATTTCGGTAAACTGCAATATCAATGCGTCCGTCGCCATCGTAGTCCCCCGGAACAGGTTTATCAATGGAAATACCAAATTGAACCGCGGTAAAACCTTGTTGGCTTCTCAAAAGATACCAGACGCCGTTTCGATAAACCGCTATATCGGTTTTTCCATCACCATCGTAGTCAGCTTGAACAGGCTTATCGGTAGAAATACCGAACTGAACAGCGGTAAAACCTAGCTGACTTCGCAAGATATACCAAATCCCATTGCGGAAAACTGCTATGTCGTCGAGTCCGTCTCCATCATAATCGCCGGGAACTGGTTTGTCACCACTTGCTCCAAACTGCACAACTTGCAAAGGATTTGGACCGCCGGAACTATTCCAAATATACCAATTTCCTTCAGATGGTCTAAAGACTGCTGTATCGGTGAAGCCATCGCCGTTATAGTCTGCAGCAACCGGAATATCTGCGCTTGAGCCGAATTGCTGAGAGCGAAAGATTCGATTTTGCAAATACCAAGTGCCATCAGATGGACGATAAACAGCAAAATCGGTTCTGCCGTTTCCATCGTAATCATGCGGAACGAGTGTATCGGTTGAAGCGCCGAAATTAAAAACCTTAAGCGTTTGGTTCGAGCTTTGCAGGATATACCAAGCGCCTTCCGAAGGGCGGAAAACTGATATGTCAGTTTTTCCATCACCATCGAAGTCTGCAGGTTTATTTTTTGGAGGCTTTATGCCTGCAACAGGACCTTCAGCTATATTTCCGTCAATGTTGAATGTAACACCGCCCCAGGTTTCATTATGCGGAGCTTGATATTGTTTGATTCTTTGGCGATTGTTCCAGACATCATTCGGGATTTGAGGTGATGGTGGAGCATAATACCATACGGAAGCTACATTATCCCAGCGTGCCATCCAGATTGCGTCCATTCGGCTTTGAACGGGGATGTTTATCCAGTCGTTTACTGCATTTACTGGTGAACCGTAAGTGCCAGAAACATAGCCTAATTCTTTCAACCGATCAGTCCAGCCTTTCAAGAAAGCTTTTACAGCATTCCTGCATCCGGGCGTGCTTTGCGTTTCGTCGTATCTTTCCATGTCATAGTAGAGAATAGTGCCTTGCGTTAAACCGAGATTATTTGCATCTGCAATGGCAATATCTGCTTCGCTACGTCCTTGTTGTTCGGCGACTATTGGATCAGAGCTGTGCTTTGCGCAATTTGTGCAACTAGAACACGGAGCTTGATAGCCTACAACCGTTGGAATCAAGCCCCAACCCATTGCGGAAACTTGCGTAACCCATGAAGCAGTTAGTTGCGGCTGTGAACATCCACGATTGCGTCCCGAAATGTATATGTTCGCATCATAAAACGGCGAAAAATCCCACCATGTTTGCATTTGCGAAACCGTAGCGGCAGTGCATTTATCAAAACCTCGATTCAGACTTGTGCGAATCGAGCCTCCGGGAGAAGTAGTCGCAAGAACAGAATTTTCTGCTCTTAATCTCGCTTTTTGCTTTTCTAATTCAAAAGATTCTCTAATCTTTGCAGGCGTTACGTCTTTTCCGTTTATGAAAATCCTTGTTTCTTGAAGGCAGCCTGTTTTGAAGCCAGCACAATAACCCTCTCTGAGCAACCGCCATGTGCCTTTTATCTCGCTTTCAATCTCGTCGGAAGTTTTGATGACCGAAAAACTTCTTTCAAAAATCCAGCTTTCTCCGCCATCATTTGTGAAGTAAAAGGCTTGCCGTATAAAATTCGAGCTTGATTGCAGACGAAGATGAAGCCAAGCATTTTTAGTGTCCAAGAGTTTTAGTTCGACTCTGTCGAGATTTGCTTCCATCAGGTCATCCAAACGTAGCGTTACTACTTTTCTTTCCCAATTTTTACCGCCATCAAATGTTTGCAAAAGCCATAAGCTAGAAAAATCTGTTACGATAGCCCAGCCTCTGTTTCTATCTAAAAACGAAATCTCGCTAATTGATTCATTCTCATTTATCGGCAGAGGAACTTCTTGCCAAGAATCGCCACTGTTTTCGGTGAAAAACAAACTTCTATCTGTGTAAACAAAACCAGAGGTATCGTTGAAAACTTGAAAACCTTCTATTTCCCATTTGGTAGCTCCTGCTGTAAAATCCTTTTCTCTTGACAAATAACCAACATCAGAGTTCAGCAAATCAGTCAAGGATAGTCCATGCGCTCCGTAGAAATTTTTCGGAGTTGCAACAAAAATCAGGAAACTGACGAATAGAATTAAAGATAAGTTTCTCATAAACTACTCTCTACCAGTATTGGTCCCGTTTATGGTATCGGGAGCAATTATAACTCAAGCGAATTGTTATTTGGAAAGGGAAAGTATGAAATTTTTGTTGATTCTGCAACTTTTTTGAGATTTTTTTCGTCTATAGAATCGTCGAAAAAAATCGTTCTAGAAAATTTTGTTTGAGCGGTTTGAGCGATTTTGAAAACTTGACTTTTTTGTAATTTTGGTTTAATTTTTGATTGCAAGTGGCGAAAGGAATTTTTCGGCATTGCAAAAAATAAGCGAGAAAGGGAGGGTAAAGAGTCTTATGGCAACAAAGAATGAATCATTAGGAGGCAATAATCGTTACTTTCATCAGCGGATAATGGCCCATTTGCCGGTTAAGGCCAGCTGGGTTGATAAGGTAACAGGAAAGCGAATTGAGGTTGAAGGTTTAACCGAGCACATAGGAGAAAAAAGCGCTTTGGTTAATCTCAACACTCTTCCACCTGTTGGAGGTGAAATCAGCTTGCGCGTTTTAGACGAAGATAAGACTTTGATTGAAGTTCCTGCCGAAGTCATCAGAGTCGAACGCGATCCGAGCAAGCCTTTAGCTGCTCTTTCCATAGTTGAGAACATAAAGAAATGGAAGAGTATAGCCATGACAGCAGCTCAAGAATGGGTTGCTCGCCAATGGAAGCTCAACTATGAAGAGGAATGGGCGAACTGATGGACAAGCAAAAGATGAGTGGGAAGGGAGAAACCTATGTTAAGGTTTCTCCTTTTTTGCCTTTGCAAAAAATCATTTTATGTCTTTGCAAGCTAACTGTTTGTGGCTTTGCATAGTGAATCTTTTTTGCGTTCGCAAAACTTCCTTCACTCGATTTTTCAAAATAAGAGTGGTTTTGCAGGTTTTCAGAGACTTAGCTTTGCATCTCACTTTTTTAGTCCAAAAGGGCTTGGTGCGGAGCATGGAAGTGTCTCAGAAAGTAGGGCTACTTTCTGAGAAAGCAGGGCTACTTGCTTTATGTAGCTTGTTATTTTTGTTATGTTCTGCTTTTGCACAACAGCAAACACATCAGCAAGCACAAAAGCCTCTGACACAAACAGAATACGTTCGGTTGCTTTTTGATCTTGAAAAAAATCCAAAAAAGCGAGATGAGGTTATTCAAATCATTCGCACGCGCGGAATAGATTTTGAAGTAACTGATGGCATCAGAGGGCTTACCGCTACCAAAAGTCGAAATGATACGGAGTTAAGGCGTGTTCTAGAAGAAGCTGCCAGAAAAAGAAAAAATCCTGCAATAGCGACTTTGCCTAGCGAAAGAGAAAGTTTTGAAATCCTCACGAAAGCCAGAACAGTGGCACTTGAAACAGTTGAAAAGATGCCTGATTTTGTTGTGAAGCAAGCTATTCAGCGTTTTATCGCTTATGCAGGAACAAATAATTTTCAAACTTTGGATAGATTGATAGTTGCTGTCAGCTACCGTTCTGATGGCAGAGAGGAATACAAAGTTTTGAGCATCAACGGAGTTTTGCAGGACGATTCAAATTATAAATCAAGCTACGAAGAAGTTGGTGGAACAAGTTCCACAGGTGAATTCGTAACCGTCCTTGCGACAGTTTTCAAGCCTGAAAACGAGACAAAATTCAGGCTGATTGATACAGACTTAATCAACCAAAGACGTGCTTTTATTTACGAGTTCGAGATTGAAAAAGAAAGAGCGCGTCAGCAAATCGTCTCTGTTGCGGATTCTTATGCCTCGACCATATCGGGAATGAAAGGTAGAGTCTGGATAGACCAGGAAAATTTTCGGGTTTTGAGAATCGAATCAGAAGCAACCGAAATACCTTCGGACTTTCCCGTCAAATCGGCAATCCGAAAGATTGATTACGGTTGGGTTACAATTGCTGATCGAGAATACTTCTTGCCTGTTCTTTCGGAAGTTCGTCTGGTTTTTCGTCAAGATGGAAAACTTTTCGAGACGAGAAATTTGATTCGCTTTCGGGAATATAGAAAATTCGGCTCAGAAGTTCGAGTCTTGGACGAAGATGAGGAAATTATCAAAGAAAATCCGAACAGGTAACCTTTATAGCCTTTTCTATCAGTCTTTCAAAAATCTTCTCTCGCTAAAGATGATCGCTAAATTCTTTTCGATGAAATGGAAACATGGAGTTTGCTGAGCTATCAGAACTTGTAAAAAGAGGAGGAGGTTATCATTTTGAGTTCAAGCTAGAAGAAGAAAGCAATGAGGATTTTGCGAAGACAATCGCGTGTGTTGCAAATACATATGGCGGCAAGATTCTTATCGGCGTTGGTGATGGCAGTGAATTCATTGGTGTTTCAGATGTTGATAAGGTCATGCTCAGGTTGGACGACATAGCAACGAACCACTGTGAGCCGCTTGTAACTATCTTGCAAGAGTCGGTTTAGTCGAAGATAAGGTTGTCGTGGTGGTTTGCGTTGAGAAAGGTAGTCAAAGACCCTATAGAACGAAAAGCGGGCAAGTATACGTGCGTTCTTCAAGCGGCTGTCTTCAAGCATCTAGAGAGGAATTGCTTAGAATTTTCCAGTCTGCTGAAAGTTTATGACGAATTGCCAATCAGTTGGGCTACAATCTCTGATTTAGACTTTATGATGTGATTTGCGCAGGCTGAGAGTAGAACCTAGATATTTTCTAGTATGACCACTGCTACTGCGTGTTTGGCGGTATGGGAAATTGAGAGATGAACCTTTGTGACTTCGAGTTTTCGTAAAACTTCTTTTGCTTGACCTTTAATTTCGAGATGTGGTGTGCCGTTTTCATCGTTGTGAATTTCTATATCTTGCCAATTTATGGCACTTCTTAAGCCGGTTTTTATAGCTTTCAAAAACGCTTCTTTTGCGGCGAATCTTGCGGCGTAGGATTGGAAACAAGCGGAGCCTTTGCTTTGGCAGTAATTTCTTTCTTGAATCGTAAAAACTCTTTCGGCAAATCGAGGCGTTCTTTGCAAAGCTCTGCGTATCCTGTAAACTTCAACTATGTCTATGCCAACAGAAACAATCATCTTCGAGGAACTGATAAGAAAGGATACCCTAAACGCAGATGAAATTCTATCAAGGAGAAGCTTTTATTGGCTTGAAAAAGATGGTTTGAAAGTTTTGGTTTGTCGCAAGCTTGAACAAGTAGGTTTTACCAACGGTTTTTCAACAAGACTTGGAGGCGTTTCGGATTTTCCGAAAAATGCACTAAATCTTGCCGGATTTGGTGAGGACTCAGAAGAAAACATAATGGAAAATCGCCGACGTTTTTTAAGTTTTTTTGGCAAAGAATTAACTTTAGCTACTGCTTGGCAGGTTCATGGTGCCGATGTAAAAGTAATCCAAAGCTTGCAAGAAGCTAAAGATGGTAATTCGAGATATGACGCCTTGATTTCAAACTTAAATGGTATTCTGGTTGGTGTTAAAACGGCTGATTGCGTGCCGATTTTGATTGGTGATGCCGTGAATAAGGTTTATGCGGCTGTTCATGCAGGCTGGCGCGGAACGCTTCAAGAGATTACCAAAAAGACGGTGCAAAAAATGATAGATTTATACGGCTCAAAACCGAGGGACTTAATTTGTGCTATCGGTCCTGCGGCTGTCTCAAAGTATGAAGTTGGTCCCGAAGTTGTCGAGGCTTTCGTTGAGCGATTCCCGATAGAAAGCAAAGTCTTCCTAAAGCCTTCACGTCTTGGGCACGCTTTTTTGAATCTCCATAAAGCCAATTTTCAACAGCTTTTAAGTTGCGGCGTTTTGACGGAAAACATTTATGTAGCTCCTTTTTGCACGCTGGAACGAACGGATTTGTTTTTCTCATACCGAGTAGAAAAGAAAATTTACGGTAAAGTTGGCAGATTGCTTTCGGTTATCGGTAAACTTTGATAGGATTGCTAAAATCTCTTCTCTTGAGTTCATGGCTCTCGAGGATTTCAAAAAACTGCAATATGGATTTTTTATCTTTGTCGGAGCGCTAATGCTTATACTCTCTGTGGCTTCGATTATAAGCACTCGTAGATTTGTTAATGAGGCTTTTTCTGCAAGGGGAACAATCGTAAAAACATGGTATGGAGGCTTGTATCCGACAATAAGATTTACTGCCATAAACAGTGATGGTGAAGCTCAAGAAGTTGAATACTTGCAAATCTTGACTTATGGCTATCGCGTAGGCGATCAAATAGAGATTCTTTACAGCGGAAAAAATCCGCAAGAGGCTTGCATCAAAAGGTTCGGCACTTTATACGGATTTCAGATTTTCACAACACTTTTAGGTTTGGGCATTATTATTTTTTTCTGTTTGAAATTTTTTTACTGCACGAGGAACCATCCTGATTAGCTTTTCAGATTCTAGTTTCTGCTTTGCTCTTCGGGATTTGGGGCTTACTCTCGTTGAGAATTTGCATCATCTCTTCGTGAATTATGCCGTTAGTGGCTAGAATTGGGGATTTGTAGATGCTGAAAGGTGAGCCGTCATAGTGAGTAACACGTCCGCCAGCTTCTTTGATCAGCAAGAATCCAGCAGCAACGTCCCAAGGATTGAGACCTTCTTCCCAGAAGCCATCAAATCGGCCACAAGCGACGTATGCCATGTCTATTGCGGCTGAACCATCGCGCCGAACTCCTCTTGCCTTGAAAAGCAATTTGAGTAAGTTTTCAACGATTCCGTCTCTTTTAACAAAGTCATAGGGAAAGCCTGTTACTATCAAGGCATCAGCAAGTTTCTCTGTGCTTGAGACGCTGATTCGTTTGCCATTTAACGTAGCACCGCTGCCCTTTTCAGCTGCAAAAATTTCATCTCTTGTCGGGTCGTAAGTTACACCAATGACTATTTCGCCATTGTATTCAAGAGCAATCGTGACAGCAAAGCAAGGGTAACCGTGTGCAAAATTAGTTGTCCCGTCTAGCGGGTCTATAATCCATTTCCAAAGTTTATCGCCATCTGAAATAGCAGATTCACCGGATTCTTCCGCTAAAATGGTATGTTTTGGATAATAGCTTTTTATTCGCTCGATTATGAGCTTTTCAGAGGCTATATCGGCTTCCGTAACCAAGTTTATATCACCTTTTTTGGAAACATCTAATTTTCGTCCTGCTTTGTCAAGCAAAAGTTTACCAGCTTCAACTGCGGTCTCAATTGCAAAATTCAGCATTGTCATAGAATAGGTTTCTCAATAAACTTTTTAGCTAATCTCAAAAATTCTTGTATTTGGTTTTCCCAGTAGTCCCATGTATGGGCGCCGGGCTTTTGTCTATATTCGTGTTTGATTCTCTTCTCGACAAGTAGTTTCATGAAATCTTGATTGTCTTTGAACAAAAAGTCCTCAGTCCCACAATCGAGATAAATGAAAGGAAGTTTTTTGACTTGTTCATCGCTTAGGCTACGCACAATCTGAAAAATATCATTTTCTTTTCTAGATTCGCTTCCTTCGGGACCGAAGGCATCATAGATGGTTTTTGTAATCCACTCAAGCGTTGTGCCTTCCTTGATTGAGGTTGCCGCAAGAGCACCACTGAAGGAGCCAACCAAAACAAATTTTTCAGGATATTTCAAGCCAAACTTTATCGCACCGTAGCCGCCCATCGAAAGACCTGCAATTACTCTGTGATTGCGATCTGTGATTGTGCGGAATTTTTTATCAATTTCGGGTATCAGCTCTTGGATTATATAACTTTCGTAGAGACTATTGGGTTTGGTCTTGCTGTCTGAATACCAACCATTTTCACCTTCAACCGTGATGATCAGAAAATTGTATTCGGTTGCGTATTTAGTTAGTTTGGTTTTTTCAGTCCAGTTTTTGTAATTGCCTGAAAGTCCATGTAGAAGATAAATTACTGGATAGCGTTTTTCGGAGGTTTGGTAATCAGAAGGAAAGATAACACGGTAGGGTATCCGTCGGCCCATTAGCTTGCTTTCGAGAAAAAAGTCATTTGTTTTTGCAACTTGGGCGTTTAAGGCAACAGCTAAAACGAAAATCCAACAAACTAAAAAGGCTTTTATTCTCATAATTTCCTGCAAAGAGTTAACGGTTTGGTGCTTGAGTGTTCTCAATACTCTGGAGCCTTTGACTTGCTCTTTTCGCTCTGCGAATTGTGTTATAGCGAAAGTTTGATTCGGCCCATTCCATTACTTTTTTCAGCGGATGCCATTCAAATTTTTCTAATGGCATTACTTCGCTTGAAGCGTCATGAAGTTTCAGTGTTGCGATTGCAATAAAGAAAATCGAAAGGTTAAATACGACGCCAGCCGCGATTACCAGCCAACCGGGTGCAAGTCCGACTGTGGCTCTTTCCAAAAAAACTTCAAAAGGATTTACTCTTGGGTCGTCGAGTGCAATAGGGAAAGGATGCAAGTAAACCTTCAGAGTCCAACTCAAGGCAAGCAAGATGAAAATCCAGATATAGTTTCTGCGGAGCCTGCGCCCAATCGCTTCCCATTCGCTTATTGTAAAGTGGGGCGATAGCAAATCAGCAGAAAGGTGTTCTGCCCATTCTCTATCGGGCGGTATGGCTTGACTAGAAAGCATCGGAGCAAAATATCCTGTCTCTAAAACTCGCACGCGATTTGCCCAAACTTCGTAGTAACGATAACGGCGGGCTTCCATGAACATGAAAATCGCCACCAGGATTGTATTTATCGGAATAACAAAATGCGGATTATCTGGCGAACTGAAAACAAATGAAAGTGTCGCACCTGTTGTGATTACAGCCCAATTTGTTGTTGTATCGAGACGAGATCGCCAAACATTTGATCGCTGAATTTCCCCGCGATAAAAATGCACCATTGCCGTATTGAATTCTGATGGCGAAAGTCTCTGAGCAATTGTTGAAGGTTGGAGCCTATTGTTTCGGAGCCGGTTTTCCTCAGTTGAGGAGCGAAAAGGAGCAGTTTTAGTTATGTGAATTTCTTCTTCTACTTCACTCGCAAGCTGAACTTCTTCTTTCATAACTTCGCGAATTGGCCATCCCTTCTTTAAGTTTAGCACCTCGATAGAGGCGTTCAAAGCAAAAAGTCAAAGCTTAACTGTTACAGCAAGATGAAGTCGGAGGTCTTAGGGTTGTTTGTTCTTTGTGGGTTTATGGATTTTGGGCGATAATGGAATTTCGATTGCATAGGGATTTCAAAGGCTAAAATGATAAGATTTTAGTATGGAGAGATTCGAGGAGAATCAAAAATCTTTCGTGGAATTAGCGAAGCATTTAAGCCGTTTGTCTTCTGAATACAAACAGGTTGTTTGGGATATTGGGACATCGCTTGCAGGTGTTTCTTTGAAAGTCAGCCGAGAATTTGTCGAAGTTGTTCCAGAAGTAGCTGAAGTTTTCGCACCTGAAGACTTAAAACTTTGGGCGGAGATCGGAAGACGCTTGGCTATTGCTAATCCTGATGCAGGAATGAAGTTTTTTGCTCAAGGTGCACGGGATTTTGCGAATGTTCCTGAAGATAGCAGAAGTTTAGCCTTTCAAATTTGCCTTCGCCAAATGATTCTCTCGAGCAATATAGCTTTAGAAACCTATCAAGAGATACCAAAGTTGAGAGAAACGCTCCAAGATGATGAGTTTTTCAAGCAGATATTGAGAATCGCTTCTGAAGTAGCTCAAAGGAGTGCAAAACACAGTTTTGATCTTTTGAAAACCACACCGAAACTTGCTGAAGTTTTGAATAATTTCAATGAAGATAGAAAACTCGTTTCAGATGCAGTAATTTCCCTAGCTTCGGCTTTTGTAGCTCGGACTGGTGGAATGACAGCAGAGCTTTGGATTGCTTTGCCAGAAACACTAAGGAAACTTTCAGCAGAAAAGGCGATCAAGCTTACCAAAAAAGCGGTCGAATTTCTCGAATACGGAGGCAATGCTACACTGCATTTTCTCTCAGCAGGAAGCGAGGTTTCACATCGCAATTTCGAGGTCTTTGAAGATTGGTGCGCTTTGATTCACAGTCAAGCGAAGCACGGGAACGCTCTACTTATAGCTTTTCTACGATCCTCACCAGCTTTCTTTGCTCAAATGTCGGCTTTAGGCAAAGGGAGAGGTGGCTTTGAGTTACTCAAAAAAGTTTTGCATCTGATTGGGAAAGTAGCCGAAGTTGATGCTGAGAGTGCGTTAGCAGTTTTCCGTTCGAGTCCGAAAGCATTAAGACAAGTCTCGATAAAACAGTTTGAAGATTGGATTTTTGCAGGACTTAATCAGACTCAATCCAGCTCTAGCAAAGCACGACGCTCATTTTTCGCACTCGAAACAAGACAAAGCAACGAGATTCTTCATGAAAAAAGCTCAGGACTGCCGCTAGAAAAGGTTAGAAATATTTTGCGAATTTACGTTGAGGGACTAACAGGAAAGACTATAGAAATCGAACCGCTTTCTGCGATGCCGCAAGAAGCGAAAATCCATGATGGTAAAACAATCTATCTTCCTTCGATAGTAGCAGAATTCAATGACGAAGAGCTTGATTTTAGACTTTACAAAGTTTTGGCAGCGCATGGAGCAGGACAAATAGAATTCGGCACCTACGAGCGTGACACTCCACAGCTAAAAGCTGTTTATGCCGAACTTTCTGAGCTTTATTCTGCTACACCAGAGCAGATTGACGCATTTTCTCTCGCAGGTTACATCGAGGAAGTCACGAAGGGTGAGCAAGCTCTTCCTGAAAAAGAATTACTCGAAGAACTAAAGAAAAGACGTAAGGAACTTCCTGAAAATTCGGATTACCGAACGGTTTTGCAAGTCTTTCCTGATCCAAGACTAGCAAGAAAGATATTTGGAACGCTGGAAAATGCTCGCATTGATAGAAGACTACGCCAAACCTATCGTGGATTGATCAAAGATTTGGATTTGATGCAAGAATATCTGCGTCGAACGAGACCATCGGTTTTTGAATTACCTGCGCATCTGGTGCCGTTTGAGCTTTTGTTTCAAATAACACTTTGCGGTGGAGTAGCTGAAGAGGCAAGAAGATTTTACGGGCAAGTAGTTTCAGAAATCGAAACCGTAATTGATTTTTACCTAGATGGCAAAAAGGCGACAGTGGCTGATACAATCATGGCAACGAGCAGAGTCTATTCTCTTTTCCAGAATATAAATCCACAACAGCAGGTGCAAAGTGAGGAAGACCAAAAAACTAAAGAAGAGACAGAAGGCGTTAGTAGTGAAGCTCTAGAAGAGCAGGAAGATTTAGGCGAAGAGAAAAGGCGAAAACGAGAGAAAGCAACCGATGCTAGAGACCTTTTTACGGCTTGGAACAATTGGAATGAAGATTTTGACGAAATCGAAGACCTAAGCGGAATACAGTCGTGGACAAATGTAGAAGTGCCAGAGCAACCGCTTGAAGAAGGTGATGTGGCTTATATTTACGATGAATGGGACAGAGAACTCAACGATTACAGAGTCGGCTGGAACCGCGTAATCGAGAAGAAGGTCAAGCAGGGCGATAGGGAATTCGTTGAAATAACGAGATCAAAATATCGCCATCTGATTTCTTCAATCCGCTATCAGTTTCAATTGATGAAGCCAGAAAATCTCACCAAGATAAATCGGGAACTTGATGGCGAGGATTATGATTTGAACGCTCTTGTTGATTATGTTATTGATAGAAAAGCTGACGGGCAACAATCCGAACGAGTTTACACAAAACGTTTACGTAGAAAGCGCGATGTTGCCGTATCAATTCTTCTTGACCAATCTTCTTCGACAGCGAGAACTATAACGCGAAATCCTCTGCAACCTTACACCTATCCGGGGCGCAGAATTATTGAAATCGAGAAAGAAGGTTTGGTTTTGATGAGCGAGGCTCTCGAAGCTGTCGGAGATGTTTATTCAATAAATGGTTTTACGTCGGAAGGCAGAAGGAATGTAAAGTTCTATGTTGTCAAAGATTTTGATGAGAAGTATTCCGAAGAAATTGAACGCCGAATCGGTGGCATAACATTTCAGAATAACACGCGCTTAGGAGCGGCTATCAGACATGCTTGCGCAAGACTTTTGCGTCAAGAAGCTAGAACGAAACTTTTGATAGTGTTAACAGACGGAAGACCTTACGATCATGATTACGGCGATGCGCGCTATGCTCGTGAAGACGTGCGAGAAGCACTGACGGAAGCCAAAATGAAAGGTATAACACCTTTTTGTATAACGATTGATCGCGAATCAGAAGCCGAACTAAAAGACCTATACGGCGATGTCGGTTACACAATCATTGACGATATTTTCAGTCTCCCAGAAAAAATGCCCTTAATCTATCGGCGTTTGACAACTTGATTGAGGCGATGGAAAGAATCCTGAAAGTCCATCAAGACTTGAGCAACTTTTCGGAAGGTCTGAAGTTGAGTTATTTCTCGCCTCTTTCTTCTTCTGTTTTAGTTTCAAGATCAACGACTAACTTTCTAATTCCAGGTTGATCGAAAGGTTCAATCCATCTAAGCGATTCGTCGAGAACGCGAAGTTGGTATTGTTTCCAATTTGGTTTTCCTGCAACGCTTCCGTATTCGCCTTCGTAGTAGCCAGCACGGGGCGGACGCACTTTTTCGATTATTTCTTTGTCAACTGCAATAACCATCGTTGGAATACCGCTTTGCTCTATTTTTCTTGCTACAATCGCAACGCTCTGGTGGCAAAGTCTTGAGGCGGGAATCAACAAAGCGGCTTGGACATTATAACGATGAAGTCTCTCGGTAAGTCGTGGTGCGAGTTCTTCAGCTACGCGTTTAGCGTTTGGAATGAAACCGCAAAAACTCCACCAAACTTCATTAAGACTTCCTATGACAGCATTTTTCTCGTATTCAAGAAGCCTATCTATGGGAATTTGAGCGTTTCTATCCTGAATAACGGCTTCTGGATTGTAACCACGCGCCGAGTATGCCAAATCTTTTGCATCAACTTCTCTTGGTATTTCCCTAAAACTTACATCTCCTTCTGTGGAAGTAGTATCGAACGGCTGGGTTCCGTCAATGTAGGCACCAGCGGACGAAATCAGTGCAAGATTCAACATTGGCAAAGCTCTTCTGGCAGGCGTGAAAGGCGCATAGCGATTTTCGACAAAGGGATAATTCGTTAGGTTTTCGTTGAACTTCCATTTAGAGTAACGCGCCGACCAGACTTCGACGTTTTCAATGATTTCATTCCCTATTTTCGCTTTGTTTTCTTCTTTTATTCCTAACAAATCTTTTATTGCACTCAACATAAACGCTCAAAAGAAATATGCTAAACAAATTCGACAAAAAAGCAAAAGCCTTTTGTTTTTGGCGACGAGTCTTTTGATTCAGATAATCGTCCCATCAGGTATAACAGCATTTTTCGGGATTATAATTATCCCATCTCGAATGTAATATGAGCCATCAGGAGAATCTTCGTTTTCGATTGAGCGATAATTGATAAGCTGGACGTTTCTGCCAATGCGAGCATTTTTATCAATAATGCTACGTCGAATTATCGTTTTTTCTCCGATTCCAATATGAGGAATTCCATTGTTAAGATTTGCTTTCAAATCTTCTAGAGACTCGAAATAATCAGCTCCCATGAGAATTACATTTTCTAGCCTCGCTCCATTATCAATACGGCTTCGCAAGCCAATGATAGAGTTTCTGGCATATACTCCGTTTAGAATGCATCCCTCGCTAATCAAAGAATTATCAATGTCGCAGTTGTGAATCTTTGAGGGTGGAAGATAGCGACTTCTTGTGTATATTGGCGCTTCTGCATCGAAGAAATTGAACTTTGGTAGTGGCGATACTAAATCGAGGTTTGCTTGGTAAAATGAGCGAATTGTTCCTATGTCTTCCCAGTAGCCTCTGAAAAGGTAGGCTTGAACATTGAACATTTTGATAGCGGCAGGGATCACTTCTCTTCCAAAGTCAACCCAAGATTCGTCCATTTTTAATAGCTGCACCAAAATATCGTATTTGAAGACATAAATACCCATAGACGCAAGGAAAGGTTTTGACTTTGCTTCTTCGGGGCTGAGCCCAAATCTGGTGGTATCAACTCGCATTGATTGCAGAGCTTCACCTTTGGGTTTTTCCTTGAATTCTATGATTCTGCCATGATCGTCGGTTTTCAGGAGTCCGAAGCTTTCGGCTTCCTCTTCCCGGCAAGGAATAACCGATATAGTCAAATCGGCATCTGTTTCACGATGTCTTTGCAAAAATTCTCTGTAGTCCATTCTGTAGAGATGATCGCCAGAAAGAACTAGTAGGTGTTTCACGCGCCAGTCTTGTATGTGTGGCAATGTCTGGCGGACTGCATCGGCAGTTCCTTGAAACCAATGGGGGCTGTCGCGCCGCTGTTCAGCCGCCAGAATTTCGACAAAACCAGTTGAAAAATTCGAGAAACGATAAGTTTGAGCAATATGACGATTCAGAGAAGCTGAATTGTATTGCGTCAGAACAAAAATTTGCGTGATGCCTGAATTTATACAATTAGATATTGGAACATCAACGAGTCTGTATTTGCCGCCGAGCGGCACTGCTGGTTTTGCTCTTTCTTTTGTCAACGGGAAAAGTCTCGTTCCCGCTCCTCCCCCCAAAATAACTGCTAAAACTCTTTCGTTTGACATAGCTTTGCGTGAGAGTAACGATTTAATTCACAAAAAGAATAGCTAGAAGTAAGGTGGATTGCAAGAATGAACAACGGATTTGCGAGCTATTTACATAGAAGAACTGAAAAAGGTCGAAATTCCCAACTGAGCTTGTTGACTTCTAGGAAATTTTTAGAATACTCTTAACCAAAGTGGGTTATAAAATTCAAAAGAGAGTTATTTTATGTCTGGATGAGACAGATAAAACGGCTTTAGCTAGGGGAATTCTTTCGGAAACTCTGTCTCTAGCGAGAAATTTGGTGGAAATTTTATTTGAAGAGAGGTTTGAAGCACTTAAGGAAGAGTTAGATAGCATAAAGGAATTTGCGGCAGGTATTCACCGAGCTGAGAAGCTAGCTGAAGGTTACAATCTTGCTAAGTTTTATCCTTATTTTTTCGCTTTTCATCAGTTTTTTCATTCTTCATACAGAGCACGACAAGGGAAGATTTTGGAGAAGATAATAAAGAACCTGATTGTTAAAGAAGAGGGTATAAGAGTATCCAGCTCTAAGAAAGATACTCTGGAGTTTGTTAAAAAGCTAATTCCAACATACGAGTCGAGTTCTGATTTGGATATAGTGGTTTTGGACGAGAGAGATGGACAAAACAAAAGGATTTTGGTGATTCAAATTCGATCAAGAGACGATACAGGCGGGACTACAGCCAAACATTCACTGATAAAACCTTTTAAGAAAATATGGGAGAAGATAGAGAGTGAGGCTGATATTAGCTATTTAATTGGTGTTTGGGAGGAGCGTAAAGAGCAACAAAAGAAAACTACTATAAACGAAGTGATTGAGACCTTAAGGGAATTAGACAAGGACAATTTGGAGGTATGTTCGGAAGAAGAAATAAGATTTAGCAAAAGAACTTCGGTCAGAATTTGTTATGGGTTAGACAAAATTCTTAACACAATAGAAGAATGGGGTAGAATTAAGTTAGAAGATAAAGAGGTAATTTTGAAATTGCTCAAGGAAGTTGATGACTTATGGCTTGCTTATGTTATTGCTTATCTGGAATTGGAAAACACACATCTAAAAGCTTGTCAAAGCAACGTCAATTATCTGAGTGACTTACTGCGTGAAAAAAACTATGAAACAGCAGCTCTCAAAAGTTCCAGTGAATATTTGAGACTAGCGAATAAATTGGCACTTGACATTGCACCTAGGTGGAAAAAGAGCATTATTCATTTCGATTCGCCTTCTGATATGATTTGTTACATCAGAGATTTGATCTTGCTAAAGTTCGTGTATGATAAGTTTTCCAAACCCAAAGCCAATCGCATTTCGTCAGGAAATACCTGAGATTAACGACACTGGGTATCTAACGCATTCTGTATTTTTTCATCCTGCAAAATTCATTCCTCAAGTAGTGCGATTTTGCCTGAAAAATTATGTTTGCAATACTTCCAAAGGGTCTCGTGTAACTGTGGTTTTAGACCCTTATGCTGGTTCTGGCACAACTGGACTGGAAGCTTCTATTGTCGGAGTTGAATCATATTTAATAGAACTCAACCCCTTTTGTTCGTATATTTATGATGTAAAATTTGCAAACTTAACGAACAACGAACTTGATAAATTCAAGAAATACATTGGTCTTATCTTTGATAGCAGAACAAATGAAGAGCAAATTGGTAACTCACAAACGGTAAGTTTGTTGGAAGGATGGAAAGATTTGACTTACTGGTATCCAGAACAGCTTTTTGATTTTTGGTGCGGTATTTGGAGTAGATTTCATGGCTATTTGGAAGAAGATAACAGTCTTGCGAAGAAAATCTTGGCATTGAGTCTTCTCAAAGTATCAAAAAAGTATTCGTTCGCAGAGCACAACATGCCAAAGCTTTTTACGTCGAGACGTAAAAGAAAATGGCTTGAAAATGCACTGAATGCTCTGTTTGTTGAAGAGATAATCCGTTGTGAGGTCGAAATTGAGGCTGAAAAATTATGGTATCAGCTTTACCAACTAACAAAGGATTTTCCAAGGCGTGCTCCAGTGTATTATTATACAGGGCTGGATAGTGCTAGCCTCGACTTTGATTCAATACCTGTAGAACTGGACGCAATTATAACATCGCCACCATATTTGCAAGCCCAAGAATACTTGAGAACCTTTAAGATGGAACTTATCTGGCTTGGATATTCTTCGGATAAAATAAAGTCTTTGCAAAAATTAGAAATACCTTTTAGACCTTCCGACGGTAAGAGAATTGAAATAAGCTATTTAGAAAGTTTACGTTCTCTTATTACTGATCGTAAATTGCTGACAATGTTTGATTCTTACTTCTGGTATGTTCTCAAAACTCTTGAGTCAGCAAGCAAAAAACTCAGAACAGGCGGAAAACTTTGCGTGTTTATCGGAAGCCCTAAAATGCAAGGTATCGAGGTAGAAATATGGAAAGCAATTTACGAGTATTTTGTTGGAAAGCTTGATTTTAAGATGGTTGAGATTTTTGATGATAAGATTGTTCGGCGAAAGCTGTTTTCTAACAGAAATAATCCAAATCCTGAAGGTATGAAATCTGAATTTATGATCGTTCTCGAAAAGAGATAAGACCTGATGCAGTTATAGCGTTACAGCATTTTTGGAGATATGGAGAACATAAAAATTCAGTTAGCTGCGAAAGCCCACGATTACGAGATCAAAGTTGGATGCGGGTTGCTGAAAAACCTTGAATTTTTGAATAACCTGTTCCCAAGTCAGAAAAGCCGCGCCGTGATTGTCTCGAACAAAAAAGTTTTCCGTCTTTATGGGAAACTATTGCAAAATTCCCTAGCAAAAGCAGGTTTTGAATCTTCGCACTTTTTGATGGGAGATGGGGAAAAATATAAAAACTTTAGCACTCTCAAGCGATTGTTGGATTTCTTGAGCGAAAACAAATTTAGAAGAACAGACTTTTTGATTGCTCTTGGTGGCGGAGTAGTGGGAGATTTGGCGGGATTTGCATCGGCGATTTATTTGCGTGGTATTGGTTTTGTGCAAGTCCCGACGACTTTACTTGCAATGATTGATGCTTCCGTAGGTGGAAAAACGGCCATTAACTCAAAATTTGGTAAAAATTTGATAGGAGCTTTTTATCATCCTTCCGCTGTTATTGCAGATGTTGAAACACTCAAAACTCTTCCCACAAGAGAGCTAACTTCAGGTATCTGTGAAGCAATAAAACAGGCATCACTGGCGGGTGAGAAGTTGTTTTCCCAGACTTTAGAGTTCTTGAAGAAATTTCCTGTAAAAAATTTCAGAAAGTCGTTCTCAAACAAACCATTTTTGCAAAGTCTAGAAAAACTCATATCCGAGCAGGTAAAATTCAAGGCTCAAATAGTTTCTCAAGATGATTGCGAAGAAGTAGGTAGAAGAGACAGGTTCTCACGAAAGATTTTGAATTTTGGTCATACGATAGGCCATGCTATTGAGAAAGTCACCGAATACAAACGTTTCAAGCATGGCGAGGCTGTAGGAATCGGGATTCTAGTTGAGGCGGAAATCTCAAAATACGTTGCAAATTTTTCAGAAAGAGAAGTAGAGTTATTAAGTGAAGCCATCGGTCTGGCAGGTGATCTTCCTGATCTAAATGGCGTTAGCAGAAGTGAAATACTTGATGCAATCTCTTTTGACAAGAAGAATCTGAGAAGTTCGCTTGAATGGATTTTGCTTGAAGCAATTGGTAAGCCTAAAATACTTGACGGTAAGCAGATTGCCGATGAAACTATACTAAGATGCATTGAGAAAATTTTTCAGAAGAGAGGTTCGTTATGTTTGTAATATCGAATCAAAAGGGAAGTGCAGGGGTCAAGTTTGCTATAGTTCTTTTTGTTCTGTTGCTGGTTGCTTATGGCGGATATAACTATATCTATGCAGTTTACGAAAGCCAAAGCCTTGAACAAGAGATGACTACAGCAGTTTTACAAGGTAGTGCTCAGTCAGGACAGAAAGCAATTGAAATTCCTAAAGCGAGGTTGCAAAAGGTCGTTAGAGAATACGGTCTTCCAGAAGATACTTACATCGAGGTAAAAGTCGTGAATTATTTTGTCCACGCAAGAGTTGCTTACAAAAAGAAAATCAACTTGCTTCCCTTTGGGCTTTGGGAGTATGAGTATGTTTTTGACAAAACGGTAACGCCATCCGGATACCTTACGAAACAATAGTCAGAAGCAAATTTGCTTTCTTCGCTTTGGCAGCTTGTTGTTTTGAGAAATAACCGCTGAACTGCGAAAAAATCTTAAAGATAAGCTTCTCCACATCTTGCAGTTGTGGTGAGATTCTCAAAACTTTGTTAAACTTTTACTTCAATGAAAAGAATCGTCGAAAGCTACAAGAGGAAACTTTCATACGAAGAAGGCTATGTCATTAAGAGAGGTGCTGATATTCGCATAGCCTTGTGCTATCCGAATGTTTATTCTATCGGAATGGCGAATTTGGGCTTTCAGACGATGTATGAGATTTTCAACAAAATCCCTGAAGTCGCTTGCGAAAGAGCTTTTCTACCTGATGAATATGAGATGCGGGAGTATGAAAGAAGTGGTGCGCCGCTTCTATCACTTGAAACTCAAACTCCTATAAGAGATTTCGACATAATAGCTTTCTCAATATCTTTTGAAACTGATTATTTGAACATGGCTCGGATGCTACAGATGAGCGGAATTCCTGTTTGGTCCGAGCAAAGAAATGATTTTCATCCTATCGTGGTCATGGGCGGAGCCGCTTCGTTTCTTAATCCTGAACCGATTGCAGATTTTACAGATGTTATAGCGGTTGGTGAAGGTGAAATCCTTGCTTATCAACTCATAGATGCAATACTGGAAGGCGGTTCAAAAGAAGAGATTTTGCTGAGGCTTGCGAGAATCGGCAGAGGATTTTATGTGCCTTCATTTTACGAAGTCATATACAACGACGATGGCACGATCTTTGACTACTTGCCTAAGAAGGATGGCATCCCGAAGCGAGTTGGTAGAGCTTTAGCATCAGTCAATCCAAAAGAAGGAACTTTGAGGCGTGCGATAAGTCGAGGTGAGAAGGAGTTAGCAGAGTTTCTCCTAAATCAAGATGTTTTTTGCCCTTCGACGGCTATTTGGAGTCCGAAAGCCGAAATGGGAGATAGATTACTGGTTGAAATCTCGCGTGGATGTTCGCAAGGTTGCCGTTTTTGTTGGGCTGGATACAATTACTATCCGCCAAGAGTCGTTCCTGCCAAACACATACTCGAAAAAGCTCGTCAATGGCGCAGTAAGACGGACAAAATTGGGCTTGTCTCAACTGCGGTTTGCGATCATCCCGAAATTTCAACGATACTTAGCGAACTTAGGAAAATGGGCTACAAGATTTCCGTTTCTTCCTTGAGACTCGATCAAATATCCGACGAATTGTTGGATGCGCTCGTAGAATCACAGGATCAGCAAATCGCCGTAGCTCCCGAAACAGGTTCTGATAGGCTCAGAAGGGTCATAAACAAAAATCTGACAAATGAAGAAATCATCGAAATATGCAGTTCGGTTTTCGATAAAGGTATTTTAACGCTCAAACTTTACATAATGGTTGGATTGCCTACAGAAACACAGGAAGATTTAGACGAGCTTACGGTTTTAGTCAAGCGAATTAGGGACAGAATGGTTGAGGCAGGTAAAAGATTCGGCAAGCTCGGTAAAATCATACCTTCAATCAACGGCTTTGTGCCTAAACCGAATACGCCGTTTCAGTGGGAGCCAATTTGCCCGGAAAGAGAGCTGAAAAATCGCATCAAATACGCTTGCAGAGAGCTTTCTAAGATTCCAAATGTTGAAGTTAGGTTTATGTCTGCTCGGATTGCTCATGAGCAAGCTTTGTTTTCATTGGGGGATCGAACTACGGCTGAACTTATTGATCTTGCCGCTCGTTTGAATGGAAATCTCA
Organism: Acidobacteriota bacterium; assembly: GCA_003697135.1. Lineage (GTDB taxonomy): Bacteria > Acidobacteriota > Blastocatellia > Pyrinomonadales > Pyrinomonadaceae > J014. The sequence goes on from RFGC01000018.1 coordinate 96,489, forward strand.
ACGAAGCTATCAGAAGGCTTAATTTCAACGTGGCTTTTCATACTGAGAGAAAACGGGATTTCAACGAATACTTGCCTTGGTTCATTGTTGATCCAGGTTTGAGTTTTGAATTTCTCAAAAGGGAAAATGAAAAAGCGCATTTGGCTTTAAGCTCTAAACCTTGTCCAGCAGTTGAAAAATGCAGTATTTGCGGAGTTTGCCCCACAACTTGGCTCGCAAATGCTCCTCAAAGCCTCGTTCAAATTCAGCCTTTATCGGTTAAAGAAAAACTAGCACAGGCAAGAATCTGACGCATTGATATTCCATCACTGAAAGTGTTTTAGAATCTGGCTTGGACAAGATTTCCTTCTTTTTTGCCGTATTTCAGCGTGAGATTCGGATAGGTTTCGTGTTCGACTTCGTAATCTTCTGCTCCAAGCAAAGCTTCGGCTTCTAGAATTGCCGTGAGGTTCCCTTCAATTTCCATAAAAAAGCCAAAAGGAAGCTCGTCTAAAACCACTTCAGCACCACGTAGCTTCCATGTTTTACGTCGCTTTTCGTAAACCAGATTCAACACAAAACCTGAATTTTCGAGAATCTTTTCAATTGCTTCTGCGTCGGAAACTATCGTTTCATATTCGATTTGATGTTTTATGTCGAACTGATTTTGAATCCGCTTTTTGTAAGTCAAAACGGCTTTCTCGCCAGTTTTCCGTAGTCTCAAAATGGCTCTGTCTTGCCTTAAGTGTTCGTTTGTAAAGAGTTTGTTTTCCTCGAAAGACTCACCTAAGAATTCTGCACCGAGATTTTGCAAGACAGAACAGATTTCTTCGTATTGCTTGTTGTTTAAGCGAAATTTTTTCTCAGTCTCGATCCGATTTTCCATAAGGTTTCGATTCGATTTCAACGATTCAACTTTCTTTTATCCATCTCCAAACTTCAGGGATTGTTGCTCTTTTTCCATACATTAGCATTCCGACACGATAAACTCTAGAAGCAAGCCACACGATTCCTACAACTGCTAAGACGTTAACAAAGATTGAAAGAGTGATTTGCCAAATTGGTGGCTTTTCAAGTGCCAAAACAACAGGCATCGCCATTGGAGCAGAAAAAGGTGCAATTGAAATCCAGAATGAAATTTCGGAGCTTGGGTCACGAAGAACCAAAAAGCACAAGTAAAAGCTTGCAAGCATTATCATCACAGGCAGGAAGGAAAATTGTCCACCTTCTTGGACGCTAGTAACCATCGAGCCTATCAGAGCGAAGATCGAAGCATAAGTGAAGAACCCCAGCGTGAAATAGACGAAAAAGAGAATAAGAACAGAAGGCGAAATCAGCTTGAATCCAACTAAAGCCAGGTAAGGTAAGCTAAATATGAGAATTACGGAAGCCGAGATCAGCCATATTCCTAGTTGAGTTAAGCCTGCAAGCCCAACACCTATAAGTTTTCCAATCATTAACTCGAAGGGTTTGGCTGACGAAAACAGTATTTCGGCTATTCTAGTTTCCTTCTCTTCAACAACGGCGGATAAAATTGTTTGTCCATAAACGGAAAGTATCATGTAAATCAAAATGGCGATCACAAATCCGATCCAGAAGCCTTGTCCGCTTTCTTCTTCAGAGCCTTGTTTATCGAGTTTTTTCACGGAAAGTTTTACTTCGCTATTCAAAAACTCCAGTTCTTCTTCGCTTATTTTGGTTTTTGAGAGTCGCTCGGCGCGTATAGCTCTTTCTAATGCTCCCTTCAACCTTGAATTAACTATGAAATCTTCAGCTTTGCGGGAATAAAATTCATACGAAGCAGAAGGGTCTAGAGGGTCTTCTGGGACTATCAAATAAGCGTCAATTTTTCCGTCCGTAATCATTGCGTTAAGTTCACGTCGAATTTGTTCTGCGCTTTTTTCTGCAATGCTGTAATCAACGAAAACAACATCTGTGTTTGATGCTTCTTCGGGTAACTCTTTCTGCGTTTCTAAGGTATTAAGCTTTGGTTCTAGTTCCTTCTTTTTGGAATTTGTGCTTTTTTCAGAAAGAGCTTTTTCTAAACGCGGCTTTATCTTTTCAGTCGGGTCAACAATAACAAGTCTCAAAGTTTCACCTTTGATAAGGAAAAGTAGCATCGGGATAAATGTAAAAACAAGACCCAACAGTGGAACAAGGAAAGTCCCGATTAGAAAAGACCATTTTAAGACTATCTTTTTGTATTCGTGTTTGATAACGGCAAATATTTTGCTTAGTGTCATTTCAATTTTCTCCGCCGATTTTTTCAATAAAAACATCTCTTAGGCTGGGTTCAACGCATTCAAATTTGAGAATTCTTGCACCGCTTTCGATGAGTTTTTTTAGCAAAACCTGAGCATCAACTCCGTTCGCCAAAACCACTTCTTTCTCGTCTGCATGATCTTTGACTTCAGCAACCAATTCCTTGTCGCTTAAAATCCCATCACCGCCTACTATCCTTAAAGCTACAAGATTTTTACTGAAACTAGATTTTACTTCTCTCAAAGTTCCCGATATGACTTTGCGGGATTTGTTGATCAGCAAAATATCATCGCAGAGTCTTTCTGCCGTTTCCATTAAATGAGTCGAGAAGATAATGGTTTTGTTTTGCTGTTTTAGCTCTGAAACTACTTCGATGAGAAATTCAACGTTGATAGGATCAAGCCCTGAAAAAGGCTCGTCTAAAATCAACAGTTCGGGATCATGCAAAACTGCGGAAATGAATTGAATCTTTTGAGCCATGCCTTTTGAAAGGTCTGTTGTTTTTTTCTTTTTCCATTGCAAAAGTCCCATTTTTTCAAGCCAATAATCAATTCTTCTGTCGGCTTCTGAACCGTTTATTCCTTTCAAAGCCGCAAAATATCGGAGTTGATCTTCGATTTTCATTTTTTTGTAAAGCCCTCTTTCTTCGGGCAAATAGCCTATTTTGTTTTGGACTTTCACGGGCGAATCTGAACCTAAAACTTCTATCTTCCCTTCATCGGGAAGTAGAATCCCTACAATCATTCTGATTGTTGTTGTTTTTCCAGCACCGTTGGGACCTAAGAATCCAAAGACTCTCCCCGGTTTGATTTCAAAGCTCAAATCACTAACCGCTACAAAATCACCGAATTTCTTCGTGACGTTTTCTACCTTTACAGTTGCTTTGCTGTTTTCGTTCATTTTACCAACCAGTTGATTCTATAAGAACTTGAGAAAGCCAAGAAGCTAATTTGTTTTAATAAACGATCTGAGTAAAAATTTTGTTTCGTTATGCTGGAGATTTTTGTTTACAAGAAGAAAGAGAAGGAGCTAAAGAAAGGCTTTTCTAAGGAAGATTTACCGCATCTTCTGCGGGATGAAAACAATCTTGTTTGGATAGACATGGAAAATCCAAGCAAGGAGGAAGAAAAAATCCTATCCGAAGTTTTTTGTTTTCATCCGCTGACGATTGAAGATGCTGTAGAGATGAGAAATCATCCGAAGATTGAAGTTTTTCAGGACTATCTCTTTTTCATATTTCACGGCGTTAAGAATGAAACAAACTCTCATAACTTCGTTACCAAAGAGCTTGATGGCTATCTTGGAAGAAATTTTCTTGTGACCTATCATCGTGAGAAGTTTCGTAGCATTGATGCGATTAAGCAGCAGCTAGAAACCTCATCCTTTATCTTTCAAAGAGGCATTGATTACGTTCTTCATCAGATTCTCGACAGAATGATCGATTTTTACATACCTGTTGTTGAAGATTTTGACAAAGCGATAAGCTATCTCGAACACAGAATTTTGAAGATGAAGAAAACAAATCGAGGGATTTTGGAAGAGATAATGGATTTGAAAAGAAGCGTTGCAAGGCTTATTCGTATTGGCTCGAAGCAAGAGCGAGTTTTGTATCGAATTTCTCATGGGGAGTTTCCGTTCATTGATGAGTCGAATTTGCCGTTTTATCGTGATGTTTACGATCATCTGCTTAGAGTTGTGGTTTTGGCTGAAAACTATCGTGATTTGGTAAATGGGTTGCTGGATATACATTTCAATACGCTCGCAAGCAAGACGAACGAAGCTATAAAATTCATGACTGTGATTTCGACCATAATGCTTCCGCTCTCTGTGATTGCTGGAATCTACGGCATGAATTTTGAGTATATGCCTGAATTGAAGATGAAATACGGCTACTTCGTAACTTTAGGCGTTATGTTTTTGGTTGCAATCTCTTTGGTTGTGTATTTTTGGCGAAAAGGTTGGATTTTTGAGAGCAAAGATTAAGCTGTGAGGGCATAGACGAACGCAAGGCAGATGCCGGTATAGACACCAGCTAAAATATCGTCAGCACAAACGCCAAATCCAGAAGGCAATTTTTGAAGGCGATTTATTGGATAGGGCTTGAAAATATCAAAAAGCCTGAAAACTATAAATCCAAGCAGAATGATTTTCCATGAAGCAGTAAGTGGAATGAACATAAAAGCAATAAGTTGCCCGATTACTTCATCAACCACGACTTCCTTCGGGTCTTTGTTTTTGAAAATCTCTACTGCTTTTCCTGATGCCCAGATTCCCAAAGCACAAAAGCATACGAAAAGTAGTATGTTGAAGGCATCAAGCCATGCGAAAACTCTTGTTTTTGTGTAGCCATTCTGGACGAAGACTTCTGCAATATGAGTTTCAAAAAGAACGATGAAAAAATAGAGTAGTGAAGTTAGGGCTGAAGCGATTGTTCCGGGCATCAAAGGCGCGTAGCCAATTCCGCAAGTTGCTACAGCTAAAACAAAAAACTTTTTTGATGTTGATTTTTTTCTGGGATTAGCAATCGCTTTTGAGGAAGTTGAAGAGTTTAAGTCGGATTTTCCTAAAACCGTTTCCAAAGAGTTGAAGTTTTCTTCAGCAACTTGCGTTATTTCATTTGACATAGGAGAAGTAGTTAGTTTAACAAGGTTTTAGACTAACAGATTAACTACCTGGGTTTCAAGTGATATGCAGAGAATTTCAAATTACATAAACGGTGAACTAGTAGAGCCGATTTCGGGCGCGTATTTAGAAAACTTTGAGCCTGCTACTGGTAAGGTTTATTCTTTAACGCCTGATTCTGACGAAAGAGATGTTGAGATTGCGGTTGAAGCGGCAAAAAGGGCTTTTCCTGCATGGGCTAGCAAATCGCCTGAAGATCGTTTTGAGATTTTGATGCGAATAGCTGATCTCATCAAGCGGGATTTAGATTTTTTAGCCGAAGCAGAAAGCATAGACAACGGCAAGCCGAAATCTCTGGCAAAACAAGTTGATATACCACGCGCAGTTGCAAATTTCAGGTTTTATGCAACTGCGGCGATTCATTTTGGCTCTGAGTCATACGAAACCGTAGGGCAAGCGATAAACTACACGCTTCGCCAACCTATAGGTGTTGTCGGCTGTATTAGCCCTTGGAATCTGCCGCTTTATCTTTTTACGTGGAAAATTGCGCCTGCACTTGCTGCAGGTAATTGCGTTGTGGCTAAACCTTCTGAAATAACACCAATGACTGCTTATCTTCTATCGAAGATTTGCATTGAGGCTGGTCTGCCAGCAGGTGTTTTGAATGTTGTTCACGGGTTAGGAAGCAAAATTGGTGCTGCGATAGTTAAACACCCACAGATTAGGGCTATTTCCTTTACAGGTGGGACGAAGACGGGCGCATGGATCGCTTCTCAAGCGGCGCCGATGTTCAAAAAACTTTCATTAGAACTCGGCGGAAAAAATCCAAGCATAGTTTTTGCTGACTGCAATTACGAACAAGCTCTGCAAACAAATATCCGCTCGTCTTTCACGAATCAAGGTGAGATTTGCCTTTGTAGCTCAAGGATTTTTATTGAGAAGCCGATTTATGAACGCTTCCGTGACGATTTCGTTCAACTGGCTAGAAATCTGAAAATAGGCGATCCTCTTAATGATTCAACTCAAATAGGTGCAATCGTTTCAAAACAGCACATGGAGAAAATTCTTTCTTATGTCGTTTTGGCACAAGAAGAAGGCGGACGTATATTGACTGGTGGCAAAAGGTTTATTCTTGAAGGAAGATGCGAGGAAGGGTATTTTGTTGAGCCTACAGTTATCGAAGGTTTAACTTTTGATTGTCGGACGAATCAAGAAGAAATTTTCGGGCCAGTCGTCACATTGCAACCCTTTACGGATGAAGAAGAAGTATTGCACTATGCTAACTCTGTTGAATACGGGCTTTCCGCTACCGTATGGACTGAAAATCTTTCAAGAGCGCATCGAGTAGCTCATAAACTAGAAAGCGGCGTAATATGGGTGAATTCATGGCTTTTACGCGACCTTCGCACGCCTTTTGGAGGCATGAAAAATTCAGGTATCGGAAGAGAAGGCGGTTTTGAGGCTTTAAGATTTTTTACCGAAGAAAAAAATGTTTGCCTGAAAATCAATTGACAAGTAGCCAACGTGCCTTTAGCAAGAGACAAGTTTTATTCGGAATCTAGCCGAACTTTTGTTCTTGAAGAATACTCGGCGATATAATTTCTATTTTTCATGAGCAGCATAAAGTCGGTTCATATAACAAACTATTATCATCCAAGTTCTGGCGGTGTTAAATCGAATTACGATGCTCTTGTTCAAGCGGCTGATCTTTACAAACGTCATGTTTGCTTGATCGTTCCGGGCGAGGCTGACAAGGTTGAAAAAATCGGAGAATACGGGAAAATCTATTTTGTCAAGGCGAAACATGCACCGTTTTTCGACCGACGTTACCGTTTGATGACTCCTCTTCACTATCTTCAAACAGGCGCTCCAATTAGGCAAATTCTTCTTCAAGAGATGCCCGACATGATAGAAATTTACGATAATTATGCTTTAACACTTCTGGCTGGTGTGATCCGCAAAGGTTATTTCAAGGCTTTAGGCAGACCTTTGCTTGTTTATTTTACAGGTGAAAGATTCGATACTATTTTCAAGTCTTTTGTGTCTAACGGAAGGTTAGGACATTGGTTCTGCCGACGTTTGATGGGAAATTACAACCTTGCGATGTTTGATTATTTCATTGCAAATTCACCTTTCGTTGCTGAAGAGCTTTTTGAATCGGTGCTAAAGGAATTTAATCCGAAACGTTCTGAAAAGTTCTTCGATTTTTGTTGGAGATTCTTTAACTCTCACCAGAAGATTTTGAAAAGCGTGTTGCTATTTGCCCACGTGGGGTTGATACGAAGTTGTTTTCGCCTTCAAGAAAATCAAAAGAATTCCGGGTCAAGATACACAAGGAGTTTGGAATACCTGAAAATGCTCGGATTCTGTTATCTTCAACACGGCTTTCACCCGAAAAAAACATAAAGCTGTTGCCTGAAGTGATGAAAATACTCTCTTCCGACAGCGAGGATTACAGACTTTTGGTTGCAGGTGCAGGTCCGAAACAGGAATGGCTAGTTGAACAAGGCAAAAAGTTGCCACCGGGAAAGATAGTTATCTTAGGACACCTCGACAAGGAAACTTTGGCGAGCTACTATGCCAACGTTGATGTGTTCGTTCATCCAAATCCCAGAGAACCTTTCGGAAATGTTGTTCTGGAGGCTATGGCATCTGGAGTTTCAATCGTAGCTCCGAATTCTGGTGGTGTTTTAACATACACCAATCCTGAAAATGCATGGCTTGCAGAACCAACACCACAAGCCTTTGCAGAGACCATAAGAAGCGTATTCGACAACGAAGAACTTAAAGAAAGTAGAATCACAAAAGCGCTTGAGACTGCTAGTAAAAACTCTAGGGAAAAAGCCATCGAAAGACTTTTTGATACCTACGATAGAATCTATCGCGAATTCCGATTAAGCAAAAGTGCGCCGAATTAGACAAAAATTGGCGAAGAAATTACCGAGATTTCGCTTCATGAGTTCTTCCGAGTATCAGATAACTCGCAGGGTTTTCGGCGATACTTTGCCTTCAAGGCGAAGAATAGTAGTAACAAACATCGTAGGAGTTGATAATAGACCTTTTACCTTACCAATTTCTGTGTTCGGATTTTTGTTTGCTTTTTTAGGAGTATTGAGCTTGGGTTTTGAGTTTGTTTTTAGTGCTACTTTCTTACTAATTGGCTTAACTCTTGTTTTTTTCAATCCGGGCTATTTAATAAATGTTGGGGAGTTTTATGAAAATCTCGAAGACAAAGGTGTTGGAATACTAGTTCACGAAACGGCTCATGTTTGGCAGGGAGAGAACAGCTTTTTGTCATTTGGCTTTGTTATCAATTCATGCATATACCAATTTTTGAAAGGATCGGAAGCCTACAATTACGAGGTTGGGCAGGACTGGTGCTTATTTAACGTTGAACAGCAAGCGTCTCTAATAGAGGATTGGTTTTTAGAGGGCGAATCTACTGAAGATAGCCGCTGGTTTTATATTGAGAATTATGTGAGAAAAGGAATTAGCTGATTTTTCCAAGAAGTTCAGATGAAGTTATGAAGAAATTATGAAAAATGTTGGTTTTTTGAAAAAAATTTCTTGAACAATGGGAAGCAATATGCTAGATTATGAAATCGGCAAGTTTACCAAACCTGCCCGCTTGAATTTTTGAAAAATTCTGATCAGGAAGAGAAACTAGCCCATGATAAAGACACCGATAATCATAAGTGAGCAACATTATCAGCGCCTAAAAGCGATTTTGACACGCTTGTGCGTTGAATCGGCAGCAAGAGTGGTTTTTCTGATAGATCGCGACGGACAGCCTATCGCCTTTCATGGTGATATTGGAAGCATGGATACTACTTCTTTTTCGTCTCTTGCGGCCGGTAATGTAGCGGCAACATCTTCAATGGCAAAGCTGATCGGCGAAGATGCGTTTCCTTCTGTAGTCCATGAGGGAGAGCAAGAAAGTATTTATATGTCTGTTATAGGCAGGACTCTTTTAGTCGTGGTATTTGATCAAAGGTCAACACTCGGATTAGTCAAATTACGTTCAAAGAGAGCCAGCTACGATATTCTAAATGTGCTGAACGAAATCGAGCAAGAGTCTCGTAAGAAAGAGGAGAGTTCCTTCTTCGCCGAAATTACTGATGAAGAGATTGACAGCCTCTTTAGCTGATCAGAATTTGCCATTATTTTTGATGAGATTTCTTCAACGTCAAGCTCACGTTAACTCGAAAAATAAATTTTACTTTGCCACAGTAGCGATTCTGTGCGTCGTTGGATTATACTATTCTCGAAAGCCTGTGAGTTCAAGAGAAGGGATAGGTAAGCTATGACTTTCATCAATTATGCTTCACGTGAGATAAACTGCAAAATTGTATATTACGGTCCCGGATTAGGCGGTAAAACCACTAACTTGCAGTATATTTACGACTCAACCGCACCACAAGCAAAGGGTAAACTTATCAGCCTTGCAACAGAAACCGATAGAACTTTGTTTTTCGACTTCATGCCTCTAGAGTTCGGCACCATAAGAGGATTCAGAACCAGATTTCATCTTTACACTGTTCCCGGACAGGTTTATTATGACGCTTCGCGCAAACTTATTCTAAAGGGCGTTGATGGCGTGGTTTTTGTCGCTGATAGTCAAGAAGAAAGAATGGATGCTAATATAGAGTCGCTCTACAATCTCGAGGAGAACCTTAAAGAACAAGGTTATGATTTGATGAAGCTTCCATACGTGCTTCAGCTTAATAAACGCGATCTACCAAACATTGTGCCAGTTGAAGAAATGAAAGCCGAACTACAGCGCAAAGGCGAACCTGTTTTTGAAGCCGTGGCCTCTAGGGGAGAAGGCGTATTTGAAACCCTTAAAGCGGTTGCTAAGCAAGTGATAACCGAATTAAGAAAAAATGCTGGCGGGTGAGCTACTCATAGCGAACGGACTTGCCACAAGAAGTCTCAAGACGAAGACCGAATAGATTCTAAAGCTAGTTTCGGAGACTTTGATTTCAAAGCGTTATGACTTGATCAGGCGGATTGTTTGCTAAAGCCTGATAGAGTTGAGGAAAACATCCTGTTTGAACACCTTCCACCATCCCTTTAGGTTTTACCTGTCCCAGACCGCATTGCTCGAAAGTTCCTTCAGCTAGATTCCGGCGAACAGCACATTGATCGCAAACCATCAGAAGAATATTCTTTTCTTTTGCAATCTTCGCAAGTCTTTCCCCGACGGGATCGCCTTGACGTAGGCAAAAAATGTTATCATCGAAGAACATCATTCCGACAACTTCGACTGAATGAATGCCTTGCTCTAGTTGTGGCAGAATCATCGTTGCAAGTTTGAAAGTTGAAGCCATATTTGTTGCAAAAATGTATGCTACTTTCATAGTTAAGTTTCTCCCTCATAAAAGGTTGTAAGCATCAAGGATAAGTCGAAGTGTTTGAAGCAACTTAATGGTTTCCAATGAGTAAGTTGAAATAAACAACAATCGGCTAGTTGCAAATTGTGAACGGTAGATTAAGCTTTTTTTCGACGCACGAAAAACGAAATTTATTTATTAGGCGCTCTTGCTGAAAGTAAGATGCAAAGTTTGGAAAGGCGCTTTCTATATTGCGCATGATGCTAGTTTTCGATTTTGGCAGGTTTATTCGCTGAGAGGTTTCGCTCGTTACAATAGCTTTTCAACTATGTTGGAGATTTGTTTGACTAAGCTATCAGTGTTTCCAGCTTCTAAATCTAAACCACCGAGAGTATCAGCTAGAATTCCGTTTTTGCCGATTACGACGAAAGAAGGCAATTGTTCAACCTTGAGTTTTTTAGTGCTTGTTAATCCGTCAGGGTCTCGCAAAATCCCAACAGAAAGCCCATTTTCCTGTGCAAATTTTTTAAGTTGCTCGTCGGGAGCAAAATTTTTGGATTTCGGATTGTTGGAATCCGTAAAAACAAAATAGATCAAAACATCTTTTCTGCCGGCATATTGTTTTGCTAGTCTGTTGGCAATGCTGACCTGTTGTTTTGATAGCGGAAGCCATGAAGCTCCTACTGCAAGCACCACGACCTTGTCGCGATGCAACTCTAACGAAATCGTGCCCTTATCAAGGGTTTGAAAATTTAGGTCTTGTGCTCTCAGAGCAAACGATAAAAACATTAGGGCTAAGGTCAAAAAAGTTATTCTCTTCATAAATCTCTAAGATGAAAAACTGTTTGCGTTTACTGCCTGCTGTTTAGAACTATGTTATCAATCAGTCTAACGCCCGCAAAGTTTACTGCGACCAGAATTAGTGCTTCTCGATCTTCGATTTCGCTGATTTGCTGAAAAGATTCTGAATCAACAATAGCGACGTAATCAATCGCTGCAAGTGGTTCACTTTGGATTTTTTCTCTCACAATTTTTTCAAGGGTGTGAGCATTTCTTTCACCTTTTTCAAAAGCTTTCTCTGCTTGCTTTAGAGCCTGATAAATCACGGCTGCGCGTTGGCGCTGTTCATCGTTCAAGCGTGAATTTCTCGAAGACATTGCTAGCCCAGAAGGCTCACGAACCGTAGGCATTACGATTATCTCAGTATCGAAGCCCAAGTCTTTTGTTAGGCGCTTTACCACGGCGACTTGTTGAGCATCTTTCTGGCCAAAGAATGCGAAATCGGGACGAATTAAATTAAACAAAATCGTTACGATCGTGGCAACGCCACGAAAATGTCCAGGACGAGAAGCACCTTCTAAAATGTCCGACAAACCTTCAACATAAACGTAAGTGGAAAATTTTTCGCCGTAAATTTCTTTTTCATCAGGTGCAAAAACGTAATCAACTTGGTATTCGCTCAAAATTGCGACATCGGAAGTCAAATCGCGCGGATATTTTTGGAAATCTTCTTTGTCGTTAAACTGTGTTGGATTAACAAATATCGAAACTATGACAACATCAGAAGACTGTCGGGCTTGTTTCACCAAAGAAATATGACCTTGATGAAGTGCTCCCATCGTTGGAACAAATCCTATGGTTTTGTTTTCGCGTCTTATCTTTCGGCTCAAAGACAAAATCCTAGCTCGACGATTGATTATCTCCATAAGCCTTTTGAAAGTTCATCAACAGGTTAAGTTCTTTTTTCGTTTCTTCGGGTAACCCATAAGATTCTTGTTCGCTAGGGTAGTTCCCTGATTTTACGTCATTCATCCAGCTAGTTATGGCATCATGAATAACCTGGCGAACGTTTGCATATTGGCGCACAAAGCGAGGTTGCCTTCCAAAGGTCATTCCTATCAAATCATGTAAGACAAGCACCTGAATATCACAGTGCGCACCTGCTCCTATGCCAATGGTCGAAATTTTCAGACTCTTCGTTATGATCTCGGCAATTTCTCGTGGAACAAGCTCTAACACTATTGCGAATGCACCTGCTTCTTCCAAGAGATGAGCATCTTCTATGAGTCTTTTTGCCGCTTCTGCTGTTTTGCCTTGCACTCTGTAGCCACCCAGCTTGTAAACAGACTGCGGAGTCAAGCCAATATGCGCAACGACTGGGATTTCTTCATCTACCAGGCGCTTCACGATATTGACTCTATTGCGTCCGCCTTCGATTTTTACTGCTTCTGCACCACCGTATTTCATCAGTCGAATTGCGTTTCTAACGGCTTCGTCTTCGTTGATGTGGTAGCTTCCATAGGGCATGTCGGCAATCACCATTGCTCGTTCCGTGCCTCGCTTAACGGCTATGCAAGCGGAAAGAATTTCTTCCAAAGTTACCGGAATCGTGTTTCCGTAACCGTGAATAACATTGCCGATACTGTCGCCTACCAAAATCATGTCAACACCTGCTTCATCAATGATTCTCGCAGTTGGATAATCGTAGGCAGTTAGGCAAACCAGTTTCTCGCCTTTTTCCTTAGCTTCTCTGATCGCTGGTAAATAAACTTTTCCGGGTTTGTCGGGTTGCAAGTATGCCATAATCTCAAAATCCAGCCGTGATTTTTTCTTCTGACTTTTCAATTCTAAAATTCGGATTCCATCTTTTCACAACAGACCGATCCGATGTTTCTTCCAAAAGCTCCAGAATGGTTTTGTTAAAAACCGGATGAACTAAATCCGGTGCAAGCTCTGCAAGCGGAACAAGCACAAATTTTCGTTCATGTAGTTTCGGATGTGGCAAAGTTAGAAACAGTGTGTTGCACTGTAAATCGCCATAGAAGAGCAAGTCCAGATCAACCGTTCGTGGCTTTTTTTGGAATTTCTCTCTTCTTCCGAGAAGATATTCTACTCTGAGCATTCTGGCCATTACTTGTTCGGCAGTTATGTTAGTTACCTTTAGCTCAGCCACTAGGTTTAGGTAATTTCGATGTTCTTCATCAACTTCTACTGGTTCTGTTTCGTAAATGGCAGAGATTCTGGAAACTCCCAAACTTGCTTCTAGGAGACCTCGAACAGCAAGCAGAAGATTGCCAGCTCTATCTCCTAAATTTGACCCTATCGAAACGTAGGCGGTTATTTCCTCTTCCACTTTTCTTTAAGTCTTCTTCTTTCTTGTGATAAAGAACGAGTTTTAGTTTGCTTTAATTTTTGCGAAAGCGCAACTCAACTAGAACCATTTTCCATAAACTTGCAAAATTTTTCTACCTAAAAGTTTAACGTATTTATGTTAAGATTGTCTTATCAAAACGGCAGAATGGATAACCTTGACGAAAATTTGGAGGTCGAATGTGATAGGCATAAGCATAGGTTACTCGGAGATAAGGTCTGTTCAATTGAGTGATAACTTGGAAATTGCAGATTTTCAGGAAATAGTTATAGACAACTGCGAAAGTGTTGTCTCTCAAACAATTTCCTTTATAAATCAGCTTAAAGAAAAATACGGCGATTTTCAGAGGATAGGAGTAGCAGTTTCGGGAATTGTTGATAAAAGCAAAAGGAAAATTCTCTTCTCAAAGCAAAGGCCTGAATACAGTTCCACTGATTTAGCTGAGGAAATTTGGAAAAACTGCTGTATCGAGGCAGTGTTGGAAAATGATGCAAATGCAGCGGCTTGGGCTGAGTATCGTTTGGGTGCTGGAAGAGGAAGTCAAAGCTTTTTTTATGTTTATCTAGGCAAAGGCGTTGGAGGTGCTTTTGTAGCCGATGGAAAAATTTGGTGTGGGAAAGAAGGGTTTGCGGGTGAGTTTGGGCAGATTTTGATTGACACAGAAGAGAAGTTGAGACTAGAAGACGTAGCTTCTTCGGACGGAATTGTTAGACGAATCAAAAATCGAATTCATCAGGATCACACTTCTTCTCTTGCAAAAATCAGCGAAGAATTGATAACGATAAACGACGTGATACGCGAAGCGAATAACAAAGACGGATTTACAGAGATGATGCTTGAAAGAACGGGCGTTTTCATAGGGATTGCCATTGCTGCAGTTATAAACATTCTTAACGTGGAGAAGATAATCGTCGGAGGCGACATCATGCAAGCTCCGACGCCGATTCTAAAAGGGATTAGGGAAAGTGCTGAAGAATTCTCTTTTCAACCTAGTTTTCAATCTGCTGAAATAATTGCAGGTTCTTTTATTACTGAAGCCGTTCCAATAGGCGCAGCTCTTATCGCTAAAGACTTTTCTTGAGACACTAAAAGTTTGCCGTTCGTAAAAAGTCTTAACTCGTTTGCTCAAATCAAATTTTGTGAAAAAGTATTGCAAAGAAAAACACGAGAGATTTGCAAAAACTAGGTAAATTCGTTTACACTTAAACCTTTCGTTCAAAGAAATTAGGAATGAAATTTGGTTTTATCAGAAAAACTAATCAAGTGAAAACTTGCACAAGGTTGAAAAAAATTCTATTTTCTTAATTAGACTTGAAGGTTAGATTAGAAAAAGCACGTAAATTCAGTTTATTTAGAGTTTAATTTAGAGAGGGAACCCGATGGCTCAGGTTTTTCATAAAAGCGCAAATAATATAGCGAAGGCGAGTATAGCCTTGGCAGTGATCTTGGCTGGGTTATCGTTTTATGTTATAACTCAGCTAGCGCGTTCTTCTTATTTGACAGGGGCGTATCTTGAGAAACAGCAGCCTGTTCAATTCAGTCACAAGCACCACGTTGGCGATGATGGTATTGATTGCCGATATTGTCACACGACTGTGGAAACGACAGCTTCGGCAGGAATGCCACCAACGCAAACCTGCATGAATTGCCATTCACAGATTTGGGCTGATAGTCCTTATTTGGAGATCGTTCGTGCAAGTTATCGTGAAAACAAGCCGATAGAGTGGGAGCGCGTTCATGATCTTCCCGACTATGTCTATTTCAATCACTCAATCCACGTCAACAAAGGCGTTGGCTGTTCATCTTGTCATGGTGACATTGCAAATATGCCAGCAGTTTATCAGGTGAACACTTTGCAGATGGAGTGGTGCTTGTCGTGCCATCGCAATCCGGCGGATAACATTCGTCCGAAGTCTGAAATCTACAACACTTCTTGGGTCAACAATCTAACAGAAGAAGAAAAAAAGCGCTTGATGGAAGAATACAAGATTCGCCCGAAAGAGATGCTTACAAGTTGTTCTACATGCCACCGATAAAATCTTTAGAAAGAGGGACAACCGATGAGTTTCGCAGAGATACGCAAAAAGATACTGGAACAAGAAAACGGCAAAAAATACTGGCGCAGTTTGGAAGAGTTTGCTGATACACCTGAATTTACTGAATTTCTAAAGCGCGAGTTTCCGCACAATGCAGAAGAATGGGACAGCAGTCTCAGCAGACGTGAATTCGTCAAGCTCATGGGTGCTTCTCTCGCACTTGCAGGCTTAAGCGGATGTGTGATCCAGCCGCCGGAGAAAATAGTGCCTTATGTGCGTCAACCCGAAGAAATAATCCCTGGCAAAGCGCTGTATTTCGCAACAGCAATGACTCTTTCCGGAATTGCTACGGGACTTCTTGTTAAATCCAACGAAGGAAGACCAACAAAAATAGAAGGTAGTCCTGAGCATCCGGGAAGTCTTGGTGCTACTGACGTTTTCGCACAAGCGGCGCTTTTGGGACTTTATGACCCGGACCGCTCACAACAAATAACTTATCTTGGAAGCCCAAGGACGTGGCAGAATTTTATCACGGAAATAAGAGCCAAGATTGATGAGCTTAGACCTTCGGGGGGCGCGGGACTTAGATTTTTAAGCGAAACCGTTGTATCGCCTACGCTCGCAGGGCAGATAAAGCAGCTTTTATCGGAACTTCCGAATGCCAGATGGTATCAATACGAACCTATCAACCATGACAACGCAATTGCAGGTGCAAAATTGGCTTTCGGATCGCCCGTTCAAGTGGTTTATCAATTCGATAAAGCCGATAGGATTTTATCGCTTGATAAGGACATTTTCAGCGAATTCAACGTTCGCTACATGAAAGATTTTGCCAAAGGGCGCGCTTTCACCGAAGAAAAACAAGAAATAAACCGTCTCTATGCGGTTGAGACAACTCTGACTCTTACCGGTGCGAAGGCTGATCACAGGCTTGCTGTTAAGCCGAGCCAGATGGTTGTAGTTGCTAAAGCAATTGCATCAGCACTTGGCGTTTCCTCAATCGAAGTTGACAGAGCAACTTTGGATGAGAAAACCAACAAGTGGATTGATGCAATGGCAAGAGACTTGCTTGCTCATAAAGGAAAGACAATTGTAATGGTTGGAGATAATCAACCGCCGATAGTTCATGCCTTGGCATACGCAATGAACGAAGTTCTCGGAAATGTCGGCAAAACGCTTTACTACATTGAGCCTTTCGCGCCAAATGCAGAGAATTTACAGATCGATCAACTTCGCCAATTGATTCAAGAAATTGACAGCGGGCAAGTCAGAATGCTCGTTATTTTGGGCGGAAATCCGGTTTACAACACACCAGCAGACTTGAAATTGAGCAAAGAGAGGATGCTCAAGATTCCGCTCAGGGTTCATGTGGGACTTTACAACGATGAAACTGCAGAGCTTTGTCAGTGGCATATCTCTGAGAAGCATTTTCTCGAATCTTGGGGCGACACGAGAGCCTACGATGGCACCGTTACGATGATTCAGCCACTCATAAAGCCTCTCTACAACAGCCGAAGCATTTACGAGGTCGTCCAAGTTTTCTTCAAGGAGAACTACGATAAAAGCGATCTGGACATTGTTAAAGACTTTTGGAAAGCTCAAAGTGCAAAGCAAACAAGCGGTCAAGCAGATACAGATTTTGAAAAGCAATGGCGACGAGCCGTTCACGATGGTTTCATGCAGAATACGGCTTACCAGCCTAAAAGCGTTAGTGTTGATTTCAATCGTGTAGCACAAGAAGTTCAACGATTTGAGGCAGCAGCAAAAACCGATGAGCTTGAAATTGCTATTTTACCTGATCCAACCATCTACGACGGACGGTTTTCAAATAACGGGTGGCTTCAAGAGCTTCCAAAACCGATAACAAAGGTGACTTGGGACAATGTTGCTTTGGTTAGCCCAAATACCGCCGCTCGGCTTGGTTTGAATCAAGCTGGCAGAAATCCGAACGAACAAGCTGGTGGTGCACAAGGCATCACCTTTTTCAATACCAAGGGCGGCAATCTGTTTTCGGACTTAGTAAAACTTAAGTTCAACGGTGCTGAAATCTCAAAGCCCGTTCCGATTTGGATTCAACCTGGTCAACCTGACGACGTTATAACGATTTTCTTAGGATATGGTCGCACTCGTTCAGGAAAAGTCGGGACAGGGATTGGCTATGATGCTTATGAAGTTCGCCGCTCAGATGCCCTTTATTTCGGATTTGGAAATCTGCAAAAAACTGGTGAACAAACGGCAATAGCTTCAACGCAGATTCACTTCAACATGGAAGGACGCGACGTTCTGCGCGTATGGGATGTCGAACAGTTCAAGGAAAATCCCGACATGGGGCATCAGCATGATGAATATCCGAAATCACTCTATCCGCGATATGACTATTCAGATGAAACTGCTGAATGGCGTCACAAGTGGGCAATGACGATTGACCTGAATGCCTGTGTTGGTTGTAATGCTTGCGTGATAGCCTGCCAAGCTGAAAACAATATCCCTGTTGTGGGTAAAGAGCAGGTGCAGAGAAGTCGCGAAATGCATTGGCTCAGAGTTGACGCCTACTACATGGGCGATGATGTTAACAACCCGAATGATTTGGCATTTCAGCCTGTTCTCTGTCAGCAATGCGAACTTGCACCTTGCGAAGTAGTTTGTCCGGTTCATGCGACAGTTCACAGTGCAGAAGGGCTCAACGATATGGTTTACAACCGATGCGTTGGGACTCGTTACTGCTCTAACAACTGTCCATACAAGGTCCGACGCTTCAACTTCTTGCTTTATCAGGATTGGGATACACCACAATACAAGCTGATGCGTAATCCTGAGGTTACGATTAGAAGCCGTGGCGTCATGGAAAAATGCACTTATTGCGTGCAAAGGATTTCTCTGGCAAGAATTGAGGCGAGAAAACAGGGCCGCAGAGTTCTCGACGGTGAAGCAACAACTGCTTGTCAGACTGTTTGCCCGACAGATGCAATCGTTTTCGGAGATTGGAACGATGAGCAAAGTCGCGTTGCAAAGATGAAGAAAGATAAGCGCAACTACATTTTGCTAAATGAACTGAACACACAACCAAGAACAACCTATCTGGCGGCTCTAAAAAATCAGAATCCCGAAATGCCTGATTACGTCAAACCGCCAGAAATTAAACATAAAACAGAAAAGCATGAAGCTACAGAGAAAAATGAAGCACATTGAAAAGAGGGGAAACGACTATGCAGGATATAAAGCAGATTAGAGAGAGTTTTTCTCCGCCGATACTGGAAGGTAAACACGATTTTGCCACTGTCTCGGACAAAATCGGTGATATTACTTTGAAACGAAAAACACCTTTTCATTGGTTTGTAGGTTTTGCGATATTTTTCCTGATTGCTCAAATGCTTCTTGCCACCGTTACTTATCTTCTTTTGAAAGGCGTTGGCATTTGGGGAAACAATCAGCCTGTAGGTTGGGCTTTCGATATTATCAATTTCGTTTGGTGGATCGGTATCGGACATGCTGGAACTTTGATTTCGGCGATTCTGCTTTTACTCAATCAAAAATGGCGAACCTCGATTAACCGATTCGCCGAAGCGATGACGCTTTTTGCTGTAGCTTGTGCAGGTCTTTTCCCCTTGCTTCACACTGGAAGGCCATGGCTTGCCTATTGGCTTTTCCCTTATCCGAACACGATGGGAATGTGGCCTCAGTTTCGCTCGCCCTTGATGTGGGACGTTTTTGCGGTTTCAACTTATGCTACAGTTTCGCTACTGTTTTGGTATGTCGGTTTAATACCTGATTTTGCAACGCTTCGTGATCGCGCAAAAAGCAAAGTTTTCAAAATAATCTACGGCATTTTGTCGTGGGGATGGCGCGGTTCAGCTCGGCATTGGCATCGCTACGAAATTGCCTATTTGATTCTAGCAGGGCTTTCAACGCCACTAGTTCTTTCGGTTCACTCAATCGTTTCGTTTGACTTTTCGGTTTCACAACTTCCTGGTTGGCACGCAACCATCTTTCCGCCTTACTTCGTTGCAGGCGCTATATTTGCTGGGTTTGCCATGGTTTTGATCTTAGCAATACCGCTTCGCCATTTGTATAACATGAAGGATTTCATAACGCTTGCTCATTTAGACTACATGGGCAAGGTAATGCTAGCTACGGGGTTGATTGTTTGCTATGGCTACGCTATGGAAGCCTTTTTCGGATGGTATAGCGCCGCTCAATACGAATACTACATGATTTACAACCGAATCTGGGGCGGTCCTTACTGGTGGTTTTACTGGCTCTTGATTCTTTGCAACGGGCTTTCGATTCAACTTCTCTGGTTTAAGCGCTTTCGCCATAGTGAATTCTGGCTTTTTACTATTTCGGTTATCGTGAGCATCGGAATGTGGCTCGAAAGATTTGTCATTATCGTAACGAGCTTACATCGTGATTTCTTGCCGTCTTCATGGGCAATGTATTCGCCGACCATTTATGACTATTCAATGTTTCTCGGCACGATTGGGTTTTTCTTCACGCTGTTTTATCTTTTCGTGCGATTTGTGCCGATAATTTCGATATTTGAAGTTAGAACGCTACTTCCTGAAGCTCATGTTCACGGGCATCATCAGGACTTTGAGGAGATAGTGAACGAGGTTGAGATAGAAAAAATTGACAAACCTTAAGGCCGTTTTGAGGCTTGCTCGCAGTCAAAGATAGGGCTTCTCACCCAAGCCTTTTGATTGCCGGCAGCCAAAGCGGCCACCAATTGCGGAGGAAAAGTTATGAGTGGAAAGAAACTTTACGGAATAATGGCAGAGTTCGATACACCAACCGAACTAGTAGATGCGGCAAGGAAGGTGCGTGAAGCAGGTTATACGAAAACAGATGCCTTTTCACCCTTTCCGATTCATGAAATTGACGAAGCATTAGGCATTCGCCGTTCGATTTTGCCATTTTTGGTTTTCGGCGGAGGCGTCTTGGGATTGCTTTTAGGATTGGGATTGCAATACTACACACATGTGATTGATTATCCGATAATTGTAGGCGGCAGACCTCATTTTAGCTTGCCTGCTTTTGTTCCACCTGCTTACGAACTTACGATTCTGCTAGCCGCTTTCACTGCTGTTTTCGGGATGCTTTTCTTGAACGGTCTGCCAATGCCTTATCATCCTGTTTTTAACGTTCCAAGGTTTGCTTTAGCTTCGAGAGATAAATTCTTCCTTTTGATCGAAAGTAAAGACCCGAAGTTTAATTACGAAGAGACTAGGAAATTTATGGAAAGCCTGAATCCGCAGGAGGTTTTTGATGTTGAAGAATAGATTGCTTGGCCTTTTAACAGTTATGTTGCTTTTCTTAGGCGCTGGTTGTCGCTATGACATGCAAGATCAGCCGCGCTATGAGCCTTACGAGAAAAGCGATTTCTTCAATGATGGTCGTGCCTCAAGGGATTTACCCGAAGGAACCGTTGCCCGTGGATTTTTGAGAGAAGATAAAGCTTTCTACACAGGCAAAAAGGAAGGCGTTACGAATGTTCAGGTGCAGACTACGACTGATGCAAGCGGCAACACTGTAGTTACGACTTTTCCCGACGCAGTTGAAGAATTTCCAATTCCTGTGACTGAGGAGCTTATAAACAGAGGTCAAGAACGCTACAACATTTATTGTTCGGTTTGTCATGGGCCAACGGGTAATGGTGATGGCATGATTGTAAGACGCGGGTTCACAAAGCCGCCTACGTATCATGATGATCGTTTAAGGAATGCTCCGGTTGGGCATTTTTATGATGTCATAACGAATGGTTGGGGAAGAATGAACGGCTATGCTGCACAGATTCCTGTAGCTGATCGCTGGGCAATAGTCGCATACATAAGAGCTTTGCAAATAAAGCAGAATCCTAATGGAGTGAAGCCTTTGGTAGCAGAATCTTCAAAGAAAGCGGCGGAAACTTTACAAGATAAACCGGAAAGCTCTGATAAAAACACTTCACAGGTTAAGACCGAATTAGCGAAGAACCAAAAAGGAGGAGTGAGATGACACCACAGATTTCTTACGAAGCTCCAAAAGAAATCGGAAAATTCAAGCAAATTGCACTTGGAGTAGGAGGATTGGGCACGGTTGCTTTAATAATTGCTGCGCTGATCTCAGAACAGATGAGAGAACAAGCATTGCGTTCATGGCTTTTTGGGTTCATTTTCTGGGCAGGAATTAGCATAGGTTCTCTTGGGATACTCCTGCTACAATATCTTACGGGCGGAGCTTGGGGAGTTGTGACAAGAAGAATCCTTGAGGCAAGCTCAAGAACACTCGTTTTGGCAGCCATAATGTTTTTACCGATTGTTTTTGGTGCAACTTTCATATACGAATGGACTCATCCTGCAAAAGATGAGACTTTGAAAAGAATACTTGAACACAGAGCACCTTACTTAAATCTTCCTTCGTGGATTCTCAGGACTGTTGTTTATTTTGGTTTGTTACTTTTGATGGTTTATTTGCTTAACAAATGGTCGAAACAAATGGATGAAACAGGCGATTGGCAACTTTTGAAAAAGGCATCACAATTTAGTGGCCCTGCAATGGTCTTTTACGTTCTTTTGGTTACCTTCGCAAGCATTGATTGGGTGCTGACGCTTGATCCGCATTTTTACTCGACGATATGGGGCTTTTTGTTCCTAGCAGGATGGGGATTGAGTAGCTATGCCTTTACGATTTTACTTCTGGCATGGCTTTCATACAGAGAACCGATGAATCAAGTAGTCGGGAGAAGGCATTTTCACGATTTAGGTAAACTTCTTTTAGCTTTCGTGATGCTTTGGGCTTATCTGAATTTCTCACAATTTCTGATAATCTGGTCTGGAAATATCCCTGAAGAAACTTTTTGGTATCTGGAAAGAATGGAAAGCGGTTGGGGAGCTATTGGTATAATCCTGATTACGCTACATTTTGCTTTTCCATTCGTTGTTTTACTTTCCAGAGACGTTAAGAGAAATCCGAAATGGATTGCTTCGATGGCGATTTTCATATTGCTAATGAGGTTTTTCGATTATTACTACACGATAGGACCAGCTCCACGCGTGAGCCTGCACGGAGCGAAATTGATGCTCATGGAGTCGCTAAGTTGGATGGATTTTGTTGCTCCTTTTGCAGTTGGCGGTCTTTGGCTTTGGTATTTCTTCGGCGAACTTCAAAAAAGACCGCTGGTTCCTATCAACGATCCATTTTTGGAACCGGCAATAGAACATGGAAGAGCGCACTAGGAGTTGTTTATGGATGAGAGGGAAATAAAAGCTTTAGAAAGAGGATACGAGGAAAACAAGATTAACTTACGTGGAATTCTGTGGTTCGGCATTGGATTGACCTTCTCTGTGGTTATTACTTTTGTGTTGATGTATATTTTGCAGGTTTACATGGAGTCGCAAGCTGTAGCAACAAAAGATGAGGTCAATCCTGTGAGACAGCAGATTTTAGAGAATAACCCGAACGCTTTTTTGCCACCTGAACCACGACTGCAGGCAGCGCCCGGATACGGTGTTGACACACCAACGGGAAGAGTTAGCCTTGAACTGCAACCACCTCAAGCTGAGTGGTGGACTTTGGAAAAAATCTGGAAAGAAGAATTAGAAAAAGGGCAAATTGATCCAAAAACAGGCACAGTGATTTCTTTGCCCATAGAAGAAGCTAAAAGAAGGCTTTTGCAGGAAGGCATTAAAGCTAGAAATGATGAGAAAGCAAAGGAAGAATTCGAGCGTTCTCAAAGGATAATTTCCTATTCGAGCGGTGGACGCTTGGCTAATGAGATAAGAAAGTGATAATAGCTAGATTTGTTCAAATTTTATTGGCTTTGCTAATTTTTGCGTCGCTGGCGAGTGGACAGGGGCAGCAGCATTATAATTCGCCTCTTTACGCTCCACGCGAATATACACCATCGCAAAGCCTAGGTGTCCCACAGATTCTTAAAGAAATAGGGATCGAACAAAAGTTGGGACAAAAAATTCCGTTAGATGTTGAATTCAAAAATGAAGAAGGACAGATAGTTAAGATTGGAGACTACTTTGGCAAGAATAAGCCTGTAATTTTAGCACTGGTTTATTATGAATGTCCGATGCTTTGCAATGAGGTTTTGAATGGGCTTACAGGCTCCCTTAAAGGTATTTCGCTTACAGCAGGCAAAGATTTTGAAGTGGTTGCAATTAGCTTCAATGCCAAGGAATACGATATTCCTGAGCTTGCAAAGAACAAAAAAGCTTCATACGTCAAGCGTTACGATCGAGGTGTTGGAACGGAAAGTGGATGGCATTTCCTAACAGGAACTCAAGATTCGATTGACAGAATAACTGATGCTATTGGTTTCAAATATCGCTGGGATGAAAAGACTCAGCAATTCGCTCATGTTGGCGGTATAACGATTTTGACTCCTAACGGAGAGATTTCAAAGTATTTCTACGGCATTGACTATGCACCGCTAGATTTGAAACTGGCTTTAATCGAAGCGTCGGAAGGCAAGGTCGGGACTCTAGCAGATCAGCTTTTGCTTTACTGTTATCACTATGACCCGGCTACGGGAACATACGGCTTTGCTATTCTAAGAACAATAAGAATTGCCGGAGTTTTGACTCTGGTTGGAATAATCGGAATGTTTATCTATTTCTGGAAAAGAAACAAGTTAAAGTAGCTTGAGGAAAGGCTTATGCAGCAGCAAAGTTATTCATGGGTTCCATTGTTTCCCGAAAGAGCTTCCAGTTTCGCATGGGAAGTTGATGCTCTTTACTTTTATCTGGTAGCTATAAGTGTATTTTTCACGGTTTTGATAGTCGCTACTATCTTTTACTTTGCTATTCGTTATCGCGAAAAGGAAAAGTTCAAAAGCGGAGCTGAGATTCACGGATCGTTGCTTTTGGAGACCACTTGGACGGCAATTCCGTTCGTAATAGCAATGACGATTTTCTTGGGCGGTGCGATTGTTTATTACAATCAATATCGTCCGCCCAAAGATGCGATGGAGATATACGTTGTTGGAAAGCAATGGATGTGGAAAATGCAGCATCCGACAGGGCAAAGAGAAATAAATGAGCTTCATGTGCCTGTTAACACAAAAATAAAGCTAATAATGACAACCGAAGACGTATTGCATGATTTTTACATCCCGGCTTTCCGAACAAAGGCAGATGTTGTGCCAGGGCGTTACACAACGCTTTGGTTTGAAGCTACAAAACCCGGAAAATACCATCTATACTGTGCCGAATACTGCGGCCTGAATCATTCGGGAATGGGCGGGTGGATTTATGTCATGGAGAAAGAAGACTATGAAAGATGGCTTGCAGGGAATGTTTCAAATCAAACTCCCGCAGAAGCTGGAAAAGAACTCTTTGAGGCAAAGCTAGGATGTGCTT
The DNA here is from genome assembly GCA_003697135.1 of Acidobacteriota bacterium. Taxonomy (GTDB): domain Bacteria; phylum Acidobacteriota; class Blastocatellia; order Pyrinomonadales; family Pyrinomonadaceae; genus J014. Next base: position 121,216 of record RFGC01000018.1, read on the forward strand.
CATGTCATCAGCAAAATGATCAAGGTCGAGGGCCAACGCTTGTTGGGCTTTTCGGCAAGGAAGTAAAACTAGCTAACGGGCAAAAAGTAATAGCAAATGAGGAATACATTCGCAACTCGATTCTAAATCCGCAAGGTCAGATTGTAGAGGGTTATCAGCCTATAATGCCAACTTTCAAAGGGCAAGTTACGGAAGAACAGCTCGTTGCTTTGGTGGCTTACATTAAATCTCTCGGCACACAGCCACAAAGCAACACCATGACTGCAAGCAATTAAGTGCCGAGAAAGGGGAAGGAAGTTATGGAAAACATTAAGGCAACTGAAACCAAAGAAGTAAAGGTTAATTATTTGAATAATGGTTATAGCATTTGGTCATGGCTTTTTACAAAGGACCACAAGCGAATAGCCATAATGTACTTGATTTCAATTTCCATCTTTTTCCTGATTGGCGGGCTTTATGCAGCAGCTATTCGCTTGGAACTGCTAACACCACAAAGCGATCTTTTTGAAACGGGAACATACAACAAGATTTTCACGCATCACGGAATCATGATGGTCTTCTTCTTTCTTATCCCAGCCATACCTGCGACTTTGGGAAATTTCATGATTCCTATAATGATAGGTGCTAAAGATTTAGCGTTCCCGCGCATCAATCTCTTAAGCCTTTATCTTTATTGGCTTGGCGGAATTATAACTTTGTGGGCATTACTTCAAGGTGGAGTTGATACAGGCTGGACTTTCTACACGCCATATTCAACAACATTTTCAAATAGCTACGTTGTTGCGGCAGGACTAGGAATTTTCATCAATGGGTTTTCCTCAATCCTAACAGGTTTGAACTTTATCGTGACGATACACACAATGCGTGCTCCCGGAATGACTTGGTTTAGGTTACCGCTTTTCGTCTGGGCGCATTATGCAACAAGCCTTGTGATGATTCTGGGCACGCCTGTAGTGGCAATTACCATTCTTCTTGTTGCCGTAGAAAGAATTGCACGAATAGGAATTTTCGATCCGGCAATAGGTGGTGATCCAATTTTGTTCCAGCATCTTTTCTGGTTTTACTCTCACCCGGCCGTTTACATAATGATCTTGCCGAGTATGGGAGTGATCTCAGAGCTTATTGCTAATTTTTCAAGAAAAAGAATCTTTGGCTATGAATTCATCGCATTTTCTTCAATAGCGATTGCCGTTTTTGGATTCTTGGTTTGGGGACATCACATGTTTGTTAGTGGACAGTCCATTTACGCTGGACTTGTCTTTTCATTCCTGACAATGGTTGTTGCTGTGCCTTCAGCAATCAAGGTATTTAACTGGACAGCAACGCTTTATAAAGGGCAGGTTTCATACGATACGCCCATGTTGTATGCACTTGGTTTCATAGGACTATTTTTGATAGGCGGATTGACAGGACTGTTCTTAGGTTCAATAGGTCTTAACGTGCATTTGACGGACACATATTTTGTCGTTGCGCACTTTCACTACGTAATGGTTGGTGGAACGGTGCTTGGTTATCTTGGTGGATTGCACTACTGGTGGCCCAAGATGACCGGAAAGATGTATTCGGAATTCTGGGGTAAAATCTCTGCGATGCTCGTTTTTGTAGGATTCAACTTGACTTTCTTCCCGCAGTTTATACTTGGCTACATGGGGATGCCGCGGCGTTACGCCGCATATCCGCCTGAACTTCAAGTTCTCAACATATTTTCGACCGCAGGTGCATCGGTGCTTGGTGTAGGTTTGGTTTTGCCTGTGATTTATCTGACGCTATCGTTGATTGTAGGAAAGAAAGCGCCTGCAAATCCCTGGCTTTTGCCAGGACTTGAATGGAGAACTTCATCTCCACCGCCGACAGAAAACTTTGAAGAAACACCTGTGGTTACCTGGGAGGCATACGAATTTAGCGAAGATAACGGCTTAGACATTGAAAAAGCTAAGCGAGAATTGGTTACTGCTTAAAGTGTAGAGCCGTTTTTGCATGATCAGGAACGGCTCGTCTTTTCTAAAAATTCTAATTTTTGGTGGAGCAAAGATGGCAGACACTCATAAGCATCATCATCAACCGGGATTACAGCATCAGTTCGAGAACATGGAACAGCAACAGGAGTCCGCAACTATCGGAATGTGGATGTTCCTTGTGCAGGAAATAATGTTTTTCGGCGGACTCTTTACGGCTTATCTTGTTTTCCGCTCACGTTACCCAATGGCTTTTGCCGCAGGAAGCAACCATTTAGACGCCTTTTTAGGTGGTTTGAATACTTTGGTGCTAATCGTCAGCAGCTTCACTATGGCCTTAACCGTTTACTATGCTCAAAAGAGCAATCGAACAATGCAAGTTGTTATGATTCTGCTGACGATGTTTTTCGGTTCGGTATTCTTGGGCGTCAAGGTTATTGAATACAGCGATAAATACAACCATGGATTGATTCCAGTGACTGGTTGGAATAAAAAGACACCTGTTTCTGCGGAAAAAGCTGAATTGGGTAGTTTTGTGGGAACAAAAGTATCTGCTGAAGAAGCTACTCACGGCAAGGAGAGTGCTCACACCGGAGGAGATAAAACGAGTCACGACGGCCACCATGAAAAACCTTATTACAATCCTACAGGTGATTTTCAATGGAATTATGGTGGCGAAGACCTTGTCATGATGGCAAAGCAAGCAGGTTATCTGACGGAAGCCGAGAAGATAGGTTATTTCGATCCGATAACCAAGGAGTTTGATCCGAATAGATTTCGTGACAAAGTCAGAATCTTTTATTGGATTTACTTTGCCATGACAGGACTTCATGCTTTGCACATGGTTGTGGGTTTGATAATAATGTCGTGGCTTCTATTTAAGGCTATACAAGGAACTTTTTCAGCAGATTATTACTCACCTGTTGAGATTTCAGGGCTTTACTGGCACTTTGTTGATATTGTTTGGATTTTCTTGTTCCCATTGCTTTACCTTCTCGGAAGGCATTTCTTACATGGAGGTGGACATTGATGGCTGATAAAAAGCATAAACATCATCACGAAGAGCATTTGCACATAGGGATTCCAGGGTATTTCTTGGTTTTTGTGGCTTTGGTTATAGGAACAATTGTAACTTACCTTGTTGCTTTGAGGGATTTAGATTGGCTTTTTCCAGGAGCGAATACCTTGGTAGCTTTATCAATAGCCTTTACCAAGATGTCTCTTGTAGTCCTTTACTTTATGCATGTAAGATGGCAGTCGAACCTTATATGGCTGACGGCATTAGGTGGATTTTTCTGGCTTGCAATCATGTTTGCCTTCACAATGCAGGATTACTTGACACGCTCTGTTATTGGTAAATAGCTTTGCTGAGGCAACCTTATAGTTACTTGGTGTTTGAAACTCACTAGGTCTGATGTTCTGAAAGATTAAAACCTCAAAACTGAAAATCTGGCTAAAGCATGAAGAATCAGAAAATCGGCTAGATTTTAGGGTTGAGACTGCCTTTCAAACGGCGGTCTCGGTATTTTACCTGTTCTTACAAAAAGCGCTAATAACGGTCTCATGATCCATTTCGGAGTCCTACCTGTTTTGCGAAAAGCTTTCTTGTTTTGAGCAAGCCCAAAAGGCGTGCTATCATCGTTTTTTGCGAGCAGTTTGGGAAGAACAATCAGAAATAATATAGGGGTTTACGTTGAGCATCAAAAAAGAGATGAGAAATTTTATTTTTGCGTTCTTATCGGCTTTTATTTTCACTTCTTGCCTTTCTCCTAAAGAAAGAGTTCAACGTCCGACGCTTTTAAGAACAGAAAATGCTACCAAAGAGCAGTTACTCGCAGAGATAAACAGGTTTGCACGAATAAACTCGATGCGTGCCAGAATGGATTTGAAGTTTGAGGACAATTCTTTCGCTGAGATGGGAATAAGCGAGAAATACAAATCAGCAGATGGCGAAATAGTTGTTCAGCGTCCAGCAAACATACTTTTGAAGGTGCAAGTACCAGTTTTGAAAACAGATGTAGCACAGATGACCTCGAACGGAACAAGATTCTGCGTTGCTATTCTAAATGACGGGGGTGATGGTAGATACAGAAGATTCGTTTGCGGAACAAACAATAAAGACTATTCGCTGCTTCAAAAAGAGATACAGAAACTCGAGAATGGAAACTCGAAAACTCTAAGACAAAACATAAATGCCTTTGCAAATCTCCGCCCGCAACATTTTACGGAAGCAATTTTGATGCGCCCGATAAGTGATGAAAACGTATATGTTCAAAGCGAGATATTTCAAGAAGAATTTGACTTAAGCGCTGATAAAAAATCGCCTTTGCGATGGGTTTTACGGGGTTATTATCTTTTGGACGAGCTTAGAAAAGAATCTGATGGGAGCTTGAAAATTTCTCGTCGCTTTTGGTTTGATCGTGTCGGAGGGATAAGACTCGCAAGGCAGCAGATATTCGACTCGCAGGGTGAACTAGAAACTGATATTGTCTATGGTAGAGAAGGAAATCTTTCGGGCGAATATACAAATCTTCCATTGAGGATCGAAGTTACTAGACCAAAAGAAAGATACAAAATGAGCCTAACTTATCAAGACCCTGCTGGTGTTTCAATCGGTCGAACATACCCACAAACGGCTTTTGAGCTTTCAAACCGTTGGAATCTACCTGAATTAGACTTAGATAAAAAATTAGCCGAGATGCAATCAAAGCAAAGGGTTCAGTGATGAAAGTTATCTTGGAAACAATAGATTTGAAAAAAAGCTTCAAGATGGGAAAAATCGAAAATCTCGTCTTGCGTGGTATCTCACTTCAGATAAAGCAAGGCGAATTTGTTGCAATCATGGGGCCGTCAGGTTGCGGAAAATCAACTCTACTTCACATAATGGGCGGGCTTTTGACTCCTACAAGCGGCAAAGTTCTAGTCGAAGGCGAAGATATTTCTTCGGTGTCTGATGCAAAAAGAACTGAAATAAGAAGAAAGAAAATCGGATTTGTGTTTCAGCGATTCAACCTTTTCCCGACTCTAACGGCTGAAGGCAATCTAAAACTGGCAGAGAGAATTTACAGCGGAAACGGCGGAAACAGTGCTAGAAGACATGAGATTTTAAGGCTCTTACAGTTGGAAGACAAGATGCATCATAAACCTTCAGAGCTTTCAGGTGGTGAGCAACAAAGAGTTGCATTAGCGCGCGCAATTATAAACAATCCAGCCATAGTTTTAGCAGATGAGCCAACCGGTAGTTTAGATTCAGAAAACTCAGCGGTTGTTTTGGAAATGTTCAAGAAGCTTAATAGCCACTTTGGACAAACAATTGTGATGATTACGCACAATCCAGAAGCGGCGGCTGTTTGTCATCGCATAATCTATATGCGTGATGGAATGATTCTAGGCGAAAAGTCCGTTGAGTCTTGAACTTTTCGATTCTTTTTGTAACTCAAAAGATACTTACAACCGTCTTGCTGTTTGAGATTGTCTAAAAGTCTGAATCTTGGCGAAATATGGAAGCGTTAAAGAAAATAATTCTTTGGGAATATAAACGAGGTACGTGGCAATACGATATTCTTTGCCTTTTGATTATAGCCTTCGTTTTTCTCACGCCGAAAAGCTGGTTTGAAAAAGAATTAAAAACGCCGCCTGCTGCTACGCGTCTTTTAATTAAGCATGAAGACTTTATACAGACAAAGGAGCAACTTCAACAAAGAGTTCGAGAAATAAGCAAGAATCCTAACGCCGAAGTGATAAGCTGGAAGGAGCGAAGAAACGAAAAAGGCGAGATTTTCTATGAGGTTGACATAAGGTAAGTTTTCTCAGGTTTTCATGTAAAGAAAGTTATTGCTATTTTCTTGATTTTCTAGAGGTTTAGGTTATGTTAAGAGGGGCAATAATTTTGTGTTTTGGGTTCTTTTTTCTTAGTTTAAGTAGCGAGGTAAAGGCACAGCTTCTTTTAAGAGAAATTCTCAAGCGTATGGACGAACATCATAAAGCGCTTACATCGCTTCAAGCGAATGTTCTGATGGAAAAGTATAACTCTCAACTAGACGAAGTTGACGTAACCGAGGGAGTTGTAAAGTATCTTCCCAAAACGCCGAAACGGGCGATGTATGTAAGGCTGGATTGGACTAAACCAGTTGTTGAACACATTTCCGTAATCGGTAACACTTACACTTTGTATCGTCCAAGACTCAATCAGGTCTATGTTGGGAAAACTGATGAAGCCAAAAACAATGCTAAAGTGGGAAATGCACTGGCTTTTATGAGCATGTCGAAAGAAGAACTAAGAGCAAATTACACGGTCAACTATCTGGGAAAAGAAAGGCTAAAAGACGGTGTTGAGACATGGCATCTTGAATTGATACCTAAGAAAGCATCGAGTTACAAAGCCGCATATCTTTGGGTGGACGTTGACGGAATGCCGAGACAGGCTAAAGTAGTCGAGACAAACGGCGACACCACCACCGTTTTGCTTTACAATATCCAGAAAAATGTAACCTTAAAAGGCTCAGACTTTGAGATTCGGTATCCGAAGGACGCAAAGCTAATTAGAGGTTGATTTTGGTTTCGTTTGAAGAAATTTTATAATTTTTCGTAAATATGCCGAGTTCGAGCGGATGGAGTCGTTTTCTTCGTGGTGTTAAGCACACGATTCGGGCTTTTGTTTCAACGAAGCATCCAGTATTAGTGCATATTGTCCCGATGAGAAGATGCAATCTTTCGTGTGCTTATTGCAACGAATATGATAAAACAAGCCAGCCTGTGCCGATTGACGAAATGATTAGGAGAATAGATAAGCTGGCTGAATTTGGCACTTCAGTTGTGACTATAAGCGGTGGCGAGCCAATGTTACATCCGCAAATTTACGACATTATAAAACGCATTCGCTATCATGGCATGATTGCGGGCTTAATCTCGAATGGTTATTACTTTCAGCCCGAAAGAATTATTAAGCTCAACGAGGCAGGATTGGACTACTTGCAAATTTCGATTGATAACGTCAATCCTGATGAAGTCTCAAAAAAGAGCTTAAAAGTTCTAGACAAAAAGTTAGTTAATTTGCGGAAATATGCAAAGTTCAAAGTCAACATTAACTCCGTGATCGGAAGCGGAGTCAAGAATCCCGAAGACGCCTTGATAATCGCAAAAAGAGCTAGAGAATTAGGATTTTCTTCGACTGTTGGGGTTATTCATGATTCGATGGGGCTTTTGAAACCTTTAAGCGAGCGCGAGAAGGAAGTCTATCGGCAAATAAAAGCGCTTGGAGCAAGAAGTTATGCCAGATGGAATTGGTTTCAAGATTATCTAGTTGAAGGTAAAGAATACAAATGGCGTTGTCGTGCTGGTGCACGTTATCTCTACATTTGTGAAGACGGATTGGTTCACTGGTGTTCGCAACAGCGCGGAACACCGGGAATTTCGATTTATGAATACACGCGCGAGGACATGGAAAGAGAATACATAACCGAAAAATGGTGCGCACCAACCTGCACGATTCAATGTGTTCATCAAGTAGGGCATCTAGACGCATGGCGCGATCCACAAATCCCACCAGATCAATACCACAAATACAAAACCAAAAGAATAAAACGAGAAACTATAGCAAAAGTTTTGAAGGCAGAGTAAAAAGCAGAGTAATTTAGCCGAAACGTAAGAGCAGAATAAAAGACAAAACAATTTGGCTGGAGTGTAAGAAAAGATTTCGTGGCTACACAAAAATTAAAGACAGGCGAAGCAACGTGGGAGTGTGCCGCGCCTGTCAATTCGTGGTTACTGTCCTCACCCCAGCAACCACAAGAGACGGAGGATTCACCAACCGTCTCGGTTGATTTTAATATAACAAAATTTTCATTTTTGTTTCAAGTGACGAAACCGTCCTTTAGTCTAAGTCAAAAATTCTTTGTTGCCTAGTCTAGAAGGATTGTAGAAATCACTGAAAATCTTACCTTGAGAGAAACGAGAAAGCCTGCAAGCGGTTTCCATCAGCCGAATAAAGTATGTTTTCATCTACTATGAATCTTCGATCAGGCTCGGAAAGAGCGATGAATCGCTCATCTTTCCCGGTATCAACATTAACACCAACGAAGCCTTTGCGATTAAAAGGTTTTGGCAAGTCGGTATAAAAATACATGTAGCTTCCTCTGATTTCAGATATTTTTCGTTGTCGTAGCAAATAGTCAGAAAGTTTCTCAAGTCTTTTCGCAGGATCGAGTTTGCTGAAGAAGTTCTCTTTTGGATTATCGTTTGGTGTTATTTTAGAGAAGTTGCTAGAGCGATCTATCGAGGGAGCTCCTATTTTCATGCTGTCTGATAGCAAGCCTGGTGTTCGAGCGGCAATCCCAAAGACTTTTATCTGTTTAGAGACAAAACTCTTTGTTGAGGCAAGAGTTGTTAGACTGAACGATGAGAAACGCCATTGAAGTCCCGACCAACGCCCGCCCATGAAAGAGTGAACGGCTGAACTAAAGTTCAAAAACGAAGTTGCTAAACCGCCGTATCTAAAATAAAAAGCTATTGCCCGCAAAGCAATTCCAGTAATTACACGGAAAATCCCACGTGATGGCGGTTTGTGTTTAACGCGCCAAATCTCCATCTCTTTTGAGTTTCTTGAGGCTGAAGAGTCGAAAGATAGCATTTTGTTTATATCGAAAGCGGCGATTTCATCGCGTCCACCGACAACGGCTTGATTTTTGTTATTCACTAGAACAAATTGTGCTTCTTCGACTTTGTGTTCGTATTTGAAGATTCTCTTTCCGTTCAACGCATCAAGCCCGATCAAATCGTCTTTATCTGCGATTAAAATCGTGTTTGCGTCTACAAAAACAAAATTAGTCATTCCTTTATCTGCGCCTTTATATCGCCACAGAACTTTCCCATTTTTAGTATCAATGGCAGAAATGCCGAAAGGACCTTTTTCTTCTGTTTCGCCATCTTTTATGCGTGTGAAACGTCCGCCCGTTCTGACATACAAAATGTTGCTGATGGCGGCCATTTCCGACGTTACGCCCAAGTCTTTTGCTTCCCATTCTACTTTGAAATTTTTGCGGTTGACAGCGCGAACCTTTCCTCTTCCCGAAACATAAAGGTATTTGTCATCAAAAATAGGGTCGGCTTCTGTCAAGGCTAATCCGCTTTCATTTACCTTAAATTCGTCTTTTTCTCGTGCATCGCCGCTTTGAGCGTCGTATGATGTGACACCTTCGTAAAAAAGATAAAGCCTGCCATCGAGCATCAACGGCGGTCTGTAGTTGTCCAAAGTAAAAGGCACTTCCGATTCAGAATCAAAACGCGAAGGCATCATCTGCACGCTCGATGAAAGTTCTTTTTTCCAGAGTTCTTCGCCATCAGAAAGGCGAAAAACATAAACTATCGGTTTTCTTTCAATGTTCTGACCCACCTTTCCGTAAGCTTTTTTGACCGAGATTACAGCAACCAAATCTGAATCGGTTGCCAGTTGCATCACGTCTCCTTTGATCTTGTTTGACAACCAAAGACGCTCTCCCGAAAGCAAATCAACAGCTTCGAGTCTGGATTTTTCACCTTCATCAATTGAGATAAGAATCAGATCAGTTCCCGGAACCGGTGTAATCGCTGTCTCGTCAAGGCTCGAAACACTCCTTCGCCAGAGCTTTTCGCCTGTTTTAGCATCCAAAGCATAAAGCGATTGTTCCGTTCCTACCAAAAGAATACCGAAATCTGTCATGTGGTAGAACTGAATTCGGGAGTCAAGGCTAGATTGCCAAAGTGATTGCGAAAAGGTCAAAGAAAATCCTAAAAAGCAAATCAATATGAGAAGGAAAACTATTTTCATGTTGCTTATTTTATCGGAAAAACTTGAAAACCAGAAGATTTTGGAAGACTTGCCAAACTTAATAAGCCCTCTGTTGGCTTGATAAAGTCAATCGTTTTAGCTTATTCTGTTAAAAAGTGGAGCTTATCGTTTTTGGAATTTTTGGCCGCATAAGCGACCGTCGAGTTGATTTGCGAAAATTAAACATGAGGAGAGTTTTATGGCGAAGAATGATGTCAGCACTTTAAGGATTGCGCCGAAGATTTGGCGCGATGGAGAGTTGATAGATTGGAACGATGCACGCATTCATGTAATGACTCATGCTCTTCACTATGGTTCAAGCGTTTTTGAAGGCATTCGTTGTTATCCGACAAAACGCGGTCCTGCTATTTTCAGGTTAAGGGAGCATATTCAAAGGCTTTTGAATTCAGCCAAGATTTATCGAATGGAAGTTAATTACACTTGCGAAGACTTATGCCAAGCGTCTGTTCAAGTTGTTAAGGAAAGCGGTTTAGAACAATGCTACATTCGTCCTATAATGTTTCGTGGTTTGGACGAAGAGAAGCCTACGTTTGGTGTTAATCCATTTCCGAATCCAATTCAATGCTTCATTGCGGCGTGGGATTGGGGCAAATACTTGGGAGACGAGGCGGTCGAAAATGGCGTTGACGTTTGCATTTCGAGCTGGACTAGAATAACCTCAAATTCGCTTCCAGCGATGGCAAAAGCGGCCGCTAACTACATGAACTCTCAACTTATAAAAATGGAAGCAATAGTGAACGGATTTGCTGAAGGTATTGCGCTTGATGAGCGTGGTTATGTTTCGGAAGGATCGGGCGAGAATCTTTTTGTTGTGAAAGATGGCGAAATCTATACACCGCCCCTTGGTTCATCTATTTTGCCCGGAATTACGCGTGATTCTGTTATCAAGATAGCCAAAGAACTTGGAATTACGGTGCATGAAACATCAATTCAAAGAGCGGCGCTCTATGTAGCCGATGAGGTTTTCTTCACCGGCACGGCCGCAGAGATAACGCCTATCCGTTCAATTGACAGAATAAAGATCGGCTTAGGAAAGCGCGGCGAGATTACAAAGAAACTTCAAGAAGTTTTCTTTGAGATAGTTCACGGAAAAAGACCAGCTCCGAATAACGAAAAATGGCTGACTTACGTTAATGAGACTCATGCCCAAACGGCAAATCTTTGAGAGAATCTCAAAAACATCAACTCAAAAACAGTTTGCTGGGATTGAACTTCAACTTTAGTAATTATCTTCTTCAAAGTCTTCAGGTTCTTCAGGAAACCAACCTTCTTTTATGATAGGTTCGTAAGTTTCGTTGGAGAATCTATAAACAATAAAGCTAGTAAAGGGTTCTGGGACGTATCTTCGTCCTACCTTCACACTTCTTTTGCCCGAGAAAATGACTTTTATGTCGTAGTATTCAGAGCCATTATTTGGTAGATACTCAATCTTAAAGTCAAACTCAACGTAGCCATCTTGATCGGGAGAATAATACCCTGATGTGTCTGAAAAGGGTATAGGAATTTGATGCTCCGTGATTACACCATCTTTGTGCCAGAGGTAACTGTAAGAGAATTCTGTTATACCTTGCCCCGTAAAACCTCTTTCAAGTAAAAGCGCATGCTTTTGAGGACCTATTTTTACCAGACTCATTTGAGGAGGGGAACCAAAACTACCTTGTGCACCGATATTGCGATTAAATAATTCAAATCTCCAGGTTCCGTTTTTCTGAATAAATACGGCTATACTTATCGGCACGCCGCAGGCATGACAGCTGCCGAATATCTCATCATCACCAAGGCTCTCTTTGTTCAACATGTATGTTCCTTCATCAACGGAACCAGCAACAACTACAAACTTAGAAAGACCATTTTCTTGAAAAGCTTGACTGTGTATTGCTTCTGCGTAATATACAGTCAGTTGTTTTTCTGAATTTTCGTTGTTATTGTCCCGTATAGTTTCCGCAGATTCTTCTAGTGACGAGGTTTCTTCGGTGTTTTGCATGTTGTCACCATCAGGGTGATTCTGTGCATTCTCTGTAACTTCTTTCACGTTATGACAACCGAATACATAAAAGAAATCATAATGAATGTTTTGCCAGATGGACCGCACTTTGCCCTTTTTGGTAACTTCTTCGATATTTCCAAAAAGCAGAAACATTGCGCGTTCAACGTTCATTTCATCGGGCTTGACTTTGTATGTTTGTCCATCTATTTCCACAGTGCTGCTAACTAGATATTCCTTTGCCTGTCCTTCAGAGTCTAGAAAGAAGGCAAATCGTCCAAATCCATTTACCTTTTTCTTCTGTCTTAGCTCATTTTCTTGTTCTGCAGAGACGAAAATAGCCCTTTTATCTCCTGAGTCGAAGAGAAGTTCGATAGAGTTTGTCTTTGAACTGTAAGAACCTACGGTAGCTGTGAAGGGAAAGTCAAGCTCAATGTTTGAAAGTATCTCGTTTATTTCCTTTCCGGTTGATCTTATTTCTTCGCAGTTTTTCCCGAACAGCCATTTTTTGTATAAAGTTTCAAGGCGTTTTCTTGTTTGTTCGATTTCCTCTTGTGTCTTGAGTATTCTTGTTTTTTCATCAACATTTTCTTTGGAAGATTCCTGACTAAAAACACCTCCGGTGTCTTTAAGTGATGTTTGATCAGTGGTCAGACAGGAAGTTGTCGGAAGTGTCAGAAAGATCACCACAAAAGTAGCCCATAGGATTTGGGGAGACAAATACGCCTTTAGTTCAGTTGCTATCTTTGGGTTTTTCTTAATGCTTATTTTATGTTTCTTTCGTTTGTAAAGTATCATAGACGATCTCCCTAACAAATTCGTCGGCAGTAAGTTTTAGCGGAATGATAGCAACCCTAGAAAGCTTTTTCAAGTGCTTTGTTAATGAATAAGATAGCACTACCGCAAAAATTGCTAAGTGGTTTCATTAAGTTTTTCGGGTGTAACTTTTGAGTTAAAACTTGCAAAGATTGAAGAGAATAAGTGACTCTTAAGGCTACTGTCTAACTGATGCCGAAACTAAAAGCTCCCCAGAAGCTTTCCCAGTCAGCCTTCTCGCATTTTTCGCATCTTCGCATAAAGACAAGATGCACAAGCCAAAAACCACTGCGTTTGATTTGCATTCTAAAGATGCCGTTTTTATCGGTTTGATACTTCATCTTTCCTGTCTCTTTGTTGCTTGCAAACACGGCTTTGTAGGAGAGAGGCTTTCCGTCGAACAAAACCTGAAATGTCAGGCTATCGCCGACTTGTTTTGAGTAGGGATTTTCCAGAGGAATTATTTCCAGCATTAGCCCTGTTTTCTTTTTGTATGTTTCATCTTGTTTTTTGCCGACCTGAAGGAGCATTTTGATATAACGGCTATAGCGTTCAAGTCCTGGTTTTCGTTGTTCTTTGAGTCTTTTTCGCTCTGCAATTATGTATTCCATTCCGTCTTCACGTAAGTATTTCTCGAATTCATCTGGTTGTAACTCGATGTATGACCAATCTCTGTGCATTGCAAAAAGATAACCACCTTCTTTTTCAGCAGAGAAAGAGTATATCGGCAGACTATCATCTTCAATCAATGATTTCAGATCAAGTGTTTCATAGCCGGAAAAGAGTTGGAAACTAACGGTTTTGTCTTTTTGAAATTTTCTTTCTTCAATGTCTTTAGTCAAGCCATCGCCGACGTAGAGATGAACAGATATTTTTTCTCTGGGAGCCAGCAGAAATTTCTCAGGCTGAAGCCAGTATTCGTGAGCGTAAGTATCTGAGAAAAGAAGAAGCAAGATGGCGATGAGCGCTAATTTTTTCATACTTCACCTCCGATTATTTCTGTGGTATCAATCTGCCGATTGCTTACAACATCTTCTTTAAGATTCTCGCTTTGAATTCTGTTGTGGAAAGCCGCTTTTACGAAGGCGACGAAAAGCGGATGCGGCTTTAAGGGTTTTGATTTGTATTCAGGATGAAACTGGCACCCGATAAAGAAAGGATGAACTTCTTTGGGAAGTTCTATGATTTCCACAAACTTCCCGTCTGGTGATAATCCGGTGAATTTCATTCCTTTTTCTTCGAGGATTGGTTTGTATTCAGGATTGAATTCGTATCTGTGGCGATGCCGTTCTGAGATTTCTTCTTGACAACCATAAATTTCGTAAGCCAAAGACCCTTCCTGAAGACGGCAAGGATAAGAGCCTAGACGCATTGTCCCACCGAAATTTTCTACTCCTATCAAGTCTCTGAGTTTGAAGATAACAGGATGCGGTGTTTCTTGATTGAATTCTGTAGAGTCAGCGCCTTGAAGGTTGCAAACATTGCGAGCAAATTCTATGCACGCAACTTGCATCCCTAGGCATATTCCAAGGAACGGTGTTTTGGTTTTTCGGCTCCATCTGACAGCTTTTATCATGCCCGCAATTCCGCGTCTACCAAATCCGCCAGGAACAAGAATTGCATCTACTTCATTAAGACGGCTTTCAGATTCTTCATCCATTAGACTTTCCGACTCTATCCATTCGAGTTGAACTCGCAAGTTGTTCGCAACGCCTGCGTGTATCAGGGCTTCGCGTAAGGATTTGTATGAGTCTTCTAGCTCAACATATTTTCCTACGATGCCGATTTTCACAGTCCCACCAGTAGGTTCTTTTATCACGGAAACAAGCTCGCGCCATTTTTTCAAATCCGCTTCTTGTGCTTTGATTCCAAGTTTTTCCAAAATCAACGAATCCAACCCTTGATCATGCAGAAACAAAGGCACTTCGTAGATGCTTTGAACGTCTAGAGCTGAGATCACTGCTCTTTCTTCAACATTGCAAAAGAGAGCGATCTTCCTTCTCAAATCTAAGCTAATTGGGCGATCCGAGCGACACAGCAAGATGTCAGGCGCGATACCGATTTCACGAAGTTCTTTGACAGAGTGCTGAGTCGGTTTAGTTTTAAGTTCACCTGCCGCGGCGATGTATGGAACAAGTGTCACGTGAATGAAAATGGCGTTTTGACGACCTTCTTCGTTACCGATTTGACGGATAGCTTCCAAAAAGGGCAGGCTCTCAATATCTCCGACCGTTCCGCCGACTTCTACGATTAAAACGTCACAAGGATTGTTTTTAGGGACAGCTCTAATGACGGATTTTATTTCGTCTGTGATGTGCGGAATAACTTGAACGGTTTTTCCCAAGTAAACGCCTTGCCTTTCTTTTTCGATAACGGAAAGATAAATCCTTCCGGAAGTCCAGTTGTTGGCTTTCGACATTTTGGCGCTGGTGAATCTTTCATAATGACCCAAATCGAGATCGGTTTCGGCACCGTCATCTGTAACAAAAACTTCTCCATGCTGAAAGGGCGACATCGTGCCAGGATCAACGTTTATGTAAGGATCGAGTTTCATCAGTTGAACCGTAAGCCCACGTGATTCAAGCAAGCATCCTATTGAAGCCGACGCCAAACCTTTTCCAAGACTCGATACAACACCGCCTGTAACGAAAATAAACTTCGTCATACTCTTTTCTCCCTTAAAATTTGTTGAACTTTTTGGAAGTCTTCCAAAGTATCAACTCCGATTGACTTCTGTTCGGTTTCAATTACCTTAATCGGAATAGAATTTTCAAGCGCTCTTAATTGCTCCAAACCTTCAAGTTTTTCTAGTTTGCTTTGCCTTAGACGAGAGAATCTCAGTAAACTTTCCCGCCTATAAACATAAAGCCCTGTGTGTTTATGAAAAAACAACAAAAGTTGAGGCTCTTCAGAAAGAGCCTTTTCTAAACTTCCATATTTTCTCACAGCTTCACGCGGAAAGGGAATGGGTGAACGGGAAAAATAAATTGCAAATCCTTCTTCGTCTGAAACGACTTTTACAACATTCGGATTCATAACATCAGCCGGATTGTCAATTTTTTCGCAAGTGGTTACGATCTCGATTTTGCTATTTTTCATTATTTCATCAACAGCTCTCTTCAAGACTGAAGGCTCAATCAAAGGCTCATCTGCCTGAAGATTGACTACTATAGAATTTTCAGGTAAGGTTTCAGCGACTTCTGCTACTCTGTCGCTTCCAGAATTATGATGATGTGATGTCATTACAGCTTTCCCGCCAGCTGATTCAACTACCTGTAAAATCTCAATGCTATCTGTTGCTACGATTACGTTGCTGAATGCTATCTGTGCCTTCTCGAGAGTGTGAAGTATCAAAGGCTTACCTTCTAGCGGTAAAAGTAATTTCCTTTTCAGCCTTGCTGATTCGAGGCGTGCCGGTATCACGCAGGCGACTTTTTCCACTTCTCTAGCAAAAAATACTCCATTAGAATAACAAGAAATTTCGAGAAAGAAAAGATTGCTAGGCTCACCGGGTCTTGCCACAACAATTAGGTTTCTTCCAAAAATCTCCAAACTCTTGAATTAGAGCCTGCCTTCCGATAAACTTCTACTGTGCTTGAAAAGGATATTTCAAAAGCTTCTGAAACAAATATAACTAGTCGAGAAAATTTCGGGAATCTCTCGAACATAGAAAACCAAAATGTTGAGGAGTTTAGACAAGCCCAAGTTTTTGGTAACTCTTCTAATCCATCTTGGCACATACTAACGGCAATCTTAGTCTGGTTGATTAGTGTTCTTTCGGTAATTTTTACTCAGGCGCTCTCTACGGTTTTCTACGCTCAATACAAAAATCTGAGGTTTACGAATCCGCAGGAGTTTTCGGAAATTATACAAAAGGATCAAACCGCTTTAGTAATCAACTTGATTGCCGTTATTCCTGCTCATATCTTGACATTGCTTTTTGCGTGGCTTGTAGTAACTGGTTTCAAACAGCGTCCGTTTTTTCAAACTTTGAGTTGGCAATGGAAAAAAATACATCTTTCGCAAGTTTTTTCGATCGTTTTGGTTTTCAATGCGCTGGCTTTTGCGTTGTTTCTTCTGGTGCCAGAGAATAAAGAAAATGACTTTCAAAAGATAATTACTAGTTCTGAAACGGCACTTTATCTCACTGCCTTAATAGCGATTACAACGGCTCCGCTGGTTGAAGAGATAGTTTATCGAGGCGTCCTTTATTCAAGTTTTGAACAAAAATTGGGGAAAATCCAAGCTGTTTTCATAGTCTCTTTACTTTTTGGCCTAGTGCATGTGCCGCAGTATTATCCTAGCTATGTAACGATTGTTTTGATATTCGCCTTAAGTTTTTTCCTTGCGGTTGTTCGGGCTTATACTGGCAATCTATTTTTATGCGTGATTATCCATACTTTGCATAACTTCATTCAAGCTGGTTCTCTGGTAGTTCAACATCATCTCAAAGGAGTTAACTAACCAGCAAATACCAAGAATTTGCAACAATTCGGAAACTTTTGTCTTTAAGTTGAGTATAAAAATATCAAATTTTATGATAAAGTAACAGTAACTTTTCTTGACAAAGCGAAAGCGGCTTTTTTATACTTAAAAACGGAAACCAAAAAATTTCGTTAAATTAGGAGGTTTTATGTCAACGAAGATTAGACCTTTGCATGATAGAGTTTTGATTGAAAGAATTGAAGAGACTGAAAAAACCGTTGGTGGTATCATTATTCCCGACACAGCAAAAGAAAAGCCACAGCAAGGAAAGGTTATTGCTGTTGGTGATGGTAAAGTTTTAGAAGACGGAACCCGAAGACCTTTAGATGTGAAGGTTGGTGATCATGTTTTATTCGGTAAATACAGTGGTTCCGAAATCAAAATTGATGATAAGGAATATCTCATAATGCGTGAAGATGAGATTTATGGAATTCTCGAAACACAAGCAGAATCTGCTACCAAATAATCGAGAAAGGAGGTGTAAGGTGCTATGACTGCGAAGATGATTGTGCAAGGTGAAAAGTCAAGATATGCAGTTTTGAAAGGTGTCAATACATTAGCAGATGCTGTAAAAGTTACTCTTGGACCGAAAGGAAGAAATGTTGTTATCGAGAGAAAGTTTGGTTCGCCGATTGTCACGAAGGATGGTGTAACTGTTGCGAAAGAAATAGAGCTTTCCGATAAGCTCGAAAACATCGGTGCTCAGATGGTTCGTGAAGTTGCCAGCAAGACCAACGATGTGGCTGGTGATGGAACGACGACTGCAACCGTCCTAGCTCAAGCTATTTTCCGTGAAGGCTTGAGAACGGTAGCGGCTGGGGCAAATCCGATGGCTCTACAAAGAGGTATTCAAAAAGCGACTGAAAGAGTTGTTGAAGAACTCAAAAAACTTTCAAAGCCAGTTGAAGGCGATGAAATCGCTCATGTTGGAACTATCTCGGCGAATGGTGACAGGACCATCGGTGAATTGATTGCCGAGGCGATGAGGAAGGTTGGAAACGAAGGGGTTATCACGGTTGAAGAATCTAAGTCAATGCAAACTGAGCTTGAAGTGGTGGAAGGAATGCAATTCGACCGTGGATACATATCGCCGTATTTTGTTACAAACCCCGAAAAAATGGAGTGTGTACTTGAAGATGTCCTTATCTTGATACATGAGAAGAAAATTTCTTCGATGCGTGATCTTTTGCCTTTGCTAGAAGCTATTGTCAGTGAAGGCAAATCTTTGCTGATAATCGCTGAAGACGTTGAAGGAGAAGCTTTGGCAACTTTGGTTGTCAACAAATTGCGTGGAACTCTGAATGTTTGTGCTGTTAAAGCTCCGGCTTTTGGAGATCGCCGCAAGGCTATTCTGCAGGATATTGCTATTTTGACAGGCGGAAAGGTCATCAGTGAGGATGTTGGCATCAAGCTTGAGAATGTTCAGATTAGTGATTTAGGACGTGCTAAGAAAGTCAGAGTTGATAAAGATAATACAACCATTATCGAAGGTGCCGGAGATGCAGCAGCGATCGAGGGTAGAATCAAACAGATTCGTCAAGAGATTAAGGAAACTACCTCGGATTATGACCGTGAAAAATTGCAGGAACGTTTAGCTAAGTTAGTTGGTGGTGTTGCTGTCATAAAGGTTGGTGCAGCAACCGAAACCGAAATGAAAGAAAAGAAGGCACGTGTTGAAGATGCAATGTTTGCCACACGCGCTGCTGTTGAAGAAGGAATAGTTCCGGGTGGTGGAGTTGCATTGCTTCGTGCCCAAAAAGCTTTGGACGATTTCAAACTCGAAGATGAAGATGAGCAGATCGGCGTTGATATTGTCCGTAGAGCCTTAGAGGAACCTCTGCGTTTGATTGCTTCAAATGCAGGTTACGAAGGCTCTATAGTTGTTGAGAAAGTGCGTGAGAATTCAAATGTCAACTTTGGATTCAATGCCGCAACTGAGCAATACGGCGATTTAGTTAAGGAAGGCGTGATTGACCCAACGAAGGTCGTTAGAACAGCACTACAGAATGCGGCTTCGATTGCTAGCTTACTCTTAACGACTGAGGCCGTAGTTGCTGATCTACCAGAAAAGAAGAAAGAAAAAGCCCCAGCAATGGGTGACGATATGGATTTCTAGTTTAGCTTTTGCTAAATCTTTTGGATTCGAGAAAATCTGATAGGGCTATCAGGTCAAGTTTGAGATTGACTTGGTAGCCCTGAATTTTTGGTGCTTTATTAAATCTTGACCATAGCGACTTGTGAGGGTATCCTAAACTTATGATTGTAACTGGGGAACTCCTAGAAGCTCTGGAACAACTCGATCCTGCCGCTAGAAATGCCTTTATAAAGATAGTGAAAAATTTGGAGAAGGCGATAGGAGAAACTGTAAGAAAGGAAGATTTCAATGAGCTTGGCAAAAAGGTAGCCGATTTGGCAGAGGCTCAAAAGGAGACAGAGAAGAGTTTGAAGGAGCTAGCCGAGGCTCAAAAGAGAACAGAGCAGAGAATAGAAGAGCTAGTGGAGGTGCAGAAGAAATCTGAGCAAAGAGTTGACAAACTCGAACAAGCGGTTCAGGAACTTGTAGAAGCGCAGAAGAGGACAGAGCAGAGAGTAGAAGAGCTAGCAGAGGCGCAGAAGAAGACGGAAGAAGAGATACAGAAGCTTACAATGAAGCTTGATAATTTGATAGAGGATCATAAGAGAACCAGAGAGCAGATAGGTTCTTTGTCACATGCATTTGGGTATTATCTTGAAAACGAAGCTTACAAACATTTGCCTAGACTGCTTCAGAGCAAATACTCTTTGGTGGTTGAAGGAGACTTGATAAGGACTTATTTGGAAACTAGGCCGAATGCATACGAAGAGGTGACCATATATGGTTATGGCAGGAAAGATGGTGAAAGGTATTTGATTTTGGGTGAGTGCAAATCGCAGTTGAAGAAGGGTGACATAGATAAATTTCTCAAAAAGGTTGAGAGATTGAAGAGATTTTACGATGGCAAGCCTTTTGTTATTTTTGTCACGCATCAACCAACTTTTGAAGCATTGAAATATATTCAAAAACTCGAACTCCCACTGTTCTACAGTTATCAATTTTCTTGAAACTTCTAGTTTTCTTGGTTTTGAGATTTGAGTTTTGTTCGGTAGAGTAAGAAACGCCCATGAATTTCTGGCTTGCTTCTTTCGTAGAATTTATCAAGATTTGAGAAGTCAAAGTCCCAATCTGCCGGAACAATTATGTAAGATATTACTGTCTCAGGAGATTTCCGTGGATCGAAATTTTTTACATATTCTTCAAAAGCTATTGCTTCATTTATAACTTCTTCGTAAGTTATTGGCTCTGCTTTCGGGTTTAGTTTAGTCCATCTAGACCAGCCGAAGATAGCGATGATTGAGAAGACCTTTTGTCTTTCCATCAGGTTAAACATTTGTTCTGCATTTCTAAAGCCCGAAAAGTAAAGGTGTTGGTAAAGTCTTTCTTTGTTCTCTTGCCATGTTAAATCTGGAAAAACATGCATGTGTAGTGTCCACAGAAGCGGGTATGATGTTAAAGTTGGTAAGTCGTCTCCTTGTTCTACATTGGGAACAAAGACAACTCCTAATTTTTGCTCTGTTCTGGCTAGTTCTGTCAATCTCTTGGCTACTGGAACTGATTCATCTCTTAAGACATTGACTGAATCGAAGGGATTTACGGTGTAATAACATTCTACAAAACCCCAAAAGACGGCTATTATGCAAATTTCAATCAAGAGACGTCTTGAGAAAGGACTTTGAAGCCTTTGCCAAACCGTCCAGAAGACCAAAACAATTGCCAGTGTTACTACATAGTTTCCTATGTAGAGTTGATAGTGGAAAGGTTGTAGAATTTTGCTGGTTATAATCTGCTGATTAAGCGTCACAATAGGAGTTAAAATCAACGACAAAGTGAAAAGCGTTTGACGAGATCGAATTTTGATTATTTTCAAAGCAAAAAGCCATACGACAATTATCAAAAGCAAATAGCAAATCAGTTCAGTGAGAGCTTTTGCATAAACTCCTTCGCTGAAGATCATTTTTAAGTATGGCTCTCTGGTTGAAGCTAATCCCGAAACCTGATCCGTTGAATGAGCACGATTCGCCAGCATAATGGCGTAGGGAATGAGAGAAATCAGACAGCCGAAAAGCAAAGCTAGAAGAGCATAAATATCTCTTTTCCAAAGCGGCTGTTCTAGGTTTTCATCTTGAGGACGAAAGATGAGCCACAGTAGGGTTAAGCATATAAACAAAGCGAATAGTGCAGTCCAGATGTAGAAGTAGGAGAAAACACAGTAGGAAAAGCAGAAAGCGGAAAGTAGGCAGAAGAGAATTCGTCTTTTTTGATTGGTTTCTTCCAGCATTAACCACACGAAGTTAAGGGCTAGAAGGAAGGCGAGAAAAGCGAGTATTGGGACGTAGCGTCGGAAAATAGGATGGAAAGGGTGAGGATCACCTATTCCTAGTATTCCCAAGATCGCTCCCCAACTTGATATTATGGGACCAAAGCACATAACGAAAAGCGAGCCTGTAAAAGCGAAGAGAGAGTTTTTGGTTATTTGACCGATTAACCAGAATAAGCTTAATCCTATAAGAAACGCAGCTATAGCTCCTGAAAGCCAAAACGCAGTTGGAGCAGAAATGCCTAGTATTCTTGCAGGAATTGCGATAGTGTAAGGGGCGGCAAACTGTATTGAAAGAAATGATTCGTCCACATCATCTTCTCGGCCTGTGTAAGCATCGTTTCGGCGTGGTTTCCCGTCAATTAACGATCTCAAATAAGCGGCATACGCTACTTCATCTGGATCGTTGTAGGCATAATGACCTTGCCATTCGCTTCCGCGAATATACCAAAGCCTAAGCTGTGGATACATCGAAAAGAAAGTCAGGATCAAAGCAACTATCAGTCCGTAACGCCAATTTAGTTTCATAGTCAGTTAGTTTAGAGAATTTTCGATTGTTCTAGCAAGAAATTCTGCTTGTGAACGTATGTTCTTTTCGTCTTCGCCTTCGATCATAATCCTAGCCAGATTTTCTGTGCCGGAGTAGCGAAGAAGAATTCTACCTTTTTCACCTACTTCTGCTTTGACCTTCTCTAGAGCTTTGCTTAATTCGGGAATATCTTCAAAGGGCACTTTTTCACGCACTTTGACATTGATTAAGACTTGCGGAAATCTCTTGAATCCTTCTGTTAAACTCGAAAGTTTCTTTCCGGTTTCGTAGATTGCTTGCAGAATAAATAGAGTTGTGAGCATACCGTCACCTGCGAGTGAACGGAAGGGAAAAATAATGTGCCCGGATTGTTCTCCTCCTAAGCGTGACTTTGTTCTCAGAAGCTCTTCCAAGACATATTTATCGCCGACAGCCGTTCTGATTAACTTGATTCCCATTTGAGCGAGCGCAATTTCCAATCCAATATTGCTCATTACTGTTGCTACAACCGTTTCATTAGCGAGCATGTTTCGTTCTTTCATGAAGCGAGCCATAATGTAAAGGCTTGCATCTCCATCAATGACATTCCCTTTTTCGTCAATAAAAATGGCGCGGTCAGCATCGCCATCATAGGCTACGCCGAAATCTGCGTTCTCTTGCAAGACACAGTTTTTCAGGCTTTCAATGTGGAGTGAACCGCAGTTAGCATTTATGTTCTTTCCGTTCGGTGAGTTGTTAATTACCATGACGTCCGCTCCAAGACTCGAAAAAAGCGAATACGCCATGTGCGATGAAGCACCGTTTGCACAATCTACGATCATCTTAAAACCTTTCAAATTCAGTTTTTCAAAGCCTTGTAACAAATTGCCTAGATACGCTTTTTTGTATTCTTCAGCTTTCAGATTTTGCACAAAAGGAGTTTCTTTTTGGATTGTTGGTTTCCGAGATGCGAAAATATCGGCTTCTATTGCTCTTTCAGTTTCATCATCTATTTTTTCTCCCGTAGGTGAAAAAATTTTGATTCCGTTATCTTGAAAGGGATTATGCGATGCACTAATAACTACTCCTGCATCAAAACCGAATTTCCCAGCCAAAAATGCAACTCCTGGAGTTGTTATTACGTCTGCTGATTCGCACGAAGCGCCAGCACTTAAAACTCCTTTATGAAAAGCCGCTTCTATCCATTCGCCTGATTCTCGTGTGTCTCTGCCGGTTATTATCTTTGCCGTTCTTTCCAATTTCTTCTCAAGTTGTTTTGCTAGTGAATATCCAATGACGGCTACGGTGTCGGCATCCAGAGGAAATTGACCTGCTTCAGCGCGAATTCCATCTGTCCCAAAAAGCTTCTTCATAATAAGCAATTGCCAATGATAGCACATCTTTTATTTCAGAGCGAAAATCCTACGCGATTGCTTCCTTCGTTGAGTCAGACAATCATCAAAAAATGCGCCAAGTTTTCTTGATTTGCTTGTGCAATTTATCATAAAGTTATAACAAATGAAGTTTATAAGTCACATCATAGATGGAAAAAGCGTTGCTTCAAAGAGCGGTAAAACTTTCTTTTCAGAAAATCCCGCTACAGAAGAAGTGATTGCGGAAGTTGCTTATGGTGAAGCGGAAGATGTTGATAGAGCTGTTGAAGCGGCTGATAGGGCTTTCAAGATATGGTCGCGTTTTGCGCCTTCAGAACGCGGAAAATTGCTTTACAAAGTGGCAGAGAAACTTTTAGAAAGGAAAGAAGAATTTGCTCGTGCTGAAACTGAAGATTCGGGCAAAACTTTTCAATCAAATCTAAACATAGACATTCCTTTTTGTGCTGATTTTTGGCGTTACTATGCAGGAGCGGCTGATAAAGTCCGAACGCCTGTTGTCGCAAACGAGTTTGGAATTCATCGTTACGCCATTCGTGAGCCTTACGGAGTGATAGGTGCAATTGCGCCATGGAATTTTCCTCTTGTTATGGCTACTTTGAAAATTTGCATCCCCTTAGCTTGCGGAAATACGGTCGTAATAAAAATGGCAGAACAGACGCCTTTGACTGTGACAATGCTTGCAGAGTTATTGCTTGAAGTCGGTTTTCCGCCAGGCGTTGTTAACGTGGTTCATGGCGACGGGCAAACTGGTCAGTATCTTGTAAAACATCCCAAAGTCAAAAAGATTGCTTTCACGGGTTCATCGAAGGTTGGAAAAATCATAGGAAGTCAATGCGCTGAGATGACAAAACCTTGCTTGCTTGAAATGGGAGGAAAGTCTGCCAACATAGTTTTTGCAGACGCCGATTTAGACCTCGCAGCTAATGGAGTTTTACAATCAGGACTAGGCAACAATGGGCAATTTTGTCTTGCCGCTTCTCGAATACTCGTCGAGGAAAAGATTGCCGATGAGTTTATAGGAAAGCTCATAAAAAAAGCAAGCAAAATAAATCTTGGTGATCCATTTGATTCTCGGACGAATTGCGGACCTTTGATCTCTCGGAAACACTTAGAGCGTGTAGAAAGTTATATCGAAATTGGCAAAAAAGAAGGTGCGAAATTGGTTTTTGGTGGAAATAGACCAGGGCATCTCAAAAAAGGCTATTTTCTTGAGCCAACAGTTTTCTGTGATATGAGACCGGGCATGAGAATTTGGCGGGAGGAGATATTCGGTCCTGTGATTGGTTTAACGACTTTCAAGACAGAAGAAGAGGCAATCGAGCTGGCGAACAACTCTGATTATGGTCTCGGAGCTTATTTTTGGTCGAGAGATGTCAACAGAGTATATCGTGTTGCGAATGCCCTTGATGCAGGGTTGGTTTTCGTGAATATGCCTTCGTATATGGTTCCACAAATGCCTGCTGGAATCCGAAATCTGAGTGGTAGTGGTTTCAATTTTGGTTTGGAGGCTCTAGAAAACTACACAAAACTTAAAGGCATTTATGTAAACTATAGCGAGAAAATTTTTCCTTGGTTGACGTGATTTTAAGCTTCAACGAAGACCAGTAAATCTATCCTCCGATCAAACTCATTGATCGTGAGGCTGGTGTGAAATTTCGCTCGTTAATGTAGTGTCTGGGTTCTTTTTGAAGTGTGACCTTTTTGATGAAGTCGGCTATTTCTTTGTCGTTAGCACCACTTCTTAGAAGTGTGCGTAAGTCGTGTTCCTTTGTTGAAAATAGGCATGTACGGATTTGGCCGTCAGCGGTTAATCTTATTCGGGAGCAAGCTCCACAAAACATATCGGTAATCGGCGCAATTATTCCAACTTCTCCTTCAGTGCTGTCTTTGAATCTGTATTTCCATGAAGTTTCTGTGCCTCTTGAATTTTCTTTCAGTTCCAAAGGGAAGACTTCATTGATTTTCTGAAGAACTTCTTTCCCTGGAACTACAAGGTTTCGATCCCACTTTTTGGCTGAATCCAAAGGCATGTATTCAATGAATCTGATTGTCAATGCCCTTTGCCTTGCAAAGGCGGTTAAATCTACGATCTCATCATCGTTATAACCGCGGACAACCACCACGTTTATTTTTACGGGATTGAGTTCAGCTTCTTGTGCCGCTTCGATTGCCTCAAGGACCTTTTCCAGGCAATCAATACCGGTTATTCGCCTGAATTTCTCTGGCTTAAGTGTATCAAGTGAGATGGTTACTCTATCAAGTCCTGCTTTCTTCAAGATTTTTGCTTTTTCTTTCAGCAAATATCCATTTGTGGTCATTGCGATTTCTTTAAGAGACTTTTCCGCAGTTTTCAAACTTGAAAGTTTTTCAACCAAGACTTCGACTTCTTTTCTTAACAAGGGTTCGCCACCGGTTAGCCTTAATTTTTCTATTCCTAAAGAAGCGAAAATTTTGCTAACTCTGGTGATTTCTTCAAAGGTAAGAATTTTTTCTTTGCTTGCAAGTGGTGGTTCACCGTAAGGTAGGCAGTAAAAACAGCGAAAATTGCACCTGTCAGTCAAGCTGATGCGAAGGTCTTTAATGATTCTTCCGTATGAGTCTTTTAACATTCGCCTGAAAGAATTCTACAGCAGTGCAAAAGGACTATCAAAGCGAAACCATCAAAGAGAACTAAATTGTGGATTTGCTACTATCTTCGAGCATCAACACGATTTATGCAGAAGTATGATGCGGTATTTCTCTACAGCTTAAAAATCTCTCGACGTATTTAGCGATTATATCAGCTTCGAGATTAACTTCATCACCAGCCTTTAGCGTGTGAAGATTTGTAAGAGTCCATGTTTTAGGGATAATCGCAACTTCAAAGGTGTTTTCATCGAGATCGGCAATTGTTAAAGATATTCCCTCGACGGCTATTGAGCCTTTATAAACCAAGTAAGGTTTGATCTGTTCGGGATAAGAAATCTTAATAGTCCAAAAGTCTCCATTTTCCTTGATTGAGACGATTTTACCTAAGCAATCAACATGACCTAAAACAATATGACCGCCAAGCCTTGTTTGCAGAGTGACAGAGCGTTCGAGATTGACTTTCGCTCCGACTTTGATTTTTGAGAAAGTCGTTCGCTTTAGTGTTTCGTAAGAAACATCGGCTGAAAAGCCATTTGGAGTGACTTCTAGTGCTGTTAAGCAAACTCCGTTAACCGCTATCGAATCTCCCTCTTTTGTATCTTCAGTTACAAGGCTTGCCGAGATGCGTATTCTGGCGCCTTCGTCTCGCTTTTCTATCCGTTCAATCGTCCCAACTTCTTCGATAATACCTGTGAACATAGCGCAAACTTTTCGATCTAGACAACATAAATTACGCTTTCCGAAACTAGTTTTATCTTCTCGGCACTTCTTCGCCGATAGTCCAAACGACCACAGAGCTGGAAAGTCCCAAACCTGAAAGTCTCCCTGCCATCATTACGATTGTTTCTCCCTTTTCAACAACTTTGGCTTCAAGCAAAGTTTTTTCACCGTCTTTGAGCATCTGTTCTGTTGTTGATGCTTTTTGATGAAGAAGAGGCTGAACACCCCAAATCAGCGATAGTTGGTTATAAACATCAACAGAGTTTGTCAAGGCAAATGTTACGAGCCATGATCTGACAGATGAGAGTCTTCGTGCCATTAGCCCCGATTCTGTAAAAACAGCGACCTTGTCGGTCATTTTTTCTCTGGCGCAGATGGCAGCAGCTTTGCAAAGTGCTTGCGAGGTTCTGCCAGTAGGCTCATCGTTAATTCTTGTGAGTCGGTTTAGTTTGGTTGATCTTATTGTTTCAGCCATTTCTATAATTCTGCGCATCATTGCAACCGACTCTATAGGATATTTACCCGTAGCTGTCTCTGCTGAAAGCATTAAAGCATCAGTTCCATCCCAGACCGCATTTGCTACGTCTGATGCTTCTGCTCTCGTCGGACGCGGACTTTCGACCATGGATTGGAGCATTTGAGTTGCAGTAATCACGAATCGGTCTTTGAAGACTGCTTTTTCTATGATTCTTTTCTGATAGATTGGGACTTCTTCTGCGCTTGTTTCAACGCCTAGATCACCGCGTGCAACCATCAATCCATCGCTTTGCTCGATTATTTCATCAAGATTGCGTATAGCTTCAGCTTTTTCTATTTTCGCAACTAGAAGGGGTCTGCCGTGTTTACGAGTGTTGAGCTTTTTTATAAGGTCTTTGACTTCTTTGCAATCAGAGCCTTTTCTAACGAACGAAAGAGCTATGTAATCAACGTTTTGTTTAATCGCCCATTGAAGATCGGCTCGGTCTTTTTTTGTTAAAGATGGAATCGGCAGTTTGACGTTAGGTAGGTTAATTCCTTTTCTTTCTGATAGAATTCCGCCGTTTACAACTTCTGTGAAAATTTCATTTTCTGTTACTTTTGTAACACGAAGTTCGATTGAGCCATCGTCCAGTAAAACTCTATCGCCAATCTTGACAAACTGAGGTAATTCTTTGAAGTTTGTAGAAACTCGCTTTTCGTTGCCCTCAATTTCTTCGGAAGTTAGGACAAACTCGCTTCCGGTTTCTAAGAGGACGGGGTTAGCGTTTTGCAGAGGACCTGTGCGAATTTTTGGTCCAGCCAAATCAACCAAAACCGCCAAAGGTTTTCCAAGTTTTTGTGCCGCTCTTCTCGCTCTGTTAATTGTTTCAGCATGACCTTCTTGAGTGCCGTGAGACATGTTGACGCGAATGGCATTTAGCCCAGCTTCTATCATTTTTCCGATGATTTCTTCCTTGTCGGAGGAAGGCCCTAAAGTAGCTATGATCTTTGCTCTGGCCATAACACAAACTAAGAGTATAAATCTCGGACTTTGAAAACAAAAAGCCGAGTATTTACTTGTAGCATTCTCGGCTTTTTGTAATTCAGCATACTAAATGGAAGCGAAATCGAATTGCTCTCGGTGAATTGTAATGTCGCTTACTAAGTCAATTGGCCCAAGATAATCTTCGATTTCTTTAAGAACATCTTTTTCTTCATTGCGCAGTGCTTTTGCTACGTCGGGATGGACTCTCAAGGTAACTTGTTTTATGTCTTCTGCGTGCCTAGCCAAGCGCTTAGCTTCTTCGAGAATTCTGTAGCAAACGGTTTGTGTTGATTTAATCCAACCTGAGCCTTGGCAATAAGGACATGGTGAGCAGAGAGTCCTTTCCAGAGATTGCTTCACTCTTTTTCGAGTCATTATGACAAGACCTAAATCGTTGAATGAGATTATCTTTGTCGGCGATTTGTCACGAGAAAGATGCTCTTGCAAAGCCTGCAAAACTTTCTGCCGATTTCGCTTATCTTCCATGTCAATTAGATCAAGCACAATAATACCACCTAAGTCTCTGAGTCTAATCTGTCTTGCAATTTCTTCAACGGCTTCGAGATTTGTTTTTACTATTGTGTCTTCGAGACGAACATTACCTTTGCCAATGAACTTTCCTGTGTTTACATCAATAGCAACAAGGGCTTCAGTCTGGTTTATCACAAGATAACCGCCTGATTTAAGCCAAACTCTTGGTTTTAAGGCTTTGTCTAATTCACTTTGAACGCCGTAGGCTTCAAAAATGGGTTCGTCGCGTGTGTAAAGTTTAACGCGATTTACGAGTTTAGGTTGAATTCGATTGACGAATTCAACTACACGCATGTATTCTTCTTCGTTGTCAACTCGAATTGCGGTAAATTCTTCCGACAGATGGTCTCGCAGAATTCTTTGCACTATATCTAAATCTTGGTAAACAAGGGCTGGTGCTTTAACTTTTTCAGCTTGCTTTTTTATGTCTTTCCATGTTTTGAGAAGATACCGCACATCTTCACGAAGTTTCTCTTCAGAAGCTCCGATACCAGCGGTGCGAACTATGAAACCTCCAGAAGGAACTCCTTCCTCGCGGTAGATTTTCTGAATCAAATTGCGAAGACGGTTTCTTTCATTTGCAGATTCGATCTTGCGTGATACTCCAATATGCTCTATCGTCGGCATGTAAACCAAATACCGACCGGGCAAAGCAATGTGAGAAGTTATTCTAGCACCTTTGCGGGCCATTGGCTCTTTCGCTATTTGAACAAGTATTTCCTGGCCCTCATGTAGTAAATCAGTAATCGTAGGTTGGCCACGCCGTCTTTCCTCTCTGATTTTGCCGTTGCTTTCAGCTATTTCCTTCGCAATTTCTTCTTCAAGCTCTTCATGTTCAAAACTTTCGTAATTTTCGGGTTGTCGGCTTTGGCGTCTGCGGCGATTTCCACTGCCGCGCCGCCTTCTACCACCTCGGCGAAGACTCATCTCCGCTACTATCGGCATTTCACCAATTACAATTTCAGTGTCTTCTAAGTTTTTTTTCTTTCTGTTAGTTTTTTTGTTTTTGCTGTTTTTCTTGGATTCAACTTTTGATTTTTGTTGCCGATTGGCTTCTTCTGGTTTTTTCTTTCTACTTCTTCTTTTCTTCGGAGTTTCTTCAGATTTTTGAGGCTCAATTTCGTCCTCATCAGCAATTCGCTGAAGATCAATCTCAGTAGGTTGGATTTCATGAATTATTGAGCCAACATCAGCAGTTGCAGTGGTTTCCATATCAAATTCAACTGCACGCACCTGATCAATTATGGCTTCTTGAACGTATGCATCTTTGAACATCTCAATGGTTTCATCATCTTCTTCATCTGTGACTCTTTCCAGTTGATTGAAGAGCGGTTTTTCTTGCTTTTCGATTTCTACAATTTGCACTTCAGAGGCTTCTTCTGCGGCTTCAGTTTTGGACTTTCTACCGCGCCTTTTTCTTTTATTTTGTGTTTCTGGTTCTTGAACGATCTCATAAGGCTCAACAGTGGTGTCGAATGAGTCTGAAAGGTTGTCGAAAGGTGCTGCTATTTCATGAAGTTCATCAATTTGTTGCTCGTGTTCGAGTCTAGCTTGTGTTAACTTTTCAATAGCTTCAGGCGATACAGATTCGTGTATTGCTTCCTCGTCCGAAACTTCTTCTGAGGAAACCGTTTGCTTTGGTTTCTCGACCATGATTTTTTCTAGTTCTTCTGCTTCATCGAAGAAGTCTGAAACATAAAGGAAAGCATTGCGTTCAAGTCCTATGTCAACAAAAGCCGACTGCATTCCCGGCAAAACCCTGCTAACTCTTCCCTTATAGACGCTACCAACCGAGCCTGTGTTTTCTTCTCCTCTTTCGATGTAGAATTCAACGACTTGTCCATCTTCGATAATGGCGATTTTTTTCTCCTTACCGTTGACGCTGATTATCATTTCTTTCGGCATAGGTTTTCCTTTCAACTGTGAAATCGAGGAACTTTGGCTTGAAGAGTTTCCGTAAGCTAAGCAAAAGTCTTAATCATGTCGAATAGGCAATGAGAGAAACGCCGAAAAAGAGAAGCTTTAGCTAGCCGTAAGATTTACTCTTCAAGCAAATTCTAATAAGTAGTATAAATTAGATTCTTGCGTTTGTCATCACTAGCCAGCAATTGCTTTGCAAAGCTATAATCTTCGTTTGTTATGCGATTTCCCTTTAAGTTAGCAGGTGAAAAAGAGTTTGATGCAATTGGTTTCGGAACGAACGCTGTGGATTTTCTGATAGTTGTTCCCGAATATCCAAAGTTCAATTCAAAAGTGGAACTGAAAGACTACTATCAGCTTGCAGGCGGTGAGGTTGCTTCAACGATGGTTGGTTTGAGCCGATTAGGCATGAAGACCGCTTACATTGGAAGATTTGGCGATGATGCGGCAGGTGATTTCGGACTAAAAACTCTGATTGATGAAGGCGTCAATGTTGATTTTGCCGAGAAAGTGAAAGGGGCAAGAACTCAAATAGCGTTCATCGTAATTGACGAAAGAAATGGTGAAAGAACGATTATTTGGAAGCGTGATGAGAAACTTTCATACAAACCTGAAGAAGCACCACTTGAAGCCGCTGACAAAGGCAAAATTCTTCACATGACACCGCACGACACTGCAGCTTGCTGTGTCATGGCAAAGAAGGCTAAGTCTTCTGGAACGATAGTTTCTTTGGATATTGATAACGTATTTGATGGGCTAGAAGACTTGCTCGAACTCGTTGATGTTTTCATATCCTCGCAGGAGTTTCAGCACAAATTTTTGGGAATAGCTGAGCAAAAGACAGCTTTGCAGGAAATAAAGGCGCGCTACGGATGCAAAATCGTCGGGACTACGCTTGGTGACAGAGGTTCTTTGATTTTGTGCGAGGATAAGTTTATTGAAACGAAGAGTTTTCAGGTGCCGGGCGGATGCAAAGATACAACAGGCGCCGGTGATGCTTTTCGTGCAGGATTTCTTTACGGTATTTTAATGAATGAAACAGTTGAAGTAGCGGCTAAATTCGCAAATGCAGTTGCCGCTTTGAAATGCCGTCAAATAGGCGCTAGAACCGCTTTGCCTGATAGAAGTCAACTCATCAGCTTTCTTAGCTCTTATGAGATCAGCTAATTGATATATTGACAGGCAAAGAGGAGAGAAAGGTTTGATTTCCATTAGCGCAAGTTACATTGACAATGTTCTATAGTCATCAGTTCTCTCGATAAAACTTAGCTTGTCTTTAACGAGCGCGCTTTTGATTTTGGCAAGTATAGTAGTGTTGAGCTAAGTCGCTTTTTCAGGGCAGTTATTATTTGACTTTAAGAACTGCCGCACCGCGAATTGCATCTGTTTTAAGTGCAATCAAAGCTTCATTGCCTTTTTCAAGCGGAAAAAGCTCAATATGAGTTTTCACGCCGATTTTTGCCGCTTCTTGCAAGAAGTCCTCTCCATCTTTGCGTGTGTTGTTGGCTACTGAGCGGACGATTCTTTCGCCATACAGAAGCTTATATTCAAATTCAGGAATTGGAGACATATAAATTCCGCCTAAAACGAGGCTTCCGCCTTTGTCAAGTGCTTGCAGAGCGACAGGGACGATTTCGCCTGCAGGAGCGAAAATGATTGCCGCATCGAGCATCACGGGCGGCTTGTCGAAAGTGTTACCTACCCAAACAGCACCAAGTTCTTCTGCTAATGCTTGATGCCGTTCTCGATCACGCGTGGCAACGTAAACATCTGCTCCGCGCCCTTTTGCTATTTGAATGCAAATGTGACCAGCCGCTCCGAATCCATAAATACCTAATTTTGCTCCCGACCAATCAGTGATGCCGGTAAGACGCAATGCTCTATAGCCTATTATCCCAGCGCATAGAAGTGGTGCCGCTTGTAAATCGGCAAAATCTTCTGGCAAGGAGTAGGTGAAAGCAGATGGAGCTACAGCGTATTCTGCAAAACCACCGTTAACACTCCAACCTGTGAAATCTGCTTTCTCACATAGGTTTTCTTTTTCCTTGAGGCAGTAAATACACCTTCCACAAGTTCGGTTAAGCCACGCAACACCGACTCTTGAGCCGATCTCGATATTGTCAACTTTCTCGCCTTTCTTTATGACTTCCCCAACTATTTGATGGCCGGGAATAACCTTGTTTCTCTTCATCGGGAGTTCGCCTTCGCAGATGTGAAGATCGGTGCGACAAACTCCACAAGCGGAAATTTCTATCAGGACTTCGTCTTCCGCAGGCTGTGGTATTTCAGTTTCAACCAGTTGCAAGGGCTTGCTTTCAATGGGTTGAGGATTCGTTAAGATCAATGCTCTCATAGTTTTGCGAGTCCAGTTTTGATTCTTCAACTGAAAATGTCTTTTCCTAGAAAATTTTCGCGCAAAAACTTAACCGTTTCCTGTAAGGTTTCCATCGGATCGCGGGCAGAAAAACCTAATTCTGCTTTCGCTTTGCTGGAATCGAAATACCAAAAATACTCGCCCATTTCGACTTCAGAAGCTTCAAATGGTGCTTCTCTGTCAAATGTTTTGTAAAGTGTTGAGATAAGATTAGACCCGGCTATTGCGATCTTTTTTGGGATTTTGAGCATCGGAGCAGAAACGCCCGTGAGAATTTCCAATCGCTCGAAAAATTCTGCAACTGTCCAGTTGACTGCGCCCAAAAGGTATCTTTCTCGATGCCTGCCTTTGTCAATCGCATTGAAGAAAGCCTCTGCCGCGTCGCGAACGTCAACAAAGTTGATTCCGCCAGAAGGCGTGTAGGGAAACTTTCTTGCCATGAAATCGAGGACGACTTTTGTCGAACTTAAACGATCATCGCCGCTTCCCAAAAGTAGTGAAGGATTCAGAATAACCAATCGCAAGCCTTTCCCGTCGAAAATGCGTAGTGCGGTTTTTTCCTGATAATACTTTGAAGCGTAGTAAGGCCATTTAACGAGAATATGAACGGGCTGAGGATATGTTTCATCAACTATTTTGCCGTCTTCAGTTATAGCCGACGTTCCTGAAGAAGAAGCTAAAATGAAATTCTTAACGCCATTTTCCTTTGCCGCTTCGCATAAAAGCCTTGTGCCTTCGACATGGATTTTATTCATTTGTGCGGCGCCATCGTATGCAAATGAGACCTTGCCTGCAAGATGGTAAATGACTTCAACGTCTTTAGTGGCTTTAGCGACGTCTTCTTTGCGCGTAACTGAGCCTTCAAAGGGTTCCACGCCTGCATCTTTCATCCACTCAGGCACAGAGGAAGCCATAACACGCAAGTTTTTTGCTCCCGCTTGCAAAAATCTTTCTACCAGATGCTTGCCTAAAAATCCCGTGCCACCTGTGATGAGAATTTTCTTTCCCGTTGATTTCAGGGTTTTTGGTTTAACCTTGCTTGTTTGTTGTGTTTTTTGGTTTGTCATTTTTTGAATTCCCAAGGGATTTACAATTCTATGGTTTTTTGATTTTGGCAATTATTGTTTCTCCTGCTCTGACTCTATCGCCAACTTTTACAGTGATTTCAACAGAATCGGGCATCAGGAGATCAGTTCTAGAGCCGAACTTTATCAGTCCGAACCTTTCACCTTGTTTCACAAAATCGCCTTCACGTTTCCAGCAAACTATTCGTCGCGCCAAAATTCCTGCTATTTGCGTGCATGTGACCGAGATTTTGTCGTTTTCTATCAAGAGCGAGTTTCTTTCATTCAGAAAGCTTGCTTCATTACTGGTTGCTGGCATTTTCTTGCCTTTTTCGTAAATTATTTTCGTAATTTTTCCGCTGATTGGAGCGCGGTTAACGTGGACATCTAGCGGTGAAAGAAACACGCTAACGACTTTGCCTTTTTCTGTTGTTTCGACTCTGGTGACGTGTCCGTCTGCGGCGGAAACAATTACGCTGTCATCATCAGGCGCTTTCCTTTCCGGATCACGGAAAAAATAAGCCATAAAGCAGGCGACCAGAATAAACAAAAGACTTGCGAGCCAAACTTGAAAAATAGCAAATACCGCCGCAATCAGAATCGGAACTATAACAAATGGAATTCCTTCTTTAACCATTTTTAAGTTAAAATTTTACGAAATTTTTTCGCCCGATGAAACGTTGTTTCAGATTACTTTCGATGATGCAGATTGAAAACTATATCTCATCAAAAGTATTCACGACACGATGAGTGGATTCAACCTTTTTATTGTCTCTAACGGAAAGAGCCGTTTGAAAGTTTGCATCTCTTGCGGCGTTTAATTCTTCGATTACGTCGGAGATGAAAAGAATTTCATCGGAATTGAACTTGAGTTGCTCGGCTATTTTTTTGTAGCTCTCCGAGCTTTTTTTGTTTCCGGTGTTTGTGTCGAAATAAGCTGATATAAACGGCGTTAGGTCACCGTGATTTGTGTATTTGAAGAGTAGCTTTTGTGCCAGAATGCTACCTGAAGAAAAAATGGCGATTTTCTTTCCTTCAGCTTTCCACCGATTAAACGCAGGCGGGACATCGTCGAAAACAATTGATTTCAATTGTCCCGATTCATATCCGATTTGCCAGATTTTTCCTTGCAAAGACTTCAGCGGTGTTGATTTTCGATCTTGACTTATCAAAAAGAGCAGATAATCCGCAACCGAAGATGGCAAATGCTTTTCAAATGGCTTGACGTATCTGCCTGAAACAAAATCCAATCGGTGTTCTTCTTCTAGTTGAGCGATTTCGTTTTGAATTTGAGAGAAATTTTCTTCGATAAATTCGAGCATTTTTTCTGCGGAAAAAGGGAAAAGAACTTTATGAACGAAATCAATTGGCGTCGTAGTTCCTTCAATATCAAGTAAAATCGCTTTCATAAAACAAGAAATAGAAGATTTCAGCCGTAAATTCAATGAGATGAGTTGATTTTTTTCGAGTTTCAAAACTTAGCTTTTCTGAGGAGTTGCTCAAGCAAATTCGTGGCAATACGCCAAATTTTGTTTTCCTGTTTGAGGTATGGCAAACTTGCAATTGTAATTTTTGTCGTTTAGCGGTAAGCTCGCTTGCTGAAATTATGAAGTATTTGCTTGCTTCGACTCGATTTGTTTTATTTGTTTTCGTAACGCTTTTTTTGTATTCGGTTTGGTTTATCGGTTCTTTCATTATTCCGAACAAGCCTTTCTGGCGGCAGTTACTTTTCAGGCTTTGGGCGATTTCATTCATAAAAATTGCCGGGATAGAGGTTGAAGTAATCGGAACTCCACCGCAACAGCCATTTTTTTTGGTTTGCAACCATCTCGGCTACGTTGATATACCAGTTTTGAGAGCGATTGTAGATTCGGTTTTTGTTGGGAAAAAAGAAATTAAAGATTGGTTTCTGGCTGGGCGAATTGTTAGCGATATGGAAACGATTTTCATTGACAGACAAAATAATCGCGACATTTTAAGAGCTGGAGAAGAGATTCTTGAAAAACTCAATGCTGGCGAAGGCGTGATCGTATTTCCAGAAGGCACAAGCAGTAAAGGAGAGGAGGTTTTGAAATTTAATTCTTCATTTCTTGAGTTTCCTGCAAGAGTAGATTTTCCTGTTCATTATGCTTCTATAACTTACCAAACGCCGAATAACAATCCACCTGCGAACACGATTTGTTGGTGGGGAGATGACACTTTTCTTGAGCATCTGTGGAAGATTCTTCAAATACCTAGATTCAAAGCGATAGTCACTTTCGGCGAACAGCCGATTCAAAATCCTAACAGAAAGGAACTCGCAAAAATCCTTCATCAAAAGGTGAGTGAGATTTTCGTTCCTGTGCTTTAACAGAAAAACTTCGATAAGTATAAACTGAATTTGATATGGGAAGCATTTCAACGAAAACAGGTGATAAAGGAGATACTTCGCTTATTGGTGGTAAAAAGGTCTCGAAAGCGGATTTGCGCGTAGAGGCTTATGGGACGATTGATGAATTAGGTTCTTTTTTGGGATTTGCTCGCTCGATTTGTGATGATGAAGAGATTAACGAGTTGGTTAAATCAATTCAGCGCGAGCTTTTTCTAGTTTCTGGGTCTGTGGCGAATCCGGATTTTGATAAAGCACCATCGCCTTACGTGACTCAAGAAATGATTGATCGCTTGACTTCAGAAGTCGAAAGAATTGAAAAAATGGAGGGTATCCTTTCGGATTGGAGTTTGCCCGGTGAGATGAGCGTTTCAGCCGCTTTTGACATGGCAAGAACCGTTTGCCGACGTGCTGAAAGATGCGTCGTAAGGCTCAGCGATTCAGGCGAAAATGTCGATCCGAAAGTCGTAGTTTATCTCAATCGCTTATCGGACTTGATTTGGCTTATCGGGCGATATGTTGAACTAAAGGCCGGTGTTGATTCAAAACTCAGAGATGAACAGCACAAAGGCAAAAACTGGTCTAGAGCTTGGTAGATTTTTTGATTTTTTGCCGATTGGAAAATTGTTGGAGGCTTAGAGGTTATGACAAAGAGACTTGCACTTGTAGCATTAAGTTTTCTTTTCTTTGTTGTCTTTGCGAAGGCTCAAGAGTTTGCCGAAGATTTTCATTCATACGCAGAACCAAACAAGGTGGTTGTGCGACATGTTGATCTTGATTGGCAGGTAAATTTTAGCTCAAAAATAATCACAGGTTTTGCTACGCTGACACTCGAAAGATTTGACAAAAGCGCACCTTTAATGCTCGATACGCGCGACTTGCAAATCAAAGACGTTCTGGTTTCAAAAGACGGTAAAATCTTTAAGAAAACAACATTTAGCCTTGGAACGCCTGATAAGATTTTAGGCGCACCTTTGAAAGTTGATTTGGCTTCAGATACGAAATTTGTTCGGGTTTACTATTCTACGAGTCCGAACGCATCGGGTTTGCAGTGGTTGACACCAGAACAGACTGCCGACAAGCGTTATCCTTTCATGTATTCGCAGGCTCAAGCGATTCATGCAAGAAGTTTTATTCCTTTGCAAGATTCGCCTCAGATTCGCATAACTTACTCGGCAAAAGTTAGAACACCAAGGAACCTACTTGCCGTGATGAGTGCTGAGGGAAA
The DNA here is from genome assembly GCA_003697135.1 of Acidobacteriota bacterium. GTDB lineage: Bacteria > Acidobacteriota > Blastocatellia > Pyrinomonadales > Pyrinomonadaceae > J014. The sequence goes on from RFGC01000018.1 coordinate 158,914, forward strand.
CCTTGAAAACAGCAAGCGGCGCGGAGGGCTTTACACTTTCAAGATGACAAAGCCGATTCCACCTTATTTGATTGCTATTGCAGTTGGCGAGTTAGGTTTCAGGCCTTTAGGCAAAAGATGTGGAGTTTTTGCAGAGCCTTCGGTTTTGGAAAAAGCGGCATCGGAGTTTTCCGATACTGAGAAAATGATGGAAGCCGCAGAAAGGCTTTATGGCCCTTATCGTTGGGGAAGATACGATATTTTGGTTTTACCGCCAAGTTTTCCGTTTGGCGGTATGGAAAATCCAATGCTCACCTTTGCTACGCCGACGATTCTTGCAGGAGACAAAAGCCTTGTTTCTGTAATTGCTCATGAACTTGCTCATTCGTGGTCAGGGAATCTTGTGACAAACGCAACATGGCGCGACTTTTGGCTCAACGAAGGTTTTACGACATACATTGAAAGACGAATAATTGAAGTTTTATACGGTGAGAATCGGCGTGAGATGGAAGCAATGTTAGGGAAACAAGGGCTTTTACGTGAGCTTTCATCTCTTCCACCATCGGATCAGATTCTTCATGTTGATTTGAAAGGACGAGACCCAGACGATGCTTTTACAGGTGTTCCTTACGAAAAGGGAGCATTGTTTTTAAGATGGCTTGAAGAAAAATTCGGAAGGGAAAAGTTCGACAAATTTTTGCGAAGCTACTTCGATTCTCATGCTTTCAAGAGCATTACAACAGAAACTTTCGTAAGTTACCTTCAAAAGAATCTGCTTGAAGTTTATCCGGGCGTGGTTTCGATGGCAGAAATTGAGGAATGGATTGAAAAAGCGGGTTTGCCGAAAAATGCGCCTTCGCCGTATTCGGAAAACTTTGCAAAAGTTGAAACTGATGCAAGAAAATACCTAAACGGAGAGATTACTGCTAGTGAGATTAACGCTAAAGATTGGACTACTCAGGAATGGCTCAAGTTTCTTGACGTTTTTTCCGAAGGTTTGACAGCCGAAAGAATGAAGGAGCTTGATCTAAGGTTTAATTTAACGAAAACTGGTAACTCCGAAATAGCTTTCCAATGGTTGATGCTTGCAATTAGGAGTAATTACCGCGAAGCGTATGGAAGACTTGAAGATTTTCTGATGAACATCGGTCGGCGAAAATTTGTAAGACCGCTATATGTCGAGCTTGCAAGAACGCCTGAAGGGAAGGAATTTGCGCAAAGAATCTATGCAAAAGCGCGAAATCGTTATCATCCGATAACACAAGCGACAATTGATGCCATTCTGGCAAGTCAATGAAGAATCGTCTGCTACGAACTCGAAAATCATCGAGCACTAGTTTCCGACGAACTTTGAGTAGATAGATCGCGCAAGAGCAACATCTTCAGTGCCGCGAATAATAGCGCGAGCATCGTTGAAGATTGTCAATTCAAATTCATCGGTTTTGAATCTCAAAAGAAACTCATTTTGTTTTACCGAGCCGAGTTTTTCTAGCTTTTTTGCCAAATCATTTAAGTTAATCTCAGAAGTTTTCAAAGGCGCTATTTGGACGGCGTTTCTTCCGCACAAAACACTCGCAAAATCTTTTGTTTCGGCTTCGAGAAACTCAAATTTCTTTTGTTGGCAGCATGGGCAATCTTTGTTTGGTGATTTGAGGTTTAGTTTGCGCCATTCGTTTTGCCACAGGTCAATTTGCATTAGCGATCTGTGCAATTTATCGAATTCGCCAGTCAAGATTTTCAGGGCTTCTGCGACTTGAATAGAAGTAATTGCGAAAATAATCGGCTGTATGATGCCGACGGTGTCGCACGTAGGAGAACTTCCGGCATCAGGCATCTGGTCGAAGAGGCATCTCAAACAAGGTGTTTGATTGGGTATGACGGTCATGGTGGCACCGTAAGCAGAAACCGCCGCTCCATAAATCCAAATTTTTCCATGTTTGACGCAGGCATCGTTTATTAGGTAGCGTGTTTGGAAATTGTCCGTTCCATCAAGAACCAAATCAACGTCTGCAATGAATCTTTCGATGTTTGAGTTATTAACGTCTGCAACGATTGATTCTACGGTTATTTCCGAATTGATCAGCTCAAGCTTTCTTTTTGCGGCTACTGCTTTTGGAATTCTTTCTTCAGCATCCTTTTCGTCGTAAAGAATTTGCCTTTGCAGGTTGGAAAATTCGACAAAATCTCTGTCAACTAATTTCAAACGTCCGATGCCAGCACGTGCGAGCATTTCGGCTTGTGCCGCTCCAAGCGCACCACAGCCTACGATTAAAATACTGGAGTTTGCCAGTCTTTCTTGTTTTTCTCGACCTAAAAAAAGAATCTGGCGACTGTAACGATCCGTGAATTCTGTTCTCATCAAGCTCAATCATACCACTAGAATTCTACAAATTTTGAATTTCGTGGATTAGACGTCAAAGGTTGGACAGGGCTATATTTAACACAATTTTTACATGCTCTTTATGCTTGTTTAACATGCGGGCAATATCTTCATCCTTTAACACAAAACATAATCTCGAGAAAGTTTTGTGGAATTTTAAGGAGGAAGTATGAAAACATTGAAAGGTGCAAAGCTTTTATCATTCATGGTCTTGTTGTTTGTTCAAAGTTTATTCGGACAAGCGACAGGCAGTTTGGTTGGAACCGTCAAGGATGCAAACGAAGCTCTCGTTCCGGGAGTAACTGTGACGGTTACGAATAAAGCAACGAATCAATCTAGAACCATAATAACTGACGAAGAGGGAAGATGGACAATATCGGTCTTACCAGTTGGAGTATATTCGATAACTTACGAAAAGCAGGGCTTCAAAAAAACCGTTGTTGACAATATAGAAGTTGAGGCTTCCGTTCCCAGAATTGTGGAAGTAAAACTGGAGGTTGGTCAGATCGAAACAGTGGTTGTTACTATGGGTGAACAGCCATTGGTTCAAGCAGAGAGTTCAACTTTGGCTAGACAAATCTCTGGAGAGGAAGTAACAAAAGTCCCAACTTCAACCAGAAGTTTTACAGGACTTTTGGCATCAGAAGCCGGAGTTACAGCCGAGCTTTCGCCTGTAGCTGTCAACAGCAATGGAAACATTTCACCATCGGTTAACGGGACAAGAACAACTTCAACGAGTCTTTATTTCAACGGCATTGATGCTACCAATATAACGAACAATGAAGGCTCGTTAAACGATAACATTGCTCCTGCTCCTGAAACATTGCAAGAAGTAAAGTTACAGACAGCTCTTTATGATGCTTCTTCTGGGCGTTCTGGCGGTGGCAACTTTCAGCTTGTAACAAAACAAGGCGGCAATAAACTAAGTGGCACGGTTTATTACTATCTGCAAAATAAAGCCTTTAACTCAAACGAGTTTTTCCTGAAAGAAAGCGGTAACGAAAAACCGAAAGCCGACAGAGTCGAAACAGGATTTACATTAGGCGGACCCATTGTCAAGGATAGGTTTTTCTTTTTCGGTGGTTATCAATTCACCAAAGCTGATACCGGTTTGGTTCCCACGGCTAGAACTAGAACGGTTTTGCCGTTAGCTTTAAGCGTTTTAGGCGATGACCGCTCGAAAGCGGCTATTGCGGCGGCTTTTAATCAGTTTAATGGATGCAGTGGTTCAAATTGCTTGACTGCAGCGGATATATCAGATGTCGCATGGAGAATATTAAATCTGAGAAATCCTGTGACAGGCAACTTTATAATCCCAAGCCTTCGTCCCGGCACTTTTCAACCACTCGGTATTGTTGATCAGACTGGAACAGGGAACTTTTTGTTTGGGACTTTTCCGAACGTTACAACTAGAACATTACAAAGAAACAATCCTTTGGTTGAGGTCATTTTTGTTGAACCTTCACGCTTTAAGCAAAATCAATTCACAGCTAGATTAGATGGGCAATTGAGCAGGAATAATTCTCTCAGCGGAACGCTGTTTTGGGCTAATTTTCCCGGCTTTGATTCTTTCCCTGATCCAAGCTCGCTTGTATCGCCTTTTACGTTAAGACGCGATGACAGAAACCGCACGTTTTCGCTGGGCAATATTCATGTTTTCTCACCAAACATTACGAACGAACTACGTTTTGGTTACTTTTACCTAAACAACACGAGACGTTTAGATGATGACTTCTTGGGCATAACCAATGATCTTGTTGGAGTTTCAAACCCGGCAACTGCTTTTGACAATAGCGATGCTACGCGAAGATTAGGACACTACATCGGAAGAAACAACATTGCGAATTTTTCGTTTGGCGGACCAAACGATTCTTTCAACAAGCGCAAGCAGATAACCTATACTTTGCGTGACGATGTAAGCTGGATTTACGGGAAACACAGCGTAAAGTTCGGTGGAGAATATAAACTACACCGATACAAAACCAATCTTCCTGAAGAGCAGGCTACAGAGTTTGAAAAGTTCGACAGCTTCACTCAATTTCTAACTGGTAATGCAACAGAAGCTGATACTCAATACGGAATCACTGAAAAGGATTTTCGTTTCCAAGACTTTAGTTTCTACGTCACCGATACTTGGAAGGCTACAAAGAAACTAACCCTTAACTTTGGCGTTCGCTATGAACTTTTTATGTGGCCTGCTGAAAAGAACGGGCTTATTGGAAATTTCGATATTGAGCCGTTTCTTCCATGCTTTACACCTAGAGGTGGTTCGTTGGCTTTGTGTGATAATAGCTTAATCAACGGATTTGTTGTTCCAAAGAATGTCAAACAGACTGGGATTCAAGCTGTTGATTCCGCAATAGCGGCTACAAAAGTGGCGGACAACAAGCACACGCTTAAGGGGCTTGATCTGAACAACTTTGCTCCAAGATTAGGTTTTGCCTATGCATTCAACGAGAAACTTGTTTTCCGTGGTGGATACGGCATCTTTTACGATCGTCCCAGCGCGGCTTTTATAAACACGATCTTTTCAAACTATCCTTTCTTGCGTGAAGTTGAAGTGACCACTCCTTCAGGCAATGTTCCTATCGCTACGGCATTTTCTCATATTCCAACAACCCTTGGGTTTAACACATGGCTTCCGTTTAGAGTAATTCGCACTGCAGGAGCGAACGGGACATATCAGATTAGAGATAATACGCCTATCTTTGTTGATTCTCGTCGCACTCCTCAAGGCACAGGTTGCGATCCGTCAACAGGTGCAAACTGCATTCGTGGTAATCTTGCTGAAACTTTTGAATTTCGTGCAATTGACAAGAACCTAAAAACTCCGTATGTCCATCAGTGGAGTGTAGGATTTCAGTATGAGTTTCTCAAAGACTTCATGTTTGAAGCCAGATACGTTGGCACTGCGGGCAGAAGTCTTTTGATAACGACTGCTCTCAATCAGGGATATGATCTGAATGATCCGAATACACCGGATCATATCTTTGAGAGACTAAATCAAGCTTATTTAGCGGCGGGCGCTCCGAATGGGCCACTTAACCCCGGCAATACTGCAAGAGAGCGCGGACTAGGAAAAGCTTTTGGATTCTTGAATCCTGTGACTGGAAGAGTTGACTTGAATCTAGCAAATGCTAACGGGCAAGTCATAAATTTTGAGATTAGAGTTCCAATTTTAGGTTTCAACGTTCCGGAAGCTTTGCTCCTACAGTCGAAAGGTTACTCTGATTATCACGGTGGACAATTCAGCCTTACGAAGAGATTCTCGAGCGGTTTACAGTTTAATGTAGCTTACACTTTCTCGAAGTCAATTGACATAATGTCAACCGATCCGGGAAGCACCGCAGGAAGCGGAAAGCCTGATGTTCCGAACACTGGTTTTATCGTGCAGGGCGATTCTAGGAATCTAGAAAGTAATCGTGGCGTATCCGATTTTGATAGAACCCACCGCTTCAGCACGAACTTCGTTTGGGAAATTCCTTCAGGAGGTTCAAAGAACCCAATTTTGACGGGTTGGACGATCTCAGGATTTTTCCAAGCTCAATCAGGGGCACCCTTCACGGTCTTTTCATCTGAGCCTGAAGTTGCGACTGCTTCGCAATATACAAACTTAGCTAGAGGTTCCGGAGGACTTTTCCGTCTCGGATTCGGAAGACCGAATTTCGTTTGCTCATCAGCAAAAGATGCCATCAGGGGTTACAGCAAAAGCAATATCAACAATGTTATAAATACTTCCTGCTTTGCCTCTCCACTAGGTGGTTTTGGCAATTTGGGAAGAAACACCTTCCGTGGACCCGCTCAAAGTCGCTTGGATTTAGGCATTGCGAAGACAACAACCTTTAGCGAAAGATTCAAGCTCGAAATAGGCTTTGATATTTTCAACGTTCTCAATACGGTGAATTTTGCAATTCCGAATAATGACCTGCAAGATTCAACCGATTTCGGAAGAATAACGAACACGGTTGGTGGACCTAGAGTCGGACAGTTCAGAGCTAGATTTATCTTCTAGTTTCTTGCGAGAACGAAATCCCAAACAAAAAGGAAGGCGATTGCCTTCCTTTTTGTTTTTGTCTTTGTAGCTGGACAATTTATACTGAAGGACCTGGATAATTTTCTCCTAGTTTCGATACGTCACCCTCAGCCAATGAGTGAACGAGTTCGTAGTGGAAGTAATCAAATTTTGCGGCGACTATGGGTTTGACGCGTTTATCATACATTTCGCGTGAGCGATCAATAACCTCTCGGAGTCTGTCATAAAGATCGCCTGCTTCGCGTCCTTCCTTGACTTTTTGCTCATTATAAAGCTTGATTTCCGAGACCAAAAGCCTTGCAAATCTTCTGGCTTCGTTGTGATAACGCCTTTCTTCTTCTGAGGAAACCTCTATGGGTAAGTCAATGGGTCGATCGGCTAGAGTAGAAGCACGAGTTTTTGTTGTCGTAGTTGCTGCAGATGGTTGAGATGGAATAGTTTCTTCGTAAGGTTGATAGGTTTCAACGCGCGGAGTTTCTACAGCAGTAGGAGTTTCTGCGATAGTAGGCTCTTCAGCATAGGTGACAGTGGGTTCTTCAACTTCTTCCTTTGCAGAAACAGTAACCTCTTCAACAGTAGGTGCTTCTTCGACCGCTGGCACTTCCTCAGCAGCAGGAATTTGCTCGGCAACTGTTGGCGCCTCTTTGGCAGCGGGTGCTTCTTCTACAGCAGGAGCTTGCCCAAATTCTTGGGACGGTGCTGGTTGAGTTTCTTGGACTACTTCTGGAGCAGGTTTAGCTTCAACTTCTTCATATGTGGGTTTTACACTTGGTTCGGCATAGTAAGATTTATAAGTCTCTTCGTAGGTTGGAGTAGGAGAAGCTTGAGGTTGTGCAGTTTCTCTTGCAGCTTCTTCGGCTGTTCTTTTTGCGGCCGCCTTCAGGAAGGCCAGTATCTCAACTGTCATGCCTGTGATTCTGACCAAGGACTCAAGAGCTTCTACATAGATTTTTTCGCGTGCGCCTTTCTCTGCGTAAAGCACTGCAACGCCGCGTCCACGCACAACAAGCGGAATTGCGACCATTCTGATTGAGCCGTAGCCGATTTTTTCTAAAAAGCTTATGTCTCCAGAATAATCACGATTAGAAACATCTATAGTCGTGAGTGAATTCACTGCATCGCTCAAGATGGTGTGTGAGGTAACTGGCAGGTTTATGTTTTTGATAGCTTCTTCTTTTTGTTCTTTTTCCTCACCAAAGGCACGCCAACCGATGAATCTTTCATTTCTAACTATAAACAGAGCGCCACGCGCGGCGAATTTTTCGGCATGAGAAAGCAAAGACGTGAGAATATCGGCTTGAGTGGTTTTCGTGCTAATTTCTTTAATGGCCGCGACCAATTCAGCAAATCCCGGTTCTGCAGCGCGAGCACGTTTTTCCAACTCTTCAGCTTCTGCCATTGCCATTGCTGCTATTTGAGCGCCTTCATCTTTTGCAAGGCGTAGGTGTTCAACTACGGAACTTCTAAAGCCAGGATCAAGTTCTTTTTGTTCTGGTATGCGTGCCTTAGCTTCTTTGAAGAGCTCTTCAAGTTTTCGTTTTTGATTCTCGATTTCAGTAAATACTTTTTCTTCGAGTTGAGTTAATTCTCTTCTTACCTCTTCCAGTGTATCTTTGAGGTAATTTTCAAACTCTAAGTTCAAGCTTCTCTCCAGTTCTTCGCTTTTCACTTTTTATTTCCTCCATGTTGAATTTTTAGGTTTTGATAAATATGAGTAGAGACAAATTTTTGAAAATCTTTATCACCTTTGGCATTATGAACAAAAATCATGGCCAATGTCAAGATTCTTTGCGCTTCTTTTTAGAGTAGATTGATTATTTTTCTCCGATGGTTTTTGATGCATGAAGTTGTCGCTCGCTCATTCTTTTTTTGATCTCAAACCTGATACTTATAAAAAAGGCAAGCGAACCAAAAACTGCTGATACAAAAGCATTTTCTACCTCACCGCGCCACAGCAGAAAATAAACAGAAGCAAGAATAAAAAATATCGAGAGCAACTTAAAAAACAATATCATGAGTGTTGATCTTCCTCTTTTTTTAAGTCTTCCTTTCTGATTCCAAATTTTTCCAGCCTGTATTGGAGTGTTCTGAAAGTCAATCCGAGCAATTTAGCGGCTTTTGTTATGTTGTAGTTTGCTCGTTCCATTGCTTGAAGAATCAGGCTTTTTTCTACTTCCTCAAAATTGATCCCGCCGGGAGGCAGTTTGAAGATGGCATCAGCACTTGAAGGAGTTTCAGGAACTTGCATTTCAGGCGGTAAGTCTTCAGCTTTGATTACACCGCCTTCAGCCAGTAGAACAGCCCTTTCTATTGCAGATTCGAGCTGACGGACGTTTCCCGGATACGAGTATTCTAACAAAATTTTTTTTGCCTCGGGTGAGATAGCTTTTATTTTGTTTGGGCTATTTTTGGTGTGTTTTTTGATGAAATAATCAATTAGCAAAGGTATATCCGAACGGCGTTCACGAAGCGGTGGAATTTCTATAGAAAGAACATTCAAGCGATAGTATAAGTCTTCCCTGAATCTGCCTTCTTGCATCATCTTCAGTAAATCTCGGTTGGTTGCGGCTATGACTCTAACATCAACAGGAATCTCCTTGGTGCCGCCAACGCGTCTGATGGTTTTTTCTTGAAGAGCGCGCAGCAGTTTAGCTTGTAGCGAGACATCGAGTTCTCCGATTTCATCCAGAAAAAGCGTGCCGCCATCAGCTACCTCGAAAAGCCCTTTTTTCTCGCTTACAGCTCCCGTGAAACTCCCTTTTTCGTGTCCGAATAATTCGGACTCTAACAAGTTTTCATTTATCGCGGCGCAATTAACAGCCTGAAAAATTTTGTCAGCGCGAGGGCTGTTTTGATGAATCGCTCTTGCTATCAATTCTTTTCCAGTGCCAGACTCGCCGCGAATTAAAACAGTCGAATTCGATCTTGCAACCTTCAAGATGAGTTTTTTAACTTTGTCCATTTCGGGAGAGGCTGAAATTATCTCGGTGTCCAGTTGCGACAATTTCTCCAAAGCGCGGCTTATGGTTTCCAGCAGTTTCTCACGGTCGTAAGGCTTTTGAAGATAAGCGAATGCGCCAAGTTCTTTAGCCTCGAAAGCTGAGTCAATCGTTCCGTGAGCAGTTAGCAAGATGACTATGATTGATTTGTCTAGAGCTACAAGTTCTTTGAGTAGGTCAAGCCCACTCATGCCGGTCATTTTCAGGTCTGTTAGAACGAGATCAAATCGGCGTTCACGCACGAATTTCAATGCCGCTTCGCCCGAGCTGGCTGTGGTGACGTCGTAGCCTTCGCTCGACAAAATCATCTGCAATATCTCTCTCTGGTTTCTTTCGTCATCAACTACTAGAATTGATCTTCTCATATCAAGCCTTCGGTAATCTCAAAGTAAATTTTGTGCCTTTGCCTAATTCGGATTCAACAGTGATTTTGCCCTTGTGTTCATTGACAAATCTCTCAACTATCGCCAGCCCCAAGCCTGTTCCTGTTTCTTTTGTTGAAAAATAAGGTTCAAAGATTTTAGGTAAATTTTCTGGCGGAATACCAATCCCAGTGTCGGCAACTTCTATTTTAACGAATCCTTCTGAATCTGGAGCAACGCTAATCGTCAATGTTCCGCCTTTTTCAGTCATTGCCTGTATCGCGTTGATGAAAAGATTATTGAAAACCGAGCGCAAGGCTTGTTCATCTCCCATGATTTCAGGTGTTTCGTTGGCGCATGAAAAATTTATTTCAACAGAAAGGTCTTCTGCTTCGGCTTCTGCGACTCTTATGGAATCTTCGATAATCTTTCTAATCTCCAAAGGTTTGAGATTGAGCTTTGGTGGACGAGAATAATGCAAAAAATCGGTGATTTGTTGATTGATTCGAGCAACTTCTGCTTTTAGTTGGGTTGTCAATTTCTCAAAGTCTGCCTTTCTGGTTTTGTCTTCAGGGGCGAATTTGGCGCGTAGGTGATCAAGCGTTAGATTGATGTAGTTCAAAGGGTTGCGGATTTCATGGGCGATTGCGGAAGCCAGCCTTCCAACTACTGCGTTTTTTTCTGCTTCTTTCAATTGTTGCTCCAATTTTTTGTTCTTTTCGAGTTGTGCAATCATTTCGTTGAATTGAACAGCTAGTTTTCCCATTTCGTCTGTGCGGTTTCCCACAGGCACTCTGACACTCAAATCGCCTTGTGCGATTTTTCTTGCCGCTTCTGAAAGATTTGCAATCGGTTTTGTGAAACGCCAAACAAGAATGACGGTCACGGTTGTTGAGATCAGCAGAACGGCAAGAGTGTAAGTTAAACTCAAAGCGGCTCTCTGAGCTATTAGATTTCGCTCGTTTTTCAAAATAACCATTACATACCAACGCCCGCGATTGGTTTCTATTGGAATCGCATGAGCCTCAGCTTCAGCGTTCTCGTTTTCAATCACTGCATTTGGAAATTTGCTTTTGTCTTCGCCCAAACGCTCAACGTCAACAAGCGGTGGCAAGTCTTTTAGCTCGGAAAGTTTCTTGTAAACTGTCTTTCCGTTTTCGTCGGTTGTCGGTAGGTAATCAGGATTTAAGCTATCATAAACTGTCCAATCATTGCTGATGACTATGACATCTTGAATTCTATTCCTTATCTTTTCGCCAAAAAAGAATTGATTTTCTTGCTCTAGAATTTCGCTCATTCTGTATGGCGATTGCATTCCGTTGACGCCAAGCACTATTCCCGCAACTAGAGCTTGTTCTTGCTTTTTGCGTAAGTCTGCATTCTGCTTTTCATTCTGCAGGTTCAAGTAATACTGAACGCCAAGTGTTACTATCAAAAGAAAGGCTAAAACAATTAAAAGCTTGGTGCGAAAAAGTGATAGTTTCAAAACAAAAATCTTCATTTTTGCTCTTCTTAATCCGATATTTTTATCAAAAAGTTGTAAATTTCTTTAACAAAAGCCTTGCAAAATCTTTGTTTTGAATGCTATATTTTTCATGGCTTTTGAGTAAACTTCTTTTCATCTTTTCTAATCGAAACAACTGACCGAATCGCTCTCCTAAGGGATGAGTGAGAAGCTAGGGAAAAACGATGGTGATTAAAGGTAAAGAGTTGCATGTTAAGTTAGTAGCGGCGTTTCAAGTTTTATTGTTCTTGTTACTTGCTTTGATTCCAGCCAATGTTGAAGCCCAAAGAAGGGGTTCTAGACAAAAAGTTCAAGCCGTTAAGAGTCAGAAAAATAGCAGGGGAAGCGAGAAGAAAGGCAAGATTGGTAGCGAAAGGGCTGTTTCCAAACAGGAGCGAAGAAAGGCTTTGTTAGAAGCGAGGAGGCAGCGACTTGAGGAAATTCGTCGGCGTCAAGAAGCGATTCGTCGGGAACGTGAAAGAAGATTAGCTTTCGAGCGTGGACTACGGCAAGAAACTGCGGAGAATATCTTAAACGATAATCTCGAAGGTGAGAATTTAGAGATTCGGCGTGCCGCAATCAATGCTTTAGGTAGTCACGCAGGAACGGTTGTGGTAATGGAAACCGACACCGGCAAAATTTTAACCATTGTCAATCAAAATTGGGCAATACGAAGAGGTTTTAAGCCTTGTTCTACCATAAAACTCGTTACTGCAATTGCAGGCATAAACGAAGGAATAATCAACGAAAATGGCGAGATTATTTCGCGTCCATTCAGCTTGAGACTGGCTGATGCGTTAGCGTATTCAAACAATGTTTACTTTCAGCGTGTTGGTAACGAGATCGGAAGCGAGAAGTTTATAGCATACGCCAAAATGCTTGGTCTTGGAGAAACGACAGGTATAAACGCTGAGGGTGAATCTCCAGGTAAGCTTCCTTACGGAAATGAAAGTTTGAAGATTTATTCTCACGGTGACGATATAGAAGTAACTCCGCTCCAGCTTGCCGTAATGGTTTCGGCTATAACCAATGGTGGCAAAATAGTCGTTCCGCAGATTGCGAAAAATGATGTTCAGAAAGCCGGATTTACGGCGGTGCGCCGTGAAATGAATTTGCCGAGAAAAACATTGCAGGGACTTTTGCCGGGAATGCTCGGAGCGGTTGCCTATGGAACGGCTAAAACTTCTGATGGTGTGTTTTACAGTGTTGCTGGTAAAACCGGCTCATGCATTGGTCAAGGCTCATGGCTTGGGCTGTTTGCTTCTGTAGCTCCGGCAATCAATCCGAAATACACAGTTGTTGTCGTAACACGCGGACAAGCAGAAAGGGGAAGGAATGCCGCTATAATTGCCGGAAAAATCTACCAAGCTTTGTTTAGTAAATCCAAAGATGCTCAAACACTTTTGGCAGAAAGCAAAAGGCAAATATCAATACCGAAGCCGCAAGTTGATGCTAAACTTTCGATGTTGCTAGATGGAGAAAACGAAGAGGCAAACGAGATTTTGACTGAAGGTGTTAAAAGATCAAGAAAAATCTCCATCACGAAACAAAGAAGTATAGATGATCTCTTGGACGAAGAAGGTTTAGGAGGCGATTCTCCAAATCTTAAAACCACCGTAGATTCTAAGAATCCGACCGATTCAAAAACGCAGAAGAAAAATGTTGTGAAGCCAATAATTATCGAAGTTAAGAAACCGAACTTATCAAAGGAAGGTGAAACTGAAAAAACTGAGAATGAGAAAAAGGACGAATCCAAAAAAGATTCCTTCACTAGACCGAGAATAGTAAAGAGTAGTAGCAGAGTTATGGAGTAAATACAAGCCTTACTGGCTTTTTCTTTCTGATTTTCTTTAGGTTCGGCTAGTGGTTTTTTTGAAAGGCTCAGCGAATTGAAGTTCATAAAGTCTTTTGTAAATGCCGCGTTTTGCAATCAGTTCTTCGTGAGTTCCGACCTCAACTATCTTACCTTTTTCCATAACCACAATCAGATCAGCTCGGCGGATAGTCGAGAGCCTATGTGCGATTATTATTGCTGTTTTGCCTTCCAAGAGATTTGCTAATGCTCTTTGCACTAAATTTTCACTTTCAGCATCGAGCGCGCTTGTAGCTTCGTCGAGAATCAAAACAGGCGCATCCATCAGAACAGCTCTTGCTATTGCAATTCTTTGTTTTTGCCCACCGGAGAGAAATTGCCCTCTTTCGCCGACAATCGTATCATAGCCTTGCGGAAGTGCAACGATGAAATCATGTGCATAAGCTATGCGTGCGGCGCGTTCGATTTCTTCATCTGTAGCATCGGGTTTACCGTAGGAAATGTTGTAGCGGATCGTATCGTTGAAAAGGACTGTTTCTTGTGTCACCAAAGCAATTTGGCGTCTCAAGGAGCTGAGACGCGCATTGCGCAGGTCTATCCCGTCCCAAAAAATTGCTCCTTCTGTTGGATCGTAAAGTCTCTGAATCAATTTCGTTAAACTCGATTTGCCACCACCGCTTTCGCCAACCAAAGCAATGATTTTGCCTTTCGGAATCTCTAGGGAAACTCTATCCAAAACTTTTTTGCCATGAGGTTTGTAACTGAAAGAAACGTCTTTGAGTTCGATTTTATCTTGAAGAGGTTTCAGCTCTACGGCATCTTCTTTTTCCGGTAGCGTTTCAGAATGATCGAGTATATTCCAGATGTCACGTGTTGCGGCAAAGGCTTTATTAAGCTCATTGTGTTGGCGTGAGATTTTTCTTACGGGATCGTAGCTTCGGAAAAGAAAGAAAAGAAAGGTGAAAAACTGCGAGGCTTCCATTCGTCCCAAATTTATCTCTCGCAAGCCGAAGAAAAGCAATACGGAAATCAGTAAAACGCCGATTAAGGAAATTGTTGGCGGTGAGAATGCAGAAATCTTTCCAGAGCGAAGATTAGCTTGAGCGATTTTGAGGGCGACTTTGGCAAATCTTTGCTTTTCCCGTTCTTCAGCCCGATAAGCTTTGACAATTTGATGATTTGAAAGCGTTTCTTGCGCCGTGTCAGTTAGGAGTTTGTTTCCCTCGAATGCTTCTTCTGAGAGCTTACGCAAGGTTTTTGAGAATTTAGAAGTTATGTATGCGATTATCGGCGCTATAATCAAAGCTCCGAGCATCAATCGCCAGTTGTAGTAAAATGCGGCTGAAACGAAGAAAATCAGTGCGAAACTTTCTTTCAAAACGTCTCTCAAATTTGCCGAGACTGCCAGTTCTATTGCGGTTGCAGAAACAACGAGTTTTGAGACCAAAAAGTTTGTTCTGTGTTTTTCGAAGAACGATGAAGATTGTTTAAGAAGATGCTCGTAAAGCTCACGTCGCAATTGTAAAACTGCTGATTGCCCAACCTTTGCCATCAGATAAACCGAAAAATACTCTGCGATTCCGCCAAGAATCGTGAAAGTAATCAGCATCAGTGAAATTGCAAACCATTGCTTGAGCCAATCATCTTGCGGAATAAATTCCTGCAAATTAAAAAGCGTTTGGGTGCGCGCTCCAACATTTGTCCCGAAAACAACATCGGTTATAGGCACAATCAATGCACCTGTGGCAGTTTCAAACACCGCTACCAGAACCATTGAAATTAAGGCGAGTAAGAAAATATGCCAGTTAGGTCGCAAATATCCGAGTAGTCTTTTGAAGTCTTTCATTTTTTTCAAAACCTGCTTAAAGTCTAGTCTTGAGAATAGGAAAATTCAAATTTTACCGAATGCGTTGGGATTGCTGGGAATGTATCGGCAACCGTCGCTTGAAAAAAGCTCATCTTTTTTTCAAAACTTAATAAGTAAAGGAGAGTGTAGAATGAGAAAAACTTACTTGGTTTCGTTGCTGGTAATTTTGTCTGCAATTCTTCAAGCGATAGCTCAAGTTGATGTTCCACGCCAGGCTTTGGCGATAACGTATCCGCAAGGCGAAACCGTCAAGGTTTTATTTCGTGGAACGACTCGCTTTCCGAGAATGAGCGGAGAGGCTACCATCAAACGCACGGCACGAAATACTACAGAGATAGACCTTTCGGTTTCAAAAATGCCACGCCCATTTGAACTTGGGGCGGGTTACACAACCTATGTTTTGTGGGCTATTTCGCCTGATGGAACTATAAACAATCTCGGCGAAATCAAGCGTCGCGGCACTTTTGAGTTTGATTCAAAAATAAAAGTTACGACTCCTTTGCAAACTTTCGCTCTTATTGTGACGGCAGAGCCTCATTTTCTAGTGCGTCGTCCAAGTAGAGCTGTTATGTTGGAGAATATAGCGGCTACTACTCGAAGCGGGAAAGTTGTGCAGACAACGCAAACAGTAAACTATTTTGGAAATACTAGCGACTATTTCTTTGATGCAAGAGCACCTGAAATAGCCGAAAGTGACTATGCCAAGACTCCACCAACTATTTTGCAGGCAAGGCAGGCAGTGGTTTTAGCAAAATTTGCAGGTGCAACACGCGAGGCTCAAGAAGAACTGCAAGAAGCTGAAGATTTGTTGAGAAAAGCTGAAGACGCTTGGAGAGCAGGAAGAGATGAGGGTGAAGTCGAGATAATTGCGCGACAAGCAATAGGCGCGGCTGTTAAAGCTGAAAGCATTGCGCTTGCGCGCACAGAGGCGCGCAAAATAAGAGATGAAAAAATCCGCACCGAATCCGAAATACGCCAAGCTGAAGAAAAATACGCTGAAGCGCAAAACGAAATCAAATTACTCAAAGAAGAACTGGCTCGTGAAAGAAAATTCCGTGAATTTTCCGAAAGAGACGTAGAAAACTTAAATCGGCAAATCAAAATCTTGCAAGAAGAAAATGCTCGGCTTCGTCAGGAAATATCGAGTCTTCGTAAGGAAGTTGAAGATGCGAAAGCGAAATTAGCAAGGGTAGAAGGCGAGAAGGAAGCACTTGAGCGCCAACGTGAAAAAGAGCAAAAGCTTGCGCGTCTTAAGGAAAGCGCACCTTCGTTCATGCAGTCACTCAAGCCTTTTGGGAATGTCAGACAAACCGAGCGCGGGATTGTTTTGACCTTGCCTGAAAGTTATTTTGAAAACATAAGGTCCACTCTGTTCACAAAGCAAGCTGAAACAAGGCTGATAAATCTTGCAACTATCTTAGCAAATAATCCAGACTATAAAATCGTCATCGAATCTCACACAGACAGCAAAGGCGTGCCGGGAGAGCTTTTGAATCTGACACAAGCAAGAGCCGGCTTGGTAGCACAGAAACTAGCCGAAGGCGGCGTAGAAGCTGGCAGAATAGAAGCAAAAGGTTTCGGTGCAAGCGTTCCTGTTGCTCCAAACGATACGAACTTAAATCGTGCAAAAAATCGCCGTATCGAGATTATCTTGATTCCGAATCTTTAAGGTTTTCGTTGTTGGCAAAAATCATGCAAACGATTTCGTGGGATGATTTCGTAAAAATTGAAATTCGCGTCGGGAAAATAATCAAAGCAGAAGAATTTCCTGAAGCCAGAAAACCGGCTTATAAACTGCTAATTGATTTCGGCGATGAGATAGGTTTGAGGAAATCCAGCGCTCAAATAACCGATTTATACAAACCAGAAGATTTAGTCGGGAAGTTGGTAGTGGCGGTCGTGAATCTACCAGAAAAACGCATAGGTCCATTCACTTCAGAATGCTTGGTTACAGGTTTTCCCGATGAAAACGGTAAAGTCGTTCTTTGCGTTCCAGAGCGCGAAGTTCCTTTGGGAGCAAAACTGTTTTAGCACTTCCTTGAAAAACTCTGTAACGAACTGTTAATTTTTCCGGTGATTTTCAAGCCAGCTTTCCAAGACTGAATTCTTCAAAATAATTGTTTGCTCTCTTTCAGCACCTGTAGAGATAAGATCAATTTTGACTCCGATAGCATCAGAGAGAAAATTGACATATCTTTTCGCATCTTCGGGTAATTTTTCAAAATCGGTGATGCCAGAAGTATCGGTTTTCCAGCCTTTCAAAGTTTCGTAGATTGGTTTTACTCTTCTCAAGTCATAAGCAGATGCCGGGAAAGTATTAACAACTTTACCATCGAGTTGATAGCCGATGCATACTTTGATTTCGTCTAGGGCATCTAGAACATCGAGTTTTGTTAGAGCGACAGAATCGAATCCATTAAGTTGTGCCGCGTAGCGAGTTGCGACGGCATCGAACCAACCGCATCGGCGCGGTCGGCGAGTAACAGAACCGTATTCGTTTCCACGCTGTCGAATAAGGTTTGCGATTTCTTCTTCTGCATCAATCATCTCTGTTGGGAAGGGGCCTTCACCAACTCTCGTTGTATAGGTTCTGACAATTCCTAATACGCCTGTGATGTGATGGGGCGGAATACCAAGCCCAACGCAAGCCCCGCCTGCAGTTGGATTTGACGAAGTAACGAAAGGATAAGTCCCGTGATCTACGTCCAGAAGCGTTGCCTGCGCTCCTTCGAGCAAGATTTTCTTGCCTTGCCTTTTAGCTTCTGCGATAAAAGCTGATGTCTCGCAAACGTAAGGTTTGAGTCTTTCGATTAAGACGGAAATCTCATCGAAAATCTCGTCTGAACGCAGAGGTTCGCGCCCATAAAGCACTATGATTCTATTAGCTTCTTCCAAGTTTCGCTCGATTTTTTGCTTGAGAATTTCTGGCACTAAAGCATCAGCAACTCTTATACCGCGCCTTCCCGCTTTATCTTCATAAGCAGGACCGATGCCGCGCAAAGTCGTGCCGATTTTCTCATTTCCTAGTCTTTCTTCGCTCGTGTGATCAAGGACTCTGTGATATGGCATTATCAAATGTGCGCGGCTTGAAACCTTCAGCCGTTCGGGGGTTATCGAAATTCCTTCACCTTGCATCTGTTCAACTTCTTCAAAGAATGCTTTCGGGTCAATAACCATGCCGTTTCCGAGCACGCAGGTTTTGTCTTCGTGAATGATGCCTGAAGGTAGAAGCCTCAAGATGAAAGACTTGTTTTTTACATGAACGGAGTGTCCCGCTTTATGTCCGCCTTGATAACGTGCTACGATGTCGAATTTATCAGTCAATAAATCAACTATTTTGCCTTTGCCTTCGTCGCCCCATTGGGCACCAATTACTGCGATTATCATAAGCTCAATCTTTTAGCATTGAATAAAGCTGAACGTATTTGCGTGCGGCATTTTCCCACGAATTATCTTCATTCATTCCGTTTAGCTGAAGTCTCCGCCATAATTCCTTGTCGTAGTATATGAACAGAGCTTCGTAGATTTTCTCAAGGAACTTGTCGGCTCTGAATTCCTGAAACTTAAAGCCTGTGCCTGTTAAAGTGACAGCGTTGAAGTTTTCAACCGTATCGTCCAAACCGCCAACAGCTCGAACTATGGGAACTGTTCCGTAGCGGAGTGAATACATTTGATTTAGTCCGCAAGGCTCAAAACGCGACGGCATCAGAAAAATATCCGCTCCCGCTTCAATCTTATGGGCTAAAGTTTCGTTATAGCCAATATAGACGCCGACTTGGCGCGGAGCATAATCACGTAGCCTTTGCCAGAATTGCTCGTATTGCCATTCGCCCGAACCAAGCGCAATGATGTATGAACCCGTTGCAAGAAGCTCGCCTGCAATTTCCATTATCAAATCAATTCCTTTTTGGGCAGTTAAACGGCTTATCGAAGCAAAAACAGGTTTTTCAAGGTCCACGGGCAAACCAAAACTTTCAAGAAGAGAGCGTTTGCAGATGAGCTTTCCGCTCAAATCGTTTTTGCTATAGTTTGCCGGCAAGTTCGGATCGGTTTCCGGATTCCAAACTTCATAATCAATTCCGTTGACAATCCCGAAAAGTCTATTTGAGCGAAGTCGCAAAAGCCAGTCCAAACCGTAACCTGCTTCTGGTGTTTGAATCTCAAGGCTGTATCTTCTGGAGACTGTTGTTAGCACGTCTGAAACGACTAATCCTGCTTTAAGTGCAGATGCATAGCCATTAAACGAAAATGCGTTAACTTCAAATTCTCCCCCGAAGCCTAATTTCCAAAGTTCGTCTAAACTGAAGCCGCCTTGATAGGCGAGATTGTGAATCGAAAAAACAACATGAGTTTTCTGCCAGTAGGGATCGTAGTTAGAGAGTCTCGCTAGTTCAACAGCCGCAAAACCAGTGTGCCAGTCGTTCAGATGAACAATGTCCGGCGGCGCTCCAAGTCTTTTTAGCAACAAAATCGAAGCATGACTAAAAAACGCAAATCTTTCATAGTCTTCTCTAAAGCCATAAATCGAAGAGCGATGGAAAAATTCAGGTGCATCAATTAAAAAAGTCGGTGAGCCGTTGGCTTCTGAATAGAAGGCTTTTGCTCTGTAGATAAGGCCGCGCCAATCAACCCATAGATCGTCAATCGCAAGTTTCCAAAGATATTCACCTTTGGTTTGCAAGTAACAAGGCGTTATCAAGACCGAGTCAACACCTATTTTTTTCAATGCTTTCGGTAGTGCACCGGCCACATCGCCTAAACCACCGGTTTTTGAATATGGAACTGCTTCAGCAGAAACAACGGCAACACGCATAAACGCAAAGAATACAAATTTATCAAATTTAACTCTGCCGATACAATTACAAGCTCAAGAATGTTAAGAGCTTAAAAGTCGTTAGCTTGTGTGAGGTCCTTGCAGGTTGCAGAAAGTCTCGTTGAGTCCGAAGTTCTTTGTTTAATCAAAAAGTGTATCTTCCTCTCTAGAAAAGCGCATCGCTGATTTGTTAACTTTAATTTTAGACGCATTCTTGATTTGAAGATGCTTTAGCCGAAAATTCTTCAACTTTTTAAGATTCCAATATGAACGAACCTTTTGAGGAAAAAGTTTTAACTGAGAAGTTTTCAAAAACGACGGAAGAGATACCAGATGAGCGTTGGTATTGGATTTATTTTTCGGTAGTAATCACGAATTCAATTTTGTTGATGCTTTTTTGGCTTTTTTCCAGGTATTTTTCCGGTTGAAGCATTATGAAAACACTTGATTGGGTTGTAGTTGTTGCTTATTTGGCATACGTCATTTGGGATGGTATTCGGCTGACTAAAAAGAGCGAGAGCGCTGAAGGATACTTTCTGGCGAATCGTAGTTTGCCTTGGTGGGCTGTTGGGCTTTCTGTTATGGCAACTCAGCTTTCTGCCATCACGCTTGTTGGCACGACGGGACAGGCTTACGATGACGGAATGCGTTTCTTGCAATTTTACTACGGCCTGCCGCTCGCAATGATTATACTTTGTGTAACGGTTGTCCCATTCTTTTACCGTGCAAAGGTCTATACAGCTTACGAATATCTTGAGCGCAGATTTGACGCTAAAACACGCTCCTTAACAAGTTTTTTCTTCCTACTTTCAAGAGGGTTGAGTTTAGGAGTTGTTATCGCTGCGCCTTCGGTTGTTCTTTCAATAGTGCTGGGTTGGAATGAAGTTTTAACAATTTTTGTCATAGGACTTTCCACGACAATTTACACAATGTTTGGTGGTGTTCAGGCTGTTACATGGACAGACGTAAAGCAAATGTTTGTCATATTCTTTGGACTTGGTGTTTGTCTTTTCATCATAGTTTCTAACTTTCCTGAGAATTTTTCCGTTACCGATGGGCTTTTTCTAGCCGGTGCTGTTGGAAAACTAGAAACATTCGATTGGCGTTTCGATTTAACATCGAAATACACCTTTTGGTCGGGCACTTTCGCCGCTCTCTTTCTTTTTCTATCTTATTTTGGTTGTGATCAAAGTCAGGTGCAGAGGTTTCTAACGGCAAAATCTGTTTCTGAAGGGCGCATCTCGCTTTTGATGTCGGCTTTCCTGAAAATCCCAATGCAATTCTTTATTCTCTTGATCGGGATCATGGTGTTCGTTTTTTATCAGTTTCAAACTCCACCAGCGATTTTTAACTCTGTTGAAGAAGCAAAAGTCGCACAACTTCAAGAATATCAGGGGTTTTTGCAAAAATACCAAATTGCTCATCAGAAAAGGGAAGAGGCCGCAATCAGCTATATCGAAAATCGTTCTGAAGAAACAAAGCAGGATTATATTCAAGCACAAAAAGAATTTACTCAAGTGCGTCAGGAAATTATAGGTTTTGTCAAAAAGGTAACTGGCGATGAGAAATTCAATGATGTCAACTATGTTTTTCCGAGATTTGTTATTGAAAATATGCCTAATGGCGTCATTGGACTCATAATTGCGGCTATTTTTGCTGCTGCGATGTCAACAATTTCATCAGAGTTGAATG
This sequence comes from Acidobacteriota bacterium, assembly GCA_003697135.1. GTDB lineage: Bacteria > Acidobacteriota > Blastocatellia > Pyrinomonadales > Pyrinomonadaceae > J014. The sequence continues at coordinate 180,356 of RFGC01000018.1, forward strand.
CTCTCTCGACAGCAACCACGATGGATTTCTACCGCCGATATTTTGCCAAAAATGCGGCCGATCGAAACTACTTAATCTTTGGAAGGTTCGCTACTCTTTTCTGGGGGATCTTTGCTTGTATCGTGGCAACATATTCAACCAGATTAGGCTCGCTGATCGAAGTCGTAAACAAATTTGGGTCTTATTTCTACGGTTCAATACTCGGAGTTTTTATCCTAGCAATTGGCTTCAAACGTGCTACGGCTAATGGAGCATTCTTCGGCATAATAACCGGGGTTGCTTCTGTTTATATTGCTTCAAGTTATAGCTCGATAGAGTTTCTATGGTTTAACGTTCTAGGATGCTTTGTTACAGTGGTTGTGGGCTATCTGATAAGCCTATTTTCCTTCAGAAAATAGTTATGAAATTCAAAAGAGCTTTTGTTTTTGTATTTTTCGCGCTGTTTGTTTTGCAAGCGAAGTCTCAAGTTCGTCCTGTTTACGACGGTGGGGCGCTTGGTTTAGGGCAGATTTTGAAACGTTTGCAGACTACTGCAAGCGCTCTTCATGTTGGAGCGCATCCTGACGATGAAGATTCGGCTTTGCTTGCATATTTAGCAAGAAAAGAACAAGCAAGAACGGCTTATCTTTCATTAAACCGCGGTGAAGGCGGGCAAAACGTCATCGGGCCTGAGATATTCGAGCCTTTGGGAATAATCCGCACTGAAGAGCTTTTGCAGGCTAGAAAACTCGATGGTGCAGAGCAATTTTTCACGCGCGTGATGGATTTTGGATTCTCAAAGACGCTTACGGAATCCGCGCGAATATGGAACGAAAGACTCGTTCTTGAGGATATGGTCAGAGTCATCAGAATTTATCGCCCGTTGGTGATAATTTCAAGATTCACGGGAACGCCAGCAGATGGACACGGACATCATCAACTCGCAGGCTATCTAACTCCTATAGCTTTCAAAGCGGCGGCTGATCCAAATCAGTTTCCCGAACAACTAAAACAAGGTCTGAAACCATGGCAGGCGAAGAAACTTTATGTTTCTGAGGGCTTCTTGCCGAATCCGCAAAATCGTCCTACGCTGCTTTTGAACACTGGCGAATACGATTTTTTGTTAGGTAGAAGCTACTACGAGATTGCAATCGAAGGTAGAAGTCAACATAAGTCGCAAGAAATGGGTGCGCTTGAGCTGCGCGGAAAACAAACTTCAGGCGTTCGATTGCTGGAAAGTCTTGTCCCAACAAATGCCGAAAAAGAAACCAGTGTTTTCGATGGTATTGACACTTCGCTTGCAGGAATTGCAAGGCTTTTTGGTGAGGAAAATGCAAGTCTTGAAGCAAAACTTGCAGAACTTCAAAAAGTTGCAGAAAAGGCATTGGAAAATTTTGATCCGTTGAATCCGGAACAACTTGTGCCGATTTTGGCAGAAGGATTCAAGCTCACACAAGAAGCTCAGCGGCTTACTGAAAATTACGATATTAAGCGAATTCTAAAGCAAAAGGAATCGGAATTTGCGAAGGCTTTGATGTTAGCTTCTGGTGTTGTGGTTGATGCTTTAAGCGATAATGAAACTCCAACGCCGGGAAGTTCTATCTTGGTTGCGGTTCGCATATTTGCTCCTGAAAAAACAAAAATCGAGATTGGCGAAGTCTCGCTAAAACTTCCGCAAGGTTGGAGAGCCGAAAAAGTCAACTCGATTACACCGATTCAAGAAACAGCTCTTTCAATACAGCGTGAAAGAGCAACCTTCAGTGCATTTTTCAGAGTTTCGATTCCGAAAACTGCCAAACTGACGCAACCTTTTTGGCTCGAAAAGCCGAGAGAAAATTTCGCTTTTGTTTGGGATGAAGAGGAATTGAAGTCGCTTCCCTTTGCACCGCCTTTGATTGTGGCAAAAGGCGAGTTAGGAATTGCAGGAGTTAAAATTCCTTTTGAGAAAGGCGCTGAATATCGTTACGCGGACGCCGTGCGTGGAGAAATTAGGCGAAACATAAACGTTGTTCCCAGAATTTCAGTTGCAGTTGATTCGGAGTTCATCATTTTGCCGACTTCAAACGAAAAAAGCGAGCAAGAAATCAAAGTTTCCGTAACCAATAACGATCAAAATGGCGCTGTAAAAGGCACATTGAAACTTTTGCTTCCCGAAGGTTGGATTTCACTGCCAGATTCAGTTGATTTTCAGTTCAAGAGTAAAGGTGAAAAGGCTTCATTCGCTTTCAAGATAACGATTCCACAAGGCGTTCAAGGTGATTACAGGGTTCTTGCACAAGTCGTGTCGGACGGAGAAGTTTTTGATCAAACAATGCACACGGTTTCATATCTGCATATTCAGACTCACCGATATTACAGAAAGGCTCAAACGGAGATAAAAATTTTCGATCTCAAGGTCGAAAAAGTAAATGTCGGTTACGTGATGGGTAGTGGTGACAAAGTGGCTGAGGCAATCAAGCGTTTAGGTTTGAACGTGACGTTTCTTGAAGAAAAAGACCTTTCTACGGGCGATTTATCGAAGTTTGATGTCATAGTTGTCGGAATTCGTGCTTCGCAAGTGCGTCCTGATTTTGTTGCGAACAACAACCGTTTGCTTGATTATGTTAAGGCTGGCGGAGTTTTGATAGTTCAGTATCAGCAATCTGATTACGTAAGACAAAACTTAACTCCTTTCCCAGCGAAGATGGACGCTGTGACAGTCGGAAATCAAAGATTTTCCAATTTGCGGGTTACTGATGAAAATGCTCCAGTCAAGATTTTAGTTCCCGATCATCCGATATTTAATTTTCCCAACAAAATCACAGATGAAGATTGGAAAGGATGGATTCAGGAGCGGAATCTTTATTGCTTTACCGAGTTTGATCCTCGTTACATTCCGCTTTTGGAATCGCATGACGAAGGCGAGCCGGAGAACAAAGGCGGAATGCTTTATGCCGAAATAGGCAAAGGAAAATATATTTATACGGCTTATTCATGGTTTCGCCAACTTCCTGCCGGAAACAAAGGTGCTTACAGAATTTTCGCTAATATGTTGAGTTTACCGAGGGCAAAATGATGAGAAAAGAAGTTCTTACGGAAGAAAAGTTTCCTGCTGAAGAATACAAAGAAACGGTTTTGCAGGAGAATTTTGAAGATGCGAAACGCTACTTTCTCGAAGCCTATCTTCAAATAGACTATGCACATGCAATAATGCTTTTCGAGCAAGGGATAATCACAAAATCTGAGGCAAAGCAGTTACTAAAGGCTTTGAAGAGCATTGATCTAGAAAAAATTAGGGCGATTGTCTATGACGGGAGTTTCGAGGATTTGTTTTTTCTTTTGCAGCGCGAAATCAAAAACAATTGCAGTGATCCCGACACAGCAGGGAAACTTCACACTGCCAGAAGTCGCAATGATATTGATGCAACACTTTATCGCATCAAGCTACGTGAATATCTTTTTGAGACGATCAGCGCGGTTATAGAACTTCGCAAAGTGTTTTTAGATTTGGCGGAGTCGCATCAGAAAACCGTTATTCCAGCTTACACGCACACTCAGCCTGCGCAACCAACGACACTTGCGCATTTTCTACTTGCGATGGTTGAAAATCTGAATCGTGATACAAAAAGGTTGATTCGGGCTTTTGAAAATTTGAATCTTTGCCCGCTTGGTTCAGCGGCAATAACAACCAGCGGATTTCCGATTGATCGTTTCAAAACCGCTTCGCTTTTGGGTTTTGATGCTCCTATGAGAAATTCCTATGGTGCAATCGGCGCAATTGATTATTTTGCGGAAGCAATAAGTGCTATTGCCGTTTTGATGATAAACATTGGCAGATTTGCACAAGAATTTTTGCTGATGTCAATGCAAGAATTCGGCACTCTTGAGATTTCAGAAGGATTCGTTCAAGGTTCTTCGATAATGCCGCAAAAACGTAATCCTGTGGCATTGGAGCATGTCCGAGCTTTAGCAAGCAAGGCATTTGGAGGAGCAATCGGAGTTTTAACTGCGGTTCACAACACGCCTTTTGGCGATATAAACGACATCGAAGATGATTTGCAACCTTTAATCTTTGGAGTTGTGAAGGATGCTAACCGTTCGACACGGCTTTTCGGAGCGGCCATGCGCAGTGCGAAGTTTAATGAATCTTTGCTAAAGAAAAGAGCAGGTGAAAATTTCATTACGGTAACAGAACTTGCCGATGAAATAGTCAGAAGAGAAAACCTTTCCTTCAGATTGGCTCATGAGATTGTTGGGAAGGCTGTTAGAAAATCGCTTGAGCTAAATTCGACTCTTACGATTGAGATTCTACAAGAATCAGCAGAGGAAACTATTGGGAAAAAGCTGAGTCTGGATTCTGATGAACTTGAAAGAATTCTCTCGCCCGAACATTTTGTTGAAATCAGAAAAGTTTATGGTGGACCTGCACCTGAAGAGGTTGAGAATTCGTTGAGTGCGGAGATGCAGGAAGTAGAAAAAGATAAGCAGTGGCTTCGGGACAAAAAAGAAAAATTGAGCCGCGCTAGGACGAAACTCGAAGAAGAAGTTGATAGTATTCTCAAAAGTTGAGCCTTCAAGGTGTTCAAACACCGATGTTTGTTCAGGCGGTTTGTGAAGGTTTCTTTAGTTTTTGAGATTTGACTTGACATGAATCTGAAAACGATAATCGTTGGTGATGGCTATACAAGAGACTAAACACAAGGTTGTGATTTTAGGTTCGGGACCTGCTGGTTTAACTGCGGCGATCTATACGGCTAGAGCGCAACTTAAACCACTTGTTGTTGAAGGTCCACAACCCGGTGGTCAATTGACGATAACCACTGAAGTTGAAAACTATCCGGGATTTTCAAAAGGGATTTTAGGCCCGGATTTGATGAGAGAGTTTCGCCTTCAGGCGGAAAGATTCGGAGCAGAGTTCACCGATGTTTGGATTGACAAGGTTGAGCTTGATCGAAGACCTTTCACGCTTTATGCAAAATCAAGTCCCATAGGAACAGAGATTATCAGGATAATCAAAGCGGAAACTTTAATAATTTCTACGGGAGCTTCGGCTAAATGGCTTGGAGTTCCGGGCGAAGCACCGATGCCTGAAGGATTCGGCGGTAATGGAGTTTCAGCGTGTGCAACTTGCGATGGATTTTTCTTTCGTGGAAAAGAAGTTGTCGTTGTAGGCGGTGGCGATACTGCAATGGAAGAAGCTCTGTTTTTGACGCGTTTTGCAACACGCGTTACGATAATCCATCGGCGCGATCAGTTCAGAGCGTCGAAAATCATGCAAGAGAGAGTTTTTGCCAATCCGAAAATAGGTGTTTTGTGGAACACGGAAGTTAAGGAAATTTTAGGCGAAAAGGAAAAAGGCGTTACAGGAGTTAGGATTATCAACAACAAAACCGGTGAAGAAAGCATTTTCAATTGTCAAGGTGTTTTCGTGGCTATTGGCCATAAGCCCAACACCGATTTATTCAGAGGGCTTCTCGACATGGATGAACTCGGTTACATAAAGACCGAAGGGAAGACAATGAGAACCAGCGTTCCGGGTGTTTTTGCCTGCGGAGATGCGCAAGACCCGCATTATCGTCAAGCCGTTACAGCTGCCGGCACAGGTTGCATGGCAGCAATTGATGCCGAAAAATTCTTGGCTGAACACGGAGAATCATCAGAAGAAGAAACCGTTGCTTCGAGTATCTAAGTCATTTAATCAAAGTAGAATTTCTCTCATAGCTTTTAGCGTGGTTTCTATATCTTCGCTTGAGACGTCGTAATGAGTGACCATGCGGATTCGGTTGCCGAAGGGAATTGCAAGAATGCCTTTCTCTTTTAGCTCGGCGCAGATTTGACTTGCTGTTTTCCCTGTTTCCGCAACGTCGAAAATAACGATGTTTGTTACGACCTTTTCAGGATTTATACAGATGCCTTTAATCTCAGCCAATCCTTCTGCTAATCTCTTTGCGTTTTTGTGATCTTCGTAGAGTTTAGGTGGCGATTCTTCCAAAGCAACTAGTCCTGCGGCGGCTAAAATGCCGACTTGACGCATTCCGCCACCGAGACGCTTCCGCCAAACTCTAGCTTCGCGAATAAAATCTTTTGTGCCGAGCAAAATCGAGCCTACGGGCGCGCCCAAACCCTTCGATAAACAAAACTGCACTGAGTCAACCGATTTTGTAAGCTCTGCTACCGATTCTCCTAAAGCAACAGAAGCGTTGAAAATTCTAGCACCGTCGAGATGAACTGGAATTTTGAGACTATGAGCTTTTTGGCAGATTTCATCAGTTTGAGCGGCTGTCATTACGCTTCCGCCGCCGAAATTATGAGTGTTTTCAAGGCAGATTAGACCCGTAGGGCAAGCGTAATAAGGTTGATTGTGATGAATTGCAGGTTCGATTTCTTCCCATGTGAGGATTCCGCTATCGTCTTTAGCACGAATTGGACGAATCAAAACACCCGAAACGACACTTGGAGTTGCCATTTCGTAGTTAAAGATATGACCGCGCTCTTCGATGATTACTTCATCGCCGGGTTTAGTGTGAAGTTTAACGGCGATTTGATTTCCCATAGAGCCTGTCGGGACAAAAAGTGCCGCTTCTTTGTTGAAAATCTCTGCCGCTTTTTCTTGAAGTTTCTCTACTGTTGGGTCTTCACCAAATACGTCGTCGCCTACTTCAGCTTCGGCCATTGCTCGGCGCATCGCAGGTGTTGGCTTTGTAACTGTGTCGCTTCTTAAGTCTATCATCTTTCGTTTTTCATGTATTCTTTGAAATTTCCACTTTCGATAAGTTCGGCAAATTCAATTTCCCAATTATACTCGTAAATCCAGCAATCTAATTTTCTGTCATGCAAATAAGCAGGCACGATTTTTCTAACAAAGAGGCTTTTTTCGGGATCGTTCAGATAAAAACCTTCGTATTGATCGAATTTTTCGAGTTCCTGTTCGCTTGGCAACCTGAAAATCTCTCCAAAAACCTTGTTTTCCGATGAATCTGACAAGATCACGCCTGGATATGCACCGAGATCATAAAGTTTTCCGTAAACAAAGCCTTCGCCGATGAATTCGAGTTTATGAATTTCAAGTTCTGGTGGAGCGAATTCTTGCATCAGCGTTCCGTAGAAGAAAATATAGTCGGTCACAAAAGGTAATTTTAGAAAAATTTTTAGAAAAATGCTTTTTCGGGTTTGCAGTTTTCACAAAATAAAGTCATACTTAAACAAGCTTAAGCTCTTTCAGGTTTTTGGTAAACCTGCCGAAATCGTAACAAGCGACAGTTTCGTTTCGGGAAAGAGTCAGGTTTTGGCAAGTTAAAGAAGCAGTCCGCTAGATGTGCGGCGAGAACGATGGGTCGCAAAGGTTTCAGAAAAAGCCTTTCATCATTCTTTTTGCTTCTCGTTTTTATGGTTAGAAGGTTAGAAGAAAAAGATGAAACTTTACGTAGGAAATTTGTCATATAGAGTAACGAGTGAAGATTTGTTTGAATACTTTTCCCAAGCAGGAACGGTAGAGTCAGCCAATGTCGTTTACGACAGAGAAACAGGAAGGTCAAGAGGTTTCGGATTTGTAGAAATGGCTACAAAGGAAGAAGCATTTGAGGCGATAGCAAAATTTAACGGTCAAGAATACGACGGTCGGCACATCGTCGTAAACGAAGCTCGTCCAAAAACAGAAAACATAAGTAGCAAACGCAATAACTCCAGATACCGCTGGTAGTTTTCAGGCAGAAAGGAAGTTTTTATTTACAAGAACTTTCTTTCTGCTTATCTTTTTGTGGTATCAATCCAAAGTAAATTACCGCATTGGTTCAAATACGAGCAACGGCTGCGAGTAAGTTAGCTTCTTGCGCAAGTTGATTTCTTGCAGAAGCTAATCTCTTGCAAAAGCTGCCTTCTTGCAAATTTTCTCTTTTGATGGTAGAAAAAACTTCAAATGTTATTTCGCACTCTTTCGGCGGCTGTTTATGGAATAGAAGCCGATTTGGTGGAGATAGAAGTTAACCTTACACCAACGAGAGGGGAAAGCGATATTGCTTCTCCGATTGTGATCGTAGGGCTTCCGGACCTTGCGGTTCGTGAGTCGCGAGAAAGAATCCGTGCGGCAATCGTCAACAGTTCCTTCTTTTTCCCTTTTCACAAAACGACGATAAATCTAGCTCCTGCCGATGTGCGTAAAGAAGGTGCTAGCTTCGATCTACCAATAGCTATCGGGATTTTGGGTGCAAATGGTGATCTAGGAAACTTCGATTCAATCGAAGGCACGATGAGCGTTGGTGAACTTTCGTTAGATGGAAGAATCCGTCCGATCAGAGGCGCTCTTTCAATTGCTTTGCTTGCAAGGGAGAAAGGCGTCAAAAATTTGATTTTGCCTGAAGAAAATGCAAATGAAGCAGCTGTTGTTAAAGGCGTCAATGCTTATCCCGTAAAGAACCTTAAGGAAACAGTTGAGTTGATTAAAGCTCTGCAAAATGGGCAGGAAACCCCTGTAAAACCACTGGAGATTGATCTAAACAAACTCGAAAAAGAACAAAGCGTTTACAAAGTTGATTTTTCCGATGTTCGCGGGCAGTATCAAGCGAAACGGGCGTTGGAAATCGCAAGTGCTGGCGGGCATAACATTTTGATGATAGGTTCTCCGGGTTCGGGGAAAACCATGCTGGCAAGGCGACTTCCGACAATCTTGCCGCCGCTTGAATTTGAAGAAGCACTTGAGATTACAAAAATTCATTCTGTCGCTGGTTTGACGGGAAAATCAGGCTTGATTACTGAAAGACCTTTCCGAAGTCCACATCATACGATCTCAGACGCAGGTTTGATTGGCGGTGGGGCTGTGCCTCGTCCTGGTGAAGTTTCTTTAGCGCATAATGGAGTTTTGTTTTTAGATGAACTGCCTGAATTCGATAGAAGCGTGCTTGAGGTTCTTCGCCAGCCACTTGAAGATAAAAAAGTCACTATTAGTCGGGCTTCCATGAGCTTGACTTTTCCGGCAAATTTTATGCTTGTAGCCGCAATGAATCCATGTCCCTGCGGTTATTTTGGCTCTGGGCGCGAATGCAAATGCACGCCTGCGCAGATTCAGCGTTACGTCGGGAAAATCTCAGGACCACTACTTGACAGGATTGATATACATATCGAGGTTCCAGCCGTTAATTTCAAAGAACTTCGCGGTAAAGGTGTCCCTATGGGCGAAAGCTCGGCTTCAATTCGAGAAAGAGTCGTAAAGGCTAGGAGTATTCAAGTAAAAAGATTTGCTGGTGAAGGCATATTCTTCAATGCTGCAATGACATCGGCTCAAATTCGCAAATACTGCCAGCTAGACGCTGAAGGTGAAGCAATTTTGGAAAAAGCAATGCAGATGCAAGGTTTGTCCGCACGTGCTCATGATCGAATTCTAAAAGTTGCCAGAACAATTGCGGATTTGGACGGTAGCGAAAATATCAAAGCTAGGCACATAGCTGAAGCAGTAATGTATCGTTCATTAGATAGAAGTTATTGGCTTTGATAAAGGAGAAGAAACTCGAAAATTTGAGATCGTGTTTTTCTTTTAAGGAAGTTTGCCAAGGCAATCTGAAGGGAATAAAATTTCTAGTGTCAAGCAACTGAATTTTTTGCTTGATACATCGTAACGAGGCGAGAGCTTTTGAAACTTGATCTTGGGGGAAGTGAGGTAATGAATTTAGCTTCATTGTTTGTGGGATCGAACGATGAAAAAATCCAGCTAGAAGATGAGTTTCAACCGACTTTAACTGAAGAGCTTTCTGAGTGTGATGATCTAATGCTTGCCAAAATGGCTTCTGAAGGAAACTTGGAAGCGTTTGAGACTCTTTATCATCGGCACTACAAGCGTGTTTACAATCTTTGTTTGAGAATGCTTAATGATAGTTCTGAAGCCGAAGATTTGACTCAAGAGGTTTTTATTCAGCTTTACCGCAAGATCAAAAGTTTCAGAGGCGATTCAGCATTTTCGACGTGGCTTTATCGCTTAACGGTCAACCAAGTTTTAATGCATTTCAGGAAAAGGCAAGTAAGAAACGAAAAGACTACGGAAGATGGCGAGATGCCACCGCAAGTTTTGAACCAAGATGCTCCTGCTAATTCAAATCCGATTGACAAAATAGCCATAGAAAAAGCGGTGATGCAGCTGCCAAGAGGCTATCGGACAGTTTTTGTCCTTCACGACGTAAAAGGTTTCGAGCATGAAGAAATAGCCAAAATGCTAGGGCTTTCTGTTGGGACTTCAAAATCTCAACTACACAAAGCACGGTTAAAACTACGTAGCTTGCTACTCAAAAAACAATAAAAATCTGATTCTGCCTTGAAAAGGCAACCAGATCGAAGCTTGCTTTAATCATAGCTTTTCGGGAAAACCATCTATGAATTGCAAAGATTATCAAAATCTGATAATCAGATTTTTATCAGAAGACCGTCTAGATGAGAGTTTGCAAGACGTTTTGCAAGAACACTTATTGAGTTGTGATAGATGTGCAAAATACGCTGAAGAAGTAATGCTTTTGTTGGATTTTTACGCTAGAAAGCAAACTCTCGAAGATTCTTTTGAGGACTCTTTTGAAATCAAAGAACCGAATCATCATCGAATATGGCGCGGTGTTAAAAATGCAATAGGAAAAGAAAGCATTTCGACCAAATCCTTAAAGAAACAGCGCTTTTCTTTTGGTAGAAATGTTCTTGCGATTTTAGCTGTAGCTTTATTAAGCTCGACTTTAACGGCTTTACTAGTCGCTAATTTTGTAAAGCCGAAGGAAAGTTTTGAGGCTTTTTCTGAGCCAACGTTTTTAGAAAAGGCTTTGAGCTACGTTGGTTTATTGGAAACACCGCAGCAGGAAAGACTGCGAAGAATAAAGGAGCAGAAAGCTTTGATTGAATACTGGAACCAGCGAATTCAAATGCGACAGCATCAGTGGAATCAAAAACTCAGAGAAGCTTTTGAAAGAAATTTGAGCGAGATTGATCAAGCAGTTTTGGAGTGCGAAAAGATGCTCGAAAAAAATCCTTACGATGAGGTTTCCGCTGAGATGTTGGATTCCGCAATGAGAGAGAAACTAGAATTACTACAGGAATTTGCTCAACTTTGAACCCATGAAAACCCGAAATTTCAAAATCATAGCCTTGTTGTTTGCGTTGTTTTTTTTCGGTTTTGAAGAAACTTTTGCTCAGAAGAAGTTCACAAAAACATATCCGGCAAGCAAAAATGTTCGGCTTCAACTAACAAACCGCACAGGAACGGTTACTGTTGAGGGCTGGGAGAAAGATTCAGTGGAGATTTCTGCCGAACTAGAAACACCTGCAGCAACAATCTCGCCACAGAATTTGAGCGGAACGATTGTTATAAATGTTGTCAAGGATAATCAAGGTAGGGACGATGTTGGAAGTGTAAATTTCTACGTCAAGCTTCCTTATGCTTCATCTGTGAGTATTGAAACAATAATGGGGAATCTGAACATTTCAAATATCACAGGAGGGCTTGTTAGAGCGCATGTTACTTCTGAGGGTGATATTACTTTGACAAACATTTCGGCTCTTTCAGTTTCGGCGGAAAACGTTATGGGAGACATTTTTTTTGACGGAGACCTCAAACCGGGAGGAATCTATCGGTTCAGCTCTGTTCGCGGCAACATCAGTTTGCGAATACCTTTTGAGGCTTCTTTCCGTGTAGTTGCTACAGCTCCTTCCACAAAGGATATTTCCGTCGGTGCTTTGGTGAACTTGGGATTTAGATTTGTTAGTGAAGGGCGTCGTGTTGTAGGACAGGTCGGCGATGGTAATGCAACTATAACAGTTACGAATCAACGCGGAAGAATAACCTTCTTACCACGCTAATTGCTTGTTTTAGAATTGAAGGTATCACAGAAAGACTTCAAAGATTCAGAACAGATAAGTTTGTGGATTCCGAGCAAGTATTGTATAAATGCACTAAAGCAATTTTGATGGTCAAGTCTTTTTGTCTGCAAAGAGACGTCTTCATAGGGATTTGTAGAAGAGGGAAGCTATTTGTGTTTTCGGAAAGCATTTTAAGGATAAAAAGAATTCTTTTGATCTTTGGTCTATTTTCAATCACGTTTTACGCTTCACTTGCTCAAAAAGCTGGCGAGAAACTAGTAAAGAGCACGAGCTTTAAGCAGGCGAAAGTTGAATTCGGAGTAGGCGGGACGGTGACAATCATTGGCGCTCCTGTTGGTTCGATTCAAATAAAGGGATGGGGAGAAAACCAAATTGAGATAGAGGCTAAAATCGAAATCCAAGCCGAAAATGAGAATGATATAGCTCAAATTGCTTCGGTTAGCGGCTTTTTGATAGACCGAGATATGACCCATGTTAGAGTGATCAGTGTTGGAACATACGACAAAGACTACATAAAACGCGTCGCAAAGAAGTTTCCGAAAAGACTTGTTGGCTTGCCGCTTAGAATTGACTACGTGATAAAGGTTCCGGCTTACTGTGATCTAGAGGTAAACGGTGGAAAAGGTGAGTTTGCAATTGAAGGTGTTGAAGGTTCGGTTTTGATAAGATTTTTAGAATCAAAGGCTAGACTAAATGTGTCCGGCGGGGCGATTGATGCTACTTTCGGCAGTGGCGAAGTTGAAGTAAATGTTCTTTCACCGAGTTGGCGCGGTCGGTGGCTTAATGTAGGATTGGCAAACGGTAACATGAGGGTTACGCTACCGCAAAATATGAATGCCGAAATCAGCATGAGTGTTTTGCAAAATGGCAGGATCGAAAATCTCACTTCAAGTTTAAGGCCACGACGAAGTTCTGATCATATCGGTGAAAAAAGCATAAACACCAAACTTGGTAACGGCGGTGCTAGCATGAGCTTTAGGGTGGGAAACGGAAACATAAAAATTGCAGAGACCATCGAGAGATAGTCTTTTTCTTAAGACTTCGCGTGATTTGGCGAGAAAAGTTTCAAAACCATGAGAGAGCGATAAGGCTTTAGTTGTTACGTTTGACAATGACTAGAGTAATGTCATCTTTGAAGTTATCGGTGAAAGCCGAGAGAGCAGAGTCAATTTTATCGCGTATCTCTGCGGCAGAGAGATGATGATTTTCTTGCACAACTTTGATCAATCTTTCAGAACCGAATTCATCACCAGCTTGATTTGTGGCTTCAGAGATACCATCTGAATAGATAACTAAAATATCACCAATGCCTAGATGAGATGTTAACGTTTCGTATTTTTGATTCTCAAAAAGTCCTAAAGGCAATGAGTTAGCTTTTAACTTTTCAGCCTCGCCATTTTTTCTGATCAGAATTGCCGGTTCGTGCGCGGCGTTGATGTATTCAAATTTACCTGTTTTGCAATCCAATTCTGCTATGAAAAGCGTAACAAACCGATTTGATGGAGTGTGTTTAGCTAGGTATTCATTAACCGCAAAGAGGATTTTTGAGAGTTCAGATTCGACCAAAACCTGTCCGTGAATTGATGCATGGAGGCTTGACATCAAGAGAGCGGCTGATGCTCCTTTCCCAGATACGTCACCGAGCGCTACTATAACCTTTTTGTCATCTTTGGCAATAAAGTCATAATAATCGCCGCCGACTTCTTGGCAAGAGATGCTTATGCCTTGAAATTCATAATTCTCCACAGACGGAAATTGAGAAGGTTGAAGTTGCTGTTGAATCTCTGCTGCTAGCCTCAACTCTTGCTCTAGCCTTTCTCTTTCGATTCTTTCTTCGGCTAGACGTGCATTTTCAACTCTTATGGAAGCTACAGAGGCAAGCGTAGTCAAGATTTTTAGGTGATCTTCTGTAAAAACTGCCTCATTTGTTGGAGAATCAGCGTATATGATTCCGAAGGTTTCGTCTCTGACTCGCAAGGGTGTAGCTAAAATCGAGCGAACGCCCGATAGGATCAAAGTTTGGCTCTTCAAGTTTGGGTCCTGCTGTGCGTCTGAGGTTAATACGGAACTACCTCTTTTGAATACTTCCTCGATTATTTTGCGACTGATGCGCATTTCTGAGGACAAATTTTTATTCCCGCGTTCTTTAGATGCCGCAATTTTCAGGTTGTCTGGATTCTTTTCATCACGGAGCAGAATAGCGCATCTTTCGGCAGGCACTACATCGAACACAAGTGAAACCAAAAGTTCTAAGGTTTTGGCTAAAGAATCAGAGCCTAGTAATGCAACTCCAACCCTGCTGATCAAGGTGAGAAGTTCTTGTCTGTCATTAGTCCCCAGAGTTTCTTTTGATTCGATTATTTCTGAGGTTCGACTTTTAATCTCAGAAAAGAGCATTGTAGCTTGTGGATTGAAAGCACTATCATTTACCAAAGTTGCATGTCTTGCAGGTTCATCTTGTTGAAAAAAGATAATGGTTTCGCCAATCTGGATTTCATCGCCGGGCATCAGCAAAACAGGTGCTTTTACTGGTTTCCCGTTGCAAAAGGTCCCATTGGCTGAGCCTAAATCTTGGAGCCAGAAGTTATCGCCTTCTCGTCTTATTTCGGCGTGGAATCTAGAGGCGAATTTATCATATACGCAAACATTATTTCTGACAGAACGCCCAATTGTTGTGCGCAGGCGTGTCAGAGGAATGGCTTTTTCGTCTTGTTGGGTTTTGATTATCAGTTTAGGCATATTCATTTTTGGTTGTTTTAATAACTGTTGTGCCAGCGAGGAAGTCGTGTAAAGCTCTACCTTGAGAATTGAAAGCGCATAGCAAGAAGCCTAGTCCAAGAGTTAAGAATGTTACCAAATACCCTAGAAAATTACGAACCAAGATTCTTTTGAAAGTAGCTTTTTTGCCCTTTTTAGTGACAATTCTTAATCCTGTAAGCATTTTACCTACGCTTTGTCCTGATATTACAGGTAGAATCAGAAGGTTTGCTATGGCGATTAGGGAGGCAACAAACAGGCTAACATCGTAAATGGAACTGTTGAGAAGTTTTGCTCCATCGTATCCGTAAAATCGCGCTATGATCAGACCTATTGCAGGCAGTAAAACTATCAAGATGTAATCTATAATCAACGCCCCACAGCGAAGTAGAAAAGGAGCTTGTAGTTTATCTGCACCTAATATCTCTGTATTCTTCAAGGAGGCTTCCATATTTTTGAGATCAGCTTACAACAAAACGCAAAATTGTGTCTCCGAGCTTTATTTTGTCACCATTTGAGAGTATTTTTGGCTGTTTTGGCAAGAGTCTCATTACTTCGTTTGTTATTTTTATCAAAACTGTGCCATTAGAGGAGCCTAAATCTTCTATCATGAACTTATCATTCTCGCGCCAAATTCTAAGGTGGCGACGTGATATTTTTGTTTGTGGATCGTATTTTGTTAAATCAATATCAGGATAGATATGCGATAACGGGTCTCTTCTGCCGATCAGCACAGAATCTTTCTCAATATCGAAAAATGGCACGCTAGGTTCTTCAGTATTGATCACATAAAGACGGGCTTTTGTTTTGGGAATACTTATGGTTTGCTGTATAGGTTCTTTCTCAGTTGCGGCTTTTGTAGGTGAAACTGGGATTTGTTGAGCACCGCAGAATGGGCAGTACATATCTGTTGCTAAAATCTTTTTCCCACAAAAGGCGCAGAAAACGTGCTCTTGATCTGCCTTTGCGGAAATTGATTTTTTCCCGAAAGTAACTTTGCCAAGTTCCAAGTTCTCTAGATGCTGAACTAACACATCGTGCATTTCACGTGCTGAAGAGAATCTTTTCTCAGGTTTATATTCAACGGCTCGCATTATAATTTGCTCTATCTGATCAGAAAGAGTCGGATTTATTTGTCGTGGACGTGGATTTTTACTGAAATCGAAGATGAGTAGAGGATTGTTTTGTGGATCAGCACCTGTTAGAAGATGAAACATCGTGGCGCCGAGGCTGTAAATATCTGATCGTGCTTCTGCGTGTCCGCTAAAAAGCTCTGGCGGAGCATAGCCCATTGTTCCTACAGCCGTAACACCTTTTTCTTCACGACGAACCCAGCGGGCAATGCCAAAGTCAATCAGCACTATCTTTCCTGTGTTACTTTCAATCATTATATTCGATGGTTTAAGGTCTCGGTATATCACAGGCGGTTGATGGTTATGCAAATAATCTAGAACATCTGTTATTTGGATTGCCCATTTAACCACGGTTTTTTCTTCAATACGACCTTCTGGAGATGAGCGAAGTTTGGCGGCTAGGTCGCTACCTGCGATATACTTCATTACAAGGTAAAATCTTCCTTCCTTTTCATCATGGAAATAATCATAGATAGTCGGAATTGACGGATGTTCTAGCGACGATAAAAGTAGAGCCTCACGCTTAAAGTCATTTATTGCTTTTTCCTGCTTTTCTTCTTCAACGTAGGATTGAATCATCTCCTTTACTGCTCGCAATGCTCCGCCCAGATTCAAATCCTTTGCCAGATAAACTGCTCCCATTCCGCCACCACCGATCTTTTTCACAATCTCGTATCTGTTAGCCAAAATAGTTCCTTCTGAGAGCAAAGTGAGTTTTGTTTTGCGTGTTTCAGGTGTAGCCGATATTTGCTTTTTAGATTCTGCTTCACTTTTCTTTTCAGTAACTTCACCTTTTTTGATTTCTTCGGCTTTCCAACCTGGCTCGCTTCTTTCTTTTGCTACAGGAGTTTCTTCGAGGTTTTCTATGTCTTCTTTTGGAGTGGATTCAGCATGTAGAACGAACTCTTTTTGTTGGGGTTGTTCTTGTGAGCTTTTTTGTGAGATTACTTCTCTTTGAACTTTATCCTTTATCTCTTCACGTTCCAGAAAGGGCTTAGGCTGAGCTATTTCTAGCAGTCTCTCTTTTTCTAAGTCTTCTGGTTCGTATGGGAGTGTTTCTTCAAGACTTATAGATTCCCTTCCTATGGAATCTTGAATTTCTGCTTTTTCTTCGTGCTCTACTTCGTCTTGCGTAATCTCAAGCGGTACTTTTTCAGGTTTCTGGATTCCTAAAGGTTTTGCTTCCTTAACTTCGGATGTTTGAGGTTCTTCAGGTTTAGATGATTCTTCAAGACTTGGTATTTGTTCTTTGGGTTTCAAGATTCTAGGTGTTGGTACTTCTTGCCATACTTCTAGTGGTGGTTCAGGTTCTTCCTCTAGATGAATGCTTGGATATTCGCGAATGCTCAAAGGTCCTGACATAGTAAGCTCTGAAACAGAAGGTGTTTGGATTTCTTCGGGTTTTGAAGGAGAAGGTTTTGGAGGAGTTTCGGATTCAGGAGAATATTGTGAAGGGATTGCCGTAGATTCGGAAGTCGAAGTGTCTTCAGGTTCAGAAGGAATAGATTCCCTTAAGCGAATTCCGCAGTAAGGGCAATATATGTCTTCAGGTTGAATTATTTCTGAGCATTCACGACATCTAAGCATTGGTCTTTCATCCTGAGATTTTATCTTTTACAAATACGAAATCTCAAAAAAGTTTTGCCAACAATAATCTCGTCGCCATCTTCTAGCTTTTGTCGCACTCCCGGAACAAGTCTTTTACCTCTGTTTATGAAAGTTCCGTTTGTTGAGCCTAAATCTTCTATGTAGTAATTTTCTCCTTCTTTGATGATTTTTGCATGACGCCTCGAAACCTTTGCTTCAGGGTCGTAGATGTCAAGATCAATATCAGGAAAAATTCCATTATCGGCATCCCAGCGTCCAATGTATGAATCCTCAGCAGTTAAGTAAAATTCAGTGCCAACCGCAGAGCCTCTTTCAATAGTTAAAACTGCATGGACACCTTTAGGTATTTCCCTTTCCTCGAAGTTTCGCTTTTCAGCAAACAAACTCTTGTTTTGGGAGACTTTTTCTACTTGAGAAAGCTCGATAGGAGTTTCCCCAGATTCATTTATTGGCGGTGTGGGTTTCCCGTTATTATTGATTAACCCAGCACCACACTCACCGCAATAGATTGCTTCAGTAGGGTTATCTTTTTCACATCTAGGACACTTCATCATCTGCAAAGCTATTTTACTCATTAAACTAAAAATCTCAAATACTGAGTTTCTTTGGTAGAAAGTGAATACGAGAATGGTCGTGCTATGAACCTTGGTGGTGAGGGCTGAACAACTTTCAAGGCTAGAATTCATTTCAGTATTTTTGATTTCAGTTTTTTGGCTTCTTGCAAAAAAAATTCCTGCCATTCTTGAGGTTGGCATTCTTTTATCATGTAAGGATAATCTTTTGGACTGTCAGCTTTTATAAACTGCGTTCCCAGTTGTAAAAAATCAATGTGCCAATCAAACTTTGCTTTCGCTTTCTTTACAAGGTCTTCGATTTTGTATCCTTTCTCTTTACAAATGAAAAATAAATCAATGTAATCCCTTGCTACGCTTCGCTGATAAATGGCAAAAAGCTTATTGACCGCAATATCGAGTAAGCTGTCAACTATAACGCCATGCCTGATTATACCTTTCTCTAGTGGTGGAAATGGAAAATAGGTAAACTCTGTTTTCAAAACTTGGTCGCAAAAATGAAAAAAGATTAGATTGCGATTATAGCTTTGCTCGAAGTCAATTTTCTTGGCACCGATATGTTTTTTTATTGTGTCGGCCGCAATTGTGAGACTTAAAAAATCAATCTCTTTAGTCGAAAAAAAATCTAAATCTTCAGAATAACGATGTTCGAGATAGAAGGCGGCAAGTGCTGAGCCACCAGTTAGATAGAAATTCTCCCTTAAATAGTCAAGTTTGGCGATTTGCTCAAGCAAGGTTTTTTGGTGATCGTTTAGGATTTCAGCTTTCATCTAGAAGTATCTGCAAAAATCTCTTTCTTGCAGGATCAATGCGAAGTTGCTCCCAGTGTTTTTTTAGTTCGGATGCTGAAATTTTTTGATCGTTAAGACCGAAATTTATCAACTGTTCTAAGCGCCATATTTCGTAAGCTTCTGCGTCACCTTCTCGTTTGAATTTTTCTTTATCAACCGTCCAATTATACATATCAACATTATATCATTTTGCATTTGTGTAAATTTCTGATTTGTCTCAGTTCGTTGATTTGCTTTAAGAGCGCACTTTGCGATGATGCGGAAAAAGCAAAAGTTTTGCAGGATTGGATTCCTTATGAGAAAATGTCGAGTGACACCAGTTTACAGCGAGTTTACATAGAAACGCAGTGGAATAGTGAGAAAAGTTAAATTTTGGTTTTTCCTATTGCTTCTTTTGGCGTTGGCCGTAGTTTTTTTGTGGTTTTTTGAAGCATATTGGACGCATCGTTACGATCACATAATTGCTCGTCAAGCTAGGATATATCGGCTAGATGAGGAGTTGGTTTGGAGCATAATTTACGAAGAAACTTATTTTAGGGCTTGGAAAAGGGGAGCGGCTGGTGAGATTGGGTTGATGCAGATTACTCCTGCGGTAGCAAGGGAATGGGCGGCGGAAACAGGTTTGAAAAGTTTGGAAAAGCAGGTAGAAGAAAACTTGGAGGAGTTTCTTTTCGACCCAGAGAGAAATATTCAAATTGGCTGTTGGTATTTGGAGAAGCTAAGGGGGAAATACCGTGGATTACCTGCAGAAACTGCTATGATGCTCGCCGCTTACAATGCAGGGGCAAGTCGCGTTGAAGAATGGCTCAAAAATAGCCGACCTGAGGAAATCTCCGAAGCAGAGTTTATCGAAAGAATCGCAATTCCTTCAACGAAATCTTATGTAATCTCGATTTTGAAGAGGTATCGAAAGCTAAAAAACTGAAGAGTTCAATCGTATGCGAAAAATTCTGCTTACTGCTGATTATGTTTTGCCGATCACTTCATCGCCAATAGAAAAAGGAGCTGTTTTGATTGAAGGCGATAAAATCAAGGCTGTTGGACGTCAAGATGAATTCAGATTTGATGAGAACTTTCTGTTGAATGGTGAAGTTGAGATCAAAGACTTTGGGCAAAGTGTTTTGATGCCTGGATTCGTGAATGCTCACTCGCACCTTGAGCTTACGATCATGCGAAATATGCTCGGTGCAGTTGAGGACAATTTTCTCAAATGGCTACTAACACTAGCAAAAATCCGAAGGAATCTTTCTGAAGAAGAGATTTATTTTTCAGCAATTCTAGGGGTTGTTGAAGGCATAAAATCAGGGATAACTTGTTTTGCTGATGTTGGCAATATAGGAAAAGCGAGTTTCGATGCTTTGAAGCAATGCAACTTACGCGGGATTGTTTATCAAGAAACTAACTTTTCACCTTCTAACATGACTGCTTCGTTAGACTTTGAGGCTTTGCGTGAGAAGTTTCTTGCACTTCGTCAGGAAGAGAGTTTTCTTGTTCGTGTTGGAATCTCGCCTCATGCACCATATACCGTGAGCAAAAAACTCTTTGAAAAAATAGCTCAATACTCCCTTGATGAGAGCATTCCTGTTATGATTCATGTGGCTGAAAGCAAAGCAGAGCTTTCTTTTTTGCTTAACGGGAAAGGAGTTTTTGCTGATCTTTACACAAAGCAACTTAAAAACTTAGGTCCAAATAGCCTTGAGTTTTCTAAGGGGCTTTCATGGTTTCCACCTAAGAAACGTCCAATTGATTATTTGAAGGAAACTAGTATCCTTTCTTCAAAACCCCTTCTTGTTCATTGCGTTCATGTTACAGATGAAGAAATTGCTTCCATAAGCGAAAACAAATGCTCTATAGCTCATTGTCCACGTTCAAATGCTCGTTTCGGGCATGGTATAGCGCCTTTGCGGAAGTTTTTGGATTCGGGAGTCTCTGTAGGTATAGGGACAGATGGAGCACCAAGTTGTGGGACTCTTGATATTTTTCAAGAAGGCACTGCTGCGATTTTGTTTTCTCGCTTAAAGGCTAATAGGGAAGAAGAATTTGTCAAGCCTGAAGAAGTAATCAAACTTGCTACAATAGGTGGAGCTTCAGCACTCGGATTGGAAAAAGAAATCGGCTCGCTTGAAGTGGGAAAACAAGCTGATATTATCGCAATCAGATTAGATTCTGTTTATCAACAGCCTTTACTGAATGCAGAAGAACATGGAGTTTTTGGAGAAAATCCTGAAACTGAAATTTTTGATGACATTTACTCCCGCCTTTTATTTACTTGCACATCACGGGACGTTTGTTGGACTTCAGTAGTAGGGCAAGAACTCTACAGAGATGGAAAAATTTTGATATTCGATGAAAACGAGTTGAGAAAAGAAATCATCAAAACAGCGAAAAAACTTGAGAGGAGAAGGTTATGAGAGTTTTTGCTGGTATAATTATGCTGATTTCTCTTTTGCTGAGCGGTATAACTGCGGTAGAAGCTCAAAAGAGAAAAAATGAAAAGAAATCTGTAAAAAAGATGGACCGAACCAGCGATCAAAGCAGTCAGTTTAGAGTAGTTTTAGAAGGTGATTATTCAGGTATTGAAGAACCTTTTATTTTTGTTGCGCGTGATATTGAAACCTATAATTTGCTGAAAGAGTTGGGAATAGACCTTCCCAGTGCTTCAAAATTTAACTTTCCCTATGTTGGGATTGTTGCGATTTTTGCGGGGACAAGGCCGACACCTGGTTACAAGATTCAAGTATCTCAGAAAAACGGAGCAGTTGCTATTTCGGTAGTTTCACCACCGCCTAATGCAATTCTGCCACAGGTTTTAACGTCGCCTTATAAAATCGTGGCGATACCGGTTGATGAAGAAAAGCCTTTACCTGTTGAGGTTCCTTCGTCTTGGAAGATGGAGACCTACAGAATTTCAAGAGGCAATATAGGCTATTCAGGAGGTTTTGCACCACGTGAGAAGAATTTTGATGTGGACGGAAAAATAAATGTCTTTAGACTTAGAGGATTTGAAGGTCTTGTTACATTGAGCTTTTCTTTGACAGCAAAATCGGACGTGGAGATAAAAATGTTTGAAACGGCTTCGGGCAAAATTGAAGGGGGTAAGGTAAAGCTTAACTGGGTCGATCCGGGCAACTTTTCTGAGTTTCCACGACCTTCAATGAAAGCGTCGGGTGTGCTTTTGCAAAATCGTATAACCTTGAAGTTTGAGCCGAATCCAACAAATGTTGCTGATGGTTTCGAGGCTTATGGTGAGATCGAGGCTGTAAAATCGCGAAACTGAACAACTTCAGTGGTGTTAGGCTTTTGATAGGCTATTCGGGTTTGGTCAGATTCCGTAGATTTTTACATGAAATTCATCGTTGATTAAAGAGATTTCTGGTTTTCTACCTGAAAAAATGCGTGCTTCTCTGAGCATTGCAGGGAAACCTTTGATGCCAAGCTTGACGTCGTAGGCGGAACTGGTGAAAATGGTTGCAATTTGAGGGTTAAGTCTTTGAGTAATCCCATAACAAATAGCTTTTGAGGCAAACGGTATAAATCCATTGTGCCTTCGCGGATTGATGATTTCAATTGAGTCGTCAAATATCAAAATCCTAGTTTGAGAATCTTTTAACGCCAAATCTCGATGAATTAGTGCATTTGTTATAGCTTCTCTTATCACAGGTTCAGAATAATTTTGTCTTGCTGGGATTGGAGATTCTGCTCTTTTGATGAATTTGGGTTTTTCGTGCCAAAGATCGCAGTATTTTTTTATGAAATTTAGAGATGCTTCAAAGAGAGTAAACAGGTTACCTTTGAGTTCTGATTTTTCGACTATGGGAACATTTGTAGTGTTTCCAGAGTATCTGATAGCGTGAACTGAAGAACGTGGCAAGAGTTCCGCTACTCTTTGATTTTTACCGAAAAGCAGGATTGCGGCAACCGTCGGTGTAAAATCTTCGCCGCTTCCCGTAGCCAGTAGAAGGTCTCTTTTCAGAAAATCTTCGGTATCGTAGGAGATTTTTTCTTCGGATATATCTTCAAAAGCCCTTGCAAAGCTCCATAAGAGGGCGTCGTCAATATCGTTTCTAGTTGCACCCGGGACGGGAAGATTTTCATATCCAAGTGGACGAATTTCTTCCAAAAAACCTGAGAGTTCCTCGCGAGTTGCTTCTCGTTTTTCGGCACCGATTCTGAGGAAAAATCTACCGTCTTTGGTTCGATAAGGACGACGTTTACCTTGAATCTCTAAGACAACAATTCGTCTGCCGTTATCAAATGAAATTATATCCAGAAAAGGCACAAGAGGGGGTATTATTTCTTCACGACAAATTCTTGCAAGTTCTTCAACGACATCTTCTGGATAGTCAACTCCTTCGATGCGAAGTTGATCCGTAACGCCAAAAATTAAAAAACCACCTGCCGTATTTGCAATTGCGACAATCTCCTGAGCAATTCTCTCAGGATTTGAAAGTTTTACTTTAAGCTCAAGGTATGTGTCTTCACCTCCACGGATCAAGCGCAGAAGCTCTGTTCGCGAGGTTTGAGGTAATGGTTGAGTTAAGAAATACTCTTGGAGCGAACGATCAGAAGTCAAGCGTTCACTATGGCGAAATTTCTTGCGTGTCATTTTTGTCAAAACGGAACGCTAAATCCGCTCAAATACACCTTTTTGAAAGCCCTTCGTTGGTGTAAAACCAACGATTCTATTGAAACATTTTACAATAAAAAAGTAAAAGAAGGTTCAGGGTTTTGTGTGACTTTTCCCGAAGGAGTTTTTGATTGAAGCGATTAGACAATTTGAAACTGCGCAGTTAGTTTCATAAATTTGAGGATAGGAGTGTCTTTGGAAATTCCGCAGCATGTTCATAAAAGCTTTTCGCAATTTTGAACCGAAAATCCATCCAACGGCTTATGTGGCGGAAAACGCTGTTATCATAGGTGATGTTGAGATTGGAGAGCAAGCCAGCATTTGGTATAACTGCGTTTTGCGAGGTGATGTTAATTACATTCGCATCGGTGCGAGAACGAACATTCAAGATGGAACGATAATTCATGTCTCACGTCAAACGCATCCGACAATCATTGAGGACGAAGTTACTGTCGGACACAGCGCAACGATTCATGGTTGCTACATCGAAAGAGGTTCTTTGGTCGGTATCGGTGCAATTGTTCTAGACGGTTCAAGAATTGGTGCGTATTCGCTTATTGCAGCAGGAAGTTTGGTAACGCCGAATACCGAAATACCGCCACGTTCACTCGTCATGGGAACTCCTGCACGCGTGAAAAGACAACTCTCGGACAACGAAGTCGAAGATTTACAGAGATTTTGGCGAAACTATGTCAGTTTAATTGGCGAATATCAGGTAAGGTCCAATCAATTATGAAGATAAAAGCTTTGGTTTTTTTGAAGTTTTTACTGCTCGTTTCATTTTCGTTCGCTCAATCGGAAAAAGAAAATGAACTTAATTTTTACGGCAATTATTCTCCTGATTCAAATACGATTTTTAGCATTGCGAGGACAAGAGATGCACGCTTGAGGTTTTTTAGCATCGAGTATACCAGAGTTTTCTATAGAAATGAAAAAATAAGCCTGAAATATACTGCTAGTTTTGTTCCATTAGCTTTGCTCGATTTTCCCATTTCGCATCGTAGCAATGTGCGCACAAAAGCTAGTGCCTTTGGTGCAGCTCCAGTTGGGCTAAAATTCCTGTTCAATCCCGAGAAAAAGATAAAGCCTTTTATTACATTGTCGGTTGGCGTGCTACGTTTTGATAAACCGATCCCGAATAATTTCGGCAAGAAACTGAATTTCACGGCAGATTTGGGCGGTGGAATCGAAGTAAGCCTGGGAAGAAAGCGCTCATTGATGTTCGGCTACAAATACTATCACATATCGAATGCAAATCGCGGTTTGATAAATCCAGGCTTTGACAATAACATCTTTTTTGTCGGATACAGATTTTTTTCTAAGTAGTTTTTTCGGGCCTTATGAAAGCGCAAGTAGCACGCGGAATGAGGGATTTTTTGCCCGCAGATGTCCGCAAGCGTAATTATGTCGTAAATATCATCAGAGAAGTTTACGAATCATACGGATACGAGCCTATAGAAACGCCTGCAATTGAGAATCTAGAAACTTTACTTGGAAAATACGGTGAAGAAGGTAATCAACTGATTTTTAAGATTCTCAAGCGTGGCGAGAAACTCCGGCAAGCTTTAGGTGATGCGGAAAATGAAAACGCACTGGCAGATTTAGCATTGCGTTATGATTTAACGGTTCCGCTAGCTCGTGTCGTTGCTAATTATAAAGACAAATTGCCAAAGTTTTTCAAAAGATACCAGATTCAACCTGTTTGGCGCGCTGATCGCCCTGCGCGTGGGCGCTTCAGAGAATTTTATCAGTGCGATCTAGACGCAATAGGTTCAACGTCTCCCATAGTTGAAGTCGAGATTTTTTCGGTCATCTGCGATGTTTTAGAACGACTTGGATTTGATGACTTCACAATTCGCCTAAATCATCGGAAGCTTTTGAAGGAATTGCTTGATGCTTGTGGAATTGTCGAGTCACTTCAGATGGAGGCACTAACGGCAATTGATAAGCTTGACAAAATCGGCATCGAAGGAGTCAAGAAAGAGTTTCAGGAGAGAGGAATCCAAAAGGAACCATCTGAGAGGATTTTGAGCTTTTTTGATGATCTTCAAGGGCGAGAAAATGAAACTATACTGCAAGAAGTTGAAAAGTTTATTGGGCAGAAGACGCAAAGCATTGAAAACTTGGAGACTTTATTGAGATTGGCAGAAAATCCGCGTTTGAAATTAGATGTGTCGCTAGCTCGTGGTTTGACCTACTACACGGGTGCAATCATGGAGCTTGCGGTGAAAGATTTATCTGGCAGTCTCGGTGGTGGTGGTCGTTATGACTGTTTGATTGGAATGTTCGGAAAGGAGCAAATCCCTGCATGTGGTTTTTCACTAGGACTTGAAAGAATACTCGTTGTTATGGAAGAAAGAAATCTTTTTCCCGAAAAGCTCCAGGCACCGTTGGTTGATGTGATGGTTACTGTCTGGGATGAGCGTTCAATCACAGAATCACTGAAAATTGCCGATTTTCTGAGAAGAGAAGGTTTCAAAGTGCTTGTTTATCCAGAAGTTGATAAACTCAATAAGCAACTCAAATATGCTTCTCAGATTGGTGTGCCTTACGTTTGCATTCTTGGAGAGAGCGAGATTGCGGAAGGCAAAGTGTCTTTGAAAAATATGGTGAACGGTAGTCAAGAAAAATTAGACAGGAATGAATTGAAATCGAAAATTTTGAGATAAGGACTTAAAAGCGTTTCATTTGAGGCTAACTTTTAGCTTCTAAAGAGAAGTTTTGTTTTTTAGGTTTTATTCTTCCACGAAGTCGGAGGAATTCTTCGTAGATTTCTTTAGACATTGGGTCTATACTGATTATCCTTGCTCCAATCAGGTATTTAGATTCGGAATCGTGAATTTCTATTTGCTCGTATCTGACGCCTAAAAGTTCCATTCTCACCTTTCCGTTCGGCAGGTCTATTTCGGAGTAGAGAGTTCTATTCTCGCCGACCAGATAGTGCTCTTTTAGGCGGATAGCAGAGACTACGAAACCGACACCAGTTTTGCTTAGGTCAACCGTCTCACCACTAATTGAGAGAGAAGGTCGCCTTGCTGATTTGAGCTTTCCAGTCACGATTTCCGGATAAATTGTAACTTTTATCGGAAATCTGGCTTGGAATCTCTTACTGCTGAGTTTTTTGGTAAGTGACTCGTTGAGCTTACGAAGTAGTTTTCGCAAAAAATCTGGCATTTGTTTTTCTTTTCCGAAGAAGATTCAAACTACTCAGGGCGGATGGCTTACCTAATAGCTTTATAACTCTTCTACGAAAAATTTTCAACGTTTTTTTCAGAATTTTAAGAAAAATTTTATTCTTTAAGCGGACGACCTTTGTTGTCCTTGCTTTTGAGCTTAGCTTCTTTTTCAAGGGATTCAACTTCGACTAAGAAAGAGAGCTTTCCCGTTTTGTTATAGACGAGTGGTTCTGCCGTGATGTAATAACTTCTCTTATTAGAAGCGAGGACAATTTTGTATTTATAGCCCGTCATTTTCGGGTCTTGCAATTCTTCCGGCAGCAGACCTTGCTGAATTAGAGTTCTCAAGTCAGCAAATTGACCTTCGTTTTGTAAGGCATAAATGGTTTGTGCGCGCACGATTCTCTGCAAAAGTTCCTGCGTTTGAGTTTGATACGCTTCGATTCTGAGTTGGTAAAGATAGTTTTTGCCCTCTCTTTTCAAAGATGCTTCTGCTGATTCATCGAGCCATAAAATTATCCATAAGTCATTGTCCCTACGAAGTTGTATAGCTTTATCTTCAAGTGTGTTGGTGATTTCATTCAGAACCTTGACTGTAACAGTAGCTCGATTGCCGTTTATGATTTCGCCGCTGATCTGAATCTCTTCAGGCACTTCAAGCGCAGCACTTTCAAAGTCTGTCTGAAAGTCCGATAATTCCTCATCTGTCATGGCTTCAATGGCAGGTTTAAGATTTGTCATCATCAGTGCTTCGCGAAATCGCCTCTCTCGTAGATTTTTGTAAAACTTCCTAACCGTTTCTGCAGGTGAACCGGGCGAAATTTGTATTGTTTTGGGCTTTGCATTTGTTTTAGAGTCAGGTAGAAAATCCAAAAATTTTTCTCCAGAGGCGACGCTTTCGCTTTTTATTTCTTCGGCTTTGAGATTACAGCTACTGCTGAAAGATAAAAAAACAAGAAGTGAAAGGCAAAAAGTGAAAAGAAAAATTTTCATGCCAAAAGCTCCTGAAACGCTAAAAGTTTCATAGAAATTATAGCCTTTTGTATTTTACAATGTAAACGTTTTGCGCATGCTGATTTTAAGGTGTTAACCACTTCGTTTCGAGTTCCCCTTTTTCGTTCCAAATGAACAATGAACGGCGATGGCCGTGAATATGAAGTTCTAGGCAGTCTATCGAATCAATCGTTGAGAAAACGACTGCAAAGTTTTTGCGTCCGATTTCTGATTCTTCAAGAGTTGGTTCTCTGTCAATTAAATAATCGGGAAATCCCGGAACAGGCTTTTCGCTTAATTTCGACGGTGCTTCCCCAAGGTAGCAACGCCTCGAAAGCAATTTCGTAGCCTGCCACTGCTGCTCTGCAAGATCGTCGTCCGTATGAATCGAGGCTTTTCCTTTTATGCGAAGCTGAAATCGCTCTTGCGGGTGATAGAAGACCCAGCAAATATAAGGATTTTTGCGGATTTCGGAAACTTTCGGAGCGCCTACGTGAGTGTGAAAAATAAGGCCGCGATGCGGATTTTTACGCCAAACACGCCTCAAAACAACAACGCGCATCGAAGGTGTGCCATCTTCGCTTATTGTTCCTACTACGGGTGTGTGAAAAGGATGATTTCTCTTAGTTGCACCAGCTTCCAGATGCTTCCAAATTTTTTTCAAAATCTCACCATGGCTGATGCTTGATGTGTTCTTTGAGTTTCCAGAAGGATTTTCTTTCATAGCTGACCAATCAATTTGAGTTCGGCAGTCTCTATTCAAAATTTTAATAAAAAACTTGAAAGGCTGTGTAAATGCTGAAAGCCGACATTACGGCAACTACGAGCCAGCCGCTGATCTCAAGCCAGAGCGGATGACTGTAATTGCCTATCAGGTTTTTGTTTCTCGCCGCAACTAAGATTATTGCTAATGCAATCGGCAATATAAAACCGTTCAAAACGCCGACAATCACCAAAACTTTTGCTGGTTGGCCTGTAATCAAGAAAATCAAAGTTGAAAGGGTAATGAAAGAAATTATAGCAGTTCTCTCTTTCTTGTTTACTTTATCGGAGAAAGTTTTGAGAAAAGAAACAGAGGTATAAGCGGCACCGACGACTGAAGTAATAGCAGCGGAAAACATTACAACGCCGAAGATTTTGTATCCGATAAATCCTGCTGCAATTTGAAAAACAGAAGCCGCCGGGTTTTTCTCGTCGAGCTTACCGCCTAAAGAAATAATGACACCTAGAGCCGCTAAAAACAGCAAAAAGCGAATTAAAGCAGTTATCAAGATGCCGCTAATTGCACTTCGATTAACTTCCGACAAATTTTCTATGCCTGATACTCCGGCGTCCAGTAATCTGTGCGCTCCTGCAAAAGAAATGTATCCGCCGACAGTTCCACCAACCAAGGCGACTGTGGCGAGAGCATCTACTTTTTCAGGAAATATGGTTTTTGAAAGAGCTTCTCCGAAGGGTGGCGACGCTGTCCAAACAACATAAACAATCAAGCCAATCATTACAAATCCTAAGATTCTAGTAAACCAGTCAAGCGCTTTTCCCGCTTCTTTGAAGAGAAAAACGCCGATACCGATAACTGCAGAAATTAAAGCACATGAGTTTAAGTCAAGTTCTAGCAAAACATTTAATCCAAGTGCCGCTCCGCCGATATTTCCAATGTTGAATGCTAATCCACCAGAGGCAACCAGAAAAGCCAAAAGATAGCCACTGCCTTTGATAGTTTGGTTCGCAATATCCTGTGCTCTCTTTTCGGTAATTGCGATGATTCGCCAGATATTTAACTGAGCGAAAATGTCCAAAATGACCGAAAGCAAGATAACGAAGCCGAAACTTGCTAAAAGGTCTTGTGTGAATTTGCTGGTGTTATTCAAAAAGCCCGGACCGACGGCTGAAGTCGCCATCAAGAAGGATGCTCCTGAAAAAAATGACAAGAGAAATCTATTTTTCATCGCAAGAAAAATATCCGAGCAAACACAGTTTACAATCAAGCATAGTAGTTGCAAAGGCACTTTGTCGAGGATTGCACAAAGCAAAACTAAGCCCTTTCAATCCTATTTTATTTTCGGTTGGAACAAGGCAATGTTAACATAGGCTTTAGATACGAATCCTTCAAATTAAGCTTCGAAGCAAAAAGTGGAGAGCGAGCTATGGTGAGAATTGGGTTAGCGATGATTATTTTTGTGAGCTTTGCGTTCTCGATTGTGGCACAGCAGAAATACACGATTCAGCAATACTTGAGCATTCGATCTGCTACATCGCCGAGTCTTTCGCCTGATGGCAAAAGGCTTGTTTTTCTAACAAACGTCAGCGGAACTTCGCAAGTTTGGATGATAGATTTGCCTTCGGGAGTTAATCTTGAATCTGCCAATCTCAAACCGCGACAACTCACTGACTACGAAGACAACGTTAGCTTCGTTCGTTTCTCGCCTACAGGAAGCGGAATTGTTTTCGGTAAGTCAAGGGGCGGAGACGAAAACACTCAGCTTTTTTGGATGAGTCCAGACGGTAGCGAAATCAAGCAGCTGACAAACGATCCGAAAATTCGTCACAACTTCGGAGGATGGTCTGAGGACGGAACAAAAATTTTCTACGCTTCAAACAAACGCAACAGAAACTTTTTCGATATTTATTCGATGGATATTGCAACAGGCAAGGAAGAGCTTATCTATCAAAACGACGGCTCAAATAGTTTTTCAGCAATATCGCCTGATGGAAGTAAGTTGATTGTTTCGCGGGCAAGTGAGCGTTTCAGTCTTGATAACGACCTTTATTTGATTGACCTGAAAACGGGCAAGACAACGCATTTAACACCACACGATGAAGCGACAATCTACAGTGATGTTCACTTTTTAGCAGACGGAAAGAGAATCTTGCTTGGGACGAATCAAAATCGCGAATTTATCAATCTCGCATTCATGAGTCTTGATGAAGAAAGGATTAAAGAAACGAAACTACCTGCAATAACTTTCTTGGATAACACCAAATGGGATTTAGGCGTAAGCGAACTTTCTCCAGACCGAACGCTTTTAGCCTATACAATCAATCGCGAAGGTTTTAGCGAACTTTATTTGCGAAAGATAGAAAAGAATGGGAGTTTGAGCAGGAATTTTGAAGTGATAAAGTTGCCTGCGCAAGGCATAGTGGGAAGTTTGAGTTTTACCAAAGACAAAATAGCCCTTACGTTTTCAAGTGCAAAGTATAACACTGACATTTGGATTTACGATTTGAAGGCTAAGAAGCTGGCAAGAGTAACTAAAAGTGATCTTGCTGGAATTTCGCAGGATAGTTTCGTAGAACCTAGACTTATCAAATACAAAACCTTCGACAATCTTGAAATCCCAGCTTGGTATTATGTTCCGAAAGAGTCCGTAGCGGAAAAACTACCTGTGATTGTTAGTGTTCATGGTGGACCGGAAAGCCAGGAGCGCCCAGGTTTTAATGCGCTTTATCAGTATTTTCTTTCTCGTGGATATGCGATACTAGCGCCGAATGTTCGGGGTTCAACCGGATACGGGAAAACTTACGCTTCGCTTGACAACATTCGTCTCCGTGAAAATGCCGTAAAGGATTTGGCTTATGCTGTTGAGTGGCTAAAAAGCTTTGGTAATGCCGATCCAAAAAGAATTGCCGTGATGGGCGGTTCTTACGGTGGTTACATGACGATGGCGGCGATTACGCTTTATCCCGACTTGTGGGCGGCGGCTGTTAATACGGTTGGAATCGTGAATTGGGAAACTTTCTTGAAAAACACATCGGGCTATCGTCGTCGCCAGCGTGAAGTTGAATACGGCTTTCTTGACAAGGATTTGGAATTTCTCCGTCAAATTTCGCCGATCTCAAGAGTTGATCGAATCAAGACACCGCTTTTTGTCATTCATGGCAAGAACGACCCGCGCGTTCCTTACACAGAAGCCGAGCAGATAGTCAAGGCATTGCGCGAGCGCGGAGCAATCGTTGAATACAAACTTTTTGAAGATGAAGGGCATGGCGTATCAAAACTGAAAAATCGGCTTGAGCTTTATCCTTTAGTTGCCGATTTTCTCGATAGATACATGAAGAAACCTTGAGGTTTTGACCATACGGCAATACTGTTAAATCTGGTATTCGGCAGTTTCACGAAGTAAGAGCTGTGTAGTTATAATCTGGTTTATACTAACAACATTTTTAAGGAGAAGTGACTATGAGAACGGAAACATTAGAGTTCAATACCGCTAATGGCACAACAACAGCTTACGTAGCTTTGCCAGATGCAGAGACCGACAAAGCAGTTATTTTGATTCACGAATGGTGGGGATTAAACGATCACATCAAAGATGTTGCCAACCGTTATGCTAATGAAGGTTTTATAGCAATAGCTCCCGATCTTTTTCGCGGGAAAGTAACGTCCGATCCGGCCGAAGCTTCTAAATTGATGCATGGTCTTGCGATTGAAGATGGATTGGACACAATAAAAAATGCGATTGCGAAGGCTAAGGAAAAGTATAATGTTTCTAGCTTCGCAATTACGGGCTTTTGCATGGGAGGGACTTTCGCTTTGCGCGCCGCTTGTGAAATTGAGGATTTGAAAGCTTCAGCGCCGTTTTACGGTGATATTCCTGAAGAGGAGATTTTGAAGAAGCTTAAAGTCCCGACGATTTTTATTTCCGGTAAGCGCGATCAGTGGATAACTACGGAAAAGGTTGCGGAGATGGAAAGAATAGCTTCCAATTACAATCTTCCTTTGGAGTCAGTGAAATACGATGCCGATCATGCTTTCTTCAACAACACTCGGCCTGAAGTGTATGATGAAGCATCGGCAAAAGATGCTTGGGATAAGGTTTTGAAATTTTTCAAAGAAAAACTTTCTTGAATTTTGTCTCTTTCGACGAAAAGATTAGCCTGAAGCCTAGTAGTTGCTAGGCTTCAGGCTTTTGTTAGTTGTTTGGTTTCGGCAGGGAGAATATGAGGAAAAAGATTTTAGTCTTAACGTTTGTTATCTGGTTTGTTTCTTTCGTAGCGGGACAGAGTTTAACAGTTAGGCAAATAATGGCTGAACCTTCAATAGCCGGGATGCGGCCTGTGAGTGAAAGAATTTCACCTGATGGACGCTGGGTTGCTTTTTTGTGGAATGCTGAAGGCAAAAGCCCAGGCAATTTGTATGTGGTATCCACGAGCGATGGAAAGGCGCGGCTTTTAGTGGATGCTGAGAAGAATTACGAAGAGCGATCAACTTCGGTAGAAAGCTCGCTCAATTACGGGCTTGTAGTTCGTGACGATTTTGTAAAGGCACGCGAGAAAAACTTGAGTGGAATAGAGTTTTCGCCGGACTCGAAAAAAATTTTGTTTGTTCAGAATGGTGACGTTTACGTCGTGGATATTGAAACTTCTGTCTTGAAAAGAATAACACGCACTCAGGGTGTTGAAACACAGGCTAGATGGCTTAATGACACAACCGTAATTTTTTCTTCTGGTGGAAACTTTTTCGCACTCGATCTCGAAAAAGGTTCTCTTGTTCAAATCACAAAAGAAGCCAATCCTTCAGCATTTCTTACAATCACGGGCGGAGTTGCAAACAAGGACGGTAAGCTTTTTGCATACGTTTTAAGCGATGGCTCAAGACAGCGAGCTTTGATAGTGCCTAACTATTTGGGCGAATTCGTTCAAGCTCCGACTTTT
Source organism: Acidobacteriota bacterium (assembly GCA_003697135.1). Taxonomy (GTDB): domain Bacteria; phylum Acidobacteriota; class Blastocatellia; order Pyrinomonadales; family Pyrinomonadaceae; genus J014. The sequence continues at coordinate 213,467 of RFGC01000018.1, forward strand.
AGGCGCGGTTGGACTGAGCAAAAGGTTCTCGTTGCACGAACAGATGGTAGTTTGGATAAGCCGTTTGAAATAAAACTTCCAAAGCCAGAAGGAAACTCTTACATTCGTGGCATAAAATGGGCTTCAGATGATAAATCTTTGATTGTTGACAGGATTGATCGCGATACAAAACGCAGGCAGATATTCTTGGTCAAAGATGTTGGTGAAAAGAATGAAAAGACGATTTTGGTTGAAGAAGAAGTAGATGAAAAGTGGATTGCGCCGCTTTCGAGAATAGTCGAACCGCATCCGAAGGATTTATCGAAAATTTTGTTTGCATCTGAAAAAGATGGATTCAACCATCTTTACCTTGCAAGTATTGACTTTGACAAGGGGCAGGCAGGCAAGATTCAACTTACACGAGGAAATTGGGAAGTTGATTGGGCAAAGTGGATAAACGGCGATTCGATAATCTACAGCTCTACAGAAGAAAACACTGCCGAGCGTGAGTTTTATTTGTTGAACTTGAATCTTAAAACCCTCGGCATCGAGCGAAAAACTAAAGTAGCAACTTCAGGCAAAGGCATGAAAATCAATCCGCAACTAAGCGAAAGCGAGTCAAACAGGGTTTTGCTTTACTCTTTTTCAACTTGGAAAACGCCAACAGAGCTTTATTCAATAATGCTTTTCTGTCCTAAAGACGTAGTATGTTCTTCGGTTAAGCTAACGAATTCTGTTCCAACACAGTTTTTGCAGAGAAAATGGAACGAACCGAAATTTGTTGACATTCCGACTCGTGATGGCAAATTCGTAAAATCGAAGATTTACCTGCCTGCCGATTTCGATCCGGCGAAGAAATATCCGATGGTTATTTTCATTCATGGCGCTGGATATTTGCAGAACACCATAAACGGCTGGAACAACTACTATCGTGAATTCATGTTCAATCAACTGCTGACAGAGCGCGGCTATGTTGTTTTGGATATTGATTACAGAGGATCGGCAGGTTACGGCCGTGACTGGCGAACCGATGTTTACGGCTTTTTAGGTGGCAAAGACTATGAAGATCACCTAGACGCAATTGATTTCATGGTGAAAAATTATTCGGTTGATCCAAAAAGAGTTGGGGTTTATGGCGGAAGCTATGGCGGTTTTCTATCAGCTATGTTGGTAATGAGGTCGCCCGATAAAATCGCTTGTGCGGCGGCACTTCGCCCTGTCTTCGACTGGAAAAATTATTTCTACTCCTCGCCAATCTACACCACGGAAAGACTCGGTTATCCTGACAAAAACCCTGAAGCCTACAAACGTTCTTCGCCAATCGCTTACGCTGAAAATCTGCAAAAGCCATTGTTGATTCTTCACGGACTTCTGGACGATAACGTTCATGCCCAAGACTCAATTCAGCTCATAGAAAAGCTAATCAGACTCGAAAAAACCGAATTCTTTGAAGCAATGTTGTATCCTTCGGAAAATCACGGCTTCCAACGTCCTACAAGTTGGGCTGATGAATACGAAAGGATTTTGATATTTTTTGAAAAGCACTTAAAATAGTCGAGAGACTAGGGTTTTGATATGAGAGTTCTTGTGACAGGTGGGGCTGGATTTATAGGCTCTCACCTTTGCGAAAGACTTTTGGCTGAAGGACATGAAGTAATCTGTTTAGATAACTACTTCACGGGAAGAAAAGAAAATATAGCCCATCTGCTTGGCAATCCACGTTTTGAGGCGATAAGGCATGACGTTATTCAGCCCATATTGCTTGAGGTTGACAGGATTTTTAATTTAGCCTGTCCGGCTTCACCGATTCACTATCAATACAATCCTGTGAAAACCGTCAAAACCAACGTAATGGGCGCAATCAACATGCTTGGGCTGGCTAAAAGAGTCAAGGCTAGGATTCTTCAGGCTTCTACGTCCGAAGTCTATGGTGATCCGCAAGTTCATCCGCAACCAGAGGATTATTGGGGCAATGTAAATCCGATTGGGCTTAGAAGTTGTTACGACGAAGGAAAACGCCTTGCAGAAACTCTTTTCATGGATTATCATCGGCAAAACGGCGTTGATATAAGAATTGCCAGAATTTTCAACTGCTATGGGCCCAGAATGCTGGAAAACGACGGACGCGTAGTTTCAAATTTTATCGTTCAAGCTTTGAGAGGGCAGGAACTGACGGTTTACGGCGATGGAACTCAAACACGCTCGTTTTGCTACATAGATGACATGATCGAAGGACTCATTAGATTGATGGATGCTGAAGGTGACGATGTTCACTTGCCGGTAAATCTTGGAAATCCGGTTGAATTTACCATAAAGGGCTTGGCAGAGGAAATCGGAAAGATTTTGGGCATGGAATTGAAGATTAAATATCTACCTTTGCCACCTGATGATCCCAAACAGCGAAAACCTGATATAACGCGTGCCGAAAAACTTCTAGGTTGGAAGCCAAAAGTTCCTTTGTCGGAAGGATTGAAAAAGACAATCGAGTATTTTGCTTCAAGAATCAAAAACGAAAAAATCGCAAGTGCTTAAAGGAGAAAGATAAATGAAAATTTTAATTACAGGCGGAGCTGGTTTCGTTGGCTCACATTTAGCAGATAAACTTCATGCAGAAGGACATGAAATAGTTGTAATTGACAATCTTTCAACTGGAAGATATGCGAACATAGCTCATCTTGAAGGAAAAGAGCGCTTTCGGTTGATAATTGACACGGTTTTGAACGAAAGGTTGATGGAGGAGTTGATTCGTGAAGCCGACAGAGTTTTTCACATGGCAAGTGCAGTCGGCGTCAAACTAATAATGGAACGTCCGGTTTATACGATAGAAAACATATTCAAGGGAACAGATATTGTTTTGAGTTTTTGTTCTCGATATAGAAAGCGTGTTTTGATTCCTTCGACTTCAGAAGTTTACGGTAAAGGAACAGCAGTTCCTTTTCGCGAAGACGACGACATATTGAAAGGCTCTACGTCGAAGCACCGATGGGCTTATGCTTGTGCTAAAGAATTAGACGAATTCCTAGCTTTGGCGCATTGGAAAGAATCACGTTTGCCTGTTGTGGTTGTAAGGCTTTTCAATACGGTCGGACCACGACAAACAGGGCAATATGGAATGGTAGTTCCGAGATTTGTTAAAGCCGCCCTTCGGAATGAGCCTTTGTATGTTTACGGCGATGGCTTGCAATCTCGATGCTTTGCTCATGTGGCTGATGTCGTCGAAGCGCTACCGAAACTTTTAGAGACGCCTGCTTGCTTTGGTCAGGTTATAAACATCGGAAATGATCGCGAAATAACAATCAAAGAACTTGCGGAAAAAGTTATACAGCTTACGGGAAGCAAAAGCGAAATCCGCTACGTTGACTACAAAGACGTTTATGGCGATGGCTTTGAAGACATGAGAAGGCGCGTGCCTTGCCTAGAAAAAGCCAAGAAGTTAATCGGATACAATCCAACCAGAACGCTTGAAGACATCATCAACGATGTTGTCAGAGAGTTCCGACGAGAGATGATGAAATCAGAAGGAGCTAGTGCCTGATGACTTTTTTGCGGGTGATGCAGAAATTGCAGAGCGGCTTTCAATCGAACAACATTTGTTTATCGAGTCTTTTTTCTTCCCGTATGAAACTGTATGAGATATTTCAAAGCATCGGTGCAGTTTTGATTTTGTGTTTGTCGTTCTCGCTAGGTTTCTCTCAAGGCACTGGAAATGTTAAGGGAAAAGTGCGAACACCGGAAGGCAAGGCACTAGCCGATGTCACGATAGTTGCAAAGCAAAAAGATAACGAAGTCAAATCAACAAAGACGAACTCAAAAGGCGAATTCATTTTGGAGAACCTACCTGCAGGCAGATACAATTTTACGTTCACAAAAACGGGTTACAGCGTCGGGATTCTTTATAACGTCGAAGTGCGTGAAAAGAAAACAACAGATTTAGGCGACAGGTTAATCTTGACCGTTGATCAAGGCACTTTGGTTATCATAAAGGGAAGTGTTTTTGACCAAAACGGTTTGAGTGTTCCAGATGCGAAAGTAGAAATTGAAAGAATCTTCAGCGACGGAACCACGAAGAAGGTGGGTTCGGCTTACACGACCGAAACAGGCGAATTTACTTTTCGATTTCCCGAAGAAGAAGCAAAATTCCGTGTGACTGCAACAAAAGATGGCGTTTCTGCGAGCAAGGAAATCTCGGTTGATGCGGCGGCAGTTTATCGCTTATCGTTAAAATTAGAAATCAAGAGACAATAGACCTCAAAGATTTTGTCTTCGTAATCCATTGGATTCTTTATGGCAACTGTCATTTATCAGGTGGAAGCAAAGGTTCGTGGCGACCTAATTGCGGACTTTGAAGAATACATGCTTGAAACCCACATTTGCGATGTCATGAAAACGGGGAAGTTTGAGAAATGTATTTTTGCAGGTAAGGGAAATGGAATCTACCAAATTCAGTATTTTACCGATCATGAACAACTGCAAGAGTATATCGAGAAGGAAGCACCTGCCCTTCGTGGAGATTTTATCAAGCGATTTCCCGAAGGTGTGGAGATCAACCGAAGTGAATTAGAGATTCTTCGGATTTGGTAACTTTTGCTTTTTATGCACTAATTTCCTGTGGATTTTTCAGAGTAGCTATAAATGGAAGGTTTCTAAAGCGATTTGCGGCATCGAGTCCGTATCCCACAACAAATTTGTTCGGTATCTGAAAACCGCAGTAGTCAATCTTCAACTCTTTTTTTATTCTCGGCTCTGGTTTGTCTAAAAGTGCGGCGACTTTTAGTGAGTTTGCACCGCGTGTTTGCAGGATTTCAAGCAGTCTAAAAAGCGTTAATCCCGTATCAACAATATCTTCAACCACGATTACATCTTTGCCGCGAATTGGGTGAGTTAAGTCTTTCAAAATTTCAATATCGCCTGAGCTGACTTGAGCATCTTTGTAGCTTGAAACTACCATGAAGTCTATTGAGAGTTTTAGGTCAATTTCCCGCATCAAATCCGATAGAAAGACACAACTTCCTTTCAAAATACCGATCAACACGAGGTCTTTATCGGCATAATCCTTAGTGATTTGTTTTCCGAGTTCTGCAACACGATGGCGAATTTGCTCGGCAGTGAACATGATTTCTAAATTCGGATTTGTGAATTCACTATATTTTTTCGATTCGGCCGTCATAACCTTCCTTGAGTTTGAAGAAAATTTCAAGATACTATTTCAAAAGATGCCATGCAACAAAGTCAAATTGTCGTATGAATCGTGAAAAAATCCGTAGCATCGTAAAGGAAGTTCTAGATGAAACTTTAGCGATTTCAGAATCCTCGGAAACGGAAAAAGTTTTTCCTGAAAGGTTGATTGTGAATTCTCTCAAAGAGAAACTTGCGCGTGATTACGACGCAGACGAGTCAGAAAAGGCTTTGATTACGGAAGATGAATTGCGCAAGTTAGAGCAGGGAAGTAGGCTTCTTGTTTCGGAAAATGCGCGTTTTACTCCGCTCGCATTGGACATTATTCGTGAAAAACAAATTCAGATAATCAAAAAAAGCAGGTCCGGGTTTAGCCAAGTCAAGTCAATTGGTTTAGGTTGTGATCACGGCGGTTTTGAATATAAGGAAAAACTCAAAAGTTACTTGGTCGAAAGAGGTTTTAGAGTAAATGATTTCGGGACTGACTCGAAGGAGTCGGTTGACTATCCTGACTTTGCGCATCAAGTTGCTAAAGCAGTTGCCGAAGGGAAAGTTGATGTTGGAATCATAATTGATGGGGCTGGCATTGGAAGCGCAATCACTGCAAATAAAGTTCCGGGCGTTAGAGCGGCAGCTTGCTACAATGTCGCATTAGCAAAAAACGCCCGCGAACATAACGGCGCAAACATTTTAACGCTTGGAAGCGGGCAAAATTCATTTGATGAAATCGTTCAAATAGTCGAAGCGTTTTTATCTTCTGACATAACAGAAGAAAGACACAAAAGGCGCGTGCGGAAAATAGAAAGCATCGAGAAGCAATACCTTAGTAGATTCTAAAGACTTCTAGAAGATAAGCCCTAGAATTTCTAGAAGAAAGTTTCTAACAAAGGTCAACTTTCGGAAGGAGGAGCGATGCAATGATAAAGCGGTTGTGCATTTTGGTTTTGGTTTTGATTCTCAAAGCCAGTTTGTTTGCGCAAAATGAGCGCTACGAACTTGGTAAAAGACTACGGAAGCTAGAGGCAGAATTAGAAAATGCGTCTCCGCAACTTCGTAAAGAGGCTTTTGCTGAAATAAAAAAAGCGGTTGATGGCTTTTTTACATTTCGGTTTTCCGATGTTGCAAAAAGTTTGGATAAAGCTTACTTGATTCTCAAGCAAAGGAACGATGAACAATCGCTTTGGGCAGAGAGTCTGTCCGTGTTACCTGAATACCGCTTTATTGATGGAAAAAATACAGAGTTGGAGCTTGCAATTTCAGCATTTTATCGAACACTTGACACAATACCGCAAAATGCTACTTTGAATTTGAGTTTAACAGACTCAAAAGGCAAGGCTTTCAAAAAATTTCAACCCGTTTTGATAAAGTCTCTGCCGATTTCGGAAAAGATCAGCCTTGGAAGAATCAAGGCTGGTGATTATTTCTTGAGGTCTGAAATTTTGATAGGCGGGAAAATCCTATCAGTGAGCGAACAGGTTATTTCGATTTCAGATAATCTCGAACAAAGGCTTGAAGGACTAGAAAAGAAACTTGAGTCAAATAAAAGCGATTGGAAGAAGGAAACCGCCCTTGAGTATCTTAAAATTTTGCAAAGACTGAAAAAAGGTGAGACTCTAGAAACCGATTACAAAGCTGACGAAATTCTAAAAAAGGTTGAGATTTTGGCTTTTAAGCCCGAAGGATTTGAGGTTCGGCCGGGACAAACTTTGATAGCAATTCCGCTCAGTGACGGAGTTCAGGTAAGTCGCGTTTTTTTACCGAAGGACTACAACAAAGCAAAAGCCTTGCCATTAGTGATAGCACTTCACGGAGCCGGTGGGAGTGAGAATCTCTTTTTTGAAAGCTACGGAAACGGTAAGATCGTTAAGCTTTGCCAAGACAGAGGTTGGATTCTAATCGCTCCAAGAAACTTCGGTTTCAAAGCGGTGAAAATGCAAGAGTTTATCGAGTCTTTAAGCGAAATCTACAAAATTGACAAAAGCAAGATATTTCTGATTGGACACTCTTTGGGTTCGATACAAGCGCTAACAATAGCTTCAGAAAGAGCAGAGCTTTTTCGTGCCATTGCGCTTGTCAGTGCTGGTGGCAACTTCAAGAGTGATGAGAAACTAAAGAACTTGCCGATATTTATTGCCACTGGAACTGCTGACTTTTCGTTTAGAAACTCAAAATTACTGCAAGAAAGAATGCTGCAAGCAGGATTTACAAACGTAAAATTTGTAGCTTATGAGGATGTAGAACATCTAACGGCTGTCCAGTTTTCTCTGAATGAGATTTTCGATTTTTTCGACAAAACGCTTTAATTGATGAAAAAAATCCTTGACAATTTATCACTTGTGTTTTAGTTTTGAGTTGTTCAAATCAAGCGGGACTGCTGTTTTGGACGTTTTGTTAATTTCTGGTTTAAGGAACTCGAAGAAATGAAAGAAACAATAAAGGAAGTGGTGTTGTTTTGCGCAATTGTTTTCAGTGGTTTTCTTGTTGGCAGTGTTCAAGCTCAAGAAGCCAGACTTGAAAAATTATGGGTTGATTTCGATGTCACCAGAGAAGGCAGAAAGGGCATGTTGATACATCTGAAATTCACCGTTATCAGGATGAAAAATGTTGATGCGGCTGTAAGAATAATGTTCAAAGACAAAAGCAATGACAAATTCTTGCCTGATAGAAACAAGGCATTTTACACCACAACGGGGTATGTAGCTGTTTTCAGGAATTTGCAAATTGATTACGATCCGGGTTACTATGAAGACCTACAAATTTTCATGCCCTACGAGGAGCTAGATTTATCGCCTTTTCCTGGCAGATACAATATTTCGATGGATATTGATGTGATTTATGCTGATACTGGCGAGCTTATAAGCCATTTGACGTTTTACGATTTTGAATATTTTGAGCCTGAAATGGCTACTGCCGAAAGGGTTTGGATTGATTACAATGTAACTCAAGGCGGGAAGAAAGGGATGTTAATTCATGTGAAGCTACGAGTTCAAGGCTTAAAGCAAACCAATTCTTATCTTGCTATTTACTTTGAAAAAAGTAACGGCGATCCGGTTAAGGGAAAAAGCCTTAAGTTTCAGACCAAAAGTGGAGCGATGGCCGGCTTTATTGACTTGAGACCTTGCTGTGATGTTACAGTTTATGATGATTTATCAATTTTTGTCCCTTATGAAGAATTTGTTCTTCCTGCAGGAAAACATGCTTTGAGAATGCATTTTGATTTGCATTATGAGAATGCCGAACTTTTCCAACATTTGACCTATTATGATTTCGAGTTTTCTAGAAGGTAAGAATGAAGGAACGTTTGGTTTCTCTGGATGTTTTTCGTGGCATCACGATAGCAGGCATGGTTTTGGTGAATAATCCCGGCACTTGGTCGGCTGTTTATTCACCGCTAAAGCATGCTGACTGGCACGGCATAACACCTACAGATTACATTTTCCCGTTCTTCCTTTTCATCGTTGGTGTGGCAATCACGCTGTCGCTTGGTAAGAGAGTTGAGGTGTCAGAATCAAAGGCCGATATTTACCTGAAGATAATCAAGCGATCTGTTGTGATATTTTTGCTTGGGATTTTTTTGGCGGCTTTTCCTTTTTACAATTTTGAAAAAGGAGAATGGATAGACTTATCACAACTGAGAATAATGGGAGTTTTGCAAAGAATTGCCATTTGCTATCTGATAGCATCGCTGATTTTTATTCACACAAATTGGAAACAACAAGCTTTGATTGCAATTGCGCTTTGCTTGATTTATTGGGTTTTGATGACGCTTGTTTCTGTTCCCGGCTGCTTGATTACCACTATTGACGACAAAGCCTGCAATTTAGCCGCTTATCTTGACAGACTAATTCTTGGTGAAAATCATCTTTGGAAATCGGCAAAAGTCTATGATCCTGAAGGATTGCTTTCGACGATTCCTGCGATTTCAACTACTCTTGCAGGTGTCCTGACAGGGCACTGGTTGAAGAAAAATGTAAATCACTACGAGAAAGTTTCTGGCTTTTTCTTTTTCGGGATTGTTTTGCTTGCTGTTGGATACCTTTGGAGCCTAGTTTTTCCGCTCAACAAGTCTCTTTGGACAAGCTCTTATGTTGTTTATACGGCAGGCTTGGCACTTTGCTTTTTGGGCTTTTGTTACTACTTGATAGATATCAAGGGATACAAAACTTGGACAAAGCCTTTTGTGATATTCGGTGTTAATCCTCTTGTTTTGTTTGTTGGTTCAGGGCTTATGGCAAAAACTTTGATAGCCATAAAGGTTGTAGATGCAAATGGAGCGAAAATAAGTCTTCAAAAATGGATTTTCGATAATGTTTTTCTTCCGCTTGCATCGCCGATAAATGCTTCGCTTCTTTATGCAGTCTGTTTTATTTTGCTTTGGCTTTTCCTGATGTGGCTTCTTTACAGAAAAGGCATATACATAAAAGTTTAAGCCGATTCTTCCTTGTTCTTACGCTGTTCCTGTAGGGAACGAAAAACAAGGTAGCCGATGAAGAAAATCAAAGCTACAAAAGCTAGCACAAGCAGGATTTTTATTACGGTCATTAAAAAGCCGATAAAGCTGATGATTTGTTTGACCAAAGCAATCAAAAGAGCGATTAAAACCAAGATGCTTCCCCATTTTCCCGCCGTTTTTAGTGCTTTCATAAATTTACTCCTTCCTTGTTTCATTTTGCCGAATCCTTTTCCAATAGGCAAGGGTGTCTTGGTAAAAAGGCGATTCTTACCGAGAAAAAGTTACCTTCAAAATTTGAAAGGCTCGACTTTTCCTTGTTAGACTTTGTGCTTTGGACAATTGATTTATTCAGCTTAAGGTTTTATGGAAGAGAAAAAATCGCTTCAAGAAACTTATGCTCCGAATAGCATTTGCTTTGGATGCGGTGTAAAGAACGAAAAAGGCTTGCGCATTCGTAGTTTTCCGAGTGAAACCGAAGACGAAGTGATAGCATGGTGGCAGGCCGAGCCTCATCATCAAGCTTTTCCGGGGATGCTAAGTGGCGGAATTATCGGCACTTTGCTTGATTGTCATTCAAATTGGACAGCCGCTTATTTTTTAATGAAAAAGCGCGGTCGTTCAAAACCTGAATGCACCGTAACGGCAAAATATGCGGTAACGCTTTTGAGACCGACACCTTTCGATGCAAAGATTCATTTGAGAGCGCGCGTTATTGAATCTGAAGAGGATAGGGCAACGGTAGAAGCCGAGTTGATAGCAAACGAAAAGATTTGCGCTACTTGCCGCGGGCTTTTTGTGATTGTTAAAGAAGGTCATCCGGCATATCATCGTTGGTGAATAAAATGCCAAAAGGTTTTGATGTCGCAATAATCGGAGCTGGGCCGGCTGGTTCGAGTCTTGCGATTCGTTTAGCAACACAAGGATACAAAATTGCATTGATTGAAGAGCAAAGATTTCCTCGTGATAAATTATGCGGCGAGTTTATATCGCCAGAATGCATAAACCACTTTCAGGAATTGGGCATCAGCGAAAGAATAAAATTCCATGGCGGTGCTTTTTTGCAAGAGACGGTCTTTTATTCGCCGAGCGGAGTTGCATTTTCGGTTCCGAGCAGTTGGTTTGGCGGCGTAGCATTCGGCTTGAGCCGTGCCATTATGGATAATGAGCTTTTAAGGCGCGCTATAGAACTCAAAATAGATGTTCTTACCGAAACGCATATCACTGATTTTTCATTCAGCAGAAATCGCATAGAAAGGCTTACACTGAAACGAAAAGAACAACTCGAAGAAATTAAAGCCTCGATTTTTGTTGATGCTACTGGCAGAAGGCGCTACGTTATCAAGAAACTAAAACAAATCAAAGGAGTTCCAGAAGCTAAAAGAAAGGAAAAAAGGCTGGTTGCTTTCAAAGCTCATTTACTTGGTGCAAAGCCGTCTGAAGAGACTTGCGAGATTTATTTTTACGATGGTGGCTACGGCGGATTAAGCTCTATCGAGAATGGACTTTGCAATCTTTGCTTTATTGTTCGAGAAGATCAAGCACGCGTGTTTGGCGGTGATGCCTTAAGACTGATGCGTGAAGTGGTATGCTCAAATGGACGAGCGAAAATGACATTAAAAAACGCTGAAATTGTTTCTACATGGCATAGCACGACGCTTCAAAGTTTCGGTTATAGTTCACCTGCTGATGCAGAAAATCTTTTTGCTGTCGGCGATGCGGCAGCTTTTGTTGATCCATTTACGGGAAGCGGAATACTGATAGCGTTGGAAAGTTCAAAATTGCTTTCTCAAGTGATCAGAGAATACGGCATCTCAACGGATTTAACAAGCCTTAAGCGAGCTTATATGCAAGCTTGCAGAGCGAAGTTTGACAGAAGATTCCGCTACTGTTCGCTCCTAAGATTTTTCGCTTTTTCATCGCCATTATTTGTGGAGTTGGCGGCGTTTCTTTTTAGCAAAAGTCCTCAGCTTTGGCTAAAATCAATTGCGCAGTTGACAAGGGCAAGCTGAAGCTGTTGTTTTCGATTTGGAAGTTACCGTTTGACTTTGAGTCGATCTAATCCCAGTCACCGACGCCTTCTCTCTCGACATGATAGCCAGATTCTTCTAGATGTCCGATAACTTGTCGAGCGTGTTCTTCATCACGAACTTCCAAAAGTAACTCAATACCAACATAACCAAGTGGAGCGAGCCACATTGCCCTGCGGTGGAATACTTCTATGATATTTGCCCGTGCTTCAGCAACTGTCTTTGTTAAAGCGGCCAGCATTCCCGGACGATCTGCAACTAGGAGTTTCAAGAAGATATATCTTCCACGACGGACCAAAACCTGTTCCAGAACTCTTGTAAGCAAGTTTGCATCAATGTTTCCGCCACAAAGAACTGCACAGACGGTATCATCAGGCTTTAGTTTAACTTTTCCAGCGAGTAAAGCCGCAACTCCTGCCGCTCCAGCTCCTTCAACAACTAGCTTGGTGTTTTGAACACAGTGAAAAATAGCATTTGCGATTTCTTCTTCGGAAACTTCCACCACTTCGTCAACAAATTCTTTGATTATCGGCAATGTTTTCTCTCCCGGACGTTTAACGGCAATGCCATCAGCTATTGTGAAGCGGCTGTAGTTGGTTTCTACAGGTTTTCCTGCTTTCAATGATTCTTTGATGGAAGCGCAATTTTCCGCTTGAACGCCTATGACTCTGACATTCGGGAGCAAATTTTTTACCGTAAAAGCTATTCCTGAGATTATCCCGCCACCGCCGATTGGAACGACTACAACAGTAGTTTCCGGCAAATCTTCTATGATTTCCCAGCCTATTGTTCCTTGTCCTGCAATAACCAAATCATCGTCAAATGCGTGAACATAAGTGTATCCATAGGTTTCCTGAAGATGCTTTGAGTATGCTACCGACTCATCAAAAGTTGCACCGTGCAAGACAACTTCAGCGCCTTGGGCTTTAGTTGCCGTTATTTTTGTCAAAGGAGCAAATTCTGGCAAGACAATTGTTGCTTTTATGTTGTGAAGTCTTGCGGCTAGAGCTACTCCTTGAGCATGGTTTCCAGCAGAAGCGGTCACAACACCATGCTTTTTCTCGTCATCAGAAAGACGAGCGATTTTATTGTATGCCCCGCGCACTTTGAAGGAACCACTACGTTGCAGACATTCAGCCTTCAGAAATGCCTTTGCTCCAATCTGTTTAGAAAGCTGTTCGTCGGAAAGTATCGGCGTCGGGATTATTATTCCTTGCAGAATTTTCCTGGCGTCTTGAATGTCGGAAAGTCGCAAGCTCACAATGTTTCAAGTTAATTCCATCAGCAAGGATTTGTCAAATGTTTGGAAGCTCGGTTAAGCTAAATTCTTGTAGTATGTTTTTGCACATAGTTTGCTGGAAATACAAGGCTGAAACGACTCAAGAGGAAAAAGAAAGACATTTGCAGATGTTGAGGAGTTTGAAAGATAAAATTCCTAATATTTTGAGCCTTCAAGTTGGGCGAGATGAACTTCATATTGAGCGTTCGTTTGATACTGGACTAGTTGCTACGTATCCGAATCGTGAAGCATACGAATTTTACGCCGCGCATCCTGAACATCAAAAGGTTGCGGAATTTGGCAAGAAAATTTCAGAAAAAGCCGTATCAGTTGATTTTCACGTTCAAGAATGAAACTCTGGAAGAAAATTCTAATTGTTTTTGTCTGCCTGTTGCTGCTCATTCAAATCCCCTTCATTTATCGTCGCTACGAGCTTGGGAGGCTATCGGAAAACATAAAAAGACTGAATTCGGAAAAAGAAGAAAATCCTTTAATAACAGGATTTGATGAATACAAAGGCGTTATTCATGTCCACACAAGTTTAGGCGGACACAGCACGGGAAGTTTTGAAGAGTTGATCCCGGCATCTCAAGATTTAGATTTCGTTTTGATGACGGAGCACACCTCTGCGCTTTTCGACACTTCTGCCCAAACACTTAAAGGCCAATACGGCAGGACTCTTTTTGTGAATGGGCAAGAAGTTGACACTGCAAGCGGTGATAGATTCTTGCTGATTCCAGGGCATTCGGATTCCTTCAAAGATGCAAAACTTCAAACAGATGCTTTTATTGAGAAATACAAAGCACAAGAAAGATTGATTTTGGTAGCTTATCCCGAAAGATTGAAATCCTTGCAGGCAGATTTCGACGGTATCGAAGTTTTTTCACTCAATACAAATGCCAAGAAAATGAATCCTTTTACTTTCTTTTTCGATGCTTTATGGTCTTTTCGATGTTGCGACCGCTTGCTTTTGTCTAAATACTTCATGCGTCCTGATTCAAATCTCAAACTTGCTGATGAACTAGCTAGAAAAAAGAAACTCACGATTTTTGCCGGGACCGATGCACACTCAAACATCGGCTTTCATCTTTTGGGCGATGACGCAGGAAACAAGCTTTTTTATTTGAAATTCGATCCTTATGAGAGAATTTTTTCGCTGATGCGAAATCATGTTTTGATAAGAAAAGGCGAGCCGTTAAATGAGCAAACACTCCTTCAAGCCGTAAAAGATGGGAAACTCTACGTTTGCGTTGATGTTTGGGGCGATCCAAAAGGTTTTTCCTTCACGGCAAACGACGAAAAAACAATGGGCGATGAAATTCTCATAGGGCAAGAGCCGATAAGCCTGAAAGTTTCGTCGCCACTTGAGGGCCAAATAAAAATTTTTCGCAATGGCGAAAAGATTTTTGAAACATTTGGTAAATATGCTGAGTTTCAAGCTACCGAAAGGGGCGCTTATCGTGTTGAAATTTATCTTTCATCTCTAGGATTAACACAAATGCCCTGGATAATTTCTAATCCGATTTACATTCGTTAGGATTTCATTCGTTAGCTTCGAGAGAAACTTCCATCTTTTAGTATCCGATTGCTTCGCCATCGCTTCTTGAATCAATAGCGCCAAGTCGAACACCTGTTTTTTCTTCGATTTCTATTCCCGTTGCTGAGGCTATGTAAGCTGGCCGTGATGCCATCTTGTGACCTAGTTTTTCCAAAATCTTTATCGTGTCTTGGCTTAATCCGAAAGGTTCATGGAAAACTTCGTCAGGTAACCACTGATGATGGACTCTGGGCGCGTCAATAGCTTGCTGGATGTTCATGTCGTGGTCAATCATGTTGATTACAGTTTGCAAGACAGCCGAGATAATGCGTGGTCCACCTCTTGCGCCGACTGCAAACCAAAGAGAGCCGTCTTTGCGCAAAACTATTGTTGGAGTCATCGAGGACAAAGGTCTTTTGCCGCCTTCGACTTTGTTTCTTTCGCCTTGGATCAGTCCAAAAAGATTAGGTTTGCCGGGGCGTGCGGCGAAGTCGTCCATTTCATTGTTCATCAAGATTCCTGTTCCCTTGATTGTTACGGCTGAGCCAAAAAGATCATTTATCGTGTATGTGTTTGCGACAACATTTCCTTCAGCGTCAACGACAGTGAAATGAGTAGTTTCTGAGCCTTCAGCCATGACTATCGAACCGGGTTTTACTTCTGAGCTTGGAGTTGCGCGATTTGGGTCAATTGTCGAGGCACGCATCTGAGCGTATTTTTTGTCCGTTAGAATTGAAGTAGGAACATCTGCGAAATCAGGATCGCCCATCCATTCGGCGCGATCAGCGAAAGCGCGGCGCATTGCTTCGATAAGAAGGTGATATTTTTCAGCCGAAGCCCATCCCATTTTGCGAATGTCGTATTGTTCAAGCATGTTCAAAACTTGTAGCATCACGATTCCGCCAGAGCTTGGTGGTGGCATCGTGATGATTTCATAGCCGCGGTAGGTTCCTCTCAAAGGTGTTCTTTCTTTTGCTTGATAATTTTTCAAGTCTTCCAAAGTTATCAATCCGTTATTTCGCCGCATGTCTTCGGCGATGAGTCTAGCGGTTTCTCCAGTGTAGAATTCTCTTGCACCTTCTTTCTGAATTCTTGCAAGCGTTCTAGCAAGATCGGGCTGCTTCAAAATGTCGCCTTCTTCAAAGAGTTTTCCATTATTCAGAAAGATCCGCTTGCTTTCTTCGTATTTTTCGAGATTCTTTTGATAAGACTTAAACAGGTTTGCTTGTCTGTGGCTCAGAACAAAACCTTCTTCAGCTAATTTGCGTGCAGGCTCGACTAATTCTGCCCAAGAGATTTTGCCTGAGGCATATTTTTTGTAAGCCAGTTCAAGTCCTGCCAGCGTTCCCGGAACTCCCGAAGCTCTGTAGCCAATGGTTGAACTTCCTTCACCTTGGATTAAATTGCCGTCTTTGTCAACGAACATATCTCTAAAGGCGGCTTTAGGTGCCGCTTCTCGGTAGTCAATTGCATAAGTTCTCCCGTCTTTGAACCTAATCAACATAAAGCCGCCGCCACCTAAGTTTCCTGCTTCTGGATAAACAACTGCTAAAGCAAGGGCAACTGCGATTGCGGCATCAACAGCGTTGCCACCTTTTTTCATGATTTCGACACCTATTTTTGAAGCCAATTCATGCTGAGAAGCCACCATCGCTTGTTTGGCGCGCACTGGTTCTCTCCATGCCGCTTCTACAGGAAACTTGCTTGGAAGTTCAGCAAAAGCAAGTATTAGGGCAAGCTGAAAGATGGAAAATTTTTTGAGATTTTTCATACTTCGCCGTCTCCGTCAATGTTATGAATTTTACAGAGATTTCAAACATAAACAAAATGGGCTTGAAAACAGAGGGGCAGGGATTGAAAAGAGAGCTGAAGTGATATTCGATTTGCGAAGGTCGGTGAGGCTGAGCGCGACTAATAGCATTAGGACAAAAAGTTAAAGCAAAACGATCGTAGGATCTTGAGATGGGATTTTGAGGGAATAGTTTTTTAGAAAAGGAAAAAGCGCGTTCCTTATTGTAGGAGACGCGCTTTTGGCAGGTTTTCTTCGGAAGGGGGACCGAAGAGGGAAGGCAAAATCAGCTAAGCCTTTCGGCTTGCCGATTTTGCCGGCGGGTAGTAAAAAGGTCCAAAGGTTTTCAAACTTTTCTGATCAAAAGCCTTCCTAGCGCCGCATTTCAAACAGACTCTATAAGCTTTTTTGGTTTCTGGATCGACAAAAGGACGACTTAAGCCTTGCTTGTGCCAACAACCAAAAATGCTTCTTAAAAAACTGATTCGATAGCCTAAATTTTCATTCATCGTTTTCTTTTCCGAAACCTGTTTTTTCTTTCCGAACTAATGCTACATAAAGGCAGAAGGTAGAAAAGCAATCTTTTTGCCAAAAATTTCTAAAAAATTTTTCGAGAAATTTGCGCCGGCAGATGCCTTCTCTTTTAAGAAGGTAGTTTCTTTCGAGTATCGTTTTGAGGTGCGATAAAATCGAATTAAAGTTTGAGGAGAGACAAAATGAACTTGAGGCTACTGATAGTTTTTATCTTTTTAGTGTCTTTCGTTGCAGTTAAGGCTCAGGATTCTGCTTCGGTGACTATTTCAACTCAACCGAGAGCAAGAATTTGGGTTAATGGAGTTTTTTGGGGAACAACAGACGAAAAGGGAGAGATTACGCTAAAGAACCTACCTTCTGGCGTCAAAAGATTGCGTGTTCGTGCTGTAGGTTTCAAAGAAGCAAATCTCCCGCTAAGGATTACAGGGAAGAGAGTTTTGAAGATCGAGTTGGTCAAAACGGAAAATGAGGCGGAATTAGCGTTTCAGCGAGCCGAGGAAATTGTTTCATCTGATAGGCAGAAGGCAATAGAGCTTTATCGGCAGGCTATAAACTTGAATCAAAATTATGCTGAAGCTTATGTTGGACTAGCGAGAGCATTATCGGATAGTGGTGACACAGAAGAAGCGCTAGAGGCAATCTCGAAGGCAAGACGAATTCGCCCTGTTTATCCAGAAGCATCGGCAGTTGAAGGAAGAATTTACAAATCTGAAGGCAATGAGCAAAAGGCGATTTCTGCTTTTCAGCGTGCAATACGTGAAGGGAGGGGTTTTCAGCCTGAGGCACATACAGGACTTGGCCTTCTTTACCAGGAAAAGGCTGAAGGCTTTGCTTCGGAAGGTGATTTTGAACAGGAGCGAAAAACTTACGATTTAGCCGCATATCATCTCAAAAAAGCAATAGAGCAACTTGCAGGTGCTCCTGAGGCAGTGGTGGTTTATCAAATTCTCGGTGCTCTCTACGAGAAGCAGGAAAGATACATCCAGGCGATAAGACTTTATGAGGAGTTCTTGAGAAAATTTCCAGATAGTGACGAACGTGAGGCAATCGAGTCTTTCATAACGCAAATAAAAAGAAGGCTACAAGGGCAAAACCAGTGACAAATCTAGCCCTCGGATTGATTGTCTGAAAAAGAAGCAAAGTTCGGAGAGTTTTGTTTGGATTTCTGCTGAGAAACGAGCCTAAATTCCTAACAACCCTAGTTTTTGCATTTGCTTTGGTTGCAAGATGAATAAAACGTAAAATCGTTGTATTATATTTGACTATCGAGGTTTAGAAAGGGAGTTTGCTTAATGTTTGGTGAAAATATTGCAGGTTTTGAGAAACTGCCGCAGACGGTGCCACATTTTTTGATGGAGTCTTTTAGAAGAAACAAAAACAGAGAATTACTCCATCACAAAGTTGATGGTGGTTGGATAAGATTAACTGGGAAGCAAGCATCTGAGAAAGTTAAGAACATTACTTTGGGCTTGAAGGAACTAGGAGTTGAAAAGGGAGAAAAGATAGCCATAATTTCTGAGAATCGTCCTGAATGGTCTTTGGCAGACTTGGCTATTCTCTCGCTTGGGGCAGTTAACGTTCCTATCTTTACAACACAAGCGGTAGATCAAATCAGGTATATTTTGGAAAATTCCCGCGCAAAGATGCTTTTCATTTCCAACAAAAAGCTTTTTCAATATGCGAAACCTGCGATTGAATCCGTAGAGTCTCTGGAAAAGTTGATTTTCTTTGACGAATTAGAGGAGAAATCTGAAAAGATCACAAGTTTCAGAGCGCTTGAGGAAATAGGAGAGCGAGTTAGAAAGAAGAAAAGCGATGCTTATGAGAATTTGCTTGAGAATATAAAAACGGAAGACTTGGCGACGATCATATACACATCGGGAACAACAGGTGAGCCGAAAGGCGTGATGCTAACTCACAAGAACTTCACATCGAACATTTTAGCGGTTTCAAGGGGCTTGCCGATTGAGAAAACCGATCGCTCGCTGGCTGTGCTTCCGCTATCGCATATTTTCGAGCGATGTGTTTTCTATATTTTATGCTCAAACGGTGTTGCGGTTCACTATTGTTCATCATACGATCAGCTAGCTTCACTTATAGCCGAAGTGAAGCCTACTGTTATGACTGCTGTTCCGCGTCTTTTCGAGCAGGTTTATCACAAGATAGTAAAAAAGGGCATGTCGGCGGGTGGTTGGAAGACAAAGCTTTTCGTTTGGGCGCTTGAGATAGGTCAGCAATACTGGAAAGCAAAGGAAGAGAAAAAGCATGTGCCGGTTTCTTTGGCCGCTAAACATGCAATCGCAGACAGGCTTGTTTTTTCAAAATGGCGTGAAGGTGTAGGTGGAAGACTTAGGTTTTTCGTATCGGGCGGTGCGCCATTATCGAAAAAACTCGCTTATGCTTTTTGGGCGGCAGGGATTCCGATTTTGCAAGGTTATGGTATGACTGAAGCCTGCTTAGTTTGTGCAAACCGTCCAGACGATAATAAAGTAGGTTCGATCGGTAAGCCCTTTGAAGGGATTGAAATGAAAATAGACGAGAAAACGGGCGAGATTCTGATTCGTGGCGATAACGTCATGCTAGGATATTACAACAAGCCTGAAGAGACGGCAAAAGTCATTGACGAAGAAGGTTGGTATCACAGTGGAGATGTCGGCTACATGGATGAAGACGGACATTTTTACGTAACGGATCGTCTGAAAGACCTTTTCAAGCTCTCAAATGGCAAATACGTTGCTCCGCTCCAGATAGAAAGTCTTTTGAAGCAATCACCTTTGGTTTCTCAAGTTGTAGTAGTTGGTTCAGGCAGAAAGCAGGTTGGGGCATTGATCGTGCCTGATTGGATTGCCTTAAGACAAGCACTTGAGGAAAAAGGTTTCGATACAAAAAACCTTACAAACGAAGAGCTTTGTGAAGACCCTCATGCAATAAAACTCGTGCAAAATGATGCTTACGAGCTAACGAAGGAATTAGCTGAATATGAACGGGTGAAGAGAGTTTATCTTTTACCACGCGAATTTTCTATTGATAAGGGCGAAATAACACCAACTCTGAAGGTCAAACGAAGCGTTATTGATGAAAAATACGCTGAAGCAATTGATGAAATCTGCGGCACAGCTTGATCTCGAAAAGATGAACATTTTAGAGTTTACGACTTTTGGTTCTGCGTTCAGGTGCAAATCTGTAGAACCTGTCTCAAGAAGTTTCTTCGTTTAAGCCAAATAAAGAAGAAACCCGAAAAGCTCAGGTTTCTTCTTTATTGGAAAAGCCTAGTTAGGCAAGATCACGCCTGTTACGTCATAATCTCTTTGCGTGGAATTGCCGGGGAAGGCAAATGAAGTCATGGTTGGTGCAATGTATTGCTCTAAGCAAAGCACAGTGTAAGTTCTATTGCCAATAGTGCGTTGCGTGCCGCAAACAGGGTCATTAGGCCCACTGACTATCTCACCGAACTGAGTAGAATAGAATCTACCTGTCGGATGCGGTCTAAATGCATACCAAGCTATTTCTATTCTTCGAGTATCGTTTAGCAATCCTGTTGGGAGCCAAGTATTCATCGCTCCTAAATCCGGATTGCTGGATTGCCCTTGTGCTGGCCCGTGATAATACTGCGGTTTGACATTAAAGCCCAAGTCCCAACCCCATTCGGGTGCACCCGCTCGGCTATACCAGGTTTCAAATGATATGGGACATTCTGGGAAGTTTACTGAGATAATCGGCCTTATTGACTGCGGCGCACCGCAAGTGTCAGACGGACGCACATTAGGGCCAGTATTGTTTCCTTGCCCAAAGTCAGCCCATAAGTTCCAGTAACTTATGTTTCCAGCGGTGTCTCTAGCCCAGAGTTGATAGGAATGAAAACGCGAAGCATGGCCATTAGGGTTAGTGTCTAAATGCATAATGACGTAAACGTCAATACCATCATCACGAAGCGAGAACCCTTTGAAACTGGTGTGTTTATGCACGTTTTCGCCTGGAGTATTTCCAGGATGGCCAAACATAGGCATCCATTCAGAGCTTTGCACCCATTTGGGTGGTGGATCGCCGTGTTCGTGGCCATAGTAACATCCGCTTGGATGAACTGGTGAATGCCAGAGATTCGGATCATGCAAATCTGGAGAGCACAGTTGTCCGGATGGCGGGGTCGGGCTAGGCGTCGGCGTTGGTGTTGTTCCCGGAGCACAATTAACAACAACCTGCCCAGGAGAGCGGCGCACGACCCTTATGCCTGTAGGACAATTGACTCTCAATGATGAACCCGGTTCAAGAGTAATTGTTTGCGATTGGGATTGTGCTTGCGACAAGTTATCTATGCTAAGCACTATCAAAAACAAAAACGCACAGCACACCCCAAGCACCACTATAGTTTTTTTCATCTTTTGTTTCCTCCTTCCGCAAATTTCTGCTCGGTTTGCAAGAAGTGATTGCAAACCTCTTATTTGTTATAACGTTAGCACGAATTGCTAAAAAAGAACAAGTTTTTATTGCATTGATTTACAAATTTATAATGAGTCTAAGTTTTCACAGTAAACATTAGTTGTGGAAGCGTTAATTAGCAAGTTGCAGGTGGTCCTTCAGAGATGGCAAAGATGAATGGTTGCGGGCGATTGGGGCACAGGACAAGCTCTAGCCAATCTAGAAGGTTTTTTTGAATGGTAGATTCAGGAAAACAAGAAAATGGAAGCGGAGGAGACAGAAGTTACTTGCCTTGCGCAATTATCATGCTTGAACTTTTGGGGAGTGAGAAAAGGTAACCCTTACTTACGGTGCAATTGTAATCCACGGAATCTGTTCGGATGCGCAACCTGTTGTTAGATGGCTGGAATCTCTAGCTACGTTTGATATGCTGCCATCGCCGAAAAGGTGGAGATGAAAAGTTGATACCAAACAGCACCAATATGAGGTCGAAGGTGCGATTGATTGTTAGGCCGAGAAACACTAGCGCACAATGCGTGGCTACAACCGTAAGCACTAGGCAGTGAATGTAAGCCGACTAATTTGCTTAGTGTGGGAACTGTTTAGCAACTGGTCTAAACATCGCTACCCTGTCTGGAATAAAAAGCCGTCTAGAAAAGTGACTAGCAGGCTTAGGATTTTTCGTCTTTTTCACCAATTTGTGAAAGATCACAAAAATCTCTTGACTTTACAGAAAGAGTAGCTTATTCTATAGGCCACAAGAGTTTAAGCACTTCTTTTCGGGGAGATTTTGTCATGAAAGTTGGTTCTGTTTTGTGTATCGCAGCTATTCTAGTAGCATTCTTGAGCTACAAAATCGGTATAGTTACAGCAGAAAGAGATCTCAACGAAACAACGGAACAAAAGACGAACATAGAGAAGTCATTCAGAGAAAATCCCAGCACTATCAGTAATCTTACGCCCGGCACTTGTGATCAAGGGATAGATCCCATAGAAGTTGAGTCTTCTGGAGGAACGACTTTTGCGACATACGCAACGCTTGGAGCGGCGTTTAGTGCTATCAATAGTGGCACACATACAGGCGTGATTACGATTGATGTCTGCGGTAATACAACAGAACCGGCTACTGCCACACTCAACGCAAGTGGTCAGGGAGGAGCCAGTTACACTTCGATCACGATTTCTCCCGCAGGCGGCGCGGCACGAACGATTTCAGGAGATATCGCAGGTAATGCTTTAATTCAATTAAACGGAGCAGATAACGTCACGATTGATGGACTGAACACTGGTGGAAACTCTTTGACGATTTCAAATACTTCAACTTCTAGTACTAGCGGCACCTCAACAATCCGCTTAGTCAATGATGCTACAAATAATCTCATAACAAATTGCTCGATTCTAGGCTCTTCAACAATGGCAACCATAACAAATGGCGGGACGATTTTTATCAGCACTGCCGCAAGTGGTGGCAATGGCAATGACAACAACACTTTCTCGAACAACAAGATTGGTCCTGCTGGAACAAACCTGCCAACTAAGGCAATCTATGGTAATGGTTCAATATCAACCACTGCTTCTTACAACAACAATATCACTTTCTCGAACAACGAGATTTTCGATTACTTCAACGCCTCTGCAGCAAGTCACGGTGTTTATCTTTCAGCTGGTAATGACAATTGGACGTTCAGCAACAACAAGTTCTATCAAACTACCGCAAGGACTCAAACTTCAGGCGTGGTTCATGCCGCAATTCAAGTTGCAGCCATACCAGGAAATACCTCACACACTTTCACTG
This sequence comes from Acidobacteriota bacterium, assembly GCA_003697135.1. Taxonomy (GTDB): domain Bacteria; phylum Acidobacteriota; class Blastocatellia; order Pyrinomonadales; family Pyrinomonadaceae; genus J014. The sequence continues at coordinate 236,451 of RFGC01000018.1, forward strand.
GTAACATCATCGGTTACTCAAGCCCATCGGGCACGGGAACTTATCAGGTAACCCTCGGAAATGCCGGGAGGTTTTTTGGTATTCTTATTTCTGGATCGAGCGTTGGTGGCACCCACATTATTCAAAACAATACGATTACAAATATAAGCATAGACGGATTGGGTAGCGGCACAAACACTTCATCTCCTTTTACCGCAATCTTGGTGTCATCAGGTAGTGCTACTACTATCACAGGAAATACGATCGGAAGCGTTGCAGTAAGCGGCGCTATAAATTTTTCCTCCTCTAGCACTACTAGCAGTCACATTCATGGAATTTATCTGTCATCGGTAAACGGAACAATTTCTAACAATACAATCGCAGGGATAACAGCAACTAATACTTCAAATGGTACAGTTCTGGTTTACGGAATTCGTGCCTCTACGATTCTATCAATGATAAACACAATTCAAAACAACACTATAGGGACCACTAATGCCCCGATTCAAAACAATGCCTCTCAAGCAGGCTCACGTGTATGGGGAATTTATTCTCAAACAGGAGCTTCTGTTATAACCGGCAATGTCGTGCAAAATCTAACAATGAGTGCTGGCACTACAGGAGGGGGAGTAACGGCTTCTGTGATAGGTATCGTCAGTGATAATCAAACTGCAACGAATAACAACAACATCTCACAAAACACCATTCACTCACTGAGCAACACGAACCCAACCGCAGCAGTTCAGGTCACTGGAATTGTTTATAGAGGTAACATATCGTCCAATGTTGGGAATGTAGTGGCAAGAAACTTTATTCATTCTCTATCCGTCTCAAGCTCTGGTGCAGCGTCTCTGCGCGGCATTCAACACTTGGGCGGTAATGCCAATTATCAAAACAACATGATTAGACTCGGCATTGATGCATCGGGTAACTCTGTGACTGGCGCTTACAATATAGCAGGTTATGAAGAAACATCAGGCTCAAATAACTTTTACCACAACACGATTTACATAGGTGGCTCTGCTGGAACTTCAAACACGTTTTCAAATGCCTTTCTGAGTTCTGTAACTTCCAGTACAAGAAACTTCATCAACAACGTTCTCATAAATGACCGTTCGATTTCAGGTGGCACAGGAGCAAATCTTGCAGCCACCTACAGTGGCACTTTGCCTAATCCTTTAGGATTGAACTCAAATTACAATTTTTACTATTCACAAAACAACGCAACGATTATCCGAAACGGGACAACGAACTATTCGCTGGTCGCGTGGCGAGCTGCTTCAGGCAATCAAGATGGAAACAGCTTTCAAGCCTTAAATGTTGCGCAGTTCAATCTTGTAAATCCAACAGGCAACGCTGGTTCAGTTGATCTACACATTGCAAACATTGGACTAAGCATACTTGAACAATCAGGCACGCCTATCGGTTCGGTGACAGATGACTTTGATGGGCAACTTCGAGCCAATTTTACGCCCGTTGACGTAGGCGCTGATGCTGGCAATTTCACACAACTTGATGCCATTCCGCCAATAATTACCTACACACCTTTTGCTAGAACGAGTTCGACATCTAATCGGAATTTGAGCGTGAATATTACGGATTCCACAGGTGTAGCTTCAGGACTTTTTGCTCCGCGAATCTACTATCGGAAAGGAACAAGCGGACCTTACGTTTCGACACAATGCACTGGCACACAACCAAATTACACCTGCACGATTGATTATTCACAAGTCGGTGGTGTAGTGGTAGGTGATGTAATTCAATACTTCGTTGTTGCACAAGATACCTTAGGAAACTTGGGAGCAAATCCAAGCGGTAGCTTTGCGGGAACAGATGTGAACAACATTACCACTCCGCCTACGAATCCGAATCAATACCTAATTGCTCAAGCATTCAGTGGTTCATATAACGTTGGCACAGGTGAAACGTATACCAGCTTGACCAACACAGGCGGGATTTTTGAAGCTATCAACAACGGAGTTCTGACCGGCAATGTTACGATTAACATCACTTCAGATTTGACAGGAGAAACTGGGACAGTTGCTCTGAATGAAACCGTTTCAGAAGGTGGAGGACCTTTCAGCATAACGATAAAACCAAGTGGGATGCCGAGGACAGTTTCGAGCACAACTACGGCAGTTCGACTGATCATGCTGAATGGAGCAGACAATATAACTATAGACGGCTCTCTATCAGGTGGCACAGACCGCAGCTTGACGCTTTCGCTTACTAATTCTTCAAATTCAGGAACGGTTGTTGTTTGGGTTGGTAGTCTCGGTGCCGGAGCAGGTGCAACTAATGTCACAATCAAAAACTGCATCATCCAAAACGGCACGAACTTCAACAATACAACCATAAATCTAAACTTTGGTATCTTTGCGGGAGCTTCCAGTGGTTCTTCGTATGGATTTGACAACGACAATCTAGTAATTCAAAACAATCTGATTCAAAGAACCTCGATTGCCATTCAAGCAGCCGGTGATCCCAGCGGATTAGCTGACAATATGCTAATTGCTGACAATATCATTGGTGGTGCGGCGACGGCCGATTATATTGGACTTAACGGTATAGTAATTGCACAAGCAAATGGCGCTACTATCACACGCAACATAGTCAGAAACATAGCTAATTCGGCAGATACGAACTTATTCGGCATTGCAGCATCGGAAAGGACTTTTAATTCAAGCATCACACACAATTCAGTAAGCAATATGGAAGCAAGTGCTCCTAGTGGTTACGGTTCTAATGGCATCACCATATCCACAGGCACTGCTATGAGTAACATAACGGTTGCTAACAACTTTATCTACGACCTTCGTGGCACGAGCAGCGATACAGGCAATCTCGCCAGAACCAATGCAGGAATTCGCATTGCAGTTTCAAACACTGGTGGGATCAATGTATGGAATAACTCGGTTAATCTGTTTGGCAACTATGCTGGCTTTAATACTGCAACAGTAACCGCTGCGCTGATGGTCAACGCATTTAATCCGAGTAACCTAGACATCCGTAACAACATTTTCGCCAACTCGTTTAACAATACAAGCAATACAGGTGCTGGAAATTATGCCATATACACGACCTCTCCGAATACTATCTTCTCTAATATCAACTACAATGACTACTTCGTGAGTGGAACGCAAGGTCTTGCGCTTGGTGTAGTAAATAATATAACTGTAGCAAATCTTTCTGCGCTTCAAGCTGCAACTGGTCAAGATGCAAATTCAATCAGCGCTAATCCGCTGTTCTTATCGGATAATGATCTGCACCTTCAAGTGCCAGCCAGTCCGGTTCTTAATGCCGGGATTTCGATTTCGGGTATCACTAATGATTTCGATACAGACCCGCGTCCTTCGGGTGCAGGAGTCGAGATTGGAGCAGACGAGGTTGTGCAGTCAAGCGGTGGCTTGATTGCAGGTGGAAATTACTACAACGTTTTAGCCTCTACGGGAGACAGCTTAGGCGGTAACGTTACTGTTAGAGGTTACTTGACTGTGAATGGACTTCCTAACTTGAACGGACAAACTCTGACGCTTGGTTGTCAAGCTACTGTTTACGGTGTTGATTCCAATAATTACCTTGTTGGAAACAATGATGGTAGGATAGCAAGACAGATTTGCTCAACTGGGTCATACACATTTCCGATAGGCTTAAATGGCTACTCACCTGTTGATGTCAATGTCACTACGCTGACAACAAATCCATCAACTCTGTCGGTGCTAGTGATAAATGGACACATGCCAGGATTAAATCCTGCAATTTCACTGAACAGGCGATGGTATCTGGATTTGACCGGCAACATGACTGCTGATTTGACCTTCAATTATGTAGATGCTGACGTAAACGGCAATGAGTCAGATTACAGAATTTACAGAATAACATTGCCGAACCCTACACCAATGTTGATGTGCTCAACGCCATGCGTCAACACGGCTACTAATCAACTGACCATAACAAATATCAACCAATTTTCTTTGTGGTCTGGTGGTCAAAGCCAGATTGTAACGGCAGCAAGCGTAACGTTGATGGGAAGAGTGATGACTGCGGACGGCAGAGGCATAAGGAATGCGCTTGTCACGATGATAGAGTCGAACGGGAATGTAAGGACAGTAGTAACAGGTCCGTTTGGATACTATCGCTTCACCGACGTTGAAGCAGGTCAAACGGTGATTTTGATGGTGACTTCCAAGAGATTCACCTTTGACCAGCCGACGCAGGTTGTAACTGTGACAGAAGAGATGAAGGAAGTAAACTTTGTGGCTCGTGAGTAGCACTGTGAATGAGAAAAACAACGGTGAAAAAGGCAGGAATTTGAAACTCCTGCCTTCTTGTTTTGGTGAATCTTCCGTGAATTTCTCTGAATTTTCTGTTCTCGGCTGATAAAAAGTTCATCGAAAATGCGAAAGAAAATCAAAGAAACACTACGGAATAAAGTCTCCGTGCCCTTGTCCTTATAAGAAGATACCATGCACCTAGGCTTGATTCTCGGGGTTCTTGGGCTACAAACTTTCTCCATCCTTCGTCAATGCACGTTTTGTGACCGCAAAAAAGTGCCAAGCAAAAAGTGTATTAGACGACAGGTTTTGGGCGAGTGTCTAGATCACAAAAACTGCGAATGGAAAAGCATCATCAGAGAGGTTTTCGATAAGTGTTTTTAGATAGCCGGGTTGCGTTGAGATGCTTGTATGGCAAATTGCAACCCGGCTTTTTCTATGCTTGACTCAAAAAAGTGCAGAGGAATAAGCTTGAAGAACCATCGAGATTATCGAAAAAGCAATCTTCAACAGAGTCCTATTCTTTTTCCAGAATTGCATTAAAGGTTTTTGCAGTTCCCGGTTTGATTATGACTCTTCTTTCCCAGGGTTTATAGCCGGGACGGGAAACCCGAATTATGTATTCAGCAGGTTTCAGAGAAAGTTGTGAAGGCGTATTTCCTTCATAAGTTCCGTCAATCTCGATCTCGGCTCCTGAGGGTTCAGAAGTTATAGTAACGGGCACTTCTGCTTCTTGTTGAGTTTGTTGCTGCTGCTGTCCTTGTTGCATTGTTTGTCCGAAGACATTTGCCATTTGGTTACCGATAGCAAAGCCCGCACCAAGTCCTGCGCCGAGTCCGGCACCACCGCCTTCATTTTGCGCGGCGTCACGCAAAGCATCAGCGGCTTGAAATTGCATGTATCTTGCCGGGTCTCCCAAAGCTCCCATTGCCGTTCTTCTGTCAAGGGCTTTCTCAACTTCTTCGGGGAGGGAAATGTTCTCGATATAAAACTTTGTAACTTCGATGCCATAGTCTTTGAAATCTTCGTTAATCTTGCTACGGATTACATCGCCCAATTCTTTGTATTGGGCTGCTAGATCGAGAGCGGGGATTTTCATTTCTCCCAAAGCATCTGAAAACTGTGAAACTACGGCGCGCTTTAGTTGTGTTTCAATATCTTCGGTTTCAAATTTGGCGTTGGTGCCTGCTATTTGTTTGATGAAAGTGGCTGGATCAACAACTCTCATCGAATAGCCTCCAAAGGCTCTAAGCCTTACAATTCCGAAGTCACTATCTCTGAGCATTATAGGATTCGCTGTTCCCCATTTCATGTCGGTAAACTGTTTCGTGTTGACAAAGTAAACTTCAGATTTCAAAGGAGAATTGAATCCGTATTTCCATGCTCCTAACTTCGAGAGAATCGGTGTGTTGCCTCCATCTATTGTGTATTTACCAGGGCCAAAGGTATCGGCAACCTGCCCTTGATAGACAAAAACAGCCGCTTGTGATTCTCGAACAATTAGCTGTGCGCCGTTTTTTATCTCCTGATTATAAACCGGAAAACGATAAACAAGTGTATTTCCGCTTTCATCGAGCCACTCGATTACCTCGATGAATTGATTCAAAGCAGCTTCCTTAAATTTGTCGAATATACCCATAAAACTTTTCTCCTTAGCTTTTTTAAGCCTCTAATAACTTACCACAGATTGAACTGAAAGAAAAGATCAACTGAGTTTTCCGATGGCTTTGAAAGCAAAAAACAGTAGGATCATTACAAGACCGCCGAAGCAATCTAGCATGACGTCGAAGGGAGAAGCTGTGCGTGAAGAGAGAAAACTTTGATTAAATTCGTCCAAACAAGCGACTGCAACTACTAGGGCGAAAGAGAAGACAAACCAGTTTTTGGCGATTGTGTTTACTGAAGATGAGAAGAAAGCTCTTGATGCAAAGAAAGCTAAAATGGCGTATTCTGTTACGTGAGCAAGTTTACGAATGTATCCGTGATAAATTTGCAAAAGTTCTTCTGGGGCATCTGGGAAAAGGAATCTTAAAAGCGGGCGAATAAAGCGAGATGTGTTGTTCATTGAACCTACGTTCGATGAAAGCAGAAATATAACGCCGATCCATAAAATCAATGGCGCATATCGCAAGAAGCGACTGCGCCATTTTTCTGAATCTGTCAGTGCTCGCATTTTTTATTACAGAGCAGAAGCGCCGGAGACAACTTCGATGATTTCTTTCGTGATGGTTGCTTGGCGAATTCTATTCATCGTAAGCGTGAGTTTATCAATAAGTTCACCCGCGTTCTTTGATGCTGAGTCCATAGCTGTCATTCTTGAGCCTTGCTCTGAAGCTACGGATTCCAGAAGCGCCTTATAGACCTGAGTTTCAATTTGCATCGGCAGGAGTTTACCGAAAATTTCGTTCGGTGGCTGTTCGTAGATGTATTCTGCTTGTGGTTTGTTGGTTTCTTCAGAACTACTACGTGGTATTGGAAGAAGTTGCTCCACGACGGGTTTTTGGGATAAAACCGATTTGAATTCGCTGTAGACAATAAATACTTTGTCAATTGACTCGTCTTCGGTGAAGATTTTGATGATGTTTTGGGCAATTTTTACTGCGTCGGAATGCTCAGCACGCCCTTTGCTGGTTAAGCCAACGTATTCGGCAAGAAAAGGTATCGAACGGCGCCTGAAGAAATCTCTGCCCTTGCGTCCAACAGGAATTAGACGAAAGTTTTTGTCGGAATTTTCTTGCATGAAATTTTGCGCCGTTCTTATGATATTTGCATTAAAAGCTCCACAAAGCCCTCTGTCGGCTGTTACCAGAACAATCAGATAGTTTTTGTCGCCTCTTTCATTCAGTAGCGGGTGCGAGAAGTCTTCGGAAATCTTCGAGCTTAGATTAGACAGCACTTCCGACATTTTTTGTGCAAAGGGTCTTGAAGCAACAACTCTTTCTTGGGCACGCTTGAGCTTTGCCGCCGCTACCATTTTCATTGCTTTCGTGATTTGCTGAGTGCTTTTGACCGACTTTATTCGTCGGCGCATGTCTAGTAAGCTAGGCATATCGAAACTCCTTGTTTAGACTTGGGCTGCAGTAGCAACAGGTGTTTCACTCTGCTGAGTCGCTTTAGTTTCAACTTCAGCAGAAGACTTCATCCATCGTGTTGCTTTGAAATCTTCTACCGCTTGCCTCATCGCTGCAATCAAGTTATCGTCAAGAGCCTTTTTCGTTCTTATTCCTTCTAAAACAGCAGGATGAGAATTCTCGACGAAATTGAGAAACTCCTTCTCAAACTTTCTGATGTCTTCAACGGCGACATCATCAACATATCCGTTAGTTCCTGCCCAGATAATCAGGACTTGTTTTTCAACTTCCATCGGTTGATATTGATCTTGCTTAAGAATTTCTGTTAAGCGTTTTCCGCGTTCAAGTTGTGCTTGTGAAGCTTTGTCTAGGTCAGAGCCGAATTGAGCGAATGCGGCAAGTTCGCGATATTGTGCAAGCTCGATTCTTAAGGTTCCTGCAACTTGCTTCATTGCTTTGATCTGAGCTGAGCCACCGACTCTTGAAACCGAGTTTCCGACGTTGATAGCAGGACGAATACCTGCATTGAACAGATCGGCTTCCAAGAAGATTTGTCCATCAGTAATCGAGATAACGTTTGTAGGAATGTATGCAGAAATATCGCCTGCTTGGGTTTCGATTATGGGCAGACTGGTCAAGCTTCCGCCACCTTTAGCATCTGAAAGCTTTGCCGCACGCTCAAGAAGCCTTGAGTGCAAATAGAAGATATCGCCCGGATAGGCTTCACGTCCCGGCGGACGACGAAGTAGCAACGAAATCTCACGATACGCCGCGGCTTGCTTTGATAAATCGTCGTAAATCGTCAAGGCATGCCTTCCTGTGTCACGGAAGTATTCGCCCATAGCGCATCCGCAGTAAGGCGCCAAAAACTGCATTGCGGCAGGCTCTGAAGCAGTAGCAGAAACGACTATGGTATATTCCATAGCGCCGTAGTCTTCGAGCTTTTTAACGACCTGGGCAACTGTTGAAGCCTTCTGACCAATAGCAACGTAGATACAGATTACGCCCTTGCCTTTTTGATTGATTATGGTGTCAATCGCAATTGCTGTTTTACCTGTCTGGCGGTCGCCTATGATAAGCTCACGCTGGCCGCGCCCAATTGGGACCATTGCGTCAATCGCTTTTATACCGGTTTGCAACGGTTCTTTCACGGGTTGGCGGTCTATCACGCCCGGAGCGATTCTTTCTACCGGGTTGAATTTGTCGGTGACTATCTCGCCTTTACCGTCAATTGGATTTCCGAGAGCATCAACGACTCTACCAATCAGGGCTTCGCCGACAGGTACGCTCATTATTTTCTTAGTTCGCTTGACTTGGTCGCCTTCCTTGATTTTATGGAAATCTCCGAATAAAACGCATCCGACTTTGTCTTCTTCAAGGTTCAGGGCCAGTCCGCGAACTCCGTAGGGGAATTCAAGTAATTCTCCTGCCATGACTTTCTCAAGGCCATAGACTTCTGCAATACCGTCGCCCACTTTGATAACCGTTCCGACTTCATCAACGGTCATTGCAACATCAAAGTTCTCGATCTGAGCACGAATCAATTCGGTGATTTCGTTCGCTTTTATTGTTTCCATACTTTCCTTCTTCCACTTAATTTAACTTGCTATAAGACGCTTTTTCAAAACTTCTAGACGAGTCCGAACGGAACCGTCGTAAACAGTCGAACCGACAGTAGCGATGATCCCGCCGATAATGTCTGGGTTAACAGATAAACTCAATTTTATTTTCTTGCCAGTTCTTTTTTCTAAACTTTTTCTTAAATCTTCCTTTTCATTTTCAGAAAGCTCTCTTGCGGAGACGACATGAGCAGACATGATACCTTGTCTATCTTCAAGCACGTTCACAAACTCTTCATTAATTTCAGGAAGGATAACGAAACGATTATTTTGTAGTAGAACCCGTAAGAAATTTGCGGTTATTCTTGAAGTTTTACTTCTTTGAATCAGTTCTTCCAAAATCTTTTCTTTATCGTGGTGGTAAAAGATTGGGTTGCGGAAGAAAGTCATCATGTCTTGATTTTCTTCCAGCATGTTTTTCCATTGCTCAAGTTCCTGCTTTACTTGCTCAGTTTGTCCGTTTTTTTCGACCACGTCGGCTAAAGCAGTAGCATAGCGACGTGCAATAGCTTTGATGCTCATCAGTTCAAGCCTCCGATCGATTCGATATTTGCTTTGACGAGCTTAGAGTCTATCTGCGGTGTTATTCTCTGTCTTATGATCTGCTCAGCTAAGCGAATTGTCTCCTCGGCCGAAAATCTCCGCAATTCTTGCTCTACTTGTTTGACAAGACGCTGAATCTCGTTTTCAGCTTGCTTTTGGATTTTTTGTATTTCTACCTCGGCCTCATAGATGAGTCTTTGTTTTTCCGCTTCTGCTTCTTGTTTTGCTTCTTCAATTACTCTTTGTTTTTCAGCTTCTAAATTTGCCAATTTAGCTTCGATTGCAACTAGCTCAGCTTGGGCTTTCTCGCGTTCTTGGCGTGCTTGAATTAGTTCTTTTCTTATCTGTTCGCGTTTTGCCTTAAAAGATTCACTCAAAGGCTTGCGCAAAAGATGAATAATTATTGCTACAAAGATTGCAAGGTTGAGGAATTTCCAAAATTCAAATCCAGGATAGTTCAGTATTGGATCGGCATTCTCATACCACCACTTCAAGAAACCGCTAGAAGCGTGACCTTTTTCGGCAAGAAACAGAATCAAGTTCATAATTTGAGAACCAAAATTTCTAGTCTAGAAAGAAAAATCTCTAAAACCTGTGAAAGCTCGGTTTTAGCCCAAGATGCCAGAGCTGATTTTTTCGGCGAGTTCCTTTGCTTCCTTTTGGAGTTCTTCACGAGCCTTTTCGGTTTGCCTCAAAATAGATGCTTTCTCCGCTGCTGCTTGTTTTGTTATTTCCGATTTAGCTCTTTCTATCCTATCTTGAATATTTGCTAAAGTTTCTTTTCTGATGCTTTCGATTAACTTATAGCCTTCATTTCGAGCTTTTAGCATTTCAGCTTCGTAAGCTTCTTTTTTCCGCTTTGCATTAAGCAAAATTTCCTCTGCTTCAGTTAGATGGGTTTTCTTAGTCTTCTCTCTCGACTCCAGAACACGATTGATTGGGCGAAAGAAAGTTCTATTGAGAATGAAAATCATTAACAAGATTATCGCTATATGAAGCAGTAGAAACCCATTTGGGATTAAGTCAACTCCGGCAAAAGCTAAAACCATAAAGTTAAAAAGCCTTTTGATGTTTTATTCAAAAAAACTAAATATAACACTCTCATCTTACTTGGTCAAGCTGGGATTTGCTTTTCCAAAAACAAAAGGTTTGTTTTGTATTTTGTCGTTCTATTTGACACATTGAGAATTCCTTTATAGACTTTATGAAGAAATAAAAACTCATTAAAGGAGAAGAAAATGCAACAATATCCACAACCATCAGGAAGTCAATCACCAGATTATTGGAAATCTCAAGGAGCAGACAAAAAAATACTTGCCGGCATATTGGGAATTCTCTTCGGCGCTTTTGGTGTTCATAAGTTCATATTAGGTTATACGAACGAGGGGATAATAATGCTAGCTGTTGGACTAGGTTCTTTAATTTTATCTCCGTTCACATGTGGTCTAACTATTCCTTTAACGATGGCTGTTAGCATTGTAGGACTGGTTGAGGGGATAATGTACCTGCTGAAGTCTGATGAGGAATTTGTTCGGACCTATATTTACAACAAAAGACCCTGGTTTTAGTTTTTTCGTTAGTCCTTCTGAAATGATAGACTTTCTCCTGTAATGGAGACATTTTTGACGGAATCTGTCGAAGAAGCGGCGAAGTTCATAAAACTCGGTGGTGTGGTTGCGTTTCCGACGGAAACCGTTTATGGTCTCGGTGCAAATGTTTTTAATGAGAAGGCAGTAGCGAAAATCTTTAAGGCTAAAAGGCGTCCTGCTGACAATCCTCTGATTGCTCACATAAGCGATTTCAATCAAATAAAACTGTTAGCAAAAAAGGTAACGCCGATTGCTGAGAAAATCATACAGGAGTTCTTTCCTGGGCCTTTAACCGTTGTTTTACCGAAAGCAGAGAAAGTGCCTTTGATAGCAACGGCAGGTTTAGACACAATTGGTATTCGGATGCCGCGCCATGAAATAGCGAAGCGTTTTCTTCAGTGTTGTGAGACTCCTGTAGTTGCTCCATCAGCCAATCTTTCAGGCAGACCTTCTCCGACCGATTGGAGGGCAGTTTACGAAGACTTGAGCGGGCGGATAGATTGCATCCTCATAGGCGAGGTTACCGAAATAGGTTTAGAGTCAACCGTAGTAGATTGCACTACAGAAACGCCAGTAGTCTTGAGACCGGGAGCCATTTCGCTTGAAGATATAAGAAAAATCTTTCCAGCGGCCTGTCTTTTCTCGCCAAAGTCAAATGAACCTGTCAGGAGTCCGGGCTTGAAGCACAAACACTATTCACCAAAGGCAAAGGTAGTCTTGATAAAGTCACTTGAAGAAGCCGAAAGTGCTGAAAATCCGAAAGCTTTTATAGGATTGAGCAAGCCGACAGGCGATTTTGATTTGATAAAGTCATGCGAATCAGTTGAAGAATATGCTCATGAAGTTTTTTCTTTTTTCAGAGAATGTGACCGCCGAAAGATCGGTAAAATATATTGTGAAGAAGTCGAAGAAAAGGGTATTGGGCTAGCTTTGATGGATAGGCTCAGAAGAGCTTCTGCTCGATAGGAGAAGTTATGTTAGTAAAAACTCTGGAACTTGAAAACATAAAATCCTATGAAGCCGCTCGTTATGAGTTTGATGAAGGGATAATTGCGATTATTGGTGAAAACGGTTCTGGGAAAACTACCATCATTGAAGCGATTGCATGGGCGCTTTTCGATGTTCTCGAATACAAAAAGGAAGATTTTATTAGACGTGGGCAAAAAAGAGGTGTTGTTAGAGTTACCTTTGTAAGTCCTACGGATGGGCGTGAATATGTTGTTCAAAGAGATACAGCCAACCAATATGAGGTGTATGATCCGCAAAACAAGATTCGCATCGCTCAAGGTAAAAGCGAAGTGATGAGTTTCATTCATAAGGCTTTGGGTGTTGGCAGTGTGGATTTACAAGTTTTCTTTAGGTGTGCTATTGGTGTTCCCCAAGGAACTTTCACAGCAGATTTTCTTCGCACGCCTTCGGAAAGAAAAGTCACGTTTGACAAGCTGCTAAAGGTCGAAGAATACAAACAAGCTTCGGAAGCACTTCTCTTGACTCAACGCTATGGAGAACAGCAGAGAAGTGAAGTTGTAAAAAGAATTCTCAGAATGGAAGGAGAAATCGAACACCTGCAAGACTACGAGGAGAAGATTAAAAGCATAGGAAATGAGATTCAAAAACTTTCTGATGAGTTAGAAAAACTGGAAGCAGAAATCAAACAAAAGTCGGAGTTGGTGGAAAAGCTCGATGAACAGGAGAAAAAGTTTGTCGAGATGGAAAACGCTTTAAGAAGTCTAAGAGAAGAAAAACGGAAGAATGAAAGCTTGCTCAACCAAAAGCAAAGGGAGTTAGAAGAAGCAAAAGAGGCTGTTGAAAAAGTTAGTGAAGTCAAGGAGGATTATTTGCGTCATCGGGAGATTACAGAACTTCTTGGCGAATTAGACAAAAAACGTAATCAACGCAGCAAATTATTAGAAAAGAGAAATAACGCCGAAATTCAGATTTCCAAACTCAGTTCTGATTTAGAAAAGCTTAAAGAAAATTTGCAAAAGGTTGAAGAAGCAAAAGCTAAAATTGGCGATCTCAAGTCTTTTGTTCCGAAGCAAGAAGAATTGGAGAAAAGACTAGAAGAAGCTCAAAGTCTGGTTCATCGTGAAAAAAGTCTTCAAGAGCAGGTGAAAAATCTTGAAGAGAAGATAAAAAAACTACGTAGAGAATATGAGAACAAGAATAAGCAGAGGCAGGAGTTAGAAAAGGAACTCAAGGATGATATTGAGAAGTATGATTCGTTAAACGCTCGTTTAGATGAATTGAACAAGCAAATAACTTATCTTCAGGCCAAATGGGAAGCAGAAAAGAAATTTAGACAGGAAATAAAAGGTGGTCTTTGTCCCATTCTGAATCAAAAATGCCTTAACATCCGTGAAGGTGAAACTTTGGAAAATGTTGTAGCCAAGAAGGTATCAGATTCTTATAGTGAAATTGAAGTTTTAGAGACCGAGAAAAAATCAGTTGAAACAAAGCTTCAGGCTTTTCAGGAGATTGAAAAGAAAAAGCTCAAGCTGGAAAGTCTCAAGACCGAAATTGGAAAAATGGTTCAGGATGGGAAATCTTTGAGAAAAGAACAGGATGAATTAAAAACTGAGCTAGAGAAAATAGGAGCAAGGTCTTTTGATTTCTCGAAAATCAAAGAGGAATTGGAAAGCTTAGGACATCCTAAAACTCAAATAAGACTTTTGGAAGAAGAAATCAAGAAAGAAACTGAATTGCGGAAAAAAATTTCTCACGCAGAAAAGCAAGTGTCGCAGCTTTATGCTGAAGTCGAAAATATAAAAACTCAAATAGATTCGTTAGGCGATGTTGAATCTGAATGGCAAAGACTTTCTAAAGAGAAGGAAAAGACTTTGACTTCTTACGAACAGTATTTGAAATACGAAAAGGCGGCAAATGCTTTTCCTAAGATTCAGCAGGAATATGAGGAACTGCGAAAGAATCTTGAAGATTTAGCTACTCGGTTGTCAGAGCAGGAGACGGAGTTTGAAGCTGTTTGTAAGGTTTACAGCAGAGGACAGCATGAAGCTGAAAAGCAAGCACTACAACGCATGAAGATCGAGCAAGCTACGAAAAGAACTACGCTCGAAAATTTACGAAAGGATTTTGAAAACTGCCTTAGGCAGATTGAGAAACTTAGGGAAGTTAGAGAGAAAATCCAAAAGGAAGAGAGTGAGAAGCAAAGATTGGATAAAGTTCTTGAGGCGGTGCAATTTACTCGTGAAACTCTAAAAGTTTCTGGACCTTTGGTCGTTAAAAACCTGATAGAACAGATTTCAAACGAAGCAAATCGAATTTTCCGAGAAATAATGGATAATCATGAAATAACTTTGGAATGGACGGAAGATTACAGCATCGTTTTGGAAGAAAAAGGCTACAAGCGTCCGTTTGCAAGTCTTTCTGGTGGCGAGCAAATGGCAGCAGCTTTAGCAGTGAGGTTAGCATTCTTGCTACTTCTTTCCGATATTCGTATTGCCTTTTTTGATGAGCCTACAACAAACATGGACGGGATTAGATGCGAAAGATTAGCTCAGCAAATCGAAAGGATAAACAACAGCCGATATTTTAACCAGCTTTTCATCATATCACATGACAGCACCTTCGGTAGTTTGGTTGACAATCCGATATATGTTCAGAAAAAACAATAAACTAGGTGATTATTTGCTTATGTAGGTTTTAAGTGATTTGAATCAAAATGTCTGCGGTCTGGATTTGAGTGTTTACTAGCTTTGATTTTTGAGTCATGTCTGTTAAAATTTGCGTTTTGTTCGATGAGGGCAATGGGTATGGAACTGATGGAAAAGCGAATAATTTGGACCGATAAAGCGCCAGATGCAATAGGACCTTATTCGCAAGCTATTTTAATTGGAAACATGATTTTTTGTTCAGGTCAAATCCCCATAAATCCTGAGACAGGGGAATTCGTTTCGGGTGGGATTGCAGAACAGACGGAGCAGGTCATCAAAAATATATCAGCCGTTTTGGAAGCGGCTGGAGCTAGCTTGAAAAATGTTGTTAAGACAACCGTTTTCTTAGCGGATATGAATGACTTTGCTGAGATGAACGAAGTTTACGCAAAGTATTTCAAAGATAACAAACCGGCAAGAGCTACTGTTCAAGCGGCTAGGTTGCCGCGAGATGCAAAGGTTGAGATAGAGTGTATTGCATTTATCTGAAAACGCATAAGCGATCAAGCCGCTTTAACGACTTTGCCGGCTTTCAAGCATCGGGTGCAGACTCTTTGGCGAACGGTTGCTCCATTTGGTAGCTTAACCCGAACTCTTTGGAGATTAGGATTAAAACGCCGTTTGGTTCTGTTATTAGCATGAGAAACGTTATGTCCAAATTGAGGTCCTTTTCCACATATTTCACATCGTTTTGCCATTGTCTTATGCCTCCTATGAACTTAAGTGCAAAAATAGATTTTATACCAAAAATTTTTCAGATGAGTCAAACCACAGATAATCAAATACTTCAAGGAGTCCAAATAAAAGTGCGAGAGAGAATAGTTTTGGCAATTGTTCTTGTTTTAGCTACTTTTTCAGCCATAAGTTGTAATTCAGAGAGGGCTTCGGGTGGAGAAATAGCAGCCACCGTTAACGGAAAGCCTATAAGGATGGAAGAAGTTGAGAGAGTTGTAAAATCTCAACTTCGTGGTGAGGAGAAGAAACTTTCTCCATTAGAAATAGCACAAGCTAGGCTTCAGGCTCTTGATCTTTTGATTCAAAGAGAGGTCTTGTTTCAGAAGGCACAGAAAGAGAATCTTGTCCCAAGAGACGAAGAAATAACAGCAGAAATAAACAAAAGAAAAACAGAAAGCGGTCTTTCGCAGGAAGAATTCGAGAAAAGGCTAAAAGAGATTGACGAAACAGAGGCTTCACTTAGGGAATCTGTGAAGAAAGAATTGGCAATCCAAAAGCTAAACGATAAGATCACCGGCAGGATAGAATCGCCGAAGGAAAGCGAGATCAAAGCCTTTTTTGAAAGCAATAGGGAACTCTTCAAAGCCAAAAGAGGAGCGCAACTTGCTGTTATAGTAATCGATCCGCAGAAAACAAGTGAGCAAGATACAACGACTAATCAAGTTGAGGCTCAACAGAAAGCAAAAGAGTTGGGTGACAGGCTTCTTCGAGGAGCTGATTTTGCAACCGTTGCGCGTGAAAATAGCGAAGACCCACAAACTGCCTTACGAGGTGGCGATTGGCGTTATTTCACCGAAGAGGAACTGAAGCAAGCGTTCGGTGATGCTGCTGCAGATTACATAATGAACAAAATGAACGTCGGGGACATAATTCCGCAAGTGATCCCTTTTGAAGGAAGATACTTAATTATCAAACTTCAAAGAAGACAAGAAAAGGATGAAGACCAAACATTAGATTCTCCAGGCGTTCGTCAGCAAATCACCGATCTTTTGGTAAATGCTAGAAAACAGCTTCTCATTCAAGCCTACATGGCTGTTGCGATGGATGAAGCTAGGATCGAGAACTTTCTAGCTAAGAAAGTTATAGAAAACCCGAATGAACTAAGCGGCGCACGGCCTATGGTTGCTGAGACTCCCACACCAGAAACAACGCCTTCTAACACCGACACAAATTCCAGTCCAAACACTAATGCAAATACTTCGGTGAATTCAAAAGCTAACGTTAACTCTGGCGGGAATACAAAAGGAAACTCGAACGTCAAAAAATAGTAGGAAAATGCATTCGATCAAAAACCATCTGCCTTAAAAGGTAGATGGTTTTTGTTTTTCGCAAATATCCCTAATGGCTTGCTCTTGCTAAAGTTAGAACGTAAACTTTCAAAGCACCGTTTTCTTTAAGAACTTTAGCGCAGTTTGAAGCGGTAGCACCTGAGGTTAGCACGTCGTCAATTAAAATAATTGTTTTTCCCTTGATTTTTTCGCTACTTACCACTGCAAAAGCTTCTTTAACCAATCTCTGGCGGGCTGTTTTATCCATGCCAGGACGATGGCGTTGAGTGTGCTTGAGACGAACTAGACTAGAAGTGTCCATAGGCATTTTAGTTTTTTGGGCTAATAATTTTGCTATCAATTCTGCTTGATTGAATCCGCGCTCGATGAATCTTGCTTTTGAAAGAGGAACCGGAACTATCAAATCTGCATCCTGAAATGGTGCATTTCGGAAGGCTTCATAGAGCAAATCCTGAACGTATGTAGCCAAGAAGGGAGTTGTTTTCAGATGCAGAACTGTTTTCATCAAAGCCTTTTCGTAAAGCCCGATAGAGCGAGCCGCATCGAAGAAATCATCTTTGCATGCATGACAAAAGGTTTTCTCTTCAAAACTGCTGTTTGCTTTCAATAGCCGAGAACATTTGTAACAAATAGATGTTTCCCTTTTGAAGATAAAAGTTTCAGCCCAACAGTCTTGACATGTTACTCCCAAACTTCTAGATTCGATTTCGTCTTGGCAAATTCGGCAGGGCTGGGGAAAAAACAAACTTATTCCTAAATCCAACAAATCCGACAGCCCTATTTTTGTCGGTGGACCCAGAAAAGATTTCCGAAAAACGGCTTCATTCAAAGCTATTGTTCTTCAATCAAGCCTTGTTCAACGAGTTCTTGACATTTTAGGCAATATCGCGCCCAGGGAATAACTTCCAGCCTCTTTGGTTGTATGGGCTTTCCGCAATTAAGGCAAAGCCCATATTCGCCTTCTTCAATTCTTTGCAGGGCTTCCTCGATGTATTTTAATTGCCGACTTTCGTTTTCTGATACGGCAAGCGTCAGGTTCTTAGAATAATTCCTTGCCGCTAAATCCACCGGGTCTGGTGTCTCACTGTTGTCTATGGAAAGATCATTGCCTGAGAGTTTCGCAAGCAACGCCTTTCTTTCTTCGATTAGTCTCTTTTTGATTTCTTCCGTGTTTGTCACTTTTGATATGGAAATCCTTTCATTATAGTAAAAGCACGATAAAGTTGCTCAAGCAAAATCACACGAGCCATTTCGTGTGTAAAAGTCAGAACTGATAAGGATAAGCTAAAATTAGCTCTTTTAGCAACCTCAGACGTGACTCCTTCGTGACTTCCGATAATAAAAATTATTTCCTTCAAACCTAAGTTTTGCCATTTTTCCATCTGTTTAGCTAATTCTTCTGAGCTAATTGCTTTCCCTTTCTCATCAAGCAAGACAACGAAGCTTTTTTGATTCAGGCATTTCAGAATTCGGTTGCTTTCTTCGGTTTTGTTTGGCCCTTCTTTTATCTCGGTGATTTCGCATTTAACGAAGTGAGAAAGCCTTTCTAGATATTCTTCCTGTAATGCCAGCCAGTGTTTGTTTTTGGTTTTTCCAACCCATAAAAATTGTAGTTTCATAATATCCCGAATCTTTGCAGAATTGATCTCTGCATGCTCTCGTAGGAAATCAAGCCTTTGGGTGGGACTTATCGTATTCTTTCGCTATTTTTTCTGTTGAAACTTGAGCATAGATTTGCGTTGTTGAAAGAAGAGCATGTCCCAAGAGTTCTTGCACTTCGCGCAAGTTCATTTTTTCTTCGTATAGGTGAGTTGCGAAAGTGTGTCTGAGGACATGAGGCGAGATCGAATGCAGATCGGCGCATTGCTGAATGTATTTTTCAATCATGCGTCCTACGGAGCGAGTAGTAATGCGTGTGCCTTGATAATTCAGAAACACTGCTTGATCGTCCATTTTGTCGGGCGGACAATTGCTCAAAAACTTCGGTCGGACTTCTGTCAAGTAAGTCTTCAAAGCCTGCGCCGCTCGATCATGAAAGAAAACTATCCTTTGTTTTCTGCGTTTTCCCGTAACTCTGGCGGTTTTTTGGTTCAAATCAATATCACGCAGGTTGAGACTAACAAGCTCACCAACACGAACTCCAGTTGCATAGAGAAACTCCAATATGGCACGGTCTCTTTTTCCTAAGTCCGTATTTGGATCAGGCGTTTCAAGGAAACGAAAAACTTCATCAACAGAAAGGACTTTCGGGATTTTTTGCTCAACACGCGGTCTTGAGACGATTTTTGCCGGATTCTTCTCCAGAATGCCTTCTCTAACCAGAAATTGGAAGAATGTTCTTAGACTAGCCAATTTGCGCGCAATCGAAGATTTTTTCTTCTTGAGACTGTGAAGATGAGACATCCATTCGCGAATGGTTAAGTGATCTATCTCGGAAACATCAATCGAACTTCCTTTTCCCACAGAAGCAAGAAATTCCTGAAACTGCTCCAGATCGCTTGCGTAGTTGCGAAGCGTGTGTTGACTGGCGTTCCGCTCGTAACGCAGATGTTCTAAAAATTCCTGCACTCTTTTTTCAAGCATTTTCTCAACAACCTCCTTGATTCATTTGTATTCCGACCTTTGACTTTATCGCAATTTTCCAAAAAGCCCTTACGGAAAAAGCTTTTTTCTTTTCTTCAGCTTATTTCTTTCAAGAATCATTGCAAGTGCCATTGATTTTTCATTCAAAACTCTGCTCAAAGCCTTTTTCTCTTCTTCATCGGCAGTGCAGTTTATTTTCTCTTTGAGTTCTCCGATTTCTCTTAAAAGCTCGACCTCTTGCGGCACGAATTCGTGATGTTTTAAGAGAGAATACATGGCGCGAACGTCTTCTGGCGCGGCGAAGTATTCATCTAAGTTCACGGGCTTACCTGCGCCTTTGAGATTATCGAATTTTCCTTCCGCAATAGCTTTTTGGATTTGCTCTTCGATGAATTTTTCAAATGACATCTCTCATATTCTAACGAAATCATGGAGATAGAGAAAGTTTCTCAAGTTTCTCAAAGTCTTTTTCATTAGAATTATCCACAAAGGACTGTGCCGCCGTTGATGTTCAAAATCTCGCCCGTTATGTGTCTTGCCCAATCGGAAAGCAAAAAGCAAATCGAAAGTGCAATGTCATCGGTCGTTGCTACTCTTTTGAGTGGAATCGAGTCTATGACTTTTCTTTTGTATTCTTCATCTTGAAAAACAGGTCTTACCATTGCGGTTTCAATCCAGCCTGGAGCGACGCAGTTAACGCGAATTTTCGGAGCAAGTTCTGTAGCAAGTGCTTTGGTGAAAGAAATCTGCCCGCCTTTTGAAGCGGCATAGTTTGAGTAATTTGCTTCTCCTCTCTGTCCTGCCGTTGAAGAAACCAAAACGATTGCGCCTTTTTCTTGTTTTTTCATTGTTGGAACGCAGGCTTTGGACATTGCCCATGCGGACTTTAGATTCGTATTCAAAACTCTATCCCAAGTTTCTTCACTCATTTCTTCAATTGGTGCGCCTTGCCAGATGCCAGCATTTATGACCAAAAGGTCAATCTTACCGAATTCTCTCAGCGTAGTTTCGGCGATTCTTTTTGCATCTTCCCAAACAGAGGTATCGCCTTGCACCGATATTGCCCTTACGCCTTGTTCTTCACACATTTTAACGACTTCTTCTGCTCGCTCTTTTTCTTTCAGATAATTCACGACTACATTGGCGCCAGCTTCAGCTAAACGCAAAGCAGTTGCTTTACCGACGCCACGACTTGCGCCTGTAACTATTGCAGTTTGTCCTTTGAAAAGCTCTGAAGGTAGTTTTATTCCAACGACTTCGCTCACGAAACTTCCTCCCTTTATTTTTAGTTTCTAAAATTCAAGTATAGCTTGTTGAACTGTATTGTCTTAAAGGCTACAAGAACGCAAGCGGAAAAAGCAATTTGTCATGGAGTTTTGTTTGCACAGAAAACTTTACAAATTTGCTGGGAAAAAATTTGCTCAATGTCGGGGAAGAATTAAGAAGAGTTTTTAAGTTCGACGCGAAAGATCGGATTAGGCTTGTGTCTTACTACTTTTAGGCTACCGCCGTGTTGTGCGATGATTTTATGCGCTACAGAAAGACCTAGCCCGATGCCTTTTTCTTTTGTTGTGAAGAAGGGATCGAAGACCTTTGGCAGGATTTCGTCACTGATTCCAGAGCCAGTGTCTTCGACTTCTACCGAGCAAATACCATCTGAACTCAAGGTCCTGAAAATCAGCTTGCCGCCGTTAGGCATTGCTTGAAGCGAATTTATCGAAAGATTAAGAAGCACTTGCTTTATTTGTTCTTCGTCAACGAAAACTTTTGGAAGCTTGTCGGCTAGGTTTTTCTCGATGATTACCTTTTGTTCCAGCGCTTTATTCTCGATTAGCGATGTAACTGATTCTACGATTTTGTTTAGATTGCACGGTTTAATGTTGAGTTTCGATGGGCGCGCAAAGCGCAGGAATTCTCCGACTAGTTTGTCGAGTCTTTCAATCTCTTTTTTTGCAAGTTTAGCAAATTCGCGACGTGGGCTGTCGGGCTTGAGTTCATCTTCCAGTATTTCGATTGCGCCTTTGATTGAGCTTAAGGGATTCCTAACTTCATGGACTATTCCTGCGGCGAGTTCACCTAGTGAAGAAAGTTTTTCAGCTTGAAGTAGTTGCTCAAAGGTTTTCTGTAGTTCTTCATAGGCTTTTTGTCGCTCGATTGCATTGCGTTCAGCTCGAAGCCTTGCTTGGCGGAGTTTATCGCCTAGCGCGCCCATGATGCCACCTACAAGATTGAAGATTATCATCTCGGCATACTGATTTATCGAATAATCAAAGAATTGATGTTGCCAATGCAAGTAAACATGCGGGAAATAGATAATCGAGGTGAATATGGAAGCGGCAAGACCGCCACGTAAACCGAAAAGAAGTGCAGATGCGATTATCGGAATGTAATAAAGTCGCTGGTAAATTTCGTGCCAAACCACTCGATCAATCGGGGTTAGAAAATGCAAAACTGTCACTGCAACAATCGAAAAAGCAATAACAAAAGAAGCAAAAAACTTGAATTGCGGCGAATCTAGAGCAAAAGTCTCATTCAGGTTGTTGGATTTTCTGTTCTTGGTGAACATTCTCGCTTCATCATTCCAAACCGTATTTTTTCATTCTGTAAATCAAAGCGCTTCTTGTGATGCCCAGATAACGCGCCGCTTGTGATTGATTACCGCCAAAGCGCTTCAGAGTTTCTCTTAAAATCTCACACTCCAAAGCTTCCAAATTTATCGGTTCTTCAGGTAACTCAAACCAGAGCCTTCTGCTTTGTTCGTTTTTTATATGTTCGGGAACGTCATCTAAGGTGAGAATTTCTTTATCTGACAAAATGACCATTCTTTCGATAACATTTTCCAATTCACGAACGTTTCCTGGCCAAGAATAGCTGTTGAAAATTTCAAGGACTTCTTGAGTGATTTTCACTGGCTTAATACCGTGTTTTTGAGTTATCTTTTGCAAAAAATGCTCTGCAAGAAGTGGTATGTCTTCACGACGTTTGCGAAGCGGTGGAAGCGTTATCGGGACGACCGCTAAACGATAATACAAATCTTCGCGGAATCTATTTTGCTTTATCAACTCAGATAAATCTTCGTTAGTAGAAGCAATGACACGGACATTTATTTTGCGTGGCAAATTTTCTCCAAGTCTTGTGATTTCATGTTCTTGAAGGACGCGAAGGAGTTTAGTTTGAGAAGATAAGGGCATGGCGGAAACTTCGTCTAAAAACAACGTTCCGCCGTTTGCTTCTTCAAATTTGCCTTTTGATTCTGAAATTGCACCTGTGAAGGCGCCTTTTTTGTATCCAAAAAGCTCTGCTTCAATCAAGGTTTCTGGTATTGCAGCGCAGTTGATTGCAATGAAAGGTTTACCTTTTCTTTCACTTAAAAGATGTATTGTTTTTGCGACTAACTCCTTTCCTGTGCCGCTTTCGCCCTGGATTAAAACTGTTGCGTTAGTTTTTGCGACGCGATTGATAATTGCAAGAACCTGCTTTATTTTTTCCGAGTTTCCGATGATGTTTTCAGGGTAGGAATCATTGTGGGCTAACGCTCGTAGGCGTCTTTTTTCGGCAAGTGCAGACCCGTATTTCAGAGCTTTTTGGATTGTTGAGAGAATTACTTGACGATCAAATGGCTTCGTGATGAAATCGAAGGCTCCGCCACGCAAAGCCTGAACGGCGGTTTCTACATCACCAAAGGCTGTAATTATTATGACCGGCGTTTCGCTATTGATTGTGTTTGCTCGTCTTAAAACTTCTAAGCCTGAAACTGCTGGCATTCGCCAATCAGTTATCACACAGTCGAATTTTGTTTTAGAGAAAAGCTCTAGTGCTTGCGCTCCATCTGCTGCGGTTTCTACCTTGTAGCCAGCTTCTGATAGTTGAAATTCCAGCACTCGACGCAGTGAGTCATCATCGTCTGCTATCAGAATTTTCGGCTTCTTTTCTGCCACAGAGATATTTTACCGAAAATTGCAAAGGAATTTGGTTGTGTTTAGAGCAAGAACCTTTTACTGAGATAAAATTTTAAGGCTGGTGAAAAGTTAAAGTTTGTAGGTTCTTTTGAGGATTTTGGTTATAGTGCTTGCAATGATACGATTTCTTTTAGTTTATTCTGAGTGTGAGCTATGAAAAGAGTTGTTAAAGCACCGACAGGAACGAAGCTTACATGCAAGAATTGGCTTATAGAAGCGGCTTATCGAATGATTCAGAATAATCTCGATCCGGATGTTGCGTTCGATCCGGATAATCTCATTGTCTATGGCGGTAGAGGCAAAGCGGCAAGGAATTGGGAGTGCTTCGATGCGATTTTGGAAAGCCTAAGAAACCTTGAGCCTGATGAGACGCTTCTTGTTCAATCGGGTAAGCCGGTTGCTGTTTTTCGCACTCATGAAGACGCTCCGAGAGTTTTGCTTGCCAATTCAAATATCGTTCCCGCATGGGCAACACAAGAAAATTTCGATAAATGGGAACGTGAAGGCTTGATAATGTTTGGTCAGATGACCGCTGGAAGCTGGATTTACATTGGCACGCAAGGGATTCTGCAAGGCACTTACGAAACCTTTGGCTCACTTGCGCAAAGACAAGGTTGGGGTAGTTTAGAAGGCAAATTTGTTCTAACGGCTGGGCTTGGTGAAATGGGCGGAGCGCAACCACAGGCAATTACCTTCAACGGTGGAGTCGGCTTAATCGTGGAAGTCAATCCTTGGCGCATTCAGAGAAGACTCCAGCTTAAGCAGGTTGATACAGCTACGGAAAACCTTGATGATGCCTTGAAAATGGTAGAACAAGCTCTCAAAAACAAAGAGGCTAAGTCAATAGCCTTGCTAGGAAATGCGGCAGAAGTTCATTGGGAAATCCTTAAAAGAGGGATCGTTCCTGATGTTGTGACCGATCAAACGTCTGCTCACGATGTGCTTTATGGCTACATACCTGCTGGGCTTACAATTGAGCAGGCAAACGAACTTCGCTCGAAAGACGAAGCAGAGTATAAAATGCGCGTTCTTGATTCGATTGCGCGTCATGTTGAGGCAATGCTCGAATTTCAAAGACGTGGTGCAGTTGTTTTCGATTATGGAAACAACATAAGGCAAAGAGCTTTCGACAATGGCGTTAAGGACGCATTCAGCTATCCGGGTTTTGTCCCTGCTTACATCAGACCGCTGTTTTGCAGAGGAAAAGGGCCATTTCGCTGGGTCGCTTTAAGCGGTGATAAGGAAGACATATACAAGACCGATAGGGCAATGATGGAACTTTTCCCCGATGACGATCATCTCGCACGTTGGCTTACGATGGCTCAAGAAAAAGTTGAGTTTCAAGGACTCCCTGCTAGAATCTGTTGGCTTGGCTATGGCGAGAGAGCGAAAGCAGGCTTGAAACTAAATGAAATGGTTGCTTCTGGAGAATTGAAAGCTCCGATTGTTATCGGGCGAGATCATCTCGACAGTGGCTCTGTCGCTTCACCGAATCGCGAAACTGAAGGCATGAAAGATGGCTCTGATGCGATTGCCGATTGGGTTTATTTGAATGCGTTGATAAACGCTGTTAACGGTGCCACTTGGGTTTCTGTGCATCATGGTGGCGGTGTGGGCATAGGATATTCTCTTCATGCTGGGCAGGTTATAGTCGCTGATGGCACTAAGGAAGCCGCACGTAGAATAGAGAGAGTTTTAACTTCCGATCCTGGGATCGGCGTTGCTCGCCATGCCGACGCAGGTTACGAAGAGGCAATTACATTTGCAAAACAGCACGGAATAAAAATCCCGATGCTGAAGTAATAATTTTTGAGTAGAAAATCTAGATGAAAACCAATTCGAGCATTCGTTCATCATAGGTTTGCAGTTAATGCTTGTTTTCAGTAACGGGCATATTAGGCGATGGGACAAGAACACGGTAACGAAAATCTCAAATTTCGCCTTCCTTTTTATTTGCGCATCACAGCCTTTTTGATGTTTGCGGTTTGCGTGATCGCCATAGCTTATAGCATTTACCAGTCACGAAATCAGCCAAAGTTTGTGATGAAGGGATTGCCTGCGGAACTTTCAAAAGACGTGGTTGCTGTTGTTAACAACTATGAAAGATTAGAATTCAATGGTCAAGTGCCGAGATATTTAATTAAAGCTGTTAAAGCGACGACTTTTGCTGATAATCATCAAGAACTTGAAAATGTTTATATTGAAGTTTATGACGAAACAGGACAGAACGCTGACAAACTTTCTTCGGAGCGAGCAATCTACATACCTTCAGAGAATAAAAGTTTCAAAGTTTTTTTCTTTGGATCAGTCCTGATTGAAACACGCGATCGCTTAATCGTTAGGTCTGAAAAGATAAGCTACGACGAATCTTCCAAAATTGCCGAAAGCGAAGGAAAAACTGAATTTGAGCGCGAAAACGTAAACGGCAGTGCTTTGAATGCAAAGGTGTTTGTCAACAAAAGCCAAGTTGAACTTTTTGGCGATGTTCAAATTTTCTTCAATGGTGACGAAGAAGAGACCAGAAGACTGCAAAAAGCTCAAATAAAATCAGACTACGCAAAATTTGATAAGGAAGAGCAAAAAGTAGAATTTAAGGGTAGTGTTTTCGTTGATTTGCAACCGAAAGAAGAAGGTGGAAAACCTGCAAATCCGATTGAGGCGCGAGCCGAAAGGCTTACATGCTTTTTTGATGAAACAAAAATCAAAAGGCTTGAGCTTGCCGACAGAGCTGAGTTTTTCCAAAAGCCTACTAGTGTTGATAAACGTTATTTGAAAGCCAGTGCTTTGCTTGTGAGTGCTTACTTCAAAGAGGATTTGAATAAGCTGGAACTTCAGGGCCACGTCAGAATTGAGGTTCAAGGTGCAGAGGAAGGCGATTTAACACGCGCAAATGCTGAACTCGTCAAATACTTCAAACCAACTGAAACGCTTGAGTTGAAACAAAAGGCAGAAATTTCAACTTTCCAGCAAAATGAGACTTCTTATTTGAAGGGCAATGAAATAAAAGCAGAATTCTTCCCGAACCGAAAACTCAAAAATGCTTTTGTTTTTGGAGACGCTTATTTTAAGCAATCTACGGTCGAAAGGATTGTCGAATCTTTTGCGAAGGAGATGAAGGTTTTTTACTCAGATAAACATCAACCACAGAGTGCTGATGCTATCGGTTCGGCAAGCATAATCGTAACACCTTCAGAGATGCGCGATTATTCAAAAGCAACCGTTTTTGCTCCGAGAGCCATAAGATTTTCGTTTGCAGAAGGGCTATTGAATCAGGTTCAAACGGAAGGTCGCACTTCGATAAGTCTGGCGGCTCCGCCCGACAGATTAAATGCCTCGAATCGCAAGCTAACCGCCGACACGATAAAAACCGTCTTTCGGCCAAATGGCAAGGAGTTTCTACGTGCCGAAGCGATTGGAAGCGTTTTGTTGGAAATAGAACCAGTTGAGAAATCTTCGGGAAGCTACAAAACAAACATAACGGCGGAAAGGTTTGACTGTGATTTTTACGAGGGAAACAATATCGAAAAGTGTGTGGCGGCCAAGAGCACGAAAGTTGTGCAAGAACCTTTCGACAAGAGCAAAAATAATAGAATTTTGACAGCAGAAACGTTGATGGCAGATTTCAATCGTGAAACTCAACAGATAGAAAAATACGAAGCCATAGGCAAGGCAAGATATTCTGAAGGCGATAGAAACGCAATTGCCAATCAGATAATCTTCACTAGAGCAGACGAAATAGTGCGTCTTCGTGGTGGAGACCCAACCGTTTGGGATTCAAAAGCTAGGGCTAGAGCTGGCGAGATAGATTGGGATACTCGAAACGAAAAGGCTTTTTTGCGTAGGAAAGTTTCGACTACGTATTACAATCAACGTCAAACTGATGGAGCGATACCTTTTACAGATTCTTCCGCTCCTGTTTATATCACATCAACAGATGCTGAGTTTGATTATCGCAGTGAGATCGCTCGTTATTTTGGCAATGCTCGTGCATGGCAAGAAAACAACTATGTTCGTGCTGAAAATCTGATTCTATACACGAAAGAAAAACGAATGGAAGGTGAAGGCAAAGTGCAGAGTCTTCTTTATAATGCGCGTCAACGTTTATCTGATGGCAAGGAGATTACGCAACCTGTTTATGCTTCGTCTGAAAAGATTTTCTACAGAGACGATCAGCGTTTGATTCGCTACGAGGGGAAGGTTGATGTCAAGCAAGGAACGGATAGACTCAAGGCTGAGGTTGTAAATGTTTTCTTAGATGAGAAAAACGAGGTAAGGCAAACAATTGCGCAGGGAAGCGTTGTGATAACTCAGCCGAACCGAATTGCATCTGGCGATTATGCTGAATATAAGGCAGACGAGGAATTAGTGATTTTACGTGGTAGTCCAGCAATTGTTCGGGATGCTCAAGAAGGGCAATTACAAGGTGCACAAATGCAATTTTATCTTCGTGAAAATCGCTTTTTGAATCAAGGTGGTGAAAAGCCAAATGTCAGTGGTGGTAGAACTCGCTCGGTTTACAAAGTGCGGAATTAGGTTTTTGGAAGCTATGCAAGTAATTTCGAGCAAAAGTGAAACTAACGGCAAACTGGACTTGCCAAGAAACGCTCTTGCCGCTTTTGATCTTCAAAAGACATACGGTAGAAGGCGAGTTGTTGATGGAGTGAGTCTCTATTTAGAACAGGGTGAGATAGTAGGATTGCTTGGTTCAAACGGTGCTGGTAAGACCACAACCTTTTATATGCTAATCGGACTGGAAAAACCGGAAAAAGGAAAAATTGTGCTAAACGGGCAAGATGTAACGAATTTGCCAATGTATATGCGCGCCCGATTGGGCATGGGTTATCTTCCGCAAGAGCCTTCGATATTTCGCAAGATGAGCGCTGAGCAAAATATAATGGCAATTCTCGAAACAATGAAAATCTCAAAGCAAGAAAGAACGGAAAGATTGGAAAAACTTCTGAAGGAACTTGGCATTGTGCATGTTCGCAAAACTCGCGGCGATTTGCTTTCCGGCGGAGAAAGGAGAAGAGTTGAAATAGCACGATGCCTTGCTACCGAGCCGAAATTTATTTTGCTAGATGAGCCTTTTGCCGGTATTGATCCAATAGCGATTGAGGAAATTAGGGAAATCATTTTGTATCTGAAAAAACGTGGTATTGGGATTCTTATAACAGATCACAACGTTAGAGAAACTTTAAGCATAACCGACAGAGCTTACATAATGTCAGAAGGGAAAATTCTTCGATCAGGCAGACCTGAAGAGCTTGTTCAAGATGCAGAAGTTAGAAAGCTTTACTTAGGCGAAAACTTCAAAATGTAGGTTTGAAATTGACTAGTCAACAAAGCCGTTGATTTCAGAGTCCACTTCTAACAATATCATGAAGTCTGATGAGACCGATGCATTTGCCGTTTTCGATTACAGGCAGAACCGAGATTTGCGATGGGCGGTTTTCCATCAGTTGCAGTGCATCGTATGCGAGCATCTCGGAAGGTGCTGTGATTGGGGATCGAGTCATCATCGCTTGAGCAGTGAGACTGGAAAGTTTCTCTGGTGGGGTCTTTTCTACTGTTCTTCTCAGATCGCCATCGGTTATGATTCCTAAGAGCTTCCCCTCTTCGTCAACAACATTGACTGCACCGAGAGCATGTTGAGAGATTGTTCTCACTACTTCGATCCAGCTTGAGTCAGGCTTAACGTTCGGACTTTCGTGCATAAGGTCTTTTACACGCAAAGTTAAGCGTTTACCTAATCTTCCCGCAGGATGATTTGCGGCAAAGTCTTCTGCCGTTAAGCCTTTCAAACGCATTAGTGTCATAGCCAGTGCATCGCCTATGGCTAAAGCCACGGTGGTAGAATTCGTCGGCGCAAGATTCAAAGGACAGGCCTCTTTATCAACGGAAGCGTCAATAACTACGTCAGCACGTCTTGCCAAAGTCGAGGATGTATTTCCTACAATTGCAATCAAGGAAACTTTTCGTTTTTCCAAAAAAGGCAATAGCATCAAAATCTCATCGGTCTCGCCTGAATTGCTAATTGCAATAACGCAGTCACCTTCTGTTATAACTCCAAGCCCACCGTGAAGAGCGTCAGAAGGATGCAAAAAGATCGCAACTGTGCCAGTTGAGGTCATCGTATCTGCGATCTTGTTCGCAATAATGCCTGATTTGCCTACCCCTGTCACTACAACCTTGCTTTTGCAATTCAAAAGAAGCGAAATCGCTTTTTCAACAGCATTCTTTTCTAATCTTCGAGCCGCTTTTTCAATAGAGAGCGCTTCTAGTTTGAGGAGTTCTTGAAATTCTGTGAATAGATTGCTCATGTTTAGTAAATTTACCACAATTGAACCTATGTCACCGAATTGATTTTCTTTTCTTTGTTGTGTAGTCTTATGGCGAATGCTTGATAGTGAGGAGAAAAGCGAATGCGGCAACCGATACACAGACTACCGTCGTTTTACTCCGGTGCTATTGTGCCTTGGGATTGCGTAAGAAATTCTTGGGAAGTGGTTAAACCAGATAAGTTAAGATTCATTGGGGGAATTTTTGTATTATTTTTGCTTCTTTCCTGTTTACCTTGTTTCGGATACCTTTTGTTTGGGCCTGTAATGGCAGGGATTTACTTTGTTTTTCTGCTCAGAATGGAAAATAAAAGCTTTTTCTTTAACGATTTCTTCAAGGGTTTTGAGCAATTTTGGCCAACAGTGGGTGTTGGGTTAATTCAGTTAATACCTGACGTCATTTATGCGATACTTTATTTTGCGTTTAATAGCGCTTTAGAACCGAGAGGGTCTCGTAATATCCGGCTTGAAGAATTTCTTTTCGCTTTTGGGTTTATTTTTTTGGTTTACTTTATTTTGAGTATAACTTTTAAGGTTTTGTTGATATTTGCACTTCCGCTCGTGGTTGAACGTCGGCTTGGAGTGTTAGAAGCGATAAAATTAAGCATAAAAGCGGCTTTAAGGAATCTGGGAGGAATTATAGTTCTTATCATCCTTCAGATTCTGATTTCTATTCCGGCTGTTCTTCCTATCTTCATTATTTGGGCTTTTGTTCTTGTGATTGCATTAATTCCGTTTCTGGGAGTTTTCCTTTCTATCTTCGGCATTATTTGCTTAATAGCTTATATCGTCATAGCCTTTCCGCTTCTCGGGGCAGTTGTTCTAGGGTCGAATGTATTTGCATACAGACAGGTATTTCCCAAGTTGGATTCAGATGATATTTTCCATTCACCGCCGCCACCGACGGCTTACGGTAGCGAATACGGGACTGCTATGTGATTTTGAAGCCATGTTTTTTACAAACAAATCATCTGAAGTCTTAAGACTTTAGTTTTAAGACCAGTGCAGTTTGAGGATTTAAACTTAAGGTCACTTTTATTCGCTTTGAACTTTCAGGACTGCTAAAAAGGCTTCTTGTGGGATTTCGACGCGTCCGATCTTTTTCATTCGTTTTTTACCTTCTTTTTGCTTTTCTAGGAGTTTGCGCTTTCTCGTAACGTCGCCACCGTAGCATTTTGCCAGAACGTTTTTGCCCATAGCTTTTATGGTTTCACGAGCAATGACTCTATTACCAATTGCCGCTTGAATCGGCACTTCAAAAAGTTGCCTTGGTATCAATTCTTTCATCTTCGCAACCAAGGCTCTTCCCTTTGTGTAAGCGTTTGAGCGATGCAGAATCACTGAAAGCGCATCAACAGGCTCACCTGAAACCAAAATATCCAGCTTCACAAGATCACCTTCTTTGTAGCCGATGAAATGGTAATCGAAAGATGCATAGCCGCGTGAAACGGATTTCAAGCGATCGTAGAAGTCTAAGACTATTTCATTTAGCGGTAGTTCATAAACCAGCATGACTCGACCTTCTGCAACATACTCGAATTTTTTCTGTATTCCGCGCTTTTCTTCAAGTAGAGACAATATGCCGCCGAGGTATTCATCATTTGTCAGAATAGTCGCTTCAATGTAAGGCTCTTCGATTTTCAGAATCTTGCCTGCATCGGGCATTTGGGCGGGACTGTCAATTTCTAGAACTTCGCCTTTTGTGGTTGTAACTCTGTATCGAACGTTCGGTGCTGTCGTTATCAAATCTAGGTTGAATTCTCTTTCCAGGCGTTCTTGTATGATTTCCATGTGAAGTAGTCCCAGAAAGCCACATCTAAAGCCAAATCCCAATGCGGCAGAAGATTCGGGTTCATAGAAGAACGAGGCGTCATTTAAGCGGAGTTTTTCCATTGCATCTCTCAGGTCTTCATACTGCGCCGAATCTGTTGGATAGAGTCCTGCAAAAACCATTGGCTTGATTTGTTGAAAGCCCGGAAAAGGCTCGGCTGTTGGGCGAGCGGCTTCGGTTATAGTGTCGCCAATCTGAACGTCAGCTACTGTTTTGATTGAGGCAGTTAAAAACCCGACTTCTCCAACGCTGAGTTCATCTACAGGTATCGGACGCAAGCGGTTTACACCCAAAGATTCAACAGAATACTCGCGGCCCGTATTAAAGAACTTTATTTTCATTCCCTTTCTTATCGTGCCTTCAATTATACGAAAAAGCACTATGACGCCGCGGTAAGAATCATACCAAGAATCAAAAATCAAAGCTTTCAAAGGTGCGTCTGGATCGCCTTTCGGTGGTGGGATTTTTGAAATGACAGCTTCTAAGACTTCGTCAACGCCTTGACCTGTTTTTGCACTTGCCAGAATTGCTTCGCTTGCATCTAGCCCGATAATTGTTTCGATTTGCTCTTTGATTCTTTCAGGATCAGCGCTTGGAAGATCAATTTTGTTCAAAACCGGAATCAATTCAAGGTTATGTTCGATTGCAAGATAAGCATTTGCAAGTGTTTGGGCTTCGACGCCTTGCGAAGCATCAACAACCAAAAGCGCACCTTCGCAAGCTGAAAGACTTCTTGAAACTTCGTAAGAAAAATCAACGTGGCCGGGTGTATCAATCAAGTTCAGTATGTATGTGTTACCATCTTTTGCTTTGTATTCAAGCCGAACCGCATGAGCTTTGATCGTTATACCGCGTTCTCTTTCTAAGTCCATGTTGTCGAGGATTTGGTCTTCCATTTCTCTTTCTGAAACTGCTCCGGTGCGCTCAAGGATTCTGTCTGCAAGCGTTGATTTACCGTGGTCTATATGAGCGATGATCGAGAAATTTCTAATAAACTGCGGATTCATATTCGATGGTTGCTTCGGTAATACTTAAATTATAGTTTACTCAATTGACACCTGAAAACTCGAAGAATTTTATTCGGTATGTGCGCAGAAAGCATTTTGGACAAAATTTTTCGGTTTTTGAAAATGAAGTTCAAACTGGACTCGAATTAAAATATCCTTTTGGGTATGGCTGAAGAAAAAAGCTCAAGAGCTGTAGCGCGTGCGCTTTCGATGCTGGAGCTAATAGCAGAAAGCAGAAATGGTTTGACAAATTCAGATTTGAGCCGAAGGCTTAAGATTCCGAAAAGTTCAGCTAGTTACATTCTGCGGGAATTGGAAAGGAGAAACTATGTTCACAGAGACAAAAACGGAAAATATAGGCTTGGATTGAAGTTGATGAGTCTCACAAGTTCTGCTGCTGTTCATCTCGACATAAGAGAGATTGCTAAGCCTGTTTTGGAGGAATTTTTGGAAAAAAGTCGCTTGCCCGAAGCACATTTAGCGGTTTTGGATAACGGACGAGCTGTTTATATCGAAAAGGTTGAAGATGAAAGCTGTTTTATAAAGATGGATATTTGGGTTGGACACAGGTTACCTGTTCACACGACTGCAATTGGCAAGGCTTTGGTCGCTTTCTTGCCGAAAGAAGAGGTTCTGAAAATACTGCAGATTCACGGCATGGAGAAAAGAACTAAAAACACCATTACGTCGCCACAAAAGTTTTTGTTGGAATTGGAGAAAGTTCGCAAGCAAGGATTTGCTGTTGATGACGAGGAAAATTCCGAAGGTGTCAGATGCGTTGCTTCACCCATCTTCGATTCTTCTGGCCGCGTCGTTGCCGCTTTCGGGACTTCAAGCGTGACCTTTTACATTGACGATGCAAAACTGCCAAGAATAGCAGAATTAGTTAAAAAATCAGCCGCCAAAATCTCAAAGATGCTTGGCTTTGCGCAAGCGAGCAAGCTTCAAAGCCCATAGTTTGTGACAAGCGATGAATTTTTAGGAAGTTGGGGTTTCTAAACGATAGTTTGGCGCTTCTTTTGTGATTATAACGTCATGGACATGGGATTCTCTCAGACCTGCCAGTGTGATTCTTATGAATTTTGCTTTTGTTTGTAATTCTGCGATATTTCTACAACCCGTATATCCCATTCCTGCACGTAAGCCTCCGACAAGTTGGGTTACCATATCTGCGAGCTTACCTCTATAAGGCACTCTGCCTTCGATGCCTTCTGGCACATATTTTGAGTCGGAGATGTTTCCTTCTTGAGAATATCGATCAGAGGAACCACTCTTCATCGCTCCGATTGATCCCATTCCGCGGTAAGATTTGAAACTTCTTCCTTGGTAAAGAATTACCTCGCCAGGTGCTTCTTCCGTGCCTGCAAAAAGCGAGCCTATCATTACACAATCAGCACCAGCGGCTATGGCTTTGGTTATGTCACCGGAAAACTTAATGCCACCATCGGAGATAATCGGCACGCCTGAGCCTTTAGCGGCTTCGACAGCATCGAATATAGCCGTTATTTGCGGAACTCCTGCCGCCGTTACGATTCTTGTAGTGCAGATAGAACCACCGCCGATTCCGACTTTTACTGCATCAGCACCAGCATCAATCAAAGCTTTTGTTCCTTCTGCAGTTGCAACGTTTCCAGCTACTACGTCAATGTTAGGAAATTTGGCTTTCACCTTTTTGACAGCTTCTATGACTCTGCTTGAGTGCCCATGTGCCGTGTCAATCACAAGCGCATCGACAGAGGCTTCAACTAGAGCGGCCGCTCTTTCAAGAAAGTCACCTGTTGCGCCAATAGCTGCCGCAACACGCAATCTTCCGAGGCTATCTTTAGCCGCATTCGGATATTTAATGGCTTTTTGAATGTCTTTAACGGTTAT
The DNA here is from genome assembly GCA_003697135.1 of Acidobacteriota bacterium. Taxonomy (GTDB): domain Bacteria; phylum Acidobacteriota; class Blastocatellia; order Pyrinomonadales; family Pyrinomonadaceae; genus J014. The sequence continues at coordinate 270,814 of RFGC01000018.1, forward strand.
TAAACCTTTCAACTGACCTTCTTCATTGACCACAAGCAACTTTTCGATTCGATGTTCTTGAAGTTTTATTTTCGCTTCTTCCAGAGTTGTCCCTACTGGCACTGTTACCAGCGGCTGTTTCGTCATTACTTCCGAAACAGGTATATTTGTTCGGGTTTCAAAACGAAGGTCTCGGTTTGTAATAATGCCGACAAGCAAGCCGTTTTCATTGATGACCGGAATACCGCTAATCTTGTATCTTTCCATTATATTCAATGCTTCAGAGACCGAAGCATTGTCGCGAATTGTTACGGGATCAACTATCATTCCAGATTCGGATCGCTTCACTTTGTCAACTTCTTCAACTTGCTGTTCGATGGATAAGTTCTTATGAATCACACCTATCCCGCCTTGTTGAGCCAAAGCAATTGCTAACGCCGCTTCTGTTACGGTGTCCATTGCTGCCGAACAAAGCGGTATGTTTATCGTGATATTTCGAGAAAATTTTGTCCGAACATCAACTTCGCTTGGTAAAACCTCTGAATAGTCGGGTATCAATAAAACATCATCGAAAGTTAAACCTTCTTTTATCACCTCTTTCATAGCACCTTATTTTGTTTTTTTGGGTTCATCAATCGTAATTTGTCCAGATTGTAAAATCTGTGGCAAATTTTGTTTGTTGATTTCAAAATCCACAATGTTTCGATTTTGTGGCGGTTGCGGTGGTTTTATCGGCTTTCCGTTTAGAGTCAACTCTACTGCATTTGCAAAACCTTTGTAATAGCGAATTCGTAGCGACTCCTTAGCAATGTAGGTTTCTGCTTTTTCGGAAGTTATCTCCTTCATTGTTTTTTGCCCGTCTGCTATGGCTTCGATCCAAACCTTTGGAGCTGAAACCTTAAGCTCCAATTTGATCTCATCGAGTTTTTCTTTAAGTTCTGAAGGATTTTGCACGTTCAGTTTTTCTTGGCTTGAATGCTGTTCAGGAGTTTTTTCAAGGCTTTCGCCCGACTGAAAGTAGCCGACCAAGACTATGCCACCCCAGATCAGTAAGCCAAAAGCTACGACTCCAATAATGATTGTTAGCAATCTCGATTGTGTTTGGTTGTTGTCAACAAAAACTTCTGAAGGTCTGTATAGTTTCGGCTCTTCTTCGACTTTGTTTTGCTGGCTCATCAAGCGAGTGTAGTCTTGAAGAGCTTCTTGCTCGTCAATTCCAACGCATCGAGCATAGAGTTTCACGAAGCCTTTGTTAAAGACACCTCCCGGTAAACAGCTGTAGTCGTCTTTTTCCATGCACTCAATATAGTGAACTGAAATACGAGTTTGTTCGGCGACGTCGTTTATCGTCATTCCACGTGCTTCGCGTGCTTGCCTTAACTTTTCGCCAAGAGTCAGACTCATTAGGCTTCTTCAGACGTCTGTGGTATTAAAATTGAATGTTATCTCTAATGAGCCTTTTTCTCAAGCATGCATACCACGAAATTTTTGAGCATCAAGTCAATTCTAACCGGGCTTTGAAAATCTGTGTAAACATAATTAGAATTTAACGTTGCGATAAAAATTTGAAGGATTAAGAAGATGAGAGCATACAACAGTGTTTTAGAGTTAATCGGGAATACTCCTCTTGTCAGAATCAACAAAATCACGAAACAATATGGCATAAAAGCACAAATCTACGGCAAGATGGAATCTCTGAATCCCGGTTATTCTGTTAAGGATAGAATCGGGATTGCAATGATCGAAGATGCCGAAAAGAAAGGGCTTTTGAAGCCCGGAGGCACGATCATAGAAGCAACTTCGGGAAATACGGGCATCGGATTAGCTCTTGTTGCGGCTGTGCGCGGTTATAAATGTATTTTCGTCATGACAGACAAAGTTTCGGTTGAAAAGAGGCGATACTTGAAAGCCTTAGGAGCAGAGATAGTTATTTGCCCAGCAGCGGCCAAATACGGAGCACCAGACCATTATCTTGAAACTGCAAAGAGAATAGCTAAGCAAACTCCGAACTCGTTTTATCCCGATCAATACAGTCATCCTGCGAATCCTTTGGCGCATTACAACACGACGGGACCGGAGATTTGGCGAGATACCGAAGGGAAAATCACTCATTTTGTTGCAGGAATTGGAACAGGTGGGACAATTTCGGGAACAGGGCGATATTTGAAGGAAAAAAATCCGAACATTAAGGTTATAGGAGCTGATCCTTATGGTTCGATTTTCAAGACCTACAAGGAAACTGGTTTAGTGCCTGAGGCTACGCCTTATTTGGTTGAAGGTATCGGGCAAAACATGCCCGTCGAGAATGCCGATATGAAGATAATTGATGAAATAATCAATATCACCGATAGGGAATCCTTCGAGATGTCGCGCCTTCTTGCTCGTCAAGAAGGAATCTTTGCTGGAGGCTCAACAGGCACTAATCTTGCGGCGGCTTTGAAAATAGCTAAAAATCTTGATGAAAACGCTGTTGTGGTCTTCATCGTTTGCGATACGGGCGAGCATTATTTGACGAAGCATCATTCGGACGAATGGATGAAAGAAAAATTGATGCTTGAACCGCAGAAAATCACGGCTGAATTGATTTTGGAAACCAAATCAAACGGCGCACCAAAAGAATTGGTTTTCGTTACACCGAACGAAACTGTGGGCGAAGCATTAAAGAAAATGAACAAGAACGGTATTACTCAACTTCCTGTTTTGGAAGGCGAAAAATCCGTAGGTAGTTTGCGCGAAAATCAGGTCTTGGCAAAACTTCTCGAAGACCCAAGTCTTTTGAATGCACCTGTAACTGAAATCATGGACAAAAGTTTTCCAATTGTTCATCCGGACACAAGCGCAGAAGAAATAAAATCAAAACTTAGGAAATCTCCAGCGGTTTTGGTAGAGACATTTTCAAGAATAACTGGAATAATCACAAGAGCAGATATGCTGGATTTGTGAGATGCCGAAAGCAAAACTCATAATTGACGGAACAGAAATCCCGCTTGAAGACGGAATAACGACTATAGGAAGAGCGCCAGATAACAAAATCTGTTTGGCTGAAGACTCTAATGTTTCACGCTATCATGCTGAAATCGAATGTAAAGACGGAAGGTTCTGGCTTACGGACGTAGGAAGTCGCAACGGAACGACCATAAACGGAATCTCTGTAAAAACAACCGTGGAGCTATTCGACGGTGATTTAATAGTTTTGGGCGGGACAAGCCAAATAAAATTTCATATTGAAAAGAGCGAACCGGAAACTGAAAAGCCGCAAGACACTGAGAGTAACTTTGCAAGTGAATCATCGGCAATTGAGGCGCCGAAATCGGAAATAGTTGAGCAAGCATCAGTGGAAGTCTCGAAAAAGTCATCATTTCCATTGATTTTGATGGGATTTTTCGTAGCTTTAATGATGATTTTCGTAGCGGTTTTGGCTTTCTTCCTTTACGGAAGTTTTGCTAAACCAGCTTGCGAAGTAAAAGCCAAGATCGTAAGCCCGGAAAGTGGCGATTTGATTGATAAGGAGACGGAAATCAATATCGAAGTTCAGAACGGCGAATGTTTAGAGCGCCTTATTGTTTTACTGGAAGATGAACCAGTAGCGATAATTGAACGCCAACCCTTCGTTGCTACCTTGAATCCTGCTGATTTTCCGGAATTTGCCGATGGCTTGGAGCATTCGTTGAAACTTGTTGTAGAAGATTCAAACGGTAAAAGATCAAGCGCCGATGCCATCTCAATAGCTTTGGAGACAGCAAGCATTAAGAAACCAGAGGAAAGAGACATTTCGCAGGCTGGTAGCGAGGATGGTTTCAGTAGTGAGAACAATCTTGAAGGTAGTTCTTCATCTAGCAACTCAAAGCCCAAGATTTCTCTAGTCGAGACTCAGCAAGCAATTCAGCAAATTCTAAAACAGTTTTCCGGCAACTTTTCATACAAGTTCGATGAACAATTTTTACGAGAAGTGCAGAGCAAAACAGGCGAATATGCTGAGGAAGGCTATTTTTCAAAAGCCGAAACTTATCGTGATTTGATAAACATTGAATTTCACAAGGAAAACGGACTCGACGCTCCGCTTGGATTTCTCTTGGCGATGAGCCGAAGTAAATTCAATCCGCAAAAACAAGGTGACAAAGAAGGCTTGTGGCAACTTTCTGATGAGTTTCTGACAGCAAACGGTTACAAAACTCTTTGTCCGAACGAGTCCTTAAGTAACAAAGAACAATCTTGTGCCGCAAAAACAGCGGCTGTCTATACAAAGGCTTTGTTTTTGAAGGTATTTAATGGCGATCTGATTTACGCAATAGCCGCTTTTGGAATGAATGAGCAAGAGGCTTTTTCTTGGGCGTCGAGTTTGCCTGCAAGTAGAATGGATTTTTGGAAAGTAGTAAAGAAGCCTCAGCAGAGAGAGAATTTAGTTAGGTTTTTTGCCGCGGCTATAGTTGCAGAAAATCCGCAGAAATTCAATCTCAAAAGGGATAGACCTATCTCCGAATTATACAGAAGCCTAATGATTAACCTTCCTGCTTCCAATCGTTAAATCGCACCAACCGCCAGATAAAAGTAAAAATTCTTCGCTGAAGTTTCAATCATTTTCAAGCTTGTAAATCTTTGAAGTTTCGTTTTGCAAGAATCTTTTTACATTAGGCAAATTTGATTTGCTAACTATTTCGGCTAGACTAATTTGAGTTGGTGAGGGCTTTTGAGATGAGAGTAGCAAGGCTTTTGCTTGTTTTTGTCTTAGTTTCGTCGGTTTTTGCATGGGATGATGTAGGTCACAAGGCTACAGCCTATATTGCATGGCAATTGATGTCGCCGCAGGCACGGGAAAAGGCTGTAAAAATTTTGCTTTCCGCTCCAGAAGATTCTCATTTAGCCGTTTTTTTCTCAAACTACAGTGCAAGACCGCTAGAAGTGCGTCAACTGGAATTTTTCATGATGGCTTCCGTTTGGGCTGATGTTGTCAGAGACCGTAACTTTCCTGTTCGCAACAGCAAGTATCACAAGAGCGATTGGCATTATTTTGATAAATTCTGGAAGTTTGAAAACGGAAAAGTCAAGTTACTCGAAAATCCCGAAGGTGAAAGCGGTGGCAAGGCGGTTGAAAAACTTTTTGAATTAGAGAAAATCTTGCGCGATCCGAGCGTGCAAGATTCTGAAAAAGCAATCGCTTTAGCTTGGTTTCTGCACATTGCGGGCGATATTCATCAGCCACTGCACAATTCGGCAAAAGTAACTGAAGCCTTTCCTAAAGGCGATCAAGGCGGAAACCTGTTCTTGCTTACACCAAAAGGAACACCACGAGAAAAACAAGAGAATCTACATTGGTTTTGGGATTCAATCATCATTCGCAATATTGAACGAGGTAGCGCTTGCGATTTGGATTTTATTCCTAAAATTACCGAAATGATAACGGCTGAGTATCCATTATCTTCAATGCGCAACAAGCTCGAACTTGGAAAATATGATAAGTGGCACGAAGAGGCTTTTGAGATTGCAGTAACGAAAGTCTATCCACCGACGCTTAAAATGTTCGAGATGCCTTCGGAAGAATACCGCAAAGAGGCTTTCAGGATTTCAAAACAGCAAATAGCTTTAGCTGGCTATCGCATCGGAGAAACCTTGAATCAGATTTTCGGGAAATAGCCGATGCTTTTGGCGGATAAACCAGAAAAGAAGCTATGGACTACAAGCAAGTAATTGGCTTTTTTGATTCTCGAAAAGAGCAAATTCTTCAAGCAATCAGTGATTTGGTTGAGATAGAATCGCCTTCCTTTGATCGGCTTGGAAGTTTCGCTGTTGTGGATTTTCTGGCTGAAAGAGCGGGAAAATTATCGTGTGTTAGGAAAATCGAAAAGATTGAAACTGAATACGGCAAACACCTAATCATTCGGGCGTTTGATGCCCCGAAGAAAGTTTTGCTCGTAGGGCATACCGACACGGTGCATCCGAGAGGAAGCAAGCTGAAGAATCCAACTAGAATCGAAGGCGATAGGTTTTATGGTTGCGGAATCTTCGACATGAAAGCAAACTGCGTGTTGATGATTGAGGTTTTGAAAGCATTTGAAGAGCTTAAAATCTCGCCAAAATACGGAGTGACGATTTTTCTTTCGTGCGATGAAGAAGTTGGAAGCAAGACAGGGCGAGAGGTAGTTGAGCGTGAAGCTCAAGGTTCGGCATTTTGTTTAGTTTGTGAGCCTTCTGCTGATGGTAAGGCAAAGACGGGCAGGAAAGGCACGGCTGGTTATGTAGTCAAGGCTTATGGAATACCGGCTCATGCCGGTTTAGAGCCACAAAAAGGAGCTTCGGCGATTCTTGAGCTTGCAAGACAGATAGAGAAAATTCACCTTCTCAACAATGGTCAAACCAGCGCTGTTGTTTGTCAGATTAAAGGAGGGACAGCTCCGAATGTTGTCCCAGCGGAGGCTGAATGCACGGTTGATGTTCGTTTTACGAGTTTAGATGAAGCAATTAGAGTAGATCAAGCGATAAAATCTCTAAAGTCTTTCGATGAAAGAGTGCGGTTGGAAATAACAGGCGGTATAAATCGTCCTCCGTTAGAAAGAAACGAAAAGGTATTGGCGCTTTACAATCACGCAAAGAAACTAGCCGAAAAACTGGACTACGAACTAGGGGAAACGCAAGTCGGAGGTGCTTCGGACGGCAATTTTGTCGCATCTCTTGGAATCCCAGTTTTAGACGGACTTGGCATTAGAGGCGGTGGCGCTCACACGCTCGAAGAATACATCTTCATCGAAGATATACCGAAGCGAGCATCGCTTTTGTTTGCTTTGTTGCAAGAGAATTTTCCTGATTTTGAGACTTCCGAAAGCCTTTGAGGATTTATGAAAATCGCTACTTGGAATATAAATTCAATTTCCGTAAGGCTAGAGCAAGTTTTAAGGTGGCTTCAGGAAACTCAAACAGAAGTGCTTTGTCTTCAAGAGACAAAATGTCCTGATGACAAGTTTCCCGTTTTTGAACTAAAATTTTGCGGTTATGAAACGGCGTTTATTGGGGAAAAGTCCTACAACGGTGTCGCCATAATTTCGCGCTATCCGATTGAAAAAGTCCAATATAATTTGCCTGATGATACTGCAGATGCTTCAAAACGCTTGATCTCATGTGTCATCAAGGGTGTTAAAATCGTAAATGTTTACGTTCCGAACGGGACAGAGCTTTGGTCGGATAAATATCATTTCAAGCTGGATTGGCTGATGCGTTTGAGGGAGTTTTTGGATTCTAATTTCCGAAAGGACGAAGATGTTTTGTTGTGCGGAGATTTCAATATAGCGCCCGACGAGCGAGATGTTTGGAGTGTTGAAGCTTGGGAAGGGAAACTTCACTTTTCAAAGCCTGAAAGAGCGGCACTTGAACACCTGAAGAAATGGGGTTTTGTTGATGTTTTCCGAAGATGCAACGGCGATGTGAAAGAATTTTCGTGGTGGAATTATCGAGAAAATGCGTTTGCCAAGAATCAAGGTTTAAGGATTGATTTGATTTGGACTTCGGAAAGTCTTGCACAGAAATGCACTGCTTGTTGGATTGATAAAAGAGTGCGTGCTTGGGAGCGTCCTTCGGATCACGTTCCTGTTGTTGCAGAATTTCAGGTTTGAGCATGGAAAGCGATGAAAATTGATGTTCACACTCATATTTTGCCTGAGAAACTCCCTGACTGGTTCAGTAAATTTGGTTACGGTGGCTTCATAAAGCTTGAGCACTACAAACCGGGATGTGCTCGAATGATAAGAGATGATGGAAAGTTTTTCCGAGAGATAGAGGAAAATTGCTGGTCGCCTGAAAGAAGAATAAAGGAGTGCGACGAGCAGGGTGTCAATGTTCAGGTGCTTTCAACTGTTCCCGTGATGTTTAGTTACTGGGCAAATCCGAGGCATACGCTTGAGATTTCTAAATTCCTGAATGACAAAATTGCAGAAGTTGTTGAGAAGTATCCGAAAAGATTTGTAGGTTTAGGCACTGTCCCGATGCAGGAAACAGAGCTTGCAATTGTAGAACTTGAGAGATGCAAAAAAATCGGGCTTCGTGGTGTTCAAATCGGCTCTAATGTAAATCAGTTGAATTTAGGCGAGCCTAGGTTCTTCGAGTTTTTCGTTGCTTGTCAAGAGCTTGAGATGGCAGTTTTTGTTCATCCTTGGGAGATGCTTGGGCAAGAACATATAGAAAAATACTGGCTTGCGTGGCTTGTAGGGATGCCTGCTGAGACGGCAAGGGCGATTTGCTCGCTGATTTTTTCGGGGACGCTAGAAAAACTAAAGCGTCTTAGAATCTGCTTTGCTCACGGTGGAGGTGCTTTTCCTGCAATCATCGGCAGAATCGAGCATGGCTTCTTGGTGCGGCCTGACTTGTGCGCCGTAGATAACCAAGTAAATCCCAAACATTACCTTGATAAAATCTACTACGATTCGCTCGTTCACTCTCCTGAGATGCTTGATTACTTGGTAAAGTTAGTTGGAGACGATAGAGTTGCTTTGGGAACTGATTATCCTTTTCCTTTGGGTGAACAAATTGCGGGAAGTTTGATAGAATCCATGCCTTACGAACAAGAAACGAAAGAAAAGCTTCTCTACAAAAATGCTCTAAGATGGCTCAATATGGAGGAAGAATTTTTCGTTTGATATATTTTGCCTATGAAACTGCGCATACGTGGAAATTCCATCAGGTTAAGGCTAAGTCAAAAAGATGTAGAGAGGATCAAATCAGAGGGTCTATGTGAAGAAAGAGTGGAATTTCCATCAGGAGAGGTTTTTTCTTATCTTCTTTCGGTATCAAAAGATATTGAAACTCCAAAAGCTGAGTTTGCCGATAATGCGATCAGGGTAGAGATTAGCGAAAGTGAGGCAAAAACTTGGGTAGAAACCGACCAGGTTGGAATCTACGGTGAATGTGGGAAAATAAAGATCGCGGTTGAAAAAGATTTCAAATGCCTTGTCCCAAGAGATGAAGAAGACGAGGATGCTTTTCCGCATCCCAAACAGGGAGCCAAGAGTTGTTAGAAACTTCATCAAGAGCCTGTAGAGAAACAATAAAGTGCCTAAAATTAGGAACGGCAAGTTGAAAACATAGAAAAGTGTTATGACTAGGAAAGATTTGAGATTTTTCGTCAATTGTTTTTCTCTACGAATCGAGTGAATCATGGCTTATGAAAGTTTATGAATTTTCCGAGTCCTTTGCGCGAGAGAAGGATCGGCAGGACTCACTAAAAGATTTCAGAGATAGATTTTACATTCCCAAACACTCGGACGGCAAAGAAAAGATATATTTTTGCGGGAATTCTTTAGGGCTTCAGCCCAAAAGCGTGCGAGAATACGTAGTTTGCGAACTAGAAGATTGGGCTAGGCTCGGCGTTGAAGGACATTTTAGAGCTAGAAATCCATGGATGCCTTATCATGAGTTTTTGACCGAAAAAATGGCTGAAGTTGTCGGAGCAAAGCCCATTGAGGTTGTTGTAATGAATTCTTTAACCGTCAACCTTCACTTTTTGATGGTTTCATTTTATCGTCCTACTTCTCGGCGCCATAAAATCGTAATAGAATCCTTTGCTTTCCCTTCTGATAGATACGCCGTTGAATCGCAGATAAGATTTCACGGATTCAATCCTGAAGACTCACTGATTGTATTGCACCCACGTGAAGGCGAGACGATTTTGAGAACGGAAGACATATTGCGCACGATTTACGAAAACGGTGATTCTATCGCTTTGATTTTGCTTGGAGGAGTGAATTATTACACAGGGCAGGCTTTTGATTTTGCAGAGATAACTAAAGCGGGACATGAGGTTGGGGCGGTCGTGGGTTTTGATTTGGCACATGCGGCAGGAAATTTGGAATTGAAGTTACATGATTGGAATGTTGATTTTGCCGTGTGGTGTTGCTACAAGTATCTGAATGCTGGTCCTGGCGCAGTTGGTGGAGCCTTCGTTCATGAAAATCATGCCGAGAGATTTGATCTGCCAAGATTTGCTGGCTGGTGGGGACATGACAAAGAAACCAGATTTTTGATGCCCGATCAATTCAAGCCAATTGCAGGAGCGGAAGGATGGCAAGTATCGAATCCACCGATTCTTCAGATGGCGGCTTTGCGGGCTAGTCTAGAGATTTTTCATCAAGCGCAGATGAAAAATCTACGTGAAAAATCCGTTGAGCTAACGGGCTATCTTGAATTTTTGATAAATCAGATTGCTGATGAAAGAATCGAAATCATAACACCAAAGAATCCTGAAGAGCGAGGATGCCAGCTTTCGATTCGTGTTAAGGGTAAAGAAAATCACGTGCAGGGTTTTGAACAAGGTGTAAGCTCAAATGGGCGTAAGAGTTTGTTCGAGAAATTACTGCAAAGTGGGGTTGTAGCAGATTGGCGCGAACCTGATGTTATAAGAGTTGCTCCCGTTCCGCTTTACAATACTTTTACTGATGTGTTCCGATTTGCAGAAATCTTGAGAGATTTGATGAAGTCGGAAAATTAGCCTTTCACAGAAATGGCTCTATGCTACTGTAAACCAAGAAACTTCCGATTTTGTGAGTTAAGAAAGCGGCCGTGTACGCGAGAAGAGTCATGTAGATTATCATGAAGAGCGTCCATTTCCACGAATTAGTTTCGCGACGAACAACTGCAACCGTTGACATGCATTGCATAGCTAGGACATAAAAAACCATCAAAGTAAGTGCCGTTAATGGTGTCCAAACAGGTGAGCCATCTTCTTTTTTAGCTTCACGAATGGCTTGAATCAGCGTGGCGTTTTCGGCGTCTGCTTCTTTGCCAACGTTGTAGATAATGCTCAAGGTCGAAACAAAGACCTCTCTAGCGGCAAAACTGGAAACAAGAGCGATGCCGATTTTCCAATCAAAGCCCAATGGTTCGATTGCAGGTTCGATAAGTTTGCCTATTTGGCCAGCATAACTGTTTTCAAGTTGTATGCTCGCTTTTTGGTTTTCGTCAATTGCGTCATTGTCAACTCTCGGAAAATAAGCCAAAGCCCAAAGAATCATTGAGATAAGCAAAATGATTGTTCCTGCGCGTTTGACAAATAACCAGGCTCTCAAGAGCATGTTTTGAACGACGTTTCTAAGCTTTGGCAGGCGATAAGGTGGAAGTTCCATAACAAAAGGTGGCGGTGGTGCTTTCAAGAGGGTTTTTTTCAAGACAAAAGCCACAATAATTGCGACGGTTATCCCAAGCAGATACATTGCGAGCATCAAGACAGCGCCGACCGAAATAAAACCCAAGACGATTTGATCCGAAAAGAATGCGGCAATCATCAAGGTATAAACCGGAAGGCGAGCCGAACAGCTCATGAAAGGTGCAATGAGTATAGTTGCCAGGCGATCGCGTGGATTCTCAATTGTTCGAGTCGCCATGATACCCGGAATGGCACAAGCAAAGCTTGATATTAGAGGAAGAAAAGCCTTTCCGTGAAGTCCAACCTTTGACATTATTTTATCCATCAAGAAAGCGGCGCGTGCCATGTATCCGGTATCTTCCAAAATAGAAATAAACAAAAAAAGCAGAAGAATCTGCGGCAGGAAAACTAAAACTGCGCCAACTCCTGCAATCACACCATCAGCTAAAAGATCGGCTATAATTCCTTCGGGTAGTTGAGAGCGAACAAGCTCTCCTAAACTTCCAAACACATTCTCAAGGAGTTCCATTGGCAGTGTAGCCCAGGAAAATATGGCTTGGAAAACTATAAGTAAAAGCAGGGCAAGTATGATAAGACCAAAAAACTTGTGCGTTAGAACTTTGTCTATTTTGTCAGAAAGTCGCTGTCTTTTTTGGTTAGGATAAGTAACAGTTTGTTGAACAACGTCTGTGATGAAGCTATATCGAGCAAAAATCTCAGCATTTTTTGAGTGTCCGTTTTCGCTTGAGCTAATTTTCTCTTTTAGTTTTTCAGGGATTTCAGGCTCTTTTTGCAAAACTTCTTTGACAGCTTCGGCAAGTTCTTTTAGACCTAATCCTTTAGCGGCATTGACTTTTACGACCGGCACACGAAGACAGTGGCTAAGTTTTTGGGAATCTATTTTCAGCCCTTCCTTTTCGGCTTCGTCAATCATGGTTAAGGCTACGACGATTGGAAAGCCATGTTCAATGAGTTGTGTGACCAGATAAAGATTCCGCTCAAGGTTGGTTGAGTCAACTACTGCTATGATGGCTGAAGGCTTTTTCAGACCTTTGATTTGTCCTGTTAAGACATCTAGGGCAATTTTTTCGTCAATGGAACTAGCATCCAGACTGTAAAGTCCGGGTAGGTCCAGAAGGCGATAATCGGTTTGTGAGCCATCTACACGCCAAATTCCTTCTTTGCGTTCAACCGTAACACCCGGATAATTCGCTACCTTTTGTTTAAGACCTGTCAGTGCGTTAAAAAGGGTTGTTTTTCCAGCGTTCGGATTCCCTGCAAGGGCAATTATGATTTCTGAATTTCCGATATTTGAATCTCTCACTTTTTAGCCTTTGTGGAAACTCTGGATTTTGAAATTTTAGTTTAGCCTTCAATTTGTGTGAATTTCTATTAGCTCAGCTTCGCTTCTTCTTATGGCGAGATCGTATTCACGAATTCTGATCTGTATCGGACAGCCAAACGGCGCTGTTTTAATAATTTTAACCGCAACACCTGGCAAAACTCCCATCTCCATCAAGCGCTTCGTAATCACCGAATCTCCTGCAATGCCTTTGATTATTCCAACTTCTCCAACTGCTAAATTCGCTAGAGTCATCTTCATATCTCGATTTTATAACATAATGAAATTCACTTTCAATTTCATAAAGCCTTTTGAGGTTCGGCTTTACCGTTTTGTTTGATGACTTTCTACTAAATAAGCTCAATGGTGTGCAACCTGATTCGATTATTTGTCGAACTTTTAACATTGGTGAACGATTTTTGAAGATTTTTCATCTGACAAAGTCGGGAATTTCCGTTCGGGAGTTCCCGATAACCCAATAATTTCGGAAAGGAGGAAGATTTTATGAAGTTATTTTTGGCTTTTGTTTTGAGTTTGAGTTTTTTGAGTTTTACATTTGCGCAAGGGGTAAAAAACACCAAGCAATCAAGCATTTCGTTAAAGTCTGAAACGATGATTCAAGGGAAATTAGAGACTGCGCTTGATGCGCAAAAGTCGAAGGTGGGAGATGAAGTTATTTTGAGGATTAGCAAGTCCGTAAAACAAGGGAATGAAGTTATCGTTCCGAAAGGAGCGAGAGTTATAGGCAAGGTGACCGAGATCAAACAAGCTACAAAGGCGGATAACGAATCGAAAATCTCGGTTGTTTTTGATCGGATTGAGAATGGAAGCTTGAAAATTCCGATTACTGCAACCATAGTTTCCATTGCGAATGCTTCTTTGGATGCGAATGCTTCGTCCAAGATGCAATCAGAAGATAGCTTGATGTCTGAAACTTCTATGAATTCGAGAACCGAAGTTTCTTCTTCTACCAGAACTTCGAGTGGCGGTTTGCTGGGAGCGACGACAGGCGTTGTGGGTGGTGTTGTGAACACAGCAACTGGAACTGTCGGACAGGTTGCTGGTGCAGCGACTAATACTGTCGGTGCTTCAACTAAAGCGCTTGGAAACACAATCAACAACATAAAGATTTCTCAATCAGCAGAAGCTTCAGCAAGTGGTTCTTCTGTTTTAACGCTTGAAGGTGGAAACATAAGGCTAGAGAAAGGCACTTATTTTGAGCTTAAGGTTAAGGAATCAGTCGAGAAAAACTAATGAAACTCTCAGGAATTCTTGAGGAAAAGGCTGATGAGGTTTCATCAGCCTTTTTGCTTAGTGTGATGAGGTTAGGTTTTCTTCAAGAAGGACAAGGAAAGCCTTTTGTATTTTTTGCTTTCAGGCTGTTTTCGTTTAATATATGAGAAGTAATTGAAAAATCTATCAGCTTGTTTGCTTGGAGGGAGAAAATGCACATAAGGGTAGGACAAAAAGTGACTTATCCGAGCCAAGGCGTATGCCAAGTTGAGGCAATAGAGGATAGGCAAATAGGCGGCTTTTCGGAGAAATTCTACATGCTTCGGCTTTTAGCCAATAATTCTTCCATAATGATTCCCAGGTCTAAAATTCTTGAGATAGGTGTTAGGCCAATCATAAATTCGATACAATGCCAAAATTTGTTGAAATTTTTATCAGAAGATTTTGAAGAGCCACCTTCTGATTGGAAAATTCGCACCAAAGAATTCAATGCTAAAGTTCAAAGTGGTGACATTTTTCAAGTTGCAGACGTTTTGAAGAAACTCTATTACCTAAGTCGCTTGAAGTCGCTTTCTTTTCGTGAGCAGAGAATGTTTGAGAAGACAAAGTTCCTTGTGGTTTCAGAGATGGCCATTGTTTGTTCGCAACCTGAGTGCATGATTGAGGAAAAAGTTAATGAGCTTTTGGAAATTTCATACAAAAAGCACATTGGGCAAGAGATAAAAGCAAGTTCGGCATCTGAGGCAATTCATTAAGGCTAATTCATAGTCGAAAAGTTTAAGCTCTCTGAAGGGAACAGAATTTGACAATTTTGAGGCTAGCTGGAAACTGCGAAAGGTGACTTTTAGTCTATTTTGACTTCTTCTTCGACAACCTTGAACTTGATTGAGTCCTTAAATTTCTTCTTTTTACCTTTTCTTTTGTATTTCGCTTCGACTATTGTTTTGATGTTTCCCCGGACGTTAAAATCACCGACAATTTTTACTTCAAGAGGATCACAAGCTTTCACAAAATCTTCTAGAATAACGTTAATTGCGTGTTCATGGAAGATTTTGACGTTTCTGAAAGAATTTATGTAGAGTTTCAAACTCTTTAACTCAATGCATCTTTCGTTTGGGATATACTCGATTCTAATAGTTGCAAAGTCGGGAAATTCAGAAAAAGGGCAAATAGCTGTGAATTCGGGTATTTCAAAGTTTACTTTGATTTTCCTTCCGACGAATTCGTAAGGAAAAGTGTCGAGCGGATAGAGATTCATCTCTTCACGCGGAGTTGACTGAATTTTGAGTCCTTGTCTGTTAACTGGCGGAAGCTCGAAATCGTTTGCCATAATAACCACTTACGATAACTTTTGTCGAAATTTAATTATACACTACCGAACCGTTGTGAATCTATGAATGCACAGCTTTTATTTGATTTTCTATTTGTTTGAGGATAAATTTTTCATTTATTTCATTTCTCGGGAGAAGTAAAGCGATGGGTCTAATTGAAAAAATCACAGGAAGAGAAATTTTAGATTCTAGAGGCAATCCTACGGTTGAGGCAGAAGTGATTTTAGAAGATGGGACTGTTGGAAGAGCGGCAGTGCCTTCGGGTGCTTCTACTGGCGAAAATGAGGCGATTGAACTCAGAGATGGCGACAGTGCGCGCTACTTGGGAAAAGGCGTTAAAAAAGCTGTTGAAAACATAAATGGCAAAATCGCTCATGAAGTCGAAGGATTAAGTGCTTTGGATCAGACTTTGATCGATCAAATCATGATTGAGCTTGATGGAACTGAAAATAAATCAAATCTCGGCGCTAATGCGATATTAGCAGTTTCGATGGCAACGGCACGGGCCGCAGCTGCATTTCTGCAAATACCGCTTTATCGTTATCTTGGTGGTGTCAATTCTAAAGTCTTGCCTGTTCCGATGATGAACATAATCAACGGTGGTGCGCACGCCGATAACAATGTTGACTTTCAAGAATTCATGATTGTTCCTGTTGGCGTAAATTCTTTTTCTGAAGCCTTGCGAATGGGAGCGGAGATTTTCCATCATCTCAAAAAAGTTCTAAGTGCTCGCGGATATTCAACTGCTGTGGGTGATGAAGGCGGGTTTGCACCTAACTTGAAATCAAACGAAGAGGCTATCGAGACTATCTTGGAAGCAATTGAGAAAGCAGGCTACAAAGCGGGTGAAAATGTTATGATTGCACTTGATCCTGCATCAAGCGAGTTTTACGACGGCAGCCAATATGTTTTCAAGAAGTCCGATGGCCGAAAACTTTCTTCCGATGAGATGATTAGATATTGGCAAGATTGGTGTGAAAAATATCCGATTATTTCAATCGAAGATGGCTTAGCTGAAAGCGATTGGGAAGGTTGGAAAAATCTAACTGCTACTTTGGGTAAGAAAATACAGCTTGTAGGCGATGATTTATTTGTTACGAATACAAAGTTTTTGCGAAAAGGCATCGAACAGGGTTGTGCTAATTCGATTTTGATAAAAGTAAATCAGATCGGAACACTGACGGAAACGCTGGATGCGATTGAACTTGCAAAGAAAAACAAAATGACTGCGATAATTTCGCATCGGTCTGGTGAAACAGAGGATTCGTTTATTGCCGATCTAGCGGTTGCAACAAACGCAGGGCAAATCAAGACAGGCTCGCTTTCGCGTTCTGATAGAATAGCAAAATACAATCAACTTCTTAGAATCGAGGAAGAATTGGGGCCATCAGCAAAATATCTCGGCAAAGAAGCGTTTCATCAGATTTCTCGGTGATTCGGCACGATGAATAAAGCATGGATGAAGAAATCCGAAAACTTTTTCCTGCTGTTGAAAAGTATGCATATCTAAACAATGCGGCTGTTGCTCCAATTCCAGTAGTTGCCATTGAGGCAGTGCTGTCTCAACTCAGAGACGTTTCGGAAAACGGTTCTCTTCACTATTCAGAATGGATTGCAACAAAAGAAAGAGCGCGTAAGCTAGTTGCTGAAATGCTTAAAGTGCGTCCAGACGATATTGCGTTTATGCGGAATACTTCGGACGCACTTTCGTCAGTTGCTATGGGATTGGACTGGGCTGAAGGCGACAATATCGTCACCTTTGAAGGTGAATTCCCATCGAACTTTTATCCGTGGCGAATGATAAGAGACAGATTCGGTGTTGAACTCAGAGTTTCAAAACGTAAAGGCGGGCTTGTTGATGTTGACGATTTCGTGAGTTTGATTGACGCAAACACAAAACTCGTAGCAATCAGCTTCGTGCAGTTTGATACTGGATTTCGATGCGATTTGGAGAGGATTGGGCAGATTGCAAGAAAGCACGACGCTTTGTTTGTTGTTGATATTATTCAAGGTTTTGGGGCTTTGGAGCTTGATTTGCCATCGCAATTTGTTGATGTTGCGGCGGGCGCGTCTCACAAATGGCTTTGCGCACCAGAAGGATGCGGGATTTTGTATCTGTGTGAAAGAGCCAGAGAACGCATTCAGCCTTCAGTTGTTGGTTGGATCAGCGTTGAAGACGTCTGGGACTTTGACAACAAAGAACAGGTGTGGAAGCCGAACACCAAAGCATGGGAATCGGGGACAAGTAGCTTAAGCCTTTTCTACGGGTTGGAGCAAAGCCTGAATTTACTAAACAAGGTCGGAGTGGCAAAAATCGAAAAGTATTTGGAAGAGTTAACCGATTCGCTTTGCTCGATGCTGGTAGAGAAAGGCTACAGAGTTCTAAGTTCTCGTTTGAAAGGCGAAAAATCGCAGATAGTTTCTATCTTGCCGAAAGAAGGCTGGACAGATGTTGGATTGGTGAAGTTTCTAGAAAAGCAAAATATTATCGTTTCTGCCAGAAACGGGTTGGTGCGCATAGCACCACATTTTTTCAATAATCTTGAAGACCTGCAAAACCTTATTCAAACTCTGCCTTGATAATCCGCTGAATTTCTTCGCCATTTTTAACAGAAATTTTGCTTAAGCTGCTATGGCTTTTGGATATATTTGATTCGGTCAAAGTTTACAAGGAGAGCCATAGGTGTTGTGAATTGATTTTGACGAAATCAAAACGATAAAATGTTTTAAGGAAAGTAAAAGTCGAACAAGGGAAAGGTTTTCGATATGCAAACGGAAATTCTTAGTTATCGAGAGGAAAAGCCAAATTTGGAAATAAAAACTGTTGAAAAAGTAGCTGAAGCTCGCCTTCCAACTGAGTTTGGAGATTTTCAGATAGCGGGTTACAGGTCGCTGACAAGTGACGAAGAGTTTATAGCTCTTTTCAAAGGTGAATTTGATGAAAAAATGCCTGTGCCTGTAAGGATTCATTCGCAATGTTTAACAGGTGATGTTTTTCATTCGCTCAAGTGCGATTGTGGAAAGCAGCTTCGTTGGGCGATGGAAAGAATTGCAAATGAAGGGCATGGCATCATAGTTTATCAATATCAAGAAGGACGCGGGATTGGGATAATAAACAAAATTCGCGCATACGCTTTGCAAGACAAAGGCGCAGATACAGTCGAGGCTAACTTGATGCTTGGTTTTGACGTTGATCTGCGTAAATATGACCAGTGCGTTGAGATAATAAAAGATTTAGGCGCAAAGCGGGTGAAGGTAATGTCAAACAATCCACAGAAAATAAAAGCAATGATTGAAGGAGGTTTGGAGATTGTTGAGAGAATACCAATAGAGTTTAAGCCTTCAAAGGACTCGGTAAATTATCTAAAAGTCAAAAAACTTCAGATGGGACACCTGTTAAACCTTGTTGGTTAAGGCAGGTCTTAAATTTTGTTGGTTAAACAAGTCGCTACTATTTGTTAGTTTCAGATAGTAGCGACTGTAGCTCCTGAAGAAATGCTATTTGTCTTCTGTGGGAGAGTCTATCTGTATATTGTTTGCCTGAAAAGTTGTTGAAGTTACTCTCTGCAAATCAGCCAGAGCTTTCTTGTAGTCAGTTTCGGCGCGAATTTCGGCGTTTTTGGCGTTTGCGAGTGCGTTTTCTCTTTGAAAGAGCAAAAAGGTTGTTGAACGTCCTGCCTGAAATAGCTTGCGTTCACCTTCGAGTTGAATTTCCGCATTCTCGCGTGCACGTCTTGCTGCGATTACGCGCTGTCTTGCAGTTTCGAGAGCTTGAACCGCGTTTCTCACTTCAACAATGATGCTTTGCTCAAGACTTCGCATTTGAGCTTCAAGCCTTTGTCTTGCAATCTCTGCACCTGCGAGATTCGCTTCAGCGGTTTTGTTCTTGAAAGGAAAAGAAATCGTTAGGCCAACCGTATAATTTGGGGCATCGCTTCTGAACATATTAGACAGCGACCGATTGAATCCGCCTGCAAAAAAATCAGGTGTTCCCGGCACGACAACCGTTGGACTTGAAACCGGCGGCAGGTTCAGTGTTGAGCGAATAGAGTTTATTTGCTGAAGTAAAAATGCGTTTGCATTAGTTGCCGGATTTCCTGAAATCAAAGGAATCGTTTGTGGGTTTGTGTTTGTATTGCCAGCGCTAAAACCATTTAGCGATGCTGTTGCCACAAGATCGATCTGCGGGCGTGTTTGGTCTTTGAAAAAGTCAATATCTATTTTGTTAGCTTCAAGTTCTAGTTTCAGGCGTTTCAATTCAGGACGATTCTCGATAGCTTGTTTTATCGCTTCTTGCAGGTTTATCGTTTCGTTTAGATCAAACTCTGGTTGATCTGTTGGTATTAAACTTCTCGCCCAATCTGATGAAGTCGGGTCCTTGAAAATAAGGGCTTTCAAACTGTTTTCTGCGATTGAGACCTGTTGAGCGGCAACCAAGACTTCTGCTTCGCGATTCGCAATCTCTGTTTCGACTTCTGCTTTTGCAATTGGTGCAGCCGTTCCTGCCGCAATTTTGGCTTCGATTTGTTTCAGGTTCTCTTTTGAAAGATTCAAGTTTGCCATCTTGTTTTGCTGATCTCGAAGAGCAAAAACCAAATCCCAGTATGCCTTTTGCACACGAGAGATTATCTCGATAACTTGCTGTCTAAAGTCTGCATCGGATTGAGCCAGTCTCTTTCGCTGAATTTTCAATTGCCTTCGTGTATTGTCAATCCTGAAATTTCGCCACAAAGGTTGAGTCACCGTCAAGCCCAAGCTTGATGAGTAGAGAATTCCAGTTCCAGAAGCCGCGCCTGAACTGATTTGAGCTTGAGAAAAGGTGTTTTCTGTGCGGACATTGTTGAAAAATACTCTGTAGTTGCCGCCACCATATCTGAAAAATTTTGTCATTCCAGCGTTTATTCTGAAATCATTAGTGGGTCGCGAGCCTGTGGTTGACGTTTTGGTAAATTGCGGCGAAACTGTAAAGACGGGATCAAAACTACCGAGTATTGATCGAAGTTGTGTTTCCTGTAATTTTACGTCACTTTTCGCTATCTCGATTTCGTTATTGTTTTCCAAAGCTCTGCGAATAGCTTCGTCAAGGCTAAGAGTTATTGGTTCTTGGGTTTCTACACCAATTCTTCTCAAAGGATAAGTTCCCGTGGCTTCAAGCTTTTCTTTGCTTTCGCTGAATTCATCTTTCAACACCACAGTTTGGGCGTTTAATTCGGTGAAAAGAAAAGGAAGAATCCAAAGAGAAAGAATTAAGAACTTTTTCATAGAATGAAGACCTCTCAACAATTTTCATGGAAAAAATCCAAGCGATATTACGATTTTATCGGGTTTGCAGTTTCATGAAATTTGAATCCGGGGGTTCAAAAGTTTGCTGTTTTCAAAATAGTGAAAATTGGATTTTTCAGAGTTGAAAAATCTTGTTTTTTGGACTTGTAAGCCGATTTGGAAAAGGTTATCTTTTTGTATTTAATTGAAAATCTCATGGGAGGAAGAAATGGGAATCAAAGTCGGTATTAACGGATTTGGCAGAATCGGACGAAATGTTTTGAGAGCTTCGTTAGGAGATAAGGACATAGATTTTGTTGCCGTCAACGATTTGACGGACACGAAAACGCTCGCTCATCTTCTCAAGTATGATTCAATACTTGGGAATCTTCCGAACGAGATAAGCTATACTGAGAATTCGATTATAGTTGATGGTGATGAATTTCGGGTTTTTTCCGAAAAAGACCCTTCGGCGATTCCTTGGGAGGAAGTTGGTGCCGAAATAGTTATCGAATCAACGGGCAAATTTACGAAAGCTGAAGATGCAAGAAAGCATTTGCGCGGTCCTGTCAAGAAAGTTATTATTTCCGCACCTGCTAAAGGCGAGGACATTACGATTGTTTTGGGGGTCAACGAAAATATGTATGACCCGCAAAAACACCACATAATTTCCAATGCTTCATGCACGACCAATTGCCTTGCACCAGTTGCGAAAGTTATTCACGAAAAATTCCGCATTAAAAGCGCTTTGATGAATACGATTCACAGCTACACAAACGATCAAAATCTTCTTGATTTACCGCACAAAGATTTGCGAAGGGCGCGTGCGGCGGCTCTTTCGATGATCCCGACTTCGACAGGTGCCGCCAAAGCAGTTGCTTTGGTTATTCCTGATCTGAAAGGAAAATTCGACGGCATTGCTGTTAGAGTCCCGACGCCGAACGTTTCGCTTGTTGATGTTGTGATGAATGTTGAGAAAGAGACAACGGTTGAGGAAGTAAACCAAGCTCTCAAAGATGCGGCTAATGAAGAGTTGAAAGGAATTCTAGCATTTTGCGAAGAACCGCTTGTTTCGATTGACTTTCGCGGAAATCCGCATTCTTCAATAGTTGATGCTGAAAACACAAAAGTTATAAACGGCACAACAATCAAGATTTTGGCATGGTATGACAACGAATGGGGTTATTCGTGTCGTATTCGTGACCTTATAAAATACATAGCTTCAAAAGGCTTATGAACAAGAAGACCATAAGAGATGTTGACATCAAAGGGAAAAGAGTTTTCATTCGCGTTGATTTTAACGTCCCGATAAAGAATGGGCGCATCGAAGACGATACTCGAATAGTTGCGTCACTACCGACGATTAAACATGCAATCTCAAGCGGTGCGAAGGTAATCCTTGCTTCTCACTTGGGAAGACCCTTGAAAGACAAGAAAAAGGCGGAAGAGAAAGGAGAAGAGTTCAATCCGAAAAAATACAGTTTAGAGCCTGTAGCCGCACGTCTTTCGGAACTTCTCGGCAAGGAAGTTGCTTTTGCTGAAGATTGCATTGGTGAAAAGGTTCTGCAAAAGGTTGATGCGATGAAAGAAGGCGATGTTTTGCTTCTTGAAAACTTAAGATTCCATGCCGGAGAAGAAAAGAACGACGAAGGTTTTGCTGCAGAGCTTGCAAAGCTCGCTGATGTTTATGTAAACGACGCTTTCGGCGCCGCTCATCGCGCCCATGCTTCAACAGCCGGAATAACGAAGTTTTTGCAACCTGCTGTTGCAGGTCTTTTGATGGAAAAAGAGCTTACCTATTTGAGCCGAGTTCTCGACAACCCTGAAAGACCGTTTGTGGCTATATTGGGCGGAGCAAAGGTTTCCGATAAGATTCCAGTTATCGAATCATTGATTGATCGAAAAGTTGATAAGCTCTTGATCGGCGGAGCGATGGCTTATACCTTTTTCAAAGCGCAAGGCTTTACAGTTGGAAAGTCGTTGGTTGAAGACAACATGATGCCGAAGGCGCTTGAAATCATGGATAAAGCTGAAAGAAGCGGTGTGAAGCTATTGCTCCCAACTGATCACCAAGTTGTTGATTCATACGATCCTTTGCATTCGAGAAGAACAATCCCGATTGAATTCACCAACGTAGGACTTGTCGGTTTGGACATAGGCACTGAGACGGTTGCCGTTTTTTCCAAAGAGCTTGAAGGTGCAAAGACGATTTTTTGGAATGGCCCAATGGGCATGTTTGAGGAAAAGCCGTTCGATGAGGGAACGGTAGCAATCGCTAAAGCTGTAGCTGAAGCCACCGAAAAAGGAGCTATCTCGATTGTTGGTGGCGGCGATTCAGTAGCAGCGGTCAATCAAGCTGGAGTCGCTGATAAAATTTCCCATATCTCGACAGGCGGAGGAGCAACACTTGAATTTTTGGCAGGAGAAGTTCTTCCCGGTGTTGAAGCCCTAAACGACGCGTAGGGATTTTTTGGAGTTTTGCGGGACGTAAATTTGTTCAGAGTTAACCGCAACGTTGAGCTGGGATTGCCGTAGTGCAAAATGCCTACCGAAGGCCGTAAAGTTTCTCCTGCAAGAATAGCCGCTTTCAAAGTGTTGCGCAGGGTTGAAAGAGATAAGGCTTTTTCTTCAATTTTGCTTCCACAAGTTGAAGCTGAACTTTCGCCAAAAGACAAAAAATTGTGTCATAAAATCTGCCTAGGCGTTCTCAGAAACAAAATCTTTCTCGACGAGATTATAAAAACCTTTGCACGCGACAAAAAGATAGATTTAGAAATCAGAATCATTCTACGCATGGGACTTTATCAATTGATTTTTCTCGATAAAGTCCCAAGTCATGCAGCGGTTAGCGAATCGGTGAATTTGGCTGAGATTTGCGGGAAGCCCGAAGCAAAGGGTTTTGTAAACGCTATCTTACGTAAATATAGGCCCGGCAAACTCGCTCTTCCTAAAGACCCTGTAGATCGCCTTTCTATAACAGAATCTCACCCACGGTTTCTTATTGAACGATGGATAAGGCAGTTTGGGTTTGACGAGACAGTTGAATTGGTGAAAGCAAATAACGAAGAGGCTGAGTTGGATTTCAGGTTTACGGCTAAAACTTCTCCTGCCGTTAAGGAGCTTTTATCGGGCAAAAAGGTGGTTGTTTCAAGGGAAGAGCTATTAGAACTGGCAAGCAGAGGTGAAATATACTTTCAAGACAAGGCATCTCAGCTAATTGCGAGTTTGGTAGAGATTCATGATGGAGAAAACTTTCTTGATTTATGCTGTGCGCCAGGCGGGAAGTTTACACTGATTCATTTACTAGCAAAGCCTAAAGGTCTGTTTGTCGGGGCAGATGTTTTCTTGCAAAGGTTGAGGATGGTAAAGGAAAATTGCCGAAAGCTCGGCATTCAAAACTATCAGCTTTTGGCTTGCAACGCTGAGATGGAACTGCCTTTTGAGAATGAAAGTTTTGACGTCGTCTTAGTTGATGCGCCTTGTTCTGGCACGGGAACGATTAGACGAAATCCTGAAATAAGATATTTCCTAAAGGAAACAGATTTTGCTGTTTTGTCGGAAAAGCAATCTAGAATACTCGAAAATGCTTCAAGAGTTCTTAAAAGAGGCGGTCGCTTGGTTTATTCAACCTGTTCATTGGAAAGGGAAGAAAATGAAGAGGTAATAAATGCTTTTTTGCAAAAGCATAAAAACTTTTCTTTACTCAAGCCTGATCTAACACAGAATTTAACGAAAGAAGGATTTATGAGAACATTTCCGCACAAGGACAAAGCAGACGGATTTTTTGCCGCTATACTAAAAAAAGTTTGATCTTTGCCGAGAAATTGTCCGCTTATCCTGCAACGTATTTTTCGAGTTAACACATCGTAAAGGATTGACAAAGCCCACCTGAAGGATAAAACTTGAATTGGTAGAGCGTATGAAAAAATTTGCTTTGATTTTAGTTTTTTTTCTAATCTCGTCTGCATGGGCGCAAACAGGTAAGGGTATTGATACACAAACTAGGCAAATACGCACCGATTCAGATAAGATTGGCTCGCGTCCAAACGATGTCGGAAGGACTATTGACTTCGGCGAAGGGAAAACTCGTGTTAAGCAGAGGCTACCGAATCCTTACACAATCGTCGCTAGAAGAGATGTTTTGATAGAAAGTATCATCGAAACTTTGCAAGAGATGAAACTAATTTTAGACGAGGCATCATCTAGGCCCAATGAAGGCTTGATAATCACGCAGCCTTTTGTTTTTGCTAGAGGTGCTATTATCACAGCAAATGAGCTTAATCGTTATGCTATTTTGCCTTCTTCTGGTGACGTTTGGACTAGAGGTAGATACACTTTAACGATTGAAGTCCAATCGATTGATGGAATCCGAAACAAAGTCTCTGTGATTGCCAAGGTTGAAGGGCGTTCGGAGAGCGGTGTTGGTTCAGAATGGACAACGCTGCAGTCAAGCGGACAAGCCGAAGATGAATTTTTGAATAAACTTATCGAGCGGTTTGGTGGAAGAAGAGAAGATGCAGATGAAGATAATGAATAACCGCTTTGCATTTGTAAAGAAAGCCCATGTTGGTTTTCATTGCAAGAGGCTTTTTGTCGAGAAACTTAGTGTATTTCTTGCAATTGTCTTCTTGAATATCGTAGCGGTCATGGCACAAATTCGGCTCGATCAAGATGGACGTTCAAAAGATGATTTTCCAGCGAACATTAGAGAGGCGCTTGTAAAAAGACAAATTGAAGAGGCTAAAAAAGATTTCAGCGAAATGCTTAAGAGAGGTGAGGAAGCTGAAAGGTTGGGCAGGGAACTTTTCGAGTCTTATGAACAGAACAAGAGAATAACTGCTGAAGATGAAAAGAAACTTGAACGTTTAGAAAAGCTAATTAAAAAGATATGTGATGATTTAGGCGGGGATGTTAATAATGATGAAGAAGAACAAACAAAATTTTCTGGATTAAATGAATTGTTTGAGGCGCTGAAAAACTCGACGGAAGAACTAGCTTCCACTTTGAGGAAAATTTCTCGATTTACAGTATCAGTAGGGGCTATTGAGACGTCAAATTCGATACTGAAAACCATCAAGTTTATCAAGACTCAATTTGCACGGGTTAGGTGAGAAGGGCTGTTGATGAAAAATGCACAACTAAAGAAATTCTTGGTGTCTTTTGTCTTTTTGTTGAGTTGCGTTTATTCTCACGCACAAGAAGAGGACGAAATCATCAAGGTTGATTCTTCCATCGTAATCGTCAATGCGATAGTTACAGACAAAAATGGCAATCCGATTCTTGGTTTGAAGCGCGATGCTTTTCGCTTGTTTGTTGATGGAGTTGAAGAACCTATTGTATCTTTTTCCGCCGAAGAAACGCCTTTTGCGGCAGTTATCTTGATTGATACTTCGGGAAGCATGGAAAGGCAGATAAGCCTTGCTCGTTCGGCTGCTATAAATTTTCTGAATGGCCTTCGTTCTGAAGACACAGTTGCGATTTACAATTTCGATTCAAAAGTTTCGATGGTGCAGGATTTTTCAAATAGTCGCTACATTGATGATGCGATTTTTGATCTTTCTGCAAAGGGAATGACAGTTTTGAATGATGCGATTTATGAAGCGGCTCAGCTACTGGCGCAGAGACCAGAGAAGAGACGTGCAATCATTGTGCTTTCTGATGGTGCTGATACAAGAAGCAAGACAACTGCTGATAAAGCTTTGAAAGCATCGCTTGCGGCAAATGCTATGATTTACACAGTTGATATGTCGCCGATGAACGCAAGCGAACGAGAGAAACTGCAAAATAGAAATGTGCTTAGAAATTTTGCGGAAAAATCGGGCGGTTTTTTTATTGAAACTCCCGGCGGGCAAGCTCTACGTGATGCTTTCAAAAACGTAGTTACTGAGCTTGGAAGTCAATACACGCTGACGTTTCAGTTGCCGGAATCGAAAATGGACGGTAAGTGGCATACGATTGAGGTTAGAGTTAACAGAGAAGGTGTTAAAGTGCGTGCGCGCAAAGGTTTTAATGCACCGAATAAAAAATAGCAGCTCGCCTATGTTTGCGAACGCAGTTGCAGGTGCGAAAATTCTGGCTCGTTAGAACGAATAGAAAATCTTGTGTATCAATGCATTGATTTTCACTTCTCTTATCTTGAAAAATTGTGTTAAACTAAAAACCGGCAGTTTAGAAGTGAGTCCTATCAAAACAAAACTTCATCACAATCAGATGGCCAAACGTTATAAGCTTAAAAATCCCGACAAAAGGAGTTTATGTAAAGGTGTTACCGGAGCTTGAGAAGCTAATATCATTGCAGCAGATTGATACTAGAATCAGAATACTTAAGAAAAATATCGAGACAGCAGATCAGAGACGTATTAACCTTCAGAAAGAATTTGACAGAAAAGCAGGTGAAATCGTAGAAGTTCAGACGAGGCGACGAGAAGCAAATAACGAGCGGATTAAGCTTGAAGCTAAGGTAAGTGACATAAAATCGAAGATTCAACGTGCAGAGAGAAATTTAAGAGTTGCACGCAATCAGAAAGAATATGAGGCAGCGGTACGTGAGCTTGACGTTCTTCAAAAGCAGCTTTCTGCTTTGGAGACTGAACTACTTGATAAGATGGTCATAATTGAGGAAGCCGATAAGTTTTTAAGCGAAAGAGCTGAAGAGATAAGCAAATTAGAAGCCGAACGCAAAGAAGCCTTAGAAAATTTCGACAGACAGCTTGAACATGATAAAGCACAACTAGAGATTTCTCTCAAAGTCCGTCAAGAGGTTTTTGCATCGCTTTCGGCTAACAGTGCCAGAGTTTATACAAGGCTTATTGAGAGAAGTAATGACGGTATAGCTGTTGCTGAGGTAATCAACGAGTCTTGCAGTTCATGCTTTATGAAACTTCGTCCACAAGTGATGATGGAGCTAAAACGTGCTGAGAAAATAATAACCTGCGAAAGCTGCACCAGAATTCTCTATATCGCAAAAGCAGAGGCTGAGACTACGGCTTAGATTAAGTCAGCCTATTCTGTCTCAGCAGGATTTACCACATCCTTATGCCATTCTTTTGCAAGAGAGCTTCAAATCCTGTTTTGTCAACTGCTTTTAGGTAGGCTTCACGTGGCTCGACGATGCCTTTTTTAACTAAATCCAGTAGCGAATCATTAAGCATCACCATTCCAAGGGCTTTTCCTGTTTGCATGGCAGAAGGAATCTGGTAGGTTTTTCCTTCTCTTATGAGATTTGAGATTGCAGGTGTCACGATTAAAATCTCGAAAGCGGCAACTCTGCCACCACCTTTTTTGGGCAAAAGTGTTTGAGCTATGACAGCCTTAAGAGATTCGGAAAGCATTACACGAATTTGCTGTTGGCGATCTGAAGGAAACTGATCGATGATTCTATCAACAGTAGAGGCAGCTGAAGAAGTGTGCAAAGTGCCAAAGACAAGGTGACCTGTTTCGGCTGTTTCAATTGCGATGGAGATGGTTTCAAGATCACGCATCTCACCAACTAGGATAATATCAGGGTCTTCTCTAAGCGCAGCACGTAGAGCATCCTTGAAACTTCTCGTATGGCTGTGGACTTCTCGTTGGTTTACTAAACATCGCTTATTCTCATGAACAAATTCAATCGGGTCTTCGATGGTTATGATGTGATCGTCTCGGTTTTGATTTATAAAGTCAATCAAGCTAGCCAAGGTTGTGGATTTTCCTGAACCTGTGGGACCTGTAACCACTACTAATCCTTTGGGAAGAAAACATAAATCTATAACTGCTTGTGACAATCCTAGTTCGCCCGGTGGAATTATCTTGGTGGGAATGAGACGAAACACACCGCCCATGCCTTTTCTGTCCATAAAGACATTTGAACGAAAACGTGCCTGAGGCATCTGATAAGAAAAGTCCGTGTCATTTCTTTCAGCAAACTCTTCTCTGTTTCTTTCGGGCATTATTGAGAGCAGTAGTTCACGCACTCTTTCTGGCGAAAATACTTCTTCATAGCCGGGAAACTTCATCATTTTTCCGTCTTTACGAATCATCGGAACAACGCCAGATGAAAGATGGAGGTCTGAAGCTCCCAGCTCTATCATCCGATGAAACATTCTTTCCATGAATTCTCTTGACTTTGCCGAACCTGCAAAGTTTACTTTTTGGAATTGTTCTCTTCGAGATTCTTGTTGCGGCTGCATAACGACCTCTGATTGTGTTTGAAAGTTTTGTTCACTGTAGAACTCTTCGGAGCGAGCTTGAAACGAGGATTGAGCGGTTACCGCATCGGAAGTTTTGGTTTCAGATTGAGTGATAAGCTCGACTTGCGGATAGTCGCCTATCTCTTCTTCCGTTTGATCAAGATTTTCAATTACTATTTTCGACTGACTTGTGGTTGTGTTTTCCATGTAACTTTGGAAATGTGATGTTGGCTGATAATCGGGTTCCTGTTTTGGAAACTCTTTTTCTACCTCGACCTTTGAGGTTTTTTCTTCAGTTGAGATGAGCGGACGAATTACAACATTGAAACCATGAGGAGATTTTCTTACTGTAAAGTTGAATTGCCCAAAGCTACTAGAATGAACAAACTCAACTTCTGGTTTGTTCGGAAGCTGCATTTTGACATCATTTGGAATCAAAGGAAAAATCATTGTGCTGATTTGCATTCCCGGAATAGGCACATCAGCTATTTCACTCACCCCTTTGGCCGAAAGAACATAAGGTTTTTTGTTCGGTTCTATACGTAGTTCATAACCTTGCAGAGAAACTAGATTTTGTAGATATTCATTTAACTTTTCCATACTTGCTTGAACTATCTTTGGTAGATTCATAACCTTAAGCAATTTGAAACAAACAAAAGATTAGCATAACTTGAAGTATTTTGTCATCAAAAATTTTTACTAAAAAACAAAAACTCGGGTTTGTATAAACCCGAGTTTCTGATTAAAGAAGGAAAGACGGTTCAGAAAACCGTTCTTGAAAAAGCTCTCATTATGGCTTTTTCTCTGCTTCCTTCTTATCAGCCGTATTGGCTGCAGTATTAGCAGGCTTTGCAGCCGCATTCGTGTTGGTTGTTGCAGCTGTGTTTGTAGCCGTATTTGCGGCTGTATTTGTGGCTGTATTTGCTGTCGTGTTTGTAGCCGTATTTGCAGCTGTGTTTGTAGCTGTATTTGCTGCCGTGTTTGTAGCTGTATTTGTTGCGGTAGTATTACCGTTGGTTGTTGCTGCGTTTGCAGGTTTGTTAGCGTTTGTTGTGGTATTTGTTGCTTGTTCTCCACCACAAGCTCCGACCAACAAAGCCAAAGATGCAACCGCTGAAATAGTCATTACTTTCAATTTCATATCCCTCTAATCTCCTCTAAAGTTTATTGTTTTTATTTGTTTGAGAAAAATATCACTATTTTCCTCAAACAAATTGTTGATGCTACCAAAAATAAAAAAAATTTCAAGTCAATACGAGCAAAGTAACAAAAATTTTTACTTTTTTAGGCTGGAAACAGCTCGTCAAAGATTTGCGTTGACCTAAATGGTTACCTTTTTCTTTAGTTGGTTGTCTGATTCTATCTTTTCTCAATTTCAGGACTCTGATCAGTTATTTTCCATTGACCGTTTTCTTTGACAAAAAAGAATTTTGTCCAAACGGCGTAGTTTCCCCCTTTGATTTCTGCTACTGCTCTGTCGCCTTCGATTTTTTCATTTCTTACTTGGTAGGGTGTATCAGTATTTTCTATTTCAGCGACGTAATCAATGAGGGATTTTTTCTTTTCGCTTTTCATATCTTCTTCCAAAGCCTTCAAAGTATCAGAAGAAAGAACGCTTCGGAGTGCTTTTTCGTCTTTGTTTTTCACAGCATTGTAATAAGCTATGACGACAGGCGTAAGAGTGGGAGCATCATTAAATTTTTCTGTTTCGGGGGTCTTGGTTGTTGTAATAACTGATTTATCGGTGTTGTTTTCTACCTCTGATTTGGTTGCAGCGTTCTTTTGCAATTCGTTTACAGTCCCTGAGCTACTACAACAAACAAAAAGGAAAGTAGCACCGATTAAAAGCAGCTTCCTCATAAGCGAACCTTTTCTTGAAACAGCGTAGTTAAAAAGTATAAAACAGATTTATGTATGAACAAAAATTACCGAATTGAGAGAAGGCGTGTTTTTTTATTTCAAGATTTACCAGAAGGTCTCATGCGTTCGAGTGAGCATCTGCAATTTTTTGACAATTACCTTCAAAACACCAGGTTGCGTATTCGGAGCATTCGCTCACCGAAGACAAAACAATGGAGTTACGTTTTAGAGCAAAGAATTCAAATCAATGAAAATGACTTCTCCGTTTGGTATGTAAACGAGATGCAGTTAGATGAGGCTGAGCATTCGATCTTTGAGCAATTCGAGGAATTGGAGATTGAAGTAAATGGACAGAAACGAACCAACGAACTCCGTTTTAATCGTTACTTTTACAAGTTCAACGATAAACAAATCGAACTTGATATTTTTCTTAGACCTTTGTGGGGACTGAACTTGGCAAAGGTATTTTTTGAATCGGAAGATGAGATGCGAGCCTTCCGAAAACCTGATTTTTTATTGCTGGAAGTAACACAGATGCCTTTCTTTTTGGGCAAAAATCTCGTTGGTAAAACTTTGGAAGATGTGAAAGAGTATCTTCAATCAATAAGCGAATCCGTAGAATGCTTGTAAAAATTGGATTTGAAGTATGTAACTTTGGGAGCAATACAAGCTGATTGTCTGAGTGTGATAAGATATTGCCTTATGCAATTGTGGCGGAATCTGCTTTTGAGACTTGGGATTTTAGGAGTGAAGGCTGAGCGGAGTCCTATTTCAGTCTTCATTCTTGATGATGATCCCTACCGCCACGCATGGTTCAAAAGGCGCTTTGAAAAAGACCGCCTAGACATAGCTCAAACGGTTGAAGAGGCTAAAAGGTTGTTAGCGGAGAATTCTTACGACGCTATCTTTTTGGATCACGATCTTTTGCCACATCACTACGGCTCAGATGAGCATAACGACTACGAAAACACAGGTTATGCGATAGCTGAATTCTTAAATGAGCATCCTGAACTTCAGGGTGCGGCGACTATAATTGTTCACACTAGGAATGCCGATGCGGCTATTCCGATGGTGCAGAAGCTACGAGAGTCGGGTAGAAACGTTGAATATGTGCCTTTTCCGATGCTGGACTTCAAAATTAAAAAGTATTGGGAAAGATGATTTTTGGAGATACCATAGATGCACGAAGTTAATTTTGCAATTTTGATCTCGCATCTTGTTATTTACATTGTTGTTTTGCTTCTAGCGGTTTCTGTGCATGAAGCTGGTCATGCATGGATGTCATACAAATTTGGTGATGACACAGCCTACATGCTCGGTAGAGTAACTCTTAATCCTGTAAAGCATACCGATCCGATAGGCACGCTCCTAATACCGATAATGGCTTTTATTTTTAGTGCCGTTGGCGGTTTGCTTGGAGCGATTCCTTTGATTGGCTGGGGAAAGCCAACACCCGTTAACCCGAGAAAGTGGCATCGCTACAGGTTAGCAAATTTTATGGTCTCGATAGCAGGTGTCTTGGCAAATCTGATTTTGCTGATTGTGGCTTTCGCAATAGCAAAAATAATGATCTGGCAAGGAGTTGATATACAAACCTTTTTCAGTGCAGAGGCAAATCCTTTTGTTATCTTAATAAGCTACATGATGATGATGATGAATCTATCGCTTTTTGTTTTCAATCTTTTGCCGTTTCCGCCGCTCGATGGAAGTAAGATTCTCTCGACGTTTCTACCCGAAAGCTTTCAACCTTTTCTTGATTTACTTGAGCAATATGGCTTTATTATTTTGCTTCTTTTTGTTTATTTTGGCTTTTTCAGCGCAATCATAAGACCTTTTCAAATAGGTTTGATTTATCTATTAGTTTACCTATGAAAAAACGAATTTTCAGTGGTGCTCAGCCTACAGGGAATTTACACATAGGCAATTATTTGGGAGCTTTGAAAAACTGGGTTGCTTTGCAGAAGGATTATGAAAGTTTCTTCTGCATAGTAAATCTTCATGCTATTACAGTTCCGCAGAATCCTGAAGTTTTAAGACGAAAAACTTTAGAGCTTGCAAGGATATATCTTGCTTCTGGGATCGATCCGACGCATTCAGTTATATTTGTTCAGTCGGATGTTCCAGAACATGCTGAACTTGCGTGGGTGCTTTGTTGTATTGCCAGAATGGGCGAGCTTGAAAGAATGACACAATTCAAGGATAAGTCGAAGGGAAAGGGAGAGAATGTTGGAACGGGTATATTCGTTTATCCGCTTCTGATGGCTTCGGATATTCTTCTTTACAAAACTCATCTTGTTCCTGTTGGGCAAGATCAGAAACAACATCTCGAATTAACTCGTGATTTAGCCGAAAGGTTCAATCGTGATTACGGCGAAACTTTTGTTATTCCCGAACCTTACATTCCGCCTGTTGGGTCGAAAATCCAATCACTTCAAAATCCTACAAAAAAGATGTCAAAGTCAGACGAAGACGCAAACGGCGCTATTTTTCTTCTTGATGACGCTGATTCGATAAGAAAGAAGATCAAAAAGGCTGTAACGGATTCGGGAATGGAAGTTAAGTTCGATGAATCGCGTCCTGCAATCAACAATTTGCTGACAATCTACAGACTGGTTACAAATCTTCCACCCGAAGAGTGTGAGGCTAGATTTGCGGGCAAAGGCTACGGGTATTTCAAGACGGAACTTGCAGAGGCAATTATAGAGTTTCTAAAGCCTTTTCAGCAGAGAGCAAAGTCTTTCAAGGACGAAGAGATCGTTGAGATTCTCAAATCCGGGGCTGAAAAAGCTAGAGAAATAGCCAGCCAAACCTTAAAGGAAGTTTACGACAAGATGGGAATAAACCGATAAGGTTCAAGAGTTCATGAGATGGATATTTTCATCGCAAAAAACTTTGACGACTTTGAAGTAGCTTACGAAAGGCTAAAGCATTCTGCGATTATCGGTTGTGACACTGAAACTTCGTCTCTGTCGGTTCGCCAAGGAAGGTTGTTGAGTATTCAATTTTCCGATGGTGAATTTTCTGTTTTTGTTCCTTTCTCGCCAGAAACGGGTATAGGACATTTGGCAAAGTTGCTTTCGGACGATAACATAACAAAGGTTTTTCACAATGCGAAATTTGATTTAGGTTTTCTTCAGAGAAACTCTTTTCTGGTCAGAAATATCTTTTGCACAATGATTGCGGAAAAGCTTATAACGAAAGGAGCGAACCAATCCGTAAGCCTAGCCGAGACTGTTTATCGCTATTTCGGTGTCAATCTTGACAAATCGCTTCGAGATACCTTTGCTTCGCAAGACTGGAATGGCATTTGGACAAGAGAGCTTATCGAATATGCTGTCTCCGATGTTTTTTATCTACCTAAACTGATGCTTGAGCAAAGAAAATTCTTAGAAAAATTAGGACTACTGGAAGAGTTTGAGTCAGAGATGAAAAGAAGGTTCGGTGAGAATTTGGGAATTTTTGGTTTTGGGACAAGGTAATTTCGCTGTAAGTTTGAAAAATTTCAGAGTCTCTAGAGGGCTTTGAATTCTAGACCTGTTCGATTGAAGAATTGCTCGGCGAGCGATTGAGTTTCAGAAGAGCCTTCGTCGCGCATTAGTTTTTCGACACGCCACATCGGAAAAAAATAATCTTGCATCGGGAGATATTCTTCGCCCTTTCTGATTGAATTTGTAAGGTCATCGAAATAGTTAAGCTCTATGCCGCGAAGAAAAATCCCAGCAGGGCTTATCTCTTGCAAAACACCTAGCATCTTTTCTCTTGGATTTTGCAAAACCAAAATAACAACTTCACCGACTTGTATTTTCATTCGCATATTTTCCTTCAGGGAAAGCTTTTCAAAAAAACAAGATAAAGCTCCTTTTTGTTTCAATTCAAGCGGCAGGAAGCAACTGTCGCACAAATTCTTCAACTCTTTTGATAATGCCCGATTTGTCAGCTATTCCAAGATTGATGGATTCTTCGATTTTTTGAACTATTGCCGATCCGACAACAGCCGCATCGGCGTATTTCCAAACTTCCGCAATCTGATTCGCATTTGAGATGCCGAATCCAACAGCAACGGGCAAATTAGAAAATTTCTTAATTCTCTGGACCAATTTTTCGGCTCTCTCGCTTAATTTTTCTTGTTGTCCTGTCACGCCTGTGCGTGAAACTGCATAAATAAAGCCAGTTGCTTTTTCAGCAATCATCTTAATCCTTTCATCAGTAGAAGTCGGGGCGGTGAGAAAAATCATGTCTAAGTGATTTGCGCGCAGCATCTGCGAAAATTCTTCTGCTTCTTCGGGAATTAGGTCTGTCACCAAAATTCCGTCAATGCCTGCTTTTTTCGCATCTCGACATAGGTTTTCTAAACCGTATTGAAGCAAAGGATTAAAGTAGCTGAAAAGGATTATCGGTGTTTCAGTTTGGGTGCGAACTTGAGCTACAATTTCCAGAATTTCTGCCACACCAAATTTGTTGCGCAAGGCTCTCTCCGAAGACTTTTGAATGACAACACCATCAGCCATCGGGTCTGAAAAAGGCACGCCTAACTCTATAACTGTTGAATCTAGATTCGACAGAGATAAAAGAAGCGATTTTGTAGTTTCCAAATCGGGATCGCCAGCGGTTATGAAGGGTATAAAACCTTTTCGGGTTTTGCTTTGAAGTTCAGCGAAGGCTTTTTTTATTCTGTTTTCGTTCATCGGTGTTGGAAGCATAGTTTAGGTTACAAGAAAATTTCCAAAGATTCTCAAAGCTAAACTAGCAGACTCCATGGAAAGACTTGCGATGGATAGGGCAAGGTCCATATTTTCGGAGAGCTTCCAGATGCTGTTTTGTTCCATAGCCGACGTGTTTGGCGAATCCGTAAATCGGATAAGTTTTATCGAGTTCTTTCATCAGGTTATCTCGATAAGTTTTGGCAATGATAGAAGCGGCGGCTATCGAAGCGCAGGTTGCATCGCCGCGGATAATTGATTTTTGCGGTATCTTCAATGTATCCAAACTTAAAGCGTCTATCAAGAGAAAATTCGGAGCGGGCTTGAGTTTTTCTACAGCCATTTTCATAGCTTTTTTGGTGGCTTGAAGGATGTTTATTTTGTCAATTTCTTCCGCTTCGACCTGCGCAATCGAATAGGCTATTGACGCTCTCTTTATTTCATCGGCAAGTCTTTCACGCTCTTTTGCAGAAACTTTTTTTGAATCGTTAAGACCTTTCGGTAAAGGTTTTGAAGGATCAAGAATGCAAGCGGCGGCAACAACTGGCCCTGCAAGGCATCCTCGACCTACTTCATCAATCCCTGCTACGAAATGAAAACCTTGCAAAAATAGTTGCCTTTCTAGTTCGTCGGAAATCATTAAGACTTCAGCTTAAATCTCATCGGAAATCTTCAGAAATCTCGAACTCGACAATGTATTACGACCGAGAGTGACACTAGAACTTTTCAACAGATGACCCTGATAAGCTAAAAGCCCATCAAGACAAACAGTCTAAATCAAATTGAGACTTATCAGCCCAAGTTTTTGCTTCAAGGCTTTCATGAAGTTTTGGCTATGTCTCTTGAGTTTCACCGTTTGCGCCAGTTGTCTTTGCTTCACGAGTTTTTCTATCGGATTCACGAATTCTTGCCGCTTTACCTTTCAAGTTACGCAAGTAGTAAAGTTTGGCTCTACGAACGCGGCCGCGTCGCACAACCTCGATTTTGTCTATAACGGTTGCATGTAGCGGAAAAATTCGCTCTACTCCGATTCCGAAGCTAACTTTCCTAACAGTAAAGGTCTCACGCGCGCCTCCGTGTTTACGTGCAATGCAGATTCCTTCAAAAGCTTGCAGACGTTCTTTGTTGCCTTCTTTTATACGAACATGCACGCGCACAGTGTCTCCTGGCTTAAAGTCTGGTATATCTTTTCTCAACTGCGATTTTTCGACTATTTCCATCAATTTGTTCATAAACTTATGACTCCTTTATCGAAATTTTCAAAGCTTTAGACGTCGAATTGGCTGAAAAATTAAGAATCTCAAAGCATTATGAATCTTTCAACTCCAGAAGGTCTTTTCTCATTTTTCTGGTTTTTTCAAGTGCCTTTTCGCGACGCCATTTTTCTATTTCTTTGTGGTTACCGCTCAAAAGAATTTCGGGAACTTTCATTCCGCGAAATTCTCTTGGCTGGGTGTATTGCGGATAGTCCAGAAGATTTTCGGTAAAAGATTCGCGAACGGCTGAATCTGGACATCCTAAAGCATTCGGCAAAAGGCGTGTTACTGCATCTATTATTACAACCGCCGCAGGTTCGCCGCCTGATAAAATATAATCGCCGATTGAAATTTCGTCTGTTACAAGTGCTTCATTAACTCTTTCGTCAACGCCTTCGTAACGGCCGCAAATCAAAACCATGCGTTTGGTCTTTTCAGCCAATTCTCTAGCTAAACTCTGCTTGAAGACAAAGCCTTGCGGAGAAAGCAGTATAACCTTTGTGCCTTCTGGATAACGCTCTCTTTCGCAAGTGCCTATAAGTTTTTCGATGGCGTTGAAGATTGGCTCTGGTTTCATTACCATTCCTTCGCCGCCACCAAAGGGACGATCATCGGTTTTTCGATGTTTATCAGTTGTGAAAGATCGCAAGTCGTGAATGTTTATCTCGACAATTCCAGATGCTTTTGCACGACGTATTATCCCGACCTCGAAAACGCCGCTGAAAAATTCTGGGAAAATCGTCAAGACATCAATTTTAAGCGGCTCGTTCATCGTCAAAAGTCTAACAAGCCTTCAGGTGCATCAATTTTGATTATTTTCTTCTCGATGTCAACTTCTGGACAAATGGCATTCACAAACGGGATCAGATAGTCTTTGTTTTCTCCCTGAACAACCAAAATTTCCGAAGCGACACCTTGCATAACTTCCTTAACTTCGCCTATTCTTTCTCCCTGAACCGTCTCAACGATGCATCCTATCAATTGCCAATAGAAAAATTCATCTTCTTCCAGTTCGACAACTTCCGATTCGTGAATGCATATTTCACAGCCGATAAGTTTTTCGGCTTCTTCGATTGAGTCAATGCCTACAAATTTTAGGACAACTCTGTTTTTTTGAAACCAGAAATCTTCGATTTCAAGTCCCTGTATTTTTCCTTTTGGGCTTACAGAGAAAACTCTTTCCGTGTAGCTGAATCTTTCAGGAAAGTCTGTTAAAACTTCGGCTACTATCTCACCTGCAAGCCCATGAGTTTTGACAGCTTTAGCGATTGCAACTAACTGCTCTCTCACTTCAATTCAGCTTCTTGCGGCGGATTATTTTTTATCAAACTTGCAACAGTTTCAGTAGGCTTCGCTCCGACGCTTATCCAGTATTGAATTCTATCATGCTTGAGATTCACCTTAGGTGGATTGCTCAAAGGATCGTATGTTCCTAGGTTTTCAATGTATTTACCGTCGCGCTTTGAGCGTTTTTCTCTCACGACAACACGATAAAAAGGTTTCTTCTTTGCACCCATTCGCATCAGACTAATCGAAAGCATAGCTCATCTCCTTTTCTTTTTGTGTCTTTTTTTCTTTTTCAATCTTTTTGCAAAAGACTGGTTTTCACTGAAATCTTCGTCATCGAGACTTGGAAAGCCGCTTCCCATCAATGCGCTCAAACCACCTGCGCCGCCCATGCCCATAGCTCGACTGGCAAGACGACTGAAAAGTCCGCCTCGTTTCATTTCGGCTATCATTCTGCGCATGTGTTCATACTGTCTTAAGAGCTTGTTAACTTCTGCTATGGTCGTTCCTGAGCCACGGGCTATTCTGGTTTTGCGACTTGCGTTGATAATCTCAGGATTTTGTCTTTCCTGTTTGGTCATCGAGTCAATTATGGCTTCGGTTCGTTTTAGTTCTTGGTCGAGCATTTCCATTTGTTCTTCGCTTAGTTTAATTCCGCCGAGTAGCTGTTCTGGAAGAAGTTTCATTATCTTCGACATTGAGCCAAGTTTCTTGAACTGGCGGAGTTGATCTCGGAAGTCTTCAAGTGTGAATTGATTTTTTTGAATTTTCTCTAACTGTTTTGCCGCTTCTTCTTCGTCAATTTTCGCCTGGACTTCTTCTATTAAGGTTAGGACATCGCCCATTCCTAAAATTCTTTGGGCGATTCGGTCAGGGTAGAAAGGTTCGATTGCATCGTATTTCTCGCCGACACCAACGAATTTAACGGGTTGCCCGGTTACGTATTTAATTGAAAGAGCCGCTCCGCCACGAGCGTCGCCGTCCATTTTAGTTAGAATAACGCCGGTTATGCCGATTCTGCGATGGAATTCTTCTGCTGAACGAACTGCGTCTTGCCCTGTCATTGCGTCGGCTACGAACAGAATCTCAATAGGTTTAGTCTCAGCCTTGATCTTTTCAAGCTCAACCATTAGTTGCTCGTCAATGTGGAGCCGACCCGCTGTATCAATCAGGAGCGTGTCATAGCCAGTTTCCTGAGCATATCGGACGGCATTTTTGGCTATTTCTATGGGGTCGGTTAGCTGTCTGTTGT
Organism: Acidobacteriota bacterium; assembly: GCA_003697135.1. Taxonomy (GTDB): domain Bacteria; phylum Acidobacteriota; class Blastocatellia; order Pyrinomonadales; family Pyrinomonadaceae; genus J014. The sequence goes on from RFGC01000018.1 coordinate 309,606, forward strand.
CGTAGATAGCAACTCCAACAGCTCCTGCAACAACTCTTAATTGTTCACGCGCGGCAGGACGATATACGTCGGTTGAAACTACCAGAGGATTCCTTTCTTGATTCTTCTTAAGCCAAGCCGCTATTTTGCCTGTTGAGGTTGTTTTTCCAGAACCTTGTAAGCCAACGATCATTACTACATTCGGCACTTGGCGGGTAAATACGATGCGCGAAGAAGCTCCGCCCATCAATTCAACAAGTTCGTCATAGACTATCTTGACAACTTGTTCGTGAGGTTTCAGCCCTTTCCAGATTTCTTGACCTTCAGCCTTGAGCCTTATTCTCTCGACAAAATCTTTTGCGACTTTGTAGTTTACGTCGGCTTCTAGCAAAGCAACACGGATTTCTCTAAGCGCAGAATCAACCTGTTCGGGCGTGAGTTCCTTTGTGCCTCGTAGGTTCCTAAGAGTGTTTTTTAATTTTTCCGATAGCGACTCGAACATCTAAATACACCTTGAAAAGCCGACTAACAAGAGCCGAAATTTTAGATGATAAATTCCAAAGAGCATCTTGTCAAGCAAGAAAAGCAAGTAAAGATCGGAATCTTTCTTTTATTTTGTTCTGAAAAACTCCCTTCTTGACTTGACTTCTTGCCTTTTTTGTTAGAAAATTTCAAACCGAATTTATTTTTGCTCAAAGTCATATTTTCCGAACAATTTTCAGATAGCTTACTGTGGTTTCATCGGCGGCAATTTTAATTGGGGAGGATGATGGATGAGAAAAATTGTGCTTACGACATTGATTATTTTCCTATTTTACGTAGGAAGTGTATCGGGCCAATCTGTTCAAATCGAGCTTGCGAAGTATTTCGAGGAAGCATATCAAACCTATCCAAACATACCGCGCGGTATTTTGGAAAGCATTGCATACTCAGCAAGCCGTTTTGAGAATTTACGGCCGGCAGAAGAAGATGAACACCATCAACCAGCTCGTTATGGGATTTTTGGTTTGGTTAAAGACGGAAAGGGATATTTTAGGAACAATTTGCAAGAAGTTTGTAGGTTTGCAAAAATCTCAGAAAAAGAGTTCCTAGAAAGTCCTTATCAGCAAATTATGGCGGTGGCGGCATATCTGTCTCATCATGCAAAGGCAGAGGAAGCGATAACTTACGAAGATTTCGCAAGGATTTTGCGGAAACTTTCCGAAATCCCTGATGACAACACTCTTAACCGTTATGCTCAAGACTTACAGCTTTACGAAGTCTATACAAATCTTCAAAAGGGAATTGAGACTCCTGAGGTAAAAACTGAAGGTGTTCAGATAAACATGGAAGCAATCTTCGGAGCGGAAAACCTAATGATTCTTTCTGCTCCGGAAGTTGTCATTTATGAGGAGTCCACGGGCAAATTCCGCATCACCAACGGTGAGCAAATTTATGGTGAAGCTACTGCAAGCACGGATTATCCGGGAGCGCGTTGGGTTCCAGCAAGTCCTTACAATTATTCATCACGTTCAGGTGCTACCATAACTCATATCGTGGTTCACACAACTCAAGGTTCTTACGCAGGGGCGATTTCTTGGTTTCAAAATCCAAATGCTAGGGTTTCGGCTCACTATGTAATTCGCTCTTCTGATGGGCAAGTTACTCAAATGGTGCGAGAATACGATAAAGCATGGCACATTTATGCGCATAGTAGCTACACGATAGGGATTGAGCATGAAGGATACGTCAGCAATCCTTCATGGTATACAACTGCCATGTATCAATCTTCGGCTAATTTGGTAAGAAACATAACCGAGCGGCGCGGGATAAGCCGAAGTGCTTGCTATAGTGGACCTGGCCACAGTGGTGTGGTCGTCTTGTCTAGCGCTTATCGCATTAAGGGGCATCAACATTTTCCAGATCAAACGCACGTTGATCCGGGAATTCACTGGAATTGGTCTCGATACTGTAGTTTAATCAATGGAGGTTCTACACCGCCGCCATGTAGTGTAGGAACGCCGAATGGATTGGCTGCAACTCAAATATCAACTTCTGCCGCAACGCTTTCATGGAATGCCGTTTCTGGAGCCGCAAACTATACGGTGCGGTATCGCATTCAAGGAACTTCGTCTTGGACAACCGTTAATGCTTCCTCAAGAAGTATCCGCATTTCAGGACTAACCGCAGGCAGAATGTATGAGTGGCAGGTTAGGGCAAATTGCAGTTCAGGTTCTGGAGCATTTAGCGGAAGTTCTTATTTTGCTACTGCGCAATATCATAGAGTGGTTACCGCTTGCACGGGAACATTCACCGATACTGGCGGACCTACTGGTAACTACGGAAATAACGAGAATTACATTTTCACCATTGATCCTCCGGGAAATAGCCGAGTAACGGTTGATTTCTATAGTTTCGGTTTAGGAGCAGGTGATCGTCTCTATATCATAGACGGTGCTGACGTGACAGCTCCTCTGATAGGCACCTACACTGGAACCAATTCACCGGGAAGATTGACTTCAAGTGGTGGTGCTATAACGTTTAAGTTCATGTCTGACGGCTCTGGTGTTTCTTGGGGTTGGCGTGCCTATTGGTCATGCAGTAGTGGCTCTTTGCTAGAAGATTTGTTCTTGAAATCTGAAAGCCCGATAAAGCAAAAGTAAACCTGAAACTTCCCTTTACTTGCCGGGTTCACAAAGCTCCAAAAAATCAAAGAGGCTACTTGAGTAAAGAGTAGCCTCTTTGATTTTTTCAGGCATGTGTTTGCATTACTCGACTTAGAGTTTTCTTCGCCATCTAACGCCTTCTTTAGTATCTTCAAGAATTATTCCTTTTTCGCTGAGAAGAAGGCGAATTGCATCGGCCTTTGCGAAGTCGCGGTTACGTCTCGCTTCTTGACGTTCGGCGATGAGTCTTTCGACCTCTTCGTCAAGTATTAAGGTTTCTTCTTTACCGAAAATTCCCAGGACCGAATCGAATTTACTGATCGCATCGAGCACCGCTTCTTTATCGTCTTTACGCAGTTGTTCGTTAGCTAACACAATGTTTATTTCGCGCACCATGTTGTGTATTGCGGCTAATGCGACTGATGTATTTAAGTCGTCGTCCATTGCTTCTTCAAAGGATTTTAGCGCATTTTCAACAATTGCCTTGACTTGTGGATTTGAGCCGCTTTCTGTTTTTGCTTCTCTAACGAGTTGGCGGAAATTTGTCAGTCTTTCAACGGTTGAGACTGCGCCTTTCAAACCTTCAAAGGTGAAGTTGAGTTGCTTTCTGTAAGGAACGGACAAAAGCAAATACCTTATGGCTAATGCAGGGAAACCTTTTGCCAAAATATCGCGCAAAGTAAATTCGTTGCCCAGGGATTTTGCCATCTTTTCGCCATCAACTTTCAGAAATTCGCTATGTAACCAGTATTTTGCAAAGGGCTTACCGGTTGCGCCTTCTGATTGAGCAATTTCGTTTTCGTGATGAGGGAACTGCAAATCAACTCCGCCGGCGTGAATATCGAAACTTTCGCCGAGGTATTTCATGGACATAGCCGAGCATTCTATATGCCAACCGGGGCGGCCGCGTCCAAATGGCGCGTCCCAACCAGGAGTTTCGTCCGGCGGGACGAATTTCCAAAGCGCAAAATCACGTGCATTTTCTTTATCGTATTTATCGGCGTCAACTCTACCGCTTGCACCTACTATGTTGCCTTCAAGGTTTATTTTTGAGAGTTTCCCGTATTCAGGAAACGCAGAAATTCTGTAGTAGATTGAGCCTTCTGACTCGTAAGCTTTGCCGTTTTGGAGAAGTTTTTGTATAAGTTCGATCATCTCAGGAATATGCTCAGTAGCGCGCGGTGTTATCTCAGGTTTTTCGCATCCCAAAGCTTCCATGTCTTCCCAAAAGGCTTGTATGTAAGGTTGGGTCATTTCATCAATCGTTATGCCTTTTTTCTTGGCTTCTGAAATTATTCGGTCGTCAACATCAGTCAAATTCATCACGTGCGTTAGTTTGTAGCCTTTGAATTTCAGATAGCGCCTTAGAATATCTCCAAAGACGAACGTGCGGAAATTGCCGATATGCGCAAAGTTCCAAACTGTCGGCCCGCAGATATACATTCTTACTTCGCCTTCTTTCAAAGGCTGAAATTCTTCTACTTGATTCGTTAATGTATTGTGGAACCTTAGCATAATCCGAAAAAACAATCATACAATACGTGAGTTATTTGTAGAAACCATCGGCTTTTTTGAGATAATCAAAATGAGTCCGAAAACAAAACTTCAGTTTTTCCTAGCGAATTTTTTGTAATTGAAAATAAGGAGTCCGAAAGGTTCAAGCCCTTTTTTCTCGACAGATTGGTGATGACGTTGATGAGCGGCGCGAATTGTGAGAAGAATTTTGTTTTTCGATCTAAAAGGGAAAAAACGCCGATGAGTGAAAGCATCGTGAACAATAAAATAAACTAATCCGTAAATGGCGATTCCAAGACCAATCGAAGACAAAAGACTGTTCGAGGCGAACATCAGCAAGATCGAGATTAAGGCGAAAGCAAGGCTAAAAATATCGTTCATTTCTAAAATGCCTTTCCTTGGTTTGTGGTGAGTTGAATGAATTTTCCAGAGAATACCATGAAAGAGCCAGCGGTGAGCCGCATAGGAAAAAAATTCCGTTAGCAAGAAACCAAGTGTAATGAACAATAATCTCTCAGCCATTTTGCGTTTCAGCTTTTGTCTTTCTAGGTTTTAGGGTATCGGATTCTGACTTGTATTTGAAGGCGTATTTTGCACATTTGCACTTTCTATCTCTTCTAAGTTTTGTGGTTCGCCTTTTTCTTGGCGTATTCTCAAGTAGTAAGCGTCTTCATCTTTGTAAGCTACTTCAAACCAACCGCTTCGTAAGGCTTTTTCCACAAAAGGTTTGCATTCGTTAACATCTGAGAAGACGTAATTTGCGCCTATCTTCTCACGTATAATCGGACCCGGATCGTCAATTCGTCCTTTGACTATATCATCAACTATTTTGAAAAGCTCTGGATTTTTTGAGTAGAGATAATTTGGGTCTAGCCCGTAAACGTAGCGGTGCGTA
>RFGC01000002.1 GCA_003697135.1 Acidobacteriota bacterium
AGGTATTTCACGTTCTTCTAAAGTCTTATTCTCCTTCCAAATGGTCTTTGCTTTCATGTATATAACAGCCCCAACAAAGGTGGTTATTTTTGATTTTGTAGGATCATAACTTGGTATAGCTTTTACTACTTTCAGGTATATCTCGTTGAAATAATCAGAAAAGCTATAATGATGGTCAGGTATAGACGCCGAGTACACATATAAGCGAATGATCAAAGGCAGGTTCGCTAACATAGCTAAAAAGGCTTTTTCTTCCACAGTAGGGGCCTGCAGTATTATCTCTGACATGGTGGCTGCAGTCTGTGGATCTGGAAAGGTTTCCTTCCTTATCCTTGAAAACTCTAAAATAGTCTTCATGCTTGCAGGTGTAATCTTGAAATAATTCAAATTGCTCAAGACATCTTTTAGGTAAATCTTAAACTGCCCCACAGGTAAATATTACGAAATTTTGTAAAATTTGAAACATGAAACTAAAAAAGGCGATAGCTTTAGTTAGCTTTATCATGGCTTATACCTTAGGATGGCTGGCTTTAGACTCACCTTTCTTGCTTTCTTTGTACACGATAGGTTCTTTCTTTTATCTGCTGTCTTATAATACTGTGATTGCCGACTTATCGGCTACACTTTTGCTTATATTGTTTATACTGGGCTTTTTATTGAGTAATGAGTACTTTTTAGCTGTACTTGCGGCAGTTGTGTCTCTTTTATTTGCCTCTTGGTCAATAAGTCGGCTTTCGCTATTTCTCCTAAAAAACAAAAGCATAACCAAAAGATTATATAGCTTACTGCGATGAATCTATACGATATAGCTGTGCTTGCTTTATTGTCAACAGCTTTTTCTTTCAATTTTGCTGAAAGTAAAAAAGAGTTTTTTATTTCACTTCTCACAGCTTTTAGTATAAACATTGCGCTTTTATATGCGCAGTTTAGTATGTCAACGATAGTGTACGGCAATGTTTTAGCGATACTTTCTGCTTTTTTATTACCGCATGATAGGCTTATAAGGCTGTATAAGATGCGAAAGATAACAGACATCATACAAAAGCGAAACATTATAAATAATGACACAAAATGAGCCAAGACAAAATGTTACTTTTTATGATTTCATACAAAAGCCTTTAGACTATCCTGACCTTTTTAGGACTTTTTTACAAGCACTGCAGTCAATAAAAAACTCTTTCCAAAGTTATCTTATAACGAAGTATAAAGAGATACTTTTGCTTATAGAAGTAGAAAAATTTCATAACCAAGACGTACTAAAAGAAGACGCTAATAAAGAGTTAGCTATAAATCCGTTTTTTATTTATAAGGCAATCATAAAAGAATCACTCGGCATAGACATAGACCAGCACACCAGCTTTGAGGAAGTATTGGCTTATCTTTATATTTTGGAAGGCAGGAAAAAAGAAAGCCGGCCGGCAGACCCACCGGCCGGCAAGGGTATATAAACAAGGACTTAAATTACCTCTATATTGTCGGGCTTATACAGTATAACTTCGTCATCTTCTTTATGCGCACCTTTATAAAACATTACAAAGGTAACAAAAGTCTCAAAATCTGGGAAAAACATCCTACCTGTTGACTCGGTGTATAAGAAGAAGCCACCTTTATGCCCTGCCTCCTGCAGTTTTTCCTGCACCTTGCGGGCAAGTAAAGGCAGTTCTTGCGTTTCCATCCTTTCCATGGCCTTAGATGTTTGCGAGACCGGTTGCTATTGTATCCACAAAGAACGGGTTTATAGTGATAGGAAATGCGCCGTTAATCGTTATTTGTGTCGTAGGTATAAAGGCAAAGTTTACAAAGGCTTCGTAGGTGATTGCATACATATTCCTGTCAATTGTACTGTTGCCTAAGGTCCCCACGGTAGTCACCGCCTCAAAATCTCTTCGCTTTAAGATGATTTCACTTACGCTCGGTATTACCCTACACGCATTGATAGCAATATAAGAAGTAGACGCAATATCTTGGAGATCATGCGGTAAAATCTTCAGTTTAGGCATTTTTTCGCTTATATACGCAGAAACTTCAGGCGTTACAGGGTATAGGTTAGCCGGTGAATATAAAGCCGACATCGAGTTATACCTATCATGAGGATACAGCACAAGTACACCTGGGCATCTTTCTTTTATAAACTCGGGCCTTAAAGCATAGTATAAAAATTGAGCAAGAGAAAACAGGTTGGGGGCATTCGTAAAGTTACCGGCCCCAGGATAGGCAGGGGCTACAGCCGCACCTACAATAGTACCTAAGATGTGTCGGTGTATTTTTGCCTCAATATCAATCGCAGTTTGTTCTAAAAGATAATCCTCAAAATTAGTGTACCGCTCAAGCTCAAGAGTCCAATAAACATAACCTGAAAGCTTAACCGTTGCGTAGTTTGTTGTAGCAACAGTAAGTGAATCAAGGGGCTTAAGTGCCGTTTCGGCCGTGTTCCCAGGCATTATGTAGTTTCTTATAGAAACATAATCCATATAAAGCCGCTGTACTGTATCATAATCATATAAAGGCAAATAATCCTGAACAAATTCACGATAAGGCGACACTACCTGAAAACCTTCCCGATACGTTACGCCTGAAAAACTTGTGGTGGTAGAAGCTAAAATCTTTTTATTTTGTCTTAACTTTCGCAAATCAGCATAAGATATACGGCCCGTAGTTCCATCCCCTCGGATCACCTTTCTCAGCTCATGCTTTGTGGTAGCGTACACCTTATTAAGCTCGGTATCGCTTGCCGTCACGTCAACATGTGCCTTGCTCAACAACTCAAACAAGGCATCCAGGCTTTTTTGCGTTTGCTCCAACATAGGCTTATCTGTTTTTGAGACCGGTTATAACGGGCGTTAACTGCTTAACGGCATCAAGAAGGGCCGTGACCTGCTTATTCATGGTCTCATCTACGGCCTTGGTAAGCTCAGCGATGGTCTTTTTGTGGGCTTCCATGGTGGTGGGCACATCGGTGAGCATAGCCTCAAGCTTCTGCAGCCGTGTCTCATGCCCATCTAAGGTAGCCTTAATCTCTTCCAGTGACGCAGACATCTGCGTCACCTTATCCTGCAGGGCCTGCACTTCCACAAGCACCTGCTCCAGATCTTGCGCTTTTACCATATTGCTAATTATACTACGATGCGGCTTAATAGGTTTACCGCATCCACATGCTTCAACCTTATTTATCATAAATCTCTGCTCTTTCGATAAAACAACCTCTACATTTTTGAATGTTTCATCAAAATAAGGCGTAGGTGTAAGACTTATCTCATGCAGCACAAGCGTATTATCATAAAAATCAGCCCC
>RFGC01000019.1 GCA_003697135.1 Acidobacteriota bacterium
CAGAAGTGCAGAAGTTTACAAGTTATGAGAGAGACACAGAATCAGGCTTAAACTTTGCTCAAGCAAGGATGTTCGCATACAATCATGGACGCTTTACAAGTCCAGACCCATTAGCCGCAAGAGCAACCCCATTCCGTCCGCAAAGTTGGAATCTCTATGTCTATGTAATCCTTTAAAGTTCATTGACCCAATCGGAATGGTTCCTGGTGATTATTATGACCGACAGGGTGATTTGATTACAACCGACAATAAAAGGGATGTATAATGCCCGGTGCCACAAAAGAAAAAGGCACGATATGACGAAAAGGCTTTTTCATTTTGGTATTTTCTTTTCGATGGTCCCGCACCGAGAGATCAGGTAAAAGAGAAACTACAGAATAGATTGGTGAAGTTGATGGGGTCGAAAAGCAAACAGTCGAAGTTGCTTTTGGAAGCACGCAAGAAAGTGTTAGAGGATTGGAGAGAGAGGAGTGCTAAGTAGAAGATAGTTGTTCTGTAGAGCGGAGCAAAGAAAACAAAAACGATGAATGACTGTGATCTTTAGTGCTTTTTATCCAACAGAGCAATTTTGTGGCAAGAGATTAAAGTAGGTGGGAACAAGAGTAACTGTAATTGGTTTGAAAGTTAAATCTAGACTCTAAGGATCAATCTTTGAGCTTGATGATAATCTCTAAAAGAGGCTCTAGGGCGTTTGGGCCTAGAGCCTCAGTTGTTAGGATGCGGAAACTGCGGCTGTCTCAGGAATGAATTTCAGTTGTTCGTTCTCGGCGATCACTCTAACAACCTGACTGCTTTTGATCTCTCCGCTCAGTAGTTTCATAGCAAGCGGATTTTGAATCAGAGTTTGTATAGCTCGCTTAAGCGGTCTAGCTCCGAAAGTCGGATCGTAGCCATGTTTGGCTATGAGTTCCTTCGCAGAAGCATCCAGAATCAGCTTGATGTCTTTCTCCGCAAGCATCTTTTGCAACCTTTCTATTTGCAGGTCAATTATTCGATCAATGTGTTCTTTGGTGAGTTGATGGAATATGACGATGTCGTCAATTCTGTTCAAAAACTCAGGTTTGAAGTATTCACGAAGAATTTGCATCACGGCTTCGCGCACTCGCACTTCATCGCCACTCAAATTCAGTATCTCACGCGAACCTAAATTCGACGTCATTATTAAAACCGTGTTCTTGAAATCAACTAAACGCCCTTTTGAATCCGTCAAGCGTCCATCATCGAGAATTTGCAAGAGAATGTTGAAAACGTCTGGATGTGCTTTTTCGATTTCGTCAAACAAAATCACCGAATACGGACGACGTCGAACAGCTTCTGTCAATTGACCACCTTCTTCATAACCAACATATCCCGGCGGCGCTCCTATCATGCGTGCAACTGCATGTTTTTCCATGTATTCGGACATATCGAGCCTAATCATTGCTCTTTCGTCATCGAATAAAAACTCCGCTAATGCTTTAGCAGTTTCCGTTTTACCCACTCCGGTCGGACCTAAGAATATGAAAGAACCGATAGGACGATTCGGGTCTTGAAGTCCTGCGCGTGCGCGCCGAACTGCGTTTGCGACAGCCGATAAAGCTTCATCCTGCCCCACGACTCTTTTCCTGAGATTGTCTTCCATCTTCAAAAGTTTCTGCATTTCGCTTTCAAGCATCTTTGAAACCGGAATACCAGTCCATTTGGCAACAACTTCGGCTACGTCTTCTTCCGTTACTTCTTCCTTCAGGAAAACACTTTCTTTCTGAAGTTCAGCCAATTTTGCCTGTTCTTCTGCAAGCTGTTTTTCAAGTTCTGGGATTTTTCCGTAACGAAGTTCCGCCGCTTTTTGCAAATCTCCTACATTCTGCGATCTTTCAAGTTCGAGTTTCGCTTGCTCGATTTGTTCTTTTATGGAGCGAATTTTCTCGATTTTTTCTTTTTCAGCTTGCCATTTTGCCTTCATCTGACTTGATTTTTCCTTTAGATCAGCAATTTTCTTTTCGATCTCGGCAAGCCTTTCTTTTGCTTTTTCGTCCGTTTCTCTCGAAAGAGCCTGCCTTTCAATCTGAAGTTGAAGGATTTCCCTTTCGAGTTCATCAATTTCTTGAGGCATGCTGTCAATCTCGATTCTAAGACGCGAGGCGGCTTCGTCAATTAAGTCAATTGCCTTATCTGGCAGAAACCTATCGGTGATATAACGATGCGAAAGAGTAGCTGCGGCGACTATAGCAGAATCCGTTATCCGAACTCCGTGATGAACCTCATACCTTTCTTTCAAACCACGCAATATCGAAATCGTTTCCTCAACCGAAGGCTCGCCAACATAAACCTTTTGGAATCGGCGTTCCAAAGCTTTGTCCTTCTCGATGTATTTTTGATACTCATTCAAAGTAGTTGCGCCTATGCATCTTAGAATTCCTCTTGCCAAAGCAGGTTTGAGCATGTTGGAAGCATCAATAGCGCCTTCTGCTGCGCCTGCACCAACTAAGGTGTGAATCTCATCAATGAACATGATTATTTGACCTTCGGCTCTTTCGATTTCTTTCAAAACAGCTTTCAGTCTATCTTCAAATTCACCGCGATATTTTGCACCGGCGAGCATCGCTCCAAGGTCTAGTGCGACAAGGCGTTTGTTCTTGAGAGTTTCCGGGACATCGCCCGAGACAATTCTCTGCGCTAATCCCTCGACAATTGCGGTTTTTCCTACGCCCGGTTCACCTATCAAAACAGGATTGTTTTTGGTTCTACGCGATAGAACTTGAATCGTTCGGCGTATTTCGTCATCTCTTCCGATGACGGGATCGAGCTTTCCTTTGCGAGCAAGCTCTGTTAAATCAGTTGCGTATTTTTCAAGAGCCTGAAAGTTCTCTTCAGCATTCGGATCGGTGATTCGGCTTCCGCCACGCAGCTGCTCTACAACTTTCAAAATATTCTCTCTGCTCGCACCATTTGCACGAAGAATTCGCCCTGCATCACCACCTTTTTCATCAGCAATCGCAAGTAAGAGATGTTCAGTCGAAATGTATTCATCTTGCATTCTCTCGGCTTCTTTTTGCGCCGCTTGAAAGATAGTGTTGGTGCGCGATCCAAAATACTGCTGTCCGCCCGTAACTTGCGGAAATCTTTTGATTACATCTTCAACTTCGGCAAGGATTCCATTTGGATTAGCCCCAATCTTGCCTAATATCGAACGCGCTACTCCTTCTTTTTGCTTCAGCATTCCAGCTAAGATATGTTCAGGCTCAACTTGCTGATGCTGATGCGTCATAGCTATTTGAATAGCCTCTTGAATGGCTTCCTGCCCGCGAACTGTGAATTTATCGAATCTCATCTCTTTTCCTCCTTATTCTTCATACAACCAGTTTTGCTTTTTGAATGTGCCAAATCAACAAAAGCAAGGCTAACTTTGCCTTGCTTTTGTTTTCAAAATCGAAGCCAAGCCTTTAGTCCACAGTTTACGCACTTTTGCCTTCAGCTGCGGAAGCACTCCCAGAAGTCGCCTTGATTTCAATGCGACGTGGTTTGGCTTCTTCACGCTTGGCTATAGTCACTCTAAGAAGTCCGTTGTCAAACTCTGCCTTGATGTCATCCGGGTTTACTGTTGGTGGCAGAGTAAACGAACGGGTAAAGCTACCATATCGACGTTCAATTCGATGATAGTTATCGCTTTCTTCCTTCTTCTCAAACTTTCTTTCACCCTGAATCGTTAAAACATTATTCTCAATTGAGATGTTGACATCTTCAGGCTTCATTCCCGGAAGCTCGGCTTCGATAACAACTTGATCCTTGTTCTCAAAAATGTCCACACTCGGAGTCCATGCTCCTGTGATTAGCTCATCATCGAAGCCACGGAAGAAAGTCGTGTTGAACAAACGATTCATTTCTTCTTGCAAGCTACGAAGCTCACGAATCGGATCGTATCTGACTATGTTCATAACTTCACCTCCTTTTTCTAAAATTTTCATTGTTGATTCTACTTTTATCATAAAAGTTGAGTAGTTGTTTGTCAAGCATTTTGAGTGAAAATTTTTCAACTTGTAGCAAAAAATTTTTTATGAAACAAAAATCGTTTTCCATTTTGAGAAAGCGGCTTCTGTAGATGACACGAAGAAACTTATGAGTTAGTATTTTCCGAGAAGTTAAATTTACGAAACTCAAAAGCAAAGATATGAGAGGGTTAGACAGTTTCAAGACTGTTACTAGAGAGTTTTATATTATTCCACTTGCTATTCTTGGCGCTTTTTTGGTTGGTGGAGTCTTCATTCTGATCATTGGTGACGATCCGATAAGCACCTACCGAATCCTTCTTTCAAATTCTTTCGGATCGGCAAAAGACATAGGCTACACGCTTTTTTATGCGACGCCTTTGATTTTTACAGGGCTTTCAGTAGCAGTAGCTTTTCGATGCGGACTTTTCAACATAGGCGCTGAAGGTCAGCTTTACGTTGCCGCCTTTGCAACTGCTTGGATCGGAATTAAATTTGGCGGTGTCATAGTGAAAATTTCTGGAAACGAGCAAAACTGGTCATGGATGAACTTGCCCTCATTCCTTTTGGTGCCTTTGTGTATTCTAACCGCCGTTGTGGTTGGCGGAATCTGGGGAGCGATTCCGGGTATTTTAAGAGCGAAATTCGGTTCTAGTGAGGTAATAAACACTATAATGCTGAATTTCATAGCAATTGCTTTGACGGGATATTTGACGCAATACCATTATCGAATACCGGGAGACCCGATTTTGCAGACAGCACCAATTGGCACAAATGCTTATATTCCTCAACTAAACGAATTTTTCTCTTTCATTCCAAAAGACGTTCCGCTTAATGTTTCGTTCCTGATCGCCGTTTTGATGTGCTTTGTTGTTTACATTTTTCTGTGGCGGACAAAATGGGGATACGAACTCAGAGCGGTCGGCGAAAATCCTTCTGCCGCTGAATACGGCGGTATCTCAACAAAAAAACAAATAGTCATTGCAATGACCTTAGCAGGAGCACTGGCAGGCATGGTCGCTATCGGCGAAGTATTGGGCGACAGGCATCGCTACTTCCATGATTTTTCCGGTGAAGTTGGATTTTTAGGCATTGCAGTAGCGCTTTTAGGTAGAAATCATCCGCTCGGAGTTTTCCTTGCCGCATTGTTTTTCGCCGTTTTGATACGCGGCGAAATTTTCGTTGATGCTTTCACAAAGCATGTTTCAAAAGACATAGGCTTAATTCTGCAAGCAATCGTAATAATTTTCGTTGCATGTATGGAAAAGTATTCGAGAAAATAAAAAAAGAATGAAGAAGAAAGAAAAAGCCGAGAACGTAGTAACAAAGGCTATCAAGAGTTCTAGAAACTTCTTCTTCATTTGGGCTTCCGAAAAAATCGTTTCAACAACACGGCGGCTAAAGCAAGCTAAAAAATTGTTTTTTGCTCTTTTGGTTGTTGGCGTATTTTCAGCCCAAAAAACTTTCCTAGACTTTGCGATTTCAGATTTTCTTGCAAATACGGCTATCGAAAACAAAGCTCTTGCCGAAAAGGCACAATCTAACACAAAAATTTTCAAGGAAGTTAAGCCACAAGTCTTCAAAGCGGTAAAATTCGCAGTTTCCGATCCTGTAAGCAGTTTTGGTCCTGCTCAACCTGAAGAGGGAAAAAGCAGCCGGAAAATGGGTCGTGCAGAAGAGCAAGCCCGCAAGGTGCCAAACAGATTGCCTTTCCGCAAACAAATCCAAGGAGCAATTCACGATGTAGAAAGAAATTTTGCTGAAATTTCATCCTTACCGATGCCTTCGCCTTCGCTTTCATTTGAAGGTATTTCAAGCAACGATAATGCCGCCGCTTATGGATTTCGCATAATTCCACCTGATACGAACGGCGATGTTGGCTTAAATCATTACGTTCAAGCTGTCAATTCACTGGTTCGTGTTTTCGATAAGCAAGGGAATCCGCTCACACCACCGTTTAAGCTCAGCAGTCTCTTCTCATCTCTCGGAACTCCCTGCTCTCGACGGGACGATGGCGATCCGATAGTTTTATATGACCCGCTCGCAGACAGATGGATTATAAGTCAGTTTTGCATTTTATTCCCACCGTTCCGCCAGATGATAGCAGTCTCGAAATCACCCGATCCAACGGGCGAATTCTATGTTTATGAATTCGTAATGCCAAACGTAAAGTTAAATGATTATCCCAAATTAGCTGTTTGGACAGACGCAATCTATATGTCCACAGACCAATTTTTGGGAAGCGACTATGCAGGTTCGGGAGTTTTTGCTTTTAATAAAATAAAACTTTATTCGGGCGCTACTGATGCGAATTACATTTACTTCGATCTAGCGTCGCCTACGACGATTCGACTAGGAAATCTTTTGCCAGCAGATTTAGACGGACTAAACCTTCCGCCAGAAGGAATGCCGGGAATCTTTGTTGGCTATACAGCAACAGAATACGGCGATCCGCTCGACGCAATTCGCCTTTTTGAATTTCGAGCTGATTTTAACAATCCGTTGAATTCAACATTCGCCGAAAGAGCCGAAAGTCCCATACCGGTTGCACCTTTTGATCCTACATCTCCCGCCGGTAGAGCCGACATTCAACAACCTCCTCCGGGTGAAGCGCTTGATTCTCAATCCGATAGGTTGATGTATCGAGTTGCTTACAGAAACTTTGGTAGTTACGATTCTCTGGTTTTTAATCAAACGGTGCGAATATCAGCAGTAGGCGAAACTTATCGCGCAGGCGTGCGCGTTTATGAACTCAGGAGAAACTCGCCGAATTCAGCATTTCAGGTTAATTTTCAAGCAACCATCGGCGAAATAGAAAACAGCCGATGGATGGCAAGCGCCGCTCAAGACCATCAAGGAAATATCGCCGTCGGATATAGTTTTGCAAGTGAACAAAAGAAACCTTCAATTCTCTACACCGGAAGACTTTCGACCGATCCGCCGGGAACATTTCGCATCGAAACGCCTTTGGTCATTGGAACTGGCGTCCAAACAGCATTCGGCTTCCGCTGGGGAGATTATTCGCAGATGAGCATTGACCCAAGCGACGATTGCTCGTTTTGGCTAACGAATGAATACTACACGCTTGAAAGTCAAGAAGAAAGCCCCTTCGGTTGGCTCACCAGAATCGGAAAATTCAGATTTCCTGAGTGTAGCGATGCGCCACGTGCCGTAATCACAGGCGTTGTAACGAATGCTGAAAATGGCCAGCCGATCCAGAGCGCAGTTATCCGAACGTTAGACTACTTCAGAAGCACAAACGAGTTCGGACAATACGGAAATTTATCGTTGCTTCCGGGAACCTACAACCTAACCGCAACAGCACGAGGATTTCGTCCGAAAAGTCTTGCGGTTTCTGTATCGAACGGACAAACACTGATTCAAAACTTTGCGCTAGAACCAACGGCGGTTTTAGAAATACAAAACGTCGAGATTCTCTCAGAAAACTGCGTTGCAAACGAAGCGATAGAACCGGGCGAAACCGTAACGATGAATATAAAACTCAAGAATACGGGCATGAAAGCTACGCAGAATCTAACGGCGAGTTTGCAGTCTTCGGGCGGAGTGATAAATCAATCTCCACCGCAAAATTATGGCGTATTGCTTCCCAATGGAGAAGGGATTGCTCGCCCCTTCACTTTCACCGTGTCACCAGATTTAAGCTGTGGAGATGAAATAACTTTAACTCTCGATCTTCGAGACAGAACAGAAGATCTCGGAACAGTTTCGATAAGCCTGAACACTGGGATTAAGCGCATCGCTTTGCAGGAAAATTTCGATAGGAGCGAGAACTTACCAGTGGGTTGGACAACGAGCGCTTCTGGCGGACAGCAAAATTGGGTCATAAGCAGTAACCGTCAAGTTTCACCTAGAAATTCAGCCTTCTCCTCTTGCTCAACGCAAATCGGCATAAATCAACTTGAAACTCCGAGTTTTCCGATAAATTCTACGCAAGCCGAGTTGAGTTTTAAGAACTGGTATGAGCTTGAATCAACTTTCTTGAGAAACAAGCTCTATGACGGTGCCGTTTTGGAAATCAAGATAGGTGATGGCGATTGGCAAGACATAGAATCAGCAGGCGGGTTCTTTTTGCAGGGTGGATACGACGGAGTAATTGATAGTTGTTGCCAAAACCCGCTTGCAGGAAGGCGCGCTTGGTCCGGTAGAAGCGGCGTCAATCAAACCGCTGAATTCGTAACTGCTAGAGTGAAGTTACCTATTAGCTCCGCAGGTCAAAACGTGAAACTCCGTTGGCGTGTCGGGACCGACCAGGGAACAGCCCGCGAAGGGCAATACATTGACGACGTTTTGGTAACCGATGGATACACTTGCGCTTGCAGGCTTTCGAGAAAAAGCATTTTTGATTTCGACGGCGACGGGAAAACGGATTTATCGGTCTTTCGCCCGTCTGACTCCGAAAATGAACCTGATTTCTACATTAAACAAAGCGGAAGCGGTAATCTCACGGGGGCATTTTGGGGCAGCATCGGCGATATTGCTGTCAACGCTGATTACGACGGCGACGGACGATTTGACTTCGCAGTCTTTCGTCCTTCAACAGGCACATGGTTCATTCTGCAAAGCGCAACAGGGACAATCCTGGTGAGAAATTTTGGATTATCAGCCGACAGGCTAGTTCCTGCAGACTTTGACGGCGATGGACGCGCCGATTTAGCAGTCTTTCGCCCTTCGGAAGGTAACTGGTATATTTCGCTGAGCGGAAGAAATGGCGAGACAACAACGAAAAAGTTTGGAATCCAAGAAGATTTGCCTATCTCCGGCGATTTCGATGGTGATGGACGCGCTGATATAGCTGTTTTCCGACCGTCAACCGGTTTTTGGTTTATCTTGCGAAGCTCCGATGAAACTTTGCGTTCCATAAAATTCGGCATAAACGGTGATCGCCCGATTACAGGTGATTTCGATGGCGACGGACGAGCTGATATAGCCGTTTTTCGTCCATCAAACGGAACTTGGTATTTTTTAGCCAGCCAGAGAGGCTTTTATTCAGTTAAATTCGGCACAGAAAACGATAGAATCTTGCAAGCCGACTTTGATGGCGATGGACGCGCCGATATAGCAGTTTTCAGAAACGGCAACTGGTTGTATTTGCAAAGCTCCGATGGCACTTTCAAAAACTTCCAATTTGGCTTACCTAACGATATTCCTGTGCCTTCTATCTTCGTGCCGTAAATTTGAGTCAATCCAGTAAAACTTACCAAATTCACAAAACACCAGAAACGCAAATTTCGATTTATCGAATAACACTTTGTTTTTTCAGCCCATCGAATCTTGACATAAAAGTAATGATTTGAGATTCTAGAAATTGAAAGCCCTGCAATATGAAGATTTCGGCTCAAGAAGAATACGGTTTGCGTTGTCTTGCGCAGTTAGCGATGCTCAAAGAAGGCGAGAGTTTGACACTCCCGCAAATAGCTGAGCGTGAAGGCATATCAATAGCGAATGCAGGAAAACTCATGTGGCTTTTAAGCAAGGCAGGCTTTGTTCAAGCAACACGCGGGACGAAAGGCGGATATTCGCTTGCTCGTCCAGCTTCTCAAATTCGCCTAAGCGAAGTCATAAAGGTTCTTGAGCAAGACACAATAGAAGCTCACTGTGAACATTTCACAGGAGTTCTGGATATTTGCGTGCATAAAAAAGATTGTGGAATTCGTTCGATTATACTTGGATTACATGAAATCGTGCACAACGCACTTTCACAAATCACTCTGGCAGACATAATCGCATCAGAAAAAACCGTTGACAAAACATTTCATCAAATCCAAGGACTTAATCGAAGATTACAAGTTTAACCAGAAGGTTTTATGGCAAAGGGAATCGAGATTTTAACAAAAAGAGAATACAAATACGGCTTCGTTACGCCGATTGAGACTGAAACAATACCGAAAGGCTTAAACGAAGACACGATAAGGCTCATCAGCAAGAAAAAAGACGAGCCAGAATGGATGCTAGAATTTCGTCTGAAAGCCTATCGGCATTGGCTCAAAATGAAAGAGCCAAAATGGGGTAATTTCAAGTATCCGAAAATAGATTTTCAGGACATAACCTATTATGCCGCGCCTAAATCGAAACCTAAATACAACAGTCTTGAAGAAGTTGATCCTGAGATTTTACGGACTTTCGAGAAACTCGGCATTCCGCTTTCCGAGCAAAAAATGCTTGCAAATGTTGCGGTTGATGCCGTTTTCGATTCCGTCTCGGTAGCTACGACTTTCAAGGAGAAGTTGAAAAAGATAGGCGTGATTTTCATGCCCATTTCAGAGGCAATTCGAGAATACCCTGAGCTTGTCAGACAATATCTTGGCTCTGTTGTCCCAATAAACGATAATTTCTACGCCGCATTGAATTCCGCCGTTTTCTCTGACGGTTCATTTGTTTACGTTCCCAAAGGTGTTCGCTGTCCGATGGAACTTTCGACTTATTTTCGCATCAACACGCAAGAATCAGGACAATTCGAGCGAACTCTAATCATCGCAGAAGAAGGCTCATATGTAGCTTATAACGAAGGATGCACCGCACCGCAGTTTGACACAAACCAACTACATGCCGCAGTTGTGGAACTGATTGCCTTAGACAATGCTGAAATCAAGTATTCAACGGTTCAGAATTGGTATGCTGGTGATGAAAACGGTGTTGGTGGAATCTACAATTTCGTTACCAAACGAGGTGCTTGCCGCGGTAAAAACTCCAAGATTTCATGGACTCAAGTCGAAACTGGAAGCGCAATTACATGGAAATATCCTTCAGTTATCTTACAAGGCGAAGGCTCGATTGGCGAATTCTATTCAGTTGCGCTTACGAATCACGCGCAGATCGCCGACACGGGAACGAAAATGATTCATATTGGTAAAAACACCAAATCAACAATTGTCTCAAAAGGAATATCGGCAGGCCGAGCCAATAACACCTATCGCGGACTGGTGAAAGTTTTGCCAAAAGCTGAAAACGCAAGAAACTATACGCAATGCGATTCGCTACTCATAGGCGATAAATGCAAGGCAAACACTTTCCCATACATTGAAGTAATGAACAACACGGCGAAAGTGGAACATGAAGCTACAACTTCACGCATCAGTGAAGAACAACTCTTTTACTTGCAACAACGCGGAATTTCTCAAGAAGATGCAGTATCGCTCATAATAAACGGCTTCTGCAAAGAAGTTTTCCGAGAACTTCCAATGGAATACGCCGTAGAAGCCCAAAAACTGCTAGGTCTTAAACTGGAAGGAACTGTTGGGTAATTCTTAGGAGAGGAAAAAATTATGTTGTTAGAAATTAGAAACTTACATGCAGGAATTGATGGACGCGAAATAATCAAAGGACTCAACTTAAGTGTTGAGAAAGGACAAATACACGCCATCATGGGACCGAACGGTTCGGGAAAATCAACACTGGCTAAGGTTCTTGCAGGCCATCCAAACTACGAAGTCACAGAAGGCGAGATACTTTATGAAGGCAAGAACCTTTTAGAAATGGAACCCGACGAAAGAGCGCGAGAAGGAATCTTCATGGCGTTCCAGTATCCGGTCGAGATTCCCGGCGTCTCAAACTCGCAATTCTTGCGATTGGCTTACAACGAAAAAATGAAGCATTTGGGACGCGAAGAACTCGATCCAATCGAATTCAACGAACTTCTAAAGGAAAAAGCAAAACTAGTGCAGATGACTTCAGACTTTTTGAAACGCTCCGTAAACGAAGGATTTTCAGGCGGTGAGAAAAAGCGAAATGAGATATTGCAAATGGCAATTCTTGAGCCTAAACTGGCTATTCTTGACGAAACCGATTCAGGACTCGATATTGACGCTTTGCGGATCGTCGCCGAAGGTGTCAACAAACTGAGGAATTCGGAAAACGCAATCATTTTGATAACCCACTATCAACGACTGCTCAATTACATTCAGCCTGATTTCGTTCATATCCTAGCCGATGGGAAAATCATCAAATCAGGCACAAAAGAATTGGCTATAGAACTTGAAGAGAAAGGCTACGACTGGATCAAAGCAAACTCTGCACACTGTTGAGGTTTACTACGAATATGCAAGTAAAAAGAGAAACTGTTTACAACGAAATTTTCCGAATAAGCGCATCTCAAACAAACCAACCCGAATGGCTCAAGGAACTACGCACAGAAGCGCTATCGTTCTTCAGCGAAGTAGGCTTCCCAAGCGTTGAAGACGAAGAATGGAAATACACCAACGTTGCTCCAATAGCCAGAGAAACGTTTCAATACGATTTCAAAGTAGAAAGCAAGATTTCTGAAGAAACAATTTCAAAGTTTGTCCTTGAAGAAGCGAAAAAAAGCTTCTTGGTGTTTTTAAACGGCAGATTCCGCCCAGAGTTTTCAAATGCTCAGAGCTTGGCAGATGTTAAAATAGCCTCTTTTACTCAAGCTTTTAACGATCCCGATTTGCAGAAAACACTTCAACAAAAACTAGGTTCTCTGGTTGACTACAGGAAAAACGGTTTTACGGCTTTGAATACTGCATTTATTGAAGAAGGTCTCTTTTTGTTCATTCCAAGAGACAAAATCATCGAAAGCCCGATACAGCTTGTTTTTCTGACTGAGAATGAGAAGATAGCTTTTCCGCGCTGTTTGATCGTGATGGAAGAAGGTTCGGAAGCTACTTTGATAGAAAGTTACAATCGAAACCAAGAAGGTAAATACTTCACAAATGCTGTTATTGAAATTTCTATTGCAAACGAAGCAAAGCTAAAGCATTATCGTGTTCAAAGAGAATCTCATAATTCGTTTCATGTAACGACAACATGCGCTGAAGTTCAGTGCGGGAGCGTTTACGACTCAACAAACATAACGCTTGGGGCGAAACTTTCTCGCCACGACGTCATAGCAATTTTCAAAGCCGAAGGCGGACAAGCATTTGTTGACGGTCTTTATTTGGTTTCAGGAGAACAGCACTCTGACACTCACTCTGTAATTGACCACGTCTTCCCGAATTGTCTTTCGAGGCAAAATTACAAGGGAATTGTTGACGGGAAAGCCAGAGCTGTTTTCAACGGCAAGATTTTTGTTCGTGAAAATGCACACGGAACAGATGCTCAGCAGTCGAATAAAAATTTGCTTTTGTCCAACGAGGCGCGAGTTGATACAAAACCACAGCTTGAAATTTTTAATGATGATGTCCGATGTTCACATGGTGCAACGGTTGGACAGCTTGAAGAGGAAGAAATTTTCTATCTGATGAGCAGAGGTTTGCACCACTCGTTGGCTGAAAATCTTCTAACATACGGCTTTGCAGAAGAAATCGTGAACAAAATCGAGGTTGATTCTCTAAAGTCGCAACTTGATGAAGCTTTGCTAAATCGTCTGAAAGCAAAACTATGAGACAGGATTTGGGTCTTAAACTCTTAGATTCATCGCCAAAAAAGCCCTTTGATGTCGAAAGAATCAGGGCTGATTTTCCTGTTTTGTCTCAAAACATGAACGGGAAACCTTTGGCTTATTTGGATAACGCCGCTTCGGCTCAAGTCCCTAAAGTTGTTATCGAGAGAATTCATGAGTATTTGACAAAAGAACACGCAAACATTCACCGCGGCGTTTATTACCTTTCGCAAAAAGCAACTACAGCTTACGAATCGGCAAGAGAAAAGATCAAGCGATTTATAAATGCACGTGAAGCTGAAGAGTGCATATTCGTTCGTGGATGCACTGAAGCGATCAATCTAGTTGCATATTCTTTCGGGCGAAGATTCATCGAAAATGGCGATGAAATCGTCTTAAGCCAGATGGAGCACCACGCAAACATAATTCCGTGGCAAACAATAGCCGAAGAAAAAGGCGCACGCCTTCGCATCATACCGATAAACGAACGTGGCGAACTTGTTTTGGAAGAATTCGAGAATCTTCTAAATGAACGAACAAAAATCGTCGCAATAACTCACGTCTCAAACTCATTAGGAACAGTAAATCCGATTAAGCAAATAATCTCGATTGCTCACAAATTCGGCATTCCGGTTTGTGTTGATGGTGCGCAAGCAATTCCGCATTTTCGGGTTGACGTTCAGGAAATTGATGCAGATTTTTATGCCTTTTCAGGTCATAAAATGTTCGGGCCTACAGGCATCGGCGTTCTCTATGGTAAGCGCAAGTGGCTCGAAGAAATGCCGCCTTATCAAACCGGTGGCGGCATGATTCGTCGCGTGACGTTTGAGAAAACAACTTTCGCTCCAATTCCAGAAAAATTTGAGGCTGGAACGCCCGCAATCATGGGAGCTATAGGACTCGGCGCAGCAGTTGATTATCTAAACTCTATTGACTTTGAAGCGGCATCCGAATATGAGAAAGAACTGCTTGAATACGCAACCGAACAAATCTCGAATATCGAAGGCGTCCGCATCATCGGAACGGCTAAAGAAAAGGCTTCCGTGCTGTCTTTCGTCATTGAAAACATTCATCCACACGATATTGGCACGATACTAGATCAACAGGGCATAGCAATTCGCGCAGGTCATCACTGCGCTCAACCCGTTATGGACTTCTTCAAAATACCGGCAACTGCAAGAGCTTCTTTTGCGTTTTACAACACAAAACAAGAAGTTGATAGACTAATAGAAGCAATCAAAAAAACTGTTGAGATTTTCTCGTAAACTATGTCGGAACTCAATGAACTTTATCAAGAAGTCATTTTGGAACACAACAAAAACCCAAGAAACTTCGGCGAAATAAAAGATGCAAACCGAACCGCAGAAGGAAATAATCCTTTGTGCGGAGATCAGTTGAAACTCTATCTTCGCATCGAAGACAATATCATCAAAGATATTTCCTTCGTCGGGCAGGGATGCGCAATCTCGAAAGCTTCTGCCTCAATGATGACTCAAGCGGTCAAAAACAAAACATGCGAAGAAGCTGAAAAGCTTTTCAGCGAGTTTCACAAGATGGTAACCGGAAAGCTCGATCCTGAAACAGAAGAAAACAGTTTAGGAAAGCTCAAAGTATTTGCAGGCGTTTTAGAGTTTCCTGCGCGTGTCAAATGCGCAAGCTTGAGTTGGCATACTTTGCATGCCGCTTTGAATAACGAAAAAATGGCTTCAACCGAATAAAAAAGCGGCGAAAAGAATTGCAATAACCGCTGACCGCAAAGTAACAAAATCTTTTTCTTTCAGCTCTTTACCTTTGCCTTTTCGCCGCTTCCTTCTTGTCTTTAGATTTTTTCAAAGATTCCAGCAGCGCCCATTCCGCCACCGACGCACATCGTCACCATGCCGTAGCGGACATTTCGGCGATGCATTTCTCTTAAAAGAGTTGCCGTCAGCTTCGCTCCTGTGCATCCGAGCGGATGCCCAAGCGCAATGGCTCCGCCGTTCACGTTGATTATTTCAGGATTCAACTCAAGCAGCTTGATAACCGCCAGGCTTTGCACTGCAAAAGCTTCGTTCAGTTCAATCAAACCAATATCTTCAAGTTTCAGCCCGGCAAGTTTCAAAGCTTTTGGGATAGCATAAACAGGGCCAACGCCCATTTCTTCTGGCAAGCATCCGGCGGTTGCGTAAGAAACAAATCTTGCCAAAGGCTTCAGACCGAGCTTTTCAGCCTTTTCTGCCGACATCACAACGCAAGCTGCTGCACCGTCGGACATCTGAGAAGAATTTCCCGCCGTCACAACACCGTTTGCGTGGAAAACCGGCTTCAACTTTGAAAGGCTTTCCATCGAAGTATCGTAACGGACGCCTTCATCTGTATCGAAAACTACCTCTTTGCGAAGCACTCTTCCCTTTTCATCAACTTCATCAACTCGAACATTCATCGGGACGATCTCGTCTTTGAATTTGCCTTCTTGAATTGCCAAAGCCGCTTTTTGATGAGACTTTAGCGAAAACTCGTCGGCTTCTTCACGCGAAATGTTGTATTTGCGAGCCAGATTTTCCGCCGTAAGGCCCATGTTCAAGTAATAGTCTGGATAAGTTTCGACCAATTTGGGATTTGGACGAAAAGTGTATCCGCCCATTGGGATCATTGACATTGTTTCAAGACCACCGGCAACGATTACTTCAGCCGCACCTGTGCGGATTCTATCGGCCGCAATTGCTATCGTCTGAAGTCCCGATGAACAATAGCGGTTCACTGTCATTGCCGATGTCTCAACAGGTAGCCCGGCGAGAATTGCCGCTGTTCGAGCGACATTCATACCTTGATGCGCTTCTGGAAAAGCACATCCCATTATTACATCGTCAATTTCATTCAAGTCTAATCCGGGAACGCGCTGCACAGCTTCTTTGATAGCCGTCGCGCCTAGATCATCAGGACGTGTATTCCTCAAAGTTCCTTTCGGTGCTTTGCCTACAGCCGTGCGAACAGCCGAAACTATAACTGCTTCTCTCATAGCCTTTCTCCTTAGGTTCAATAAAAAACAAAACGAGTCAAGAACTTGCTCGTTGACTTTAGTCTAACATAATCAGCAAAAATGTCTAACAAGCTGAGCCAATTTCCACAAACTTAAGAATTCATTTATATTTTGACCACACTGCCAAGCAAAACCAAATGTTGTAACCTACATCAAAACTGTGTAACATTAGGTAGGGATTCTAACTTCTGGGGCAGGTGACTTAAGGTGGAAGGAGCTTTGAGAAGCTTGAAAACTTCAATTCAGGAGGGGGACTATGAAAACACTTACAGCGGTTCTTTGTGCATATCTAGGCTCGACTCTTATTGAGCCTACAGCGGTAATTGAAACATCAAATATAATCGAAAATCAGTCATCGCTTTTACAAACAAACGAAAGGAGCGAAAGTGCTTACAAGACAAACAGCTAGCACTTCTTTTAGAAGGTGTCTGGCAAAAAGAAGCAGAAAAAACTGAGGGCTGCGGAGACAAAATAAAAATATCTCTCAACTCGGAAATAACTAACTTCTGCATTCAAATCAACGAGATATATGTCACGGTGAAATACGAGCTAAACGAAAAGAAAAAAGAGCTTTACGCGCTTTTCGTTGCTACTAATGCTTTAGGGAAAGAAGGAGCAAAAGTGCCGTGGCAAGACTACGATCGCAAAAAGCCGATAGCTACAATTGACATCTCAAACGCATCGCAAGGGAAAATCTACATCAAATGGAATGGCTTTTACCACAAAAAGGAAAAAAGTTACCATAAACACGGTCAGGAATATGAAGGAGCTTACCGCAAGATTGTAGAATGAGGAACAACCCAGAAACAAATTTTTCAAAAAGAGAGTGGTAAGCGTAAAACCTAAGATTTCTACAGTGCCAAAACTTTCCCTAGAAATCTGTAATATTTTAGCTTTACTCTTCTGCTTCTCAAATTTGCATCCGAAGATTACTGTCAGAACATGGGAAGATTATTTTCGGCTAATAAAATAGCTATCCTAATGTAAACAAAATTCCAAAAAGCTCCAATTAGATTTTTGCCCTAATGAGTTTCTTAAGCAACCAATAATCAGGCTCAATCTCAAAGGCTTGTTTGTTTCTGAACGAAAATTTTGTCATAAAATCAGCGTTGTCGTCGTAATCTCCCAAAATATGTCTCACTGAGTCGAATTTTATTGGGTGAGCAGTTTCGAGAAAAAATCCTTTAGCACCTGGGTTTTTGAAAATATACTGCTCCAAAGCACGAAAACCGACTGCTCCGTGCGGGTCTAAAACATAGTTGAATTCACGAAATACTTTCTTCATAGTTTCAACTGTTTCTTCGTCTGAAATACTCACAGCTTCTAGCTTTTCTCTCAGTAAGTCCAGATCGTGATTAAAAAGCTCCAGAATACGGGCAAAGTTTGATGGGCGTGCGATGTCCATAGCATTCGATAGAGTCTTTACGGCGGGCTTATCAATCATCTGCCCTGTCTGTAAAAAAATTGGGATTACATCATTTGCATTACAAGCGGCGATGAATTTTTTACACGGAAGTCCTGAAAAATGAGCAAAAAGTCCGGCACAGAGATTCCCGAAATTTCCGCTCGGAACGCAGATCGTCGGCAATGTGGAATCTTCCCATTGCTGATATGCGAAAAAGTAATAAAACTGCTGAGGTAGAAGACGCGCTATGTTTATTGAATTAGCAGAAGTTAAGTAAAAATCTCGCCTTAACTCCTCATCACCGAGAGCCGTTTTCACTAATCTTTGACATTCGTCAAAATCGCCACAAACTTTTACAGCATTTATGTTCCCGCCTAGACCTGCGATTTGCATTTCCTGAACCTGCGAAACTTTCCCTTTCGGATAAAGCACGAAAACCTCGATTCCATCAAGCCCATAAAACCCGTTTGCTACAGCACCACCCGTGTCTCCTGAAGTTGCGACTATTACGACTATTCTCTTACCGATCTCTTCAGCGAAATGCTGTAAGCACCGGCTCATAAACCTTGCACCTACATCTTTGAAAGCCAATGTTGGACCATGGAAAAGCTCCAAAGCCCAAATCTTGTCCGAGAGCCTAACAAGCGGAAACTCAAAGCTGACAGATTCAGCACAAATGCGCGCAAGATTCCATTCATCAATGTCTTCGCCTACGTATGGCTTGATTATCTGAAACGCTATTTCTTCTTTCGATTTTGCCGTAAAATCACGCCAGAAATTTTCATCGAGTTTTGGAATTATTTCGGGAAAATACAAACCACCATCAGAAGGTTGACCTTGAAGAACCGCCTCTTTGAAACCAACGCACGGAGATTTTCGATTTGTGCTAAAGTATTTCATAAAGTTCTTATTTTTGGATTTTGCAGATGGAGAAGATTACCGTTAGAGCACCTGCAACTGTGGCGAATGTTGTTTGTGGATTCGATTGTTTGGGCTTTGCAATAAAAGAGCCTTTCGATGAAATCACTATCAGCATAATCGAAGAGCAGACGGTAAAAATCAAACATCTCGATAATTTTAACTTACCAACAGAAGCCGATCAAAATGTTGCCGGGAAAGCCGTGTTGGCGATGATTGAAAAAATCCAAAGTAGCGACCATAAAAAACCACTTTCACCGCCAAAGAACCTTGAACACATAGGCTTTCAAATTGAAATCAAAAAAGGCATCAAACCCGGTAGCGGCATTGGCTCAAGCGCCGCAAGCGCTGTCGGAGCTGTTGTTGCGGCTAATGAACTTCTTGGGAATCATTTTCGCACAAACGAACTTCTCGAATTTGCTCTCGCAGGCGAAGAACTGGCTTCACAAGGAAGACATGCCGATAACATCGCACCTTGTCTTCTCGGTGGTTTTACTTTGGTTCGCTCGGTTGACCCTTTGGACATTGTTAAACTCGAATTCCCGCCCTTGTTCGTTACCGTAATTCACCCTCAAATCGAGATTAAAACTAGCGAAGCTAGAAAAATTCTGCCTCAGCAGATTCCGTTGAAGACAGCGGTTAAGGCATGGTCAAATCTCGGAGCTTTCGTCTCCGCACTTTCAAAAGGCGATTACGAACTTCTCGCAAGAAGCATGG
The DNA here is from genome assembly GCA_003697135.1 of Acidobacteriota bacterium. Lineage (GTDB taxonomy): Bacteria > Acidobacteriota > Blastocatellia > Pyrinomonadales > Pyrinomonadaceae > J014. The sequence continues at coordinate 19,386 of RFGC01000019.1, forward strand.
AAGACGAAATCATAGAACCAGTGCGAAAAGGGCTGATACCTTATTTCGATGAATTGAAGAAAGCTGGACTAAAAGCAGGTGCGCTTGGTGGAGGCATTTCGGGATCAGGTCCTAGCGTCTTTATGCTCAGCAAATCTCAAGAAATAGCTCAAAACGTAGCTCAAGAAATGTCAGGAATACTCGATAAAAACAGAATTCCTTTCAAGGCGTATGTTTCCGAAATAGATTCAGAAGGAACGAAGGTGATTCCAAGACGCAAGGCATAAAATTATCAAACCCTTGAAGCCAACTCCTCGTAAAGTTTTCTTACATCGGCTATTAACCGCTCTTTAGAGTAATTCTGTTTTACGAAATCGAAACCTGCTTTCGAGATTTTATGCCGCAATACTTCGTCGCTTATCAAACGCTGAAGTCCGCTATAGAAACCTTCAGAATCGCCTGATTTAACGCCGATGCCGCGCTCACAAATGAAAAATCTGTTTTCTTCCGATTTGATTTCCCCAAGCAAATCTCTAACACCGCCAACCATCGTCGAAATCACAGGTTTTGAGCTTGCCATTGCCTCGATTAACGAAAGCGGAGTCCCTTCATTTAGCGAAGTCAGTGCCACAATGTCCAACCCTGCATAGAAACAATCAGCATCATCGCGATTCCCTGCAAATATCGTGACGTCGTCAACCTTCAACTCCCGAGCTTTTCGCTCCAAACTTTCTCTCAGATGCCCATCGCCGATGATAATGAATTTAACAGAACGCTGAAGCCGATTTTTACAAAGCCTTGCAACTTCGAGAAAAAGCGAGTGATTTTTTATCTCTGTTAACCTTCCGACAATTCCGATCAAAATCTCATCAGGAGCTACAGAAAACTCACTGCGAAACCTTTCTCGCTTTGAGCTTGATAGAACAAATGGCGATAAATCAATCCCAAGCGGGATTATTGCAAATTGCTCGGACTTGCCTACTTTGTATTTTTCATGAATTTCCTCAAACTGCTGTTTGCTTATGACAATGATTTTATCGGTAGCAATCAGAGCCAGGATTTTTTCGATAGAAAGAAAAAACTTTGTTTTCAAACGTCCGTAGTAGCTATGGAAAATATGTCCATGGTAGGTGTGAATCATTTTCACTTTGCGAGGTTTGCCAATAAGTGTTCTCGGCGTGAACCAACGATAAAAGAAACCCGCAACTCTTCCTAAAGTTCCTGCTTTAGCTGTGTGAGTGTGAATTATATCGGGCTTTTCCCTTAACAAAATGCGATATATCTTCAAAAGCGAGATAAAATCTTTCAGAGAGAGTTCACGGCTCATTTCAGGTATGAAGATCGGCTCTACCTGATTCTGAAAAGCGAAGTAACTCATGTCATCTTCGCCTTCAGGAACACTTCCAGCTATTAAAACCGACTGAAATCTATTATCTTGCAAAGCCTTTGTAAGCCATACGACATGGCGTGCAGGGCCACCGACATTCAGCCTTGCAATGATTCGGACAATTTTTATCACTGATAAATCAGACTGTTTTCTCAGCAAAGTTTTGGAAGCCTTCAAGTTCGCCAATTTTGACTATGATTCTCTTCAGAAGCTCGTTGAAGATTTCGGCAATTTCCCTGCCCATCTCCATAACTTCTTGATGGTTTATGAAACCTTCGTCAATTCCAGCTGCCATATTTGCTAAGCAAGAGATTCCCAAAATCTTCATTCCCATGTGCTTTGCTGTGATTGCTTCAGGCACGGTTGACATTCCGACTGCATCGGCACCTAATAATCTCAACATTCTAACCTCAGCAGGAGTTTCGTAAGTTGGTCCCGGCAAAGCACAATAAACACCACGCCTTAAAATCCTTCTAAATTCTTTTTCCAATCCTTTCTCGACCCTTTCTTTCATGAGTTTTTCGGCTTCCTCGCTGGCAATTTTTTGATATTGTTTGCAGTAAACTTCAGTCATATCGGGGAATCGAGGCCCGAATCTTTCATCATTCGCACCACGCAAAGGATTTACACCGATTAGGTTGATGTGATCTCTGATAAGAAGCAGAGTGCCGGGTCTGTTGCTTGTTCTGATGCTTCCAGCCGCATTTGTCAAAATCAAGGATTTTATTCCGAGCAGTCCGAAAGTTCTTATCGGGAAAACTACCTGCTCCATCTCATATCCTTCGTAATAATGAAAACGTCCTTGCTGAATTGCAACCGGAATACCTTCTATTTCGCCCAAAACCATTTGCCCGGCATGTCCTTCGACAGTTGATCTCGCAAAATGCGGTATTTCATCGTAAGGAATCCGCACCGAGTCTGTCGCATAATCAGCAAAAGCTCCTAAACCGCTTCCTAAAACAACAGCGACTTTAACGGGCTTACTGTATCTTGACTTGATGAATTCAGCCGCTTCTTTTGCCTTTTCGTAACTCATAATTGCTTCGAGAAAACTATTTTTCCTTTCTGTAAGGAATTCCTAATGCTTTCGGTGGACGAGATAGTCCGATGAATCCTGCCAAAACGATTATGGTTAAAACATAAGGAATCATCTGAATAAACTGAACCGGAATATCTTCGCCCGAAGGAAGTTTTACAACACCCTGAATTTGAAAAGACAAAGCTTCGGTAAACCCAAAAAACAGACAAGCAAAAAGAACCGGGACAGGACGCCATTTTGCAAGGATCAGAGCCGCCAGCGCAATGAATCCACGTCCTGCGGTCATGCCGCGTGTAAAAAGCGAGCTTTGCCCGATTGAAAGATAGGCTCCACCTGCCGCGGCAAGCATTCCGGAAATTATCACTGCCGTGTATCTGAGCTTTAGAACATCAATACCTGCCGAATCTGCCGCTTCCGGGTTTTCACCAACGGCACGAAGTCTCAATCCAAAAGGTGTTTTGTAAAGAACATACCAGCAAACTGGAATCAAAGCGAATGCTATAATTGAAGCGACAGAAACGCTATTAAAAAGCTGTGGTAGAAGAAATTCTTTCGGAATTTGCGGAGTCGAGCCTGTGGAATCATAAATTGCACCGCTTAAAAATTGCGGTAGCCCCAGCATTAGAAGATTTATCGCAAAGCCTGCAACAACTTGATTAGCTTCAAACCTTATAACAGCAATTGCATAAATAAGCCCAACAATTGCTCCCGCAACAATGCCACCAGTAAAGCCCAAAAAAGAACTTTGAAACTCGAAAGTTAAAACCGCAGCCGTGAAAGCTCCCGCAAGCATCATGCCTTCCAAAGCTATATTGATAACGCCCGATCTTTCAGAGAATAGACCACCCAGAGCGGCGAAAATCAAAGGAGTCGCTAAACGAATCGAAGAAAACAGAAGCGAAAAAGTTAAAAGCTCAGACATGGCAAGGCTTGTAAAAACGATGTTAAATCAACAAGCTAGCAAACTCACACCAAAAACTCAAGTAAGCGTTAAACACAAACTAATTTATGCCACCTTGAAGAATTTCTCAATTTCTGCGAGATTCAATTTTGAATCTCCCAAGCTCGGCAAGTATTGGCCGAAGTTTATCGGTAAGTTTTTGATGCACTTTGCGACTTGTCGCCAGAATTCCGTTATAGTTTTGCGTGTCGGAAAGATTGTATTTTATTTTTTCGCCGAACAAGTCTGTCAAAACACCGCCAGCCTCTTCTAAAATTGCTTGCGGCGCGCATGTATCCCAAAACTTCGTGTGTGGTGAAAGATGAATGTAAACATCGGCTTTCCCTTCCGCTATCAATCCAATCTTCAATCCGACAGAACCATGAGCAATCTGATTTTTGAAATTCAGGCGATTGAAAATCTCGGAAATCTTCGGGCTTCGATGAAGTCGGCTGGTTACCAATGTCATTTCCTCGAATTCATCCTTTTCAGAAACGTGGAGTCTTTGCGGCGGACTTTCATTTTCACTCAAAAAAGCGCCTTTCCCTTCAGAAGCGAAAAAGAGACGCCGTAAAGCTGGTTGATAAACAACGCCTACCACAGGCCGATCCTGATAAGCTAAACCTATGTGAACGGCAAAATCTTTCGCCTTCTCAACAAAACCTTTTGTCCCATCAATCGGATCGATTATCCAAACTCTCTGCTTGCTAAGCCTTTCTGGATTGTCTTCTGCTTCCTCCGAAAGAATCCCGTCCTCTGGAAAAATCTCCTTAAGACCGCTAACGATTATTTCTCCTGCTGTTTTATCTGCCTCCGTCACAGGCTCGACAAAATCGTTCTTAAGTATCTTTTGGTGAACCTGAAAGCCTTTCTCGTAGAACTCCATTATGCAATCGCCCGCCTTTCGGGCAAGACTAATAGCAACTTCAAGCTCTCTTTCAAACATAATGAAAGTTTAACCGATTGTAGCACTCCAATCACAGGCATTGAGTTTGTTTTCTTATATGTCTGAATGATAAACTTTCAAACATGGCAGAAAGCCTGAAATTCTCAAAATCAGCCAACAGACAAACAATTTACGAAGAAATCATTCCCCAAATCGAGGCTTTGGTTAAGAACGAAACTGATCTAACGGCAAATTTAGCAAATATCGCTGCCGCTCTTAAGGAAGCTCTCGGTTTCTTTTGGGTCGGATTTTATCTCAAAAAAGGCAACCAATTAGTTTTGGGTCCATTTCAAGGTCCCATAGCTTGCACCAGAATTGACTTCAACAAAGGCGTTTGTGGCTATGCTTATAGAAACAAATGCACAGTCATTGTCCCAAATGTTGACGAATTTCCCGACCATATCGCCTGTAGTTCACTATCAAAATCCGAGATAGTTTTGCCAATTTTTGATAAACAAGGTGAAGTTTTTGGCGTATTAGACGTTGATAGTGATAAACTGAATGACTTTAGCGAAATTGATAAACAAGGTTTGGAGAAAATCGTCCGTATTATCGAGGACATGATTGAAAAATCTAACCAAATGAATGCAGATAGCCTTAAGGCTATCTTTTGATTTTTAACAAAATCAAAGCGAGAAGGAAGCAAAAATGGTTGGATTCGCTACACCAGAAGGGACAAAACGCTTTTCTGATCGTTTTTCTGATTTGGCAAAAGGGCATTTCCGCAATGTAGAAGGATTGACCCTTTCTTCAATTGGGATCGGAACATACCTAGGCAATTGGGACGAAGAAACTGACAAAAACTACACCGATTCAATAATTCGGTTCGTCAAGCTCGGTGGAAACGTCATTGACACAGCCGCTAATTATCGTTTTCAACGAAGTGAAAGAAACATAGGTGCGGCACTTAAAACTTTGAGTAATGAAGGCTTCCACCGTGAAGAGTTGTTTATATGCACAAAGGCAGGTTATCTGCCTTTTGATGGTGAACCGCCAGTAAATGTGAAAGAGTATTTTGAGGAAAACTTTGTTAAAAAAGGAATTGCAAGTCACGAAGACTTAGTTGATGGAAGCCACTGCATGAGTCCTACCTACATTCAATCGCAACTTGAACAATCACTCAAAAACATGGGCATTGAAACCATTGACCTGTTTTACATACATAACCCCGAATCTCAACTGCAAGTGCTTGGCAAGCAGGTTTTTGAGAAAAGGCTTGCGAAGGCATTTGAAAAACTAGAAGAAAACAGAGCAAGCAGAAAAATCAGATTCTATGGCGTCGCCACTTGGAATGGTTTTAGAGTGCCACCTGAAAGTCGCCCTTATCATGCTTTAGAAGACATATTTAACATTGCAAAGCAAGTTGGCGGTGAAAATCATGGCTTTAGATTCATACAACTTCCTTACAACGTTACGATGCTCGAAGCCTATGTTTTCGCAAACCAACCACTCGGAAATAAACTTCACCCGATACTAAAAATCGCTGAAGAACTTGGTGTTCATGTTTTTTGTAGTGCCTCGCTTCTTCAAGGAAGTTTGGCTAAGGAAATTTCAGAAGATTTCCGAAAGCCTTTTGGTCATCTTTCAAGTAATGCTTTAGTCGCCATACAGTTTGTGCGCTCCACACCTGGCGTTACTACGGCACTTGTCGGCATGAGTCAAGTCGCTCATGTTGAAGAAAACATGCAACTCGCAAAAATCGAACCTCTCGAAAAGGAAAAGTTTGAAAAGATGTTGAATTTTGCAGAACTTGAGCAATAATAAATTTTCTTGAAGTCAACTAAAGCATGTATTTGCAGGGAAAAAATTTGCAAGTATTTTCCCTGAAGCTAACCCTATGAGAATAAAAAGCTACACCGAATTTTGGGACTTTTACATTCAAGAACACAGCAAACCGCTGACGAGGGCACTGCATTTTATCGGCACTGCTTTGGGAATGATTTTGCTGGTTTGGTTTATATGGCGCGGAACCTGGTATTACTTTCCGCTTTGCTTCGTCGTAGGATATGGCTTTGCATGGTTTTCACATTTTTTCATCGAAAAAAATAAGCCTGCAACTTTCAAATATCCGCTTTGGTCATTCATTTCTGACTATCGAATGATGTTTTTCATGCTAACAGGCAAAATGAATAGCGAGGTCGAAAGAGTTTTGAAGAATAGAAACTAGAAGGAAGGAAAACTTATGAAAAACCAGCTAAAAGAATTCATGAAATCAATTGGCAATGACTCGGTTGCGGTGATTCCTGCCGCTCATGAAAAAACCCGCAGTTACGACACCGAATACAGATTCCGCCAAGATTCTGACTTTTACTATCTCACAGGTTTTCCCGAACCTGATGCCATAGCAGTTATTTCACCGGGAAACAAAAAAGCGCCTTACATTCTCTTTGTCCGCCCGCGTGATCCTGAAATGGAAATCTGGAACGGTAGACGCGAGGGCGTCGAAGGCGCAGTTAAAAACTACGGCGCAAGCAAAGCCTATCCAATTGAAAAATTTGAAGAGATGCTCCCAAAACTGCTTAACGGGAAAGAAAAACTTTATTATCGCTTCGGTGTTGATGACAAACTCGACAAAATCATTCTTCAGTATCTTTCCGTTCAAAGATTTCGCCGTTTGAAAACGCCATATCCACCGCACACGATAATTGATCCAACCCTAATCATAGGCGAGATGAGACTTCACAAAACACCAGAAGAGATTGAGTTGATGAAAAAGTCTGCCGAAATTGCGGCTGAAGCTCACATTATTGCGATGAAATCCGTAAAACCCGGCATGACCGAAGCTCAAGTTGAAGCAATCATCGAGCATCATTTTCGCATGCGCGGTGCATCCGGTCCTGCATATAATTCAATCGTAGGCTCAGGTGCAAATGCAACAATCTTGCATTACGTTGAAAATAATGCCGTTTTGAAAGATGGAGACTTGATTTTGATAGACGCCGGGTGCGAATACAAAGGTTATGCGTCCGATATAACACGCACTTTCCCCATCAACGGAAGATTCACAAAAGCCCAGCGCGAAATTTACGATGTTGTCCTAGAAACTCAACTTGAATGCATAAAGGCAACCAGAAAAGGCGTTACCGTAAAAGAACGTCAAGACCTCTCGATAGAGCTTTTAACTGAAGGAATGAAAAAGCTAGGACTTTTGAAAGGTAGCACGAAAAAACTCATCAAAGAAAAGGCTTACATGCGATATTACATGCATGGCGTCGGGCATTATCTCGGTCTTGACGTTCACGATGCAGGAAGATATTTCCTTGATCAACAAACAAGATTTTCACGCCCTTTTGAACCGGGAATGGTTTTGACGGTGGAACCAGGAATTTACATTCAACCCGACGACAAAGAAGCTCCAGCTAAATACAGAGGAATCGGTGTCAGAATCGAAGACGACGTTTTGGTAACCGAAGAAGGCAACGTAATACTTACTTCAAAGGTCCCGAAAGACCCTGAAGAAATCGAAGAACTTATGAACTCACCTAAAAAAGCTGAAGAATTCATGGAACTGATAGCATCAGGACGATGAATCGTTAGTAGATTCAATGCTTTTACAAACTATCAAAACTGAAGAAACCCTAATAATCGAAACCCCCGAAAGGGTCGAGTTGGAATTTGCTCTCGCTTCTATCGGAAACAGGTTTATTGCGGTTTTGCTCGACCACACTATCCAAGCTCTCTTAATGATATTAGCCTGGCTCATCATTATCGCCTTGGGTGAAAGCGATATAAAATTTTTCGAGGACTTGAGTTCAGGGAATTTTTCAAATTGGATATTAGCCATAGGTTTACTTATTTTATTTGCCTTTTTCTCTGGATACTTCGCATTTTTTGAATGGTATTGGAGCGGACAGACGCCGGGAAAGAGGTTAATGAAGTTAAGAGTCATCAGAGAAGACGGACGCCCGATCAGCTTTTGGGAAGCGCTTGTAAGAAACATTCTAAGAATAGCTGATACTTTCCCTGGGTTCATAGTTCCAATCTACTCAGTTGGTTTGATAAGCATTTTTTTGAGTAGCCGCGATCAGCGAATTGGAGACATTTTTGCAGGCACTGTTGTAATCCGCGAACGCTCTGACCAAATAATGACCTTTGAAGAGTTGGTTTCCAAACCTTTGGACGATCCAGCACTGATTAGATACAAAAACAAAGTCGAATTCCAAGCTGATCTAAGTGTCCTAACCAAAGAGGAAGTAGCAATTGTTGAGAATTTCTTGCGAAGAAGGCTCGATTTAGAAGAAAAGCGAAGAGACTGGATGGCATGGCGCCTGGCTTTACCGCTAATGCGTAAACTCAAACCTGTTTACGACGCAAGCAACTTCACATACGAAGGATTTTTAGAAGAGCTTTTGCATAGATACAAGCAGAGAAATCCAGAATAGACGATTTGAAAATCAACGTTCAGATATGATAGTTTCGTAGATTCTTTGAAAATGAAAAGAAAAGCTTTGATAACTGGTGGAGCTGGATTCATAGGCTCTCATCTTGTTGACTTGCTTTTGAAGGAAGGCAACTGGGATGTGACGGTAGTAGATAATTTTGACGAATTTTATTCACCTGAAATCAAACAAGCTAACGTCAATCCGCATCTAGAAAATCCCAACTATCGGCTTTACAAAACCGATATTTGCGACTTAGAAGGTTTGAAAAAAGTTTTTCAGGAAAACCAGTTTGAGCTTATAGTTCATCTAGCGGCCTTGGCGGGCGTTCGTCCTTCAATACTGCGTCCTAGAGCTTACGCAAGAGTCAACGTTGAAGGCACGGTGAATCTACTTGAGATGGCAAAGGAATTCGGTATCAGGAAGTTTATTTTCGGCTCTTCTTCAAGCGTTTACGGAATAAACTGCAAAGTGCCTTTCTCGGAAGATGATAAAATCTCGCTTACAATCTCGCCATACGCATCAACCAAAGCGGCAGGCGAGCTTTTATGCCATACGTATTCGCATCTTTACGGCATCAAAATGATTTGCCTACGTTTTTTCACTGTTTACGGAGCGCGCCAACGTCCTGACCTAGCAATACACAAATTTTCACGCCTGATTTGGGAAGGAAAACCTATACCAATGTTCGGCGACGGCACAACTAAGCGAGATTACACTTACATTGAAGACATTCTTCAAGGCGTGCGTGCCGCAATTGATTACGATAAAAGCCAGTATGAAATCTTCAATTTAGGTGAATCAAGAACTGTAGAACTCAGGTATCTGATTAACCTTCTTGAAGAAAACTTAGGAAAAAAAGCCATAATTGAGCAATTACCACCGCAACCCGGCGATGTTCCAATAACTTTTGCCGATATTTCCAAAGCCCGGAAACTTCTTGGTTACAATCCGCAGACGCCTATCGAAAAAGGAATCAAAGAATTCACTGATTGGTTTAAGGAAGTGGTAAGTGTCTGAATGTTTTCACTTCTCACCAGACATTTTTTCTCCAAGTTCTACGGCACGCTTGTAAGCGGCATAGACAGCTTTTGAAAGGACTGTTCTTAATCCGCCTTTTTCCATCTGATAAATTGCTTCTGCCGATGTCCCGCCCGGTGAAGTCACCATGTTTCTAAGTTCCGCTGGATGCTTATGCGATTCCATCGCAAACAAAACCGAGCCAAGCATCATCTCTTGCACTAACTCTTTGGCTATTTCCCTTGAAAAACCAAGATGCACACCTGCATCGGTCAATGCTTCCATTACGAGAAAAATGTAGGTTGGACCAGTAGCTGAAAGCGATGTTGCCATATCAATCATGTTTTCGGTTTCAACATAAAGCTCCTTGCCAAGTGCTGAAAGCAAAGCTTTGACTTGCTTTCTTTCGTCTTCTGTGACTTTTTCCGAGCAAGTCCATGCGGTCATGCCAGCCCCGACTTGCGCAGGCGTGTTCGGCATCGCTCGCACAACCTTTTGAGCGTTCAAACCTTTTGAAATCGTCTCGATTCTTACACCTGCTATAATCGAGATTATTAACTGATGCGGCAAAATAGCTTCTCTCAAATCTTCCAAAACATATCTAATTCTCTGGGGCTTGACACAAAGAAAAACTGTCGAGTTTTCAGAGTCGGCTATTTTCCTAACCGCTTCGGCATTTTTTTCAAACATGCAAATACCGTATTTTTCCGTCATTTCCTTCCGACGCTGTGGGCGCGGGTGACTTCCCACGATTTGATCGCTTGTTACCAAACCTTTGCGCAAAAGCCCCGCAATGATTGCTTCAGCCATCACTCCACAACCGATAAAACTCAAATTAAGTCCTTGAAGTTTCATAAACTACTGATTTTGCTTTAATGACAACGAAAATTGCAAGCCATTGAAAATCAGAATTTACCAAAATTTTTGATTTTGGCATTTAGCGAATATCATTAAGTTTTATGACGATGCTTTCAAATCTTGCGAAAAACTCTAGTCTAACGATTGATGAGCAAATCGAGTATTTGAAAAAGGGGGTTGTAGATTTAATCAATGAAGATGAACTTCGACGCAAGCTAGAAAAAAGCTTGCAAACAGGCACTCCGTTGAGAGTGAAACTCGGTGCCGACCCGACTGCGCCTGATATTCACCTTGGGCACACAGTCGTTATTCGCAAACTCCGCGCTTTTCAAGAATTAGGACACACAGCCATCTTTTTAATCGGAAGCTTTACGGGCATGATCGGAGACCCTTCAGGCAAGAGTGCAACGCGCCCACCGCTTTCACGCGAAGAAGTTGAAGCAAACGCAGAAACTTACAAGAACCAAATTTTCAAAATCCTCGATCCTGACAAAACCGAAATTCGCTTCAATTCTGAATGGATGGACAAATTCACGGCTGCCGATTTTATTCGTCTTTGTTCGCAAGTAACAGTCAAACAAATCTTGGAAAGAGATGATTTTGAAAAGAGAATCAAGCAAGAAAAGCCGATTGCTTTGCATGAACTCATCTATCCGCTTGTTCAAGGCTACGATTCAGTCGCTCTGAAAGCCGATGTAGAGCTAGGTGGAACAGACCAAAAATTCAACCTCATGGTAGGCAGAAGTCTGCAACGAAGCTACGGTCAAGAACCGCAAGTCATCATGACTACACCGCTTTTGGAAGGTTTAGACGGAATCAACAAAATGTCGAAATCCTTGAACAATTACATTGGCATTACCGAACCACCTTTCGAGATTTTCGGCAAAATAATGTCAATCTCTGATGAATTGATGTGGCGCTACTATGAGCTTTTAACAGATTTGCCACTTTCCGAAATCGAAAAGATGAAAAATAGCGACGAAAACCCGCGAAACTTCAAAGTCAAGCTCGCAAAACTCATCATACAAGATTTTTATTCGGCTCAGCTTGCAGATGAAGCTGAAGAAGAATTCAATCGAAGATTCGTCCGTAAAGAAATTCCCGACGATATAGAGGAAAAGGCTGTCTCATCGGGAAAATATCCTCTAAGCGATCTGCTTTTGCAAGTAGGGCTTGCACCGTCAAAGAAGGAGGCAAAACGTCTCATAGAACAAGGCGGAGTTAAAGTAAACGGCGAGCGCATCTCTGACGTGAAAGCTGAAATCGAAGTTCACGAAGAGATGGTCTTGCAAGTCGGGAAAAGAAAATTTTTGAAAATCAAACCTTGTGAAAAATAACAAATCAATGCTTGAAAGGATTTAGACTTGCTTTCTAATCAATCTGATAAGTTGCAACGCTTGTTGGAGTCTCATAGCATCGAACTTTGTAAACTTGGACTCGCTCGTCTCCAACTCTAGAAGCGACATACTCCAAAATAAAGCGAGCTAGGTTTTCGGCTGAGGGATTCAATTCCTCATCAAAAGGCGGCAGTTCGTTCAAATTCCGATGGTCTAAGTATCTGACGACCTCATCAGCCGCTTTTTTCAGTTCGCCAAAATCAACTAAAAGCCCGATGTTATCAAGCTCTCGACCGCGTGCATAGATTTCAACCTTGTAATTATGGCCGTGAAGATTCTCGCATTTTCCTTTGTAACCTCTGAGTTGATGAGCGCTGGAAAATTCTCTTTCTATCATTACTTCGTAAAATCCGGGCATAGGTCATTTGCTAGAAACGCTAGAAGCTTGCCAGAAATTCCTCTACATCTTTCAATTTTGACGTAATTTTCATTTTAGGTAAAGACTGCAAGAATTTCCTGCCATAAGGTTTTGTCAAAATTCGTGCATCTAGAATAGCGATTACGCCTTTGTCATCTTTACTTCTTATCAATCTTCCTATGCCTTGCTTTAGCGTGATAATGGCTTGCGGGACGGAGTATTCGTAGAAGGGATCGCCGCCGTTTTTCTCTATGGAATTTGCTCGTGCGGAAAAAAGCGGATCGGTTGGAACGGGAAAGGGCAATTTGTCAATTATGACACAAGAAAGTTGTTCGCCGCGCACGTCAACACCTTGCCAAAAACTCGAAGTAGCGAACAAAACGGCATTAGGCGTCTCTTTGAATTTTTCCAAAAGAGCGGCTCGCATCATCGAACCTTGCACAAGGCATGGGAAGTTAATCCTAGGTCTCACCATTTCGTAAAGTTTGTTCATTGATTGATTGCTTGTGCAAAGCACAAATGCATGCCCTTTTGTAATTTCCAAGAGCTTTACAATCTCCTCAACCGCACGCTCGAAATAATCAGGCGAACGCGGATCGGGCATTCTGGCAGGCAAATAAAGTATAGCCTGCTTTTCATAATCAAAACTGGAAGGCGCCATCAGAAAGTCAGCGTCATTGCTGTTTAGACCAAAACGCTGCTTTATAAAATCGAAATTTCCATTTGAAGAAAGTGTTGCAGACGTCAAAACTACTGTTTTGACTTTGCTGAAAAGTCTTTCTTGAAGAATCAAAGAAACATCAGTCGGAGCCGCATTTAAGGCAATAGTTCTCGAGTATCTCTCTACCCAGTAAACCATGTCATTTTTTGCTTGGGTTGAGATCAAAGCTAGATTTTGCCGAATCGAAGAAAGCCGACGCAAAAGGCTTTCAGTCTCCCCAAGTTCTAACTCGGAAAGTCTTTTTTCTAACCTTGCCAACTCATTATCAAGAAGAAAATAAGCTTCACCAACAGGCGTCAAAGAGCGATTCCCAGCCTCATCAATGCTAAAAAATGTTTCCGCAGTTATGGCAATTCGGCTTTCATCGAAAGAAGCACTTCCCCAAAGTCTTTCCCAAAAATCTTCCGACAAATTCAAAATCTTTGTAGAAAGATTTTCTAACTCACGGCTTTTGTCAACATCGTCTATCGTCAAAAACTCTATGTCTCTTATCAATTCTTCGATTTGATGATTTGAGACCTTACAGCCGAAATACTCCGAAGCAATGTCTTCTATCAAATGTGCTTCATCGAAAATAACTGCGCCATAATCGGGCAAAACTTTCGCATAATCATTGTCACGCAAGCTCAGATCAGCAAAGAAAAGATGATGATTGACGATTACAATATCGGCTTCTTCAGCTTTGTTACGCATTTTCGTTATGAAACATTCATCGAAATTTGGACAACTCTGACCAAGGCAGATTTCGCTTCGGGCATTTATTCGAGACCATAGCGGCATGTTTTCGGGCATGTTCAATTCTGCTATGTCACCTGTCTCAGAACCGTAAGCCCATTCTTTTATCCGACGGAAATAATCAACATCCTCCATGCTCTCAAAAGATGGTTGAGTGCTAGCCTTTTTTAGGCGATACAAGCAAACGTAGTTGCCTCGCCCTTTCATGTATGCAACTTTGAATTTTCTTTTCAAAATTTGCTGCAGAAAGGGAATATCTTTCTCCATTAGCTGATCTTGAAGATTCTTCGTTCCTGTTGAAATAACTATGCGCATGTTCTTTGTAAGCGCCGCAGCGATTGCTGGGATCAGATAAGCCAAAGTTTTTCCAGTCCCCGTTCCTGCTTCAACTACAAGATGCTTCTCTTCTTCAAAGGTGCGCAAAACCGCTTTCGCCATCTCGATCTGGCTTGGACGATATTCATACTGCTCATGATGAGTCGCTATCAGTCCTTCAGGACCAAAGATTTTCTCTATTTCCTGTGCTATTAGGTCAGCTTGTTCTTTAGTCACATTAAAATTATCCATTCTCGAACAACGATAACTCAAGGTTTTTCAAGAGCTTTTCAGAAACTCCTTCAAAGAATCTACCTTGTTGACGTTTCGGCAGAAATGTTTTTTTCAATCCTTCTCTCACCGATGATTTTAGAGGCATGAGATATGGGCGGGAATTCAATCGTAACTGTAGTCCCTTCTCCTTGTTTACTTCTGATATTTATTGTCCCGCCGTGATCTCGAACGATTTGATAAACTATCGAAAGTCCTAATCCTGTTCCGCCTGTAGTTGAGCTTGAAAAAGGCTCGAAAAGTCTTTCAACTTGTTCTGGTGACATCCCGCAACCGTCATCTTGGAAAACTATTTGGACTCTTTGGCTTACGAGTTTGCTAACTGAAACATTTATTTCCCCGCCGTTTGGCATTGCCTTTATCGAGTTCTGCGCAAGATTCCAGAATATCTGCTTAAGTTGCACCGGATCTGCTAGAACGCAGATTTCTTCTTCCGAAGAAGTGAGCTTAAAGATATGCTTTTCGGTTACTTCAGGACTGTGACGCAAAAGCGTAAAAGTATCTCTCACAATTTGACAAACGTCCGTTTCTGCTAAGTTACCAATGCGTGGTCTAGCATAAGCCAAAAAGTCGGTGATAATGCGGTTGAGTCTATCGGATTCACGCAAGATTATCTCCATCAAAGCTAATTGCGAAGATTCCTTTGGCAGACTGGATTGTAGAACTTGAATAGCACCTCTGATAGCACCAAGCGGATTTCGGATTTCATGAGCTATGCCTGCCGCAATTCGCCCAACCGCTGCTAAACGCTCCTTGCGGCGAATGCTTTCTTCCATAGCATAGATTTCAGTTAAATCTTGAAAAGTTATCACTAAACCGCTGATTTCACCGTCTTCCGAGTAAAGTGGAGCGATGTTGTAACCAACGTGAACAGCAAAGCCTTCGGGAGTCAAAATGTCGGTTTGGAATCTCGGTGGTTGTTCATTCTTCTTCGATGCTATCAAAGACAGCTCAATGTTGTGTTCTATGCCTTCTATCAGTTCCTTCACATTTTTTCCTTTGACTTCTTCAGCTTTGTAACCCGTTATTTCCTCTGCCGCAGGATTGAAGGTGTAAATGTTTCCTTGCAAATCTGTTGTAATCAATCCTGAACGAATTGATTGAACAATTCTTTCATGAAGAGCTTTCAAGTTCGCCAACGTCTTTGTGGCCTCTCTAAGCTCGGAAGCCGAAGCTCTTCTTTCGGCAAGTTTCATCGAGAGCAATGTAACAACAAAAAAAGCAACAATTTGAAAGCCTATCGTTTGAACACTCCTCAGGTTTCCCATTAGACCTGCAAGCGATGGCATTAGCCCAAAAAGAGTTGCAAAAGACATAGATGCATAAAAAAGAACCGATAGAATCGCAAATCCCAGAGCTTCTTTCGGTGATAGAAAAAGAGCCGTGATGCTGATTACAACCATGTAAAGAGCCACATAAGGTGAGCCAATATCACCTGTTTGCCAGACTAACCAAGTTATCAAAATCAAATCAACAGCGAGCTGTATGCGCGTTTGCCACAGATACTCCGAACTCATTCTGAGCACGAAAAAATAAACAATCGTCAAACCAACAGAGATAAGAAAGAAGAAAAGTAACTCCTGAGGGAAACTGTCAAAAGACAAAGGCAAATGCCCGCTTTTCCAAAGCCATGCCGAAACTAAAAGCAGAAATGATACAACAAGGCGACCAACTATTAAGTTTTGTAGCTTCTGTGCAGTATCCATCGAGACCTTAAGAGACCTGCTTGAATCTGCTCTTACTTTTTTCACTTAAATTATCAGCATAAAAAAAGGCTTTTACAAATCGAGTTGCACGCTTTGATTTTTCTCTGCAGTTTATGCTAGAAATTAGAAAACACAAAAATCATGGCTGGTTATGATCGAAAACGTCATTATAGAAAACGGTAATTTGTCGAAAGTAGGGAATCCTAATGAAGAACTGTTAGAAAACGAATTGTATGAACCGATTTGGGCAGTTATCACTTTTGACTCCGTAGTAGCCCATCATCTAACTTACGAAGAAGCAATAGCATGGGCAGAAAAACTAGAAAAACAAATGCAAAACGGTGTTTGCATCGTTACAGACAGCGCTGCAGAAAGAATGGCTTTGCGAGCTAACATTAGTTCTCAGTTGAACGAAGATTTACGAAACGAATAAGCTCGTTTGAGTTAGTGGTTTCTCAATTATCACTGATAACCAAAACAACTTTGCCGAAATTTTTGTTTGATTCTACGTATTCGTGGGCTTGCATTATTTGGTTCATCTTGAAAACCACATCAACATTTGGCTTTAACTTTCCGCTTCTAAACAAAGGCAAGGCGTATTCAGCGAATTTTTTAGTAGCCTCTACTTTTTCTTCAAATGAACGTGAACGCAAAACCGTGCCGATGATTCGCAAACGCTTTGAAAGTGCTACGCCAAGATTGAATTCCGCTTTGCTTCCACCAGTTAACCCCACTAAAATCAATCTCCCTTTCAAAGCAAGACTTTCAAGATTCATTTGAAAATAAGAAGCTCCGACTAAATCAATTATGAGTTCAACGCCCTTTCCTGCTGTCTCTGCACGGATGATTTCAGCAAAATTTATCTCCTCTTTCATCAAAATAGCTTCATCAAGTCCAAACTGGAAGCATTTTTCGAGTTTCTCTTTTGAGCGTGAAGTCCCGAAAGTTCGAGCATTTACAGTCTTGGCAAGTTGCAATGCCGCTAGACCAACGCCTGAGCCTACCGCGTGAATTAGTATGCTTTCCGAAGGTTGTAGCTTTCCGAGAGTAAAAATGGCATCGTGAGCCGTTATAAAAGCCTCTGGGATAGCCGCTGCTTCGATGAAACTTAAGTTTTCTGGGATTTTCATCAGTAAATCTTCACGAGAAACAATCATTTCAGCTTGCGCGCCACCTGAAACGATACCAAAGACTCGATCACCTACTCGAAACTTACTAACCTTCTCACCTATGGCTATGACTTCTCCTGAAAACTCCAACCCTAAAATTCTCTCAGGTGCATCTTTAGGTGCAGGGTAAAGCCCGCGCCGCTGCAAAATATCGGCTCGGTTGATTGCAGAGGCCATCACCTTTATTAAAACTTCATCACCCTTTGGCCCAGAAGGCTCATCAACTTCTTCTATCGTAAGATTCTCTATTCCACCGAACTCTCTTACGAAGACTGCCTTCATTTTTCCAACTCCAGAGCGTTGAAAATTAGTGGAAAGGTCGCAAAAGTCTGCCCACGATGCTGTGGACGAAAGGCAAATAAAACAATCTTGCCCCGACCATAAGAAGCTTCAGCAAGTGCAACTTTGCCATTCAAAAACTTCTCTCCGAGCATCCAACCCGAAAGAAGAGCGTTCTTTTCGGCATAAAAAGCGATGGGCTTGATGCTCCTAGTGTCTGTAATTTCATAAGCCGAACTATTGATGAAATATGCTGGAAGTCGCTCGGGCAGTTTATCGGTTAGCCGTGAGGTTTTATCTAATCTGATTTCAACTATCGAACCGGGATTATAAAATTCACTGCGCTTCAAGCCTTTCAAAACATTCTTTATCGGCAAATCAAAGGTTTTGATAATCAATTCGCAGGAAGCGTCGAAACATATAATTTTCCCGCCGTTCTCGACAAATTTTTTCAAATTTTCCAGTCCCTTTTCGCTGATTCCGCCTGCAAATTCACTCGGATAGCGTTCTCCACTCAAGCCTCGCAAAATGACTTCCTCACTATCGGACGGAAAAATCAACACATCAAAATTTAGATTGCCGCTTTGAAAATCCTTGTTGAAAACCGAAGAAAATGGTATTTGGAAAGTATCGAGAACAAATCGCGTCCAGCCTTCGTCCATTGAAGGAACAAACGATTTGTAGATGCCTATCTGTGGTTTTGTTTTCAATGGGTTTGCTATTTTTGCAAAAGGCTCTTTGTTTGGTGAAAGGTTTAGCGTCTTGCGAGCTTGATTTATTGTTTCGATCTTTCTTAGAGTTTTGCGAAAACTTTCAATGTCTCTTATTTCCCAAATCGGCTGGCACTCTATTCCCATTTGCAAAGGCAAAGTCCAACCTGCAACGTCGTAAGGTGGCTCTGCTTCGCCGTTTTGATTTACGCGATTCGGATAAACTTGTTTTTCGAGCAAACTCAAAATGTTGTTTTTCTGTGGCTGGTTTACAAAAATCAAAAATGATCCCAAAGGAAAATCATAGAAATCGTTACGCTTATCCTTGTCAATCGCAAAATGCCCTTCCTCGGTCATCTCATAAACTTCGATGCCTTGCCACATCAAGATTTCCAAAAATCTCGAAACAGCCTCGGCATTGGGTTGTCCAGCCGTGACTACAAAAGCCACAGGTTCGTCGCTGTTTCTAAAGAGATTCGCTTTGTTGAGACTGTAAAAAAGGCGCAAGTATTTTTTACGGAATTTTGAAGCCATCTCCAAAACAGCCCTTGAAGAGATCATTTGCATTTCAGCTATGTCTTCAGGTCTCCAAACACCACCGCGCCAAGGATTTGGATGGTTTATTGCAAACTCTAAAGGAGAGTTAAGCCCGCGCGCAGGACGCGTCCTTTCAAGCTGTTCGAGATTGATCTGCACCGGTGACATCAAGTTAGCGCTTGCGGCTTCGCTCAGAATCCCAATTGAGTTGTGATAGTAAGGCGCAGAGCGAAAACCGCCGTGCCACCACATATCGAAAACTGCATTTGTAGCAACACCTGCAAAGTTTGCGGCTTGCAAATCTGCTGCAATTTTGTAGCCTATTAAACCAACTTCACGAATTATGGAAGGCGGAATTCTCGGATTTGGCGGATCGTAAAATGGCGGAATGATAAATCTCGCTCCATTTTGCCCCATCTGATGAATGTCATACACAATCTGCGGAAACCACTCTTGCCAAAAAAGTTTCGTTATGTTTCGTGTCTCCTTGAGATTCATCATGAACCAATCACGATTGTTGTCATGACCAGCGTAAAAATGATAAAGCTCAGGTGGATTCGTGCCTTCAGATTTTGTGTTCAAGGTTTTTCTATACCACTCCGCAACTATATCAATACCATCTGGATTTGCTGAAGGTATCAAGATTAAAATCACGTTCCGCAAAATCTCAAGAGTTTCCGTATCTTTCGCAGCTGCTAAAGAATATGCGAGATTCATTGACATCTGCGAAGCCACAATTTCAGTAGAATGAATCGAGCAAGAAATCGCAACGATGACTTTGCCTTGCTCAATCAAATCTGCCACTACGTCAAGCTCCTGCACCGACAATTCACCGTCACCACGATAGCTAGCGAGTGAATGCGGTTTTTCGATTCCTTGTGTTGGCGTTGTCAAGGGCAATTTCGGATTAGCCAGTTTTGCGCTTATTTGCCGATATTTTTCCAGTTGCCTGATGTTTTCGGCATCGGAAATAAAAACGGCGATCATCTGCCTTCCAAGCGTTGTTTCTCCGATTCTTTTAACCAAAACTCTTTCGCTCGCGTCATCGAGTTTGGAAAAGTAATCCGTTATCTGTTTCCAGTCGGCAATCGTTCTTTCAGTCGTCGGATGAAACTTAAGAACCGCCTGCGGCGATGGTATTTCTTGAGCTAGAACTTTTGAAACGCCCAAAAGCAAGACGGTCAAAACAAAAGCCTTGAGACCGCAGGTTAAGAATTTGTAACTTCGGCTTTCCGATAATAAACTAGAACCTATCACGGATGCTTGGCTCCTTTTCAGAAAGTCTTAGAAAAAACGAAAAAATTCAATTTCCTGTAAAAAAGTGTAACAAATCCGCATTCGTCGGGAAACTACGTTATTGGTGGTGCTGGTTTGTTGCAGGAGCAATGATTCTCTTGATCGGAGCACCAGCCTTGATTCTTTTATGGCTTATCAATCGCAAGACATGGCTTTATCCTTTGGCTAGTCTCGGCGCTAAAATCTGGCTGTGGGCTTGCGGAGCAAAAGTCAAAGTAATCGGACTAGAAAACCTAGACCCTTTGAAAAGCTATATCTTTGTTTCAAATCATCGTTCTTATCTCGATACAGCCGTGCTTTTTGCTTACACAGGAAGAAAAATGAGCATTCTGGCAAAAAAGGAGCTATTAAAAATTCCGATTTTCGGGCAAGGCATGAGCTTTGTTAACATAATTGCTATTGACAGATCGAATCCTGAAAAAGCGTTAGAGTCAATGCAGAAAGCTAAAGAAATCTTGGAAAAAGGCTACTCGGTTGGAGTATTTGCTGAAGGAACTAGGGCAATGCCCGGAGAGCTTTTGCCATTTAAGAAAGGCGCTTTTCATCTGGCTTTGCAGACACAAACCCCAATAGTGCCCGTGGCAATAAAAAACACTGATTGGATGATGGGAAAATCGGCGGGAACAGCCTTTCCCGGCACTATTGAAGTAGTGTTTTTGCCACCTGTAGAGACAAAAGGATACATAACATCGGAAATCTCAGAAATTTTGCAAAAGGTTAGAAGTTCAATCGCAATGGAGTTGGCAAAATGAAGGTATTGGTATTTGGTGCAGGAAGAATGGGCTATGGAGTTGTTTACGATTTAATTTACAACTCTGAGGTTGAATCTGTAATGGTTGCAGACCGTTTTTTTGATAAAGCATCTGCAATCGCTAGAAAAATCGGCAGTGAAAAAGTTTCCGCCTGCCAAGTTGACGTTTCAAACAGTGAAGAAGTTGTAAAGTTGATGAAAGAATATGATGTGGCGGTGTCTTGCGTTGATTACTGGCATAATCTTCGACTTTCAGAAGCGGCTATCGAAGCAGGAACGCACTTTTGCGATCTAGGTGGGAATATCTTTGTCGTAGAAAGACAACTCAAACTCAACGAGAAAGCCAAGCAAGCAGGTGTAAGCGTGATTCCCGATTGCGGACTCGCTCCGGGAATGGTTTCAATTCTTGCTGTCCATGGTGCAAAAGATTTCGATAAAATTGAAAGGATACATATCAGAGTCGGCGGTCTGCCACAAAACCCCAAGCCACCACTAAACTACCAACTTGTTTACAGTGTTGAAGGCTTGATAAATGAATATGTCGAACCTGCTAGAGTAATTCGCAACGGCGAGATCGTGGAAATTCCTTCAATGACAGAGATCGAAGAGATTTATTTCGAGGGCTTCCCACCGCTTGAAGCATTCCAAACTTCAGGTGGAACCTCAACCCTACCAGAAACCTTCTTCGGAAAAGTCAAGGAACTTGACTATAAAACCATTCGTTATGCAGGGCACTGCGAAAAATTCAAAACCATGATTGACTTGGGACTTTGCTCGAATGAACCTTTGACGATTGATGGCCAAAGGATTGTCCCGCGCGCTTTCTTTACGAGACTTCTAGAAAAAAAATTACCTTGCGACGAACCTGATCTTGTGTTGGTCAGGCTTGATTTTATAGGCGAAAAAGACGGAAAAGAAAAGCATCTGAGATATGAAATCGTTGATAAATTCGATGAAGCAAGCGGATTGAGCGCAATGATGCGCACCACTTCCTTCCCAGCTTCGATAATCGCTCAAATGATGGCCAAAGGCGAGGTTGCTGAAAGAGGTGTAACACCGCAAGAAAAGGTGATTGATGCCGAAAAGTTTATCGCCGAAATGGAGAGGAGAAATATAAAGATGAAACAGTTGCTACTTAGCTGAAACGATTCTTCCTCTCCTTCTCCGCAAAAATCAAGAGTTTCTCTTGTAAGCAATAGCTTCTAGCTCTTCACCCAAGTTTCCGAAAAACGCATTAAGCCCTTTTTCGAGAAAATGAAACCACCAGCAAGAAGTGGGACTGTCGCTTTGTTTGAATGTCCCTGCTTGGACTTTCTTTGAACTCGTGTATATCCAGTGAGCAGGGAAAGAAAGCGTGCGGACTTTAACATTTTGATAGCCTGATTCCTCAAGCAAAATCTTCAAAGACTTTGGATTGAACAAGTGAAGATGCCAAGGCGGCGTTAATCCTCGCCAGTATTTTCCAAACCAACGACTTCCCAAACTTTTTCCGTTAGGCATTGCAAGAGCCAAAGCACCGCCGGGCTTTAGGATTCTTTTGCATTCTTCCAGAATTTTCACCGGGTCGGAAACATGCTCGAAGACATGGCGCATTACTATAAAATCAAAAGAATTATCGGGAAAATTTTGCTCTTCCAACTGCCCTTCTAGTATCTCCACACCAAATTTTTCCCTGCCGAATCTAGCGGAAGCAGGATTCGTTTCAACACCTATAGCTTTCCAGCCCCAATTTTTCATGATTTTCAAAAACCAACCGCGCCCACAGCCTATCTCCAGTAATTTCCCGCCGCTGACGCAATCTGGAAAAGTTAATCCAAGACCGTATATTGAGCGATTGAAAACAGGCGGAATCAAACCTAGACCGAGTCCCAAAGATTTCGCCAGAAACTTGGGAAGAGAAACTCTCTTGAGCGGATAGCCTTTGTAAGCATGTAAAATCAATTCTCTGATTAAATCTTTTGGCGATCTGCCCAACTCACCTACTTCAGGTGCCATGAGCGTTTCGTCATAATACTGCTCATAAAGTTCTGCAAGTTCTTCATCGGTTGGCTGATGAAAAACCCAAAGCAATTTGCAATTCGGGCATTCCAGATAATCATAAACTCCCGTAGTTCCGCAGAAGAAATCAGTGCAATCTTTGTAAACTAATTTTCCTTCACTGCCACAAGCTAAGCACAACCTTTTTTCAATCATATCTCTTTCCTGGATTGAGCTAATTTAGACTTCCTTAAGTGTCTTTTCACAAGCTTTGAAATACCTTTCTTCATAGTGCTCAAGCGAGAAATTCATTTCTACACTTTTTCGAGCTTCTGTTCTAATTCTTAATCTAGTTTCTTCGCATTCAATAAGCATTTCAAGTTTTTCTTTTATCGCTCTGGCGTCCCTTATGGGAACTATAAAGCCGTTTTTGCCATCATTTATCACGTCATGCGCACAGCTATTTTCAGTTGTGATCACGGGAAGCCCACAAGCCATGGCCTCTAGCACCACTAAACCGAAAGCATCATTGATTGATGGGAAAACAAATATATCAGAATCTTGATAAAACTTAGGCAAATCCTCATGATTGACCGCACCGAAGAGTTTTATTCTTTCGTCACTATATTTTTTCAACAAAGGAAGCATCTCTGGTAAAATTGGACCTACTAAGTGAAGTTCAACATCTTTGCGTTTCAGAGCGGCAAACGCTTCGAGCAAATACTGAACACCTTTCAGCAGTTCCATTCTGCCCACGTAAAGTATGCGGACTTTCTTTTCATTTACACTAGCCGCTTTCGGTCGAAATTTTTCAGTATCAATTCCGTAAGGCGTAACTATTATCTTTTTTGGATCTACTCCCTGTTTAATGAACGACTCCCTTGCATAACTTGACAAAACATTGATGAAGTCACTCTCTTCGTATTCCCGAATCATGCGCTCAACTAGTTTCTTAGGAAAAAGACTGTATGAACCTTTGGTAACCTTGCTCCAAATAGAATACTCTTCACTAATGATTTCGTCCCATTTTAAGACATGAACCATCTGATGCTCCAACATCACTTTTGCGCCCCAATCTCTCGCTCTTCTGATACTTTTTAGACTTATCTGAGACCAAGCTATAAAGAGAGCGCACTCCTCCAAATTGTTCTTAATAAAATCATCTGCTAAGCGGGCAAAAAGGCTCCTTGGAGTTTGTTTTGTCTTCAGGTAAGGCAGGCGTATCCACGAAGCCCAAATAATGCGTTGTAGATTCTCGTAGAGTCTGCTCTGCGTTAACTCGACTTCCGCACCGTTCTTATACTTCCTTGCGACAAGATTGGGATAAGTATGAAACGATTGTCTTAATTCGTAGTGTTTTTTGAGCGTGTTAAGAATATGCTCAGAATGCTGTCCGGGTCCAATGGCAATGCTTACAGACCATTTCTCCATAATCAGTGAAATGCACAAGGCATTTGAAAAAGCAGGCTTGAAAGATTTTAGCAAGAACTTTACAGAAAAGAGTAAAGCAAACTCTTACTTTGGACGAAATCCATTTCAAAATCTAACGGCAAACAGTGTTGCAGTAATCTTACACGAGAGCATTTCACTCCGAAGCTCAGTAAAAATCCTAGTAAACAAACCTTCTTTGCTAAAGGTAATTAGCCCTAGTGGCCATTAACAACCTGCGATTAGCACTCAGATTGAGTTTCCTTTAGGGAGCTTTTCCTGATACTCAAGGCGTTACTGCTTGAAAATCAACATTGTTCAGAGTCTCCATTACAATCAAAACCCTAGATGAAGGTTTGAACTCATATCTTTTATGAGAAACCGAAACAATGTAAGTTTTTCCGACTTCAACTTCATCAAACTTAAAGTTGCCCTTCCAGTCGGTCAAAGCCATTCTTTGGATTCCCTGTTCATCGGTCATCACAACTAAGGCTTTGCTAACTCCCCTGCCGTAAGAATTAGTGACTCTTCCGCTCACAGAAACAGTGCCTGCTGTCGGTGATATTTGCTGTAAGACAACACCCGTTCTTGCAGGAAGATTCAGAAAGATGTTTCCGCCACTAACGGTATATGTTGAGTTTGTCAATATGTCTTTTAGAACTGTTCCGTCAGGAAAGTAAGCACCAACAGGTATTGAAGCCGAATTTGTGTTTGCACCATTGTTTAGAGCAACAATAACCTTATCAATCCCGGCAACACGAGCAAACGCATAGGTATTGTTATCTGTTGTGCTTGGTGTTAAATCACCCATTAAAAGAGTATCGAAAGAACCTATGCGTAATGCCGGATGGCTCCTTCGGAAGTTTGCTAAAAGCGTGTAGAAATTTATCAAGTTCGTATCAACAGGCCCGTAAATGTTCGGGTCGCCTGCTTCATCGGGCCATGGATATGGAGCGCGATTGTAAGGATCGTCTTCTGGAAATCCATTCGGGCTGTTAGCTTGCGACGGAGCGTTCATGCCGGCTTCGTCTCCGTAATACACCATCGGAGCGCCGATGTATGTAAACTGAAAGATTGCGGCTAATTTAAGTCTTTCCTTAGCCTGAACCAATCCCGTATCGCCTAAGAGCGTTAAAACATAAAGAGCGCGATTTGTATCATGTGAATCGATTAGGTTAAGCATCGAGTATTGAGCTGGCAAGGGATAATCTTCACGAATCGCCTTCATCGCACGGTCAAACTGTGATGGCGTAAGCCCAACAATCTTGTTTTGCCCGTTGTTATCGTTGTCTTCCCAATCAACTCCACGAGCAAATCCGATAACATTTTTCCTGAAGCGATAGTTCATTACACCATCGAGTTGGTCTCCTGCCAGATAAGAACTTGCATCTGGAAAAACTTCGCCGATTAGAACCCCGTCAGGTTTGTAGAATTTCGCATAAGTGCGATACTCATTCCACCATTGATGCGAAATATCCGTCGCTACGTCAAAACGCCACCCACTGATGCCTTGATTATACCAATACTGCGTGACATTTGTGTTTGGTGTTCGATAGAAAAAATTTTTCACTGGATCAACTTCTCTAAAAACCGGCAGCCCTCCAAAACCGAACCAACCTTCATAATCGGTGTAGTTACAGGGAACACTATTGTTGTAAAAATTAAACCAACTCCGATAAGGAGAACTCAGGCTTTCGCAGGCGCCAACAGTAGGCGAACGCTGAAAATAATCAAAGTATTCGCTATCTTGTGACATGTGGTTAAACACACCATCCAGTATTACCTTTATTCCACGCGCACTTGCCGCGGTCATCAAAGATTGGAAAGCCGCATTTCCGCCAAGTTCATCAGCAATGTTCAGATAATCATCAGTATCGTAACGATGATAGGATCGGGCTTTGAAAATCGGATTTAGATAAATTGTGTTAAAGCCCATGTTCTTGATGTAGTCGAGTTTATCTTCAATGCCTTTAAGATCACCACCATAAAACTGCGAGCCGTAATTGTTGTAACAAGGTTGCGAAGAATCTCGCGGATCGCAGATTTTAGTGTTCCAGGTTGTGTAGATATAAACTGAAGAAGGCGGCGCTCCGTAGAGCGATGGACAGCCTGTTGTAGAACCAGGTCTACACCAATCATTTGTTATATCACCATTGCGGAAGCGATCCGGAAAAATTTGATAAACAATTGCATCACGAATCCATGAAGGTGTAGTAAAGTTTGAGTCATAAACCGTCAGTTGAAATGCCGGAAAAGGCTCGCCCGGAGATGCAACTCCGTCTCCACCTTGACCGAGATTGTCATGATCGTTTAGATAAGCATCGCTGTAAAAAGCTTGAGATGTGCCGTCAACAATACGAAACTTATAGTAAATTATCGAGGGAGTCGAGGGAGTTGTGTAGTTTATCGAATAAACATCGTAGGTTGTTGCCCCTTGTGTTACTGTTTCCAAAAAACTCATCGGATATTCTACGGGCAAATCAGTCGTATCAGTTGCTGGATTGTATTTGTAAACCTTCAAATAAACAGCTTGAACATCTCCGTTATCAGTTCTAAATTTTAGATTAACCGTCGAACCCGTAGGCACAGCGCCAAAAGGACTTCTGTAGTAACTGTCGAAAGTATCATGCCTTAGACCAAGATACTGAATGTTATTATCACCAACTACAGAACGATTGTAGCGGAACGGTTTTGTTGCAGTGCCATTGTTGGTATCAACAACAATGTAGTAACGATTGTAGTCTCCACTAAAATTGCCACTTCCGTTTTCTTGTGGAACTTGACCGTAAATGAAACCGCCTCCTGAACTCAAATAACAAAGAAAAAGAAATGAAGAAGGTCGGCTACCACCTGTGATTAAAGACCATGGAATAGCAAGTTCACGAACATTACCTGATGTGGAAGAAGCATAAGTCCCAAATCCAGAAGTAGGATTGGTCCAGCCATTTGCTCCGTTCGCTTTCCGATAATCACGGTAGCCATCTTTGAAATAAGCCCTGAAATCTGCACGAAAAGGTAGATTGTTGATCTGCGTGTTGTCATAATTTATCGCGGCTAACGTGCCATCAGCATTTGTCCCACCGTTCGGAACAGGCAGAGGATTATAATCAACATAGATAACAGCACCCTCGCTTAAGTTTGCATTGGTTACTGCAACGTAGAGATTCGTATTATCCCACGTCATATACCAGGTCTGTCCCGAACTCGTATTCTTCTGATTCTGCCCGTCAACATGAACGCCATACTCATTCGACGAAATCGTCCCATCAATGGTCGGTGTATTAAACTGTCCGTAAATACAGACACAAAAACACAAAGATGCAATTAACCAGAAAAAACTTCTTGCTCCCACTCGTCTTAACTTCTCCCTTCAAAAGACTTTGTTGTTTGCTACTACAAAGCTTAATTAACTTTGTTCTAAAATACAACAAAGATTTAACGAATTTTTTGAATTTTTTGAAAGTTTGCAAGATTCTTGAAGAAGTTGAGATTCTGAAGTTTTGAAAATTCTTCAGCCGACTTTAGCAAATTTTTTGATTAGGCTAAGGCTTATAGCTCCTAAAAGTGTTGGATTTTCGCCTAGTGTTGACGGTGTAATTCTAGCCATGGGAATTTTTTGTTTTATAGTAGAAGCGACCTTTTCGGTTAAAGCATCTCCGATCAGATGCCATAGGCTCGTAATTTTACCTGTAATCACGACAACTTCAGGACTCAAACCCACAATCAGGTTTGAGATTCCCAAAGCTAGAAAGTCAATTGTCTCAAAAACAGCCTCTAAAGCCTTCTTGTCACCTCTTGATGCCAGTTTCAGAACTTTGTCAATACTGGTTTCTTTTTTACCTGCGAGTCTGTTGTATCTATCGAGAGTTGCTTTGTTTGAAGTGAATGCTTCTAGGCAGTAGCGCCCGCCGCATGAACAAGCCGTATCGCTTTTTTGTTTGCCGATTGTCATGTGGCCAAATTCACCTGCCGCACCTTTGTATCCACGATAAACTTGCCCATCGAAAAATATACCGGTTCCCAAACCTTCAGAAACAAGCACTGTTATAAAACTTTTCACTCCGCGAACCTCCGATTTTCCAAACCATGACTCAGCAAGAGCAATAGCATTCGCATCATTGTCAATCAATACCGATAAACCCAGCTTTTTTGATAATTTCTCCTTAAGATCCCAATTCTCCCAACCGAAAAAAGGCACATAAGTTATCGAACCCGAAACATCGTCAACCACACCGGGAACGCTTATGCCAATTTGAATGTCCTCTTTTTTTAAGCCCTTTTTGATTTTTTTCAGAACTTTCAAAATAGCCAAAAACGTCTCATTGCGATCGGTTGGTGTTGGGAAAGATATTTTTTCTAAAATCTCACCGGCGAGATTAGCTGTTGCGACGGTTGTCAGACTAGGTGTAATATCAACCCCAATAGCCGCCTCTTCATCACGTCTTAGTTCAAGTAACATCGGCTTTCTGCCGCCTGACGACTCTCCTATGCCGATTTCCTTAACCAAACCTTCTTCTATCAGAGAGTTAACCAACGATGAAACTGTCGAGCGCTGAAGTGCTGTGTGTTTTGCGATTTCAGCGCGCGAAGTTGGTTCGTATTCTCTAATGTAATTAAGCACCACAAGTTTGTTGATGCTTCGGATCGTATCAGAGCGAGCTACCTGCTGTTTCGCCGTCTCTATATCAATTTTTTTCATAAGAGCAAGGGAAAAGAAACTATACAAAATGGTAAGCCTAAAACAAACAAAATTTCAAGCCTTGTTGTGTCACCGAACAAAGTTTTTGTCTTTTTGAATCCTAAATTTGCATATCTTTCTGGCCAAGACAACAAAAGCGAGGCTCATCTTAAGCTAAATGCGTAAGGTTCTGCCTATCTTTCTTCGATTTCTTTTTCGAGAAGATATGAAGTAACATTTAGTTTTTCAGCATCTATGAAAGAAAAAATACAAGAAACTGGAGGTTATCGCTTGCCACGTCGTTTGCAAGGCGTTCAAACAACCCTGATTCGTCAAATTTTTGAAAAGGCACTGCCGGGTTCGATAAATTTCGGTTTAGGAGAACCCGATCTTCAAACCCCGGAATTCTTACGCCGAGAAGCGGCTAGAGTCACTTTAGAAGAACATAACGGCTACACTTCTCATGCCGGTCTTTTGGCTTTGAGAGAAAAAATATGCACTGCATACCCTCATCTCAATCTC
The DNA here is from genome assembly GCA_003697135.1 of Acidobacteriota bacterium. Lineage (GTDB taxonomy): Bacteria > Acidobacteriota > Blastocatellia > Pyrinomonadales > Pyrinomonadaceae > J014. The sequence goes on from RFGC01000019.1 coordinate 48,804, forward strand.
AATCCGAATCAAGTTTGCGTTACTGTCGGCTCGCAAGAAGCCATGACTGCTGCATTTCTGGCTCTTTTAGACGACGGAGACGAAGTCTTAATACCGAATCCTTCTTTTCCAGCATACGAAAATTGTGTCAAGCTCGCAGGCGGTGTTCCCGTATTTTACAGACTGCCTGCCGAAAAGGATTTCAGCTTCGATCCAGAAGAATTTGAATCCAAAATCACACAAAAGACAAAAGCCGCTGTAGTTATCTCTCCTTCAAACCCTACTGGTAGGATTTTAAGCGAACAAGACTTACAACAAATCGCCGAGATTTTGAAATCAAAAGGCGAAAGCATTTATCTGATTTCTGACGAAATCTATGCAGACCTTTACTTTACAAGCGAAAAGCCTCACTCGGCATCTGAGTTCTACGAAAAAACTATTATTGTTTCGGGGCTGTCGAAATCCTTGAGCATGACAGGTTGGCGTTTGGGCTGGATTGCAAGCTCACAAACAGAGGTTGTCAAATCGGCTTTAGTGATACATGGTTTTTTAACCGTTTGCACTTCGACCATTTCGCAAAAAGCCGCTCTTCTTGCTTGGACCGAAGAAGCCGAAAAAGCAAAAGCCGAAGCAAGAAAAATCTACAGTGAACGCGGCGAATTCTTGATAGAGCTTTTCCAAAAGGAATTAGGCGTCAGATGCACAAAGCCGGAAGGTGCATTTTACACAATGGCAGATTTCCGACACTTCGGCGATTGCTTGGAACTAGCAGAGAGATTTTTGCAAAATCGAGTTATTACAGTTCCCGGCATTGCCTTTGGTTCAGAAGCCAGAGGTTTTTTAAGGATTTCCTTTTGCAACGATTACGAAAAAATCCGTGAAGGTGTTAGGAGAATGAAGGAAGTTTTATGATGAAGTATAGAGTTGGTATTTTAGGTGCAACAGGAACGGTCGGACAAAGATTTGTCCAACTCTTAGAATCACATCCGTATTTCGAGATAACAGCACTTGCGGCTTCCGAACGCTCTGTTGGGAAAACATACGTAGAAGCAACCCCATGGAAACTTCCTACACCGATGCCCGAAAAGATAAAAGAAATCGTAGTGTCACCTATTGAGCCACCGCTTGATTGCGACTTAGTTTTTTCGAGCCTTCCATCGAGCATTGCACGAGAAACAGAAGAAAAATTTGCAAGGGCAGGTTATCCGGTTATCAGTAACTCTTCTTCATTTCGCATGGAAGAAGACGTTCCGCTTCTGATTCCTGAAATAAATCATGATCATCTAGGCATAATCGAAGTGCAGAAACACCGCAGAGGTTTCGATGCAGGATTCATTGTAACGAATCCAAATTGTGCTGTAACAAGTTTTGCTCCGCCACTTGCGGCTTTGCATGAAAAGTTCGGCGTCGAAGCAGTCATAGTTACAACGCTCCAAGCAATTTCAGGAGCAGGCTATCCGGGCATTCCGGCTTATGACATAACCGATAATGTTTTTCCATACATCTCAGGCGAAGAGCCTAAAGTTGAAACAGAAGCCCAAAAAATTTTGGGGAAGTTCCAAGATGGAGAAATCGTGAAAGCTGATTTTACAGTATCGGCGCAATGTTTCAGAGTAAACGTAATGGACGGACATTTGGCTTCTGTGCGAGTCAAACTCAGAGAAAACGCAACGCTAGAAGACGTTAAACAAGCTATGATTGATTATCCAGCACTCGATCTTCCTTCGTCGCCATCGCAATTCATATACGTTTGCGATGAACCCGATCGCCCTCAACCGCGCCTTGATAGAGACAGAGGAAATGGCATGACAATCACTGTTGGAAGACTTTTCCCCGATAATGTTTTCGATTATCGCTTCGTCTGTCTCAGCCACAATACGATCAGAGGCGCCGCTGGAGCCGCCATCTTAAATGCAGAGCTTCTCGTGGAAAAAAGAATGATCAAAAGAAAAAGCTAACTAGAACGAACGCTCCGATCAGCAGACCAGAATGAATCGCAAAAGCGAGCCTTTTTCTCTCATGAATAGCTAGCTCATCTTATTTGCGCTGACGATAAAGCAACCAACGTATTGGCAAGTCTTTCGACTGTGGTTAAAAGGGTTCTTCCAGCTTGAACAAACTGACCTGACATAGCTTGCTCCTCAGCAAGATTACAATCCTCGACTATTCCGATTAAACTGGTCGAGTAAGGATTAAGTTTTTGATCGCTTCGGAATTCTGCTTCCAGGATTGCCAACCCTATTCTCAAATCTCCAATGCTTTGAATTACCTTTCGCTTGAATTCTTCGTTTCTTTCAATTGTTGTTTTCGAGATATTTCCCTTTTTGGCTTCTTGGTCAATTTGCTCTATTTCTCTAGCTACACCACCTAAAACATAAATGAATCTAGTGACGTTGATGAGCTGTGTTGAAACCCTTTCTGCCACTTGCCTGATTTGAGACGCACTTGAGCCTGATTTAGTTACTGGCGTCTTTCCCTTTCTTTGCGCTTCAGTGTAGCAAGTCAAAAAAATAACTAGCAAAACCAAAATAAGCGCTTTTTTTGCAATGATTTTCAGCATAAACTTTTGCTCACATGAGAAAATTCGATTAAAATCTTAACACAAGTGATGAAAAAAAGACGTTTGAAAGTTTTCCGTCTTGGCAGGATTGGTTACGCAGAAGCTCTTCGCATACAAAAACAAACTGAACAAGCCATAATTTCAGGTCAGGAAACAGACACGCTTTTTTTGCTTGAACATCCGCACGTTTACACGATAGGAAGACGCGCCAAAAACGACGGCATACTCGCTTCACCCGAAATCCTAAAAGCAATCGGCGCAGAAGTCTTCGAAACTGATCGAGGCGGAAAAATTACATATCACGGACTAGGCCAAATAGTCGGCTACCCAGTCATCAATTTGAGCCTTTTCAAAGAAGACGTTCACAACTACGTTCGATGCTTAGAAGAAGTTCTTATCAAAACAGTTGCGGAGTATGGCATCGAAGCCTTCCGCATTGAAGGCTTGACGGGAGTTCACACAAAAGAAGGAAAAATCGCCGCAATCGGTGTTCACATAAAACGCTGGGTAACAACGCACGGATTCGCCTTGAACGTAAATACCGACCTGAGTTATTTTAATTGGATAATCGCATGCGAAGGTGAACCCGTAACTTCTATGGAAAAAATTTTAGGTCGGCAGATTGACTTATCGGAAGTTGAAGATAAAATTATCAAAAGTTTCTCGGAAGTTTTCGATTTCGACGAAGTCGTAGAAACTCAATTTGACTTCAAAGCGAAGGGAGAATCAGCAAAGAGATGAGACGCGACATTACATCATGGTTTAGTCACAACCTCGGAATGGAAATGCCGATAGTTGCGTATGGACATGCAGGCTATCCGCTTTTGATGTTTCCTACAGCAGCAGCCGATTTTCTCGAATATGAAAGATTTTACATGATTCACGCAATAAGGGACTTCATCGAAAGCGGTTTGCTTAGAGCTTATTCGATAAATTCGGTTAATCGCTACAGCCTGCTTAATCGTGAAGCACATCCGGCATGGAAAGCTGAAATGCTTTCTCGCTACGACCGTTACATTGTTGAAGAAGTTTTACCGCTTATAAGAAGCGAATGCGGAAAAGACGCACGCCCATTGACAACCGGAGCCAGCCTCGGTGCTTTCCTAGCCGCAAATACTTACTTCAAGCATCCTGATCTTTTTCGCGGCACAATCGCAATGAGCGGAAGTTATGACATCTACCATTATTTGGAAAACTACTTTGATGACAATGTTTATTTCAATAACCCGATGATGTATTTGAAAAATCTGAATGACGATTACTATCTGCCACTACTCAGGAAAGCTGATTCAATCGTAATCGTCACGGGCCAAGGAGCTTACGAAGCACCAGACCGAAGTCGCGAATTTTCAGCACTCCTGCACTCGAAAGGAATTCCGCATATTCTTGACATCTGGGGCTACGACGTAAATCATGATTGGGTTTGGTGGCGTAGAATGCTGCCTTATTACTTAGGAAAGTTCTTTAGCTGAAAACCCGAATACAGCTCGATTCGCAAAAACTTATGAAGTTTGATAATCGAAGATTGGGATGACAGAAAAAGGCAAAAAGCGTATTTTGCTCGCCGAAGATGATTCTTCGATGCGACGCTTTGTCGAGATTATCCTAAAAAATGCAGGCTACGAAGTTATAGCGGTTGAAGATGGCTTGGCTGCTGCTGATTCTCTTTTGAAAAACGAATTTGATTGTGTGATTGCAGACGCTATCATGCCGAATCTTTCAGGCTTCGATTTGTGCCGAATGGCTCGATCCAGTGAAAAGAAAATTCCCTGCATTATCTTGAGCGGATTGGATACTCAAGAAAATCTTCAAGAAGAAAACCATGACCTGTTCGATGCTTTCGTTACAAAAGATGAAAAACTCAAAGACAGCCTTCTTTCTGCTTTGAGAAGTCTGTTCGAGTCGAGTTGAATTATACGAAAAATTGGGCTTTCCAAACCTTTGGTGACTTACAACTCTCTCAAAGACTCTTCGCAAGCCTCGATGGTTTTGTCAAAATCTTCCGTTGAGTGTGCGTAAGAGAAAAACCAAGCTTCAAATTGCGATGGCGGAAGGTAAATGCCTTTCTCTAGCATCAAGCGGAAAAATTTTGCAAACTTTTGAGTATCGGAAGTTTTTGCAGAATCGAAATCCGTAACCTCGCTATCTGTGAAAAACAATGTGAGCATCGAGCCAACACGATTAAGCGTAAAGCTAAACCCTTTCTTTCGGACGGCTTCTTGGATTCCTTCAGCTAGGTATTTACCTTTCTTTTCGAGTTGTTCGTAAAAATCGGGTGTTTCGTCTATTATCTTGAGTGTTTCCAGACCTGCGGTCATTGCCAGTGGATTCCCTGACAAAGTGCCAGCTTGATAAACTGCGCCCGATGGTGCGATCATTTGCATAATCTCAGCGCGCCCACCGTAAGCGCCCACAGGCAACCCACCACCGATGATTTTCCCAAACGTTGTCAAATCAGGTTTGACTCCATAAATTTCTTGCGCGCCACCTCTGGCAACACGAAAACCAGTCATGACTTCATCGAAAATCAACAAAATTCCCTCTTCGGTGCAAACTTTACGGAGTTCTTCCAAAAATTCTTTTCTTGCAGGAACACAACCCATGTTTCCAGCTATCGGTTCAATAAAAACCGCCGCAATCTCTGCTTTGTTCTGCTCAACGAGACGATAAACAGATTCTATCGAATTGAATCGAGCCGTGAGAGTGTCCCTTGCCGTTGCTTCAGTCACGCCGGGCGAATCAGGTAATCCTAAAGTTGCCACTCCTGAACCTGCCTTAATCAAAAAGGAATCGCCGTGACCGTGATAACAACCCTCGAATTTGATGACTTTATTTCGTCCTGTAAAAGCTCTCGCCAAACGCACTGCACTCATTGTGGCTTCGGTGCCGGAATTAACCATTCGCACCATCTCTACAGACGGAACAAATTTTTTTATCATTTTGGCGAGTTCTAATTCCGGCTCAGAATTTGCCCCAAAACTCGTTCCGTTCTCGGCCATTTCTTGTATGGCTTTGACAACTCTCGGATGAGCATGGCCTACAATCATCGGGCCCCAAGAACCTATGTAGTCAATGAACTCATTTCCATCAACGTCCCACATTTTCGAGCCTTTTGCTCGTTTGATATAAAGCGGATTGCCGCCAACTGACTTAAATGCTCGAACAGGCGAATTGACGCCTCCGGGCAAATGTTTTTGCGCCTCCGCAAAAAGCTTTACGCTCGTTTCTACGTTAAGATTTGAAACATTCTTTGAAAAATCGGTCTTGGTCGTCTTCATTGTTCAACAAACCTTCAATTTTTTTGTCCAATTTCCCAGCACTCTAAATCAGTCTTGCCGCTTCTTTTGCAAAATAGGTGATAATCAAATCGGCTCCAGCGCGTTTTATCGCTACGAGCGACTCCATCATCACACGCTCACCGTCAATCCAGCCACGCTCCGCTGCGGCTTTTATCATCGAATACTCACCGCTCACGTTATACGCCGCTATCGGCAAATCGAATCTTTCTCTTGCACGTCTGATGATGTCCAAATAAGCCAAAGCAGGCTTAACCATTACAATATCGGCTCCTTCTTGAATATCAAGCGCAATTTCACGCATAGCTTCGTTGCTGTTGGCGAAATCCATTTGGTATGATTTTCGGTCGCCAAACTTCGGTGCCGATTCAGCCGCTTCGCGAAAAGGTGCATAAAACGCAGATGCAAATTTTGCTGAATAAGCCATTATTGGAATTTCCGTAAAGCCATTTTCGTCCAATATTTGTCTTATCCTGCTGATTCTTCCGTCCATCATGTCCGATGGTGCTACGATGTCTGCTCCGGCTTCTGCATGTGTTAATGCTTGCTTGGCAAGTAGTTCTAAAGTTTTGTCATTATGAACGTATCCATTCTCAATCACGCCGCAATGCCCATGAGAAGTGTATTCGCAAAGGCAAACATCCGTGATTACGATTATTTCATCGGAAAATCGTTTTTTGATTTCAATTGTTGCTCTTTGAACAACGCCGTTCGGATCGTAGCCGCTTGTTCCCAGTTCATCTTTGAAATCAGGCACGCCAAATAGCAAAATCGCACGAATGCCAAGTTTAAGAATTTCATCGCATTCACGCAAAACATTATCAATCGAGAGTTGATAAACGTTCGGCATCGAGCTGATTTCGCGCTTTTTTTGATTTCCCTCGGCGACGAAAATTGGAAAAATAAAATCATCTTTTGCAAGGCGAGTTTCGCAAATCATTTCTCGCAAAAGAGCATTGCGACGCAATCGCCGAAGCCTCGTAATCGGAAAGTTCGGATACATAACACTTTTATTATCTCAAAGTCCTGAAAATCGAACGAAACTAGCCAAAACGCTCATATTAAATTGTTCGTTGCATTACGTCTGCTTGATGATATTCTCGAAAAGTGTTTATGTCCTTGTCACCCCTGCCAGAAAGATTGATGATGATTATCTGATCCTTTGGCATCGAAGGAGCGATTTTCATTGCATAGGCAATGGCATGAGCGCTTTCTAGCGCAGGAATAATGCCTTCCGTCCGAGATAAAAACTCAAACGCCTCGATGGCTTCTGCGTCAGAAACGGCAACGTATTCGACACGCCCGATGTCATGCAAAAAGGCATGTTCAGGTCCTATCGAAGCATAATCGAGACCAGCCGAGACTGAATGAGTCAATGCAATCTGCCCACGCTCATCTTGGAGAACATAGCTTTTAGTCCCTTGCAAAACACCGATTTTACCGCCTTCTAAAAACCTGGCCGCGTGCTTGCCTAATTCTTTGCCTTTGCCGCCTGCTTCAACGCCTATCATTTTCACAGATTCGTCTTGCAAAAATGCGTGGAAAAGCCCTATTGCATTTGAACCTCCACCAACGCAAGCAATCAGCAAATCAGGTAAACGCCCTTCTTTCTCCAGAATTTGACTTCTGGCTTCCTTGCCGATAACGCTTTGAAAGTCTCTCACCATCAACGGATAAGGATGCGGACCGAGAACGCTTCCCAAAAGGTAGTGAGTCGTTTCAACGTTTGTGACCCAATCACGCAAGGCTTCGTTGATTGCGTCCTTCAAGGTGCGTGAACCTGCATCAACGCCGCGCACTTCCGCTCCGAGTAGTTTCATGCGAAAGACGTTTAGTTCTTGGCGTCGCATGTCTTCTGTTCCCATGTAAACTACGCATTCAAATCCAAACAGAGCGCAAACCGTTGCGGTAGCAACGCCGTGCTGTCCTGCGCCGGTTTCCGCAATTATGCGTCGCTTGCCCATGCGCTTTGCAAGAAGTATCTGCCCAATGCAGTTGTTTATCTTATGCGCGCCCGTGTGGTTTAGGTCTTCGCGTTTTAGATAAATTTTCGCTCCGCCGAGTGCTTCTGAAAATCTTTTCGCATAGAACAGCGGTGTTGGACGCCCGCTGAAATCTCTGAGCAATTTTTGAAACTCTGCCTGAAAATCCGCATCATCGCGAATAGCAAGATAGCTCGCCGTAAGCTCTTCGAGCGGTGAAACCAGAGTTTCGGGAACAAACCTTCCACCAAAAGCTCCCCAATAGCCTCTTTCATCTGGTTGAAACTGTATCGCTTCCATACCTAACTGCCTTTACAAAACTTTTGATTTTCGCTTGGTCCTTTACTCCCTTTGCCTTTTCTACTCCACTACAAACGTCAACGGCAAAAGGCTTTACTTTCCGAATTGCCTCTGCTACGTTTTCGCTGGAAAGTCCACCGGCAAGATAAATTTTAGGGAAAATTTTGCTCACGCTTTTTGCTATTTCCCAGTCGAAGACTTCGCCCGTTCCGCCATAGTGCGATGGATTATAGGAATCCAGCAAAACCGCATCAATCGGAAAGCTCTTTATTGTTTGAATGTCGAAATCGCCGGAAACCCTAAAAGCCTTTATAATCTCCAAATCCGTCTTTTGCCTGAGTTCAAAGACAAATTCAGGTGTTTCTTCGCCATGAAGCTGAATCGCCTCGATTTTCACCAAATTAACAGTTTGCAGAATCTCCTCGATCGTTGCATTGACAAACACTCCGACTTTGGCAATGCTCACTTGCTTAGCTATTTGAGAAGCTTCAAACGGCTTTATATAGCGAGCGCTTTTCGGATAAAAGTTAAATCCCAACATATCTGCGCCTTCTTCGACGCAAAACAAAGCATCTTCAAGATTTGTAATTCCGCAGATTTTGATCAAAACCATTTTACCTGGCTGAAAATTCCCTTCGCTCACCGTCTAGATTTTTCACACCGAGCAATGCCCAGATTTTTTGAGCGCCAGCCGCAACTTCTGAAACGACTCTGCCTTGTTCATCAATCAATACAGCCGAAGGCGTTCCTTCCATTCCCAATTTTTGAAGAAGTTCGCGCCTTTCGTCAATCAATACTGGCACCCGAAAATCAGCTTCAACCTCTTTCGCTCCGTCGTTTGAAACCGAGATTATGAAAAGCTCTGGTGCATCAGCATCTTTACCTTTTTTCCATGCCTTCAACTCCTCAAGCATTTCACTACAAAAACCACAAGTCGGACTCCAGTAAGTCAAGAGAGTCTTTTTTCCCAAGAAATCTTTTGAAGATATTTTTGCTTCACTTGCTGTCGGAAGCTCAAACTCAGGAATTTTCTGGCCGACTTTGATTTCAGCTTTAGAGTTCTCATCGGCTATGAAATCAACTTCTCCTTGTGTGAGACTAATTTTCTCAAGCAAAGATTTGATTGCCGTATCGCCCGGAATTGGCTTGCTTGCGATTTTGCCGTCTTTGTTGACAAAAACAGCAGTCGGAGTCCATTGCACACCAAAGAGTCTTGAAATTTCTCTGTCCTTTTGCAAAAGAATCTTTCCCGATGGCAAGCTGAATTTTTCCTTATTCTCCGCCGCTCTACCGTTCGAGATGAGAACAAAATCAACTTTGTCCTCTAGTTTTTCATGCCATTTCAAAAGCTCTGGCATAAGCGCGCTGCAAGGACCGCATGAAGGACTTATGAAAACAAAGAGTAGCGACTTTCCTTTCGAGAAAATCTTTTCCATGCTTATTCTTTCGCCATCAATTGAAACAGCCGCAAAGCTGGGAACAGGTGCTCCTACAGGCAAGCCTTCTTCAGGATGCTTTACTTCCTCAACCTTTCTTTCAACTCCGACTTCACCGAAACTTAAAACCTCAAGCTGACGCAGGATTTTCGTTTGATTCTCAATAATTTTTTTCATGTAAAAACAAATAAGCCCAAGCAAAGCTATAACCGCAAGCCCGAAAAACAAAGCCAATGAAAATTCAAACGAAAACGTCAAGAAATCAGGCTTTTGAGCATTTTCTCCTTGAAAAATCAGAAAAACAGCAGGAATCATAAACAAGAAATTGCGAACAAGGCTTTTGGGCGAAATAGGTTCGGATTTAATGCTACCAAAGCAATGGCAATCAGCCGAATTACCCTTTGCCAATTGATAAGCTAGAAAGGCAGTAAAAACGAGCAAAAGCACCAAAGCAGATATAGCGGCAAAATGTGCGGTCGAGCTGAAAAGCAAACAAAAGGCAATCGTCAATTCCACAGTCGGAAGCAGAACCGCCAAAATAGGCACAATTCTTCTGGGAACACCAAAACCCTCTAGGCTCTTTTTTTCGCCTTTCAAATCACTTAGTTTTCCCAAACCAGCAATCGAAAAAACCGCAAAAAGAGAAACTCTAGCGAGAAAAATCAGCGCTTCCAACATTGTTTCAGTCCCTTATTTTCTTTTTTTCCTTAATTCTAATCGGAGTTGCAAAAAATTGAAATTCGTCGCGCAAGCGATTCTCGATGTAGCGCAAGTAAGAAAAATGCAAGCTTTCTTTTCCCGAAGTGAACACAACAAAAAGCGGTGGTCTCGTTGACGCTTGAGTGATATATCGGATTTTCAATCCTGAACCAGCGTTTTTTGAAATGACTGCTCCGGGATAAGCTAACCCGCTTGGTTGAGCGATATGCTTTTCAAAAAACCTATTGAGTTTCCCAGTTGGAATACGAAAGTTTCTGGCTTCCCATGCCTTCACCGCTAAAGGAAGAATCTTGCGAACTCTGAGTCCTGTCAAGGCTGAAACGGTTATCATCGGTGCCCAATCGAGAAACTTCATTTTTTGGCGCAAGTAACTCTCAAATTCCGACACCTTTCTTTCGTTGTTTTTTTCTTTCACGGCATCCCATTTGTTGACAACGATAATTATCGAACAACCTGAATCAAGTGCATAACCAGCGATATGAGCATCAAGATTCGTTACACCTTCCGTGGCATCAATCACCAGAAGTGCTACGTCTGCTCTTTCTAGAGCTTTTCTTGCCATGATGACAGAAAGTTTCTCTGCCATCTCTTTTGTTTTGCCTTTTCGGCGAATGCCCGCAGTGTCAATCAGCAGAAACTTTTGTCCATCGAAATAAAACTCTGTATCAACAGCATCTCTAGTTGTTCCGGGAATAGGAGACACTATGACTCTTTCCTCTCCGATTATTCTGTTTAGAAGCGACGATTTTCCTACGTTCGGACGCCCGATTATTGCTAGTTTTATTGCTTGATCCTTTTGGCTATCTTCCTCAGTGAAAGTTAAATGCTCGAAAATTTCATCTAAAAGCTCGCCCACACCGCTTCCGTGTTCAGCAGAAATGGGAAATACAGGAAAGCCAAACTTGTGAAATTCGCCTGATTCTGACTCAACTTTTTCGGACTCAACCTTGTTGGCAACTACAATCACCTTTTTACCCACACTTAACAGAAAAGGAAAAATCTCCTCGTCTAAAGGTGTCAATCCTTCACGAGCATCAACTACCCAAAGCACAATTTGAGACTCAAGAATTGCCTGCCTAGCTTGCTTGAAGATATTCGATGGAATCAGGGCTTCTTCATCAGGTATAATCCCACCTGTATCAACAATGCGAAAAATTTTCCCTCGCCATTCAACCTCGCCGTAGATTCTATCTCTAGTGATTCCGGGTTCATCACCGACAATTGCCCTTCGGCTTTGTGTGAGGCGGTTAAAAAGTGTTGATTTACCAACGTTAGGACGCCCTACTATTGCAACCAAAGGTAAACTCATACAGCTAAAACTTCAATTTTAGCAGATGAATCTGAATCAAACACCATTCAGGTTTACTTCCTTTGAAACTTGGGAAGATAAGGCTTATTCGACTTAGTCTCTGCCTTTTCTTGGGAGAAATTCTTGTTTTTGACTATCTAGCCTATGAAGAGTTCTTCGTCTGTGTAGGCTCTGTCTATGCGTTTTGGAGTTGGAGCGAGCAATACTTCCAAACCTTTTCTTATTCCCGCCATTATCGCAGCAAGCTCACGTGCAGGTCCTATAACTTTGCGTTGAATGAAATCAGCCGTAGAAACGACCTGCCCGTGAGTTCGATCAATCGTGTCGCTTATCATTTCTACCTTTTCTTTCGCCACTACTGCTGTTTGACCGACTAGTTCCTTGAGTTCAGCGATCTCATCTCTGATTAGCTCGGTTGACTCAGAAAAATTCCTTGTAGCGTTGGAAAGATAGATTGACATTTCGCTAAACTGTGCAGAGATAATCTTCCCTTGTTCACCGATTGCATTAACTTTTTCCATCAAAGGCTCGATTTTTTCAATAACCGGGTTTATTCTCTCTTCCAGTTTGCGAACGGTGTTTACGATTCTGCGAATGACTATGGCAATCGCAATGAGCGCTGCTGCCATGAACACAAAGCAAATCGCAATCACGATTGAAGCAATCATCATCCAAAACTGTGGCTCGCTTGCATTCATAAGCACTCGAAATCTCAGCCTTTAACTCTTCTCTTCGGGATAAACTGGACGACCTTCAGTAATCATCGAAGCTTCGGTTTTTCTCTTTTCTTCGATGTATGCTTGCTTCCCAGCCTCGATAGCCGCCGAAATGGGATTTGTGGTTTTAGCCGCTACTTCCTTTGCTTTTTCGGCCAATTCTTCAGCCTTCTCTTTTGTCTTCTCAGCTAACTCACTAGTCTTTTCCTTCGCTACTTCAGCCAGTTTCTCTGCTTTCTCTTTTGTTATTTCATAGTATTCACTCGCTTTTTCTTGCAATTGAGCAACTGCTTCTTTGCCTTTATCTAATCCTTTTTTTGTTGCATCAACTATGTCTTCTCTAAGTTCTCGACCTGACTTTGGGGCAAAAAAAAGCGCAACTATCGCTCCAATGCCTGCTCCTATCAAAAAATAAGTTAGCTTAGTTGTTGCATTTACTTCTTCTCTCTCTTTTGCCATAAAAACGTCCTCCTAAAAATTAAGGCTTATAATGCCTAGTAGAGATGATACCAGAATCTCTAAACAAGCCAAAGCCTTAGACGTTTAATCTAAGAAATTCTTGCGACGACCGTGCGCGGAATACCTTGTAAATCGAGAAGAAATTCTGGTTCTTCCCAGAAGGTTTTATCAAACAGCGACGCCACCGCTTCAGTTTGACCAAACCCTATCTCCATAATCAACACTCCTCTTGGTCTCAAAAACTTTGGCGCTTGCAAAACTATTTTTCTGATTATCGAAAGCCCGTCCTTTCCGCCACTTAAAGCCTCAATAGGCTCAAATTTACGAACCTCGTCTTGCAAAAATTGCACTTCATCTTCAGGAATATAAGGCGGGTTTGAAACAATCAGATCAAACTTGCCAGAGACATTTTCAAAAAGATTAGAGCGAATCAGCGTCAGCCTTTCGGCAACTTTGTGCTTTTCGGCATTATGCTTTGCTATCTGCAACGCCTTCTTCGAAATATCAACCCCAACAGCTTTAACGTTCGGAACGTTCCGCAAAATCGAAATCGAGATGCAACCCGAACCTACGCCAATTTCACAAAAACTCGCAGAAGTTTCGCATTCACTAGATAAAACTTTCAAAATCTCTATAGCTTTTTCAACAACTAATTCGGTTTCAGGGCGCGGAATGAGAACTGCCGGTGAAATTGTGAATTCTAATCCGTAAAACTCTTGCGTCCCACGAATGTATTGAATCGGCTCACGATTTGCCCGACGCTTTAAGAAATCATCAAACCTTTCCTGCTCCTTGCTCGATAGTTCATAGTCTCCGTGAGCTATCAAAAAAGCCATATCTTTGTTTATTGCGAGCATTAGCAAGGATTTTGCTTCTCTTGCAGGATTAGAAACTTGGCTTCTTTTCAAAACTTCTGTTGCAAAAGCAAGATTTTCAATAACTGTGGGCATTTCTCAAGCAACACGCTTTCAAAATTTTATTTTATTTTTTCGTAAAATCTGCAGTAAAATATCATTTAACTTTTGTTTGAAGGAAAAGGCACAATGAGTGACAGAATCAATATAAGCGAATACATAGCCGAACATTTCGGAGCAAACGCAAGTTACGTCGAGAGTTTATTGAATCGTTACAAATCCGATCCGAATTTAGTTGATGAATCTTGGCGAATCTTTTTTGCCGACCTACTGAGCAAAGCCTCGCCGCTAGACAACATTGATAGCATCAACGGACAAATCGTCTCTAAAGCAGAAGAAAAGGTTGAAGTTTCTTTTGGAAATCTTCAAAGAGAGACAGCCTCGATTGCACTTGGTGCAGATGTTGAAGTCAAACCGATAACAGGTCCGGCGAGAAAGATAGTTGAAAATATGGAGCAAAGCCTCACCGTTCCAACCGCAACGAGCTTTCGCACCATACCCGTAAAACTCCTCGAAGAAAACAGAAGAATCATCAACGAGCATCTTCAAGCCCACGGGCGTAGCAAAGTGTCTTTCACTCACATAATCGCGTGGGCTATAGTCAAAGCTCTGAAAGTCTATCCACAAATGAACGTTGGCTATGGCTTGATTAACGGAGTGCCTTCACGCCTTCAACACGACAGTGTCAACTTAGGCATTGCGGTTGATATTGAAAGAAAAGATGGCTCGCGAAATCTCTTGGTGCCAAATATCAAAAATGCCGATAAAATGAGCTTTGTAGAGTTTTACGAAGCATATAATCGCCAGATTGAAAGAGCAAGAACCGGCAAGCTAAGTGTTGAAGATTTTCAAGGGACGACTATAACGCTAACGAATCCCGGCACAATCGGAACCGTTGCGTCCAATCCTCGCTTGATGGCAGGCCAAAGCGCAATCATAGCTACAGGAGCAATAGAATATCCTGCCGAATATCAAGCAATGACTGCGGCCGCTCTATCGCAACTCGGTATCAGCAAAGTAATGACCATTACTTCGACCTATGATCACAGAGTCATTCAAGGTGCTGAAAGCGGACTTTTCTTAGCTAAAATTCATGATTTTCTGATCGGAAAAGAAGGATTTTATGAAGAAATCTTTAAGAGCCTTGAAATCAACTTCCCACCGCTACGATGGTCTGAAGACTACAACCCAGTTCTCTTTGGCGGTGATCGTGTTCTTGAGCAAATAGAAAAGCAAGCGAACGTTTTGCAACTGATAAACGCCTACAGAACCCGCGGGCATCTACTTGCAGATATTGACCCGCTCAACATGACATCTCACCATACGGCGGAATTAGAGCTAGAGAATTTCGGCTTGACGATATGGGACTTGGACAGAGAATTCATCACAGGCGGACTTCATGGCGAAAAGAAAGCTACTTTGCGTAGAATCCTTGAAATCTTGCGTAAAGCTTACTGCGGCAAAGTAGGCATCGAGTATCGGCATATTCAAAGCAAAGAAGAGAAAGAATGGATTCGTGCAAAAGTTCGCGAGCACTTCGTTGATGCAGTGCCGATTCCAGCAGAAAAGAAAAAAGAAATTCTACTGAAACTAATAGAAGCCGAGCAATTCGAGCAATTCTTACATCGCAAATACATCGGTCAAAAGCGTTTCTCAGTTGAAGGTTGCGAAACTATTATTCCAATGCTGGATCAGTTGGTTGAAAGTGCCGCTGAGCAAGGCGTGCAAGAAATTTATATGGGAATGGCTCATCGCGGGCGCCTAAATGTCCTCTGTAACGTCGTTGACGAAAGCATGACCGAAAGAATTCTCACAATGTTTGAAGGAACGGCGCATCCTTACTTCCCTGCAGATGAAGGCGATGTCAAATATCATCAGGGAGCAATCGGACAACGAAAAACAAAAAGCGGAAAAGAAATCAAGATTCGCCTTGCTTGCAATCCATCTCACTTAGAATTCGTCAATCCCGTAGTTGAAGGAATGGCACGTGCAAGGCAAGACCAACTCCGCAATGGTGAAGGCAAGACTCGCGAAGAAGCCTTCGACTTGGTGCTTCCCGTTCTGATGCATGGCGACGCCGCTTTCGCAGGTCAAGGAATTGTGATGGAAACTCTACAGCTTGCGAATTTGAAAGGCTACAGAACCGGCGGAACAATTCATATTGTTATCAACAATCAGATAGGATTTACAACCTCGCCCGAATCCGGTCGCAGTTCCATCTACTCAACTGACGTAGCTCAGATGACCCAGATGCCTATTTTCCACATAAACGCAGACGACCCAGAAGCCGCCTACAGAGTCATACAAATCGCACTCGCTTACAGACAGCAATTCAACAAAGACATAACCCTCGACTTGGTCGGCTTTCGCCGATTAGGACACAACGAAGGCGACGAACCTACATACACTCAACCTTTGATGTATGCCAAAGTCAAAGCCCACCCCGGAGTTCGGCACCTCTACGCTCAACAACTCATAAGAGAAGGCGTTGTTACGGAAGAAGAAGTCAAGGAAATGGTCGAAAGAACTTTGAACAAATACGAAAACATTCTAAAACGCGTCAAGCAAATCGTTGCGGAAAAACCTGTGAAAGCCGAACTCAAACCACCTGTTGAAGAAGATGACGGTTCGGAAATCTTTGAAACACCAATTACGAAAGAAGTTTTGCAAAAGGTTTCTGAAAAAATCTCGATTGTTCCCAAAGGTTTTAACATCAATCCCAAGATGGTTGGGCAACTTGCCCGAAGAGCCAAAATGGGAAGTGGCGAGATTCCGATGGACTGGGGCTTTGCCGAAGCCATCGCAATTGGTTCTCTCGTTTTGGAAGGCTACGGTGTGCGTTTAAGCGGACAAGATTCAGGACGCGGCACCTTCAGCCAGCGTCATGCCTCGATGTATGACATACTGACAGGTGAACGCTGGTCGCCTTTGACAGAACTTCGCTCAGAAAAAAATCCAGCCGCAAGGTTTTATGTCTTTGATAGCCCGCTTTCAGAAGCTGGGGTTCTCGGATTTGAATATGGCTATTCGGTTATCGCCGAAAATAGCCTTGTTGCATGGGAAGCTCAATTTGGAGATTTCTCAAACGGTGCGCAGGTCATCATTGATCAATACATCTCTTCGTCTGAAGACAAATGGGGTCAGCGATGTCGCTTGACAATGCTTCTTCCGCACGGCTACGAAGGACAAGGTCCTGAACATAGTTCAGCTCGCCTTGAAAGATACCTTCAACTTTGCGCAGAAAATAACATGCAGGTTTGTTATCCAACAACGCCCGCACAATATTTTCACTTGCTTCGCCGTCAAATGAAACAACCTATTGTCCGACCTCTCGTTATAATGACTCCGAAAAGTCTTCTGAGACTGCCTGCTTCAACCTCAACAATTGATGAGCTCCTAAAGGGCGGATTCAAACCTGTGATAGATGATTTGAGAATTACAGATAAATCGAAAGTGCGTAGGATTATCCTTTGCTCTGGCAAAGTTTTCTTCGATTTAGAAGCATCAAGGAAAGATACAGACGACTGGCTTGCGATTATTCGGCTTGAGCAGTTTTATCCGTTTCCCAAAACTCTTCTCAAAGAAACTCTCAACTCATACCCGAACGCTACGGAGCTTTTCTGGACACAAGAAGAACCGAAGAACATGGGCGGATGGACTTTCGTTAAAGAACGACTAGAAGAAATCATGCCGAAACACCTGAAGTTATCCTACGTCGGCAGACCCGCTTCTGCTTCACCTGCCACAGGAAGCTATGCTGTTCACGAATTAGAGCAAGAAAAACTGGTGAAAGAAGCTTTGTCAAAAGAACATCAAGCAACTGCTTGAGCAATTCAAAAGTCTAATGCAAAGGAATTTTCGCTTAAAAGCGAAATGAGAAATGAGTTCAACAAGAAAACGATAGAAACTCGAAAACTTTATCTTGGATTTTATGAAACTCACGATATACCAAACTCCTAAGTTGAAATCTCTAGCCGAAAAAACGAAGAGCGTCTTCTTTTGCTTCGTTACTTTACTTTTTCTTGTTGCAGTTTTTTCTTGTCGTCCTGAAGCAAATTCCTTTGCTAATGCAGAAAGTTCGGCAGTAGTAAATCCGGAAACAAAATCAACTCCTTCGACAGCCGATTCTGAAGTAACAATTACAATTGCGGCTGTGGGCGATATAATGCTTGGGTCTCCTTTTCCGAATGACTCCAGAATGCCGCCTAATGATGGAGCCGATCTTCTGAAACCAGCAGAACCAATCCTGAAAAGCGTTGATATAGCATTCGGCAACTTGGAAGGGCCACTTGCTGATGGCGGGATTTCAACTAAATGTGGCAAGGGCAGAAGCAGATGTTTCGCCTTTCGGATGCCAACTCGATATGGAAAATATCTCAAAGAAGCCGGCTTCGATGTTTTAAGCCTCGCAAACAATCATGCAGGCGATTTTGGCGATGCAGGACGGGCTTCAACTCGTAAAACTCTAGACGAACTGGGTATAAAACACGCAGGAAGCGACAAATACCAATACGCATCAACAATTCTGGAAGTAAAAGGCAAAAAAATAGGCGTTATTGGATTTGCTCACAACAACATTTCGCTGAATGTAAATGATTTAGAAACCGCAAAGAAAGCGGTTGCTGATCTGAAAAAGAGAGTTGAAATCGTGATAGTTTCCTTCCATGGTGGTGCAGAAGGCGCAGATAAACAGAGAGTCCCACAGCAAACTGAATACTTCTTCGGCGAAGCACGCGGAAATCTACCGCTTTTTGCGCGAACTGTTATTGATGCAGGCGCCGATTTGGTTTTAGGACATGGCCCTCATGTTTTGCGTGGAATGGAAATTTACAAAGAAAGACTTATTGCCTACTCACTCGGAAACTTCGTAACATACGGTTGGTTTCAACTTCAGGGAGCAACGGCCGAAACAATGGTGCTAGAAATCAAAATTGATGCTCAAGGAAGATTCATAAGTGGGAAAATTCATCCCTTTAGATTGGAAGGCAGAGGAATTTTAGTGGAAGACAATACAAAATCAGCAATCTACACGGTTCGTAGGCTTTCTGAAATGGACTTTCCCGAAACAGCCCCAAAAATCAAAGACGACGGCTCAATATATCCTTGAAACTTACTAGCTTGAACCTTTAGTTTGAAGGTTTGTTCAAGATTCTCTCTCTGAGAATCCTTATCACTTCTTCCGTAGAAGTTCCGGGAAGAAAAACCTCATCAACACCTTTCGACTTCAAAAATGGAATATCTTCTTGCGGTATTATGCCACCGACGAATATAAGGCAATCGTCCATTCCGTTTTTGCGGATAAGCTCAACGATTTTAGGACAAAGCGTGTTATGTGCTCCTGAAAGAATCGAGATTCCAACAGCGTCAACGTCTTCTTGCAAAGCAGCGGCGGCAATCATTTCAGGCGTCTGTCTCAAACCCGTGTAGATAACTTCCATTCCCGCATCTCGAAGCGCACGAGCAATAACCTTCGCACCTCTATCGTGACCATCTAATCCGGGCTTGGCTATCAGAACTCTTATTTTTCTCTCACTCATAGTTTTTATTTTAAGACATCAAATAACCCTTGCAAATACTTGAGATACTGGCTTTTGATAAAATCCAACACCATAAATCCAAATCTTAGCCATGTCTGAAAGACTAATTAAAAACCAAATTCAGGTGTTGGCTCTTTTAGTTCTTCAGCTTTAGCTGGATCAAGTGCTTTGAGGCGTTCTCTTGACCGCCTTGCTACTTGAGTTTGCGGTAGAGGTTTTCCTTCAGAATCTTTCGCTTCGTTTGCCGCTTTTACGATGCTGTAGTAAACATCAATAGCTTCTGCTTTCTTGCCTTGTTTTTCATAGATTTTCGCTAAATTGAAATTAAGTGTTTCTTTTGAAATTATCGGGTCAGACGAAGCAATTAACTCTTGATAAAGAGCTACGGCTTCATCGTATTTTCCTTCAGCTTCTCTAGCTTGTGCCAATGCAAATTTTGAAAGAGCACCTACTTCATCTTTTCGCTTTGATAAATTCTCAAGTTCCGAGATAGCTTGAGCGCGATCGATGTAAAGTTTATTGACCGCGATGAAATACAAGGCTTTTTCACGATAAGGACTGCCATATTTTTTCGCAATTTCTTCAAACTCAGCAATAGCCGCTTCCGCTCTTTCCTTTTCGGTTTTGAAGGTTTTTTGTTCAAATCCAGCAGGAACGGGAAGCTCAGTAACTGGCGCTTCAGCAATCTCTATGGCTTTACCAAGCGCCGCCTGAGCCGCTGCATCTATTTGCCTTGTTCTTATCAAATACCCAGCTATCAAAATCACCAAAACAATAACCGCTAAACCACTGTATAAAATTGCTGTTTTTTTACTTGAAAGTTTTTGTGCTATTTCAGTAAGCCTTCTTTCACCTTCTTGCTGAAAAATGTCCTTATAAACAGGCTTGGTTTGACTAATCTCCGCAACTCGGCTTTTCCTTCTACTCATTTACATTATCTCCATTATGTTCCAAAGCGTAGGACTTTATTGAAAAATAATAATTTAGCTTAAGAAGCTATATCTTCAAAATCAAAACTGATAAATCTTAAATATGACTCTAGAACCTGTAAACAAGATTTTTTGAGAAACCCTAATTCCATCGAGAGATCAAAGAACGCAGATTCACATAAGAGAAGTTCGTAAATACCTGAGAGCCGATCAATCTTTTCGCAAAATTTGCTGCCGTCGATCCTTTGGGAATTGACAACTACCGAACATCGACTGCATAATCTGCTTTAGAGTTCCCCATATTCCCTACTAAAGTAGGGGGGGGTTTTAATTGAACCGACGTGGGATTGAAACCAAGATCGACGCAAAATCGCTGAAATAACAGGACTTAGTTTTAATTGAACCGACGTGGGATTGAAAC
>RFGC01000020.1 GCA_003697135.1 Acidobacteriota bacterium
ATTGTTCGATGCACAATTTAGAACCTGCACGCAACTATCTCCTGCATCAACAACGGGACTATCAGAGAAGGTTCTTCTAAACCAGCCTCTGCCGAACACCGCTCTAGTCAAGGTTAGACCGCCGTAGTAGCCAAGCGGTGTAAGAAGTGGGTCTTGTCCTGTGATGTCAGCACTTGTCACTCCAGAAGTTCCGCTTGTGTTCTTAATAAGATTGCTTCCTTGTGAATTGATTGTGCCTAAGAAATCAGGTCCGGAGCCTGCACTGTTATTGGCAATAATCGTATTTCGTGCATTAACAGTGCCTCCCGAATTGTTGATGCCGCCGCCAAAATCGGCAGAGTTATTGCTAACAGTTGAGTTAATAATTGTGAGGGTGGCTGCGTTAAAGTTATAAATACCGCCGCCGAAACCGCCAGGGGCTGAGTTGTTGCTGATGGTTGAGTTGATGATTGTAGCTGTAGAGCTAGAGGCATTAAAAATACCACCGCCAAAGCTACCTGTAGAGCTGTTAGCAATGGTTGAGTTGAGTATTATGATCGCACCTGCATTGAAGATACTACCACCAGAGCCACTAGCAGAGTTATTGGTAAGAGTTGAATCTATAACGGTCAGTATCCCATTGTTCAAAATACCACTGCCACCGCCACTAGGAGTATTTCCGTTTTTGAGGGTTAGATTACTTATAGTTAAATTTCCTCCACTAGCTACTTCAAACAATCTAGTAGAACCACCGCCTGAAATTTCAATCTTTTGGCTTCCACTTGTGTTTGTTAGAATAACTGCTCGGTTGATAGTGATTTGACTTGAAAGCGTGATAATGCAAGTGCCTCCTGGGCAACCTGAAATGTTGAAAGTTATCAATCCTCCGAATTGCGAAGTGGCTTCATCTCTCAAACTGCCCAAACCGCTGTTGTTCGTGTTTGTAACTACTGCAATTCTCTGCTCATAAGCTCCAATATCAACGCTGCTACCTGCATTAGTTGTTCTTGAGTTGCCTCTCTGATCTAAATTGATTGCAATTGGAGGGTTGTTGCTACCACAACCTCCTTGAGTTGTTACGCAATTATTCCCAGCATTCAATGCTGGTGAGTCCAGAAGTAATGCGTGGGTTTTCGTCAACCCGCCATAATCTCCTAATGGCGCAAGGCGTGGGTCCAGCCCCACAATATCAGAAGGGTTTAGGCTTGAGGTTATACCGCTTGTATTTGTTATCAAATTATTTCCTTGTGAATTGATTGAGCCTGAAAAGTCAGGCCCTACGCTGGCATTGTTGTTTGCAATAATTGTATTTCGGACGTTGACTGTGCCATTGTTGAAAACACCACCGCCGTTTCCGGCAGAGTTGTTGCTGATTGTTGAGTTAATAATTGTTAGTGTAGCACCAGAGTTATTAAAAACTCCCCCGCCATTACTTCCGCCAGCAGAATTATTGCTGATTGTTGAATTGATGATTGCGGTTGTGGCGTTAGTATCGTTGTAAATACCAGCACCTGAGTTGGTGGCGGAGTTATTGTTTATGGTTGAGTTAACAACATTCAGAATCCCACCGGAATTTCTGATAGCGGCACCACTGTTAGCATTTCCGTTTCTAATTGTTAAGCTGTTGATTGTTACATTTCCGGTGTTTGCTATTTCAAATACTCTAAAAGCGCCATTTCCTGAAACTTCTATTTTCTGGCTTCCACCTTCGTTTGTCAGAATGACGATTCGGTTGATAGTGATTTGACTTGAAAGCGTAATGACACAAACGCCTCCCGGGCAACTGGATGCAGGGATATTGAAAGTTATCAATCCTCCAAACGAGGTAACTTCGTCTCTCAAACTACCTGAGCCGATATTGCCGGTGTTTGTGACTACTCCGTATCTTTGCTCATAAGCTCCGATGTCAACATTGCCGCCCGCATTTGTTGTTCTTGAGTTGCCTCTTTGATCTGTGTTGACGTCAACAGGAGGATCACTATTACCACAACCTCCTTGAGTTGTTACGCAATTGTTTCCAGCATTCAATGCTGGGGAACCAGGCAAAAGGGCATGAGTTTTTGTAGGTCCACCATAATCTGCGAGTGGAGCAAGCAAAGGGTCTTGTCCTGTAATGTCTGTGGCTATTGTTCCAGATGTCCCGCTTGTGTTTTTTATCAAATTATTTCCTTGTGAGTTAATCGTGCCTGAAAAGTCAGGCCCTCCGCCTGAGGCATTGTTGTTTGCAATGATGGTATTTCTAGCATTGACCGTGCCACTGTTAGATATACCACCGCCGAAACCACCAGTAACAGAGTTATTGCTAATGGTTGAGTTTATGATTGTGGCTGTGCCAAGGTTGTGGATGCCGCCACCATTGGCGCTTGCGGTACCAGCAGCAGAGTTATTGCTGATAGTTGAATTTATGATTGTGATAGTGCCCGCATTGGCGATGCCGCCACCCGAAGCAGTGGAACCAGAAACAGAGTTATTACTGATTGTTGAGTTGATAATTGTAGCCGTAGCTCCTGTATTATTCAAAATCCCACCACCGGCAATCGCATTAGCAGAATTATTGCTAATCGTTGAGTTTATAACCGTCAATATGCCACCGCTGTTCAATATACCACCGCCTCCGCCAGATGTTCCGTTTCTGATTGTTAGAGTGTTAATAGTCAAATTACCACCACTTGCTACTTCAAACACTAACGCAGCGTTGTTTCCAGAAATTTCTATTTTTTGGGCACCACTTGCGTTTGTAATCGTTAAAGTGCCGGATGTTGAAGTAGAGTTGATGGTGAGCTTTCCAAACGAAGGATTCAGCGTAATCACGCAAACTCCGCCAGAACAACCTGGGTCGCTTGTGGGAATGTTAAACTGAATCGTATCATTGTCTCCTGTCCCGTTAGCTGCCGATATTGCTTCTCGGAGGCTACAGTTTCCCGAAGAACATGTCCCGTTCGTATCAGCTGTTTTTGTAACAATGTATGTGGCCGCTTTTACAGCCATCGTCGAGATTAGAACAAACACTATTCCCATGAGTAAATTCTTCAATAGGTTTAATCTTGCTTTCATGTTTGTAAGCCTCCGAAAGTTTTATCGGAATTTCAAAATCAGAACCGTCAGTCAAGGAAAAATGAAGGGCAGGAAGTGCAAAAAGTCAAAGCCAAGCAAATCTCACCCTAGATTTTTACTTGACTTCAAAAGGATTCTAAATCTCCCGATCCTTTTTGTCAAGCAAGAAAAAAGCAAACAGTATCTTGCGGCTTCGTTGCACGTGATTTGTTTCTAGTCACGATTTCTCAAAGACTTCAAAGACACTTCGGTGAAAGCGATTCAAAATCTCGGTGGAAACGATTCAAAATTTCGATGGAAGCAATTCAAAACACTAACCGCTGCTTAGCCTTTTGTTAAAACAATCTTTTGAGCAATAGAAATTTCCGAGTTGAAGATCAATGGCTTCCGAAGCTGGAAGCCATTTTTTGCATCCAGCACAGCAAACAAGCTGGATGTCTTTCTTTTTTGCAGGCATTTGATTTTCTCGAATTGCAAAAAATAGCCGAAAAATGTTTATGAAAAATCTTATTTGGCGTCTGTATCTAATTGTCAAAATCAGCAAAATCAATAATAGAATCAAGATGATTGTTAAACACTTCATCATTTATTGAACCTTCTGGGAGTCTGCTAGAATTTGGTTTTGTGGATTGACTTCTCTAAGCCTGCTTTTCACTTCTTCGGCTTCCTTGTTTTTTCCTTGCGCAAGGTAAGCTCTAATTAGGTTCTCTAAGCTTTTTTCATGGTTAGGATTTATCGTTAATGCCTTTTGAAACTCCGCAATTGCTTTTTCGTGATCTGGCGGTTCTGATAAAAGATAGGTTGCTCCGATGCTGTTTTGAACATCTGCATCTTTGGGTCTGATTTTCAGGGCTTCTTGGTAGGCTTTTCTAGCTTTTTCGTAGTAGCTGTTGTCTTTCTTAATTTGTCCAAGATCAAAATTGACATCTCCTAGAGCGGCGAGTGTTTCAAAATCATTTGGGTTTGCGTTAGATGCTCTTTCAAGAAGTTTGGCAACATCAGTAAGATATTTCGGTTCTTGGGAGATAATCGAATAGCGATAGAGTGCAATGCCCAGGCTTTTTTGAAAGTTGAAATCGTCTGCTTTTCTATCAGCTTCAGTTAGCTTTGCTTGGATTTCTTCGTCGCTTAAAGTCAAATTGCGATTTTCTGATTGGAGCTTTGCATTTTCTTGACGAAGACGGTCAAGTTCGCGCTTATTCAGCGCATTTGCCAGCAAGAAGCCGCCGATGAAACTTATCAAAACCGCAACAATTGAAATTGCTAGGGCTTTTTTATTCATATAAAGAGTTTAGCTGAAAAATACTGCCAAACCAACAAAGTAAAAATTTGCAAGAAGGCTCGCCAGTGATATTAAGCTCATAGGTTTTGGACTTAGTTGGTAGGTTGTAGCGATTAGAAAAAGCCTATTCTTTGAGATTTTCTCCGTAGTTTTGTTCTATTTTCTTGGCAAGAGTTATCGGTTCTTTGAGTTTTTCGTTGTTGATGCCCGTTTGAATGCCCATTTTGTCGAGCATCCAAAACACCTTTTCAGTTGCTATGTTGCCACTTGCTCCGGGTGAGAACGGGCATCCGCCGAGTCCACCAATGGAAGAATCGAAAACATCCCAACCAGCGGTCATTGCGGCATAAATGTTTGCTAATGCTGTAAAGTTTGTGTCATGAAAATGTCCAGCAAATGTCACGTTGGGAAAGGATTTTTTGGCTGTACTGCAAAGTTCGTAAACATCATTTGGAACTGCACAACCAACTGTGTCGTTGTAGGCTATTTCGTCGGCTTCCAATAGGTTTTCTGTGATTTCTAACACCCTTTCTTTTGGGACTTTGCCTTCGTAGGGACAAACCCAGCAAACTGCTATCGAAGCGCGCACCTTTATCCCGGCTTCATGAGCTTCTTTGATACATTGTTTTGCTACCTGAACACTGTCAGCTATGGTTGTATTTGCGTTTCGCTTTGACATTTGCTCTGTTGCCGCCAGGACATAACAAATCCAATCAACTTTTGCTTCGATTGCTTTTTTGTAGCCCTTTTCGTTCAAGGCAAGCGCCATTTTTTCAAATTTAAGAGGCTTTATTGCGTTCAAAACTTCGTCTGAGTCTGCCATTTGTGGGACATGTTTTGGGGAAACGAAGGAAATTACTTCTATTCGTTTGAAACCTGCTTCGCTCAAGGCTTCTATCAAACGCACTTTCTCTTTTGTTGGGGCAAAACGAGGTAGCATCTGAAGCCCATCACGCGGGCTTACTTCAACTATTTGCACTTTCTTCGGTAAGTTCATCTTTAGATAATCCCTTGTTTTACTAAATCTTCGTATTCTTCCCTGCTCATGCCCAAAAAACCTAAGTAAACTTCTTCGTTGTGTTGACCGAGTTTTGGACCTATCCAGTCAGTTCCGCCGGGAGTTTTTGAAAGAAAAGGCACAACAGCAGGAATTTTTACAGTATCGCCCGGCTCGATTTCAACAGTCTCGAACATGCCGCGTGCGTTGTATTGCGGGTCTTTCACAATATCTGCGATCGAATAAACTGGCCCGCAAGGCACTTCGGCTTCTATCATTTTTGCATACGCTTCTTCATAAGTTTGCGTTGCTACCCAATCGGCTATTGCTTTATCAATTACTTCTTCGTGTTTGACTCTGCCTGCGTTATTTTGCATTTCAGGATGTTCAGCTAAGTCTGGCCTTCCGATTGCATACATCAAACGCCTGTAAATAGAATCTCCATTTCCGCCGATTATTATGAATTTCCCATCTTTCGTTTGGTATGTTGAAGTCGGCACGATTCCATCGAGTTTTGCACCAGTTCTTTCACGGATAAAGCCGAGTTTGTCATATTCTGCAAGCATTGATTCCATCATGTTAAAAACCGATTCATAGATTGCCACATCAACGACTTGCCCTTCTCCGCCGTTAATGTCTCGATGATAAACGGCAATCATCGCACCAAGAGCCGCATGAAGTCCGGCTAGAGTGTCACCTATTGAGGTTCCTGTGCGAACGGGAGGTCTATCGGGATAACCTGTGGTGTATCTCAGTCCGCCAACACCTTCGCAAACATTTGCGTATCCAGGACGAGAAGCATAAGGACCTGTTTGCCCCCAACCTGAAACTCTAACCATTATTAGTCCGGGATTTAGCTTCTTCAAGTCTTCATAGCCCATTCTCCACTTTTCCATTGTGCCGGGTTTGAAGTTTTCGATAAGAATATCAACCTTCGATGCAAGTTTTTTAGCTATCTCCTGCCCTTTCGGATGGTTCATATCCAAGGTTATTGACTTTTTATTTCTTCCCATCGAAAGCCACCAAAGCGACGTGCCTTTGTAAATCTTTCTCCATACTCGAAGCGGATCGCCTGTTTTCGGTTTTTCAATTTTGATTACTTCAGCACCAAAACCGGCAAGTAGCGAACCGCAAAAGGGACCAGCTAGAAGCTGTCCCATCTCCAGAACCTTCAAACCTTTTAACGGACGATTATTTGTCATATTTTTATAACCTTTGCTTAGAATTCTATCACAGAGCTTCAAACATTCTAAAGCAGGCTGAATTGATCTGGTATAGAAAATAGATTTCGGCGATTAAAAATGCTACTATGAAGTTTTCGGAGTAGTCACAAGGAGAGTTGAAAAATGATAAAGAATGAAAATACGAGTGAAGAAGTTGTCATAAAGGTAAACGACAGAAGAAAGTTCAACCTTGATGGGACGCTACGTGAGGGAGTGGTTATTGAGCGCAAGGAGGAAGAAAAAAAGAGTATAGATGCAGAGGAGAAACTGCGTTCTGCGGAGAGTGAGAAGAAACAAGAACAGACGGGGTCGCAAAAAAATGATGAGAATTCGAGTATGTTCATAAGTTTTTTGTCAACGATAGCGGGTAACATAGCGGGAGTTTTGGGTGTTACACCGCATCCCATCACTGGCCAGAAAATGGTTGATCTGGAAGCAGGGCGTTATTGGATAGATGTTCTTGCAATGCTCAAGGAAAAAACGAAAGGCAATCTGAGTGCTGAAGAAGAGAGTTTCTTGAATGAAATTTTGGCGGAAACTAGAATGCAGTATGTTCAGATGGTGCGTTTGACGGAAGAAAGGCTGAAAGCACAAGCGGCAAAGAAGTTCTCGGCTAAAGACATTTTGGGAAAAAGATAAGCACTAAAGGATAGCAAAAGGAATCGTAGGAAAATACCGAAAAAAGTGTGAAAGTCATTAGGGAACTCAGTTTTTCATCGTTTTTATGTTTGTAATTGTATGAGATTGACTTTTTTGGGAACCGGCACTTCAACAGGTGTGCCATCCATAGGTTGCGAATGTGAAACCTGCCTTTCCGACGACCCAAGAGACAAAAGACTTCGAGCTTCAATTCTGGTTGAACACGATGGGAAAAAAATTTTGGTTGATACTTCGATAGATTTTCGTCAGCAAGCTCTCCGGGCAAAGATAAAGTATCTCGATGCCATCTTAATAACGCACTGCCACGCAGACCATGTTTTCGGCCTTGATGATATTCGCCCGCTCAATTTCAGACATGGAGCTATGGGCGTATATGCAGATGAATTGGCTTGGAAAGATTTGAGGAGAATTTTCAAATACGTATTCGAGCCGACGCATGTTGGCGGCGGTCTGCCACAATTGATTCCGCACGTCGTTTTCCCTAAGGCAAAATTTAATATCGGCAGAGACCTTGAAATTACGCCACTTGAGGTTATTCATGGGAAACTTCCTGTAATGGCTTACAGATTCAACGATTTTGCCTATGCAACCGATTTGAAATTCATTCCGCCCGATTCTATGGACGGTTTGCGTGATTTGAAAGTTTTGGTTCTTGATTGTGTGAGAATTAGACCACATTCGACGCATCTTTGTTTGGAAGAAGCTTTGGAAATAATTGCTGAGCTTAAGCCTAAAAAGGCTTTTCTAACTCACATGAATCATGAGATACTGCACCAGCGAGATTCAAAGCTTTTACCAGAAAACGTATTTTTTGCTTACGATAATCTGGTTGTGGAATCTGATTGAGATTATTTGCGGATGAAGATTTTTCACGGAATAAACAATGCAAACATTGCACGCGGGACGGTTTTGACGTTTGGCGTTTTCGATGGACTTCACCTAGGGCATCAAAGGATAATTAAAACGGTTGTCGAGAGAGCAAAAGTATGCGAAGCGGTTTCAACCGTTATAACTTTTGATCCGCATCCACGCGCTGTTCTACATCCTGAAAATGCACCGCCGTTACTTCAAACCCTTGACCAAAGACTTGCGGCTTTCGAGTTCTTCGGGATTCAACAAACCATAGTCATAAACTTCAACAAAGAGTTCGCTTCGATTGAGGCAGAGGAGTTTCTGAGAAAAATCATTTATGAAAGGCTTCAGGCAAAAGAGGTTTATTTGGGCAAAGGCTTTGCCTTCGGTAAGAACAGACGTGGGAATATAGATTTGCTCAAAAAGGTAGCGGCTGAGCTTGGTTTTTTTGCTGATGAGGTTGATGAGGTGAATCTTCGTGGACAGAGGATTTCTTCATCGAAAATAAGAGAGTTGTTGATGCAAGGTAGAGTGAATCTTGCAAGAAGAATGCTTGGAAGACCCTATGGCGTTGAGGGAGAGGTCATTCATGGGCAAAAGCGCGGTGCGAAGATAGGATTTCCTACGGCTAATCTCCAGCTTTTCAACAGAGTAATTCCAAAATATGGCGTTTATGCGACCGCAACATTGATTGATGGGAAATGGCATCGGAGCATTACAAATGTTGGCATTCGTCCAACGTTCAGTCAAAGCGGCGAAGTCTCTATAGAAACGCATGTTTTCGATTTTGAGGATAATCTTTACAACCGATGCTTGCGAGTGCGATTTTTGCACCGGATTCGTGACGAAAGAAAATTTAACGGAATTGAAGATTTAAGAGAGCAGATAAAGAAGGACATCTGCCGCGCTATCAGATATTTTTCAAGAAAGGGTGTCAAAAACAATCTGAACTTGATTTGAGGATTATGATTGAAAGATACACTTTGCCTGAAATGAAGCGAATCTGGTCACTTGAGAACAAATTTCAAAAGTGGCTGGAAGTGGAATTAGCAGTTTGCGAAGTTCATGCGGAGAACGGATTGATACCGCCTGATGCACTCAGACAGATAAAGGAAAGAGCTTCTTTTTCGGTTGATAGAATTGCTGAGATTGAGAAAATAACGGATCACGACGTGATAGCCTTCACGACGAATCTTGCAGAAAACATCGGTGAAGCGGCGAGGTTTGTCCACTACGGGCTAACTTCTTCAGACGTTGTTGATACCGCAAATGCCCTTTTGCTTCGGGAATCATGCGACATTTTGCTGAAGAAAATAGACGAGCTACTGGAAGTTTTGAGACGTCGAGCATTTGAATTCAAAGACACGCCGCAAGTAGGGCGAACTCACGGTGTTCATGCTGAACCGACTTCATTTGGACTTACTTGGGCTTTGTGGTTTTCCGAAATGAAAAGAAACAAAATTAGGCTGGAACGAGCAAAAGAGACGATTTCGGTCGGCAAAATCTCTGGTGCAGTCGGAACTTTTGCGCATTTGTCACCTGATTTTGAAGAAAGAGTCTGCGCAAAATTAGGGTTAAAGCCTGCTCCAGTTTCGACTCAAATAATTCAGCGTGATAGATATGCCGAATATCTTTGCACTTTGGCGATAATTGCTTCAAGTCTTGAAAAGATCGCTCTTCAAGTTAGGCATTGGCAGAGAACAGAGGTTCGGGAAGCTGAAGAGAAATTCAAAGTAGGTCAGAAAGGTTCTTCTGCGATGCCCCATAAGCGCAACCCGATACTTTCGGAAAGAATCTGCGGCATTGCTCGGACGATTCGGGCAAATACAATCGTGGGGCTTGAAAACATTGCCTTGTGGCATGAAAGAGACATTTCCCATAGCTCTGCTGAAAGAATTGTTCTTCCCGATTCTTCTGCCGCATTGGATTACATACTGGCAAAAACTACATCGCTTCTTGACAATCTGGTTGTGTATCCTGAGAACATGCTGAAAAACCTTCACTTAACGCGCGGATTGATTTTCAGCGGGCAGTTGCTTTTGGCTTTAACGCAAAAAGGCATTTCACGCGAAGAGGCTTACCTTTGGGTTCAGCGTAATGCCATGAAAGTTTGGGAAGAACTTCAAAACGGCAGAAGCGAAGATTTCAAAACGCTTGTCTTGAAAGACCCGAACATTCGTGCAAACCTTGCGGAAGAAGAAATAGAAAAAATCTTCGACGTCTCATACTATCTTCGTAACATTGATAAAATTTTTGAAAGGGTGTTTGGTCAGAGGAGCACAACAGATTAAAACAAGAGGGAGGTTTGGTTAAGGTGGAATTGAGCCTAGAAAGGCTATCAAAGTGGTTGAGAGTTACAATTTGGTTGGGTGCGACAGCTCTTTTGTTGCTACCTTTGATTGCGATGCGATTTTCTGATGAAGTGAAGTGGGGACCTTTGGATTTTGCCTTTGCCTATGTTTTGCTTTTCAGTGTTGCTTTTCCTTTAGATTTGTTGCTAAGAAAAAGAAGGCCGATAGCTTATCAACTAGGAGCTTGCTTGGCGCTTGTTTCTGCATTTCTTCTTATTTGGATAAATGCGGCTGTCGGAATCATTGGCTCTGAAAAGAATCCAGCTAATCTGATGTATTTCGGCGTCATTGGTGCTGGAATTTTAGGAGTTGTGTTTGCGAGATTTAAGTCCAAAGGCATGATGCGTTCTTTAATCACAGTAGCGTCGCTATTTGTCTTGATTGCTGTAAGCGTGTTGGCTTTTGATTTAGGCACAAAAGAATTTTCGGACAAAATAAAAGCTTTGGTATTGAATGGATTTTTTGCCACATCGTTTGCCACATCAGCTTTGTTGTTTTGGATGGTGTCACGTAAAGAAGTTGCGAGTTATCATTAAGCTGAAAACGCGCAAATCTTGGCGGTCTTCGTTAGCAATCAAAAAGGCTTCCCACCACGGTGAGAAGCCTTTTATTTCAGAAGCATGGGAATTTCAAACAGCTTCACGAAGAGGCTGAGATTCCTGCTCCGATTGTTTTCTCTGCACTTCCTGTAGGTAAGTTATAAAAGCTGATGCTGCGCGTTTTGAAATTTCGTTGAGTTTGCATCCCAAGACTTCCTGGCATTCTTTTTCAACGTCAATTCCCATTTCACGCCCTAAGGCTCTAATCAGCCCGAATTGCTTACTGGTAGGCAAATCGCTTACTGACTTTGCGAGTGGGTCGGCTGGAAACCCAAAGGGTTTAGGGTTCTCAACGACTGCACCTTCTCTTTCAATGACTTCTGATTCTTTCTTGTAGAGATCGCGAGCGACACCGAATTTAACCGCCGCACGCTTCAGCGCATCGTGTTCTGCTTTTTTGATGCCCATCTCTGAATCAGCCGCTCCTGTTCCGATGCCTTCACGCGTTACGCCGTCAATCGTAATAGCGACCGTGACTGTGATTATATTCCCGATTTGACGAATTTCGCGAATAGAATGCGACCAATTCGGAGCTTTTTCGTCAAGAATATCAGCTACAGTGTGCCACTCAACGTAATCAACATAGTGCATGTTGCCGCGACTATCACGCCAACCTTCTCTTTGCTTTACAAGGCTTGGATCAACTTGCTCACGCAATCGGCTCAAAACCTTCGTAAAATCAGCCTTGATAACATTTCCTGCTCTAACAGCTGTGTCGCCTTCGTGATTTGCTTCATTGACTCTCAAAGCTTCTTCGTTAACTGGAGGAGTTTCGGCAGGTTGGGAAGCTTTTAGAATGTGATTTTCCTGCATAGAACCTACCTGTTTTTCAAAATCTGATGCCGAATCTTCCTGAATTTTCAGACTTTGAGCTTTCTCTTCCACAGCTTTTTCCTCCTTCTTTAAGTTCTGAGTGTCTAGATTTGATTTTGTGATTGTCTCTGTTGGCTGTTCAGCTTTAGTTTCAGAAGATTTTTCGGCTTGATCGGAAGTTTCAAAAGTATCAAAGCCTACGGTTTCCGAGTCCCTTAAATGCTCATCAGTTTCATGGATTTTTTCAGTTTCGAGAGATTCATTTGCATTGACCTTCTTAGAAGTTTTATTGCTTGTGGGCTTTTCGATAAGACTTTTTTGAGACTTCGAGTTAGAGCCTTTGTTCTCTTGATTTTCTGCCTTTTCTGCATCTAAAAAGTATTTCACTGCCAAAATGTGTTCACACCGAAACTTTGGATTATCTATCGAAAATTCCTCATACTCGAGGCAATTACACTTTATTTGGCCATTTTCTTCCTTCCACACTTCATAGAAATTTTGCTTTCCACGAAGAGATGGAGAGGTAACTCTAAATCGCTTTCCATTGCGGGCTACTAAGCCCATCATAACCAGAGACTTTGCCCGCTTTTCAATCTTCTCCTTCAATCTTTCTTCTCCGCTTCTGATATTTTCCGTCATTTCAATATCCTCCTGAAGAAATTTTGTTTCATCTATGAAACAAAATAGCAATAAACAAATCTTGTGTCAAGTATGAAACAACGTCTTGCGCTCAAAATTTTTTTATGTTATTTTTGATAATCAGAAGTTGAGGTAAGTGATTAGAAATTTGGAGAAGAGGTGAATTATGACGGGAAAAATGATTGATACGGCAGAGCTTGGGCAGATGGTAAAGCGTCGTCGCAGTGAATTGAAGATGAGTTTAAGAGACTTGGCGAAGGTAACAGGCATTTCTCCTTCGACCCTGTCTAGGATTGAAAATGGCACGGGAAAGCCAGATGCAGACAACCTAGCGCGTCTAGCAGATTGGCTAGGAGTGCCTGTTGATAGAATTTTGCACAGCGATAAGGGAGATGTAAGACCAGTGGTTTATTATCCAAATGAATCGGTGCCGGAGATTGTGGAAGCACACTTAAGGGCTGATAAGAACTTAACACCTGAGATGGCGAAAGCATTAGCAGAGCTGTTTCGTGTTGCGTATTATCAGTTTAGCAAGAGCAAGGAGTGAAGCAACGAGGTGGCTTTATATGAAAGCAGTCTTGCAAACTTCGAGAAAACCAAAGCCAGTGGAGTCGGTCGATCTTAAAACTTTCCCTAGAAAACTTTCAGAATCTGCGGCACCTGTTGAGACAACCTTTATTTTATTTTTCTTCGGCATAGAATTTGGTAGAATTTTAATGGATTTTTCTTTCGGAATTGAAAGTGCGGTTTACGTTTTGACGTTGCTAGTGCTGGTTTTCTTACCTTACTTTGCCAGTGACATAGAACGACAGTCGTTTTGGAAATGGGCTTTAGGAAGAGTCTTGATAGCTATTTTCGCCGTATCTATCGGGATGATGTTTAGAAAATCTTTGGGCACAGTCTTGCCGGAAAGCTTTCGGTTTCTCCCGATGACCTCTTTGATTTTGGTTGCAATGGCTACTTGTTATATTCAGTTTTACAGTCTTCTCAAACTTCGTTTGAAAAGATAGGCAAAAGGCAGCGCAAAAACAAGCGAAGTTTGGGGTATAAAGGGCGATGTTTGTTGAAAACGTCGCCCTTTTTGCGTCTGATAACGTTTTTCTGTTAGGTTGCTTTACCTGCATTCGATTGGCTTGAGGTGTTCCAGCTAAAGGATGCAGCGAAACATTAAAGTTACACAATGTTAACTAGAAGCCAATTAAAAGCTGCGAAATGAAATTAAGATTTCATTTCGTAAGGGTTGGTTTTGGTGAATTTTTGTGCTAGATTTCATAACTTATTTCTCGACGCTTTGAATGATGGTGGTGGTTTATGTTGGTTGTAATGACGACCGTGCCTAAAAAGGAAGAAGGTGAAACACTTGCAAGAAAGTTAGTTGAGGAAAAACTTGCTGCATGTGTTCAGGTGTTACCACAGATGAAGTCATTCTATTTCTGGCAAGGTGAGATTCAAGAAGATGCAGAACATCTTTTGTTGATAAAAACCTTGCCTGAAAAATATGAGTCGTTGGAAAAATTCATAAAAGAGAATCACAGCTACACTGTGCCTGAAATAGTTGCTGTTCCGGCCGAGAAGGTTTCCGAAAGCTATTTAAGATGGGCGATTGATTATCTGCTGCAGAAAGCCTAACCTGATTTGGCTAATATAAAGCAGGTCTCAATTTTTGCGCACGGCAACCAAAAGCAAGTTTCTTAGTTTGGTTTAATCAAACATTAGTTTGATTTGGCCAAAATTTGTGTTTGCTTGGTGCTTCTCAAGCCAAGCCATGAGCATTTGTTCCTGACGGTGAAAGGCATGTTCAGGATTGCCTTTGCTCATTGGTGATTTGAAAAAAACAGAGAGTTGTTCTTGAATGCCTTTCTCACCTGATCTTTGAGCAAGCTCTAGGCATCTTGCAATCTCAATTGCTAACGGTGCTGCTAGAATCGAATCTTTACATAGAAAATTGATCTTTATTTGCATTTGTTGCTCTAGAAAGCCTAGAAAGTCAACACTATCCCAAGCCTCTTTGTTGTCGCCACGTGGGCGGTAGTATCTGATGTCAACTATATGATCTTCGACTTCGTAGCCTAGAATATCATTCAAGACCGAGCTTTTTGTTTTGATTTTTGAAGCTAGAGAGTTTTCGTTTGAGAGAACGAATCCGTCACGATTTCCCAAAATGTTTGTTGAATACCAGCCTACAACTTTCAGATTTCTAGCTCTCAATGCCGGTGCCAACACGGTTTTGATAAAGGTTTGCCCAGTCTTTCCGTCTTTGCCGGCAATTGGAACACTGTTTTTTTCAGCAAACTCGATCAATGCAGGTATTTCGACTGCTACTGAGGGCGTGAAATTCGCATAAGGAATCTTTTCAGCTATCGAAGCGTATGCGTAAAGCATTGCTGGTGAGATTTCCTCAGAATTTTCTTCAATGGCTCTCTCGAATTTCTCCAGGCTTTTGAAAATCTCTTTATTTTCGTCAATGAGTTTTTCGGTTGAAGCAAGGTTAATGACAACCACAGAGTCGCAATTCTTTTTGAAACTCCTTAAGTCCGAGCGAATTTGAGCTATTTTTTCTGTGTGAGAATTTGCCTTTATGATGTTATCGCCTTCGATTTCGAGAAAGTTTGAGTCTGCAATTGCAGGCAGCGGTTTTAGGATTTTCAAAAAATCTTCGACTTCGGCCAATTGTTCATAGCTTAAAACACCATGTGTTTTGGCGGCTTGTGCCAAATCTGCACCGAATAAATCCCAACCACTGAAAACAATTTCTTCATAATCTATCAAATCCGCCTTTACATCAGCCAAAGGTAAGCCAGTTTTGCTTATTTTGTTTTTTTTCAAAAGTTCGATTCCTGCAACCATCGTAGTTCCTACGGCTCCACCAAGTCCTATTACAGCTATGCCAAGTTTTTTTCCTGCCATAAAACCTTTGATTTTACACCTTTTTTGGCTGAATAAGAATTATGCTTTGGTTTTATTTGGAATAAAAGTAAGATTGTTCTTGAACTTCGGGTATGAAAATAATCGAGTTTCCTGATCCAGACTTTTGCTCTGGCGATATTGTTTGCATCACTGAAAGAGATTGTTTAAACTCGGAAAACCTGATTCGTGCCTACAAAAAAGGTATCTTTCCATGGCCTATTTCAGAATACAGATTTTTGCCATGGTTCTGCCCTGAGTTTAGAGCAATCTTGGAATTTGACGAACTGCACATTCCGCGTTCTTTGAGAAAGGCAGCGAAAAAATCAAGATTCACTTTTACGATTGATAGAGCTTTTTATCAAGTTATCAATTGCTGTGCTCAAGTCAAGAGAAAGGGACAGCGGGGAACATGGATAATCAAGGAAATTATTGAAAGCTACACAGAACTTCATCATCTTGGATACGCTCATAGTGTTGAGGTTTGGGATGAAAATCAAATGCTTGTTGGCGGGCTTTACGGCGTTGATGCGGGCGGAGTGTTTTCAGGTGAAAGTATGTTTCACTACGTAACACATGCTTCAAAGTTAGCCTTGCTTTTTTTGATCGATCATCTCAAGTCAAGAGGTGCAACATGGATCGATACTCAAATGTTAACTCCACATCTTGAGATACTTGGAGCTAAAGAGATAAGCCGAAGCGAATTTCTCAAAAAATTGAAAAACACACAGAAGCTCAATCTTAAACTCTTCTGATGCTAGAATTTTCGTCTTTTTGATAAACTAGTGACCCACTTTTTGATTTTGGATGCCTCTCTCTTCTTGACTCAAGGGAACGATTTAGTTATTTTAATTTTTAGCGTAGTCAGTTAGCTCAGCGGTAGAGCGCTACCTTGACACGGTAGAGGTCAGCAGTTCGAATCTGCTACTGACTACCATTTTTTATTTTGGTAGAAAAATTTTTAGCTTAAGATTTTCTGATTACCGTTATTTCTATTGTTCGTTTTTTAGTTTTAGTTTACGTTCTAGGCTTCCTAAATAAGAAGTTTTGGTCTCAAGCGGGTAGAATTCCCAAAATTCTTCTAGCTTCCGAAATCCTAAAAGAATTCTCAATGTTGATGCGATACATTTCCTTGATTACAGAAAACGTTGCAAGGGAGACCTTATCATAAGCATCTATTCATGTTAACAAAACGATGTCTAGCGTGCACTTATGCCTTGCTACGGAGTTTCTTATGAAGGTTGAATTCGAGCATCGGGCAACATCACCACTCTTATTCCTTGACCCAGTGGATGTCTATCACAGGGCTGTTATCATCCTTTATCAACCTTAGCTCTATTGCAAAACCGTTCTTCAACTTCCACACTTTTGAGGTAGCCACGCTGGTATCTTGTTCTTCTGTTGCCGCACCATGCTTCTTTTCAATCTTCATCCTTAACTGCTCAAACACCTCTTTCCGCTTGTCAAAAGCATAGATTATCACAGCTATTTCATACATCTGGCCGTTTTCTTTGAAAAGAACCGTGCCGCGTCCGTCCATACCATTAAATTTGCCATCCCAAGCAAGCTCGGTCTGGGCGTTCTTGAATGAAACTGGGTTAATACCCTTCCGTTCAATCGCCTTCTTGGTTTCCGCCCAACTCATATTCCACTTGATTTCAGGGAAGTCCTGAAAAAAGTCCGCTGGCTGTAGCATTTCATCTGCCAAAGACTTTGTCGGCTCGACCGCGCCAGACGCGTGACTGGGAATTGCAGTTGTTACATTTCTTGCGAGAGAAAGACAAACAAGCAGTGTGAAAGAAATAAGGAAACTTGCACCAATTCTCATGCGATTCTCTCCTCATAAAACATAATTAAATCTGATCTCGTAAAGGGCTACAAAAAACTCAGGCTGAGTGTTTTTGTAGCCCACGATACAAAGGTAATGCAACCCTTTTCTGTGTTTGAGCAAATCAACACCAAAAAGATTTGCTCGTCGTGCGGGCTATAAACTGGCTTTATTTTTCAAAGCTTGCGGAATGTTGATATTACTATCTCGAGTAAATTCCTGCTGGGCTGAAGACTGCCGCAGGCCCGCCGCTTATTCCTACTGGTGGAACAATTACCGCAAGCTCTTCGCCATTAACTACTAATCTGACTTTTCCGGCGGATGCCTCTAGTGAAGCATCGTGAAAAGGCAGATTCGGTGATTGACGACTGACACGGTTTATTTCTCCGAGTTCGGACAATTCCAGCCGCACTTCGTAACCATCAATTCTAACGCTGACTGAAGCTGTAGCTTTGTCAGTTTCAACCTGAATATCGCCAATCAATGTCGGAGCATTTTCAAAAGGCGTTCCAGCGAAAATGTTTGCACCGAAATAATCGCCGACCGTCTTATCCGTTGAAACAAATCCCATTACTTTTGGAGCGCCAGTTTCGTCCGGAAGCAAAATCATACCCGAAGGAGCAGAGCCAACAGGCGTATGAACCATCCGGGCAAAATGCACGATAACATTCGGCATTGGTATATTTTCCTTTGAAAGAGCGACTAAATCTACTCCTCCTTCCCAACTCATCCATTTTGTAACTGACATATCCATCCTTTCTTTAACTTAAAGTTTCAAGTTTTTCGCTATTTTAACTACCAAAATCAAGCGAAAAACAACTTGTTTTTGCTGCGGCTTTAGGTTTATTTCAGCAATGTAGCAATTCGTGCCAAGTAGTCTTTAGCCATTGCATTATTGGGGTCAAGTTGCAAGACCTTTTCAAAATCAGACTTGGCTAATTCGTAGCGTTTGGTGTCAAAATAAACCATTCCGCGCAGCAAATATGAATTCAAAGATTTTGGGTCAAGCTTTATTGCCTGATTAGAGTCTGCCAGAGCTAAATCCAGATTGCCTTTGCGGTAATAGACAATGCCGCGATTATTAAAGGCTTTGGCATCGTTTGGATTTAGTTTTATGGCTTGAGAATAATCAGCAATCGCCGAATCAAGATCACCTTTGCGCCCATAGACAAGGCCGCGATTGTAAAAAGCATCGGCATAGTTTGGGTTTAGCTTTATGGCTTGAGAATAATTAGCAATCGCCAAATCAAGATCACCTTTGCGCTCATAGACAACGCCGCGATTATTAAAGGCTTCAGCAAAGTTCGGGTTGAGCTTTATTGCCTGGTTGTAGTCAGCTAGCGCCAAATCCAAATTGCCTTTGTCGGCATAGGTTAGCCCGCGGTTATAAAAAGCATCAGCGTCGTTTGGGTTGAGTTTTATTGCCTGGCTGTAGTCAACCAGCGCTAAATCGAGGTCGCCTTTGTTTGCATAGGCATTGCCGCGATCATAAAAGGCATCGGCAAGGTTTGGCTTTAGTTTTATGGCTTGAGAGTAATCAGCAATCGCTAAATCCAAATTGCCTTTGTCTGCGTAGGCATTGCCGCGCTTATAAAAGGCGTCGGCATAGTTCGGTTTGAGTTTTATGGCTTGAGAATAATCAGAAATAGCTAAATCAAATTGTCCCAATTCATGGTATGCTATTCCGCGGTTAAACCAAGCCTCGTAAGAATTCGGATTTAGTTTGATTACATGCGAAAAGTTGTTAACTGCTTCCTTGTATTGCTTTGCGTTCAAAGCCTGAATGCCACGGTTAAAATATTCTTGAGCAGTCTGCCCAAGAGAATACACAGCTAACAAAGCACCGATAATTACTGTTAAGCTTACTTTTTTCGTCATACAGTTACGGCTCAACACCGAGCTTTCTCAATTCAGCTTTAGCTTCTTCAAAAGCGGGATAGAGTTCTAATGCCTTGCGAAAATCAGCAATGGCTTGCACTTTATTTTTCTTTTTGGCGTAGGCTTGCCCGCGATGAAAATAAGCTCCCGTGTGTTTATCATTTATGGAGATAACTTTATCGAAATCAGCGATTGCCGAATCGAGTTGTCCAGCGTCAAGTCGGATTTTTCCGCGTCCGATGAGAGCGTTGGTGATGTAATATTCTGTGTCTCTGTTGACAGGCATGGCAATCACTTTTTCGTAGTCGGCAAGCGCTAGTGATACCTTTCCTTGTTCTAAAAAAGTTTGGGCACGTTCGATCAGCGTTCCCGCATCGTCGGGTTTGAGCCTCAGAGCCTCGTTGAAATCCGCAATTGCCGCGTTGTAGTTCTTCAAATAGCGATAAGTGCTCCCGCGAGTTTCCCAAGTCCTGTAATTCGATTTGTCTAATTCGATTGATTTCGTGCAGAGGTCAATCGCCTCTTGATAAAGTTTCGCCGCTCTTATTGCGTCCCTTTCTGCCAAATAACCGGCACGTATATTGGTTTCTAGGGCTTTCATCATAAGTGAGCGGGCATACTCCTTTTCAGCTTTGGCAAGCTTGTCTTTGACGAATTGATTGTTTGGGTTGAGCGCAAGACTAGAGCGATAATCGGCAACCGCTTTATCATGTATTCCTTCAAGTTCATAGATATAACCTCTAACAAGGTATGCCGTGCTATTTTTTGGATTTAATTCGAGAGCTTTGTTGATGTCTTGCAAAGCGGCTTGGCGCGTTTTGTTGATGACATTCACTCCGTCGTATTCAGTGTAAGCGTCAACACTGAATTCTTTGGTGGATTTGAGGGTTAAAGCAGATGCACGGTTTGTGTAGCAACCGTCAGCTTTTGCATTGAGTTTTATACATTCGCTGAAAGAGGCAATCGCCGCGTCATATTGGTTTTTCTGCAATTGCTCATTGCCGAGTTTGAAAAATGCTTCAGCCGTTTGCTGTGTATTAGCAGAGGTGGAAGAAGGCGAGGGATTTTTCGGCATTGTCGCAGCGATTCGTGCCAAATAGTCCTTAGCCGTTGCATTATTTGCATCGAGTTGCAAGACCTTTTCAAAATCGGCTTTGGCTAATTCGTAGCGTTTGGTGTCAAAATAAACCATTCCGCGCACCAAGTATGCGTTTGAATAATTAGGGTTTAGCTTTATTGCCTGATTACAGTCTGCCAGAGCTAAATCGAAATTACCTTTTCGCTTATAGACATAGCAACGATTGTTAAAGGCTTCGACAAAGTTTGGGTTGAGTTTTATTGCCTGGCTGTAGTCAGCCAGTGCCAAATCAAGATCGCCTTTGTTGTGATAGGCAATGCCGCGATTATTAAAGGCATTGGCATAGTTTGGGTTTAGCCTTATGGCTTGAGAATAATCAGCAATCGCTAAATCCAAATTGCCTTTGTCCGCATAGGCAA
>RFGC01000021.1 GCA_003697135.1 Acidobacteriota bacterium
AAAACTACTTTTTTGATAAATTTTGGATTTCTGAGAATCAAAGCCGAGTTTAATGCAGGTCGCCGAATCGGTTTTGAAGAATTGCCGCTACTGCGATGGTAGCTGTCTTGGTGTAAAGAATTCTTTTCCTCTAGGGGTTATTCTTTGATTTCTCTCAAGATGCTTGCGGTCAAGTCAATAAGCGGTTCTTAGAGGTTTCGCAGAATCTCTGCGGGTTTCAAGCGTGAGGCATGAAAAGCAGGATATATGATTGAAACAAGACTCAAGAGAAAAGCCGATGCCAGAATCAAGCCGATGTCGAAAAGCGATAGATGAAGCGAGATGCTGGAAATTGTGTAAATCTCTTTTTGTAATCTGATTAGTTCAAAGCGGTTGGCAACGAAACAAGCAGAGAGTCCTATCAAAAGCCCGATTGTAACTCCGCTTATTGAAAGCATCATTCCTTCAAAAAAGAAAATTAAAATCAGGCTCTTTGCTCTTGCGCCTACAACTTTTAGAACAGCTATGTCAAGTTTCCTTTCATTTACGAGGAGTGTAAGCGTTACGGTAATGTTCAAACTTGCAATCAAGATCAAAAGTGAAACAATTGTGAAGGTAACTTTTCTTTCGAGTGCTAAAGCATTGAAAAGAGACTGGTTTGCTTTTTGCCAATCCAAAACTTCATATTCTTCTCCAATGCTGTTCTTAATCCTTTGAGCAGTTTCGTTTGATAGGTAAACATTTTCAACGGATACTCTCAAGATATTCGGAGAAAAATGCTTTTTCCTGATGAGTTTACCGAAAGTTTCAGGTGTTATGAAGACCCATGTAGAATCGTAATCGAAAAGCCCTGTTTGTATAATTTCATCAACGCGTATCTCAAGCCTTTCTATCTCCTGCTCGCTGAACAAGATTAACTCGGTAATATCTCCAATAGAAAGTCCCATCTTTGTTGCGAGTTCTCTGCCGATGGCATTTTTGCTCTGACCGTCACGGGCTTGAACCACACAATAACGAATCTGGCCGTCTTTTGCGATAATTCCTTCTTTGTAGCTTAAGGTTTCTACAGAGGTAACGTTCTCAATGCTGTTGATCTTTGTGGTTATTTCTTGCCAATCTTTGATTTCATCACCATCTTTGCGGAATATGTTAATGTGCGGAGTGTTTGCTAAGATTTTTTGTTTTATTTCTTCAGCAAAGCCTCTTGAAAGGGCTTGAGCGATTATCATTACGGCAACACCGAGAGCCAATGTGATTCGTGCAATTATGGATGTTAAGCGCACAATAGACTTGCGCCTTAAACGAAAATACTTCCATGCCAGCTTCAATTCGGCTTTCACGGTGGCTGAATCAATTTTCTCTACGAAATAAACGAAAAAACTACGTTAAGGTTTCCAATATACAATGCTATGAAGTTTTAAGGTTCTGCTTTAACTTTTCATGATACTTGCAAGAAAAAGAAACTTGCAAGGAGCTTTTGCCGTAGGGAAATTGTAGCTGTTTTGAAAGCGTGATATACTTGCTTGGAAAATTTATAGGAGGTGCAAGCAAAGATGCTTTTTTTTCAAGGTGAGGTTTTAAGCGCAGGAGCCGTGTTTTTTGCCGCTTTTGTTGGGCTTGCTTTGTTGATAATAGCTTCAAAATCAATCAAGATAGTTCCGCAGTCAACCGTTTTATTGATAGAACGTCTTGGTAGATTTCATCGTGTTGCTCAAAGCGGGCTGAATTTGATAGTTCCCTTTCTAGATAGGCCGCGAAGGGTTTATTGGTCAACACATCCTTATGGGGTTTGGCAGATTGATTTACGTGAGCAATACATTGATTTGCCACCGCAACCTGTGATTACACGTGATAATGTTACCGTCAAAGTTGATTCTGTCGTTTATTGGCAAATAACCGATCCGATTAAGGCAATCTATGAGGTTGCTGATTTGACGGGCGGTATAATTCAATTGACGATAACGGGGATGAGAGCCGTTATGGGCGAGCTTGATTTGGACCATGCTTTATCAGGGCGAGATCAAATCAATGCCAAACTGCGAACCATTTTAGATGAAGCAACCGACAAATGGGGAGTGAAGGTAACGCGCGTTGATGTAAAGAACATAACTCCACCGGAAGATGTGCGCGTTACGATGGAGAAACAGATGACGGCAGAGCGAAATCGCCGTGCAATGATATTGCAAGCTGAAGGTGAGAGACAAGCGGCAATCGCTCGTGCTGAAGGTGAGAAGCAATCTGCCATAACGCGTGCGGAAGGCGAAAAGC
Source organism: Acidobacteriota bacterium (assembly GCA_003697135.1). Taxonomy (GTDB): domain Bacteria; phylum Acidobacteriota; class Blastocatellia; order Pyrinomonadales; family Pyrinomonadaceae; genus J014. The sequence continues at coordinate 2,248 of RFGC01000021.1, forward strand.
AAGCGGCTATCTTGCAGGCAGAAGGAGCTTCAGAAGCAAGATTGAAAATAGCAGAAGCCGAGGCTAGAGCAATAGCAAGAATTGTCCAAGCAATAGGTGATCCAGACGCAGCAGTTCAGTATCTGACCGCAATCAGATACATTGATTCACTCAAAGAAATGGCACAATCTGGAAATCAGAAGGTTTTATTCATGCCTTTTGAAGCTTCAGGAGTTTTATCAAGCGTTGGTGCTATAAAGGAAATCTTTTCCGAGGTTACCGATAAAACTTCAACTACCGATAAAACTTCGCAGACAAAGTTTCAGCAACTTCAGGGTGGCAGAAAGGAATTGCCTTAACTTCAGTTCTTCTTCAGGGCTTTGTCAATTTCTTTGAAAAGAGATTCTAGCTCTTTCGGATTGGCAAGCCCTGTCTTTTTTGTGACAACAAAGCCTTTTTTGTCTATAACGTAAATGTTTGCTTTGCCTTTTTCGTATTTGTAATTTTGGCTTACGGTGCCTTCCCAATCAAGCATTACAGGGTAAGGGGATTTTGCTTTGATAATGCTTCTCACTAAGCCTCTTGCGATGCTTGGAACAGAAGAAAGCTCTGCGATGCCATAGATGTCTATTGTGTCTTGGTATCTTTCGTAGAGCGGGCGAATCCAACTTTCAAGTTGTTCTGAACCTTCTCTGTCGCCAAACGCCAGAATTGTCACCTTTTCACGGGGAAATTTAATGTCGTATGTTTTCCCATACTGATCTTTCAAAGAAAAGTCTGAAGCTTTCATCAAATTGTCTGCGAATACAATAATGGAAGTCAAAACTATTGTTAGAAGGGTGGCCAGTTTTTTCATAAGATTTTACCACTTTTGAATTTTACACTTTCAAAAATAGCAAATGCATGTGGTAAAGACAAAGTGTTTATTTTGAGTTTTACTGGCTTTCATCGTAAATTGGAATCGAAAGGAGGAAAAAAATGAAAGTAGCAGTTTTAGTTTTCGCTTTTTTAGTAGTTGCTGTTGCTATGCTCGGATGTAGCGGTGGTGAGATGAAGGAAAAGGCATTACAAACTGTTGCAGCTTACGATGGACCACGTTCAATATGGGACATTAAGGCTATTGACATTGATGGCAATGAAGTTGCTTTGAGCAAATACAAGGGCAATGTGCTTTTGATAGTAAATGTTGCCAGCAAATGCGGTTACACTCCGCAATACGAAGGCTTGCAGAAAATCTATGAAAAATACAAAGACAAAGGGTTTTATGTGTTAGGTTTTCCTGCAAATAACTTTGCAAATCAAGAACCGGGGACAAATGAAGAGATAAAAGAATTCTGCACTACAAGATACAAAGTTACGTTCCCTATGTTTGCGAAGATTTCGGTCAAAGGAGATGATATTCATCCGCTATACAAATTCCTAACGAGCAAAGAAACGAATCCTAATTTTGCAGGCGAAATTACATGGAATTTCAATAAGTTTCTAATTGACCGAGAAGGAAATGTTGTAGCGAGATTTTCTTCAAAAGACGCACCTGAAAGTGAAGCGGTAACGCAGAAAATAGAAGAATACCTTGCAAAGTGATTTTTGATGAAAATCCGTGAAATAGCAGAGCTTGTTCAGGGAGAATTGGTAGGTGATGCGGAGATGGAAATTGTCCGTGTCGCCTTGCCTGAACTTGCAGGAGAAAAAGAAATTGCCTTCATAGAAAGAGCAGAGAATTTGCCCGAAAATGTCAAGGCTTCATGCCTGATCGTGCCTGAAAACTTTGCTAAAGAACTTCATTGCTCGATTATAAAAGTTAAGAACCCAAAGTTAGCCTTTGCAAAAGTTGCAGGGGTTTTATATCGCTTTCAAGCTCCGAAAAAGAGAAATCAAACAGCTTTTATTGCGGAAGATGCTGAAGTCGAGGCTGATTTTATCGGAGCTTTCGTTTCCATTGGGAGCAAAACAAAAATCGGAAAAGGAACAGCAATTTTCGATAATGTCACAATAGGAAGCGATGTTGAGATAGGGGAAAACTGCGTGATTTTTCCGAATTGCGTTATTTACGATAGAGTTCGCATAGGCAATAACTGTGTGCTTCATGCGGGCGTTGTCGTAGGAGCAGATGGATTTGGCTACGTGAGAGATGAAAAAGAATACGTTAAGTTTCCTCAAATCGGCACGGTTGTCATAGAAGATGACGTTGAAGTGGGAGCGAATACCTGCATAGACCGAGGAGCATTGGGAGAGACAAGAATAGGTGCAGGCACAAAAATTGACAATCTCGTTCAGATAGCCCATAACGTGAGGATTGGCAAAAGAGTGGTGATAGCGGCGCAAACTGGAATATCGGGAAGCACCGTTATTGAAGATGATTGCGTTATCGGAGGGCAGGTTGGGATTGGTGATCACGCAACACTAAAAAGTGGAGCAGTGATTGGTTCGCAAGCAGGGATTTTGCCAGGCAAAATTGTTCGTGCAGGTGTTTGGTGGGGAACGCCTGTTCAACCACTTGCAGAATACAAACGCTTAAATGCACACTTTAGAAACCTTGAACGATTCAAGGAAGAGATAAAGGCATTGAAGGAAAAACTGAATGAGCTGGAAAAACTTATTAGTTGACGTCGGAAAAACGAAAACGGCGAGTCATTTCCGATGGTGGAGACGAGGGGAGTCGAACCCCTGACCTCGTGAATGCCATTCACGCGCTCTCCCAACTGAGCTACGTCCCCACTTTTCAAACAAGCAACGAAAGAAAAATATAACAAGGACAAAATGCTTTGTGCAACTCTTCAGATACAATTTTTGCCCAGTTTTCGATTGTTGTTAACCTAAATACCTATGGTGCTTATTGATGAATTCGATTATGAACTACCAGAGGAGTTAATCGCTCAAGAGCCTTTGGAGAAACGAGACTATTCAAGAATGTTGGTTGTTAGTAGGAGGGAAAATTCATACAAAGACGATTTTTTCTATAATTTCCCTGACTATGTTAATGAAAATGACGTTTTGGTTTTGAATAACACGAAAGTTTTCCCTGCTAGACTTATAGGTTACAAAGCTGATACGAAAGCAAAGATTGAGATTTTTTTGATAAAGGAGATAGGTAACTCAACATGGGAAGTTTTGGCGCGTCCTGCGAGAAGATTAAAAGATAGAGCGAAGGTTATTTTTGATGAAGATTTTTCGGCTGAAATTTTGGAGAGGCTTGAGAGCGGACATTTTGTTGTGCGGTTTGAGCATGAAGGAAATTTCTACGAAAGACTCGAAAAAATCGGCAAAACACCTTTGCCGCCTTACATAAAACGAGATGCTTTTTCTAGTGACAGGCAGCGCTATCAAACTGTCTATGCAAAAAAAACAGGTGCAATAGCCGCGCCTACTGCGGGACTGCATTTTACAGAGGAAATTCTCCAAAAAGTTAGAGAAAAAGGAACTCAAGTAGTCGAAGTAACTTTGCATGTCGGATACGGAACTTTTGAGCCGGTAAGAGTTAAAGAGCTTTCGGCACATAAGGTTTTACCTGAAGAAAGCGAGGTTGAACTGGTGGCGGCGGAAGAGCTTAATCGAGCCAAACAAAGCGGAAAAAGAATTGTTGCGGTTGGCACAACTACAACGAGATTGCTGGAATTCTTTGCTACAGAACAAGGCAGAATCGAAAGCGGAAGGAGAATGGTTGATTTAACGATAACGCCGGGCTATAGATTCAAATTCGTTGATGCACTTTTGACGAACTTTCATCTTCCGAAATCGTCACTGCTTGTGATGGTTTCAACTTTTGCAGGATATGAGCTTATAATGAATGCGTATCGCCACGCAGTTTCCGAGCGATACAGGTTCTATAGCTACGGCGATTGCATGTTGATTTTGTAAGATGGCTGTTTTGCAGAAAATTCGTGATATTTTAAGCCAAAAAGACGACTCCGAGCCTTTCGAGCCAGCACCACCGACCGAATACAAGATCAAGGTCGCAACTCTGGACAGAATAGACGAAATCTACAAGGTTCATCAAAAATGTTTCAAGCGTGAAGAGAGATATAGCAAAAGCATTTTTAATCATCTGCTTTCAAGTCCGACTGCAATAGGATATTGTGTGTTTACATCCGACGATAAAATTGTTGGTTCTATTTTTGTGACTTTGGAAGAGAACGGAGTTGGGCATATCTCGACTATAGGTATCTTACCTGAGCATAGAAGGCGTGGGCTTGCGCAGAGATTGCTCTCTCATGTGGAGGAGATGCTCAAAGAAAAAGGGTTAACGATAATTCGGCTTGAGGTTCGTGTTAGCAACATTCCGGCACAAAATCTTTATCGAAAGTTAGGTTTTGCGATTGTCCAGAGACTTGCAGGATATTACAGTGACGGTGAAGATGGTTTCTTGATGGTAAAGTCTTTGTAGTGAGGTATCGAAGCACCAAAAAAAGATGGATTTTTTAAGATTCAACAGCAGTTTATTATGGAATTTTTGCCTCGAATCTATCCGATAACAGATACTTTCATTTCCGGATTGAGTCATGCTGAGCAAGTTAGGCTTTTAATCGAAGGAGGTGCAAGCTTTATTCAAATTAGAGAAAAAAAAGCCAGTTCTCGTAAGTTTTATCTTGATGCTCGCGAAGCCGTGACAATTGCGAGGCAAAAAGGAGCAAAAATAATAATCAACGACCGCATAGACATAGCCCTTGCGGTTAATGCTGATGGTGTTCATCTCGGACAGGAAGACATACCACCTCGTTATGCCCGAAAAATCCTCGGAGACCATGCCATAATTGGTTATTCGACTCACAATTTTCGACAGGCTGTGGAAGCTTTGAAAATGCCTATAAACTACATTTCGATAGGCCCGATTTTTCCTACCAAAACTAAAGAAAATCCTGATCCGGTAGTGGGTTTAGAAGAGATTAAACTTATCAAGCAGGCAATTGGAGATTTTCCTTTGGTCGCCATTGGTGGGATAAACTTGGAAAATATAAAATCAGTTTTCGAGGCTGGTGCTGATTGCGTGGCTGTTGTGAGTGCCATCGTTTCAGAGCCGAACAAGATTACCGAAAAAATGATGATGTTCAATAAAATTCAAAAATAACAAAAATAGCTTGATTTTATCGCTTGCTTTGGTAAAAATAAGAAAGGCAACGGGGCTTTGGTAAAACAAGGTTTCGGAAAATTCTTCGGGGAGTAGAGAGATGAGCTTGTTGGATATATCGCCGATTATAGAGCAGATGCTGATGGTATCTGATAACATCAGCGATTTGAATTTTAGTGTTGGACAGAAACCACAGGTCGAAATTAACGGTGTTCTGTATCCGACATCTCCGCTTGGGCTTGGGAAATTAAGTGCCTTTCAGACGGAGATGATTGCGATGGCGATAATCAGAGACAATCCCAAAGCGGCAGAGCAACTCGTCAAAGAAGGAGCGGCTGACTTAAGTTGGACTTTGCCAGGAAAATGCCGTTTTCGTGTTAATATCTTCCAACAGCGCGGTTCTTACTCGATTGTAATGCGCGTCATACCGCGTGAGATACCAACCTTTGAGTCTCTGAATTTACCGCCGCAACTTCAGGAAATCTGCAATCTTCGTAATGGACTAGTTTTGATAACTGGGCCGACTGGTTCAGGAAAAAGCTCTACGTTAGCAGCAATTATTGACAGAATCAATGAGACGAAGAGTTACCATATAGTCACGATTGAAGACCCGATAGAGTTCATGCACAGACACAAGAAATCAACGATAAATCAGCGTGAGATAGGCTCGGATGCGAAGGATTTTGCCTCGGCTCTCAGATCGGCTCTTCGTCAAGCTCCTAAAGTGATTCTGGTTGGTGAGATGCGCGATCTTGAAACTACAGAAATAGCTTTAGAAGCAGCAGAAACAGGACACCTTGTTCTTTCTACTTTGCACACAATTGATGCTTCCAGAACTGTTGACCGAATTATCGGTTTGTATCCGAAAAATGAAGAACGGGTGATAAGAACCAGGCTTGCGCAGTGTTTCCGATATATCGTTTCACAAAGGCTCATTCCTAGAGCTGATGGGAAAGGAAGAGTGCCTGCAGTTGAAATTTTGAAGTCTAATCCTAGAACGCGTGAATATATCGAATATGGAGAATCTGAAGGAAAGACATTGCTTGATGCAATGAGAGACGGCGAGTTAGACGGAATGCAGGATTTCGACACTGTGATTATGAAGATGATTCAGCAGGGGGTTATTACTTTAGAAGACGGTTTATCGTTTGCCACCAACCAAAATAACTTGCTATTGAAGTTAGGTGGACTTTCTACTGGAGAAGATTATGAGCAGATGGCGAGAAGAGCAGCACAAAGATCAAAGTTACCACCTATTGAGCCGCCTAAATCATCAGTGCTCGACTTAATTGAAAAATAGGAGTTAAGGTTCTATGATCATAAGGTGTGATTCTTGTTCGGTTTCATTACAGCTTGACGATGCAAAGATTCCAAAAGGTAGTTTTACGGTTCGGTGTCCTCGATGCAGGAATCTGATTAGGGTTCAGGGGAATCATCCGACTTCACCAGTTCAGCATCTACAGGAAAACAAGCCTGCACCGGCAGTTCCAGAAGGAGCAGAGAGTTTTACGGCTAGGGAATCAGAATTTGAGATAAACCATGCCTTACGTGCTCTTTTAGCAGCATTAAGGAAAGAAGAGAAAGTTCTAGAGGCGAAAGAAGAAGAGGAAGAAAGACCCAGAAGAGCTTTGTTGTGTTTGGGAAGATATAGAGAGAAAGTAGCTAAGCTTCTTGTTGATGCGGGTTACAAGGTTTACATAGCCGAAACGCCTGCACAAGCGAACGAACGATTGCGAGAAGGTAAAGTTCAAGTCGTAATTCTTTCACCTGATTTTGCAACTGACATGGGAGGAACAGCAATAGTTCAGCAGAGAATCAATGCTATGTATTCTTCTGAAAGGAGGCGTTTGTTTTTAGTCTCGATTGATGAGGTTTCAACAACGCTCAATGCTCAAGAAGCATTTTTAAGAAATCTGAATCTTGTAGTCAATGTTAACGACGTCGAGCAGTTACCTTTGATACTCAATAGAGCCTTGAAGGATTTCAACGATCTTTATCATTACTATAATCTAGCGAGTGGATTTCCGGGGTTGTAAAATTCCGCTGATTCATTTGCAAAGAAAAAATTCAACCTTAAGAAGTTTTAGCCTTGACAATTGTATAGCAAATCCGTTAGATTCTCTATTATCTCAAGATTTTAACGGGCAATTTTTGAGCCGTTTTATTGAGAGAAAAATCTTAGAAAAGGAGGGAAAAATGGATAAACCCAACAAAAAATCTTTTCTTTTTGCTTTGCTAGTGTTAACAGCAGTTGCAGTAGGGCTATGGTTTACTGCAAGCCTGAATACGACAAGCGCTCGGCAATCGGATGAGCAAAATTCACAACTCAGTCCTTCAGCTACCTTCGCTGCTATTTCTAGTAGCTTGGGACCTATACCTGATGGGACTAGTAGTACACCTGGATCATACGGTGCGCCTAGAGATGTTCAATTTAACGTTACTGGCTTATCGGGAAGCGTTACAAACGTTGCAGTAAGTTTCAATGCTTCGCATAGCTGGGTTGGAGACTTAGACGTTGTCTTAAAAGCACCGGGCGGTTCGCCTTCTCATGTTATCTTCTCTAGAACAGGAGCTACTACATCAACTGGTTTTGGATATAGTTCAGACCTTGTCACGTCTAACACTTACACCTTTACTGATGCTGCTACTGCCAATTGGTGGGCGGCTGCTTCTGGCGTTACTGTAGTGCCTGACGGTAGTTACAGGACGACAGCACCTGGACCTACGACTGCACCGGCTCCAGTAACCAATATGAATCCTGTGTTTACAGGTGTAACCAACCCTAACGGAACTTGGACGCTTACTTTCCGTGACGGAGCGAGCTTTGACACAGGAACTGTTACGGGAGCGACTTTGACGGTTGAGACTGCAGCAGCAGCGACGAAACCTTGCTTTGACTTCTATGGCACTGGAAGAACTTCCTTTAGTATTTTGAATGCAGAAAGCGGTGTAATAGTTTGGAGAACCAGAAGCAACGGGACTCCATCTTCAGGTGTTGATTCCGAGAATGTTGGTTTTGGTAATGCTTCAACCGACTTCATAACTCCCGGCTATTACGATGCTGATAACAAAGCTGATATAGCTGTATGGCGTAGCGGGACCTATTACATTCGTCCTTCGACTCAATATACTATCAACAATCCTGTTCCACCACCAGGGACTTCTATGCCTATTATTCAACAACAGTGGGGTGTAAGTAGCGATTCTCCGGGTCTTGAGGCTGACTACGATGGAGATGGAAGAGATGATCTGACAGTTGTTAGGGATAATGGCACGAACTATGTATGGTATATCTTGAGAAGTTCAGACAATACGTTCTTAAGCCCTGTGTTTGGCGTCTCTGGTGCTACTGGAGACTTTCCAGTGGCAGGGGCGGATTACAATGGGGACGGAAGAGCTGATTTGACGGTGCTTAGGTTAGACTCCTCGAGTAATATTACTTACCTTGTTGGTGATGCTGTTACTGGTAGCTTGATCCTTGCCCAACCTTGGGGTAACTATAACACAGACTTTATCGTTGTTGGAGATTATCTTGGCGATTCGAAAGCTGACTTTGCCGTGTGGCGTGGGTTTGGTTCTGGAACAAATGGAGTTTGGTATATCAAAGAAAATGGAGGACCTGGGCTTGTCAATGTTCAGTTTGGTATTCCTGGAACTTCTAGTGTTCGTGATATTCCAATGTGCGGAGATTACAATGGAGATGGCAAGTCTGATATAGCCGTCTATAGAAGATCGAACAAGACTTTCTATTGGTCTAGCGATCTTTCAGGTTCGTCGGCAAGTGCATTTACAATAACCTTCCCGTCTGGAACAGGGTCGATTTCAGGAGAACTTCCAGTGGCCGCTCTTAGAACTTTCTGAGATTTGAGATGAAGGCAAAGGTTAGAAAGCCTTTGCCTTCCGACTTGTTTACCGAAGACCTTGAGGCTTTCCTGTGTTTCAAACAAATTGCTTGTGAAAAACAAAAGACAAGCATTCGCTTGTCTTTTGTTTTTGGGTTGAAAGAGTCAAGGAAAATTCAGTTAAAAGCCCTCTAAACCGAGAACGAACTTCCGCAACCGCAACCGCCTGTTGCGTTTGGGTTGTCGAATGTAAAGCCGGAACCCATCATGTTGGAAACATAATCAATTGTGACGCCGTTTAGATACTGCGCTGAAAACATATCAATGAATATGCGAATACCGTGTTTGTTCAACACGAAGTCTCCGCTTCTTGAATCTTCTTCTATGTTGAGACTGTATTGAAATCCAGAGCAACCGCCAGGCACTACGCGAACTCTAAGCCCAGCAGTTTCCGGCAGGTCTTCTTCATTTGCCATGAAGCGCTTGATTTCTTCTGCCGCTTTTTCCGTCAAATGAATGTCTATTGTTGGTGTTGTAGCCGTTGACATCTATTTTCTCCTTTTTCTGATTTAAGAATCAAATTTTATTCTACTTTGAGCGTGTTAAGATTACAAGCTCAGGTTTCATTGCTTCTATTGAGACTTGCCTTGCAATCTCTTCAGATACCTTTCTAAAGGCTTGTGCTTGTGGGGAGCCGGGGTTTGAAATCGCAATCGGGACTCCATTATCGCTTGCTTCACGAACTTCCATTCCGAGTGGTATTTCTCCCAAAAACGGGACATTGAATTCTTCTGCCAATTTTTTACCGCCGCCTTGTCCGAAAATGTAATATCGTTTTTCTGGAGCATCGGGTGGGATAAAATATGACATATTTTCGACGATTCCAAGAATTGGCACGTTAACTGTTTCAAACATTTTGAGCGCGCGGCGCACGTCGGCAGTTGAAACTGTTTGCGGTGTTGTAACCAACACTGCGCCTTGCAGTGACACGAGTTGAGCAAGCGAAAGCTGCACATCGCCTGTTCCTGGTGGCATGTCAACTATCAAATAGTCAAGCTCGCCCCATGCTACTTCTGATAAAAACTGTCTTACGACCCCATGAAGCATTGGCCCGCGCATTATCATTGCTTGATCGGGCGAAGCTAAAAGTGCCATCGAAATCATTTTTACTCCATGAGCTTCAACAGGCACAAGTTTACGGTCGGAAATGTAAGGCTTAAAATTTTTAACACCAAGCATTATCGGCACGTTAGGACCATAAATATCAGCATCCATAAGCCCGACTTTTGCTCCATCTAGTGCCAGTGAGACCGCAAGATTTACTGCTACGGTTGATTTCCCAACGCCACCTTTGCCCGATGAAACGGCTATAATGTTTTTTATGTTTTCTATATCAGAGTTACTCATGCCTCTTCCTTTTGGAACTTCAGCGTCCATTGTGACGTTGACCGACTTAACGCCTTCGATTTCAGAAACCAGTTGTTTCGCTTGCTTTGCCATTTCGTCTTTGACGGGACAGGCAGGAGTCGTCAGAACAATTCTGAAAGAAACTTCGCCATCTTCAACTTTCAAGTCTCTAACGAAGCCAAGGGAAACTATGTCTTTGCGTAAATCTGGGTCTATGATTTGTCTTAAAGTCTCCAACACTTTCTCTTGCGTGACTTGACTCATAATTTGCTTTTGCCTAAACCGATTTCGTAAAATTTGCTTTCAATTTTTATCTTTACTTTTTCTTCAAGATTTTGCAATGTCTGATGTTGTTAAAAAAGATTTTCTTTTACTTTGCAAAGAGGCTGAAAGTTGTGTTAAATGCCCGAAGTTAGCAGAGAAAAAGGCAGTTTTGAGTTTGCTAAATGGTAGCTTATCGCCTGTGGTCTTTTTCATTGCAGAAGCGCCGGGAAGAAAAGGAGCAGATCGGACCAGGAGACCCTTTTACGGCGACCAATCGGGCGATAACTTTCAGCTATTGATTGATTCGATTGGATTGAAAAGAGAGGAGATTTTTATAACAAATGCGGTTCTTTGCAGTCCACGTTCAGAAAGTGGAGCAAATCGTAAACCTTCAAAAAGCGAGATTAAGAATTGTTCGGAGTTTCTAAAGAGACAAATAGAGCTTATGAATCCAAAGATAATTGCAACTCTCGGAAGCACGGCGTTAGAGGCTTTGAAGTATATTGAGAATCACGAATTCACACTGAAAACGCATGTAGGAAAAATTCTCGATTGGAACGGACGAAAATTGATTCCGCTTTATCACCCAAGCCCACAAGTTGTGATTAGCGTGAGAAGCTTAGAAAAGCAGATGGAAGATTTCATGAAGCTGAGAAGAGCCATAGAAGTGATTTTGAAAAGGGCTTTGTAGAATACAAAATAGAAACTATGACGGACGTTTATCGGCAGATTCATCAAGGAAAACCTGCTGTTTATGAAGAAAAGCGCGGGTTGATTGCTGTTTGGGGAAAGGAATCAGTTCAGTTCTTAAACGGAATGGTGACAAACGATGTTAAGAAAATCCAAGAAAATGAGCAAATTTCAGCCGCATTCGCAAATGCACAAGGTAGGCTTCAGGCAATTGTCAGAATAAAAAGAGTAGGTGAAAAGCTGATTTTAGAGACCGAAAAAATCACTCACGAAAGGATTTTTCAGCATCTTTCAAGATTCACATTAGCGGGTGATTTTTTTGTTGAAGATTTATCGGCTGGTTATCACTTCTTCAGATTTCTGAACTTCTATCCGAACACCGATAAATACAATGCCATAAAGTTTGATTCAATCTTCGGGATAGATTTATTTGTCCCAACCGAGAGAGTGGAAGAATTCCGCAATGTAGAATTGAAAGATTGCTTGAAGATTTCTGATGGAGTTTATGAAATCATCAGGATTGAAGCTGGAGAGCCGAGATACGGAGTTGATATGGACGAAAGCACAGTCGTTCCAGAGCTAGGTTTTGAAAATTTGATCAGCTACAAAAAAGGATGCTACATTGGTCAAGAAATCATCGCCCGCATACATTTTCGAGGTCACATCGCAAAACAGCTTATGGGGTTAGTGTTCGATGAGAAAGAAGTTTCTTTGCAGTCGAGAGAACAGCTATTTGCGTCTGATAACAAATCGGCAGGGTTTGTGACTTCTACTGTATTTTCTCCATTTTTTGATAAGACAATAGGGCTGGGCTATGTGCGTTATGACTACTTAAGTGAAGGGACTAGGTTAAGCGTAGGAAACTACAGCGTGACGGTGCGGAAATTGCCTTTTTTGAGATACGCAAACAGAGCCGAGATCAAGGAGGCGAATTGATGAATCGCGAGATAGAGAATGCAAGGCTTGCTTACACAATCATTCAGTCGCTTTTGAAAACTCAAGAAGCTACGAACGATTTGCTTGCATTGATGGCACAGGTTTTGGACGAGGACGTAACAAAAGCCTTGACTGCTACGAGTGAATGGGAAAACTATCTTGAGGCGAAAAGGGAACTGGAGATTACAAAAGAGAGAATCGAGTTGTTCGTTGCAGAACTAAAAAAACTCGACAAGGAATTCTGAAAAGTTTCGACAAAGGCTTCTGAAAGGTTTAGAGAAAGGCTTTAGTGAGAGATTCAGAGATTGATTTTGGTTAGTTTAAGTTGCTTATGTATGACTTAATCATAATCGGTGCTGGGCCTGCCGGTATTTCTTCCGCTTGGGAGGCGCGAAAGCTGGGATTGAACTACTTGGTTTTAGAAAAAGGATTGATAGCAAACACAATCTACAACTATCCGATTGGACTGACGGTTTTTTCAACTCCAAACGAGCTGGAATTTATCGAAGGAGACCTAAAACCTGCGCGCGAAAAGCCGACGCGTGAAGAGCTTCTTTCATACTACGTGCGCTTTGTTTTGGATAAAGAATTAAACATACAGACCGAAGAAGAGGTTACCGATGTTGAGAAATTCTCAGACGATCACTTCGTCGTAAAAACCATTAAGGGCGAATACGAGGCAAGGAAGGTTTTGTTTGCAATAGGTGCAATGGCGCGTCCGAAAAGATTGAATGTTCCGGGTGAGGATTTGCCGAAAGTCTTTCATATTTTTCGTGAAACTTATCCGTTTGTTAAAAAGAGAGTTCTTGTAGTTGGCGGTGGGAATTCTGCAGGTGAAGCAGCGCTTTTTCTGGCTCAAGAAGGTGCAAAAACGACACTAGCTATTTTTCGTGAGGACTGGGAAAATACTGATCCAAAGCAAGGCTGTATAAAATATTGGGTCAAAAAGCCGCTCGAAGAACAGTGGGAAAAAGGGTGTTTGAAGGTTTTCTTTCTCAAGCGAGTTGTTGAAATCCGCGAAAAAGAAGTTTTGCTGGAAAGTGAAGAAGGTGAGATACAGACAATCGAGAATGATTTTGTTTTTGTTTTGATAGGAAGTGAGCCGGATTTTACCTTGCTGAAGCGTTTAGGTGTTGAAACCAAACCTTCAAAAAGTCCGAGATATGGTGAAGTGCCTGTGTATGATGAGGAAACTTTTGAAACAAATGTTGCAGGAGTTTATGTAGTTGGGCATTTCACGGAAGAGAGGCATATAGCTGGCGCTATAAAAGTGCCGCGCAGGATTATAAGATTGATTGCCGAGAAGATATTTCAGTCGAGTCCCTTAGAAATCAAATGTTCGTGAAAGTTGTAGAAATCTGTTGTTTCGCCTTGACATTGAGCCTTTTTCAAAGGTAAATTTTACTTTTAATTTACAGTGGAAGTTTCTGAAATTGCGATTAAGCAATTCAGAAGCTTTGTATTCAAAAACAAAGGTTAGGTCTTTTCATGACGGACAATCTGGTAAAGGAAACTCAAGGACAGATCGAAGAAGGAATTGACAGGCAAGGACAAATGGAGCAGACGGCAGTGTCGTCTGAAAACGTAGAAGTGTCGGGTCATAAACAAGTAGAAGCGGCACAAAATGCTGATGTGAAAGGAAGTACGGAGTTAAGCTCGTCTGACGCATTGGGAAGCATAAGTGAAGCGTCGAGCGAATCATCGGCCGAAGGGCAACCTTCTGGTGAGGTAGATTTTGGCGCAATGCTCATGGAATATGAGCAAGAGCAGTCTGCCTTCAGCAGAGGCAAGATAGTTTCGGGCAAGGTTGTTGGCTTTACGGAAAAAGCCATGATGGTTGACTTCGGACATAAGTCTGAAGGAATCGTTGATATTAGTGAAGTTATAAAACCTGATGGTAGTTTTAAGCTAAAAGAAGGCGATGAGATAGAGGTTGTCATTCGGCATATAGATTCGAGCGACAATCCGCCTATTTTGTCGTATCTTGATGTTCTACGCCGCCGTGCTTGGGGAGAAATCATTGCGGCTTACAAAAGTAAGCAGCCTATTCGATGCAACGTTGTTGAAAAAGTAAAGGGCGGTTTGAAAGTTGAGATTAAAGGCGTTGAGGCTTTTTTGCCAGCATCATTAGTTGATTCTCATCCAACCGATGCCAGTAAATTTGTAGGACAGGAAATCGAAGTAAAAGTTATCAAGTGCAATCGTAAGAAGAATAACATAGTAGTTTCACGCAAAGCGATTACAGATGAAATTATAAAAAAGCAAAAAGATGCCTTGTTTAGCCAGATTGGCGAAGGTTACGTTGTTGAAGGCACGGTCAAAGGAGTGCTTGATTATGGTGCTTTTGTTGATATTGGAGGAGTTGACGGATTGCTTCATGTAACGGAGATGGCATGGGAAAAAATTGAGCATCCGTCGAAGCTCTTTAACGTCGGGGACAAAATACAGGTAAAAATTCTCAGTATAAATCGCAAGAAAGAAAAGATTTCTTTAAGTTATAAACAACTCCTTCCTGATCCATGGGACATCGTTCCAGAGAAATATCCAGTTGGCTCGGTGGTTAAAGGCAAGGTTATAAGCATTGTTGATTACGGTGCTTTCATTGAACTAGAGCCTGGGGTTGAGGGGTTGGTTCATGTTTCTGAAATGACATGGTCAAAGCGCCCGAAGCATCCGAAAAAAATGGTTAGCAAAGGGCAAGAAGTTGAAGTCAAGATTTTAGAGGTTGATCCTTCTAAACGACGATTGAATTTTAGCATCAAGAGCCTTATTCCGAATCCTTGGGATTCAGTGGATGAAAAGTATCCCGCTGGCACAATTGTCAAAGGAGTTGTTAGAAGCCTTACGAATTTCGGAGCTTTCGTTGAAGTTGAAGAAGGCGTTGATGGGTTTGTGCATATTTCCGAGATTACATGGAAGAAGATAAAGCATCCGAGAGAAGCTCTGAAGAAAAAGCAAAAGGTTGAAGCAAAGGTTTTGAAAATTGATCATCAGAGGAAGCGCCTTTCGCTTTCAATAAAGGCATTGCAGCCGAGTGCATGGGATTTGTTCATGCAGAATCATCGTCCTGGCGATATTGTGCGTGGGAAAATATCGAGATTTACAAACTTCGGTGTTTTTGTCCAATTGGCTGAAGACTAGAAGGCTTGTGCCACATTTCGGAGCTTTCAGAAGAGAAAGTTGAAAGCCCTGACAAAGTCGTCAAGATCGGCGATGAGCTTGATTTCAGAATTCTGCGCATCGAACCTGATACACAAAAAATTGCACTATCGCATCGTGCTGTTACAAGCAAGGTTGAAGAAAAAGAGTCTGATCGCAAAGTCTATGTTAGCACCGAAGCTAAAGGTGCTCTGACTTCTTTGGGTGAACTGCTAATTAAGAAGCTAGGTTCAGGAGCGAAGAACCTTATTCCGACAGAAAAAGAGGAAGAGAAAAAGAGCATTTCGGAAGAAAAGAAGCCTGAAAGACAAGAGGAATCAAGAACTGAAAGCTCTAAAGAGGTTGCATCTGAGGCAGAGAGCTTGAAGGACTTGATTGAGGAAACTAGTCTTGCTACAGAAGAGAGGCAAGAAAATGCTCAAGGAGAGTTGAGGGTGGAAGAGAATCGCCAAGTTGGGCAAGTAGCTGATACTCAGCAAACTGAAGTGGCTGAGCAAAGTAAAGACAATATAACTCAGCAGGATGATCAGGCAAAACACGAAAGCACAACTCAAATAGGCGATTCGGAATTAGGAACCTTGGAAAAATCTGAATCGGAAAAGGATTCTGCTGAGGCTAGTTGACATTCTAGTTTTATTTTCAGAAAAACTTTAAGGTTTGACTGATAAAAAGCGCTAGAAGGCTTTTTGAGGGGAGAAATATGACTAAGGCGGAGATAGTTGCAAAAGTAGCTGAATCTGTTGATCTTAACAAGAAAGATGTTGAAAAACTTGTTGATATGGTATTTGATGAAATAATTTCGGCGTTGAACAACGGCGACAAAGTTGAATTGCGTGGATTTGGGAGTTTCAGAACAAGGGTGCGAAGAGCTAGGAAAGGACGCAATCCTAAAACAGGCAAGACAATAGAAATTCCTGCCAAGAAGATTGCTTATTTTACACCCGGAAGAGAGCTTAAAGAATTGTTGAGCAAATAGGATGGACATACTCTGGAGTCCTTGGCGTTACGATTACATTTCTGCAAGCACCAAGAAAGAAGATAAAGTTACGGTAGAGTGTGTCTTCTGCGAGATTTTAAGAAATCAGGCTGACGATGAGAAAAATTTTATTCTTCTTCGCGCCGACCATAACTTTGTAATCCTAAACATTTACCCATACACAAGCGGGCATTTGATGATCGTGCCATACGATCACATAGCAGATTTGGATAAAGCAGAGAAGAAAGTAACTGACGAAATGATGGATTTAGCAAAGAGATGCACTTCGGCAATTCGCCGTATCTACAGACCTGATGGGATAAATTTAGGTATGAACTTTGGAAAAGCGGCGGGTGCAGGAGTCGAAGGGCATTTTCACATGCACATTCTTCCAAGATGGGTCGGAGACGTGAACTTTATGACTGCCATCGGTCAGACAAGAACTATCCCAGAAAGTTTAGCCACAACCTACCAAAAGCTCAAAGGACAAATTTAGAAAAGCTTTGAGATTGGTAAATCGCTACTAGGCATATTCAGAAAAAGAACTCTAGGAAGTTTTCAAAAACAAAAAGGCTTTCCGAAAGGAAAGCCTTTTTGTTTAATTGGTCGGGATGGCGAGATTTGAACTCACGACCTTTCGCACCCCAAGCGAACGCGCTACCAGGCTGCGCCACATCCCGACATTTCAAATTTCCCAAAATCGAATTATACATAACTTGCCTTCGGGTTTCAAAAACACCTCGAAGACTCAAAGTTTGAGATGAGAAAACTCCGAAATAGATAACCCGAAAAAGAACTTGTTTGTTGGACTTTTTGGCTACATATTCAAAAAAGCAGGTTTGCATCAATCAAAAAGTTTTTTCAACGTTTCAACGTAAGGCTGTTTAGCGATACCTTTTTCGGTGATTATAGCTGAGATGTATTCGTTCGGCGTTACGTCGAATGCTGGGTTTGCAACTTCGATTTTTTCAGGGGCAACCTGAATGTCTTTTATGTGCGTTACTTCACGCTTGTTTCTTTCTTCTATGGGAATAGCATCTCCGTTTGGGCAATTTAGGTCAATCGTTGAAAGTGGAGCGGCAACGTAAAAAGGAATTTGGTTTTCTTTTGCCAAAACAGCCAGTGAGTATGTTCCGATTTTATTTGCTGTGTCTCCATTTGCGGCGATTCTATCAGCTCCTACAACAACTGCATGAACCTTGCCTTTGCGCATCATGTATCCGGCCATGTTGTCGGTGATTAAGGTTACAGGAATTTCGTCTTTCATCAATTCCCATGCTGTTAATCTTGCTCCTTGCAAGTAAGGTCTGGTTTCATCAGCTATAACTGCAACTCTTTTGCCTTGCTTTTTCGCACCTCGGATTACTCCGAGAGCTGTTCCCCAAATACCGCCCGTTGCTAAAGCTCCCGCATTGCAATGAGTCAAAACTGTTGACTCGTCTTTTATCAGTTCTCCACCGTATAGAGCAATTTTTTCTTGTGCTTCGATGTCTTCTTGGTGAATCTTTTTGGCTTCTTCGATAAGAGACTGTTTGATCTCGGTAATTGTTTTACCTTCATTCTTGGCTTTTTGAAAAGTTTTCTTCATTCTTTCGATAGCCCAGAAAAGATTTACAGCAGTTGGACGAGTTTGTGCCATGCAGTCTGCTACGAATTCAAGTTCATCTTCCATATCTTCAATGCTTGTCCCAACGAACTGCTTCATTCCGAGAGCTATGCCGTAGGCAGCTGAAATTCCGATAGCGGGAGCGCCTCTGACGACCATCTCGCGGATAGCATCAGCTACTTCGTTATAAGAGCGCAAAACGAGCCATTTTTCTTCGGTCGGAAGTAGCCTTTGGTCTAGCATCAAAACGCCTTCATCTGTCCATTTAACTGGTATTATCATTTGCCAATCGAACCCTTCGAGAAAATTTACAAAAAGCAATCATAAACGAGGACGGTCTCTTAGGGCAAATCCGTCTTCTATCAACAAAAATGTTGACGTAGATTGGTATCGAGGTTAAAATTTGGAAAGCGGGAGTTTAGACTTATATATCTTAGATTTAGGGATTTAGGAGAGTCAACCATGACTACTAACAAAATTGATGAATTGTTGCGAATAGCAATGAATTTTGGTGCTTCGGATTTGCATCTCAGAGCTGGAAGTCATCCTGTCATCCGTGTCAACGGTGAACTCAATGTAATGACAGGTTTGCCTCGTCTTGAAGTGAACGAGGTTTTAGAGATGGCATTTTCGATGATGTCAAACCGCCAGAAACAGCGTTTTCGAGACAACTTTGAGATTGACATAGGATATGGTGTTCCTGATCTAGGAAGGTTTCGCGTCAATATTTTTCAGCAAAGAGGTTCTGTCGCAATAGTTGCGCGTATCATACCTGATAGAATCCGAGGATTTGCAGAGCTAGGACTGCCACCTATACTGAGGAAAATCTCAGAAGAAAGGCGAGGGCTGATTTTGGTAACAGGCACGACGGGAAGCGGCAAAACGACAACTCTAGCTGCAATAGTTGACTACATAAATCAAACCAGAAATTGCCACATAATCACCATCGAAGACCCAATCGAGTTTATTCACAAAGACAAAAAGTCCTTCATAACTCAGCGCGAAATTGATGTTGACACTCTCTCTTTTGCGGAAGCAATGAGAAGTTCGCTACGTCAGGACCCTGATGTGATTTTGGTTGGTGAAATGCGTGATCTTGAAACGATTGAAACTGCTTTAGTAGCGGCAGAGACAGGGCATTTAGTTCTTTCAACACTTCACACTCTCGATGCAGCAGAAACAATCACTCGTATAATCAGCGCTTTCCCGCCATTTCACCAAAAAGCAGTTCGTATTCAACTTGCAGGGTTGTTGAAAGCTGTTATTTCACAAAGGTTGATAAAAAGGGCAAATGGCAACGGAAGAGTTCCCGCCGTGGAGGTCATGGTTTCTACGCCTTTGATTAGAGATTACATTTTATCAGAAGAAAAAACCTCACAGATTCGAGACGCAATAGCGGCAGGAACTTCTCAATACGGAATGCAGACTTTTGATCAATCATTGTTCTACCTTTATCAATCTGGTCTGATCACGCTCGAAGAGGCTTTGCGGACTTCAACGAATCCAGACGAATTCCGTTTGCGACTAGCAGGTATTCAAGGAACTACTACGATGGCAAAAGAAGAAATGGAACAACAAAGCGGTCTTCATAAAATATCCGATTTGATTACAAAAATCTAGCTAATTTCATTATTTCTTTGCAGATTACAGGCATTTCGATTAAAATATCGCATACGATTAGCTTTTATGAAGAGGTTTTTTTTATTAGTTTTTTCGGGTCTTATATTTTCTTCCGTTTCATTTTCGCAGCCGTCGGTTAGAGTTTTCGACAATTTTGATAGGTCTGACCTAAAAATCTACATACCTGTTCCGCCGTCACCCAAACGAGAAAAGCAGAAAAATCTGAAAAAGACAAGTGCTAACAAAGCAAAAACCGCTTCTGGCAACTCAGGAAATTTCAACAAAGGTTTAAGTGAGGATTTGAGTTTGCGGGATTTCAATTTCAGCAGTGTGAGAATGAACTCGGGGAATTCGCTTAGAGGTTTCACGACTGGAGATGCTCAAATTGACAGCTACATAGTTGAGTTTAGTAATCGTTACAACATTGACCCTTTGCTTATTTATGCTCAGATGCATCAGGAATCTTCTTTCAAAAAATATGCGGTAAGTCCCAAAGGTGCAAGAGGATTGATGCAACTGATGCCTGCTACTGCTAAACGCTTCGGTGTCACTGACATTTTTGATCCGAAACAGAATATCGAGGGTGGCGTTAAATACATGCGTTGGTTGTTGGATACTTTCAATCAAGATTTGGTTCTGGCTTTGGCAGGTTACAATGCAGGCGAAGGAGCTGTGATGAAATACGGTTGGCAAGTGCCACCCTACAGTGAGACCAGAGAATATGTTCGTCGAATACTGCTCAGATATAGCATGATTCAAGACCCAAACATCGTTAAACGCATGACAAAAAGAGTCTCACAAGCCCAAGCTAAAAAACTTTTGCAAAAAGAAGAACCAAAGCCTTTGAAGATTTATGAACCCACTCCTGTAGTCATATTGGTTGATGGCAAACCGCGGCTCGTAACTCAATAAGAGGCGGTTAATAGGAAAAGGCATTTTAGAAAATCCATTTTTTCATTTCGCTGACAATTTCCGATATTGCATCAACAACAAAATCAATCTCAGCTTGCGTGTTGTATCTTCCCAGCGAAAATCTTATCGTTCCCATAATTTCATCGTAGGGGATATTCATTGCTTGTAGCACTAGAAGATAAGAGAGGCTGTTTGAATTACAGGCAGATGCGGTTGAAACGAAAATCCCGTGGGCTTTAAGTTGCTCTCGTATCAAATCACCGTTCATTTTGGATAGTGAAATAGCTGATGTGTTAGGTAGTCTTGTGTTTTTTGAACCGATTATCTTTGCGTCGGGAAAGATTTTTATCAATTTCTCTTCGAGTTTATTTCTAAGACTTTCAATTTCTTTCATTGGCTCAAGATTGGCAGCAATGCGAGCGGCTTCACCAATGCCGACTATTTTTCTAATGGGCGGTTGGTATTCTTTTACAGTTGAGATTGGGAATTTTTCATGGATTTTTTGATTGACGTAAAGCGCTCCGACTTGCTTTGGAGCATGGAATTTGTGTCCTGAAAGGCTAAGAAGGTCAATCTCACTTTCTCGAAGATTTATCGGAATTTTTCCTACGGCGATTGCTCCATCTGAATGAAAAAAAGCATCAGAGAATTCTCGGACTATCTTTGCGGCTTCGTCAATTGGGAATATAACGCCGGTTTTGTCATTTGCCGTCATTATGGAAACAAGGCAAGTGTTTTTGCTTAACGATCTTTTGAGTTGGTCTAAGTTAAGAAAACCATCTCTATCGACTTCTAGCCAAGTAACCTGAAAATCTTTTCTTTGAAGTTCCTCAAAAAGCTTCTTGGTCGCTTCGTGTTCAACTGTTGTGGTAATCAAATGCTTTTTTTCTGGCTTTGCTTGCAGAGCAATTGAAATTGCTTGACGGATACTTTCCGTGCCTGACGAGGTAAAGAAAATTTCATCAGCAGATTTCGTTCCGAGCAAAGTTGCTAAATTCTGCCGTGCTTTTTCGAGTGTTTCTTGAAATTTCTCTTCTAGCGATGAGGAATCTTCGCAAAAGTCTGAAGCGAAAAGTCTCATTGACTTTTGGACCATGGGATCAAGGCTTGTGGTAGAGTTGTTATCGAAATAAATCATGTTTTTCAACTCGATGTTTCAATTGATAATTTTTTCATCATGGTTAATAATTTCAAAGATGACTTTTGCTTTGTTTTGAGAAATGAAAGCTATTGTCAAAATTACCGACAATGAAAATAAGCAAGAATTTACCTTGCCTCGATTTGGCATCTGCAAGATTGGAAGGGCTAGAGATAATGACATTGTATTAAATGACCGAAGGGTTTCGCGTTACCATGCCCACATAAAGGGCACGGAAGATGGCTTCTTGATAGTTGACGGTTATTTTGTCGGAGAAGAACTGAGACGAAGTGTCAACCAGGTTTTTGTAAATGGAGAGCAGGTTTATGAGAAAGTTTTGAAAGATGGGGACATAATCAAAATCGGTGGAAGCATACTGGAGTTCAGTTTGATTGCCGAAGAAGACCTGCCTGAATTTGAGAAAGTTGACTTTGATGATGAACCTCTCGGAAAAACTCAGTTTTTAATATCGGCAAAAGACATAATGGAAAAGCACGCCGGAAAGTTGGCTGATGAGGCAATCTCTGTGGAAGATGAAATTAAGATGCTACAGCGAAAAGCCGAGATTTTGGCGATGTTTTACGAAATGAGCAAAGCGCTTTCATCAGTTTTCGACTTAAAAGAAATTTTTGCTAAAGCAACTGATTTGATTTTCCGTGCTACTCCTGCCGAAAGAGTGGTTGCGCTTTTGTTTGACGAAAAAGCCCCAGACAAAACTTTGTATCCTATAGCTGTTAAATTGCGTGACGAAAAGGCTTTGCTATCGGGCAAAGTGGTAGTTTCTCGAACGGTTACGCAAAAGGTGCTGCGCGAGAAGGTTGCACTGCTTTCCCAAGATGTTTATGCCGATAAAGAATTGGCAGGTGCAGAGTCAATAGTTTCGCAAGAAATTCGTTCAACAATTTGTGCTCCACTTATAACGGAATCAGAAATCCACGGTGTTATTTATGCTGATAGGCTCAATCCATTTGAGCTTTTTTCAAAGGAAGACCTAGAGTTAATCACAGCGGTTGCGGCTCAGACGGCGATAGTGGTTGAAACAGTGAAGGCACACCAGAAACTTGCTCAGGAAGAGATTATTAGAGCAAACTACGGTCGTTTTATGCCTGAACATGTAGTTCAGCAAATACTGAAAGATCCAAATTCATTTCGTCTGGGTGGGTCAAACCAAGTCGTAACGGTTTTGTTTGCTGATATTCGCGGATTTACATCAATTGCGGAAAATGAAAATCCTGAAAGAATTGTTGAGTTATTGAATCGTTACTTTACCGCCATGTCGGAAGTTATTTTCAGTTATGGTGGGACGCTTGACAAATACATAGGCGATGGGCTGATGGCAATTTTTGGAGCGCCTAAGGTTTCTCCTTCAGATGCAACGAATGCAGTAAAATGTGCCATTGCCATGCAGAAGCGACTACTTCAGCTCAATCGGGAATTGGAAAAATTCGGCTATAAGCCGATCAACATAGGCATAGGTTTACACACGGGAATTGCAACGGTTGGATATGTAGGTTCAGAAAGGAGAAGTGAATACACTGCTATTGGGGATACCGTAAATTTGGCGGCAAGGCTTGAAGATTGCGCTTCAGCGGGGCAGATTTTGATAAGCGAGGAAACTGCGAAGGCTTGTGCTGAATCTTTTTATTTGATACCACATGAACCTTTGCGAGTTAGAAATCGCTTAAAACCCGTGAATTTGTTTGAAGTAAAATGGAAGTAAAGTTTAGACAGGAGGGTTAAACTAAGGTTGGAGAGGTTTTATGGTTAGCATAAAGTTACTGAAAAATCTGGTAACCGACTCGATGGCGATTGATATGGGAACCGCCAGCACTATTATTGCTGTCAAGGGAAGAGATATAGTCCTCGACGAGCCTTCATTAGTCGCGGTGAACGAAGTGACTGGGGAAGTAGTTGCTTTCGGAAAAGAAGCTGCCGATATGCAAGGTAGGGAAGGAAGAGACATTGTTGTAGTAGCTCCTTTGTCAGGTGGAGTCGTTGCAGATTTTGACAGGACGAAAAAGATGTTGGCGCACTTTGTCAAAAAAGCAAAATCAGGTGGCTCACAGGTTGTTACGCATGCTGTTATAGGAATGCCTTCGGAGGTTACGCCTGTTGAACAGAGAGCACTTCTAAATGCGGCCGAAGAGGCAAATATCAGCAAAGTTTTCATTATGGAAGAAGGTTTAGCGGCAGCCTTCGGTGCGGGTATCTCGCCCCACGATAAGAGAGCGTCAGCGGTTGTTGATATTGGAGCAAGCACTACAAATGTTGCAGTTGTGGCTAAGGGAAACATAATACATTCTAAATCTGAAAGAATCGGTAGCGCAGATATAAACATTGCTCTAGCCACTCATGTTCGCCGCCATCGTGGGCTTCAAATAGGTGAAGAGACAACGGAAAAACTAAAAACCGAGTTTGCGACTACCTATTTGCCAGAAGATTTGGGCAAGTCAACAGTGGTTCGGGGTCGTGATGTAATAACAGGCACTCCTGCCGCAATAGAAATAACTGTAGGTGAAATATATCCGGTGATTGAAGATATAGTTCGGAGAATAGCATTGCTTATTTCTGATGTTCTTACAGAACTTCGTCCTGAAGTAGCTGCTGACATTCACGATCGAGGTATATTGCTTACGGGCGGTGGTGCTCTTCTTCATGGTATTGACCTATATTTGCGTGATAGGGTTAACTTGCCTGTTTTGGTTGCTGACGAGCCTAGATATGCCACAGTACGAGGGCTTTTGCAGATGTTCGATGAACCGTTGCTTTTAGAAAAAGTTGCACGCAGAGAACCCTACTTTCTGCAGGGAGCTGAAACCCCCTTTGAAACCTGAGAAGCTTATGGTGTGAAGTTTTTGTTTTAGAAGAATGAAATGTCTAATTTTCTAAAATTTTTTAAGCGTAGGCTGTCAATCGCACGAATCTACGGCGTCCCCATCGTAATAGACTATCGTTGGTTTATAGTTTTAGTGCTAGCTTCTTGGCTTACAGCGGTGAATCTGCCATTTGCGGGAAACCAGATTATCCAATTAGGTTTGGGCTTGCTGACCACATTGCTTTTCTTTTTCTCGATTTTGCTTCATGAAGTCTCGCATGCTTGGGTAGCTAGGCGTGAAGGAATCGGTGTTGTAGAGATTGTTTTGCATCCTTTCGGTGGTATGGCCAGAATGGAAAAAGAGCCGCAGACTCCTAAAGCAGAATTCAGAATTGCCATAGCTGGCCCTGTGATGAGCATCTTGGTTTCGATGACTTTTTTGTTGCTTCTGGCAGTTGCGAGAATTTTTGATAATCCGATCTTAATGTCAATTTTTGCGCTTCTTTTCTTTGCAAACTTTGTGCTTGCTATTTTCAATATGTTTCCAGGCTATCCGCTTGATGGTGGTAGGGTTTTGAGAGCAATTTTATGGAGAAGGGGAGTGTCTTTGACCAAAGCCACCATTTTAACAGGAAAGGCAGGACAAATAATAGGTATAGCTTTAGTTGCTTCGGGAATTATACTTTTGATATTGAGGTCAGATTTGACAACGGCTATTTGGAGCGGTTTGGTTGGGATTTTTTTATTCGACACTGCAAATGAAATTGTTGCGAAATACACAGATCGCCAAACGACTTCTATTGATAAACTTATGAAACCTGCCTTTTCGGTTTTGCCAGATATGAAGATTTCAGAGTTTATCGAAAAAATTCTGCCGATGAGCAAGCAGACGGTTTTCCCAGTAGCGAAGGATCGAAGGTTTTACGGGTTGCTTTTGCTTGAAGACCTGAAAAAGATGGAAAAAATAATGTGGGCAGAGAAAAAGGCTGAAGACATAATGCGTCCTGTTCAGAACAATTTCTTTGTCAAAATCAGTGCTTCTGTTGATGAAGCGAAGAGATTGATGCAGGACAACCGCATTGGAGCGTTGGGAGTTATTGACGAAGATGGTAACCTAGTCGGATTTTTGCAAAGTCGAGATTTTCATCAATCAGCTTGAGATAGGCGATTGATTGGCAATTCTTGACAATATGACCAAATCAATTCAAACTTTTTCTTGGGAAAGATGATAAAAGGACTAGGACCGCAGATTGAAAAAGTTTGGAACGGTCTGCGACCAACAACCAGAGAGATGCTCACCAGAGCACTTCAAAAGAAACTAACACCATCAAAATTTTTCTATGATGTCCATTTAGACTGGGAGTTGAGTAAACTCCTGGCAGTGCTTGACGATCAGTTGGCTAAAGAAGAGAAGAAAACTTCAGGTAGAAAAAGCAGGCAGAAAATCAAAGAGATAAAATTGCTCGCAGAAGCATGCGCAAGTGTGCTGCAATCTCAAACGGAATCCGCTGAAGTCTTCATACAACTGGTTGAGCGTGCTTTGAAGAAGAAAGATTATGCAAAAGTAGAAGCCATAAGCCAAATTCTAAACGAAAGATTTTCGGCAGGTGAAGTTTGCGAAATCATAAGACAGACCACGAATCCCGTGATTCGAGCTTTAGCATACGAATCTTTAGCCCTTTTCCCGCCATCGTTGTTGATGCTTCTCGTTGATGATCCGTTCTACGGTGATATTGCAAAGAATGCCTTGGAAATTCAGGCATTCGATTATGAATCTGAAGAAGCCCAAAAATTCCTCGAAGAAATGAATCCGCAAGATTAAAAATCGGCACTTAGGTTTCTTGTTTTCAAGCGAAACTTGTCTGCATTTTTGGCTGAAATGAGGTAAATTGTCTTTGAAGAAGATGATCAAAGTCTTGCTGATTTATCAAACTTCAGAAGGTTTGCAAGAACTTTCATTGGATTCAAAGCTAACTTTTGGGCGTGGCAAGCAGGTTGATCTCAGATTTGATGATGAAGGGCTTTCGCGTCTTCATGCAAGTATTTACTGCGATGGCGAAAGGGTTTGGATCATTGATGAAAATTCAACAAACGGTACTTTCGTCAATGAGGTTAGGGTGCCCTCGCAAGGAATGGTTTTGCAAGATGGCGACGAAATAAGAGCAGGTGAGCATACGGAGTTGCAGATACGCATATTTTCGGAAGCAAATGTCGCTCGTGCAGAAGTCGT
The DNA here is from genome assembly GCA_003697135.1 of Acidobacteriota bacterium. Lineage (GTDB taxonomy): Bacteria > Acidobacteriota > Blastocatellia > Pyrinomonadales > Pyrinomonadaceae > J014. The sequence continues at coordinate 28,887 of RFGC01000021.1, forward strand.
CGAGCCTGAGCAGTCATCTCATCAGCTTTTGCCTATTATCGTTGTATCCGCCTCAATTTTTCTTTTTGTGTTCGTTTTGGCTTTTATCATAATCAGTGCGCTTACTTATACCGAAAAAAAGGACAGCTCCATGCTTGAAAGCTACAAGAGAGAGGCTGATCGAGTTGCTGAATTCCCCGAAGAATTACCGACTAGGGAATTATCAAAAACTCCGCAAAAGACCGAGAGCACGGATTCGGTAAATACAAAGTCAAACTTTGAAGAGGAGGTTGTAAAAGAGGAAAGATTGATGTCAGTTAGAGGAAGAAAATTCATGGAGATGAGCGAAGTTGAAAAGGACGCTTATGTGAAGGAAAAAGCTGAGAAGATTTCTAGAATCATAGGAAATCAAGTTGGGGAACCAATTCCACCAGAGGCGATTCGTAGCATACGCAATCATCTACAGGGTTATATTAACCGAATACGTTCAACTAGAACCGATAATTGCCGACAAGGCTCATTCACCAAAAGCGATACGATAACTATTTTAGAGCGAGCTAGCCGAAATGCTCCTTTTATAATTCGCTCATTCTATGCTGAAGGGCTTGATCCACAAATAGGAATTTATGTAGCGATGATTGAATCCGAACATTGTCCTTGCCTGCAAAGTCCTACGGGACCATTGGGAATGTTTCAATTTGCACGCAAGACTGCTGAAACCTATGGGCTAAAAGTCAGGCCTGACGCTTCTCCGAGCAATCCTGATGAACGTTGCGATCCAGAAAAAGCAGCTAGAGCCGCCGCAAAGTATTTGAAATATCTGGTTGGCAGGTTCGGCACTGGTCCGATGAGTTTTCCTTTGGCAATAGCAAGTTACAACAGCGGGCAAGGAGGTTTAAGCCAGAATCTAGAAAAAGCTCTGAAAAAGGCGGCCGATCAGGAGCGCTCTTTTTGGACACTTGTTGCGAATCAAGTCGTATTTGAGGGAGCGGTCGGAGAGCAATTCCGAAAAGAAAATGTCAAATATGTCCCGAAGTTTTTCGCAGCTGCAATTATCGGCGAAAATCCACAAGACTTCGGAATAAACATGGCACCGCTTTCAACCTATACACGATAAAGTGCTTATCTTTTTGAAGCTGTCTTTTCTTGTCTGTTACTTGCTACCTTGAGAAGAATGCTAAACTATTGAACATGAAGATCGAGCTTGAAATTCCTCAAAGTCTTTCTCTGGAAAGAAAGGTTAAAATGCATGAAGCGCGAGAAGCTATAATCGAGCGTCTTGCGCGTGATTTGCCTCAAAGCATTGATCTTGAGCGTTTCTTAAATGTTGTTGTTTCTGAAATCGGTAAGATGATGGATGTTGATAGGTGCGATCTCATCCAGCTTTCCGAAACAGGCAATCTCCGTATCAGCCATGAATGGCGTAAAGATGATAAAGTCCCCCAATCAGAAGGGACTATAATACCGATTCAGGCAAAGGATTTAGCCGGTAAATTCGATTTTACGAAGCCCTTTTGTATCAAAAACATTTTGGAGATCAAAAATCCTTTGGTTACTCTTTTTGCGAGGAATCTGGGAACGAAATCGCTGCTTGTCGTTCCCATTAGCCTGAGCGGCAAAGTAATTGGGCTTTTAGGACTTCATACAACGGAAGATTTCCGTGATTGGTTAGATGAAGAGATAAATTTTTTGGAATCAATTGCGAGACATTTGGCGATAGGTTATCAATACACACGGCTTTATGTTGCCTTACAACGAGAAGCCGAGCGAACAAATGCTCTTCTGGAAATAGCGAATATCTTGAATTCGCATTCTGATTTTGATGAAGTTTCATCGAAGGTTTTAGAGCGTGCAGTTGAGCTTGTAGGAGCGAGTTATGGGGCGTTGGGAGTCTTAGATAAGTCGGGCAGTAAAATTTCTCTAGCTTCCTTCAAATCTGCACCAAATTCAGAGCCAAATGAAGTTCTGAAAATGATAGAGCAGTATAACAAATCCATTGAGCTTGAGCCATTTCCGATTTTGAGGGAGATTCTCAAAGAAGGTAAAACGTTGAAGCTTTTCGATAGGGATTTGCCTTTGGGCATTAGAGTTATCTTTACTTCAAAACTCATAGGGCGCGCAGCGCTGGTTACCCCGGTTCGTGTCGGTGGACAAACATTTGGGCTTTTAGGGTTTGTTTGGAGTGATGAAAAGGAAGAATTTGAAAATCACGAAGTCGCTTTGGTAGAGGGGATTGCCGATCAAATAGGCACGGCGCTTGAACGTGACAGACTCTCGGCAGAAGTCATGCGCTTGAAATCAGAACTTCAAGAGATGTATTCTCCTCAGATCATCGGTAATTCATCTGCCATAAGAAATGCCATCAAGCTGGCTTTGAAAGTTGCAAGCACGAGAACCACCGTTTTGATTCAAGGCGAATCGGGCACGGGAAAAGAGTTACTGGCGGACTTGATTCATTACAACTCTGGGCGTGAAGATAAGCCATACGTGAAAATCAACTGCGGTGCGATTCCAGAAGGGCTTATAGAATCAGAGCTTTTCGGTCATGAAAAAGGTGCTTTCACGGATGCTAAAACAAGACGCATTGGAAAATTTGAAGAAGCAAACGGCGGAACACTGTTTTTAGATGAAATTGCCGAGCTTCCCATGACAGCTCAAGTAAAACTTTTAAGAGTTTTGCAAGATGGGGAATTCACGCGCATTGGCGGAAACGAAGTTATAAAAACCGACGTTCGTGTTATAGCGGCGACAAACGTCAATTTGGAAAGGGCAGTTGAGGAAGGTAAATTTCGCGGTGATTTATTCTATCGTTTGTCGGTTTTCCCAATAAACCTTCCGCCGCTTCGTGAAAGACGCGAGGACATTCCGCTTTTGGTCTTTCATTTTTTGAAAAAATATCAAAGGAAAACTGGGCGTTTCATATCGGGGATTTCAAAGGCGGCGATGCAGGCACTTCTCAGTTACGAATGGCATGGAAACGTTCGGGAACTGGAAAATGCTATTGAAAGAGCTGTTATCATTGCTGCAGGTGTGAACATTGAGCTAGAGGATTTGCCAGAGGCGATTATCAAAAAAGCGCCGAAAACAAACGGCGAAGAAGTTTTAAGATTGATGGACATTGACGAAACTTCGCCTGTTCTTGCAAATTCCAAGCAAAGTCTTGTGATAGACTTCCCAGCAACGATAGAAGAAATCGAGAAAAGAGCTATCGAAGCTGCACTTGAATACACTCAAGGAGACAAATCTCGTGCCTCGCGCCTTCTGAAAATCGGACGGAAAACTTTATACAGGAAACTGAGGGAATATGGAATCGGCAAATAGCTGAATTTAAGCAGGTCTCACTTCTCTTTTATGTCGAAAATGCGTCTCATTTTTAAGGATGAGAACGGTAAGCCAAGAATTGAGTTGGTCGAGAAAGATAAGTTTATAATTGGCAGACATTCGGAGTGTGATCTTTGCTTGCGTTTGTCGGGACTTTCGCGCAAGCACCTACAAATTGAGCGCTTCGGCACAGTTTTTGTTGTTTCAGATTTAGGTTCAAGTAACGGAACGACGCTAAACGGTAAAAAACTGGAAGAACCTGCCGCTTTGAAAAATGGTGACGTGCTAAATTGTGCGGGCGTTTTTGAGATGAGAGTTGAAATCACAGAAGATTTTGCAGACGCTGGAAATGGCAAGGAAAATAACGATGCTACCAAAGAAAATGTTTCGCAAGCTGATTCTGTCGAACAGATTTCAGAATCTTTTGAAAGTGAAGAAAAGAGAAATGAACAATCCTCTATTTTGAGTGTTTTCGTTTTAGCACCTGTTTTGGGACTTTTTGTCTTAGCGATAGTCGGAATTTTGTTTATTTTTGCTGGTGAGGAGAAAAAATCGTCCGTTGATGCTTTTGACAGGCTTTCTCGAAAAGAGCGAAATATATTTTCAGATGAGCAAGCTGAAGGCAAATTTGATAAGGAGTCTGCATCGAGGGATGCTTCAAGTAAAGAAGTTGATCGGGATTTTGAAACTGATGGAAAACGTGAAGTTACTGATAGCAACACTGCGGATGTTTTGAATCAGAATGGTTCTGAAATTGACAGAGAAAAGCTGAGGCTTGAGAAAGTAGAGCGTTATGCTATTTTATTCGCACGCCAGATAGCTTTTCATGAGGCTAACTATGCCTTCACAAAAAGGCAGATCGAGGAAATTTCATCGAGAATAGATGAACTTTCCAGCTCGGCAGCCTTGGCAAATAATTTGAAGGCAGTTAGGAAGAATTCCGTTCAACTGGAGCAGATGGCGAAACAGCAAGGTCTGAAACCGCAATTTTTTGCAATGGTCGCAGTGGCACAGCTTGGTAAGAATCAGGGAGATGTTTTGCAAAAGGCAAAAGAAATTCTGCCGCTGTTAAGCGAACTTAAAATATCGCTTGGTAATGAATTGACCGATGATAATCTTTTAATCATTGCGGCTTTCGAGCAGGCATCACGTGGCGGTGATCGTCTTGCGATGCGAAAAACAATAGAAGCCTTGAGCAATCAACCGGGAATTGATGCCAGAAAAGCAAGGACTGTGTGGTTCTTGTATGAAAAGGGAAAAATTCTAGATTCGCAGTATGAAGCTGTATTGAGATTTTTGGCAGTCGGAGTGATTGCGCAAAATCCAAGCGAGTTCGGCGTCAAAGCAGAGCCTGTGATTTTTCAGTAAGCGGAGTTGAGAATGAAAAACAAAGAAAAGTGGGTTACTGGCGAGATAAGGCTTTCAATCGAAGGCCAGCCATTAGAGATGCAAATGACCGTTCCGGCAAAGCCTGTCAAGCTTAGAAGAATGCTTCCTATCTTCCAAATGATGACAAATTCGATTGTTGACATAAGCGCGCGGGCTGTTGAGGCAAAGGGAGAAAAAATATCTTGCAAAAAGGGTTGTGGGGCTTGTTGCAGGCAACCTGTGCCAATCTCGGAAACAGAAGCTCTGGAAATCGCATACATAGTTGAGCATCTTCCGTCGAAGAAGCGTGAAAAGATAGAGAAGCGATTTTCTGAAGCTGTGGAGCATTTTCGCAAAATCAACTGGTTTGAAAAGTTAGAAAATACAGCTACTGCCCCTGAAACTCTGCAAGCAGTTGTCTTAGAGTATTTTCATGAAGGCATTCCCTGCCCATTTCTTGAAAACGAGTCTTGTTCGATTCATCAGAATAGACCATTGGCTTGCAGAGAGTATTTGGTCACTTCACCAGCAGAAAATTGCTCCAAACCTTCTGCTCAAAGCGTAAAGAGAGTCGAGCTTTTGTTCTTGCCATCAAAAATCCTGATGCGCATAGAATCGAGGGAGAAAAAACGGTTTCCTTTTATTCCCTTGATAAGAGCTTTGGAATGGGCGAAGGAAAACAAAAATCGAGAAGAAATTTTAAGAACAGGTGAAGAATGGATGGAAAGTTTTTTCAGAGAACTTACGGGAGACGAAATTCCAAAAGGAAGATGAACAGAAAAAAATCAAGCAAGTATTGAAAAAAGGGAAATAGAATCGAAGAGCTATGGAGAGAAGTTTTTATTGGGAGATTAAGTTGATTTCAACATAGTAAAGTTTGGAGAAGAGAACTATGAAGGTTGCAAAGTTATCTTTGGTCTTGATGGTATTAGTTTTGGGTTTTAGTTCGGAAAGCATCAATGCCCAAGAAGGGTTGATAGGAGCTATAAAACAAAAGCGATTTGCAGGTGGATGTATCTTGCGTTCACATGGGAACGAACAAATAGCCGAAGATTCGATTCTGTTTAGCCTGAACGATGATGGCCGAACAGCAATCATGAACATTGCAGGCAAGGACGTTATTTTGCGACTTGTCAAAGACTTGGAAAAAGAGAAAAACAAGCGATATGTTTGGATTTTTGAGGAGCAAACCTACCAAAGCAGCAGAACTGCTCGTAGAAAGAACAAAAGAGCATCTGAAACAGCAAAGGTTACTATTTACTTAACAGTTATTTCAACTGAAGAAGAACAAACCACTTACGATGCTGTTATCGAAGCTACCAGAGGAAATCGTAGTGAAACTGTTAAAGCCAAAGGTGGATGCTTTGATTGAGCAGTCTATGGGGCTAACTTGGTTTGCCTTCATGGATTTGTAAGTTTGAGTTTTTAGTCTCTGCAGTTTTTCAAGGTTAAACTAAATGGAACTAGAGTTTCACGAGAAAGCATTGATCGTTCGTTTCAATCGTCCGCAAATTCGCAATCCGCTTAGCTTGGACGTTTTAAGGCACTTAAACAGGGTTCTTGATGAAGCGCAAGGAACGATTGTTTTCACGGGATCGGAGAAAGTTTTTGCTTCAGGGGCTGATTTGAGAGAGATTTCCAGTTTAACTTCATCACAGGCTTTTGAATTTGCAAGGTTAGGGCAGGATTTGATGAAAAAGATTGCATCGAAAAATTGTTTAGCTGCGATAAACGGGCTTTGTTTCGGTGGTGCTTTTGATCTGGTTCTGAATTGCAAGAAAAGAATTGCATCGCCTGATGCTAAGTTTTGTCACCCAGGAGTCACTTTAGGAATCATAACTGGTTGGAGCGGAACACAAATTCTGCCAAAAGTTGTCGGAAAAAAGAAGGCATTGGAAATCTTCTTAACAGCGAAAGTGATTGATGCTTGCGAAGCATTGGCAATCGGGCTTGTTGACGAAATTAAACCATCACCTTTGAACTTTCTTTTAGAAAATCTTCCTTGAAGTTAACTAACTGATTTGCGTAGTTTCCTTCTGCAGCTGAGGAATCACAAGTCACAACTCGGAGCTTTTACTGTATGACCAAAATAAAAACTGGATCGGTCAAACTGACTTAATGTTCATTCATTTTGAATGATAGTGAAAAAGGAATTACATCTTTTGTGAGCTTCTAAATCATTGTTTTTATTGAAATAAAAGTTGTAGCTTTCTGTGGCATAGCTTTTGCTTCTTTCAGGAGATGAATCAGGAGGGAAAAGGTAGCAATGAGGATCGTGAATTTGGTAATAGCTTGCATAACGCTTTTTGCATTTTCCACGCAAGCAATCTTTGCAGGTGGAACGCCAAATCAGCAATGGTTGCCTCAAAACGCATTGAATAGAGCTAATGGAGAT
>RFGC01000022.1 GCA_003697135.1 Acidobacteriota bacterium
AAACTTCTGCCTCACTGCATCACCACCGTAACCCAACTGCTCAGTTCTCTGCGGTGTGCGAATCTCCTCTCCAAACGGCATGAAGTCTCTCCTCGAATAAACCTTCCCACTCTGCTCTGTCAACACCCGTGGACTACCTAAATGGTCACTCGTCAAATAACTTACCTTCGCTTCTGACAACGGCGCAACAACCGTCGAATACTCTGCTATCAACCTGCCAAATGCATCATACACAAAGATTGTTGTTTCACCAGTCCCCGGCACTTCCTTCTTCACTCTCCGACCTTCTCCATCGTAGTAATACCTTCCAACAACTCCATTTGATGCATCTTTTACCTCTACCTGTTTGTTCTCACCATCATAAATAAACCTCCTCCCTTGTGCATCTCTCGTGAGATTGCCTGCTTCATCATACTCATACCCTTGCCCATCCATGAACCTGTTATTCAAAGGATTAACCATAGGATTGCAAACCGCTCGCTCACATCCAGCTATCGTCGTCGTCTCCGTCTCATCAAACCTTCGATTGCCATATCGGTCATAAACAAAGGTTTGCTTCCACGTCTGATTTCCTGAAATCGTCTCTGTTGCTGACTTCAAACGATTCAAACTGTCATAACTGTAAGTCTGAACTGCCGTAAAGCCTTGATTTTGTCCAACCGTCGGAACGGTGATGGTTTGGCTCAAGACATTGCCGTTATTCTGCGTTGTGCCGTAATCAAAGTTCAATTTCAAAAGGTTTGTCGCCTGCGACACATTCCCCAAAGCAATCTGCACAGGCTGTAATCTTGAATTAAACTGCACCGATTCCCAGCGCCCATTGCCTAGCTGCATCGAACTAACTGCTCCTGTTGCCGTGTAAGTCAAATGCGAAGCGTATTTCCAAAAACCAGAATTTGAGTTTTTCTTCGACTGCACCATCGCCAAATCGCCGTCCGTTTCCAAAACATTTTTGACCACTCTGCCGCTGGGATGGGTCTGTTCAAGCAATGCGCCCGACGGTTTAGAACGGTTGATGAGTTTGTATTCGACAAAACGGAACGCCACCCGCAGATGCTCGACAAAGAACTTTTGAAGAATTGGGAAAAGATAGACCAGTTACCCGACGACGACAAGCTGGCGGTCAAAAGGATTGTCGCCGCGCTCTTGGTCAAACATTCCGTCGAATTGGCGGTCAGATGAAAAGCCAATAAAAAGACAGCCCGTAAAAAAGCTGTCAAGCCGCGAGAAGCATTTTCTAACTATTTCTGATTTTCTAACTTTCTTTAGTAATTTGCCAAACTAGAAATAAAGACAAACCCTTTCTCCTGACAAAGCTGTAAATGAAACTTCCTTCCCTTGTATTTCAAGCGAAGGAGGCGCATCCGCTTTGGGAGAGTTCATTGAAACTCCATAAGGAGGCGCATAACGAGTTAACAAAAAAGAGGAAGAAACTAGAATAAACTGATTGCTGCCAGCAAGCTCAATATCGCCCGATTTTATTTTGATAAGATAGATTCCCTTCTCTGTTTCACCGTCTCGCAAGAAAACTAACAAGTCTCCATCTTTATGCGTATAAACGCTTGAACCTTTCAGTTCTTTTTCTCCACTTAAAATCCTTACGTTATCAATTCTCCACCAATAACGCTCTCTTACAAACCAAAAGATTACAGCGACGAAAATAACTATCGCTATAATTACGCCTATTTCTATAATCAATTTATTTTTCATGGCTTATACTTCAAGTATTGGACGTTTGTATGTCCGGGTAGATTTTGATTTATAGTTCCCAGCTTGACACCTTGGCTGCCGGCGTAAATCAGCAAACTGCCGCCTAGCGAAATTGCAGAATGTCCATTTGGACCCTCGCTTCCAAAAGCAACTATGTTTCCGACCTGCGGACTGCTAACAGGTGTGAAATTAGCCACATTTCCAGCCGCCAACTCATTAGCACTTGGAGCGTTCGTCGCCCCAGTGATAAATCCGGGTCTTGTTATGCTTGCGTTGTTAGGAAAGCCGCCCGGTCTATTCCGTGATTGAAGTCCTATACCGCCGCCGATGGCATAAGTTGCGGCTACAAAAAAGTTGCATTTGTTGCTTTCTGCCGGAATTGTAATCTTCCAACCGGCACTTTCGATATACATTTCTTTCCCGTTATAACCATATCGAGCATCTCCCAATCTATCAATCGCGTAAAATGCTACTTTCAGTTCTATTGGGTCTTTCTGATTTTCAGGAATCGCAAGAATGAAATTGGTAATCGCGTCTATTGATTCTTCAATCGCCTTCGTAAGCTCTTGGTTACCAGCTTTTAACGCCTTTTCGTGTTCTTCTCCTAAGCGGTTAAGGCGTTTCATATCCTCTTCATTGAGAGGTCTTCTTCCGTCCGGGTCAGTGTATTTTAGCGGGTTGTTTAGCGCATAAACATATTTGTTCCAGATTTGCGGCTGTGAGATGTAGTTGTGAAAAATCTTCTGCTTTTCTTCTTCATCCTTGCCTTTCTCTTTTTCGGGAATGATGTTGTAAGGGTCAACACTGGTGAAGCGACCAACTACGATTAAGTAGTATCTGTTTATTGCATAATCAAGTCCGCTTTCAATATCTCTTTCATACGAGGTGAATTTTTGCCCTCACCGAATCTGCTGTGTAGCCCAAACTTTGCGTTCTCTGCGGCGTGCGAATCTCCTCTCCAAACGGCATGAAGTCTCTCCTCGAATAAACCTTGCCACTCTGCTCCGTCAACACTCGTGGACTCCCCAGATGATCACTCGTCAAATAACTCACCTTTGCTTCTGTTGGCTGTGCAACTTGCGTCGAATACTCTGCTATCAACTTGCCAAATGCATCATACACAAAGATTGTTGTTTCGCCTGTCCCCGGCACTTCCTTCTTCGCCCTCCGACCTTCTCCATCATAGTAATACCTTCCAACAACTCCATTTGATGCATCTCTCACCTCTACCTGTTTGTTCTCACCATCATAAATAAACCTCCTCCCTTGCGCATCTCTTGTGAGATTACCTGCTTCATCATACTCATATCCTTGTCCATCCATGAACCTGTTGTTCAAAGGATTAACCATAGGATTGCAAACCGCTCGCTCACATCCAGCTATCGTCTTAGCCTCTCCTTCGTCAAACCTCCGATTACCATATTTGTTTTGCCAGTTTAACGGCAGAGGAAGTGAAAAGAATGAAGTTTGTCAAAAAATCACGGGCGGTTTTCTTTCTGTCAAACATGAATTCACTCCTTTTGAATCCGTGAAATCAATTTTTGGAAAAAAAATAAAAAACTGCTCCAAAATTGTCAAGTCCTGAAAGAGGGTTTTTATGGAAAAGAAACGAAAAATTTTAGCAGTTTGTTTGCTCAACAGCCTGATTACCTATCTCAGTGTAAGAAGTTACGAAGATTCTCGTAAAATCCACTTGGAATCTCCAAGAAGTGGATTACAAAAACCAGAGTTTCTACTCGCTTCTCTTTATGATGAAAAGTGTCATATCATCAGAAGGTTTCTCCTCGCCTGTAAAATCCCGCACAGAGTCTTCTAGGAATTTTATAAGCTCTTTAGAAGAGAGATTTCTGCCCTCGATAACCTTTTGGATAAACCTTTCAAGACCGAATTCTTGGCCCGACTGATCGACGGCTTCGATTATGCCGTCTGTGTAAAGCACCAATAGATCGCCGCGATCAAACCGAAGAAAATGCTGGTGATAACGCATATTGCGAAAAATGCCTAACGGCATATCACCATATTCAATCAATTTGAAGTCACCATTTTCTTTAACCAAAAGCGGTGGATTATGGCCTGCGTTTGAGAAAACAAATGTTTTGTTTGTCTCGTCCAAAATACCGTAAATAGCCGTTATGAATTGATTATCTTCGACTGAATCCCAAAGCAAATTGCTAACCTTGGCAAGTGCGATGTGGGGAGCATACCCTATTTGCATACCAGCACGCAAAGATGCTCGCAAAAAAGCCATCAAAAGCGCCGCCGGAATACCCTTACCTGCTGCATCGGCAATGATTATGCCTATCTGATCGTCGAAAATCTTTACCCAATCGTAATAATCGCCAGAAACCTCTTCAGCCGGAAAAATATATGCGCTGATGTCAAATCCTCTAAGCTTTGGATCGTCATCTGGGAGCAACTCAAACTGAACCTGTCTGGCAATTTCTATCTGCGCCTCAAGACGTTTCTTCTCCAAAAGCTGTTCATGTAGCTTCACCTTTTCGATGATGATTGCGACCTGCGAAGCAAGAAGCTGAAGCACGGAAAGATCGTCTTCATCGTAAGCGTTCAGCTCATCGCATTCCAGATCGAAAACACCGATAACCTCATTGTTCGAGATTATTGGTGCTACCATTTCGGATTTTGTTTTATCTCTTGCTGGAAAATATCTTGAATCCTTGCTAACATCGGGACAGATTATTGATTCTCCGGTCTGCGCAACGTAACCAATGAACCCTTCGCCCATTTTCAAACGCGGTTCAATCAAATCGAAGCTAATATCATAACCACGTAGCTTTTTGGATTTGAAAACATAAGGATTTTGACCCGTCTCATCGTGCTCAACAAGATAAATACCCGCCGCATCGTAGTGAATCAAGGAATCCAGAGTGTCCATCACTAACTCAAGAACTTCATCTAGGTCTAAAGAAAGGCTTATCTTCTTGGTGATGTCAAGAAGCATTCTGAGCTTATCAATAACCGTCAAACTTTCGTCTTTCCTCGAAAAATGTTCTGCACCACTTACCATCGTTAGCTACCTTCTCAAGTTTTCCAAAAAACTCGCTGCTTATCAAATCTTCATAAGTATAGACTCTACGCATCTCATAATCACCATAAACTCGCTCTTACATCAAACACCATAACTATCTGAAGAGATGAAAAAATGCCACCATCTACCAGTAAAAAGCAAGCGTTATCAGACGCAAAATCAGCTTCCCTCGTTAAATACGAGTCTCTAAAAAACTAAAAACGTTATCGGACGCAGGAATTGATTCTGTTTGTGGAAAGCCGACTTATTTTCGTTAAAGGATTTGGAAACATAGTTAAAAGCCGACGGTTTCAGGGCTTTAGTTATGTGTTATGATAGCAATATGCTTCAGAAGGACTCAGAGCGACTTTTCTTGATTGACGCAATGTCGCATGTTTTCAGAGCATTTTTTGTGCCTCTTGGTGGAAGGCAAGAACCGCTCAAGAACTCCAAAGGACAAGTCACACAAGCGGTTTTCATTTTTACGAACATGCTACGGAAATTGCTTCAAACGGAAAAGCCTGACTACATTGCGGCTGTGTTTGATTCAGCAGAAAAAACCTTTCGCCACGAAAGTTTTTCTGAATACAAGGCAAATCGTGCCGAGATGCCTGACGAACTGGCTTCTCAACTTCCCTACATCTTCAAAGTCTGCGAGGCTTTCAACATTCCAATACTGAAATTGCCGGGCTATGAAGCAGACGACATCATCGGAACACTTGCGGTCAAAGCGGCTGAAAAAGGCATAAAAGCCGTTATCGTGTCAAACGATAAGGATTTCTGCCAACTCGTTAAAGACCCGATGATTGTTTGCCTCCGCCACAATGCCCAAAACATAAAGCGCAAAGTTCCCGTTCCGCCGATTGAATGGTGCGATGAAGCATGGGTGCAAAAAAAGTTTGGTGTTCCACCTTCAAAAATTCCAGACTTACTTGGCTTGATGGGCGACCCGATTGATAACATTCCGGGCGCTCCGGGGATCGGCGAAAAAGGTGCTTTGAGTTTGGTTTTGGAATACGGTTCAGCCGAAGAAGCAATAAAACATGCCGACGAGGTTAAAAACAAAAAATATCGCGAAAGCCTGAAAAATCATCAAGATTTAATCCGCCAATCGCTAGAGCTAGCCAGAATTGATACTTCCGTCCCGATTGAACTTAACCTAGATGCACTCAGGCTCAAAGAACCGAATCGCAAACTCGCCTATGAGCTTTTCAGCGAGCTAGAATTCTCGGCTTTGACAAAAGAATTTGCCGATGCCGCAACAGTAAACATCGAGACTGAAAGAGATTACAAAATCGTTCAAACTGCGGAAGAACTCGAAAAGCTTATCCGTCAGCTTTGGGAAAAAGATGGCTGGAGTTTTTTGGTTGACGACTCAAACTCTGAACCGAAAACCAGCTCATACAGAAAATTGCCGCCGCTTGGTGTTGCCATCGCATTCGAGAAAGATAGGTCTTACTACGTTGATCTTGAAAATTTCACCGAAGACAAAGAAAAAGCCGTTCGCGGCTTAGCCGACATACTTTCAAATGGGATTCTCGACAAAGTAACGCACGATTACAAAACAAACCTAGCAGTGCTGATGAAGCTGGGCATCTACCCAGAAAGCGTTTCTGAAGATGTAATGATTGCTGCATATCTTCTCGATTCAAGCCGCGGCCGGTATGATTTGCCAACGCTTGCCCGAATTTTCCTGAACGTAGAATCTTCCGACGAGATTTTAAGTAGCGAAAAACCTGAAAACTGGCTGATGAATCAATTCAAAACGGCGAAATATGCAGACTGGATTTTTCAGCTTGCACCCGTGCTGAGAGAGAAAATCGAAGCAGACGAACTCGAAAAAGTCTATAAGCAAATCGAACTTCCGCTATCGCCTATTCTCTACGAAATGGAAATGGCGGGCATGAAAGTCAACGTTGAAGTTCTTAAAGGTTTTTCCGATTACGTTTCAATCGAGATGGAAGAACTATGCCAGAAAATTTATGAAATCGCAGGGCGAGAATTTAACGTAAATTCTCCGAAACAAGTAGCCGAAGTTTTGCAATCACTCAACATTAAACCCAGCAGAAAAACCTCAACAGGCCAGCTTTCAACAAGCAAAGACGTATTGAACGAGCTTGCAGAAGAATACGAAATTGCGCGTCTGATTGTTGAATACCGTGAGCTTGAGAAACTTCGGGCATCTTATGCCGATGCCTTACCAAATCTCATTGACATGGACGGAAGAATTCACGGCAATTTGAATCAAACAGTCACAACCACAGGAAGATTAAGTAGCTCAGAGCCGAATCTTCAAAATATCCCTATCAGAACCGAATTAGGCAAACAAATAAGAAAAGCGTTTATTCCGGAAAAAGGCAATAAACTCATCTCAGCAGACTATTCACAGCTTGAATTGAAGATACTGGCGCACATAACGCAAGATGAAGTCATGCTACAAGCCTTCAAAGAAGGAAAAGACATTCATGCGGAAACAGCGCGCCTGGTTTTCGGCGCCAAAACGGAAGCGGAGCTTAAAGAAAAAAGAAGAATGGCAAAAATCGTGAATTTTGGCATTGCCTATGCTGTAGGACCTTTCGGCTTATCGCAGAGAGTCGGGATTTCAAGAGAAGAAGCAAAGAAAGTCATAGAAAATTACTACAACACATATAAAGGCATAAGGCGATACATGGAAGAAATACCAAAAATAGCGCGTGAAAAGGGATTTGTAACTTCGCTTTTCGGAAGACGGCGCTATTTGCCTTCGATAAATGACAAAAGCGCAATTGTAAGAGCACGCGCCGAGCGTGAAGCGATAAACATGCCGATACAAGGCACTGCAAGCGACATCGTTAAAATCGCCATGATAAAAGTTGACAAAGCCTTAAAAGCAGAAGGGTTGAAAACTCAGATGATAATGCAAGTTCACGATGAGCTTTTGTTTGAAGCACCAGAAGCAGAAGTCGAACGTGCAATGCAAATAATCAAAAACGAAATGGAATCAGCCGTTCAGCTCTCCGTCCCTCTCACGGTCGAAATTCATTCAGGAAATAACTGGATGGAAATACACGAAAATTGATGTCTCAAGATCGCTTGAACCATTTTTGTAGAACGTTGCGAAATTTTAGAAAAGATGAATCTTTGCAGTTATTAAAACTTACGCTTTCAGCCAACTTGAAATAAAGAGACGCAGAGCGCGGTATACTCTTCCTTTTCAAGATGTCTTCCATTAGCTCTTTTGGGCGTTCGGGCTTACCTAGAGAATTTTTTGGAGAATTTGCGAGCATGTTCTCAAGCAACTTCCCATCATCGTCCGCAATAACTTTTGCCACATGAGGAGACTTAGAAAACACCCATGCCTCCAGTTCAGGATCAATCACTACGACTTCAGCGCGATCTTGCCATCCTGCTTCTGCTAGGTTTTGTTTTACCTGATTCTCCAACTCCACTGATGTTTTTTGGCTTCCGCATCCTTCGCAGTCAAAAATCACTAGAGCATGTTTGTATAAATTTGCGTGTTGTCTTAAAAAATTGTGCGCCTCTTTGAAAACGCCCGGGTCTCGCCGAGGGTGGATAAAAATGTCGTAGGTAACCGGCTGAATACCAAGCGCCTCTGGTCGCTTCAAAATACCCTTGATAGCTTGCTCCATATTTTTGTCTGCAACAAGAATCACAAGGTCTTTCATCCTAAAACTCCACTGGCTAGCAAGTCACCCAACGTTACCTCTTCTCTCCAACTGGCAAGAGCAGGATGCTTATCGCCTCTGACAATATCAGTTGAGCCAGATTGAGTGCGAGCAAAGCACAATAATTCGGCAGGCTCTGCCAAGTTTAAGAGAATTGGCGAATGAGTAGCACAAAATACTTGTCCTTTGTAGATTGAAGAAAGTGATTGATAAACAGCTTCTATAGCTTTAGGATGGATTCCGTTTTCCGGCTCCTCAATAATGTAAATCCCAGACTCTTCTGATTCATTTGCATTCTCCACGTATGCTAATAGTGTTAGTGCTAAAAAACGCAAAGTTCCGTCAGAAAGAAGCCATGAAGGAATGCGAGTTTTTTCTTTCATACAAGCAACTAGATAAAGATGGCGATCTTCTTGTCGCTCATTAACTTCTATGTCCTTTATCTCCGGCAACACGGTTTGAACATGAGCAACCCAATTTGCAAATTCCTTTGGATTCTTCTCTCGAAACCTTTTGACAACAATAGGAAAATTCGATCCGTCAGCTTGAAAAGAAATAGGAGCATCAGGAGGGCAAGGAGCACGCATTACCCGACTATCTAGCATTAAAAAATTTAGTTTCTCCAAAATCAACTTTCTCAACCACGAGCTTGCAGGAAAGCGGTGTTCCTCAGGGATAAGCCCCAAACCAGCTTGATCAGACGATGAATGAAGAGGGAAATTCCAGTTCGTTTTTTCAGAACGAATATAAAGTCGCCCCTTTGCAGCGCGTCCCATGATTTTACGGTAACCCGACGGCGTTCGTTTGCGCGGTTTAATGACAATTCCTTGTTGAGGTGGCAAGCATTCCCTAGGAAATTCTTTAGATTGCCAATCTTGATGATGCTTTTTACTCCCTTCTTTGCAAAACCATAAATTCTCAGCCAAAAGCGCTAAACTACTCTGATTTTCAAGCCCAACTTGAATTTCGTAGCGTAGAAGAGAATAACCAATAGCTTTTCGCAAAGATTCTGGTAGCCCGAATTCAATGGCAATCTCGAAATTATCGGATTGCATTTGCCAAGTAAGTTCTTTCAATGTGCGTGCACGCTTACGCACCGCGCGCTCAAGCCCGTTTTTCAAAAGATCGGGCAAAAAAACAAAAACATCTAGAAAGGTGCTTTTCCCACTTGCATTCGGGCCAACCAAAATCTGAAAAGGCCCTAAGCTTTGATCAACGTAACGCAGGCACTTATAGGAATAAACTTGTATTCTGTGAATCATGACAAGTTACTCTGGTATTATACGCCGCATATATTGTCAAAACCATCTTTTACACAACAATCTAACACACTAGACAAATTTCGAGCAGTAGATTTACAAAAATCATCTTTACCAACCTTCAACATGCACTTTGTGTTCCGTAAAAACAAAACACACAAAGCATGAAATTTAGAAAAGACTTTCTTGCCGATCATCAACAGGTAAAGCCAGTGTTACATTGTTGTAAGGTCTGCCTTCGTGATCTGGAAACCCCCATAGGTTAAATTTTCGTTGCAATTTATACTCTTGTTTCTGCGGTGGTAAGCGCAAATCTTGATGCCAGCGAACAATCATTTGTCCCAACGCTCTTTTAGTTGGTTGTTCTGAACTGGCTAATAGTGCACACTGCGTAGCACCAAGCAAAACATCGCATAACTGCAACAAGTCTTCTTCGTTAGAGTCGCACAGTTTTGTTTCGAGTCGAACATACGGGTATTGTTCCCCTGCATCTCGTTTCAAGAATGCATCCAGTTCAATCCGTTGAGCTAAGTATTTATCAAAGTTATCGCTGAATCCTTTGTTTGATTTGCTTTTCCGATCCTTAGCATCAGAGATAAAGTGAATCGTCAATTCATCCAAACTCCTGAGATGCCAGGAAATCCCTGCCTTGAGCGCCATCGCCGTAAAACGATTGTAGGCGTGAAAGTCTTCGCTAAAGCGCCTGTGGTCGTAGGCAGGACTATGCCGATCAACAGCCAAACAAGAAAAATGAGCCAAATCAGCTAGCCCATTTTGGAAAATCCTCATTCATTCTCTCGCTAAATTAGCTTTTGCACCAAATTTTCCGCCAAACATTCTTGGCAAGTCACTAAAGTGAACCTCGCCATAATAATTCTCTTTAGCACGACACTGTCGAAGAATATTGCGCACCTCCTGAACATTTGACGCATTAACAAAGACTAAGCCAATCAAGAGCCATCGCTTGTTCGGAATGCTTTCATCGTGAAAAACAAAGTATTTTTCTCTAGATACACTTGAGCTATCCCACAAATCTAGCTGTTCTGTTTTGAAACGTTGGACCATTTTCAAATACTCCGTGCCTTCTCAAGCCGCGCCCGCACCAACTCCACTACCGCCTTGTAGACCGCCTCCCGCTCCTCATTTGTCAAACCTAGGACGTCAAACACGACGGCGTCCAATTCAAACCGATCTGGCGAGGCTTGGCGGACCTGCTCCAGAGTAAGGTCCTCAGGGCGCATGTGCTCATACGGATGTTCGGGATGCCCGCAGCGGCGCTTCCGGTAGAGGGGGAAGCCCAGTTCTTCAAAGATACTGCGGATGGGACGCTGGCTGAGGCGGTGGAAGGCAGAGAGAAGATTTGCCTGTTGAACTTTATACAGTGCCGTATGTAGCAGAGTGAGTACACTGCTAGCTTCGTAAACAGCAATCCACAGAACCCCTTCGCCAAAATTACGCCTTCCATATTGTTCCCAAAAAATAGCAGTACCAGTCCAGTTCAGGCAAGCAGCAATAAGTTGTGCCGAAACAGGGGGTAGCGTTAGCTCGTAAATCTGCTGGTCACAAAAAGCACCGCATGAGTTGAGCGCAACGAAATGTCTATCATTTACACCTTTGTTCAGCACTATCGGCGGTGCGCCCTGTATTCCCAAATCCCACCACCACTTTCTACTGGCGCAGCTTGGTCGCAGGTGGTAGCCTTGCTTTTCGCCCCACTGGATATACTCTAGGGCGGCGGTGCCTTTGAGGGCGGTTTTCTCCTCGTGGCACATGAAGATTTTATAGCGCAGGTCTTCGGGACGGATGACGATAGTGCGTACTTCGCGCGGGCTTTTGATTACCGGCTTCAGAAACTTCTCTTCCAGAAGGCCTTCCCACCCGGCGCCGTTGCGCACGTGCAGGTAACCGGCCGGGGCGGGCTGGCCCGTCGGCTCCAGGTAAAAAAATTCGTTGGCCCCCGTGGTAAAGCCGCGGCGCACTTCGGCAATATCGCCTAAACGCACTAACTTTCCTTTGCCTTTTTCTAGAATAGTGAAGAAGATTTCGGGTGCGCGCAAATATTTGCCACCCCATTTTCCTGCTTTGTAGCGAGCGGTTTTGATGAGCAGATTGCTAGATTTAGAACGACGTTTGTTAGGGACTTCTCTTGGAACAGATTCCTCATCATCATCTTCGTCAATCATGCCTTCATCTAGTAAATCTTTCTGGTAGCGAGCATTAACACGGTAAGATTCTGTCACCAAACGGTCATTAACTTTTTCAATCTCTTTGAATGTGTTGGCGCTTACTACTTCTTCAAAAGGTTTCTTAAACATTACAAAACGGGCTAAGTTTTCTAGGCCATTTTCGTTTTTGTCGTCTGCTGGGCTTAGCAAAGCTATCACCGTATTGACATCAGCTTGAGCAAAAGAACGTTTCTTCTCGTTATCCAGAATCAGTTTGATATGAGAATGCCTCAGTAAAAACTCTTGTAAATCAGCTCCGTAACCTACGTCGAGCCATGAATTAGATGTGATAAAACAGAAACTGCCTTTCGGATTTAGAAGTGAAAGCCCGTGGAAGTAAAAGTAAATGTAGAGATCGCTTTTGCCATCAAGTTTACGGTATTTATTGCTGGAAAGGCTCAAGTGGAAGAATCTCGGCCATGCCATAGCGGCGGAACGCTGGAGTTTTTCCTTGTAAAGAGCTTTTTGCTTACGCCATTCTTCAGGTGAATAGTTTTCTTCGCTGAGATTAGGCGGAGCAATCTTTTCTTGGCGCACGTAAGGTGGATTGCCGATGACAATATCGAAACCTTCGGATTCGCCCTCGAAAATCTCTACGAAAGCAATATCCCAAACAAACGGGATGTCCTGAACAGTTTTCAAAGCTTCCAATGCTTCACGATAGCGGTCAATCTCCGCTTGCACCATAGCAATTTGGTCTTCCAATTCCCGTTTTCGATCAGAAGACGGTTTTTCATCCATATCTGCGAATGTTAATTGAACCTTAGGCTGATTCAGTCTGGCTTCAAGTCCAGCTAATTCATTTTGCTTTTGATGAATCCTGTGCTGAAGTATCTCACGAAAAAGCGAAACTTCTTTTTGTCGTAAGTCTGCTTCTTTCACTTCTTCCTTACCTTGATAGAATCTCTGCTTTTCACCCTTAAGTTGAGTAAGCTTGCCTTTGAGTGCGGGGGGAATGTCTAGGTGCTGACGATGCAGTCCGAAGTTAATGCCAGCAACCTCTTGCACTAGACTGTCGCCACAGCGGACTTTGAATGAAAGGTTCGGCAGTAGTGGACGCAGTATTAACTCGCCGTGATGAATCTCGGTTTCCACCACGAGCTGCAGCCACAGGCGCAGTTCAGCAATGTGGACTGCCCAGTCCATTACGTCTATGCCGTAAAGTTGCTCGCCGATGATGCGACGACGACGTTCATAAGGTGTTTCTTCGATGCCGAGTATTTTGTTAGCACGCGCTTGCAAATCATCAAGAACTAAAAGCATTCCCACTAAGAACGAACCACTGCCGCAGGCGGGATCGCAAACGGTTATCTTACGCAATGCATCATTCAGGTCTGGCCAAAGATTTTTATCAACAATTGCTTGGTCTGCTTGTTCTTTTTCTGCCGCGTCAACAGCGAAAACAGCATCGTAAAGAATCGGTTTGTGCTCTTCTCCCAAGCGATTGGTAAGTGCATCAACAAGTGCCAGTCGGCACATCAAGTCAATTTCCACGCGTGGCGTATAGAAAATGCCAGCTGCACCGCGCCGATCCCTTTCTGCTAATCCTTCACTCGTCACATTGACCAGACTTTCGTAAACCTTCCCAATCATTTCAGGGTCAACCGCTACTTCCACATCTAGCGGTGTTGATTCAGTAATGGTGAAGTTATAACGCTCTAGAAAACCGGGCGTGCTGCTGTCAAATTCATCGAAGAGAATGCTGAAAAAATCATCTGTTAGCTTAACGCAATGCTTTTCGTCTAATTGATTTCGACGGAAAAGCCCACCGTTAAGATATGGTGCCATCTGAAGTGCATCTTTAATATCATCGGGAAAATACGTATAACCGCCGTGGAATTTTTTATTGAATGCCTCAAAGAAAAGCACGTCTAACCATCGCTCAAAAAACGAATCAGCCAGTTGACCACTTCTTTTGTAACTTTCCCAAAAATGACGCAAGAAACGAGAGTTTTTCCCTAGCCATCTTTTGCGTTGGACGAAATAGAGAAACATCAAACGGTTAAGTAGCTGCAAGGCGTAGTCATGCGCCCAAGTTCTGTCTTGGGTTGCATCAAAAAGTCGCTTCTGTAATTCATCAAAGACATTCTTATAATCGCAGAAAAACTTTTCGGTAACAGCTTCAACACTGAATGCGTTTTCCAGTCTTTTGATAACGAAGTTAACGTCAAACTTGTCGCTACTTAATTCATCAAGCGTGAAGGCAAGTTCAGCTAAACGCTCCACCGTAGTGCGTGCAGGAGAGCCAACTTCGTAGGGCAGCGTGCGTAGCTCGATTCTGCCATCGGTGCGACGGTGCGCCCAAGTGAATGCCAGTTGGCGATAATCCTTCGTGACGTAGCAAGCAATATGCTCGGTGCTGACCGGGGCGAGCGCCCGCTGCACTGCACGGCGAGCAGTGGTGCCGGGAAGTTTCTCATCTGGCCACTCCACAAGATACACTGGCAACCCGCTCGCTTGTGCCACTGGCACTGCGCTTATCTTTTGGGAAACTGGTGCGCTTAGCTGAAACTCACGCATACCTTGCGGATTACCCCACCGCAACGTTTCAAGAAAAAGGTGTTCTAGCTTTGCACGAAGATCTGCAAAGCCTTTAATCTCACCTATCTCTTCTAATTCCCTGCGAACAGTCTCAACCTTAATCATCTTCCCTACTTCCCTCAATCAATCCAATTGAACAAATAATTTGTGGTTCACTCGGCTCAGAAGCTTCATTATTTACTTCACAAAGCTTATCTTCTTCTCTAAGGCGGATAAGCATATCCAAAAGATCATCATCAGAAATGCCTAATCGCATCTGTCTTGCAATAGATTCTTGAGCAGATTCCTTCAGAGGATAATTCCAAATAAGATTGATAATAGTTTTGACCCGTTCCAGCTTATCACCTGCATTAGGCTGCTTATCCAAACGTTTTTGGTATTCCCTTAAGCGTTCCCAGAGTTTGCGACGCACACTGCGGACGCTTCCAAGCCTGCCACCTAACGATGCTTGTTCCTTTGTGGCAATCTCGGCGCAACGAGTAACTAGTTCATGATGATTATCAGCTCTCTCTAAAGCCTTTTCATCAGGCGGACAAGCAATAGCATGGAAAATAGATGAAAAAGACTGTAAAACTTGGTTCCCTTCTTTGTCCACTCGCACCAGTGCATCAGACCCGTCAGGATAACGTAGATAAACCACTACACCAGAAGGACCTTGAATTTCACTCGTAATTGCACGAGTTGCAGAGACAATTGGCGGTAATTGAAGCGCCTCCTTTCGGTCGTTTTCAGAAGCACTGTTCCAAACTTGCAGGGCTAGACTTGCAATATCAATATCTTCGTCATTTCTCTCTTCATCAAGCGCTCCTGCCTTTTCAGTGTAAAGATCACGCAGGTGCGCAGCGGCTTCTTCACCAAAAAACGACTCATCAGTTCCGATGACTTCTTGGTTCTGCTTAAGGCGGTCTGCCAGACGCCGACGCAATCTAATGATGTTCTCCACACCGTCGGCTGGAAGGAAGGAATACACTAAAATAGTATCATGTCTTTGTCCGATGCGGTCTATTCGACCTGCACGTTGGATCAACCGCACAATCGCCCAAGGTAGGTCATAGTTAACAAGGATATTTGCATCTTGTAAGTTCTGCCCTTCGGCTAGAACATCAGTCGCAATCAAGATACGCAATTCGCTTTCTCCAGAAGGCAAACCACCATTTGTAGAAGGGCTGAAGCGACGAGCGATTCTTACAGGATCGCCTACTTGATTCGTCAACACTTCCGCATCTTTAATGCCCCTAGCAAGAAGTTGCTCGTGAAGATACACAGCAGTATCAGCAAACTGCGTAAATATAAGGATTTTACTGCCAGAATGCTCCTTAGTAACCAAATCAAAAAGAACATTTAGCTTGGCATCTGCTTCTGGATTCCAGCGAGGAATTTTCTCAAGGATTTGAGAAAGAATTTTGACATCTGAACGAAGTGCCTCTGCTAACTCGTCCTTAAAGAATGAAGCCTCAAGCCAGTCAAATCGGTTTCGATATTTCTCTCGATAAAGTTCGTAAATTGGCTTTGCATACTTTGATGAAAACTCATCAACTTTCGCTAAATCTTCTAAATTGCTTGAAGATTTTTCAAAGTTTTCATCTGCTTCTGAGATTCTTGCGAATTCTTCATCAGCATCACTTATCGCCGTATCGAGAAGGGCTACATCTTGCGGGCCTATAGGAATAGGTAGTTCGTTCTCAAAAGCGTAGAGCGTAACAAGATTGCGCATAATGTGCCGACGAATAGAAAGCAAAAAACTATGCCCGCTTGACTCAAGGCGTTTGAAAAGATTCGTGCGACAAACGCCTATGAGACGTTTACCGGCGCGACTAAGATTTCCCAAAATTCGCTCTTGGTCTTTGGAGATTCCAGAGTTCTTGGAGTTTTTGATTTTTCGAGCAAAATCGTCCTTGAGATAATTTTCTAATCCATAGCGCGGCAGTCTCAATTCCTCAATAACCTTAACCACATCCTCTCGGAATAGCTGAGCGTATTGGTCACTGGGATTATTCTCATCAACAATAAACTTTACAGTTTTTGGCTGTCGAAGTGGGAAATAATTTGGCTTACCGTTAAGCATGACGTAGTATCTTCCCACTTGTTGGTCAAATCTAGCATAGTTCTTGATGATAAATTGGCGCGTGCGCCTAACCATAAACAAACGCATCAAATCTTGCCAGTCTTCAGGGAAAGGACTCATTTCAAAAGCACGCAAACAGCTAGATGATATTTGAAAACGTGCGTTGAAATCAGCCTCCGTTTTTATGTCTTCCAAAGTTCGCAAATAGCGCTCCGGTTGCATGTGCAAATTCTGATCTTCATCAAGAAACAAGCGAAGTTGATTGCTCAAGTCGGTGTATTGCTTGTTGTAAGGTGTTGCGGTAAGCAAAATTACCCGTGATTCATTATGCTTGATGTATTCACGAATAGCACGGTATCGCTTTCCTTCACGGTTGCGAAGATTGTGGCTTTCATCAATAATAACAAGCCGATAGCGTGGCAAGTTCTGTAGTTCTTCTGTCACGCGTCCCAGCGAAACCACTCGCCCAACAATTTTGTATTCTTGCAAATAACGCTCCCACATGGGAATGAGTTTTGGCGGGCAAATAACCAGCGTATTATCGCCGCTATCTTCCTGCATAACACGAGCAACGGCGGTTGCCATCAGCGTTTTCCCAAGTCCTACAACATCACCGAGAAGAACGCCACCGTGACGATGAAGTTTACAAGCCGCGAGTGACACGGCCGCTTTTTGAAAATCCAAAAGCACACTGCGGAAATCTGACGGTAGCTTAAATTCACGTTCACCACGACGAGCATCTTCTGAAAGATGGTAAGCAACCTTGAGATATACCAAATAGGGACGGACGAGACTCTCACGCGCCCAACTATTTTCAATCAACTCAGCAAGCTCATTCGTCAAATCAATTGCCATTCCGTCATTCCACTTTTCATCGAACCACTGCTGCAATTTAACCGCCGCATCTTGTTCTACAACATCTACGTTCAACTCTCCTTGATTTTGAAGCCCAGCAAGAGTGAGATTGCTACTACCGACAAAGCCAATTATCGGCGTTACATTGTCTTTGCGCTTGATCAGATACAACTTGGCATGTAACGGATAGCGCAAAAAAGCCTTGACAAAAACTTTTCTGTCGCGAAGCTGTCTTGCAAGCGTCCTAAGTGTCCTTTCGGCACTGTTTGAAGGAACGCCGAATTCAAGTTGCCTTTTGAAACTCTCGGTAATGCGTCGCTTGAGTAATGCCGATGTAGGGCCATCAATCTTCTCCGGCTTCCGATAGACGCTTTGTAGTAATTTCATCTCATCTTCCGGTGGGCGATGCATACCAACCAGCAACCGACAAGCCTTATCTTCAGTCCCACCTTCTAACTTTTCCACGTTGTCAGCTAGCTGCTCCCAACCTCGCAAATTAAAATAACCTACGCAAAAAGAACAAGAAACCGCATTTTCAAAAACTGTTTTAAGCCCATCTGACAAAAGCAAACT
Source organism: Acidobacteriota bacterium (assembly GCA_003697135.1). Classification (GTDB taxonomy): domain Bacteria; phylum Acidobacteriota; class Blastocatellia; order Pyrinomonadales; family Pyrinomonadaceae; genus J014. The sequence goes on from RFGC01000022.1 coordinate 17,919, forward strand.
AACATTGTCGTAAATCCTTGGCATATAACCTCTTGAAAAGCCAAAACTTCTTAAGATTATAGCTAGACGCTGTGTGCTTTCAAAAAACTACTTCGATCAAGTATCTTTCGCCAACTCCTTGCCTTTTTCAATCCGAAAAACTTTTAACGAAGTGATGGACTGTTTAAGCAATTGAAATATCATCTTCACACCAAATAAACTAGGGATATTATGAACACTTTACAAGCGATAATTCTGGGCATTGTTCAAGGTTTGACGGAATTTATCCCAATTAGCTCGACGGCGCATCTTGTATTTGCAAGTCGTTGGACAAACATTTATAACGGCGATCCACAAAAAATCACTGCGACTATGGCCGTTATTCAGCTTGGAACACTGGCGGCCGTCTTTGCCTATTTTGCGTCGGATATATGGTCAATAACGACAAATTTTTTCAAAGATCATCTTCGCTTTCTAAACGGTGAATTTTCTGCACAAAAGCCGAAAAATCCGCATGAGAATTTTCAGACATCAAAACAAACCTTCCGCCCCTACTGGCTTTCTGATGACTCTTGGCTAGGATGGCTCATAATAATCGGCTCAATCCCAATAGGTTTATTCGGCATAGCTTTCAAAGAAACCATAGAAGGACCTGCAACAAAAAACCTTTGGATTATTGCAACGATGATGATTGTTATCGGGATTTTACTGATGATTGCTGAAAAAGTCGGAAGTCAAAGAAAAGACTTAAATGATTTAGGTATAAGCGACGCTTTAATAGTAGGATTTGCACAAGCTTTGGCGTTGATTCCCGGAGCTTCGCGTTCCGGTTCAACAATCATGGGTGGACTCCTTGCCGGACAAAAGCGAGAAACAGCCGCGCGCTTTTCCTTCCTGCTCATGATTCCAGCAGTTACCGCTAGCGGACTCCTAGAACTCAGAGAAGCTGTTCATCTGCTTTCAAAAGACGATATTTTTGCGCTTTCGATTGGAACGCTCGTTGCTGGCATCGTCGGTTACCTTTCAATCTGGTTTCTGCTCTCATTTTTAAGAAAACACTCCACAATTATTTTCATAATCTACAGAGTCGCGGTCGGTATAATTATATTAGTGATGCTGTGGTTGGGTATTATCTCGCCACAAGTTTGAGGTGAAAGGAATGAGCGTAAAAACTTTTGAAAAAAAAGAGTGGAAAATCAAAAAACATAATCGCGAATTAGTGGAAGATTTCGCTAAAAAACTCAACGTTCATCCGCTTACGGCAGCGCTTTTAATTTCACGTGGCTATAGCTCAGTGCTAGACGCCCTTGTATTTCTCTATCCATCATTGAATTCCTTCTATTCGCCGTTTTTACTGAAAGACATCGAAAAAGCCGTTAATCGAATTATAGAAGCCATTAAACGGAAAGAAAAAATTTTGATATGGGGCGACTACGACGTTGACGGAACAACAGGAACCGTTGTTTTGCTGAAAACTTTTCGCAAGCTTGGGATTGAAGCCGATTACTACATACCGCATCGGACTAAAGAAGGCTATGGATTGAACCTGGAAGCTTTGAAAAAGAAAAAAGAAGAAGGCGTTAAACTCATCATCACGGTTGACACGGGAAGCCGCGCTCTTGAAGAAGCTCTATGGGCAAAAGAAAACGGTATTTGCCTGATAGTTACCGATCATCACATCCTGAAAGAAGACGAAAACCAAGTTGAGGCTTATGCCCTGATCAATCCGCATCAAAAAGATTGCTCGTATCCCAACAAAAAACTTGCAGGCGTAGGCGTTGCTTTCAAGTTGGCTCAAGCCTTGCTTGAAAAGAAAGGAATCAACGACGAAGAATTTCTAGCTCAACTCCTAGAACTGGTTGCTGTTGGCACAGTAGCTGACATCATGGAGCTTACAGATGAGAACCGCAGGATAGTGAAATTTGGTCTGAAAAATTTGAAAAACACTCAGAATAAAGGCTTGAGAGCATTGATTGAAGTAGCTGGCCTTAAAGATAAGCCAAATTTAAGCTCATACAACATCGGCTTCCAAATTGCTCCGCGCATCAATGCCGCCGGAAGGCTTGAACATGCAAATCTCGTTGTTGAACTACTCGAAACGGATTCTGAAGAAAGAGCGTCTGAGATCGCCCGAACGCTGAATGAAATTAACAAGAATCGTCAAGAATTGCAAAGCAAGATGGTTGAAGAAGCTCTTGAGAGCATAGACAAGGCTCTAAAAGCTCCCCAGGAGATACCTCATGTAATCGTGATAGCCAAAGAAAATTGGCATCGTGGAGTTATAGGCTTGGTAGCATCAAAAGTAACGGAAAAATTTAATCGCCCAAGTTTTATAATTTCTGTTGAAGATGGCGAAGGACACGGTTCAGCAAGAAGCATTATGAATTTTAACGTTGCAGAAGCACTTGAAAGTGCAAGTGAGATTCTTATCAAACATGGCGGACATGCTCAAGCCGCAGGCTTTAAGGTCCGAGTTGATGACATCCCTACACTTGAAGAACTCCTAAATCGCTACGCTTCGGAAAAACTATCAGAAAAAGACCTAAAACCTTGCATAACAATAGATGCCCATCTTTCCTTCAAATCCATTAATTTCAAACTTTGGGAGGAACTACAACTATTCGAGCCTTTCGGCATTGGAAATCCGAAACCTGTTTTTTTGACTCGCGCGGTTAAAGTGAAATCGAAAAAGATGCTGAACAAAGGCATAAAATTCACTCTGGAAAAGGACAAAAAAACATTTGAAGCCGTCCTGTGGGAAACAGATAATCAACATGTCTTTGAAATTTTCTTTAGCATCCCCGACGGTGAGATGATAGATGTAGTTTATGAATTAGGAATGAACGACTGGAATGGCTTAAAGCAGTTACAGCTCATCGTCAAGGATTTTAGAATATCGCAATGAACAAGCTAGAAAAATTACTTGTTTTTTCCATTTTCTTTGTTTTGGGCGTAAAAACTATGGCTCAATTAAGTAACAAAACGCCGACGATAGGTGGCGTGTATGAAGTTGGCATAGGCGCTGGCTCTCAAACTGATGAAAAATGGTTGATAGCCTACTTTGAGAGATTCGGTTACAGAGTTGGGAAAATTGGCTCTTTAAGCGCAGAAGAAGCCGAAAAGTTATACGGCGTTAGATCAGCACTTAGGTCAATTCGTCTTCTTCACCAAGATTCAGATCACGGACTGATTCGGATAATGATTTGGGAAAAACCCGTAAATGAAGGTCTGGGACTTTCGCCGATGAATGTTTTAGGAAATCGCTGGGGAGCAATGCTTACGGCCGACATTTACAATATCCAAAATCACACGGAAGAAGCTATTGCGCAAGGAATGCCGATTTACTACGTTCCGCCACAGCGGGCAGAAATTTACAAACTCGAAAAACGCCCAATTCCGTTCTTGGAAAATTATGCGGCGGTAAGGGAAATGTGCCTGATTCAACCCTTAACACGCCAGATTATTTTTCAAAGATTCGGATACAGTTTGCCATTCTACGGAAAAATCAATCCTGATTCCTTCTTCAAATCATCACAAATTACACACTTCGGCATGGTAATTTACAAAAATCAGGAAAATATTGATTTTTATGGTGATGTTCTGGGCTTACTAAAAGTCAAAGAAGACAGCGATTATGTTTCAACTTACGATGAGCCTTCTGCAAGGGCGATTTTTCAACTCGAAAAGCACCAAAAATACGGTGCTACAGATTTTGATAATCCGCTCAGTTCCAAAGACCCGACGAAAGCACTTTCAGGGAGACTAAAAATTATCTGGTTTTCTCCCGACTCAAAACTTGAAGACAAATTCGCATACAGCAAGCCTGGCAGTCTTGGCTATTCTTTATACACCTACAAGGTTACCAACATTGAACACTATCACCGCAAGGTTAAGGAAAGCAAAGCTACTAATGTGACACAGATTTTGACGAACGAATTCGGCGAAAAAAGTTTCTCTTTCGTTGCTCCAGATGGATATTTTTGGACGATTCTGGAATAAATTTTGACTCTCTCATTTAGAGTTTTTTCTGTGATTTACCAAGTCCCGCCATGCGTGGATTTCATTAAAGTTTGCTCTTAAAAAACCAACACTTCAGAAAGTTCTGGAAAGCAATCAATTTAGAATACTTCTCAAGCATTAAATCAGATAACACCTTGCGGAAAGCCTGAAGAGAAACCGAGTTTATAAAAAATTAAAAGCGGCGTCTCCCACACCGCCGCTTCATTGGCCACAAGTCCTCACCCCTCGTGACCAATAAACGTCCACCGGGGAGGTGGACATTACAAATTATGTCTAATTAAAAAAAACTTTGCAAGCCTGCAGGCAAATAGAAAACTCATGTAAATAATTTTTTTGAGCAAAACTAGAAGTCCAGAAATATGCCCAAAAAGAGAATCATGAACGATCTTCAAGTTTTGATAAACTCATTTCCCATCAAGAAAAATGCTAGGTTAGGTCTTTCGTGTGAACGGTCATAGCCCACAAGCTCGACATATGCTCTGCCGTTGCAAGGCGCGCCCTTAACTTCACAAGCACCTTCCCAATAAACAATCATGGTCGTTCCACGGGTATCTAGTTCTTGATCCTGCAAAAATGGAGTCACAGTTAGATCGAGGTTGAATTTTGGAACCTTTACGCGCCATCCGCTTGGATATTTCGCTCCTGTGTTCGGCGAAGTCCATGAACCCAAAACCTCTATGCTGAATTCGCCGAAATCTAAAAAGTAAGAATTTCCATTCTCATCAACAAAAGTTCCGCAAGAAAATTCAGACACGCGATCTTTGCTATCTCGAAGCTGATAGCACATCAGTTCCGTACTGTTTTCAAGTTGAATTGAAAACCAATCCCAACCTTTTTGTTTTTCGGTCGGAAACCATGTCCCGAATTCCCTATCCATCCACGCCGAGCCACTGAAATGTTCAACACTGCCCGCTTTGCTTATGAAACCGTCAACTTTCATTCTGGTATAACTGAAATACCTCGAAGCTTGCCCTTCGTCTTTGAAAGATACCCCGTCTTGATTTCTGCCGTTCAAGACAACCCTTTTAGTCGGCGTCAGCGTGGCTTCAAAACTGATATTGCCAAGCGAAGCCTTGAGAATGTGATCGCCGTTTGATTCTCTTAAAGACCAGTCACCAAGCCGAACATAAAAATTTTTTTCGCTTGCTACTGCAGGAAAATCTAGCAAACCGTTTGCGCTTTTGCGATGAGCGTATCGAAATCTTTTTTTCTCAATATCTGTAATCGCAAAATGAGCGAAATAAAGCGGATTCCCGAAGAGTCTAAGCGGAACGACGCTGAATTTGTCAAGATCAGTGCGACGCTTGAAAAAGACAAGCTCAAAACCGAAATTTTTGCCTGAATCAGTCGCGCAATGTCCCGTGTAATACCACCACTCGGTTTGAGCGCTGCCGTGCGCGGCTAAATCTTTCGGAAGTTCAACTGGCTTATACTCGCTTCCGTCTCTTAGGTTTTCAGGCTTTCCTACTATTGTCTCTGCCACCGTCTCAAAAAACGACGCGGCAGTTTCCTCAAAATTTCTCAAAATGTCCTCAAAATCAAAAAAATCCCTTCCCATGTTCGTTCATCTCCCTGCCTATAATTTCTCATTTTTCCTAATCGAAATCAAACGCCCTAAAAACTTACACTTTAGCGATTTACAAACATGGATAATCATTCGGTTAATCTGTTTTGATAAAACATCTTCCAAAGATGTAAAATGATGAAAGCTCAAGAATTAAAAACACTCGGAGGCTTTTTAAGTATGAGACTTTCAGTGGCAAAATTCTATAGCTTCTTGATACTTACAGCAATTTTAACTTTTGGATGTAGCAATACTCAACAAACTGAAAAAACCGATGCCAATGCAAACACAGTTAAAGTTTCGACATCAGAAAAAGACCTGCCACCGGGATTTTCGACAAGTCCACTTCCGACTCAAGGGGAAACGCCGGGAATACCCGCTCCAAACGCTGTCAATAGCGTTCCGAAAGGAGCGACACCAACTCCCGGAATACCTGATCCAAAAGAACTCAGTAAACCGTTCAAACCCGGCAAAACTCCAACTCCCGGAATTCCAGACGAGGAAACCTTAAGACGACAACTAAACACGCCTGTTGATCCGAGCATAGTTAATCAGCCGTCTTCAAACCAGCGAAAGCAGGAAAGAGATGAGTAGCGAAACTTGATGCGCAAAGTGCGAACCAAAGACGTGAAGCAAAGCATTATCAAGGTAACTAGGTAATCAGTTTGAAGCGTGAAGGCTATATTTCATGCCTGTTTGCTAGTGCTTTGTCCATTGTAACTTCGTCCACGAATTCAAGATCGCTTCCTACGGGCATTCCCATTGCTATTCGAGTAACTTTAACTCCTAAAGGCTTCAAAAGTCCCGCTATGTAATGCGCTGTTGCCTCACCTTCGGCAGTCGGATTTGTTGCAAGTATAACTTCTCGAACCTTTACACCCTTGTTGTTTTCCGGCTTCAATCTCGGAAAAAGATTTGCAAGCTTCAAGTCCTCAGGCCCTATCCTTCTCAATGGCGAAAGCGCACCATGCAAAATGTGATAAAGACCTTTGTAGGAGCGAGTTTTCTCAATTGCAACCAGATTATAAGGCTCTTCAACTACACAAATCATCGAACGATCGCGACTTGGAGAACTACAGTAAAAACACGGATCAACATCCGTTAGATTGTTGCAAACAGAGCAAAAAACTATTTTTTCTTTAACCTCTAGCAAACTCTTTGCGAACCGCTCTACATCAGCTTTCGGACGGCGCAATATGAAAAAAGCTAGTCTCTGAGCATTCTTCTGCCCAATTCCGGGAAGTTTTTTGAACTCATCTATCAGCCTAGCTACTGGCTCGGCATATTCTAACATTTTCTTCCGCTAGACTACCTCTTACCTGCTTGAACAATCTGAATCAACTCCGAGATTAAACTTGTAAACTAAAATCCAAGGCCCGGTGGTAGTAAACCGCCGATCTGGCTTTTGAGTTTCTCCTCGACTTTGCGCCTTGCTTCATTGATCGCTGCAGTTACCAAGTCCTGAATCATCTCAACATCACCGTCTTTTACCAGATCAGGTGAGATTTTAAGTTCCAAAAGCTCAAAATCGCCTCGCATCTTGACGTTTACAACGCCTCCACCAACCGATGCATCAACCACCGTGTTTTTCATCTGTTTTGCCATCTCTTCCTGAAGCTTCTGAGCCTGCTTTATCATCGCATTGAAATCGAATCCTCGTGGAAAATTCATCTTTTACTCCTTTCTCAAAAAGTCCTGAAATAATCCTATATTTGAAAATAGCAAAACGCAAAGCCATCTATAATGATTTTGACTTGGTAAATTTTGCTGTGATAACATTCGCTTGTAATTTTCATAAGGCAAGTTTTTAGGTATGGACAAATTTTTAATTCGCGGTGGAAGGCAACTCAAAGGAAAAGTTTCAATAAGTGGTGCGAAAAATTCGGCTTTGCCTTGCATGGCAGCAGCGCTTTTAACGCCTGAGACGGTGATTCTGCACAATGTGCCTTACGTTAGAGATTTGATCACGCAAAGAAGGCTTTTAGAAGATTTAGGAGCGACGGTTTTAACGCCGGAACTTCGCACGCATAAGATAAATGCCGCAAATGTGAATGTATTTGAAGCGCCGTATCATTTAGTCAAAACGATGCGTGCAAGCGTTTTGGTTCTGGGTCCGCTTCTCGCAAGATTTGGTAAGGCAAAAGTTTCGCTCCCCGGTGGCTGTGCCATAGGCTTAAGACCTATTGATCTGCATTTGAAAGCCTTCGAGGCTATGGGAGCTTCCATCGAGATAGAAGCCGGAAACGTTGTAGCCGAAGCGCCAAAAGGAAGGCTAAAAGGAGCAGAAATCTATTTTGAAAAGGTCACGGTTACAGGGACTGAAAACGTTATGATGGCGGCGACTTTAGCCGAGGGCAAAACCGTTTTGCTCAATGCCGCTCGTGAACCTGAAGTTTCCGATCTGGCAGAGCTTTTGAACAAAATGGGAGCTAGGATAAAAGGCGCCGGGACTGAAAAGATTGAGATTGAAGGCGTCGAGGGTTTGTCGGGCGCTGAGCATACGATAATTCCCGATAGAATCGAGACCGGAACATACATTGTTGCCGCGGCAATAACAGGCGGTGAAGTTGAAATCACAAATTGCCAACCCAAACACCTTGAAGCCGTGATAAGCAAGCTAAAAGAAACAGGCGTGCAGATAGAAGAATTAAATCCAAGCACTCTTTTTGTGAAATGCGACGTTGAAAACCTTCGCTCCAAGGACGTTATAACCGAGCCTTATCCTTGTTTTCCTACAGACATGCAAGCACAATTCATGGCTTTGATGACTCAAGCAAACGGTATTTCCAAAATCACGGAAACTATTTTTGAAAATCGCTTCATTCATGCCGCTGAATTAAATAGACTTGGGGCGAAAATAGAGATAAACGGTAAAACCGCTATAGTCTATGGAAAAACGAAACTCTCCGGCGCGCCCGTAATAGCTTCTGATTTAAGGGCTTCTGCTTCACTTGTCATTGCGGCTCTTTGTGCTTCAGGCGAAACTTTGATTGATCGCGTCTATCATATTGACAGAGGCTACGAAAACGTGGTCAACAAACTCCGTTCTCTCGGTGCGGATATAGAAAGAATAACGACAAGCTCGGTTAATTTTGTTGAAGAAGCCAAGATAACTTAAACTGAGACTTTGAGTTGAGATTACACTAGAAAAAGACACGACAGACTATGAAAAACTGCATATTTTGCAAGATAATTTCCGGTGATTTACCTTCTTCCAAAGTTTTTGAAGATGAAACCTGTGTGGCTTTTAAGGATATTCATCCGCAAGCTCCTTTTCATGTTTTGATTGTGCCACGCGAGCATTTTGATTCGCTCGACAAAGCAGAAGAAAAGCACAAAGAAACACTTGGACATCTGCTCTTAACTGCCGCAGAAATCGCAAGACGCGAAGGTTTTAGTCAGAAAGGCTATCGCGTTGTGATCAACACAAATGCTGACGGTGGTCAGACGGTTTTTCATCTGCACGTCCACCTTTTAGCAGGAAGAATATTCGTTTTTCCGCCAGGATAAGTTTATAATTTGAATTACCTGCTCAAAATGTCTAACAGAAAAACAATGTCTGGTAAAAAACTCTTAATTTTCTTGCTCGTTTTTGCAAGCCTTTTTCTGGCGGCTTGTGGCAACAATCAAACATCTCTAGAACCTCAGGTTGAGAAAAAAGAACAACCAGCTACTAAATTCTCAAATGCCAACGAAGCACTGGAAGCTGGAAAAAAATGTCTCGATGAAGGCAAAATTGAGGAAGCCATAGAAAAGCTAAAAAAAGCTACAGAGCTTGATCCCGATCTTGCCGAAGCATATTTTCAACTGGGAATTGCTTTATCTTTGAAAGAAAGCGAAGAAGGCATCAAAATGAATCTGTCTCTAACACCCAAAAACGAGAAACTCAAAGAAGGCAAACCTGTAATTCTCACCGAAGCAGACAAAGCCTTCGAGATGGCCGCAAAAGCTTACAAAAAACTCACGGAAAAAGAACCTGAAAACGCAGAAGCATTTTTCAATCTTGGCAGAGCATACAACAAGATTCAGATGGATGAAGAAGCCGAAAAAGCCCTAAGGCAAGCCGTGAAACTCCGTCCCGACGATACTGACTACCAAATAGAATTAGGAGCTATTTTGATAAAACTTGCAAAATATGATGAAGCAGTTAAAGTTTTGAAGAAAGCACTGGAAATAGATCAAGATAACCTGCGCGCAGCTGATCTCCTAGAGAAGGCAGAAGCAGGAAAAAAGCGTATTGAGTTTGGATTAAAGCCGAAGCCTTTACCCACTAGACCACTTGAAGCGGCAGAAGAAGAAATAAGCTCCGAAAAATCCGAAACGGAAAATGCAGAAGGTCAAGAGGCGGGAAAAAATGCCGATGAGTCAAAACCTAGCTCTCAACCTACACCTAAAACTCAAACAAATACACAACCTTCTACGAAGCAATAACGAAACTTATGAAAGATAGGCTCTTAAATTTTCTTGCTTGTCCTACATGTGGTGGAGATATTCTGATGCCATATGCAAGCAAGTATGAAGGAAGCGAAATAATGGAAGCAGTATTGTCATGCAAGAAATGCTTGCGCGAATACAAAGTCAAGCGCGGCATACCAAGATTTGTTGATATATCAAACATCGAGGAATCAAAAGCACAAACCGCTAGAAACTTCGGTTGGGAATGGGCTGTTTTTGACCAAATTGATGAAAAATACGAAGAGCAATTTTTAGGCTGGCTACAGCCTGTGAAGCCTTCATTTTTTGAAGGAAAAGTTGTTCTCGAAGGAGGTTGCGGTAAAGGCAGGCATACTTTAATTACCGCAAAATGGGGTGCGAAAGAAGTTGTAGCAGTTGATTTAAGCGAGGCAGTTGAGGTAGCCTTTGAAAAAACCAGGCATCTTCCTAACGTCCACATAATACAAGCTGATATTTTCAAGCTACCGCTAAAAAGGAAATTCGATTATGCTTTCAGTATCGGTGTTTTGCATCACACGCCATCGCCGAAGGAAGCTTTCATTGCACTAGCGTCGCGAGTCAAAGAAAACGGCGCAATTTCGGCTTGGGTCTATGGCGCTGAAAATAACCGATGGATTACAACGTTTGTTAATCCCATTCGCAAAAAAATAACCTCAAGAATGAACCCTCGATTGCTTTATCATCTCTCAAAAATTCCTACAGTCTTGGTGTTTTCAGCCTCGAAATTCATCTATAAGCCTTTTGCTAACACCTTTCTTGGAAAAAATCTTTTCTACCGTGACTACATGCTTTACATAAGCCGCTTCGGTTGGCGAGAACAACACAGTATAGTTTTCGATCACCTGGTAGCGCCAATCGCCGAATATATCCCGCGTGAAGAATTTGAGAATTGGTGGAAAGCCATAAACGCAAAAGACGTGCAAATAACCTGGCATAACAAAAATTCTTGGTGCGGATTCGGGAGGCTTTGATACAAGCTACGTACTTACGAAATTTTGATGGTGTGGAAAAATTCTTACCGTTAGTAATAGCTGATCACAAGCCGATTATGAAATTGTGAAGTTTCCGCAGAATCAGATACACTAAAAAATAGTCGAAAGATTTGAAAAGCAGGCTTTAAGGCTTTCAGCAAGCAACATATTCAGATACTACCTTTTTTCTGCCGATTTTAATAGGTAGAATTTTAATGAGGGTTTTTAATATCAAACCAAAATCCGAAAACAACATAAATATCAATGCGCTGAATGGTTTATTTAGAAGCATTTTCGGATTTGAAAGATACATTTTGAGATTTTTCGATACTCCATTTGGAGTCTCATTGATAGTTGTAGCCGAAAAGAAAAATGGAAGCAAAAATTAAAGTAGTTGGTGGAGGTTTAGCCGGGGTTGAAGCCGCATGGCAAGCGGCTAACATGGGAATTAAAGTCCTTCTTTACGAAATGCGTCCTTTGAAGCAAACCCCAGCACACAGAACAGACCTTCTTGCCGAAATCGTATGCTCAAATTCCCTGAAATCAGACGAAGAAGCTACTGCTCCGCACCTTCTCAAGCAAGAACTTCGTCTTGGAAATTCAATTGTGATGAAAGCAGCCGATGCGACTCGTGTTCCTGCTGGAGCGGCTTTGGCGGTTGACCGATATAAATTCGCCGAATTCATCACCGAACAAATCTCTTCTCATCCGAACATCGAAATTATCCGCGAAGAAGTTAAGCAAATACCCGAAGACGAAATCACAATCATTGCAACAGGACCGCTTACGAGTGACGCTTTGACAGAGGAAATAATAAAATTCACTGGCAGCGATCAACTTTACTTTTACGATGCAATTGCACCGATAGTAGCGGCGGATTCTATTGATATGTCAATCGCCTTCAAAGCTGCGCGTTATGGAAAAGGCGGAGACGATTATATCAATTGCCCGATGAATCGCGAACAATACGAACGCTTTTACTATGAACTTATAAACGCCAAGTCTGTCCCGCTTAAGCGATTTGAAGAAACCAGATGGTTCGAGGCTTGTTTGCCCATAGAAGAAATCGCAAGACGAGGTATTGACACACTGCGGTTTGGCCCTATGAAACCAAAGGGCTTGATTGACCCGCGCACCGGGAAAGAACCTTACGCCGTTGTGCAACTCCGACAAGAAAACCTCATGGCAGATGCATACGGCATGGTGGGATTTCAAAATCATCTTCGGTATCCCGAACAAAAGCGCGTGTTTCAACTGATTCCCGGGCTTGAAAATGCTGAATTCTTGCAATACGGGCAAATCCATCGAAATACTTTCATAAACTCCCCGAAGATTTTACTCGAAACCTTGCAGACAAGGAAAAATCCGAAATTATTTTTCGCAGGACAAATAACAGGCGTAGAAGGCTATGTTGAATCTGTTGGAACTGGCTGGCTTGCAGGAATAAATGCGGCTAGAATTGCCCTTAATTTAGAACCTGTTAAAGCACCGAGAAAATCAGCAATCGGCGCACTGTGCCGATATGTTTCAAACGTGCAGACAGAAAACTTTCAACCTGTCAACATAACCTTTGGACTCTTAGAACCGCTTCCTGAAGAACTGAGAAGAAAAATCAAGAATAAAAACGAAAGACATGCGCTTCAGGTTGAACTGGCAATAAAGGAATGGAAAGAATGGCTACAACAAATAGGTTTTCCAAAAGCCTATCATGCTTGAATCGAAAAGACTCTGAAAAGAATTTGAGAGAATTTTGCATAAAGCGAGGAGCTATTTGAGCCAGGATTTTATCAGAAAGAAAACAAATGAAACAAATCGAAAGAACCGAGAAAAGCCAAGAAATTGCCATTGAATCCGAGCAAGCAGTCAAGAACGAGCAAAAAAGAGCAATAGCTACAGCTCAAAAAATCTATCTCTTCTTGCCGCTTCTTTTTTTGACTGTTGGGCTTTTGGGAGGCCTGCGAGTAAAAGATGGTTCATTACTTTTCATTGCTCCAGAACTCGTCTATCTGATTTTTGCGTCCTTGCTGATGATTCTCTTTTTCAAAACCGGCTTGATCAAACTTGAAGGTTGGTTTTCAGAAAATTTCACCGCACTAAAAAACACAGCAAACAGTGCTGTTATCATTGGCGTTTTTGTCGCTTCCGTGCAAGTGTTTAATTCGCTGATCCCAGAAAGCGGGCTTTCGTTTTGGGTTGTTTCATTTTGCTTCTTCTGGGTGCTTTGGAATAACCTTTTTGTTGAAACCGAGGCAAAGAGAATGCTGAAAAGCCTACTTGCGCTTTTCGGTTTAGCATTTGTTGTCAAATACGTTCTGCTATCGAGCATGACAGCGCCAGAGTCAGAAAGCTGGTGGCAAGGTTTACTCCAGAATCCCACGAAAGAGGCTTTGACCTGGCTTTTGGATTTACCAAGATTTTCCCCAACCACAGGCTATTTGCAATTCTTCACTTTAACTTTTTACCTTATAGGCTTATTTTTCTTCCCTTCAACGAGTAAGTAATTCGCCTTAAGCCTTATCAATGAATTTTCGATGCCATAGTTCTAACATCCATAGGGTCCAGAGTGCCGCTGACTGATCTCTTCGCCCTTTGTTGTGTTCTTCTAGCAAAGTCTTGATATATTTTTGTTTGAAATAACCACGCTGAGCTGTTCGTTTGTCGTTTAAGATTTCGGTTATCTGATCTTTCAGTTGTGCATTTATCCATTCGTTTATGGGCACTCCGAAACCTTGCTTTTTGCGATAAAGAATCTCTTTCGGAACGACGCCTTCCATTGCTTTTTTGAAAATGTATTTGGTCTCGTCGCCCTTCAGTTTAAGGCTGGCTGGGATTGTCCCGACAAATTCAATGAATTCTTGATCGAGAAGCGGCGCTCTTGCTTCAAGCGAAACAGCCATTGTCATTCGATCAACCTTCACCAAAATATCCGACGGCAAATAAGTTTTGCTGTCGAGATACAAAAGGTTATCTATCGGATTTCCTGTGCTTACGGTTTGAGCAATTTCTTGATAAACTTTCCTGCCCGCACCTAGATTGCCGTTCAGGCCTTTCTTGAATTCCGGCGTGTATAGCAAATTTTTACGTAAATCATTGAAACAGGAAACAGAATCAATGTAGCTGTTAATAAAATCTAGCGAGATGTTATAAAGATAGTATTTCCCGCGCATCGAGTGAGGCAAAACCTTACCTGCAACTTGCAAACCTTGTTTGAGAAATTGAGGCATCTTCTGTAAAGATTTTTTCTTTTTTGCTCCCAGATAACGTGTATAGCCTGCAAAAAGCTCATCGCCACCATCTCCCGACAAAACCACTGTTACATGCTCTCTTGCCATTTTTGAAACCATGTAGGTAGGTAAAGCAGAAGAATCCGCAAAAGGCTCGTCAAAGTGCCAAACCAACTCATCAACAACTTTGACAAAATCCGGAGTAACTATGAATTCATGATGATCGGTTTGAAAATGTTTAGCCGCTATTCTGGCGAATTTTAGCTCATTGAACGTGTCTTCGTTAAAACCAATGGAAAAAGTCTTCACAGGCTTTTCGAGCAGTTTGGACATCATAGCCACTACCGATGAAGATTCAATCCCACCGCTTAAAAAAGCCCCTAACGGCACTTCAGAAATGAGTCTTACTTTTACCGCTTCCTTTAACTTTTCACGCAAAACTTCGATGTATTCAGCTTCCGTTTTCGGTTTTCTGTCCGAAGAATAAACAAAGTCCCAGTATCTCTGCTGTTTTACTTGCCCGTTTTGATAAATCAAAAAATGTCCCGGAGGCAGTTTTTTGATGTTTTTGAAGATGCAAAATTCTTCAGGCACATAGCCAAATGTCAAATAAGCATCAAGAGCGGCTAAATCAATCTCGCGATCTATTTTGCCGTATTCAAGCAAAACCTTGAGTTCCGAACCGAAAACAAAATCACCATCTTGCGTTATGCAATAAAAGAGCGGTTTTTTGCCAACTCTATCACGAGCTAAAAAGAGTGTTCGGTTTTTGAAATCATATATTGCGAATGCAAACATTCCACGAAGATAATGAACACAATCGGTGCCGAATTCTTCGTAGGAATGAACGATCGTTTCGGTGTCTGAATTTGTTTTGAAGCAATGTCCTGATTTTTCAAGTCTTGATTTAAGCTCGCGGTAGTTGTAAATCTCACCATTGAAAATTACCGCAAGGCTTCTATCTTCGTTGAATATCGGTTGGCTTCCGCCTTTCAAGTCAATAATGGAGAGCCTTTGCATTCCCAGCGCTACATTATCCTTTACAAGCATTCCACGCTCATCTGGGCCTCGGTGCTTTATAAGCTCACACATTGTCTCTAATTTCGCCCAACTTTCTTCAGCTTTCGCTTTGCTTTGAGTTATGAAACCCAGAATCCCACACATACGCTTCTTCTATCTTCGATAAAATTCAAAAAATTTGCAATTAGTGATTGACAACTCAAAAATGCCTGTGATACCGTTTTCATAGAGCTAAGCAAAAGACCACCCTAAATTTTAAGAAAAACTGATCAGGAGAAAGGTAGCAATGAGAATTGCAAATTTGATAACTTGTATAACGCTTTTTGCATTTTCCACGCAAGCAATCTTTGCAGGTGGAACGCCAAATCAGCAATGGTTGCCTCAAAACGCATTGAATAGAGCTAATGGAGAT
>RFGC01000023.1 GCA_003697135.1 Acidobacteriota bacterium
ATACTATCTACGCTTGGTCAGAAATTCTCGATAAGATGGAGATTCCGGGGCGCAATGACATTGGCGCGCTGCGGGTACGCACCGTTGCCACCAAGGATCAACCGTGCCACGATTTTCCCTACCGTGACGCCGATGGTAATTACGATCCGGCGGTAGTGCTCGATTTTGATTATACTGTGCTGATGCCGCGCCGGATGGCGGCGACCACAACATCTGGGTAGGAAGAATACAGGCGCTGAGCGCGCACAGGCACGCCTTCAATCCTCATCTATAATTTTGCGCACTCTGCGCCTTTGTATAATCTTTTGTCGGAAGCGACGTAACAGGGTACGCACCTGCTGCCGTTCAACCAGATCAGATGCGTGTCCGGCATCAATTGCATAACGTTTCGGGAGGTTAAATATCTTCGTTTGCAAATAAAGAGTTATCTCATAATGAAGTCTTAATCTCACTACGGACAAAGCAATGGATAGAACTGGCTGGAGCAATTGCGCGGGTTTCGGTTGCGGCTCGTGTTGGTGTATAGTAGTAAGTGCTTACACTAACGGTAACGTTCCTCTACGACTATCGCTAGCGACAGTGTTGGCATAATATCTAGGTAATTGAAGGATGGAAGCGACAGTTGGTAATACTGTGGTAATAGCAAGAATAAACAATGGAAGTACATATATATCCGATCACTCTCAAATGCCTTGTAATGAGCAATTTGTCGGTGATCCGGTCGGGGAAGACGAAATCCTTATTCCAGCTACACTGTTTTATGGGGCAGAGAACAGGTTCACAATATTGTTATGTCTGAGATAAAAAGTGTGAAACTATCTTATCCTGTTCGCGTTAAAACGTTGGCTCGTCTAATTGCTAGTGGAAAAAGTCAGGTAATAATCCTGATAAGGAAGTTAATTCAGCGCAACATGGACTGTTTGCTGAGTTGACCTTGATGGTTGGTAGTTAGGTAGTTCTGTTAGTTTCCTTCACAAAGCTTTACACCTTGCCTTGATAACCCACATTCCGCACCGAACCGGTGTCCTGATAGCATTTTTCCACGTAAGGGCCGAGGAGGTGATAAGCAGGGAGGTCAAGATATGCGTCAATCTCGGTCTTTGCTTGTTTTGAGTATTGTAGTATGTATTATCAGTATATGTACAGTAGAGCCATCAATCGCTCAATCTGGAACGGAACCGCTTGATCTTGTATTGATTATTGATCATTCAGGCAGTATGGAAAACCCGAAATACGGTCGATCAGACCCTCATTCGATGCGTTTTCTAGCCGCTCGTATGCTGATCGATCTGCTTAATGACGAAGATCGAGTAGGCTTGATTTTGTTCTCGGACAATGCAGAAGACTACTCTAACGGTCTCCAACTAGTACAGACTGGACGGGGTCGCCTCAAGGAGAATATTGCAAAGATGGAAAGTCAGTCTACGGGAGATCAAACCAGATACAAGGATGCGTTAGAGCTTGCCGAAAAGTTGTTAGGTGAGACACCTGCAAATCGTCGCGCAGCAGTTATTTTCTTGACTGATGGTGCACCAACTGATATGAAACAGGAGGAAGACTACAGTACAGCTCTCGATCCGTTCATTGATCGTGATGTGCCGGTTTATTTGTTGATGTTAGAGCCAAAAAAGTTTGATAACAATGCAATTCGTAATGAGACCTTGCAACGAATAGGTAAGACACTACAGATATTTCGTGATAACAAACAACATGTAATCGAGATTGGTGATCCGGCAAGTATCGCTCGCGCCTTTGCAAAGGTGATAACTGATTTACAGCCGGGTGTCTATATTGATGTTGAAAATCCGCGTGGTAATCCTGATCGCTATCAAACGATCTTTCAAGCGAGTGTAGCTTCATCGCAGCGTGTTGCTGATATAACATTTGTTTTCTACCCAAGTAAGGGCATTTTTGATCAAAAGCTTAACATTACCGAACAACAAATACCAAATGGAGTGAAAAGGAATAACACTCCGAGGGATAACACTCCGGGAAGTGAAAGTTACGTTACCGTTCGCTACCGAGCTGACGTTGGCACGAATATTGTAGGTGCATGGCAGTTTGCTGTCAACGCCCCAACTGAATCGATTAGTGCATTCACCTTCGTTCGATCTGATATTCGCATTCGTCCTCGCTATCCCGGTTTAAAGAACCCAGCACTAATTCGCGGTCAGAACGCTTTGATTGGCTTCACAGTTGATGGTGTGCTGCAAACTCAGGATGTGCGATTGCGTGTAAATTTGCAACAATGTCCGTTGGACGGTCGCGATCAAGCTGACAGTCGTGTCCTACCGCTTGAAAAGGGTCCCGATACTACTCTGTGGACTATTCTAGAAGATATCGGAAAAGACTCGGAATATGTGTACGTCACGGTTGAGTTCGTACCGGTTAATGCGCTCTCTCTTTGGAAGTGCTTTACTATTCGAGTACTACCGAATGATCCAAAAATGAATGTAATCATTACTTCTGTCGAACAGAATGCAGATGGTTCGTTTACGGTTGAAGCCAACTTGCCAGAAGGTCATAAAAATACATCAATGTACGTTACCGGACCGAATAACTATAATGATTTAGTGCCATTTGATGGGAACCGTGTTCGAACAAAGCCATTACCTACTAGCGGTGAATACATTGTGAAAGTGATTGCTGAAGGAGAGTATCTTGGGTTTAGTGTTGCACTAGTTGCTCAACAACCTGTAATCGTTTCATCGTTCATCAGTTTGAATGAGAGTGAGAGTCAATTAGCGCCGACGGTACGATGTGATGATCGGTTGCTGGAAGGCACCATTGTGCTAAATGCTCCATTCTTGCTGCAACCCGACGAAGTTCGTTTCCGAGCGAGTGAAATTTTACGTGACGGACGGCCTGTTAACACCTTGTCCGAGAGCAGTATTGCGCTCTGTCCACAAGGCTTTATGGTAGCTGATAAGAAAGTTCGTTGTCCCTTTCAAATCAATCTACCAGACGGGATGGAAGCAGGTCAGTATCGTGTGAATATAAAAGTGGACTCAGACAAGCAAAAGATAATGTTCCAGAGTATCCCTATTACTTTCACTGTACCGCAGACTGGAATCAACCTATCAAATGCGGTAATCAATTTTAATGGACCAATCACACCTCTTCGGCCAGTAGCGCAAACGGATGTGGTAATTGTCGGATGTCGGATTGGAAATTGGCCGTCAATCGAATTTATCGTTGAGTCGGTGCGAGACAGGCGGTCAAACCAAACCTATCCTGGAAGTGTAGAGCTTGAAGAGCCAAAACTATCACGGGAAGGCGATATTCTCCGTTATCAATTATATGCTCGCTTTAGTGATTCATTACCTCCTAGTGAATATGAAGTTAGTGTGCAGTTGAAAACTGACCCGCCAGTAATGATCAATCCTTCACCGAGAATAGTGATGATGGGCGTAAAAAAGAGTACAGTGGTTGAGTTGACGGCTCCACCAAGCGATACGTTTTCGGCGATTTGGGGCTTTTGGCTGCCATTTTGGCAACCTACGTTCACCATTCCGCTTACTGCAACTGTGAGCTTCGATGATAAGATACCGGTCACTTATCACCCACCTATCGTGCAATTGGTTGAGAAAGATACTGAGCGTTACTCATCAGATACGTTTGTTACACAGTGGATAGATGAAGCACGAATCAGCAATGATACGTTCATTAAGACAGTTGAACTCCGTCTTAACAGATGGTTATTTTTCAATAGTGGTACTTACACAGTGACGCTAACAAGCGATCCTGTTTTCAGTAGAAATAATATGCCAAAACAATTAGTAGTGCAGGTTCAGGTGTATGGATGGTGGGAATATCTGTGGAAAGGAGTGGTACCGGCAATTATTGGTTTAGGAGTAGTTCTCTTTTTATTGTATATCTTTCCTGTCCAGCATGGAAGAATTATTGTTGATGGCAAAGAGGTGAAGAACCTTAAAAAATTCAAAGAGCTACGTATCACGATATTACCTTCTCGCAAAATTAAAGTATCCTCTCCATCAGGTCATCCCAAAAAAGAACTTCATCTCGGTAAGAAACAAGTAATTAATGGTAAAACTGTTGAGTACAAACCATACACTAGTGGACCGGTTCAATTTTTTCTCCGGCTATTGTTGGTCTTAATGGTCTCTCCTATATTCGCTTTCGTCTTGAGCTAGGACATTTGTTGTACATCATCCCTATACTAACACTAGGCGAGTTACAATGACTACAACATTGCAGCCGACTCAAGTTTATATTCCATCTGCCCTATTTATCAGACCTACTCTTGTCATCGGTCTCGGCGGTACTGGAGTCGATGTCATCCGGCAGCTCAAACGTCGCATCCGTCAGTCAATGCAACCAATGCCGGGTGTGTTAGAGTTCCTCGTCGTTGATACAGAGATGCCCCAGAATATGCCCGGTAAAGAACGAATTCTTGACCGTGAGATTGCCTATATTGGTGACTTCAATGCGGGGAAGGTACTGGATCATCTTGATCAGCATCCGCATATCAAGGATTGGTGGCCAAGTGATCAAGTAGTGACAGGATCAATCTTCCGTGGCGCACGTCAGCGTCGATTAGTCGGGCGCTTGTCGTTGTATGCTCGTTGGGGGCAGTTTGCTCACCGTCTTGATACCAAGCTTGATAAGATTCGGCAAATTGCCGAGAATGAGCAGGTAGAGAAGCAAGGAATCCGCACCGAACGTACAGGTCAAGTGCGAGTGTATATTGTGTCATCGCTCTGCGGCGGTACCGGTTCGGGTTTGCTGCTCGATGTAGCGTTTCGGGTTCGCAGTAAGCTAGGTGACGATGGTGAAATTTGTGGTGTTTTTGTTATGCCATCGGTATTTTTACAAGAGATTGCCAGCCATATTCAACGTTTACGCATTCAAGGCAATGCCTATGCAGCACTGAAAGAACTGAATTACTATCTGAGCGGTCAGCAGCAATTTGAAGCTACCTTTCCAGATTATGCCTACCAGACTCCGGATGGCGCTAAACAGGTGACGTATGTACGTCGACCTTTCGATACAGTCTTTCTTGTTGATCGCGACAATGGTAGTGAAGGGTTGAGCAGTATTGATGAAGTCAAGCAAATGATTAGTCAAGTTATTTACCTTGATACGGTCACTCCAATTGGTCGTGAGGCAGCTAGCAAGCGTGAGAATCTAAACGATCTTGCTAGCGAGCATCAGAACAAGTTTGCTTTGGCTATTGCTGGGGTTTCAACGGCGTCACTTGTGCTTCCGGTCTGTCCAGTACAAGTGCATGTTGAGATGATGGCAATGCGAATCTTGCAAGAGCATACTTTGCAGGAACAAAACAGTGCTGTTAAGGATTCGTTAAAAAACATTCTCGAATCAATAAATAAGTGGTTGCAAGAAGAATTAACAGATGAAAATATTGAAAAACTCTACAAAGAGCTGCAACAAAAGCTGAAAGATTTATATACAGAGAAAGGCCTTGACCATGTTGCATCTGTTATTTCAGAAATTCAATTAGAGCCGAATGACTCGGATGACTCTTGGTTAAGTAGATTGAAACGAAAAATTTTTGGTAAAAACCAAGTAAGCGAATTAGATACAGTGATCAATTCTCTCAGAAAAAACATCGCTTCGATAAAAAATGTGAGCGATTTTGTAAGGAAGTTAAGGCTTTATTATGAGGATTGGCAGGCTATGATGCAGCAACAACTATCTAACGTTGTTCCTTCTCGTCCGCAATCAATGTCAGAACCAAAATCGCTGCAGAACAATCTGAGTCTCTTTGAGTTGGTAACGGAGTTGGGTTACGAACGCGAGGTACCTGCACCGGGTAATTTACCGAATGCACAATGGCCAATTGATCGATTTGTCTTTTCTTTAGCATCACTGTCAGGTGATAACAAAGCTAAACTGATTAATGAGATTGGCCTTCATGCAGTCTTTAACCTCGTTTACAAGTTTGAGAAGGGTGAACATAAGCTGTTTCTTGATCATCCACCTAATCATGATCCGGTTAAGGCCTATCTAGAGACCTTTCAAGGCTTTGTTAACCCGATGCTTAGTGAGAGTTGGACTGCCATTCGTTATCTTCGGTGGTTCTACAACAATATTCAATACTATAGCAATACAAGCACTGAATCGAGAGGATCACCCATTGATCCACTGCGACATCTGAAGCTACGCTCCGAAAAGCCTTTCCTACGTATTGACAATGCTCGTTTGGGAACTGAGCATGCGAGTGATATTGAAGTACAACGTCTGATTGGATACAGTCCTTTACTTATCTCGGCGGAGAGGCACGATCCTGATAATGTACTCTCTGATTTTGATAGCTACTACCATGTAGATACCGGAACACCTAACCGAATAGATATACTGGTTATTAGCTCTGGTTATCGAATCGCCGATCTTCGCGACCTGCCTGAATTGAAAAAGGCATATGAGTATTTCATGAAGACTCAGAGGGAAACGCTTCATATTCATAAGAACTGGAGCCATGGCCGGTTGCCGGATTTGGTTTAGTGCTATTTAAGACAGTAGTAAGATCAAGTATCATGAATGTATTCTATCGATCAATTGACCAAGAGCGTTCGCTGTACTCGTTGCAACCTACAATAATAGTAGGGTTAGGCGGGATTGGCTGGTTGATCCGTTATGAATGGGAACGTCGTTACAAAACGTACAAAGAGTTTTATTCACCGCTCATTACAGATGTAACCGATGTTTGCTTCTGGATGCTCCCTTCCGATGTCAGTGAGTTGCCTGATTGGGAAAAATTGTCATTTGAAGAGCATCGGCAACGTTTTCTCACTCGCGAAACACTCACCGATCATGCTCAACAGATTGCGTCACATTATCACAAGGTGCGCGCACATATTAAGTTGTCACTAACCGATCATGTCCGACCAACCGTCTTCGTTATTGGTGCAACGTGGTCACCGGAAGGTCGCGCATTGCTGTGGCCATTAGCGTATCTGATCCGCTTCCTGTTTGGTGATCCGTATGATTATGAGCTGGTCGGAGTATTTGTTACTGCACAGTGGGAGGATGGTAAACGCAAGGCTCTGGAACGAGATGCCCTGACATATGAATTGTTGGAGGAAGGTAACAGGCTTGCACAATCACCAGATTGGCAGCAAACATTTGCACGTGTATTTGCATGTGATCTTATTCCAGAGAAAATTAGCTTTGATAAAGTATTTTTGATTGATAATGTAAAGCAAAATAATGCAACAAGTCCGGCAACCTATAATTCAGCGGAAATAGTTCAGCTTATCAGTGATATGATCGAAGCATGTTTGCATAGTGATTTGCTGTCAATAATTGATCGTTCATATACTGCTGATTGCCCGACTCATCATCCGTTATACATTGGAATAGGTATTTCATCGCTTGTTGTACCGTTGGTCAGGCTATATGATAATCTGACCAACACTATTGTTGCCAACTTAGTGCGTGTCCGTTTGCTGACAGAGGCTGAGCAATTGAGATGGGACGATCTCAAAAAAGAAATTGAGCAGAAAATTCAGCAGGAGTTGAACGTAGCGGTTCTAAACGCCGTTAGGAGACGGTATCAATCGGATGTAGCAGAAAATCAAAACCGTCTTGAGTTAACAAAAGAATATGAAATTGGGCAGACGAAGCAGAAAGGAAAAATCGTTGTAATCATAGTGAATAACGTTGACCGATTGCAAAGTCTCAGTCGTATCCGTATACCGCAGGTATTTGTTCGGTGGTATGGGCGGTTCCCTTCACGCCGTCTATTGCAAAGTCTCGGTCTTATCCGTATACCGCAGGTATCGTTGTATATTCGCGGGCCAGACCTGCTAAGTCCTGACGAGTCGTTACAAACAATCGACGAACGAATCGACAGTGAAAATAGCCAGATAGATAGTTTTCTTAGACAGTTTCGTGAAACTATTCGTGATTATAAAGACTGTTTACGTTCAATAGAGAAAATATGTGATGAAGCTATTCAGGCCCAATTACGTACTGGTGAGCAAGGATTGGTCAGAGCAATAAGATTAACGGAAAGCATCATTGAGCAGGTCAAAAACGCCGTTATTGAAACCAAGAAAGAGCTATCCCGACGAGAAAATAAGCTTAATAGTCTCAGGAAGGGTGGGCGCTCGGTACGGCGAGTTTCACCGCTAGAACGATTAAAGATCGTAACACCGTTCTTTTCTCGTCCGCAAGCGCTTCTGCTACGTGTCCTCTTGATCGGCATAGTGTGTTATCAGTTCTACTACGATGGTTTATTACAAGGCATTTACAGACCGCCATTAGACTTACTGCGGGCAATGTTGGGTGAGGGATCAGAGGCAGCAATTCGCAGTACAGCGGTGGGTTTGATCATTCTGTGTCTAGGCGGACTAGCAATCATCACATTGTTGCCATGGTTCTTAGTTCGTCTGTACTTATTCCGGGCGAGGCAATACGTTTGTGGAGAACAGCAGACCCAACTAGTGGAAGCACTGCTTCAAATGCGACTAAATGTGCTTACTCGACTGCAAGGTAGGCTCGAAAATTACTTGAACGCGGAGCTTAAACGCTTGCATGCTGAGCTAAAGCAACAACATGCACGTTTCGAAGAGGAGCCGCCGGAGGAGACGTATCAAGAGTATTCTGTTGTTGACCTTAAGGAGTTAATTCAATCCTTCCACTATGATGTAGAAGCTGCAATCCAACGGCATCGACGACAACTGGTTACTTCTTGGCTTCACGACCATGCTGATCTGAACAATGTGTGGCCTACTCTAATCACGAAAGAAGAAGTGTTTGATAATGTGAGAAGACAGATAGGCGATGTAGTAAAAGATCGTCATATTCGCCCAATAAGTACGTATCTCGCTACTCAGAACCTTGAAGAATGGGCAATGCGGATCAGTAAATCGAGTGTACCATGGGTGAAGATTGTGCAGCCGATTTTTACCTTGGCTGATGATGCTCAAAACCCACCGATAGAAATGATGTGCCTACTAGCTTCAGAAGGTCGTAGGAACCTGATTGCGCTGCAGATTGTACAGAATTTAGGTATGTGCGAGCTACTTAGTTGGGCTGATCCATACCGAATCATGTTGGTTCGAATTATAGGCGGTTTTAAGCCAGCTCAGCTTACCCGCTGGTCAGAGATGCACAACCGTTGGATGTTTGTTTCGCGAGCGGCAACCCAAACGATAGCTGGAGAGTTTGCTCATTTGGCGGTCTCACAGCCAACCGATGGCGTTACAGGAGATGAGAAGATGAACGATAGCTTTGATAAAGTGAGACACGATATCCAAAATCTTCTCGATGCTGCTCGCAGTAACGTGGCAGATCGACTGATTGAGCTGGACTTAGAACGTGTAGAAGAGCAAATACGACCGCTTTTACAAATACAAAGTCTTACCCCAAATCCAGAGGAGGTAGTGAAAGCTTTAAAGGAGCTTTGCTATGTGTACGATCATCCAGCGCTCGCCGATGAGGTGCGTCATTGCTTGAGCGACATATTCCGATTAATTGATGGTTGGTTGGCTCGTAATCACATTCGACCACTAGTGCCTGAGCGAGGCGAACGCTACGATCCACGAATTCACGGTACGGCGATTGGCGAAGAATCCGATCAGAGTTTGCCAAGCGGTACCATCAAGTGCCGTGTTCGACGCGGGTACATTCAAGATAGTAATAATAAGCTACTACTTGAGCCACTCGTCATTGTTGTAAAGGAGCCGTAATGAGAAAGATAACTTGGAAAGATGTCAATCTATACGTGGTTAGTATTGCCACCGCGTGTATGGCATGGTTGCTTGATATCGCGGGTGTAAATCAACGCTTCATCGAAATAGGGTGGAATTTCTGGTTGGTATATGGTATTATATTTGTACTCTTAGTTGCAGGGTTGTATTCGTTGTGCGTTTTTCAGCCAGACCTCGGTGCGCAGCTTGCAACGTGGAGGTCTTCGAGTGGCACAACACGATTTTGGGATGTGGTTGCGATTATCTTTGCCTTCAGCTTCTTCATTGCAGATAGCGATTATCACCGCGGCGGTGCTATCTTGCTTGCAGTTAGCGCTCTGCAAGGGATTATCCTTGGTGAACGAGACCTGATCGTGGTATTGTAGTGGTTGTTCAACTTCTAGCGAGAAAGGACATTTCTATGCGATTTGTCAACGATCCGAGACTGATGATTGATGAGAAAACTGACTATTTTTTACAAAAAGTAAAAGATAACGACTACGTGCTGTATCAGGAAGAGGGGAAAGGCTGGACACGCGTTCAGAGTGTAGTACAAATTTTAGGGCAAAAGCGGTTTAAAGGTTTGCGGCGGCGTGCATCCTTTACCGTCATTCTTGAGGATGGCGATGTGCTTTTGCGGGATAAGCAATCTCTAGTCGGTGATATTGATGTAATGTACGAGCTTGTTCATGGAAACGAATTACTTTGTTACAGACCCGATGAAATTAGCCAAATGGTTCTTGGCGATCTGAAAAAAATGTTGCGAAGCATGGTTCGACATTATGATACTGCTGATTTTAGTCAAGAGCATGTTGATATTCTGGAAAAGATTGAAGGTACTGTTGATGGTAATGGCTATCGGTTGTCTGTTAAGAATGCGCAGGTGGTAGACTTGATCGGAAGGGTACAGGCTATTGCACGGGTCACTGTTGGAGTGCAAGCCGTACATGATGACTATCAGTTGAGTTTAGAACAACGCAGACAGCTCGGTCAAATTCAAATTGAGATTGAACGTCTCTTGGGAGTCGAGAAATTGAAGCTTGAACTACAGGCCGAGCATATTAGAAGGCTCAAGCTTATCGATGCAGAGATGGCTGAAAAAGAACAGCGTCGTTTGCTTGAGAGACTTCAGGTTCTGTTGAACCTGCCGCCAGAACTTATACCAGCAGCTATTTCGCTGATCAATCCGGAATCAGCTAGTTCATTCGCGCAAATTCTTGGCGCTCACGCATCACATGAGCAATTTCTCAAATTGCTTGAGCGTTTCCCGCCGTCTTCTAAACTTCCGTTGCCGATGAGGGAGTCGCCGATGTTGCAAGACCCGATTACAAAGATTAGAGAAATCGCAGGTGTTCGTGATGTTAGAAAGCAGAATAACGACTATCTTATATCATTTGATGAACCACCTCAATATATAAAGTTACAACTTTCGGGTAATAAGGTCTTTGGAGTCCTTGTCGGTACGTCACCAAACCCTATATGGAAATGGCCCGGCGATCTTTCCGGTGATGTTGTCGATGTTGTCCAACGAGTGATTACATTTTGGCGCAGGCGTAAAACCTCTTAGAAACTACGAACCAACATAATTATAGTTAAATGGGAGGCGTGTATGCAACATCGGTTTTTTTGGGAACCGAAAGATGACGAATTTATAACACCATGCGCGATTTTTGGAGCAGAGGTCGATGGGTTGCCTGATTTCTGGGATGAAGGATTGTCGTTAGAGGCGCAAAACCAGTTGATGCAGGAAGTGATTGAGCGACAGAAAGCATTTGTGCATGCACTTAGTTTTTTGCGAGGTACCGCGCAATTCGAATTGCGTATGGTCTGCGACCCGCGCGCACCGCAGCGTTTACGGCTATTTTACCTTGTAAGTGTTGAAAACGCTGGTGATCCGGAACTAGTCTGGCGACAATTTCATAACGCCTTTCCGTATGATCTCGACTTTCGCTTGCGTATGCTTACACCTGAAGAGGTGCAGCAGATTTGTGAACAGCCGTTTCGGGAGCCAATGAGTTTGACATACTATGAATGGGTTCAAAAGCCGTTTACGTTAGGCGCTGAAATTGCAAATTGCTGGGTGGCACCTGAATTGAGTACAGACGGCTCGCACACTTTACTACGAACACTTCTCCAACAGGCTTATCCCATTATGATTGGATTTACTGTTGCCCCTATCGAAGTCGATGAGAATGTGACCAATGTTCTAGAAAACTGGCAGAAACTATTAGAAAGAGTTGAAAGGGATGATGACCCTCGAGAGATTTTGGTAGAAATTCTCAAAGATAAGTTATATCCTGTGGATGTGGATAAGAGATTGCTATATTATTTGATAAAGGATTTGATAAATAGTAAGACACCAGAATTTCAACTTGAAATAGTAAAGAATGCTGCGCAGCGTATAATTCAGTCGAAAGATTCTTTGTTCCGCTGGCGAGTGCATGCGGCTGTGCCGAGTGATCGGACTATTGATTCGGTCATTAATAGCGCTGTTACCGATAGGTTGCGTCCGCGCAGTGCTGGCAACGTTAGCTATGAACTTTACCAGTGCGAGGTAGATATTGATAAATTGCCGGTCAATAATGTGCGATTCATTCGTCTTGATACACCTGAACGATCTGATGATGACCCTGCGCGTCTGATTATTGATGATATTGGTGCTGCAGCATTGTTGCAATTGCCAATCTTGCCACCGGGTGGGATTCCCGGTGTTAGATCATTTCCGGCTAACCCTTTCACTTCGTGGCAGCTTGAAGAAGAAGATGCTGCTCATAATGAAGAAGAAGATGCTGCTTGTAACAAGTATATCAACATTGGAGAGTATATCGACAGTCGAATTGGTTTGTTGGACAAATCACGAGTTGCTTCTATCTTGCGCAATGATTTAACGAGGCATGTTTTGATAACCGGCTCGACCGGTAGTGGTAAATCAACTACAAGTAAACGGCTTATCACTGAGCTACACGGGCATAAAGTACCGTATTTGGTTATTGAACCGGTAAAAGCTGAATATGGTGATTTGGCTTTTGCCGATGGAATAGCTGATACTCCTCCCTATCCTGACTTCTTTGTACCGGGGAGATTTCATGACCCAATCTGGTTTAATCCATTCTACATCCGAAAGGGGGTTAGCCTAAACACTCATCTTAGTTACCTTACCTCGTGTTTCGAAGCAGCTTTTCCTCTCAGTGATCTGCAAAGCATGCTGCTAAAAGAAGTTCTGTATGAAGCTTACCGAGAGAAGTTTGCAAAAAAGTCGTTCTTTATTAGTGACTCTGTACCAATAGATCAGGATTTAGCTGATGAAGATGTGCCTTCGCTTGGTGATCTTGTGAAAGTAGCTAAAGAAGTGACTGATAAACTTGGATATAAAGGTGAAGTTAAAAGCAATTTAAAAGCAGCAATTGAGTTCCGTTTGCAACATCTCCAAAAGGGGATTATAGGTAGTATTTTGCAGCCTCGGCAGAAGGGATTTCCTTCTTTTGAGAATACATTAAAGGATATTCTGCAAAAGCCAACAATCATTCAGCTCAATCAAATTGGTAACAAAGAAGAGAAAGCACTGATCATGGCTTTTATCTTAATGGCAATGTATGAATATTATGAACAGCAAACGAATTGTGAATCACTTCGCCACGTAACGTTAATCGAAGAAGCACACGTATTGCTGGAAAATGTAACACGAGCTAGCAAGGAATTTTCAGCTAATACGCGGGGTAAGGCCATTGAATTGTTTGCTGATATGTTGGCTGAAATTCGTTCACGTGGTGAAGGGTTAGTGATTGTTGAGCAGCTACCATCAAAGCTTATCCCAGAAGCAATTAAAAATACGAATCTCAAAATCATGCATCGTCTTACTGCGCGTGAGGATCGTGACATTCTTGGAGCAGCCATGAATTTCAATGAGCGGCAAAGTCGATTTGCCACTACGCTACAGCGTGGTCAGGCCATTGTTTTTCGTGAGGGTCTAAGTCAACCAGCATTGATTCGGGTGAAACCAATTGAGTTGCAGAGTGATACACGAAGTGAAGTGGATGAAGTTTTTTTGAGAATGGGAAGGTTTAAACAAGAAGAAGAAGAGGGAGGTAGAGTAGTGTCAGGGTTCGAGTTTCCACAAGAACTACGTGACTGTCTACGGGATGTGTCAGATGGAAAGAAAAATTTAGAACAACTTTTTGATATAACTGGTAAATATCTTTCGGAGAAATCTAATAAAAAAATAAAGCCTGATGATAGAAAAGCTATTAAATGGTTCCTTTATCGGTTGACTCGACCATATCCAAAATACTTTAAATTAATCTTTGGTTAGTTAAACAGTATCTTCTGTACTGGTTGTATTCTATACGCTCTGATAAGACAAACGAAATGACAAGCTCAGAAAATGATTTCCTAGGTAAGGAAGAGGACGAGGACGAGCCGGTGGTGGACGAGGCCGAGCCGGTGGTCGACGAGGCCGAGCCGGTGGTGGACGAGGCCGAGCCGGTGGTGGACGA
>RFGC01000024.1 GCA_003697135.1 Acidobacteriota bacterium
GGGATTGGATAGCCCCCACTGCCAGGATAGCGGCTTCGGGCGGGTTGATGACTGCCGTGAAGTGTTCTATGCCATACATACCCAGGTTAGACACACTAAATGTGCTACCGGTGTACTCTTCTGGGGAAAGCTTGCGGGCGCGAGCTTTTTCGGAGAGGGCGCGGGTTTCGGCGGCGATTTCTGCGAGGCCTTTTCGGTCCGCGTGCCGGATCACAGGCACAATCAATCCCTCTTCTACCGCCACCGCAAAACCAAGGTGGATGTCATGATGGAGGCGGATGGCTTCGCCGGTCCAGCTGGCATTAAGGAGGGGATGCTTACGCAGAGCGTGGGCACAGGCTTTGAGGATAAGGTCGTTGAAGGAGATTTTGACTTCGGAGAGGGCGTTGAGCCGTTCGCGCCATTCGGCGGCGCGTTCCATAGAGATGGAAAGAGAAAGGTAGAAATGGGGGGCTTCTTGCATGCTGGCGGTGAGGCGGCGTGCAATCGTTTTGCGCATTTGGGTAAGGGGCTGCTCAGTGTAAGAAGAAGTTGGAGAGGGGATTGGAGCAGGCTGCGCGGCGGCTTTGGGGGCAGAGGCGGTTTGGAGGGCCGCCTCTATGTCGCGTTTGATGATGCGGCCGCCTTCTCCGGTGCCTTGGAGGGCGCGCAGATCTAAGCCCGCTTCCCGTGCCATTGCCTTTGCTAAGGGAGAAGCCTTGATGCGTTCTGCCCCTGCAGATGGGACAATAGAGGGCTCTCCCTGTACAGGCGCTGCTGTAGGAGAGGTAGAGGCTTTTGCTTCTCCGGCAAAAGCCGGTGCACCCCGCCCAGCCAGAATCGCCGAGACATCCTCATCGGGCTTCCCAATCACAGCTATAACGGTGCCAATCGGTACGGGCTTGCCTTCTTCCACGCCAATGTAAAGCAGGGAGCCCCCCACTGGCGCTTCAAACTCCATGGTAGCTTTATCGGTTTCTATCTCAGCCAAAAGGTCGCCAGGCTTTACCACATCGCCCACTTTTTTGAGCCAGCGGGCTACGACACCTTCCGTCATGGTGTCGCTGAGACGAGGCATTTCTATGACTTCGGCCATATCAGAGAAGGTGCTGTTGTGTCTCGTCGCGGTGTTTCGCTAAGTAAGGCATGAAGGGGGTTCCTCCTGTGCCGACTTCGGTGGGGTTGGTGACGCTTTTCTGGTGCTGACGGGCAATGTACTGAGCGGCGTATTCCAGGTGTTTCGTGCGGAACCGTTCCAGCCAGTGCACGCACTGGTTGTAAAGTTTCTTGAGGGTGGGAGTGCGGGCAAAAAAGCGATGGTCTATCTGGTACTTTTCCAAGTCCAGGACGAAAGTCCGGTGGGCTGGAGGCATATAATCTAACATTTCCCGCAAGTAAGCTCGTAGGGGGTCGTCGGCGTGGGTGATCCCGAGAGCCGCATCAAGGGCGGGCACGATAGAGCTTTGAGCGCCGGTTTCCCCGCGCAGCTGTTGAGGCTGGCCGGCGTAGGCTTCGACGCCTTCGTAATAGAGCCCTTGGGGTAAAGCGGGGTTGTTTTTCCAGCCGTGGATGTAGGGCCTTACCCGATGGTAGTAAATGTAAGGGTCGCACTTTTCTGGCATGCGCAGCAGGATCTGGTACATAGCTTGCAGGGCCGGCTCGATTTGGGAGAGGGCGGCTTCGGCTTGGCTGGGGTTATCGGTGTGAACCGCCTGCACCAACGAGGGCAAGGCGCGGATAGCCGGTGCAGCGGCCGCTTCTATCGCTACGTGGATCAGGATGAACCACTCTTCATCAAGCCCCCCCAGAAAGTTTTGCAGAAGGGCGATGTTATCGAGGGCGATAGGGCCGTCGGATTCGAGGCGGCGCCAGTTGTCCAAGGCATAAGAAGCATAGGAGAGGACTGGAGGTCGGCCAAGGTGTTGGGCTACCGTGTGCCACGGTAAGGCGATGTTAGCGGGGAGGCGGTCGGTCGGTGTGTCTTCTCCCCAGACCCAGGCGTGGCCTAGATAAGAAAGGGCTTGCATAGCTCGCCGCCACGCTCTTTCGGTTTGCAAGAAAGGCTCGGGATCCAAAAGCGGCAATTCCCGTAGAAACCGTCTGATGCGTCCGCTCACCAGGAGCTTAGGCAGGTCATAAGCGAGTTCGTCCCAGGGAGCTAAGGCTGCGGGCAGGGTTCCAAGGGGGTCTTCCGGCGGCAAGAATCCCCGTTCTGGATGCACCTCATACTGGGAGAGCGGCTGCATACCCGCAAACCTACAAATAGGCCAGCGAACAAAAGGGGTTCGGTGTCGGGAACTTTGCATTTTCGCTTCGTGGAGCAGCGGGCAGTGGCAAGAGGGGTCGCGTGGAACGCAGCAGGCTATGTGCTGGGGGGAGTAGCTGCAGTGGCCTTGCCGGTGTTTCTCCTTCGGTGGCTGGGCCGAGCGGACTACGGCGTAGTCATGTACATTACGGGTCTGGTGAGTCAAGCGCATCTCTTTAATCTGGGACTGGGCGAAGTCATGGCGCAGCGGCTCACGGCAGCCGCTTCTGTGGGTCGGTTACGGGAGGGGTGGGCTTTTGTCCGAGCCGCCCTCATAGGCGTGTGGGGCATGACAGCCGCTTTGAGTGCACTCTGGCTGCTTAAAGGCCCGGCCTTACTGGCTGAGCTGCTATCGCTTTCTTCGGATCAGCGGGTGTTGTTGGAGGGGGTGCGTTGGTTGGTCGTGCCCGCTGTGTGGGGCATCCAAACCGGAATGCTCCTGGCATGGCTTCCTATCGCGCTGCGTCGTCCCCGATGGGTGGCTTTCAGCACCTTCCTTCAAGGCCTCCTGCAAGGGTTTCTGCCCTTTCTGGTAATAGCCTGGGCCTCTAAAAGAACGCCTCTTCTCGCTGCCCAAGCTATACTCATGGGGTATGCCCTTTACGGGCTGGCCCAATGGGTCAGCGGAAGCCTTTTAGCGGGGCGACTTCTGCTTCCGGGGGGGGTAGGCCGCTTAGCGAGCCTACTCCGAAGCAGCACATGGCTCTCTCTCCTGGGAGGTTTAGGGCTGCTACTCAACTATACGGAGCGCACGCTGATTGGCCGCTGGGTCTCGCTTAGCGCCATGGGTTTTTATACGGCGGTGCAGTATCTCTCGGTGAAGGGGAGCATGCTCCTGTACAAAATCTACGAAGTGCTTTTCCCGGTGTTTGGTTCTGCGGCAGAGTCTACTTGGCGGCAGCGTTTTCGCCTTGGGCAGGTGGTGTGGCTGCTGTTATGGGGAAGTGTGGTGGGAGGGGAGATTTTGTGGGGTGTGTGGACAGTGGCAGAGCCCTGGTTGCCAATCAGGATAGGCCCTACAGAACGGCGTATTCTGGCGGGGGCTGTGGGTTCGTGGATAGCGCTGGTGCCCCTTACGCCGGTGATGGCGTTTTTGCAGGGGCGGGGCTTCTTTCGGGCCGTGTTCCTGCTGAATGGGTTTTTAGGCTTAATGCAGTTAGGGGCTACCCCCTGGCTGGTCAAAGCAGGGTATCTCTATTGGGCGCCGGTGGTGGGGGGTGGGTCGGCCTTGCTCGTTGCGGCCTACTGGTTGGGAAAAGGTGCAGGAGGAGCCCTTTGGCGCTATTGGGTGGGAAAAAGCTACCTCAGAGCGATGGGGGCCTGGCTGCTTTCAGCGGGGGCCTACCTTGCTTGGGGAGCCCCTATGGTAGCGGTCGTCTTATGGGGGATAGGGTTAGGGTATGTGGGGTTGGAGTTGGGGGGCAAAGCGGGAGCGCGCAAAAGGATATTTTTACGCCAGCTGGGGGAAGTGGCCTGGAAGTTAGCCCAGTCCGCCCTCCGTCGCAGCCTGGGTCCACTTCGGTAAAGAGCGCTGGATGATGGGCAGCAAAGTCGGTTCAATAGGCAGTTCCCATGGGCTTTCTACCCCCAAGGTGAGGGGTACCGGTAGGTCCTTGCGTTCGGCGAGGAGCTTTTCTCGCACCGACAAAAACCCCACTTGCGAGTAAGTGCCTACGAAGGTAAGCCGAATAGCCACCTGTTGGCCGTGGGCGTCATACACGCGTCGTAGCTCGTAGAGGTAGACATGAACTTCTCGTTCGGTGCCTCGCCGCAATAGGACGTACCCTTCGTCTCGGTACATAGGGACTACCCCTACCACCCGTACATAGAGAGATTGGGCGATGGTTTCGTAGAGGAGGCGGCCTTCCTCGATGGAAGACTCGAGCCGAGGAAGGGAAAAAGTGAGGATTTCCTGGAGGGTTTCCAGTTCGGGGGAGGGGTTTGTTTCCTCGACCTGGCGGGCAAGCTCGCGCATTTCTCCGTAGGAGGCGATAAGGTCAGCCAGGTGGGGGTAAAGCCGCTGGGCCAGGTATTCTCTATGGACCCGGGCCAGGTAAGCTAAAAGGCGATATTGCTGGTACTCTGCGTCCCACAGCCCTTGTAGGAACCAACCTGGACGCAAGCGTTCCATAGGGATTCACACGGCAAAGCTTGTGCCACAAGCGCAGGTCCGGGTAGCGTTTGGGTTTTTGAAGTGGAAGCCTTTGCCGTCCAGCCCGTCGGTGAAATCCAGTTCAGTGCCGACGAGGTAGAGGAGGCTTTTTTTGGGGACGTAGAGGGTGATGCCTTCGGATTCGAAGACGAGGTCATCGGCTTGGGGTTCGGTGGCAAAGGCCAGGTCGTAGGTGAGGCCAGAGCAGCCGCCAGGCCGTACCGAGATACGGAGGCAGGGGCGTGGGTGGCCTTCTTCGGCTTGGATGGCTCGGATGCGAGCCGCCGCACGCGGACTCACGGTGAGCATACTCCAAAAATACGTACTTTTGCCTGGTCATGAGTGGGGCGGAGCCTAAACAACGGCATAGATATGATCCTGTAGCAGAATTTAGCAAAAACCCTTTCTTTCAAGAGCTATTTGGACCCCCAGAAGAATGGGATGATCACACAAAGGATATGTTGAAGAATTTTTATTATGAGACTCAAAACATAATGAAATATCTTGATAAGGCAATAGAATTTCTAGAGGAAAATGCTCCAAGTATTGAGTTAGAGAGAGCCGAGGATCTTACCAAGGAATATCAAGAAAGGCATAAGGATGATGAAAGATTGAGCAAGGCGCATATATTCTTAGTGAGGAGTTCTGAGGAGGATAGAGGATTTCGTGAGGTGTATAAAGAAGGTGCGCGTATACGACGAGGAGAAAAAGGGAAAAAGTCATATGCCGTATTAGATCGGAACGAAGAAGAAGGGTGGATTGCTGTAGAAGCGGATTTTACTAAGGAAGCTACCTCCACATCATCTCAGGAAAACACCAGTAATAGTAGTATCATAAAAGTTGTACCCAATACCTACCAAATACGTGTTCAGAAGGATGCTATTATGCGCTTGAGGGAGCGTCCTTTTCCTGAACATAAGCCTCTTCTTTGGTTATTTGGCAAACAGGAAGCACCTTTCTGGAAGGGGTTAGAAGAAGAGAGGGTGTCTGAGCAAGAGATACAGTGGTTTATCCTAAAAGATGATTCTAAGGAAGGCACCCAAGATCAGCGCAGCTTTATAGAAAAAGCGCTTCGTGCCCCTGCTTTTGCTTTGCTTGAGGGTCCTCCGGGCTCCGGCAAGACTACTACTATCATAGAACTTATCCTACAGTTTGTTTCTCGAGGTAAACGGGTTCTCTTGGTTTCTTCTACTCATGCAGCCATAGATAATGTTATAGAGCGAATAGACGACAGGTACAAAGATGTGTGTAAGGATTATGTTCAACCCATCAGGATAGGCAGAGATATATCCATGATAAAAGAAAATGTTCAGAATTATTTGTTGGACAGGATGGTAAAGCGTCATAGAAAAGAAATAGTCGAATTCTTGACAAGTAAAGAGAAAAACAAAATGAGTAAAAGTCAAATGATGTTATATGATTACATTCAATCTTATCCTAAGGATACTGCATGGATAGAGAGTCTTATTCTTGAATCTGTCAACTTAGTTGCGGGCACGACGATAGGCATTCTGCGCTCTCCTTACATCCGGGGTGAATTTGAATCGGTTCCTTTTGATGTGATGATCATGGACGAGGCCTCTAAGGCTACCCTTTTAGACTTTTTGGTCCCGGCTTTGTATGCGAAGAAGTGGATCCTTGTGGGGGATGTAAAGCAACTATCTCCTTATGTAGATAATGACATTATTGGAGAGTGGATTCATGCTTTATTGGAGGAGGAAGAATCTTTTGCCCAGGTCAGGCGGTTTTATCTGTGGAAAAGCATAAACGAGGATGAAAACAAAGTTATTACTCATGTCTTGATTACCCCCGAACCCAATGAGGACGCAGATTGGGTAGAGAAAGTAGAGGAGCGCGAACGGGCAGAGAAACACGAAAATGATCTTGGAATCCGTACGCCTCCTTATGTTCTGATAAAAAAGCCAGACGGTAACGTTCAAGAATTAAGCGATATGATTTACAAAATAAACGGTTCCCATGTGGTTATTGCAAGTAGTCCGAACTTCTTCTTAGATAATCATGCTTGTAAGTCTCGTATCATCATTGCTGCGGATGAAGAGAGAATTCCCTCTCATAAGTTAGAGAGGCTCGAGATGGTTCAGAGTGCTCTGTGGGAGAAAGATGCCCCTCCATTTGTCTGGGAGGTTCGTGAGAAATGGGGAGACATGATTGCTCAAAGAATGAATCAAATCTTCATGTACAGAAGGGTAAAGAAAGATATAACTAAACACATAAGAAGGGAGATGGAAATTCTAATCCCAATAGAGAAATACGACGAAATTGAAAAAGAACTAAAAAACATACAGCGGCTCTTCTTTCCTTCTATTTTAGAGATGCTTCAGGAAGGAATAGGAAAAAGGATGGAAAAATATTCTGATATTGTATTGACCATGGGGCTGCCAGAAGTCTATAAGAGTAAATACTTTGACATTTTACGATATCAATATCGTATGCATGACGACATAGCTCGGATTTCGCGTGAATACTTCTATGATTCAGAAAGTTTGTACTCTGCAAAAGTAAATAACACTCGGCCTTGGGATTATGAGGCGGATAAGCGAGTCGTGTGGGTGCGTCTTTCTGAGAATCCCAAGGCGGGAAGCCGTATTATTAATCGGGAGGAAGTTAGTAAAATACAAGAAGTGCTCAAGAGGCTAAATGATCACTTTACAAAAAAAGGGAATCAAAAATGTGAGGTGGCTATTCTGTCTTTTTACGCTGACCAGGTTCAACAGATACGCCATATGCTTCGAAAGCTAACTCGCTCGTCAAACTATTCTCGTTTTCAGTGGGAGTCTCTTGTAATATATTTGTATACGGTAGATAAGTTCCAGGGGCAAGAGGCTGATGTTGTTCTATTAGGGTTTACTAAATTTAGTCCAATGGCTCACTATAATAGTCCTAATCGGCTGAATGTTGCGATCACTCGTGCCCGGCACAAGTTGTATCTTTTTGGGCATGTTGAAAAGTTAAAAAGTTCGGCTAAGCTTCCTGCCCTTCAAGCTCTTGCAAAGGAGTATCCTATTATACAGCTATGAGCAATCAGAATATAACCACTCGCTTAGTCGGTAGGGCGAAGCTGGTTGAGTACGAGATGGCCGGCCTCGTGAAGGTCCATGAACCGCAGCTTCCTTTTTTGCCCTTGATCCAGGCAGCCCAAGAGATAATCAAAGGGTCAGAAAGCACAAAGGACTATCTAAAAAGAGAGGAATATGTCTCTTACCTTAGGCGTGAGTTGCTTCCTTCTTTTACGAAGCCGATGCTCGAGCGGCTTGTGGAGACACTTATAAATCAGGGTTATCTTGAGAGGAGAAGCGATGAGCGTCAACTTAGGCTTACGGATTGGGCTCTCCGTGCTCTGAGAGAGGAGAAGATTTGGACTACTTATCGGATGCTGGCTCGGATAGTTTCCTGGGATGACCGAGACATGCAGGAAGAGCTCTTAGGGAAGTACGAGGGCCCTATCCCCCTTCTGCTTCTTAAGATTAAGAGGGGTTCTGATCAGAAAGATGCTCAGTTGCAGTCTATAGAGCAAAAGGTTGCTTTGAAGAAGGAGTATCTATATATAGACCCCGATAGCGAGAAACCTAATCCTCGATCCGCAATTATTGAAGAAGTTAACCAACTATACAAAGTTAGGGAAGAAAAAGGACCGATATTCTTCTCCCTAGAACCAGATAAGTCTTTGCTTGGTTTGAAAATAAAAAATGAGGATATCCTAATCCCGAGTTGGTTTCTGCCCATGCCTTCTCTGAGTCTGGCATACCTTCAAAAGAAGGTTCTCCAGGAAACTTATCCCGAAAGCTATGATCCCGAAAAAGACTTTCTTTTTCAGTCCTTTGATGTAAATAATTTGAATTTCTATACTGATAAGCAGCTTGATAAGGTAAAGCTTTTTAGGGAGGATTTTAGAGTCGAACCGCCGATGAAGATATCGGTACAAATACGTCCCAAGACGAGAGAGGATGCGGAGAAGTGGCGCTTGTACTTTGTGGCAAGGCGGCTTGAGAGAGATATACGAGGGGAATCGGACTGGGAGAGTTGGCAGAATGAAAATTTGACCCCTATTTACGAAGTGTACCCTGACCTCAAGGGGTGGACCCGAAAGGAGGCGATGGAAGCGTTAGCTAATCTGCCAAATAAAGAAGGTTATCGCGCATTTTATGCTCTTCACGCACCTTTGTACCTGATACCGAAAACCAAATAAATGGAAGAGCTATGGTAGAGGTTGGCTTTGATAAGCAGAAAAGAGTATTTTACCGTGTAGACCACAAAAAAGTGGATCGAAAAGTTGAGTTTGTCTTGCAGAAAGAGGGGGGCGAACTCCGTTTGCCGGAGGAGCGTACCTTACTACGCAAGGGAGATGGAAGATTAGAAGAGGAAGTTTGTAAGCGTTTAGAGGAGGCTCAAGAAGCGATTCTGCTTACGACTCCGGTATTAGAGGAGAGCCCCCTAGCTCAGGCTTTGGAGGAAGTGGCCAAGCAAAAGCCGACGCTAGGGCTATACTTGCTTGTGGGCCGGCTGCCAGAGAAGTTAGGGGCGAGGCGTCTCTTGGGTCGAGCTCGTATCCGCATAACCCAAGAAGCGTATGCTTCTTTTTTGCTGGTGGATCCACACCTTTCAGAAGGTGGGTGGGGCTTGCTTAGTTGCGCTCCTTGGACAGAAGAGGCTTTTCAGGAAAGCAAACGCCGAGAGCTGCACTTATGGTTGGAGGCCCGCCATATCCGATCTTTAGCTCAATGGTTTGCGTATCATTTCTGGGAAAATGCAAAGGAGGAGGTGTGGGAAAATGCTCGGCCCGGATGCTCGGCCGCAGAATACTTGAGCTTCCCTAAACCTGACCGCTCTCTCTACTGGGGGGATCCTCAACACATCCCTGATGACAATGTAGAAGACGGTATAAAAGAAGAACTGCTAAAGAATAAGCCCGAATTTGTGTGGATTTCTACTTATAAGATAAACCATGACTCCTCTTTGGGGAGGATGCTTGTGTCTTATGCGCAAAATGGTGGTAAGCTGGAGCTTTTTTATCCCTTTTTTCCGGAGTTCTATCTTAGCCAGGCGTATCCTAATTTGAAGTACTTTGTAGAAGCTGGGGCTACGGTCCGCTTATTCCGTGCCGAGCCAACCCTTCGGGTGTCTGCGATTTATTCGCCAGTGGCTGCTTTTCTCCTAACTTCCGATATTGATGAGAAAGTGACAAAGGGAACCAACTTTGTTATTGAGCTAAGAAATAAAGAGCAACAAGAATGGCTTGGAAACTGGTTTGATAGTCTTCGTAAATCGGAGCATTATTTTATTCTTAGGGCGGAATCTCTTCAAAATATCCAGAAATACTACGAGGTAAAAAAGGGAGAGCTCATAGAGAAATCTGTAAAAGAAGAATTTGAAAAGGCATCTACTACTTCAGTCAAGAGAGCAGGCGATCTTGTGAGGCTTTTTGAGGACATGGATCAACGACAATGGGAAGAGATAGAGCGCGAAGTTCTATCCAGGCAAGAAGATGTCCGAAACCTTGCTGTTCGGAGGGAATGGGAACTTGAGCCAGCTCCGTCAGAGCTCAAGAAACTTTCCAAGCTCGCCCAGGGGCTGTGGAAAGCCCAAATAGTACCCCAATCCGATGAGAAACAGGCAGCCAATAAAAAATCGGTTCCGCCGAAGGAGGTATTGCTCATAGAAGCAAACGGATTAACTGAGGTTTCTCTTGATGGTGAATGGGCCGCTTCCTTCCGGCAAATGCTGAAACAGAATCGGGATTTGGAAATTTATTTAGATTTGGATGGGCTTCCAGATTCTAAATAATCCCTAAGATTGTGCGCAGCTCCTGCAGGCGGCCCGTGAGGGTGGGTCGGTCTATGTCTCGATAAAGTGGCGGGAGGAAGCTGCGTCGGGTGCACTCCAATACGGCCAATAAGGTCATGTACTCTATTTCCTCGGGGTAGGTGGGGGGCAGGAAGTCTTGAAGTACCGCTTCTATGTCTGACCAGGAAGGGGCCTCTTGGCCATGGAGGAAGGCTTGGAGCCGTGCCCGAGTGAA
The DNA here is from genome assembly GCA_003697135.1 of Acidobacteriota bacterium. Taxonomy (GTDB): domain Bacteria; phylum Acidobacteriota; class Blastocatellia; order Pyrinomonadales; family Pyrinomonadaceae; genus J014. Next base: position 10,474 of record RFGC01000024.1, read on the forward strand.
AATCGCTTCCCATTCTGCGCCGGAAAAGTTGGGCAGGTCTTTCCAGCGGTCAGGGGGCACTTCGAGGGACGGGAAGCCCAGGCGCGCCGCCAGCGCACGGGCAAACTCTTCTTTTTCCTGAGGGGTGGTAGGGGGAAAAAGAGGAATATGCTCTTCGGCTCGGCCTTGCCGTTTGAAGTCCACGGGCAAGAGGTCGGGCCGAGCCGTAAGGAGAAAC